>NZ_JABWSY010000016.1 GCF_013396335.1 Bacillus sp. EB106-08-02-XG196
AATGTTACGTTGGCTTAGCTTTTATAAAAAGCTAAAAAATTGTTTGTTGACGTTCTTGTTTGTTTAGTTTTCAAAGAACAATGCGTCACTTGTTTCAGCGACAAAATATATCTTACCACGTTCTCTCCATTAGAGTCAACACATTTTTTAAAATTCATCATGTTGTTAACCTCTCCGCGAAGGAACTTTCTTATAATAACACCCTGCAAGACACACTGCAATATGTAAAACCTTCCAATTTATTTTATCCCCTAACATAAAAACCTGCTTAATTTGGTAGATTAAGCAGGTTTCTTCTATATTAATAATTAACCTTGATAATTGTCCTTTTTTAATGGCAGGATAATGGATTCTCCTTTTTCATACATCCCCAGTAATTTTTGAGTCAGACTTAATTTAGGAACAATTCGAAACATCAGAAACGCTGAAATGATACTGATGATTGCCCCAACCATGATATCTGCTGGATAGTGAACCCCTACCCAAATACGAGATATACCAACTAGAATTGCAAGCAGTATCCAAATAAATCCCTTACCACCTTTAAATATCCAGAATGTCATACAAAATGAAAAAAACAAAATAGTATGGTCACTTGGAAATGAGTTATCAACCGCTTTTTCTATTAATTGATTTACGTTTGACAGTTCGGCAAAGGGCTGGTTATTGGAATGGATTTTTCCAGCTACCTTCCCAACAATCTCAGCTATGACAAATGTGGTTGAACCACAAATAATCATCATTCGATTCTGTTTTACACGGGTAAACCAGAAAGTGATTACCGTTAAGGCTAAGAATATAACCGTATATTCCGCAATAAAGACAAAAATAGGATTAAAGAAAGTATGTTGTTTTCCTAAATCATTAATTAATCTAAATAAACTCTCATTCATAAAATAACACCTCCCCTTAACTACTACTAAAGAGGAGTATATGACAATCATAGCCATTCCTTAATTTCTTTTCCTTACATTTACCTTACAATTTGGTAAGATTTTAATTTTAAACCGAGAGAATTCTATTCTTTTTTTTGAATGAGTACATAGACTAATACGTTACTTTAATAGATATGCATATTTCCCTTACCAATAGCATACTGTTGAAGGAATGGAAAGGAGAATCACACCCTATGGCGAACGAGGAAGTAATTAAAAAGGTGGAAAGTATTGCTCATCCTAAGGTACGTAATATTGTGAGAGTTTGTGTGGAACAGGGCTGTCGGTTTAAACAACATCCAAGCAATCCTAATTTAGTAAATTTGTTTGATCCTGCCAGAAGAAAAAATATCATTGGGGATATAAACCTAACTAGTTCTAGAGGATATTTCACGCTTGAGGTGGAGAATGGACGTTTTAAGTCCTTTAGAAATGAAGTAATTGGATTAGATATAGATCAAGCTGAATTTGAAGATAGCGTCCTTAAGCGATTAAAGAGGTAAACCTAAATCTAACTAGTAGAAAAACGCTCGGATCACAATTC
Source organism: Bacillus sp. EB106-08-02-XG196 (assembly GCF_013396335.1). GTDB lineage: Bacteria > Bacillota > Bacilli > Bacillales > Cytobacillaceae > Neobacillus. The sequence goes on from NZ_JABWSY010000016.1 coordinate 1,480, forward strand.
CAAGCGTTTTTTCATATATTTCGTTTCAAAATCTGGGACAGGTATAGGTTTGCTGAAAAAGTACCCTTGTGCCTCCTTACAGCCTTGTTCTAGCAGAAAGGATATTTGGTCTTGTGTTTCTACTCCCTCCGCTTTGACTTGAAGTTTAAGTAGATGTGCCATTACAATTATCGTTCGGACGAGAGTATTACTGTTTATGTCATTAGGACAGTCTCGAATAAAAGATTGGTCAATTTTTAATTTATCGATTGGCAGCCTCTTCAGGTAATTCAGTGAACTATATCCCGTGCCAAAGTCATCAATACTGATATTCACCCCAATTTTCTTTAATTCTAAAAGTGTCGAAATGGAGTGTTCTACATTCATTGTAATGCTTTCAGTAATCTCTAGTTCTAGATATTTTGGTTCGAGTTCCGCCTCGATTAATGCGGATTGTACGATTTCAACCAAATTTGAATGAAAAAATTGTTTTGCTGAAATATTTACAGAAACAGTGATAGGTGGATATCCAGCCATTTGCCATTTTTTATTTTCTAGGCAGACTGTTCGTATTGCCCACTCCCCCATTGGAATAATCAGTCCAGTCTCTTCTGCTAAAGGAATAAAAGCTGCAGGTGGAATGATGCCTTTTTCAGGATGTATCCACCTCATAAGCGCTTCGGCTCCACAAAGCTGATTGGTTTTTATATTGAACTGTGGCTGGTAATATAATTCGAATTGATATAGTTCGAGTGCTTTTCGTAAGTTTACTTCTAAATCTAATTCATGTTGAGCTTTTTTATTTAACTCATCAGTAAAGAATTGAAAATTATTTTTGCCTAAGCTTTTTGCATGATACATAGCTAAATCTGCATTTTTCATTAACGTGCCAAAGCTTTCACCGTCGGTAGGGAAAACAGTAATTCCTATACTTGGAGTAACCATAAATTCATGATGATTAAATATAAAAGGGACAGATAAGCTGGTTATAATTTGTTGTGCGACTTCTCCCGCTCTTTGTTCGTCAGAGTTAGGAAGAAGAATTGAAAATTCGTCCCCTCCATACCTAGAAATGACATCTTTTAGATTCACACAAGCTTTTAGTCTTTCCGCAATTCCAACTAAAACTTTATCGCCAATTTCATGGCCCATTGTATCATTTATGGCTTTGAAACGATCCAAATCTAAAAACAGCAACGCAAATTTCTGATTATTATTTCTTGAATATTTTACAGTATCATTTAGTTTTTCACGTAACAAATATCTATTAGGCAAATCTGTTAATTGATCATGATAGGCCATATGCTTAATCATTTTTTCATTATTTTTTCGTTCGGTAATATCTATAACGGTTCCAATGATAGCGTCCCGGCCGTTATAAACGATTTTTGAACCATATAATTCTAGGGTAATAACGCTTTTATCCTTACGGATTGCTCGATATTCGTATGTAACTGAACCTGTTTCATTATTGAAGCGTTTTAGTATATTTTCATTAACAATTGTCAGGTCCTCATGATAAATAAATTCATTAATCCCCAAACCATCTAATTCATCAAAACTATAACCTGACATTTCACAAAGCCTCGGATTAACGTAAACGATCTTTCCATCTTGAAGTATATAGACCCCTACTAACGAATTTTCTATTAGGCTTCTATATTTGGCTTCAGCCTCTATAAGATCGATTCTAGCTTTTTTATGCTGTGTTATATCTTTAATGATTGTATATACACCAGTAATACTCTCATTCACATAAATAGGTATATTTGTTACACTAATTTCCCTTTGAGATCCCTCTTTATCGATTATAGAACATTCATAGGCTGTCGCCTTTCCGTCTAGAGCTTGGCTAAAATGCCCCATTACCATTTCTAAGTCTTCAGGGAGAAGAAATTCTGCAAAGGGCTTTTGAAGTAATTCATCCTCACTAAACCCGTAAAGTGATACAGCTTTATTAGCGCTGATAAACTTTCCCTCTGTATCAAAAATAATCACAGCATCAGGATTTTGTTCATATAAAGATTTATAATACTGCTCATTTAATTGATATTTGCTATAATTTTTAGAAAATTTACGAATATAGGAAGAAATGATAACAATAGTACCAATGATTAATCCTATCTTAATTACAAGACCCACACCTATGGTTACCTCCTCCAAATATCGCTAAGCCTCTAAGTTGCATTTAGTATTACTATTTCCCAAAAAACTTCTTATAAAAGACAAGAGTTCATAAATTTTAAAAATAGCCTACCCCTTATGGGATAGGCTAACTTTTATTAATGAGCATGTGGATGATGACGATGAAACCTTCCATGCTCTATTGTCCAGTCGGTTAACAAAAATCCTAAAGCTAATTCAACAAGTCCTACACCTAGAAAAATCGGCTGCAGTACACTTTCCCATCCAATCCAAATTACTTGAGCTGTAATCCAGATGATCATCGCAATTCCAAGAATCATGGTTGTGAATCCTGCATAACGATTATTCAAGAATGCCAATACTGCTCCGATTAAACTACCGAAACCGTTGATAACAAATAACGCAAATCCTGGGATTAAAAAGTCTTCAAATGGAGAGTTATTTAGGAGCTCCAGAGGTAATCCAATACGATCTCCACTCGGTTCAATCACTAATCCCACTCCAACAACAATAGCCCCAATCCCAACCAATGCCAATAAAGTACCTGTACTGTAGGATAATACCTTTGATTTGTTCATTTTCCTCCATCTTCCTCCAAATAAATTAGGAAAAAATCAGGTCGAACAAGAAGTAGTTTTCCTACTTTTATTATACACCTATTTTGCAGAAAACTGAATTATCACACTGTTCTTTTTTATCAAAAAGCAGCGTAAAACCCCTAGCTTTAGCTATAGGGTTACTCATAAAATAGGAGATAGCAATCTAGAAACAGATTCTTTAAGACGAACCTCTAAAGAACGTTTCTGATAACCTTCAAACGTTAGTAACTTCGATACCATTATATCCTCTTTAAAAGTTTTCGTTAGTTTTCTAGAAACACCTTCATCATATAAAAAGGCATTGACTTCAAAATTGAGTTTAAAGCTTCGATAGTCAATATTCGCCGTCCCAACAGATGAGATTTCTTCATCGACAACCAGCATTTTTGCATGGATAAAACCATTTTGATAAATATATACCTTAGCGCCAACTTTTAATAATTCACTAACATGCGAGAGAGTTGCCCAATACACAAATAAGTGATCAGGTTTATCTGGAATCATAATATTGACTTCCACTCCCGATAAACAGGCAATACGAAGGGTATCTAACAAGCTTTCATCAGGTATAAAGTATGGAGTTTGGATATAAATTGACTTTTTTGCAGACATAATCATTTTTATATAGCCATTCTTTATTTGTTGAAACTCAGAATCAGGACCACTCGTTACAATTTGAATACCGATTTTCCCATGAGAGATATCTTCTGGGTATAGATTCGGTACATAGTCAACATCTTGGTCATCGGAGGCTTGATTCCAATCCAGGATGAAACGGGTCTGGAGAGCATAAACAGCCGTCCCTTGAATCCTTAGATGGGTATCCCGCCAATAACCAAATTTTTTATTAAGTCCCAAATATTCATCACCAACATTGAAACCGCCAACATAGCCAATACTCCCATCAATAATAACTAGCTTTCGGTGGTTCCGATAGTTCATCCTTAGATTAATAAACCGAAATTTAGATGGGAAAAAGACCTCCACTTGACCTCCAGCTTTTCGAAATTCTCTAAATGATCTTTTCGGCAAGCTTCGTGAACCTAATTCATCATAAAGGATTCGTACCTTTACTCCCTGCTTTGCTTTTGAAGTCAAAGCCTCAATAAGTTTTTTTCCTAAATTATCATTTTTAATAATGTAATATTGGATATGAATATAATTCCTAGCTGCTTTTATATCTTTAAATAACTGTTCAAATTTTTCTTTACCGTCTGTAAAAATCTCAACACTATTATCCTCTGTTAAGATGGCTTGATTGTTAATCATATGCATATAAATCAAATCATGATTATTCTTGGTAACATCATTCCGGTAATAGAATTGATTTAAACGAAGTTTAGTCAATTGCGTTTCTAATTCTTTTTCAAATCCTGTCTTTTTGAGATCATCCCATTGGAAAAGCCGTTTTCGACTTAAATTTTGCCCTAATAAAAGATACATCACAAATCCAAGGATTGGAATGAAAAATAGAACTAATAACCAGGCCCAAGTAGAACCAACGTCCCTTCTTTCTTGAAAAATAACAACGAGGGCCAACATGATATTCAGAATAAGAAGTAAGCCTAATAAGATAGACGTAATATTCATAGTAAAAACCCTCTCAACTAACATAATTATTGCCAATTAACTCTTCGTTTCTACTAGTATCTTCTTCTTTTTCTCTGCCATCCGATGACGAAGATAAGGAGAATAAATAAGAGTACATATAAATAATTAGAATAATGGTCTATTCTCTCCGCTATTGCTTCCCAATTTTCTCCTACTCGTGCTCCAAGATTTATCAACATTGTATTCCAAATGATGGTGCCCAAGGTTGTAAAACTGATGAACAGCCAAAAGTTCATTTTCGCCATACCTGCAGGGATCGAAATGAGACTGCGTATGAGTGGAATGAAACGACAGAAAAAGACTGTCCAGATACCATATTTATCAAACCACGAGTCTGCTCGAAAGAGGTCCTCTTTTGTTAAACGGAGGAACCGCCCGTATCGTTCAATAATACCCTCCAATTTGTTTACATTTAAAATGGTCCCAAGCAGGTAAAGGATAACAGCACCAAACACTGAGCCTAACGTGGAAGTTGCAATAACTCCAAGAACAGTCAGTTTAGTTTGAGCGGTCATATAGCCCCCAAATGTTAGAATCACTTCTGATGGGATAGGAGGGAATATATTTTCAAGTGCAATGAGGAGAAACACGCCCCAATACCCAAATTGTTCAATAAATTCTTTAATCCATAAATCCATAATACCCTCCAAAGAATGATAAATAGCTTTTATAGAATTACGTTTGGATGTCGGAAAAGTTTCAAAATGGGACATCACTTCTAACTACTATATTTTTCGCGGGTAAATTTAAAACCATTTTCCAACGAAAAAAGCATTTGAGATTCAAATGCTTTTCTACACAGATATCCATTTTTACCTGTTTGTTAGATAAGTTTTAGTGCTTCACTAACGGGTACACCACCTGAAACGAGGTCAAAGGATTGGTAATATGTATTTTCTTCTGTTAGGGAATGGATAATAGTTGTTGCCACATCTTCACGGGGTATCCTCCCGCTCCGTATATCTTCCGCTGCTGTAATCATTCCAGTCCCTGGCTCACTCAATAGCCCGCCTGGACGAATAATCGTATAGGTTAGTTCACTTTGTTCAAGCATTTTGTCTGCATAGTATTTTGCCGCATAATAAGGAAGCATTTTCTCATGCCAGTTTTCTCTTCTGTGTGCCTGAATGGCGCTAACCATGATGAAGCGTTTAATCCCGGCCTTTTCTGCCGCTTCAATCGTTTTCACCGCACCATCTAAATCAATAAGGAGAGTTTTATCATATCCCGTATGCCGACCTGATCCAGCAGTGAACACAATAGCATTACAGCCTCTTGCTGCCTGAGCAATATCTTCTACGCTTTGTTCTAAACAGGCCACCGCTACTTCTAAATCCATCTTTTTAAATGCCTCAGCTTGTTCTTCTCTTCTAACCATTGCTTTAACTGTATGTTCCAAACTGCCTCTGAGTTGGTTGACAAGAAGTTTACCAACCTGACCATTCGCTCCAACCACCAATACGTTCATCATTGTTTGCTCCTTACCTTGTTTACGACTATTATTTCATTGGCAAACCAACTTATTCAAAAAGCACTATAATGGGAGGGTAAACTCCCAAGATATTCAGAATTTACTAACCCTTCACATTGCTAATAACAAAAACTGCACCTAATAGATGCAGTTTTTCCTAAAGAGCTATTCTTTTCTTTCTGGAATTACACAGTTGCCATCCACACAGCTTGCATCTTCTGCGCTAACCGTTGAAAGGTCCTGTAGTACCGGAGCTGGATTTTCTTCTTCCCATACTTTTTGGAGTGCTCCTGCAAAGGTTGAGGTTGGCTGGGCACCCGATATGGCATATTTTTGATTAACGATAAAAAACGGTACCCCTGTAATTTGATACTGCTGAGCAATCGATTGATCAATTCTAACATCATTTGCATACGCTTTTTCATCTTGAAGGACCTTCAATGACTCTTCGCGATTAAGCCCTGACGCTGCAGCAATATCTGCTAAAGTTTCTAGGTCGCCTACATTCTTGGATTCCGTAAAATAAGCATATAGAAGTTTCTCGGTAATAACAGCTTCTTTACCTTGTGTTTTCGCAAACTTTGCCAAACGGTGAGCGTTAAATGTATTCGTTGGCTTCATGTTCTCAAAATTAAACTGCAGTCCTACAGTAGCTGCTTGCTGACCAACATTTTGATTGGCTTGCTTTGCTTGTTCAATACTCATCCCGTATTTTGATGCTAATGCTTCATGAATACTTTTGCCACTGTATGGGGGAGAGTTAGGATCCAGCTCAAAGCTTTTGAATTCTACTTCAACACTGTCCCTATGTGGAAATTGAGTAAGTGCCTCTTCTAAACGACGCTTTCCTATATAACAAAATGGACAGACAAAATCAGACCATACTTCTATTTTCATGATTGCACCTCTTTTTCTCTTTGATTCCTTCTTATAGTATCATAGCCTCTTAAAAAACTTAAAAATCATGCTTACAAACCAAGTTTGGTAAAATAGAAAGGAGTTTCACGCAAAAAATAGAATATTAAATTCAACATGTTATTTTTTCGGAAAATTTTAAATAATTATATACTAAGAGGTGTTCTCGGATGAAGGAATGGACAAAAGAAATAGAAATTGATGCTCCTATTGAAAAGATTTGGGCATTATTTGATGGTTCTTTAGAAAATATGCAAAAAATTATGCCGCAGGTGGTTAGCCAAACTCCCGTGAAAGTGACAGAAGAAGGGGTTGGCAGTATCTATCGTCAGCAGTATAAAGAAGGGAAACGGGTTGAAGAGTATGATGTTGAAACATTGGTTTATTTAGACACTCCTGATCATAAGAAAATGAAGGTTGGATTTAACCTAGCCAACTATTTTGAGATTACCTCTGGCTATGAATTAACGAAAATAAACGAACATCAATCACGTTTTAAATACACAACAACAAATAAACCATTAAAAGCAATTTTCAAATTATTTTTATGGTTTGCCAGTGATAAGACAGTGGTGAAATTTGTTGAAAAGGTTAAAGAAGTTGCCGAGAAGGATCACGCATTGGTGAAATAAGAAAGGAGCCTAGAATGGTAGATTATCGTTTCTCACATCGATTAAAAGTGCGTTATTCGGAAATTGATGGTCAAAAGATTGTTTTTAATTCTCATTACTTAACGTATATTGATGTTGCCGTCACAGAATATTTCCAGCAGCTTCTTCAACACGATGAAAAGTTTGATTTTGTGCTTGCAAAATCGACCATCGATTATAAACGATCTGCATTTTTAAATGATTGGCTCACCATTTGGTGCCGGATGGAAAGAGTTGGCAATAAAAGCATGACGATGAATTTTATGATTACAAGAGAAGATGAAATCGAACCCGTTCTCCTGGCTGAGATTATTTACGTGAGTGTCGACCATCAAACCATGGAACCCTGCCCCGTTCCTGATTTTGTCAGGGAACGAATCGAACAATTTGAACTTGAATATAAGTAACAATAAAAATTCCCCATTTTTTATAATGAGGAATTTTTATTGTTAATAGTGAACTACCCTATTTGGTTCTAGAAAGTAAAGACTTTCTCTCTTCACTTTTTCCTTCGTTATTTCTTCCCATGCCTGCTTATAAAAGGATAGTTGAGCACTATAATAAGCTTGCAGTTTTTCGTAGTCCTCTTTCCTTTTTGCGCGGTCAGTTTTGTAATCCACAATGTTCCATTCACCATTCTTTTTGTAGATAAGATCAATGATTCCTTTTACAAAAAAAGGATGTTTATCTTCAGGATTCATTGTAATTTGTGCATAAAGAGAATCATTCTTTTCAACTTTTAAGGTAAAAGGAACTTCCGTTAAGACTTCATCAGCTGTTTGGATTTCATCCCATATCTCCGAAATCCGTAAGTTGGTAAGATACGTAATCACCTCATCTTCTTTTGAAAGTGGAATTTTGTTGCTGCTTAATGCCGCCTTGATGTACTTGGTAACATCATGACCTTGAACAGCTTTTTCAAGGACATCATGAATCAGGGTCCCCCACTCTTTTCCGCCGCCTGCTTCCCGTTCAATTTCGAATACATCTGAAAAATCCTTATCCTTTGTTGGTGTCCAGTGCTCAAAGGATTTTTCTTTGGTTTGCTCCAGCCAAGCAAGCTTACTAACCATTTTTGCTTGGTACTCAGCAAAAGTGATTTCATTGGCAACTGTCTTTTCGACCTTCTCTACGACAGAAACCTCCAATTCCTCAATGTTTTCCATCTCAAAAAGGACATTCCAAGGATTTTTCTTATTACTTCCGTTTGAACTAATGACGAGTGCTTTTTCCGCCCGGGTGGCTGCGACATAAATAATCCGCAATTCTTCTTCTGTAAGGTACTCTAATTCCTCGTTTTTATAGGTCTCCCAGTTTAGAGGAACCGCAATTTCCCTATCCTGAAAACCATTTCTCACGGTAAACTTAAAGTATCCTTGTGAGGAATAGTCCTCTCGTTTGATATGCTGTGATAGAAAGGAGACCGGATTCACCTGTTTGGCAGGGTGAGCCAAGAAAACAACGGGCGCCTCAAGTCCCTTTACTTTATGAACATTCATTACCCGAACTGCGTCAGCCTCTTCCTCTATATTCGCGACTGTTGTTTTTTCAAAAAGCAATTTTGTTAGAGAATCCAGTATTTGTTTATAGTTGGTATTCCCTGAAGCCTCCTGTTTACGTAAGTTTTCCATCATTTGCAGCATACTCTTATAGGTACGTTTGTTACGGCCATTTTTTAAAAGCAAGGGATAAAAGCCTACTATCTCCATAATACTTTCTATGGCAGAAGTTGGTGGTAACTGCTGTATTCTTTGTTGACATAACTTTAATATGGTTAATAGATTATTAAACTTTTCCTTGATCACTGAATTCAAAGCCTCTGGAATATCACTATAAATAGAAAATCTCCCTTTTGCTTGCTTCCATTCATAAAGCTCTTGATCACTGATACCAAAGAAAATCCCGCGAAGTACTGCAACAAAACTCACTTCATCTGTAGGATCTAAAAAGGATTTTAATAAAATCCATAAATCCTGAAACTCTCTTGTTTCTCCCAGGACTACCTCACCCGAAATACTGACGGGAATCCCCATTGCCTCTATTATCTTTGCATATACTGAAACGCCATCATTGTATCTTGTTAGTACCATAAAGTCCTTAGCCCGGTACCCACTATTAAGCAAAGATTGAATGGTAAGGGAAATATTCTCTGCATCCTTTAGGATTACTTCTTCTTTTTTACTGATGTCTGCAGGAACTGTTAAACGTTTGATTCCAGTAAATTCAACGCCCTCATCGATGTGGTGTGCTATTAATGGTCGATAGGCTGCTTGATACAGTGTTTCGACAGCTGGTAAATGCTTTTCAAATACAGTATTTAACTCCTCCGTTACAGTATCAACAGATCTGAAGTTTGTGACTAATTGCAGGACCTCACCGCCATGCTCTTCCATTAACTGTTTCACACGATTGTATGTATCAATATCGGCTCGACGGAATCGATAAATCGCTTGTTTTGGATCCCCCACGACAAAAAGTGAGCCTACTTTCGGTGTGCACCTAGTCCATATTTGTTCACTTGGATTCTCACTAGTTAGAAAAAACATAATCTCAGCCTGAAGTGGGTCCGTGTCTTGAAATTCATCCACAAGTAAGAAACGGTATTTTTTTTGAAAATAGCTTCTTACCTCAGGATTTTTCTTTAACAACTGTGAGGTGTGTAACATTAAATCCTGGAAATTTAATAATGAGCGTTCTTTTTTTAAGACTTCATAGACAGTTAATGCTTCTTGAATGCAATCTACGATAAATGGATGGCAATATTCCTTCCAAGCTTGGAGCAAAGGCTTGATTGACACTTCAAGAAAAACAGTGACTTTTTCACTGTAAAACTTCGCATCCTCTTTAGAATGCCAGCGATTTAATGTCGGTTTTAAGCTTTTATTAAATAATTCGAAAATACTGATGATGTTCTTATCCTTCGTTACATCCATCAATCTTTCTTTTTGAATAGCCATTATGATCGATTTTTGTAAGGAATCGTAACCTTTTGAGGGTTCTTCATCTGGTATTGCTTTCAACGCTTCTTTTATCATCTTCATAAAGGATTGAAAATCTGATGTGAGTGTGGGTTTGTTAACAGTTTCTGTAATCCACTGAACATCAGAGAATTCTTTTAGATTTTCTACCCATGGGAAAATCTGATCCATACTAATACCCAATTCATTGATTTGGTCAAATTGATTTGGTTTTTCATCCAATAAATTTTGCAAATAAAGCTGCCACGATTCCTCTAAAAGCTCTAAATCCTCGGACTCTTCTAATTCCTTGAAGGTTAAATCCAAATTGGCTTCAATTGGCCGTTCACGAAGCAGCTTGGCGCAGAAGGAATGAACGGTACCTAAAAAGCATCGTTCCATATTTTGAAGTGCTTCCGACAACCGAAATTTAATATCAAGGTCACTTTCTTCTTTCCAGGCTGCTTCTAATTTTGATTGGAAGCGTACCTTTAGCTCGTCTGCTGCCTTTCTTGTAAAGGTAATCGCTACAATTTCTTGGATTTCCGCTGCTCCAGTGGTAATCAGGTTTACCATCCGGTCGACGAGGCTCGTTGTTTTACCAGAGCCCGCACCCGCTTCGACTAAGAAATTGGTTTGCAGATTGTTTTTAATTTTATCTCTTGCCTCTTGATCAATAATTTTTTTAGTCATATGCACGAACCCCCGTTAGCTTTTGATTAGACTGCTTTTTTTCAAGGGAGTCTTTATCATAGAAGTGGCGGCGGCAAACCAGCTTGAATTCGCAAAATTTACAATCATTTTCATCCTCTGTCATTTCAAAATGACCAAGTTTAATCACGTCAATGAGCTTTTGCAAAATATCTAAACCATTCCTTCTTAAAGTAACGTCCTGCTTCCTAGGAAATCGCTGTGCCATTCCCTTCATGGTCGGGAAGTAATAAGAACTTTCCTCCACAGCACCTTCATCTAAATTTAAGTGCTGTTCAATTGCTAAGGCATAAATCATATGCTGAAGCTGACGACCGCCTTTAAAAACTTTATTTTTCTCATATCCATACGTACTTCCCGTTTTATAATCGATGATATGGTACCTGCCATCAAGGGATTGGTCGACACGGTCAATGATTCCCCTTATCTTTACATCTCCTGATGGCAGTTTAATAGTGGCTGGTTCGCTGTCTCCAATACCAAATGAATATTCAAAATGGAGTGGATTGTATTGCTCACCATGAATCTCTTCTTCTTTTAGAAAGATATCACAGCATGCAAAGATATCGTTCATTTCCCGCTGATAAACCCGTTCATTGGGCGGTGGCAGAACTTCTTTTTCATTTTCAATGTGGCCCACAGCTATTTCCATTATTTTATCGTAATGAATGGCGTAGTTCGGCTTAACATTGTGTTGTGTTACTTCCTTATAGAAGGTTTCAAAAATGCTGTGAAGAAGACTGCCCCTAGTTGCTGGATCTAACCATTTATTCGCATCATAGGAAACCTCCTCGATTGGCCTCACTCTTAATACCTCCTTGAGGAAGTAAGAATAAGGACACCTTGCAAGTGTCTCCAATTTCCCTGCGCTCATTGTTTTTTCCTGATTAATCCGCGGGTCATACTGGCTTGAGTCCATTTGTACTAATCCATCATATTCGGAATAGCTTTCTGTAAAACGAGCACTCTCTGCTGAAAGACCTTGTTTGACATTTAGAAAATGATTAAGAATCCCTTCGTTGAGCTGTGAAGGAATGTCGTCGATTAATTTCTTAGTCCAATAGTCTTTATCCTCAAAAATCTCATTAGAAAAGAGGTCTGATGTTTGTGATTTTACGTCTTTGAATTCAGCATCTTTATTACCTGTCATCATCCGGTAGCATTGTAGAATGACATGAGCAGGGTTTATCACACGATTATCATTGATGGAAAAATCACAATAGCTTACTATCACCTTTCCCGTTGAATGAGCTAAAGCTTGCAGTAGCGTATAGGTGTTTTCCTGACCCCTTTCACGTAGTAATGGCATTTTATTCCCAAGTGCAATACGCTCTGTATCAAGCAGCAATGGATCTTCTCCTGAATTCCCGGGAAACTTCCGATTATCAAGCCCCAAGAAAAATACATTCGGTGCACTGTGATAGATAGCTTTTTTATAGGAAGTAATATGCAGGTATCCGGGTTTTGGACGCGATTGATTCACCCTTATCGAAAGCAGCAGGTCGTTCAGCTTTTCAAATACATCGTGCCTAACTAACTCCTCATCGGCATAAGGAACAATTTTTTCGATTTCTTCCAAAAGCGTTGTTTTTGAAATTTCATCAAGTTTTGTGCTGCTTTTACTATGAATTTTTAAAATATAGGCAATGCTGGATAAGCACTTTTTATAATTAAAGGTTTGATTACTATCAGGGAGCTTTTTAAAAATCTTTGAAAACCATTGATGTAACCACACTATTTCATTTATTCGACTTTCAAACTCTTCCCCTTTTTCAGTTAATCGCTTCCGTTCACTATCAAGCTGTGTTAGATACCGATCCTTCGACCAACCGATTTGTAGATCCCGGAGAACTCTTACGATTTTGGATTTTGAAGGTGAATCGTCACCGAGGTTGATTAAACCTTCATTCAGCAAATCAATAAAGGATTGAACACTATAATTAGATTGGATCCAAGTGACTATTCCCGAAACTAACCGTCCAGGCCGACTTAAAACTACAGGCAGCCCTTCACCAAAGGTTATTGGAATATCAAGTTTTTGTGCTAAATTGAAAAACGGTGCTATGTAAGCATCAGCATTTGTATAAAAAACAAAACACCCATCCAGCGGTGCTCTAGAGGATTTTATCTTTTCTAATACATGTTTTACTTCCATTTCCTCTGTTTTTGAAGTGAAAATATCTATATTTACTGTTCCTTCTCCTGCTTCATCAAGCTGGTAGAGGCAGCTTAACGGCGTTGGCTCTCCCCAGGATATCGAGGATAAACTTGACCTTTCTGGGATGTTTACCCCTAAAACAGGAGCAAGAGGCAGTTTGAAAGATCCTTCCGGCAGGATTTGACGAAGAAGCAATTCTTCGAGATGTGTTAGGTGCAAATTGGACTGTAGTATAAAGACTGCCTTCTCATTCCTTTGGGCAAAATGTATTGCTTTGGTAAGGATGGAGGCTTTATCAGTAAAATGATTGGTATCAAGCATTTTTTCATATTCTATTAAAATTGCTGCTAAATCCTCTGCTTTTTCAGAAGCAAGGAAAGCGTCTTTCCTAATTGTTCCCGCATTGTAACCTGCAAGCCTAAGATTCTGAAGCGTTGAATAAATGGCATGACTAAAGGAAGGTGTAATTTCCATTTCTGAAAAGTAACACAGTTTCCTCTGGTTCTTTAATTCTTTCAGAATGTTATAGGTAAAATGAACGCCAACTGTTCCATCTAGTACATTTATTGGCTCATCACCATGTAATTCCACAAGATTCCTGGCAAGATTAAGTACCGTCTTATACTTAAGATTAATCGCCCGTTGTCCCGCCTTAATATAAGCCTCATTGATTTGTTCTCCGATTTCGAAAGAATCAACAATGACGACTTTTTCTTTTATGAGATATTGAGTACAGATTTGGTTTAGTTCATTGACTATCGAATGCATGTTACCCCACCTTTGTAGACTCACATTATTGGTCACATTATATCATTTTACCTTTACAGGATGACAGGAAAATCCATGTTTTTACAAAAATGCATGGATTAAACATATTTACAAACATGTTGGAGATAATAACTCCGATTACCTTGAAAGGATGGGATGTTAATGTCGTTAGAATGGTTTGACAGAGTTTGCGGCGAGCTTCAAGATCACCTGGAATCTATTTGTGAAGAGTATGATCAGGTTGGTCAAATGTCCATTGAGAGAGCTGCCAAACACCCGAGGATCGAATTTTTTGTAGAAACAGAAGATGTGAATACAGAAGAAATCGATAGAGACTATTTTTGCACATTGTTCTTTGATCCTCAGAACGAAGAATTTTACATCGATACCTTTGATGTTGACAGTGGGCATACTGCTAAAGTCATCCTTTCGGACATAGAAGATATAATCGATGAGGTCCACGCAAGCCTGCATGATTATATGAACGATGATGATCATTTCACAGACGACGGTGTCTATCTTACTTCAGATGAAGTGTACGTAGACGATGAAGACTGTTTTGAAATGGCCGATGACGATGGTGTGGTGTATTATGAGGCTGAGGAAGTAAATGAGGATGATATTTTTGAAGAGATTGATGTAGAATGGAACACACCTGAGGTTACAGCCTTCAAGCATGAAGATGAGGTCGAAGTGACTTATCAATTTGGGGTTGTCCCGGAAACCGGTGACGGTGTGCTAAAACGAATTAATCGGATTTGGACCACTGATGAAGAATTAATCAAAGACGAGTCCCATTTCATTTTCAGCAAAGAAGAAGCAAGCACCATTATTGCGATGATTGCCAGCCATATGGATCAGCTAAGCGAATTCAACTTTGATGATATGCCATAAGAAAAGCGCAAACTCTTGGCGCTGAAGCTAAATAATAAAGAAGGAGCATACCGATATCGGTACGCTCCTTCCTTCATTACTCCACCGTATAATCAATCTCAATCAAGTCCCATGGAGTAACAATTCCGAGTGGTGCCTCATCTTTTTTCCCGTTTTCGGTAATGATAACAGCTTCTAATTTCTTCTTAAGCTTATGCGACTTTTCAAAAATGGTTTCAACATCAAATATATTCGTGCTTTTCGCCACAAAATCAATCGGATGGTCTTTTTCGTATTTCATAATATCAAAAATATGGGTATCCTCTAGATTCACAGAACTGCTCACCATGTTCTGCGCCATCCATTTTACAATCGCCCCTGCTGTCAAAAGACCCACAAACTCTTTATTCTTATATATCGGAAATTTCGAATAATTATATTTACGAATCGCCTCAGTAGCATCTAGGATACTATCATTATAATCAAAGTAGAGTACATTCTTAGTCGCAATCGATAAAGCATAATTAGGGCGGTTAAAAACATTGGCAATTTTCTCAATATGCTCCACCACTCTAGCATTTGGTTCAGCGATATAATAGCCTACTTCCATTTTTTCATGAACAATAGCGTTCCGCAGCTTCGCGTACTGCTCCAAGTCTTTCTTAAACGTTTCGATGATTTGATATTTTTTAGCCCCAACCTTCACTAACACTACAAATCTCTCATCATTAATTTTGACAATATCCTTCATCGCATCGTGTACCTGATTAAATGCAACCTCAAAACGTTCTGATAGGATTTGTCCTTTTTTCACTGGTTTCATGCTCTACCCCTGCCAATATGTTTACTTATTTATCTTTAATTATATATTCATTGTGAAAATTACACTATCCCCATTTTTTATAAAGATAGTTTATTTAAACTATTCTTTTTAGTGCTGGTGTTGTAAGATAATTCAGGATGCTTATGGAGGGGAATATAGATGAGAACAATAACATTATCAAATGGTAAGACAGTTGAGGTTGAATGTTTAAGTTGTGCTTTGACAAGTGGCATGATAGAGCCAGATGGGGGCGTAATTATTGAAACAGAACATTTCCATGCTCACCAGGATGTTGCCTATCCCATTGAAGGATTAGTCATTCTCGCTTCAAAAAGACATATTAAATGCTTAGATGAACTTACCGAGGAAGAAAGATTTGATTACATAAATAGTATGGCATCGATCAGAAAAGCTCAGCGCGATGTGCTAGGAATTGACTATGTTTATTATTTCTACAACGAAGATACTACCCATCATTTTCATACCTGGATGGTTCCACGTTACGAATGGATGAATGAATTTGGCCGTTCTGTTGAATCTGTTCGACCTGTACTGCTACATGCACGTAATCAAATGAATACGGTGGAAAATAATCAAAAGGTTATGAAAGCCATCGAAGCCTTAAGAACCGCTTTAAATTAAAGAAACAGACTTTCGAAAAAGTCTGTTTCTTTTTTTACCAACCAGGATACTTTTGATGCCATTCTTCGCTATTTTCATACTTCTTAACTAAATCGTCTGCTAGTATAGTCAATTCCTCAGATAACTCAACTTCTCGTACCCAATTTTCTGGAATTCTATTGATTCCTAGATAAGCTCCTAAAATATTTCCGGTAATCGCTCCAGTACTATCGCTGTCGCCATTATGGTTAACGGCTGTAATTACAGCTTTTTCAAAATCATCTTGATATTTCAATGCGCAGTAGATCGAAATGGCTAGAGCTTCTTCACCGACCCAGCCTTCTCCAAGACTTTCTATCGCTCGTATATCGGGTATGTCTGATTTAGCTAACGTGATTGCTTTTTCAATAAGCGTACTGCATTCCTGATTTGATGGGTATTTTTCACACTCTGCCAAAGCCTGTTCCACAGCAGTTTCTAAATCTACCCCTTCAATAATGGCTGCGATTATATAACTAAGTGCACCGGCAGAAAGATATCCGCTTGGGTGTCCATGTGTAATGGCTGCACTTTCACATCCAAGTTTGAATGCCTCCTCTTTCTTAAAAAATAATCCAATAGGTGCAGTCCGCATCACACCTCCGCAGCCTTTACTATTATTAAGTGGTTCTTCCATGGTCCCCATTCTTCCTGACATCAGTGCATCTAAACAGGTATTTCCTGGCGCTCTCCTCATATGTAAAGCTTGTATTGAATGAATCCAGCCGTCCTTTTCTACGTCGTTGCCCACCACTTGGGTATCAAGCCAGCGTAAATAGCTTCGATGGACCACCGAAGGAATATGTGCGATTCCTTTGTTTCTACCTCTATTTTCCGCTCGTAATAACCCTTCGGCAGTAAAAATTGTCATCTGCGTATCATCAGTAATCTCAACAAGATTATTTCTACTTTTTACTAGATTCGTTATCCCCTGTGGTCCGTATTTCTTTTTTATTTCTTCTAGTCGTAAAAACTCTACTGGCCATCCTAACGCATCGCCAATTGCCCCGCCAATCAGACAGCCCGTAAACTGTTCATTAATAGTTTGCATATGTATTCCCCTTCCTTACGTATTTTCCTATATTTTAACAGAAAAAGTAAGTTGTATCTAAGAGACAACAACTCATCATTGATTGGCTATTATCGTAATTAATTTGTCTTCTATTTTCTTCCCTTTTGAGTCTTCCAATAGATTATTTAACAAGATAGAAAATATTATGGTTTGTCCGCTTTTCGTGTTAACGTAACCGGATATGGTGCTGATGGTTGAGATGGTTCCAGTCTTCGCAATGACCTTCCCTCTAACCTCCGGACCTTTCATCCGGTTACGTAACGTACCGCCTTCCATTTTTTCACTTGCACCTGATATCGGTAGTGAATGCAGAAAGGCTGGAAACCAACTTTGCTGCTGGACTGAAAATAGTAATTGCGATAACACAGTAGCCGGAACTAAATTGACATGAGATATCCCTGACCCATCCCTCAGCACCAACGTTTTGGGGTTTATCCCGAATTTGGTTAACTCTGCTTCCATGACCTTTAAACCCTTTTCCCAGCTGCCTTCCCCTTTTTCAACTTTCCCCATTTCTTTAACTAAGGTTTCCGCATGACCATTGTTGCTTAGCTTCATAAAAGGTACGAGTAGTTCAGAAAGTTTTATGGAACTATGGGTATGTACTATTTCAGCATTTGTTGGGGTGGTACCAGTTTTTATTTTTCCTGAAACTTGAATCCCTTGTTCAGTAAGTGATTGTTTAAAAAGGTCTAACGCATATCGCGTAGGATCCCAGACACCAATCCACTCCTTTTCTGGCTTGGATTTAACAGGTAAAGTGCCAGTTATCGTAACAGTGTTTTTAGCATGTTCCCGCTCAATGTTTACTTTCTTGTTTCCATCTTCAGGCACCGTTTCAGTTTGATTGACAACCTTTATAAAGTCAGTATCAGGAGTGACCTTAATCTCAGCCTTATCACCTTTGCTATTGCCAGGTTTCACCTCTATCATTACAGAGCCAGAATCATAATCCTTTGTTGGTGAAGCAGTTAAAGCGGAAATCTGTGCTCCATAATAGGCTTGTTCATCGCTCCATGGTAAATCTTCAGAATACCGGACATCATCGTACCAGCTATCGTCGCCAATTAGGTTACCGGTGATTTTTTTTATGCCGTGTTTCTTAATTTCTGCCGCCAATTTATCGAAGTCTGTTTTGAGGAGTGTTGGGTCGCCCTTCCCCTTTAAATAAAGGTTACCTTTGAGCGTTTTGTTTTTTACTGCACCGTCTGAGAGCAACTCAGTTTTGAAGGTATAATCTTCACCTAAAACAGATAACGCTGCTGCAGCTGTTAGCAGCTTCATATTAGAAGCCGGGCGCAGGCGGACATCTGCTAAATGATCATAAATTACTTCACCAGTTTCCGCAGAACGTATGCTGATTCCTGCAATAGCCCCTTGTAAATGAGGATCTTCATTTAGCAGCTGATTCAACTGCTGAGTTAGATTATTATCCGCGAGTACTGGATGTGATTGTGGGATTAATGCTGCTATTAATATAATTAGAACGATCAAATTCAATCTTTTCAGCAAAATTCATTTCCAACTTTCTCTTTTTTCATAAAGTCTTTCCTAAAATACAAACTTTCTACCATTTTCCAATTAATTTTTTTCCTAATTTTCCTCAAAAATAAATATATCCGCGCTGCCCCAAAAAACCAATGACCTTATTTCATAACGACAATATTTTCACTCAAATAAGCCCAATTCTGTGGTGCCGCCAAGCTTATTTGCCAAAAGGTAGTCCCTAATAGATTGTAAACATCCATCAATCGATATTTTTCTATGAAACTTCTAATATCCTCAAACCACACCACCTGTTCTACCCCGGCACGATAATGCCGATACCAAGGGGACATGGAGTGCTGATCGAATTGGATTGGAGATCCTGTTGAAATGGCTTGATTTTGGGCTGATACAACTGACATGGCATGTGTAGTATTCGTTCCGACCACCTTATCATAGCCATAAAGCGGGAGGGCAATTTGTAGTTTACGAGGATTGATTTGGGTGATGGAGTATTGAACAACCTGCTCCATCCACCATATCGGTGCGATAGGATCCGGAGGACCGCCTGGATATCCATAATCAATCGTCATCACCGCAACCATATCCGCTATGCTCCCAATGGCGGCATAATCATATGCCCCAATAATCCGATTCGTTGGAATATCCTCCGTTTTCGCATGCACATTTACTTGCAGGATCAATTCTCCCAATGCATTCTTTAATTCTCTTAAAAATAGATTGAAATCATTTCGCTGAGGGGGTGGAATAAATTCAAAGTCAATCGATACCCCGCCAAATCCCCTTTGCCTGGTCAAATTCACAATACTAAGAACCAAATTCCTGCGGTAAACAGGATTAGCTAGTACATGACCTGCTAACTCCGCACTAAAATCAACTCCCGTAAAATTACGGATCATCAACAATGGTGTAACATTCAATTTTTTACTTCGTGCTACAATCGCTGAATCCTCAATTTCGTTATAGGCATAACCCTCTGCTGTAAATGAATACGCCACAACCGCTAAATAAGTTAATTGTCCGGCGAGTGAATCTAATATTGACAGAACCACACTCCCACCTGATGGCACGAGAAATCCTAATGTCGATATTCTTAATTTTATTGGTGAGGGAATGTTGATAATTTGACCAATAAAAAGCTGGTTCGGGTCAACCCCAGGATTTGCCCCTAAAATCGATGTAATATCGGTATTAAATCTCTGGGCTAATTCCCAAAATTGGTCACCTGGTTTTATTTTATAGGAGCGGATTGAAGGTTGGTTGTCGGGAAGATACAAGGCGAGGCCTGGAACGAGAGAACTAGTGGATGGCAATCCATTTAGCTCAACAATGGTTTGCATGGATACTCCATACCTATTGGAAATTGCCCATAAATTTTCTCCCGTACTCACCACATGAACAACCATTTTCTCACACCCCTTTACCATCATCATATGGTGATTTATCTTGTAATATTGCTCTTTCAATGAAAAAAACGAACTGAAAAAACAGTCCGTTTGTCTTGCTTATAATCGTGGGTCGATAGGCTCTGCTTCTAAAGCCAGTATTCCTAACACACATTCATGAACACGTTCCAGTGACTCTCTCTTTACAAATCGATTAACACCCTCGACCCCAAGGGAAAATCCCTTTAAAGCATTACGCTGTTTCTTTCCTGGATTGCGTTTCTTTAACCGTGATAAATTTTCAGGAAGCAGATAATCTATTCCATAGATGATATGCAAATACTTGCGGCCTCTCACTTTTATCGCTGGCTGCAGTAGTTTTCCTTTATGGCGCGTAATATACGATTCGGGTTTAACAACAAATCCTTCATGTCCATCCTCGGTCATTTCCTCCCACCATTCAATGGCCGCTTTCATTGTTGCTTCATCGTTTACAACCCGGTATTCTGTTTCCAAAAACAATTGAGAAATCCCGCTGAATTCTTTATTTTTCTCCATATGCCAAGTATGAGGCTTGTCAAAAAATGTTTCCGAGCTGTGAGCCAGCGTGTGAAAAGGTGCGATTTGAATTCCTTCCAAACCTTCTGTTTCCCAACAGTATTTCTGATATACTTCATTAAAGACTTTAGCATTTTCAATCCCGACATCCACTTGCTGAACCCAGTTCAGGACATCTTTGCCACTGTCAATAGCCTGTTGAAGTGAACCTTTCAACTTCGTGCGGTCAAGCAATGCCATTTCCCCAACATGTGCATATTGGTTTAAAACCAGATCCTTCGCCTTTAAATTCCATGGCAGAATCTCAGCATCAAGGAGCACAAAATCGGTGTTGTACCTTTCAAAATAACCATTTTTCACTAAATCCTCATTCAAGCTGCTGACTACTTGTTCTTGCAATTCTTTTTGAAAAAATGGCCTGCCTGTCCGGGAATAAATGGTGCCCAATGTTTCCCTGCCTATATACTCCTTGGCAATTTCTTTATTTTTAAATAAAAACAAAATGCCTCGACTGCCCATATGTTTCTTCTCCACGACCATGGTTTCAACACCATTGGCTTGATAGTATTCAAATGCCTCCATTGGATGCTCAAGGTACCCTTCCAGCCTGGAAGGTTTTGGTGTCGGACTCATCGTTGGTGGAAGATAGACGATATCCTCAAGTGGCAGAGTGTAATGAGATACATCATCCAAAGCTGGTTTCACTCCATCGTCATAAATAATGATCTCGCCGTAATGTTCCGTCAACACGGAATAACCTTCTAAGAATTTCATGATATTCGGGGGTGCCAGCCTATTGAGTTCCCATTCCTTCAACGGATTGTCTGGCACATTCGCATAGTCCTGTTTCGCCTTGACCGAAACAAATTGTTGTTCCGGATAACGATAGGCGGTTAAACTTCCTCCAAACACAACACCTTGGTCAATATTAAGAGTGTTGTTTACCAGTAATGGCTGCGGCTTTGGATCATGCCCCCAAAGAATAAGTTCACTTGATTTATGAGAAATGGACCAATCTTTTCGAATCGGCTTCCCGTGTTCATCCAGCCCCTCACTATCACCATAACGGCAAAAATCAGAAATACGCGCTGACTGTTTTCCGATATAGTAATCCTTAATGCCTGCATGGGCGGCTACAACTGCATTAACCCCATTTTTCCGAACAATATAATGAGATTTTGCTTCTAAAAGCACCTCTTTTAGAAGCCCCTTTAACTTTTCTGCAGCTTCACTGCCATTTTTACGTTCATATTCCTCAAATTCAGCGGCAACATTTTCATCACCATGAGCCATCTTTACATTTTTCTCATCGAGCCAGCGGGCAATTTTCCAGCCATGGTTGCTGTCAATCATATAGGCAAATCCGGCTTCTACATGCTTTTGAAAAAATTGCAGTGTTTCAATTGATTTTGGCCCCCGGCTCAACACATCACCAAGTGAAAGAATCTTCCTCCCCTCAGGATGAATGTAGTAACCTTCTTCATTTTCCTGATACCCCAATTGGGTTAACATTTCAATAAATTCATCAAAGCAGCCATGAATATCCCCGATAAAATCGATTCCGTTTCCTACATCGATAAAAAGCGGGTTTTCAAGACGATTTATGTTGAGTATTTGAAGTTCGTCTTCGCCAAGCATATAGACACGACGATATGGTTTCTTTTTAATGAACCGAAGCACATTTTTAAAATGTTGATACTGCTGCTTGATTCGGTTTCTGCCCCGAGAGAAAGCCCGTTCACTATCTCGTCTTAGTAATTCCGTTTCTGATATATTTAAGACCATTGCAATTACAGGGACGTGATATTTCTTCCCCATTTGCAGGTATTTATCATGCTCATCCTCGCGTAAATGGGTAGCATCGATAAATGTTAATTTATTGAGTTGGCAGCGCTTTGCAATGACATAATCCATGGCGTCAAACGCAGCACCAGATATTTGCTGATATTCGTTAAACAGTGCGTCACTTTCGTCTTTGGGACGGCCGTTCCAGCTAATAAATTCAATATCACTGACCAGTACTCGGAATTGATCAGAACTGACCACTTCAGAAGCGAGAATTTGTTCTTCTTGAATTAATTGGTTTAATAAAGTTGTTTTTCCGGTATTAGAGGGTCCGACAAGCAGGACGATACCGGCGTGAGGTAAATGGATCGTTGTCATTACTCCTCCTCCCTTCTGAAAATGGCCATTTGGGTTGGATGACCATATGTTTTATGCTCTTCGCCAATCCCTTGAATATTTACATGATATGGATAGTCTCGGGTCCATGCCTCAACATTTTGTGCGAATTCAACTCTTGTCCATTCAAAACGATGGTCGTCATGACGCATTTCTTCATCCATCACATAGAGCACATTGTATTCTTGATTTGGTGTCGTCACAATCAGCGTCTTTGGACGATAGTCATTCAGGATGGTATCAAATATTTTAGGGAGCCTGTCCTCATGGATATGTTCGATTACTTCACACAAAATGATAATATCTTTATTTTGCAAACGATTATCAAAATAAAATAATGACCCTGGTAATGATTGCGGTTGAACATACCCTTCTTTTGCAATCACTTGCTCAAAGCGATCTATAGCTTGAAGTCGTGATTTATTCGAGGGCTCAATCGATAGAATTTCTTTAACACCTTCGACAAAACCCAGTTGGGCAGAGAGTCGCCCTTCACCGGCACCAAGGTCTACAATGGTTTCTTTATAGGGCAGTGTTTTTATATGGTTCAATATATATTCATAACGAAGATCATTTAAACGGACCTTAAGGCTATGATCCTGATTAGGGATGTGTTGTTTCTTTTCGTAGTATTTTGATTGAGAAATAAGTGCATTAAAACGGAGTGCACGTTTTACAATGAACTGCTTCAACGGATGATTTTCTAGCCATCCTTCCCCGTATCGATCCAGTTTTTCAATTTCTCTTTCATCTAAAAAATAATGTTTATAGTTATCGATTACTGGAATGAGGATAGAAACATGCTTTAACGCACTCTGGACGCTTTGGCTGCCAGATAGTGTGACAAATCGGGCAGAGCTTATTTCCTGGATGGTGCTCACACCCCGTTCAACTTTCACTTTGTAACCGATGGGTTCAAACAAATCAGCAATCTCTTGATCATGCAAATCCGTTGCCACCGGTCCAAATGAGAGCTCCATGTCAAAAGGATGGTCCACCCACTTCAAATACTCTTCATCCGGTTTTCCATTCAAGGCTGTACCTAGTGCCTTACGGATAGTGGTGATAAATAAACTGCTAACCGCGAACTCTCGGTCATTTATGTAATGGGTAATATCATATAAATCGGCTGAGTTTCGCACTAAATCTATCGGGTCAGGCTTTACATAGATAACAAATTGTACTTCTTCTTTTGTGAAAATAGGATAAACAAGGCGGACCTTGAAGCCTTTCTCATCCCGCTCATACGGATTATTAGGGTTTTTCGCGATTAGGTACGAGACCACATCTGCACCAGGTCCCCTTACGGTTAAAGATAGCTGCATACAATGCACTTCACTTTCTTCTGAAGTATTTTTCCATTACCATTATCATTACATAAAAATGGATATTTTAGAAATATGTTGATAAAAATTCTGTTATTCGGGTTTTTCCCTGTGATGCTTGGAGGGTTGATTATTCATAGGCGGAGAATTTCCGGCTATGGTATAAAAAGGAACCTTAAGAAGCAGATATAAGCAGACTATTCCGGTTAACTGCTTTAAATAGTACAAAATCCAATGGATTGGATACAATAAGCGGAAAAACTCCGCTTATTGAAGGAAATATGGGGAATTCCCAATTTAAACGGAAATTCTCCGCTTATTTTCCTAACACAGTAAAATCAACATTCAGCTTTAACACAGCATACCTAAAAAACAATTAAATCTTAGAAAGAACCTTAAAACTAAATAAATTGCAATTAGTTGATTTATTTACAAAAATAAAACAGCATCAAACCATAAAAAGTTTGATGCTTTTTGGTAATGATATTGTCTATCTGTAAAGCGAATCTTCAAACCAACTAATTCCCCATTATTGTTCCATGCAGCATTATACTGCTTCAATGATGATTGAAACGCCTTGTCCTCCGCCCACACATAAGGAGGCTAACCCAATTTGTTTCTTTTGACGTCTTAATTCATGAACTAAGGTAACCAAAATCCGTGCACCTGAACATCCGATTGGGTGACCTAATGCTATCGCTCCTCCATTAACATTAATAATCTCCTCTGGCAAACCTAATTCCTTATTTACTGCCAGGACTTGTGCTGCAAATGCTTCATTTAGCTCTGCCAATTCGATATCCTGTATTGTAAGATTTGCTCTGGTTAAAGCTTTTTGTGTCGCCGGGACTGGTCCAATGCCCATGATAGAAGGAGAAACAGCGGAACTCGCAACCGAACGAATTTTGGCAAGTGGTTTTAAATTGTATTCCTTTACAGCTTGTTCAGAAGCAACAATGACTGCAGCTGCCCCATCATTTAATGACGAAGCATTTCCAGCTGTCACCGTCCCATTCTCTTTAAAAGCTGGTTTTAATGTTAGTAATTTCTCTAGATTAGTATTTTTTATATTCTCATCTTCTGTAAATAGAGTGGCACCATGCTTGCTTTTAATAGCGACAGGAATAATTTCTTCTTCGAATTTACCTTGTTCTTTAGCTTTAATAGCTTTTTGCTGGCTCTCTAACGCAAAAATATCTTGTTCCTCTCGAGAAATAAGATAGCGTTCTACTAAATTTTCAGCTGTAATCCCCATATGGTAACCTTCTATTGCACAGTGAAGTCCATCATGAAAGAGTGCATCCACTGTCCGTAAATCTCCCAATTTCTGTCCCCACCTTGCATTCATCACCAAATGCGGGACATTACTCATACTTTCTGTCCCCCCTGCAATCACAACATTTGAATCTCCTGCAAGAATTTGGTGATAGGCTAATGTAATCGCGCGCAATCCAGATGCACATTGTTTATCAATGGTAATGGCTGGTACAGACACAGGTATCCCAGAATGGATAGCTGCTTGTCTTGCTGGGTTTCCTTTGAGTCCTGATTTTAGTACATTTCCTAGTACTACCTCATCAATGCATTCAGCCGAAAGACTAGATCGTTGCCACACTTCCTTAACAACAGTCGTTGCAAGTTGTACAGCACCTACATCTTTCAATGCACCACCGAAACTCCCTATTGGAGTTCTGAGTGCCTCAACTAAGTATACATTTTGCATTCACTATCCCCCACTTTACCTAAAATAGCGGTTTTGTCCGCGGTTTTACTTGACTCTTCACTTTAATTAACTTGATTTTTCCGAGGAAGTTTTTGACATAGAATACATGGGTTGTTTTGAAAAATGGTAAGTTTGGTAATTATAATAAACTTTTGCAATCGCAAAATTTTCACAAAGTGAGCACTTAATTTGATACCAAGCTTTGCTAACATGGGGAGCATCTAAAGCTGGCAGTGATTGTTTCATATGTGTGTTACATACCCACATAATCTCACCTCTCTCACAATTTTTTTATTCATTTATTCGTTTGAAGGCACCATATATTTATTTAAAGGAAAGAATACATTCTCAAATGGATTTGTTAAGAAATTAAGGAATATTATCTGATTTTTTTGGATAATAGAAAATGTTTCTTTTATATTTTTCACATACAAATTTCGATAATTTCGTCTATAAACAATATATTTATCTAGTGTGTTTATAATAGTTTCAGAGTAATTACCATTTAATAGATTATCTAAAGGACTTATGAGGAGCTCTGATGATAGATTTTTAATTTGATCCACTTGATTATTAATTTCCTCAAATGAATTTAATAGGGTTAGATTGTGCAAACCTGTAGTTGATGTCAATAATTGTTCTCGTGACATTTCTTCCAATTCAAAAAGTTCTTTTGTAATTTGGTTTATGAGTTCGCTTACATTTGTTTGATTTTGTTTCACATTTTCAGCCAATCGTTTTGAAGATTGCAGCAGAACTTCTTCTCGAAAATTTTCTTCTTTATCCCAATCATCAATTTTTTGAATCGCTTGATTCCATAGTTGGTCTATAGATGAACCATTTTTTTTGATTTTATTAACTACCGTCATTTCATTTCCTCCTATTAGGACATATTTAACTAGCCGATGGTAATGTAATCTCAATTAAAGTTCCTTCATTCACTTTACTTACATAGGTAATACTGCCATTTGTAAAGCAAATATTTATTTATATTTAAATGGTTAGCTGCTGATTACCCTTGTTGCTTTATAGATACCATTACAAGGATGAAGGTAAACATCCTGCATAAACCCCTACCCAAAGTCGCACTTTGTTAATTGGCTTATGATTAATAAATGAACGGATTACGAGAGGCATAATTACAAAAAGGCAAAATATTGAGAGATTAACAATGTAGTTTAACAAAATCAACCTAATTACCACCTATACCTAAACCGACTCTTGTATTGTTATTACATGGTGACAACTTCAAATTCTGGCAATGCAAGTGAAATCGAAAACCCTTACAGACCTCCTGTTATGTTTAGTACCGGCCTGTCATTAATGCCGGGGTCTGTGAGTGGTTTTAATATTAAACTTGTAAACTAATAGTTTTTATCTTCAAAAACTACTTCAATTTTGTTATACAGATCTATTCATTTGTTAGTATTTACGTTTAGTTTGATCTCTCTTCTAACCAATCACCAATCGTTGGATATGTTATTTTTGAAGCTTTACTTCCAAAAGCAATAGACGTATGCCCAACTGGTAAGTTTATATATTGTTTGTCTTTACTGGATATGCGATTCATCAATGCTTCTACTTGATGCGGTGGAGCAATGTTATCCATTTCACCCGATAGGTTGAGGACATTAGCAGTGATTTCCGCAAGACTCACCTGACGGCCACGAATAACGAGTTCCCCTTTAATCAGCTTGTTTTTTTGATAAAATTCGCGAATCCACTGACGATAGGATTCACCCGGAAATGGAATGCCATCGTTTAACCATTTTTGCAGAAGTTTAAAGCTCTTTACAAAACTTTCATTCTCAGCACGATCAAAAAGACTAACATAAGGTCCATAAATGTTTGCCATCGGTTTAAGTAGTTTGTTACCAATGTCAATCATTTCAGGTGGAATATTACCGTATGTTTGCACCATTTTATCAATATCAAAATGTTGCTCATCCAGCATAGCACCATAAAGGCCTGTATCTTCAAAATCAAACGGAGTTGTCATAAAAACTAGGTTACGAATGGGCAATTCAGGGTGCAGAGCAGCAAATATTGAAGTCATTGTACCGCCCATGCAATATCCAAGAATAGACATTTCATCCGCATTCGATTTTCGCAAAACTTTACGAACCGCCCGTGGGATGTAGTCGATAATATAATCGTCTAATTTCATATTTTTATCTTCAATGCCTGGTGTACCCCATTCAAGGAGATAGACTTCAAAGCCTCGATTCACCAGATATTCAACTAAACTGCCACCCTTGGTTAAATCCATGATATATGGCTTATTAATCAGTGCATAAATCAAGAGAAGCGGAGTTTTATGTTTTTTTGGTTGTTCCGAAATATATCGATATAGCTTGGTTTTATTACGAGTCCAAATGACTTCTTTCGGAGTTGGGCCGACCTCTGGTTCGGCATCCTTCAATAACACTTGAGATACGCTTTTTAAACGTCTATACATCTGTTGATACTCCTCAGGTACCATTTCGATAAAATTTTCGTATTCTTTGGACAAATGATTGTTCATAACACCACTCCTTACCATATTTTAATTGATAAAATAAACCCTTTTTCAATTCGCATTTTTTTCTGGACTGTTAGACAGATCCTTTTGTATTCGTAACTTTCAGCGTATTTAATAAAGTTAAGATTTGATTCAGTTTTGAATCAAGACTCTTCATATCCTTTTTCAAATTTGTTATTTCACGTTGCAGTTCTACTGTATCTCTTTGATTATCCTTGGAATCTTGTATAAATTCTTCTAAATCATCCACTTTCGCATCTACATTGACAATCTGAGAGGAAACATGTGCAAGATCATTTCTTGATGGTAGATTTGCAAATTCATAATAACGTTCCGTTGTTTCATTCAACATTTGTTTGAATAGAATGTTCATCTCCAATATCTGGCTGATCGCTTGAGTTGGAAATTCCTTCGTTACTTGATCATCCACCAGATTACTATATTCTGAATAATAATTTTTCCACATATCATAAAAGTTTTTTACCATCTTTTCTCCTCCTCTTTATTGGAACATATCCTATAATGGAATATTCCCATGCTTTTTTTTAGGTCTTACTTCTTTTTTTGTTCTAAGCATCTCTAAAGACTGTTTCAGAACTTTTCTTGTATCTCTTGGGTCGATCACGTCATCCACCATTCCATGAGAAGCCGCAACATAAGGATTCGCAAACATATTTCGATATTCTTCAATTTTTTCCGAACGTGTTGCTGCCGGATCACTGCTTTGATTAATTTCTTTTGCAAAGATAATATTTACTGCGCCTTCCGGTCCCATTACGGCAATTTCCGCATTTGGCCAAGCAAATACAATGTCCGCACCAATTGCTTTTGAATTCATAGCGACATAGGCCCCGCCAAATGCTTTTCTTAATATGACGGTTATTTTAGGAACTGTTGCTTCTGAATAGGCGTAGAGAATCTTTGCACCATGACGAATGATACCTCCGTGCTCTTGATTGACTCCAGGGAAAAAACCTGTTACGTCTTCAAAAGTTATGATTGGGATGTTAAAAGAGTCACAGAATCGAATGAATCTGGAAGTCTTGTCGGAAGAATTAATATCTAGACCGCCAGCCATTACTTTAGGCTGATTGGCAACTACTCCTACACTATTCCCATCAATTCTTCCAAAACCAACCACGATATTTTTCGCATAGTCCTTTTGAACTTCCATAAAATAGCCTTGATCTAATACTTGTTCTAATACCTTGCGAATATCATATACCTTCGTTGCATTGAGAGGTACTAGGTCCAGCAAATCTTCCCGCCAATCATCCTCTTTCATGCATTCTAAAGACTGAGGATTTTCCGTATTGTTTTGAGGCAGAAAGGAAATTAATTTTCTTACTTCTTCTAAGACCTCTTGTTCGGAATCACCAGTAAAATGCGCACATCCACTAATGGAAGAATGAACCTTTGCACCGCCAAGATTCTCCGCTGAAATTTTCTCCCTGGTAACCGTTTCAATGACCTTTGGACCTGTAATAAACATTTGACTGGTATTTTCCACCATAAACACAAAATCCGTTATGGCTGGAGAATAAACTGCCCCACCAGCACAAGGGCCCATGATTACTGATATTTGCGGGATTACACCAGAGTAGATGGCATTTCGATAAAAAATTTGACCGTATCCGTCTAAAGAAACAACGCCTTCCTGTATCCTTGCACCGCCTGAATCATTTAAACCAATAATCGGTGCCCCATTTTTTGCAGCCAAATCCATAATTTTGCAAATTTTAGACGCATGCATCTCTCCTAGTGCACCGCCAAAAACGGTAAAATCTTGGGCAAATACGTAAACTAGACGGCCATGAATTTTACCATAACCCGTCACAACACCTTCGCCTGGACTTTCCAATTTATCCATGCCGAAGTTGGTTGCACGGTGTTTGATAAAAGAATTTAATTCCACAAAGGAATCCTCGTCCAAAAATAGATCAATTCGTTCCCTTGCAGTAAGTTTCCCTCGATTATGCTGGGTATCAATGCGCTCGTCACCGCCGCCAAGCACGATCTTACTTTTCCGATCCCATAGATCATAAATCTTCTCATAAACTGTGCTCATTGAAAAATACCAATTCCTCTCCTGGAATTATGTTATGATGTCTGCTTCACTAAGAAAAGCGGTTGTCCGTATTCTACGAGCTGACCATTCTTGACGAGTACCTCCACGATCTCTCCATCCATTTCTGCTTCAATTTCATTAAACAATTTCATAGCTTCAACGATACAGACAACGGTTGACTTTTCAACCTTATCCCCAATTTTCACATAGGAAGCCACATCGATTGCCGGTGCCATGTAAAACGTCCCTACCATAGGGGAAACAATTTTTAATAGGTTTTCATTTCCAAGACTTTTTGGTGTTTTTTCTTCTTTCTCAGTAATTTCCTTCGTCGCTGCCGCTTGAAAAGACGCTTCTGAAATTTCATTCGACTTGGTTGCGGCTACAAGAACAGGTGCATCCAAAACAGCAGGAATAGCCAGATTAATTGATTCATTACCTTGTATAACAGAAGGATTTAGCATTGAATTTCTTCTAACGAAAATTCGAGTATCTCCCTTTTCAAGTTCTAAGCAGTCTACTGTCGAATCATCAAATAGTCTAATGATTTCTCTTATTTCCTGAATTTTAAACATCTCTATCTCTCCTTAATCATGGTTAACTTGATGAATTACACTTCTAACGGTATTGGATTTGTTTCAATAAATTTTGTGTTAAACTGTCCATTTACAAAACTCTCATGTTCGAAAAGTTTTTGATGGAATGGAATAGTAGTTTTGATTCCACTAATAATAAATTCATCAAGTGCCCTCTGCATGCGCATGATCGCCTCTTCACGATTTTTTCCCCATACGATCACTTTTGCTGCCATTGAATCATAATAAGGAGAAATTTCGCAACCAGGATAAAGAGCGCTATCTACTCGTACACCATAACCCCCAGGAGGAAGATACATTTCAACTCTCCCTGGAGAAGGCATAAAATTCTTTGCCGGGTTTTCTGCGTTGATACGGCATTCAATTGCCCAGCCATTGATTTTAATATCTTCCTGTCTATAAGTCAGAGGGTAGCCTGCTGCCACCAAAATTTGCTCTTTGATTAAGTCAATACCTGTAACCATTTCTGTAACAGGGTGTTCTACCTGTATTCGGGTATTCATTTCCATGAAATAGAAATGACCGTTTTTATCTAATAAAAATTCAACAGTCCCCGCTCCATGATAGTTAACAGCTTTTGCAGCGGCGATTGCTGCTGCACCCATCTGTTTACGAGTATCTTCCTCAAGGGCTGGTGACGGTGCTTCTTCAACCAGTTTTTGATGGCGTCTTTGAATGGAACAGTCCCTTTCCCCTAAAAAAATGATATTACCAAGCATATCCCCAATAATTTGAATTTCCACATGGCGTGGTTCCTCAATGTATTTCTCTAAATACACACCGGCGTTTCCAAATGCCGTTTCTGCTTCTGTTTGAGCTTGACGGATGGCTTTGCGTAATTCCTCTTCATCCTCCGCTACTCTCATTCCCTTGCCGCCGCCGCCAGCAGTTGCCTTAACAATGACGGGAAATCCAATTTCCTTTGCTATCGTAACAGCTTCTTCAAGATCTTCAATTAGACCATCTGTTCCAGGAACGGTAGGTAC
Organism: Bacillus sp. EB106-08-02-XG196; assembly: GCF_013396335.1. Taxonomy (GTDB): domain Bacteria; phylum Bacillota; class Bacilli; order Bacillales; family Cytobacillaceae; genus Neobacillus. The sequence goes on from NZ_JABWSY010000016.1 coordinate 33,721, forward strand.
TCCTACACTTTTCATCGTATCTCTCGCGACCGCTTTATCCCCCATTTTATTAATGGCTTCTGCTTCTGGCCCAATAAATGCAATGTCATAATCCGAGCAAATTTCTGCAAAAGTACCGTTCTCTGCCAGAAAACCATAACCAGGGTGGATAGCTTCCGCATTCGTAATTTGAGCAACGCTAATTATATTGGCAATATTCAAATAACTTTGCGAAGATGCCGAGGGTCCAATACAATATGCTTCGTCCGCCATTTGCACATGCAGGGCTTCTCGGTCTGCTTCAGAATAAACGGCAACCGTGGATATCCCCATTTCCTTGCACGCCCTAATTACACGAACAGCAATTTCTCCTCGATTAGCAATAAGAACCTTTTTAAACATGTACAAGTTCCTTTCCAATAGTAATTTTATTTAAGAGTTTACTAGTACTTTTTTGAATTCTTCCGCTAGTAAAGGAACCACCTCAAACAAATCACCCACAATACCGTAGTCGGCTATTTGAAAGATTGGGGCTTCCGAATCTTTGTTAATCGCCACGATAACTTTTGAGTTAGACATCCCGGCTAAATGCTGAATGGCACCTGAAATTCCACAGGCAATGTACAAATCTGGGGTGACAACCTTTCCCGTCTGTCCGATTTGCAGTGAATAGTCGCAGTAATCAGCATCACATGCACCACGGGAAGCACCTACCGCCCCACCTAGGACCTCGGCCAATTCCTGAAGCATCTTGAATCCTTCCGGGGATTTAACCCCTCTTCCGCCAGAGATGACAACTTTCGCTTCCGATAGATCTACACCGCCTGTTGTTTTGCGTATTACTTCCTTAACAATCGTCCTTAAGTCTTTGATCTCAGCATAAAAATGGACAATCTCAATCGTTCCGTTGATTTCTGCCACTTGGATGTTATTTGGCCGTACAGTTGCGAATGGGATGCCAGAAACTACTTTCTTTTTCTCAAACGCTTTTCCGGAAAAAACAGGACGTGTAAAGATAACGTCTTCATCCTCCACCTGAACATCAATGACGTCAGATATAAGTCCAAGCCCCAACCGCGCTGCAATGCGCGGTGCAAGATCTTTCCCGATTGATGTATGTGGTAATAAAATAGCTCCTGGTTCCACTTCATCAATAATCTGTCTCAAGCATTGAGAATAAGCATCGGTTGTATATACATCGAGTTCTTGGTTGCCCACAATATATACTTTATTTGCACCATGTTTCCCTAAAACATGTGCATAATGAACAGCTTCACTGCCGAAAGCCACAGCTATTATTTCTCCGCCTTCCGCAATGCGCTGCGCAGCTGTCAACAACTCCAGTGAAACACCTCTTAGGTTCCCAGCTTTAGCTTCCGTCACCACTAGTACTTTTCTCATGTTAGTTCTCCTCCTGCGTGTTAGATTGCCTTCGCTTCATTGCGTAGAAGTACAGCCAGTTCTGAAACTTGAGCTTCGATGGTCCCCTCCAGGATACGTCCTGCTCCTTTTTTCGACGCAAAAAATGTCTCGGTAGTTATTGTCTTTACTTCTAGAACGTCTTCGATATGTAAATCATCAATTTCAATCCGCTCAATTGGCTTTTTCTTCGCCTTCATGATGCCAGGCAAGGAAGGATATCGCGGCTCATTTAGTCCCTGTTGTGCTGTGACCAAAACTGGAAGAGATACCAAGACAACCTCTTTATCTCCTTCAACGTCCCGCTCGATCACAGCTTCGGTTCCAACAATCGCAAGCTTCGTGATCGTCGTCACTTGTGGAATATTGAGTTCCTCTGCAAGGCGTGGACCAATTTGTCCACTACCATAATCAACTCCCACATTACCGGCTAATATGATGTCAAATTCCCGATTTTTAATAATTGACTCAAGAATTTTAACTGTACTGTGTTCATCAAGATTTAAATCTTCGCTATTAACGATAATCGCTTTATCCGCACCCATAGCAAGCGCCGTTCGCAGCCCATTCTCTTCACGTTCAGGTCCTACCGTGATAACCGTTACTTCTCCACCGTGCAATGACCGCAATTGAAGCGCCTCTTCAATTGCATATTCATCGTAAGGATTGATGATGAAGTTTACCCCTTCTTCACTAACGGTGCCGTATTGGAACGCAATTTTTTCCTCCGGATCGAACGTTTGTTTCATCAATACTAAAATGTTCATTTTTTCGTATCCCCTTCTGATGTAATATTTAAAAAACAGTATAGAACCGAAAAAGGATTTTCGTACTTAAATTAAACACGTTGCAAGTTAGGAGAATACGATTCCTCTACTAATTCGTTGATGGTAATATCGCTTCAAAAATCCCTGAAACTTTCACATCACCGTCACAGTTTTTCGCCAATACTTCACCCACAACGAGTTTATCAGCTTTTTTCTCTATCACTCTGCCAACAATTTCGATAGATTCTCCGGGATGCGTCATTTTACTAAAACGCACTTGTATTCTCTTAATGTTTTTTCGTGGTATCCATGATGTAACTCCTTGTGATAACATCCCCATGATTAACATTCCGTGAGCAATAATACCTGTGCCAGCTTGCTCCCCAACCTCTTCAACGGTATGCAGTGGATTAAAATCTCCGGATGCCCCTGCAAATCTTACGAGCTGAACTCGTGTAATCGGATCTTTTTTCAGAATTGGGAATGAATCTCCCACCTGCAAATCTTCAAAATACATGATTTATTTCTCCCCCTATCATCAGCTGCTATTTAATGACGGTGAACTAACGTAATTTTAGCAATTGCCACTAATTCGCCTTTTTGATTGGTAAATCTGGTTTCTTCCGTAACAAAATCCATTCCGCCAGAAGAACCAATTTTGGTATCTGCCCGAACAATCTTACTCGTAACATGAAGCTCATCTCCGGCATAAATATCGCCAAGATATTCATAATCTTGCTCACCATGCAATATTTTTACTGGGTTTAATTTCAATACCTCCATTTTTTCCTGAAAGCCATATCCGCCATGGTATTCAATGACTTGCAAAAAGGTAAGCGGAACGGGAATGCCCTCAAAACCTGCATCCTTGGCTGCCTCTAAGCTGTAGTAAATCGGGTTATCATCACCAATGGCTATGGCTAATTCTTTTATTTTCCCTTTTTCCACTGCCATGCTGTATGGTTCTAACTCAAGTCCAACTAAATCTTTCACATCTGACAAGTTCTTCCACCTCTTTAAAATAGTAGCTTCTTACTTAGGTTGATTAAATTTTGAATTTTCTTTATTGTTTCAGCAGATTTCCAGCTATAACAAGACGCTGAATTTCTTGTGTTCCTTCATAGATTTGAGTGATTTTAGCATCTCTCATATAACGTTCTACCGGGTACTCCCTTGTATAACCATATCCTCCAAATATTTGGATAGCCTCTAGCGTAACTTCCATTGCAGTGTCTCCGGCTAACAGTTTGGACATTGCCGATTGATGCCCATAAGGGATTCCATGATCCTCTCGCCAGGCAGCTTGATATGTCAATAAACGAGAGGCTTCTATTTTAGTAGCCATATCGGCTAATTTGAATTGTATAGCTTGAAGCGCGCTAATCGGTTTGCCAAATTGGACGCGATCCTTCGCATATTCTACTGCTTTATCAAACGCTCCCTGAGCAATTCCCACCGCTTGGGCAGCTACTCCATTCCGACCGCCGTCGAGGGTCATCATAGCAATCTTAAACCCTTCACCTACTTGTCCCAAGAGATTGTCCTTTGGCACACGGCAGTCCTCAAAAATCACTTCCGTTGTTGCGGAGGAGCGAATGCCCATCTTTTTCTCCTTCTTTCCTACAGAAAAACCTGGGAAGTCCTTTTCTACAATAAAAGCGGTAATCCCCTTATGCTTTAGTTCCGGATTGGTCTGGGCAAAGACAATATAGATATCCGCATAACCACCGTTGGTAATAAAAATCTTCGAACCGTTCAATATCCACTCATCGCCTTTGAGTACCGCAGATGTTTTCATTCCACTGGAATCAGATCCAGATCCAGATTCTGTCAAGCAATACGCACCCATGCTTTTTCCCTCTGCCATGGCTCGCAAATATTTTTGTTTTTGTGCCTCCGTTCCGAACTTAAAAACCGGCCATCCGGCTAACGATGAATGGGCAGCAAGAGTAGTCCCTATGGAAGCATCCACCCGGGAAAGTTCTTCCACCGTGATCACATAACTCATATAATCGGCACCGGCACCACCGTATTCCTCCGGCCAAGGGATTCCGCATAAGCCAAGTTCTGCCATCTTCCTCCAAATCTTGATATCAAAGTATTCTTCTTCATCTCGCTGTGCTGCAGTAGGCTCACATTCGTTCAGTGCAAACTCGCGCACCATTTTTTGCATCATCTGGTGTTCTTCTGATAATAAAAAGTTCATTGTTAGACTCCTCTTTTAATATATTTTGCGTATCCTATTTCTTCCGAGTATGTTGAGCGAGCGATTGCTCATTCCGAAGATAGCTGTAAAAATCCCCTCCTTTTCAAGGGATGGGAATTAAATCGCTATTTATACTTTTTGCTCGATCATCTTTCGGGTATAGATGGTTACCCACTTCCTTGGCAGCAATCCCACTGATTTAGCCATAATTTTATTTTTAAAACCTGGAATGATCACTGTTTTATTCTTCATTAACCCTGCAAAGCCGTACTTGGCAACTGCTTCTGGGTCCATCAAGTTCTTAATGAAAATTTTTGTTCCTGTTGCGGCCAATCCTTCTGTGAGCGGCGTTTTGGTTGATGGGGGACATAATACACTAACATGAACTCCGGTTCCTTTTAATTCTTCCGCAATCGCTTCTGAAAAGGTTAAGACGTACGATTTGCTTGCCCCATACATCGACATCCCTGGAGTTGGCTGAAAGGCCGCCGTTGAAGCCACATTTAAAATTTTACCTTGCTTTCGTTTAACCATTTCACCCGCTATAAGTCTGGTTAAATACGTAAGCGATATCATGTTGAGCTGCAGGCATTCCAATTCTTTCTTAATATCCAATTCCGTCATTAATCCTAATCCGCCAGCCCCGGCATTATTAATCAAAATATCGATGTTGATTTCTTCGTTTTTCAAGTACCGATGCAAGTTCTCTACTGTTGCTTGGCTGCTTAAGTCACCGGCAAAAGTATTTACTTGAACTCCATAATCCTTTTGTAATATCTCAGCTTGTTGTTCCAACAACGTTGCGTTCCTGGCAACTAATACCAAGTTATTGCGATGGTCTGCGAAAACTTTTGCGAATTCCAAACCGATCCCTTTAGTAGCGCCTGTAATCAAAACAGTTTCTGTTGGCATATGTTTTTTAGCCCCTTTACATTCGGAAAATTCTAAAATTTATAAACATTATTATATTATTGATTATACTCATTAGTATAAATTATATAAAATTAAACATTTTAATATATAAGTAAGTATTTCTAATATATAGATAGTGAAAACTATCGATTTTTCTAAATTCCTGAAATTAATAAGAGTTACCCATAATAAAAGAGAAGCCTCTTCGTCACTTAGACACAGGGCTTCTCTTTTTATAACAGATTTAATTTTAAAACGCAGTCACATCAACTGGTTCAATTCCTTCAGCCTCGCAATAGTCAAGGTATCTTTTCAGGAATGATTCCCAATTATCTCGTGCAATAATTTCTCCATTCTCACCCAAATAGTCTAATGTTCCTTCCACAATATTGAATGTAATAACGTCGTCATCCCCTACAGCTGTAGGTGTATGTGTGGAGCCAGCAGGTTCAAAAACCATATCGCCAGGTTTGGAAATCCAAGACTCCTCGAGATATCTCCAAGATCCTTGTACAGTATAAACAATGACTTGTCCAGGATGAAAATGGGCCGGAAGCTGCATTTTCGCAGGTACATATAATAAGGTAATATTCTGTCCTGTCACAGGATTGGCTTTAAGCAATTTAAATTTCGCATCTCCGAAATAAGGAACCCAAGGCAATTCATCTACATTAACATTTCCTGCATGATATGCTACTGCTGCTTGTACATTTTTTACATTACTCACTACAATTCCCTCTTCCATTGTATGTTTTTAAATTCGCACGCTGTTAACGCTTACATGATTCAGCTAATTAACTTTTTCGAATTTATAATATCAGTATATTTTTAATTTTCAGCTAAGTAAAATTAACATTTTTAATGTGCAATTAAGTTTGATTAATTTACACTGCTCGTTGTTTGGATGAAATTTACTTAGCCCCAAGGCCCCCATCAAGAACCAATATTTGTCCTGTACAATAATTAGAAGCTGCTGAAGCAAAGTATAGGAGAGCACCTACTAAATCATTGTCATTGCCTAACCTTCTAACTGGAACTTGGGAAGCAATGAAAGGACCTGCTTTGTGTACAAGTGTTCCCGGTATTTCTGGGTTATTCATTCCAGTAGTGAACACTCCAGGAGCAATGGAATTTACATACACTCCATGGCGACCCCACTTAACTGCAAGATCCTTCGTTAAAGTCATAACGGCACCCTTACTAGTTGTATACCCTACAGAATCTACTGCTTCTGGGTCAACGCCTTTAAAACCAATACTAGAAGAAATGTTAATGATTTTTCCGTATGCGTTTTCAATCATTTGTTTTCCTACAGCTTGACACATCAAGAATGTACCAGTCACATTTGTATCAAGCATAGATTGCCACTGTTTTAAAGGCATTTCAGTAGCAGGTGTTTCAAAAACCGTTCCGCTGCTGTTGACTAAAATTTCAATTTTTCCGAAATGAGAAACAGCTTTCTCCAAGCCTTGAACGACAGATTCAGGATTTGTTACATCAACCGCTAGAGCAAGTGCTTGTTTTCCTAATGCCTCTATTTCTTTTACAACTTCTTCACAAACTTCTAACCTACGAGAACAAACTACTACGTTTGCACCTGCCTCTGCTAAAGCCAGTGCCATTACACGCCCTAGCCCGCTGCCGCCTCCGGTAACGATTGCTGTCTGTCCGGTTAAATCAAACAATTGTTTTAATGACATTTTACATTTCCTCCTTATTAAGAATATTCAAAGATTTTAAAAATCTTATTGATATTGATTGTACTAATAAATTATAATGAAATAAAATTAAAGATTTTAATATGTAATTAAGTTTTACTAATATTTAAAAAGGGGTACAGCAATGAATATTGAACAATTACTATATATCGTTGAAGTTGCTAAATACAATTCTCTGTCTATTGCGGCACAGAATCTACATGTAACTCAATCCACAATCAGTCAGTCCATTACCAACTTTGAAAAGGAGCTAGGGATTAAAATTCTTAAACGGTCACGGGGACATGGTGCTGTCCCAACGGACGAAGGCAGAATCATTCTAAAACTAGCCTATGAAGTACAAAAAAAACTTGAAGAAATAAAAGAGACAGCCAACTTAATGAATTCCACAGAAGTGGGGGAACTAAAAATTTCTTCTCTACCAGGTTTAATGACCTTTCTAGTAAAAGCAATATCAGCTTTTAGACATGATTTTCCTCACGTAAATCTTGAGGTAACCGAAAAAAGTGGAAATGCTGTAATTGAAGATGTCAGGCAGCATAAAATTGACTTCGGACTGATTACATATTCAAGTGATTTGAGCGTAAACATGGAAGGAATAGCTTTTGAAGCTTTTATTGAGGGGAAGCAGAAAGTATATGTTTCTAAGCATTCTCCCTTAGCGTTTCTTGGTACCGTAACACCAAATGATATACTTGATCAAACTCTCGTCACCTATAAAGGTGAATTAATGCAATATTTTGTACAAGATTTTTTTAAGAGATATAAGCCTTTAAAAATCCTATTTACATCAAATAATATGGCCGGCGTTCTACAAGCCATCAATGAAAACTTGGCCATTACATTTGCTCCTGATTTCGTTATGAAAAATTATCCTTCCGTTATCAATGGAGATATTATTCCAGTAGATCTGGTGAATCATAGCACTGTTAATATTTCTTTAGGTTTAGTTCGATCAGAAAATAAACATTTATCCACTTTTGGCAACAAATATATCCATTATCTTAAATCTGAAATTATTAAAAGTTAATACAGAAAAAAAGAGAAGCAACTTCGTCCAAAGTGGACTTAGTGCTTCTCTTTTTATAGGAATCTATTAGTATTATTTCTTTTATATTGTTATCGAAGCCTTTTGCAGCTCCCCATTACCTAAATTCAGATTGGGACTAATCGTAAAGGAAGCCTCCGTCTTCTCCATTACTTCATGAACTGTAACACCTTCTTGAGTTTCCATAAGAATCATGCCCTCAGGTGTAAAATCAAACACAGCCAAATCCGTAATTAATCGATGCACAACTTTTTGACCGGTCAATGGAAGGGTACAGCTTTTTTTAATCTTGGATTCATTGTACTTATTGGTGTGTTCCATAATGACCACGATTCTTTTGGCACCATGGACAAGATCCATCGCTCCTCCCATACCCTTGATCATTTTTCCAGGGATCATCCAATTTGCCAGATCTCCTTGTTCAGATACCTCCATACCACCTAGGATGGCCAAATCAATATGTCCTCCTCGAATCATGGCAAAAGACTCAGCACTATCAAAGAACGATCCTCCGCTAACTGCTGTAACCGTTTCCTTCCCTGCGTTTATAAGATCAGGATCCTCCATACCTTCAAAAGGATAAGGTCCAATCCCAAGCAAGCCATTTTCTGATTGTAATAATACATGAACATCATTCGGAATTTCGTTGGCAAGCAAAGTAGGTATTCCAATCCCAAGATTTACGTTCATTCCATTTTGAATCTCTTGAACTGCACGCTTAATGATTTTTGTCCTGGTATCCATCACTATATATTCCCCCTAGAAAAACTGCTTTGTAATTTTAACAGGTATTTACCCTTCAATGGTGATTTTAGTAGGTATGACGGTACGGCGTTCAATTCTTTTCACATAATTCTTTCCTTCCAATATCCTTTGGACATAGATCCCAGGTGTATGAATCTCATCCGGTTCAAGAGCACCCACTTCAACTATTTGCTCCACCTCGGCAATTGTAACCCTCCCTGCGGTTGCAGCGAGTGGGTTAAAATTGCGCGCTGTTTTCCGGTAAACAAGATTTCCTAACAAGTCGCCTTTCCATGCCTTTACAAAGGCAAAATCACCCACTATCCCTTTTTCAAGAATATGCGGTCTCCCATTAAAATGTCGAACTTCTTTGCCCTCCGCAATCTGGGTACCAACACCAGTCGGCGTATAGAATCCAGGGATGCCAGCTCCTCCTGCCCGAATTCTTTCAGCCAGTGTCCCCTGCGGAACAAGCTCTACTTCCAATTCTCCACTTAAAAATTGCTTTTCAAAGATTTTGTTCTCCCCCACATAGCTAGCTACCATTTTCTTAATCTGCTTATTTGCAAGGAGAAGACCCAGTCCCCAATCATCGACCCCACAATTGTTACTAACAATCGTTAAGTCCTTTGTTCCCTTTTCCACCAACGCCAGGATTAGATTCTCGGGAATTCCCGATAGTCCGAACCCGCCAACAATGATGGTTGCACCATCTTGAATATCTTGAATCGCTTCATTAAATTCTGTGATTATCTTACCTTGACCAGCCATTCTTTTCACTCCCTACATTAATAAAAAAATTCTGACAGTTTGTGATAATTTTAATAGTATGATAAAAATTATACTCATAAGTAAAAATTAAATAAAATTAAAAATTTTAATTTGTATGTAAGTTTTACTTACAATAAAACCCTAGGACCTAAAAATAATCAAGGACCTCCATTTTGGAGGCCCTTTTAATCATGCAGCCATTCGCCAAGGCTTAATCCATATTATTATTCCATTTCTACACACACCAACAATATGTAATTAGTCGGTACTTATGCATAGATTGGCTGCTAAATATCATAAATTCATATTTTGTTACATTACTCCATCTTCCTCATCAATATGATCATCAGCGTAAGTCTCGGAGATCTTATCCAGACAATTCCAGCACTTACTGCGATTTCGCTCCATAATGGCTAATTCTTCATTGCAATCTACACAACAATCCATTCCATCAACAGCCATGTTATTTTTACACATATTTCGTTTCCTCCTCGATTAAATCATGATTTTTAAATAATCACAGTTTCCTCTGTTTTTATCGTTGTGTTAGTTTGCTTCGCAGGACGTACAATGGTCAAAAACAATAATCCGAAAACAAACATAACCAATGAAGTTACTAGGAACCCATAACCATATCCAATTGCCTCAGTTCCTGAATTTTGGATAAAATTCCCGAATATAACTGGAGCAATAATACTTGCTGAACTTGATAGAGCAACATATGTCCCTTGTGCTTTTCCAATGTTTTTGGTAGAAAAGAATTCCATCAACATAGCGGGTGCGAGTGATAGAATAACAATGGCAAAACCTGGAGCAAGAATGAAGAACAAGATGGATATAGCACTTGAATTCACGACACTTCCAAGATATAAACAAATAGCGGATAGCACCATTGTAATACCTGCAAGATTTACTCGTGCTTTTCGAATATCACCTGTTTTGCGATATATCCGATCTGATATCAAGGCAAAGACAATTTGGGAAATGGCAGCGAAGAGAAAAGGCAATGACACTGCCATTTTTAATGTTTTTCCATCAAAATGTTGAACATTGGTAAAGTATGCTGGAAACCAAACCGCTTGAACAGACAATAACCAATAGGCACAACCTGCACACAAAACGGTAAACATAAAATTTTTTGAAAAAAGATGCGGAAGAAATTGACGCCAAGAAACCTTAGAAGAGATGAATGAGTTCTTTTCCTCATGTTCAATTGTAGGTAACCCGATTTCTTTTGGGCTTTCTTTTCCGAATATCATCCATAAAACTAGAACAATAAGTCCAACAATCCCCATTGCAATAAAAGCAGATCTCCATCCATTTTGAGAGATCAAGGAGATTAATAATGGAGAAGCAATCGCTGGTCCGATTGCTGCTCCAAAGAGAACAGCACCAAAGCCTATACCATGTCTGTGTTTAGGGAACCATTTTCCTATTAGAGAAGTTGATATAGCAATCGCTGGACCTTCTCCTGCTCCCAAGATCATTCTTGAAAACATTAATAAAGACAGACTGGAAACAAATGGTGTGGTAAATTGAACAGCCAACCATACTAACATGATCCAAGTAAACATTTTTTTCGTGTTTTTGGAATCGGCCATGCCACCAATAATTAAAGAGGATATGGTAAAGAACCAAAAGAATGAGCTTCCAATAACTCCCCATTGTGAAGGACTTAAGTGTAACTCTTTCATTAGAGGAACGGAGACTAAACCGATGATAATTTTATCAACTTGGTTGACCATTCCGGAAGCAACAAGAATTAATAATATAATCCAAGAATATTTTGGTGTTTTCAATGTAATAATCTCCCCTTCTCTTCTACTATATATAGGAAAATCTTTTTGTAAAATCTAAGAGGCACTCCCATTACATGAAGCAATTCGTTTTCTTATGATACGGTTTTTAAAAGTAAATCTACTTTGTTTAACCACCTGATTTTTATTAAAATCATTACCTCATGTTTTCTCCAATGCCGCCAGCAGTTTTTTCACGGACGGGAATACCGCCGCGACCCGCTTTACCTGTTTTCTCATCAATAAACATAGCGAAATCCGGCGCAATTTCTCGCCCATTTGGCATCGTAAGCCACAATCTTAATAAATGTCGTTTGCGTTGGGGTTCTTCATAATCTTCATATATAGTACGTGAATGAAGAACGGTATAATTATTTACGAATTGCATATCACCAGGTTCCATCATCATATCGATATGCATGTTTTCATCATGAAGGAGAGAATCCATTAAGTCATATGCTTCCATTTCTTCCTTTGACAATTGGATACCTGTTTTCGCTTGTGCAGATTCGACATATCCACGATTATATCTGCAGCTCAATTTACCTTTGTAATAGCTAAAGACTGGTGAGGAATATACTGGAGATTCTCCTGGTGCTTCTTCACCACGACGATCCAAGAAGTATGGACGATAGAGAATTTCAAGGTACTCTGGGTACTTCTCGAGAATTTCATTATAAACAGCCATCGAACTTACAATACTACTAAATCCCCCCGATTTAGCCTTCCTGAGACTTAATAAACCGACTACGTCAGAGCCATCTGGGTGAAAGGGAAGATGTGCTTTCGTTTGGTAACCGCGTACATTGGAATCATTAATGTTGAGACCTTGATCTACAACATGCCCTAAAAGATCACCTTTTGCGTTTTGCGCTACCGGAATGCCCATATGTACTCCTAGACCCCAGTAAATAATGCTTGTTTCTTCATCCGTATATCTTTCCATTGGTAATCCACGAATTAACAGAAATCCTCTCCCATTTTCCAGCTCGTCGATAAAGTAAGCGATTTCGTCTGAGAGATCAGGAATTGGGAAGTCCTCCTTGTTAAAATCTGGTGCTTTTAAACCTTTTTGTTTCACAAAATATAAAGCGCTTTCAAGAGAAGCAATCGTTTTCTCAGATAAATAATAAATCCATGAACTATCTTTTACTAGATCAATACCTTTCCATGCTGCTTGTCCTTGAATTTTCTCCTTTAAAATGGACGGCACCTATACTCCTCCTTCGTTTTCTAATGCAACCTTTTCTTTAGTAGACAATGTTCGGGCTGTTTCTTCCAAAAGATTGACTCCCTCGTTTTTGTAAATCTTGTTCAAACAATTAATACTATTGAACGATGTTCCCCCCTTTATTTACAAGAATCGCTTTAATAGCATTTTGACTGTGTTAATAGTCATTACATTAATTATATTCATAATTTTCAGTAAAAAAAAATTAAAGATTTTAACTTGCATGTAAATAACACTAATATATAAAAATAGTGCCCCCATGTACAATGGAAAATTTCAACATCATAATATATTAGTAAAACTTAATTACAAATTAAAATCTTTAATTTTATATAATTATTATTAAAAGGTAGAATCAAAATGAGTCAATATTCAAAAAAATTACTTTCGACTATTACTAGCGAATCAAAACAGGAGGTTGAACTATGGACTTAAAGTTATCCGGAAAAAAGGCACTTATTGTTGGAGGAAGCCGTGGTATTGGTAAAGCTGTTGCCCGCCAGTTGGCTCTAGAAGGTGTAGATTGTACGATTTGTTCAAGAACCGAATCCACTCTAAAGATCGCTGCAGAGGAATTGGCACAAGAAACGAGGCGAAATATCTATCCGATCGTGGCAGATACCACTGATCCTAACTCTATCTTAAATCTAATTGAACAATCAGCAGCAGCAATGGGAAGCATTGATATATTAATCAACAGCGGAGCCCGTGTTGGCGGCCAGGAGCCAGAGGATTTTTATAGTATTAAAGATGAACTTATTTTGAAAGATTTTGAAGAAAAGTACATGGGCTATTTTCGCTGTATCCGAGCGGTTGCACCTTATATGATAGAAAATAAATGGGGCCGTATAATAAATATAAGTGGTCTGGCTGCCAGAATTGGCGGCAATTATTTTAGTTCTGGTCCGCGTAATGCATCTGTTGTCCATATGACGAAATCCGCCTCATTGGAATTAGGAAAGCACGGAATTAACGTTAATGCTGTTTACCCAGGGATCGTCGATACTGAAACGTTTAGAGGCCGGGTCACGAATGAGGAAGCTATACGCCATGTAGAATCACTGAATTCCCTCGGCCGCTTGATAACTGCAGAGGAAATTGCTTATGTCGTTACCTTCCTGGCCTCGCCTTTGGCGGCATCGATTACTGGCGATGTTATTCCGGTAACTGGCGGCATTGGAAATACCGTTTATTTCTAAAATAAAGAGTTTATAGGTTAACTGTTTGACATAGATTTTGGGTAATAAAATAGAAAACTTGCCACTGTATTGGCAAGTTTTCTTGATTTTTAATTTACATAAATTATTCAACTAAAGTCACGTTCGTACAAAAAATGGTCTCCCCATTCAATAAAGATTAATAAATTACTATTTCACAAATGGATAGACAAAAACCCTTTCATACACTAAGCATGCTAATTACACTTGAGGAATAAAAAAGTATATATCATTTATTATCCACTTAGTGTTGACAAATATTTTTAATATTTATATAGTTTAATTGTCAACCAAATATGTATATTAGTTAACAATTAAACGACAAGGGGAAAACAAAATGAAAAATCAACAAGTAAAATTAAGAATGATGATTGTTACGGCACTTTTTTCGGCAATCATTGGCGTATTGGCCCAAATAACCATTCCACTTCCGCTCGTTCCGATTACAGGACAAACACTTGCCATTGGATTAGCAGCAACAATCCTTGGGTCACGTTACGGATCATTTTCAGTTATTTTATATTTAATTATCGGTTCTTCAGGGGTACCTGTATTTGCAGAATTTTCTGGTGGATTTTCAAAGCTTATCGGACCAACAGGAGGATATTTAGTTGGCTTCCTTCCAACAGCCTTCCTTATTGGTTGGTTCATGGAAAAAACATCCTTCAACCTCAAAAATGCAGTGATTGCAAATAGTATTGGTATGCTAATCACTTTGACATTTGGGACTGTTTGGTTGAAAGTTGCTGCAAATCTTTCTTGGACAGCCGCCTTTGCGGGAGGATTTACACCATTTATAGTTGTTGGTTTAATCAAGGCTTCCCTTGCTTCGTGGATTGGTATCTTAGTTCGAAATCGATTAATTTCAGCTAAATTATTGTTTTCAGAAAAAAATAATCTATCAAAATCAGCATAAAAACTTCAGTAAAAAACAAAATCACTAACGCGATTTAAAAAAAAAAGAAATGACGTACTTACAATTCATACGTCATTTCTTTTTTCATATTATAAAGAAAGCACCAAAATACGGAACACTTTTTAAATATTGAGGCTAGTTTTATTTCATACAATCTATCTTATATTTTGCGCGATTCAAGAACTTGTCAATCCTCTTAACTGTTGATTCAATGTTCTCAGAGAAAATAGCCATGTGTGCAAAAAAGCCGTGTACCATACCGGGTTCACATTCATATTCAACCTGCACACCAAATTTTTTCAGACGTTCAGCATAAGCCCTTCCTTCATCCCGAAGCACATCATTTTCCGCTGTGATTACTAATGCTTTCGGGAGGCCACTTAAATCTTCAGCGACCAAGGGTGAAGCGTACTCATTACACCTGTCCTCTTCATTCCTTAAATAATGATCACGGAACCAAATAAGCTGTTCGCGATCCAGACCAAATCCTTTTGCAAATGTTTGATGGGATTCCGTATTGCACTCAAGGTTTGTCGGAGGATAAAGTAAGACCTGAGCAGTGATGTTGGGACCTTTTCTGTCTCTCGCCATCAACGTAACTACTGTTGCTAGATTTCCACCTACGCTGTCCCCTCCGACTATCAATCTTGAAACATCTCCATTAAAGGAAGTCCCTTTTTCATACACCCATTCCAAAGCCTCAAATGCGTCTTCGACTGCAGTCGGAAACTTATACTCTGGTGCAAGACGATAGTTTACGGATACAACAATGCTTTCCGTTCTATTAGCAATCATTCGACAGCTTGCATCCGTCGATTCAATGTCTCCAAGAACCCATCCCCCACCATGGTAGTATATAAATAGAGGAAAGGGACCTTGCCCTTCTGGTATGTATACCCGACATTTGATTTCTTCTTCCTGGCTTACAGGAAGCATCAAATTCTCTACCTTTAAAAGCGGTTCTAATTTGACAGCAGGGCGCGGTGCCTTTGCCAGCATATCTCTTACTGTCTTAGGATCCATTTTATGAATAGGCGGCATCTGATTAAATGCTTGTAAATATTTTTCTGCTTGCGGATCTATATTTACCATGGAACATCATCCTCACTTCAATTAATATTAAAATTAACTCGGCTATATCCAAACCTTTCATTCCTGTCAAAAGGCATTTAAAAACATAAAATGGTGATTTTATTCACCATATTTCGTTGAATAAAATCACCATCTCACTTGATATAAGAAATAATGGTGATTATAACTACCACCAGCTTTTTATCTAGTTACGGGTGCTCCTCCAATATAAAACTCGAAATCCGGGGCAATTTTCCTTCCATTTGGCATCATGAGCCATAATCTTAATAGATGGCGTTTCTTGTCATCTTCTTCGTAATCTTCAAAATGAGTCCGTGAATGAAAAACAGTATAATTATTAACGAATTGCATATCACCCGGTTCCATCATCATATCTATATGGAAGTTTTCATCATGAGTGAGGGAATCGATAAAATCAAATACTTCGATTTCCTCTTCCGACAAAGGGATCCCTGTTTTCGTTTGTGCTGATTGGACATATTGGCGAATATATCTGCAGCTTAATTTACCATCGTAATAGCTAAAGATCGGTGTTTGAACTACTGGAGATTGACCAGGTGCTTCTTCCCCGCGAAGATCATGGGCAAATGGACGATAGAGAATTTCAAGGTACTCTGGGTGCTTCTCCAGAATTTCATTATAGATCGACATCGCACTTGCGATACTGCTTAAACCGCCAGATTTTGCTTTCTTAAGACATAGTAATCCGACCACATCAGCAAGATCTGTGTGATAATCAAGATGTACATTCGTTTGGTAACCACGTACTTTTGTATTATCACTAAAGTCTTTACCTACGTTTTTGATATGCCCTAAAAGTTCCCCAGTTTTGCTTTGGATTATCGGCAGTCCCAAGTGAAGTCCGAGACCCCAGTAAATGATGCCCGCTTCTTCGTCAGTAAACTGGTCCATTGGCAATCCACGAATCAATAGAAATCCTCTTCCATTCTCCAGCTCGTCAACAAAGTATTTAATTTCGTCAGCTAAATCAGGAATCGGGAAATCCTCCTTATTAAAATCAGGTGCTTTTAATCCCTTTTGTTGAACATGTAATACAGCCTTTTCAAGAGCAGCAATCGTGTTCTCGGATAAATAATAAATCCATGATTCATCTTTAGCCAGTTCAATACCTTTCCACGCAGAACGCCCTTGGATTTTTTCATTTAAAATGATTGACATTAAAACTCCTCCTTCAAAATGGACTATTGCCAATTTACTATTTTTGTACTTTAATAATTTTCAATTATATAAAAATATTATTTTTAACTTATTTTCTCCTCTGCTTCAATCATTGTGTGGCCTTGCTTTGCGGGACGTACACCGATCCAAAATAATAGTCCGATAATCAGCATCCCTATAGAAGAGGCTTGAAACGCATAACCATAACCTATTGCCTCAGTCCCTGCATTTTGGATAAGATATCCAAAGACGAGTGGAGCAATAATACTTGTTGTACTTGCAAGAGCAATAAAGGTCCCTTGTGCCTTTCCAATGTTTTGTGGAGAAAAAAACTCCATCAAAATGGCGGGCGCGAGTGAAAGAATGACATACGCAAAACCAGGTGCAAGGGTAAAGAATATTATGGACATAGACGTTGAAGTCACGGTATTTGCTAGATATATACATAAACCGGATAACACCATCATGAAACCAGCAAGATTAATTCGTGCTTTGCGAATATCTCCTGTTTTCCGATAAAGCCGATCTGAAAGTAAAGCAAATCCAAATTGGCAAAAAGCTGCAAAAAGAAAAGGTAAAGACACGGCTAGTTTTAATGTTTGACCATTAAACTGTTGAATTTTGGCAAAGTAGGCTGGAAACCATACCGCTTGAACGGACAATAACCAATAGGCACACCCACCGCACAAAACGGTCAAAATAAAATTTTTAGATAAAAGATGCGGATAAAACTGGCGCCATGAAACCTTAGTGAGGCTAGACGACTGTTGCTCCTTTTGATGAATGTCAGACAGCCCGATTTCTTTTGGGCTTTCTTTACCGAAAATCTGCCATAAAACTAACACAATCAGGCCAAGAATACCCATGGCAATAAATGCAGATCTCCATCCATAATGTTCAATCAAGGAGATTAATAATGGCGAAGCAATCGCTGAACCCCCTGTCGTACCTAAGAGAACAGCACCAAAGCCTATTCCGTGTCTATGTTTCGGGAACCATTTTCCTATGATTGCCGTAGATAGAGCGGGAGCTGGACCTTCACCTGCTCCCAAAATCATTCTTGTTAACACAAGCAGAGACAAACTGGAAACGAAAGGGGTTGTAAATTGAACAATCAACCAGATCAAAGAAATCCACGATAACATTTTTTTCGTGTTTTTGGAATCGGCCATACCTCCAAGAATGAAAGAGGAGAAGGTAAAGAACCAAAAGAATGAACTTCCTACAATTCCCCATTGCGAAGGACTTAAATGTAACTCTTTCATTAAAGGAACGGAAACCAAACCAATGATAATTTTATCTACTTGGTTGATCATACCGGAAAGAACTAGAAATAATAAAATAATCCAAGAATACTTTGGAGTGCTTGACATCTATATATCCTCACTTTTTCCTATATAAGGAACACATTTTCCTAAAATCTGAAAATGTGTTCCCACTGGTTCTTACGAAATGTTGAAGCAAAATTACTTCAATGTTTCTACAATACCGCCAGCTGTTTGTTTACGAGGAGGTACACCGCCGCGACCCGGTTTTCCCGTATTCTCATCAATAAACATCGCGAAATCCGGGGAAATTTCCCGGCCATTTGGCATCGTGAGCCACAATCTTAATAAATGACGTTTTCGATCCAGTTCTTCATAGTCTTCATATTGAGTACGTGAGTGAAGAACCGTATAATTATTGACAAATTGCATATCACCTTCCTCCAGCAGCATATTATAATGCAACTTTTCATCATGAAGGAGGGAATCCAGTAAGTCTAATGCTTCAATTTCAACTTTCGACAGATGGATACCTGTTTTCGCTTGTGCTGATTCGATAAATAAACGGACATATCGGCAGCTCAATTTTCCATCATAGTAACTAAAGATTGGTGATGTAAATACTGGAGATTCTCCTGGCGCTTCCTCTCCACGACGATCAAAGTTAAATGGGCGGCAGAGAATTCCTAAATATTCGGGATTCTTCTCCAGAATTTCATTATAAACAGCCATCGAGCTAATGATACTGCTGTAACCTCCGGATTTCCCTTTTCGCAGGCTTAACAATCCGACAACGTCAGATCCATCCGCGTGAAAAGGAAGATGCAGTTTCGTTTGGTAACCGCGTACATTTGAATTTTCCAAGCTAAGACCTTGATCCCTAACGTGCCCTAAAAGATCACCATTAGCGTTTTGCGATACCGGAGTGCCCATATGAAGGCCGAGACCCCAGTAAATGATGCTGGCTTCTTCATCTGTATACCTTTCAATTGGTAATCCACGAATTAATAGAAATCCTCTACCATTCTCCAGCTCTTCAACAAAGTAATCGATTTCATCTAAGAGATCTGAAATCGGGAAGTCCTCCTTGTTAAAATCAGGTGCTTTTAAACCCTTTTGTTTAACATGTGCTAAAGCGTTATCAAGCGAAGCTATCGTTTTTTCGGACAAATAATAAACCCATGATTCATCTTTAGCCAAGTCAGTGCCTTTCCAAGCTACTGGCCCTTTAACTTTTTCCTTTAAAATGGTTGACATAAATAATCCCCCTATAATAATTTGATTATTTTCTTACTTTACTTCAGTCAATTCTCTTAACTCTCTGCGCAAAATCTTCCCTGTCGAGTTCTTAGGCAGTTCTTTAAAAAATTCCACTTGTTTAGGAAGTTTGTACTTCACCAGCTTATCCTTACAGAATTCAATAATGTCATTCATGGTGAATTGCTCATCCTTAACTACGACGTAAGCTTTTACGCTTTCTCCGTATTCTCCATCAGGAACTCCAATTACGGCCGCCTCGACAACGGCAGGATGCTGATACAGGACTTCCTCTACTTCACGGGGATATACATTGTAACCGCCCACAATAATCATGTCCTTCTTGCGGTCAACAATGTAGATGTAACCTTCTTCATCCATTGTTGCGAGATCACCGGTGTAAAACCACCCGTCTTTAAAAGCTGCTGATGTAGCTTTCGGCATCCCCAAATATCCTTTCATTACATTTGGCCCTTGAACAACTAACTCTCCGACTTCACCTCTCGGCAATTCTTTACCGAACTCATCTACAACTAAGCTTTGGACAGCTGGAATATTCAAGCCGATAGAACCTGGTTTGCGGGTTCCTTTTAATGGATTAATCGCAACGAGAGGAGCTGTTTCCGAAAGTCCATATCCTTCTAAGATTGAAACGTTAAACTTGTTTTCAAATTTATGCAGCATCTCGACCGGAATCGAGGCACCTCCAGAGATACACATGCGAATAGATTGGAAATCCACCGCAGTCACTTCAGGTAATTGATTGATAAAACTGTACATTGTAGGTACGCCTGCAAACACAGTTGCCTTTCTTTCTCGAATGGTGCTGACCACTTCGAAAGGGCTGAATTTAGGCTGGATCAGGACTGTTGCTCCGCAAGCAATTGGTGCATTTAAACAAACTGTCATACAGAAAACATGAAACATTGGCAGGACTGCTACTACACGGTCATTTTCATCGAGTTCAAGTAATTTTGAAATAGAGTCTGCATTCGATGCTAAGTTCCGATGTGATAACATCGCACCCTTTGGTTTCCCGGTGGTACCTGACGTGTACAGAATGACTGCAAGGTCTTCTTGATCAATGTAAGGGCTTCCACAAACATTCAGGCTTGTTGCCATGAGATGTTCCCATGTCCATTCCTGATTATCAGCATCGGTATAAATGACTAACTTTAGATTTTTCAATTGTTTCTTTACTTCTGATAACTTCGGCTCTACGGATACGTGAGCAATGACCGCTTTGGCTTGACTATTATCTAATATGTAGCTGATTTCCCCTTGGGTAAATAAAGGATTAATCGGTACAACAAATGCACCTAGTCGTAAAATGCCGTAGTAGGCAATGAGAAATTCAGAGCTATTTCCTAATAAAAGAGCCACTCCATCTCCCTTCCCTATTCCTTGGGCAGACAATCCAGCAGCCAATTGATCCACCTGCTGATTTAGTTCCCTATAAGTAACACTTTTATCACTATAGATATAAGCGATACTTTCTGGGAAATTACTTGCGCTTTTTTTCAGATTTTCGTATAGATTATTACTCATCAAGATTTCCACCCCTTTTCCTCACTTAGAAGCGTTATTTACGCTTACTATTGTGAATATTTTAAATATTACTACATTGAGTATACTCATAAATAATAATTAAATAAAATTAAAGATTTTAATTTGTATATAACAATTGCTAATATACAAAAGTAAGGTTCAACATAGCCAGGTTCAGGTGGGCTGCTTCCAAGGCTCTCTACATTCACTTCTAAAAAAAAAGACAAAGCCCAAGTAACATAGGCTTTGTCTTTTTTCATTTTTGCTATAATTGATTCTTTAGATAATCTTCTATTAACTCAATAAATAAGTTCATAGATTTCGTATGCAATTCAACAGATTCTGTGATAACTGAAAAATTCCTTTTTATTGGTGTTCCTTTTACATTTAATAATTGAATAGTACCAAGCAGTCTTTCTTTTTTAACAGTAAGTTCTGATAAAAAACTAATACCCAGCCCCGCTTCGACTGCTTCTTTAATTAGTTGTGTGCTGCCGAACTCCATTAACCTAGTGGGACGTATTTGCAAAGATTGAAATAATTTTTCTGTTGCATCTCTTGTTCCAGAGCCTTCTTCACGGACAATCCAATTCTCTTGTTCTACCTGTCTTCGTGTAACCTCCTTATTATAATAAATTGGATATTTACCTCCTGCCATGATATACATTTGGTCTGTGGAAACTGTTTTAATATATATGTTTGTATGAGATATTTCCCCTTCAACTATCCCTACATCAATCTCATGACTAAGGATTGCTTTGGCAATATCTCTTGTGTTTCCAATCTGTACCGAAGGAACAATATTCGGGAATAGGTTCTTCAGTTTTGCAAGTATATGTGGTAAGACATATTCACCAAATGTATAACTGGCACCAATTTTTAATAGTCCTGTTGGCTCGTTATTTAATTCATTGACGAGCATAGACATTCGTTTATATATGCCTGTTATTTCTTTTGCATGGAAATAGACAATTTCACCTGCTTTTGTGAGCTTCACACTTTTGTTTGTTCGCAGAAGCAGTTTTGAGCCTATATATTTTTCTAATAGTTGAATTTGCTGGCTAACGGCAGGCTGGGTCATATGAAGCTCTTCGGCAGCTCTGGAAAAGTTTCTTTTATCAGCTACAGAAATAAATACAGATAATAGTTGATCCATTCGATCTCCTTCTTTATATCGTTTTTACTTATTATCATTATAATAATCATTAATTTTACTTATTGTAAATCATTCGCTACGATAATTATACATAAAGCAATCGAGGGGATGAAAACCATTGGAACAAAAAGCATTAATAATGACCAGTCCAAATAATGAACAAAAAGCGAAAAAAAAGCTAAATGTATCTTTGGTATATGGAATAGGTTTTACGTTTATCATAGCCCTGTCTGGCTTTTTTTTGGCAGCAATACCCGGTCTAAATCGCATTGGACCACTTGCTTGTGCCATTTTACTTGCTGTTATTTATAGACAGGTTTTTGGATATCCAGAAAGATTACGTACAGGTATTCAATTTTCAGCAAAAAGACTTTTAAGATTTGCGATCATACTTTACGGGTTAAAGCTTAACATGATCGTCATATTTCACGAGGGCTTTCCACTATTGCTTAAAGGAGCCGTAACCATTATTTTTTCGATTGTTGTTTTAATGTTCATTGCAAAATTGCTTAAAGCAGATTTAAATCTTTCTCTATTACTAAGTGTTGGCACTGGTATTTGTGGTGCTGCTGCCATCGCAGCCGTATCGCCAATTATAAAAGCAAAAGATGAAGATACAGCTATGGGGGTAGGCATTATAGCATTAGTAGGCACAGTTTTTTCAATTATCTATACGTTATTATTTCCTTTATTGCCTATTAGTTCTATAGACTACGGAACCTGGGTTGGAATTAGTCTTCATGAAATAGGTCATGTTGCATTAGCAGCCGTTCCAGCAGGGCAGGATGCTCTTGCTCACGCATTACTGGCTAAACTTTCACGAGTATTTCTATTAATTCCACTTTGTTTTATCCTAATGTTTTGGATGAAAAAGAATGGGAAAATGGAAGGAGAAGCAAAATTCGAGTTTCCATGGTTTTTAATTGGTTTTATCGTCATGAGCTTTGTGGGGACCTATATCATGGGTTCTGAGGTTTTAGTATCAGACTCAATTATGACTGATATTGCAACTTTGACATCATTTATTTTAACAATGTCTATGACCGGCTTAGGATTAAATATTAGTTTAAAAGAATTACGTACCAAAGCAATACGTCCGCTTATTGCCATAATCATTACATCTTTGCTTTTAACTTTACTAACGTATTATAGTATATAAACTTAAAAATCATATCAAATAATTAAAAACAGCGACCCAACATAATGGAAGTGCCCCTCGACATATATATAAATAAAACAGCCTGAGTTCTAGCTTGGCGGCAAGAACTCAGGCTGTTTTAGGTTTTTAATAAAGTCATCAATAAATTCCTTCGCTACTTTTGTTAAACCTTTTGTTTCTAAATATATAAGCCAGAAATCAATGGGAAAATAATTTTCTTCCCTTAGAGGAATGATTTTTATTTCTCCATTTTTAACCATGGGACTATGGTTAAGAGAAAAATCATGCAAAAATAAAACGGCTTGACTTTCTTTTACCAATTCAAAAAGAAGGCTGCTGCTGTTTGATCTAATTAAAACTTGATTGGGATTCAATTTTATTAATTTTAATACCTTTTTATAATCCGATGAATGATATAGAACAAATTTTGAATTCTCTAAATCACTAAGAGTTACGTATTCAAAAGAGTAATATGGTGAATTTTTACCAACCGCAATACAAATGTGACCCTCATGAATATGTTCAAAACAAATATTTTTTTCTTTTTTTAATTCATTAATAGATGCATGTATGAAAGCGAAGTCATAGTTTTCTTTGTTAAAATTCTGAATAATATCTGTAGGATTTTGCTCTACAAATTCGAATGTAATATCACGATTTCCTGAATTAAACTTAACCATTGTTTCTTGTATTGCATAAGAAAAGGAAGGCGCTGTAATCATTTTTAAATGAGTTTGATTACTGTTTTTAAAATCATAAATTTCTTTATTTAGTTCTTTCATGGTCTTAAGTATAGCCACTGCTTTGGAAATAACGATTTTACCTTCAAAAGTAGGAGTAACTCCTTGTTTTGCTCGGTTAAAGATTTTTATTCCAAGCTCATTTTCTAGCTGTGTTATGGATTGACTCATCCCTGAAGGTGAAATAAATAATTTTTCCGCTGCTTTTGTAATGGACATCTCATTGGCAACATTGACAATATACTCCATTTGTTCAAAATTCATTCTATCCCCTCAACCTCCGCTGATCCCATCCACATTATGATCTATGAAAAACATTTTACACTTGATTTTAATTCTCCGCCAGACACAGTTGTTCTGCAAGGAACTTCAGATAAAATAAATAATTTTGGTCATTAATATGACGCGTTCCCTCATCTGAATAAGCGCCCATCCAGCTATTATCCTTCCGAGTTAAGGATCTGTACGTCGAAATTCGGTTCGATCGTCATTTCCGGAAAGTCTTTGCGCCAATCCAAAGACTTCCAAATGTTCGGATGGTATGCCTTAATTTCCTTTCCAATGCCGAGAATGTCGCAATTCGCTTTTTGCAAAGTCTCAATCGTCGCTGCAGCTTTTTCTTCCAGATGTTTACTCAGTTCTTTTTCCATTTGATTAACGTAATCAGAATTAAGAATATTAACTGACTTGCCAAGTTCGAATACATTAATTTTCATTCGGACTCCGATGTTTACTTTCGGTAAACCTCCTGATTTAGGATGTACTGTAATCTTTGAATTCCCTTTTTTTACGGAAAACCCGTATTCAATTTGTCGTCCCTCAGCGTTTTCCGACATATGTCCAGTAAATCTTTGCCTTCCTTTTTCCTTCCCTAATAACAACATCAACATCCGGACTTGTTCTTTGTTGAGATTCACTCCTGTATTGGTACCTTGACGGAATAATTGAGCACCGCTTAATTCCATTCCCGAATTATATGATTTCAACACGGGTAGCGCGATATCTTCCAATGGTTCATGTCGGGATAGAATAAAACGCATCATGGAAACGGTGGGCATTATGCCGTTCCTATTCATAGCTATAATAAACTCATTCAGATTTTTGGTAAACTCTTGATTATTTCCCGATTTAGTTTTAAAAATCTTCGAAATGCTCCCATCAAATACAACTACGGGGGTGTTGATCGACGAATAGGGGGCCTTAAGTAAAAATGCGAGTTTTGGAACAGGATCATGCGATGCAAACCTCTGGCTTAAAAAATAGGTTCTCGTGTTGACCGTTAAGAAAGGAGCTCGATCTATGAATTCTCCTTGGCCGACCGCTTCAACTAAACTAGGTCCTCTGAGCACCGTTATTTCCGATTTCGGATTCCCTTCTCCTTGGCCCGCACCTTTGAGCTTGGTGACAATAAAAGCTAGTTCTACATCCCCACTCTCCACGTCCAAATCCAACCCAGCGATGTCCACTAATTGAAGATTACGCAACGGTAATCGATCCCAACAACCGGTCAAGAGCAATAACGACAAAATTCCAATTGCCGCTTTTTTCATCCTCTCGCCACCTTTCCCCGTGCCAAAGAAATGAGAAGCAAAATTGTAGGCACAATGGCAATCATTATACCAGTAACAATATTATGATAGTCTAATAATCGGGACTGCAATTGCCGGTCGGAACACCATAATCCGAGTCCAATACAAACGATTGCTAGAATCCATACCAAAAGAGGATGGTTGCGGATTTCCTTACCTCTGATGAACGCAAAATAACGGGCGGACATGAACAAATAAACATACAGTGTTACCATAACCACAGATAGCCAAATCGTCATAAATAGAATATCGAGGCTTTGAACGACTGGCCAATTGTATACACGGAGAATGAACACCATTGGCTCCGGGATGAACTTCAATTGATTTTCGCTGAAGTTGGACGTAACAATGACTGCTATCAACATGTAAAAAAAGGTCGTAAATCCATTGGCAGCCGAAATTGCCATTAAGATATCTTTCTTCTTGCGGGATCTTACAAATGGAAAAACGTACAGGAGAAGTTCATAACCCGAGTACAACCAAAACGAAGGGACAGCGCCCTTTAAAAGTGATCCGATCCCGTGAGTGCCAATTGGCAGAAGATGACGGACGTCACTTTCTTTTCCAATTCCACTTATCAATACGATCACAAAGCATATCAGAAACATAAGCATAATCATCTGCGTAATGGTAGCCATTGACCGTAGGGTAGAGGAAGCGATATACGCTCCCATTGTGAATGATACTCCGATTAACACAAACCAGGGAGTCTCAAATAATACCCAGCGGTTGATGACATCAGAATAAGTGATAATAACCATAAGACAATTTTGCGCGAAGTACGCGGCAATCAAGAAGTTTAAGACCGATCCTAACGGCTTTCCAACAATAGCAGATATATACTGGGGCAAAGACCGATCGGAATATCGCTTTCCAAGTTGATAGATGATCAGGATGACCGCTTGAGTCAACACTCCCCCAATCAATATGGACAGCCACGAGTCGTTGCCCGAGTCGTGGATTTGTGCGTAAGGGATCGATAAAACACTAACACCGATTTGGGTCAGAATAACTAGGCATATTAGTTGGTTGATAGAGATTTTTTCTAAGTGTATCATTCAGTCCCCTCCCTTCGATCACTTAATCTCATTTCGTCTTTTGCCATGCTTTCCATCGGACGTTTTTTCAAGCTCCTGATAGGTCCTCTGAACCATGTATCCTTGATCGTATTACCGCTAATCCCCGAGTAAAAGTACGGTATGCCCATCGTGTTTATACGGGTCAAATGCGTCACCACCAAGAGGAATGAAAGCTCCAAGCCGATCAGCCCGAAAATCGAGGCCATGACAATGAACGGGTACGTCAATAATCGGGCCGCGTTACTCATTTCATAGGAAGGAATAATAAATGAAGCAATGCCGGTAAGCGACACTACGATGACCATCATGTTGGAAATCAGATTCGACTCAACAACGACGGTACCGATGACAATACCTCCTACTACGCCGATCGTATTGGAGATTGAACTTGGGAGACGGATGGTCGCTTCTCGCAAGATTTCAAGTATGACCAGCATAGTTACCGCTTCGAGTAATGGTGGCAACGAGATGTATTGCATAGAGCTTTGGAGCGTCAGTGCAATATCGAACGGGACAATACGTGGATCGAAAGTGACAAGGGCCACGTAACTGCCAGGCAGGCTGATCGCTAAAAGAAAGCAGACGATCCGAAGAAACCGTACGGTGCTGCCGAACAGCCAGCCCATTTGGTAATCGCCGGGGGTTTGGAAGAAAGCCCAAAATGAAACTGGAACGATCAGGGAATTTGGCGACCCATCGGTCAAAATCGCGATTTTCCCATCCATCAAGTACGATTTTACCCGGTCTGGTCTTTCGGTTACGAGCATTTTCGGGAACAATGAGAATTTCTTATCTTCGATCAACTCTTGGAGAAAACCGGGCGCTTCAACATAATCGATGTCGATGTTTGTTATCCTGCGATCAAACTCCTTTAAGACCTCTTCGTTGGCGAGAGAACTTAGGTAAAGTACGGCAACTTTTGTATTCGACCTGCGGCCAAGCTGATAGAACTTTACGACAAGATCGGTTGTCGAGATTTGCTTGCGTATCAGATTGAGATTCGTATCCAGGTTTTCGATCAACGCTTGGTTGGAACCGCGCAGTACCCGTTCGTTCACCGCTATATTTACCGCGCGTTCTTTATTAAGCTCGGTTCCAAGTAAATAGAACTTCGCTTCGTCTTCAATTTGAACAACCGTCTTCCCCGCGACGAGCGCTGTCGACGCAACCGTAATAAGATCGGTCTCACCATAATCTAGAATGGATACAGCTTCACGTACGCTAACGTCCGTATTGCGAAGCAATGGGCGGACAATGTGCTCCTGTACCACAGCAAGTTCTATCATTGTATCCAAATAAAAAAGCCGAAAATGTCGGTCGCCGGCCACGAAATCGCTCGATTTGAAGTCTGAGCTATGGAATAGCATTTCCTGCAGCGACTTCTCGTTTTTGTCTAGTGATTGGTCGGCTTTCATTAAAGGTACCTCTTTTCTTTAAATCGGAAAGTTTTACATATTTTACCCTCAACTTTTTTTCCTATTCCGTTTCAAAGCTATTAATATTAAGTTTTCGCTACATCGAGTGGTACCTTTATTTTTTGCATATTTCATTTGAATGTCACTCTTAAGTATTACTTCACAAGATACTCCATTTTTCTAAATGTACTTAATATTTTGAAGAATGTAGAATGTTGTAATAATAGAGATAAATGGTCAAGGAGGAAATTAGTTATGTATGAGGGCAAAATCATCAAGTTTTATCGTGAAAAATACAAACTTACTCAAGAACAATTAGGGAAAGATATATGTTCAATCACACATATTAGTAAAATTGAATGTAATCAAACAACCTACTCACCTGAAATCATTTCTTTATTATCCAAGCGGCTTGGAATTAATATGGAGTTGGAAGTTAATAAACTTAAAAATATTAAACAACACTTATTTCATTGGCAGGATGCTATAATTATGCAATCCTTTGAAGATATGAAACAAATTAACAGTGAGCTCGAGCGAGAAGTATTAATTGAAATCTCTGAATATAGATTTATGTATCAGTTACTTCGAGCAAGATATTTTCTAATGAATAATTGTCCCCAAGAGGTAATTAAGACTTTAAAAAAATTACAAAAAATAGAAAACAAATTAACACCCTACGAAACCAATTTATTAAAACATGTTTTGGGTATCTACTACATTACAAAACAAGAATACTTAAAAGCAATAGAAACATTAAAAACCATACAAAATGAGGATTATATTAATCCAGAATATTATTATCATCTGGCAATAGCCTACCACACTATACAATCACCCGTTTTGGCTTATTATTATGCTGAAAAATCCCATCAATTCTTTCAGGATATGAATAACTATCTTAGAGTTATTGATGCAGAAATGCTTATGATCATTCAGGTTGAAGATGATGATGGTAAAGAGGAAATACTACAACGGTTTAAAAAATTAATTAAAAGCTGCGATTTACTTAATGCCCCTGAGCGAAAGGCAAAAGTGTTGCATAACTTAGCGGCTGAATACTTCCGAAGAAAAAACTATGAGCAAGCAAGCAGGTTTTATAAAGAATCCATGTCTCTTAAGGATCAAGGATCTCCTGTCTACTTACTTTCTTTAGAAGGTTTTATTCGCAGTTCATTTGATGGGAATCTAATTAACAATGATCAACTAATACAACTCGCAGAACATGGATTAACAATTGCAACTAGGATTAAGGATTTATTATATATCCATCTATTTAAACTTCTACTCTATTTATTAAATTATAAAGAAAAAGAATATCATCAATATTTATCCAATAAAGCATTACCTATGTTTAGTAATTCTGGTTATAATTATTTGATAAAGCGTTCTAAAAAGGAATTATTTCATTATTATTCTAATAATAATTTACTGGATGAAGCATTGGAAATGGCAAACTTATTAATCAACGCTTAAAACATGTCTACTGTCTGAAGGAGGGATCATTCTTCCTTCTTTTTCATTTGAACAAAAAATATCCCTGAAAATTTTCAGGGATATTTTTGTTTTTTTGTTTCTTATTTGCTAACAGTGACTTTTGTAGCAGTACTTACGTTGCCAGCTTTGTCTTTCGCTGTTACGTAAAGGTTTGTGCCTTTTTTTTGTTTTTCAATGGAAATAGTGAACTTTCCATCTTGATCAGTTTTTCCAATTCCAATTGTATCTTTACCTTCTTTTATAACAATCGTAGAGTTTGCTTCAGCTGTACCTGTTACTTCTTTTGTCTTAGAAGTGACTGTATCAACTGTAGGTGCTATTGGAGCTGTTTTGTCAATCGTAAAGTTTAGGGTTGTTACGTTTGCGGCTGCGTCCGTTACCTCTAATGTGTGACTTCCTTCGCTAGTAACTTTCGTTCCGCTTGTAAAATCATTCCCATCTAATTTAGCTGTTCCTTCATTAAAGGTAATGATCAAATCTTTGTTGTAAAGTTCATTGTTTCTTACACCAGTTACGACTGGAGGTGTTTTATCAATTGTAAATTTCACAATAGTTTCGTTTCCGGATGCGTCCGTTACCACTAATGTGTGGTTGCCCTCGTTAGTAACTTTCGTTCCGCTTGTAAAACCTTTGCCATCTAATTTAGCTGTAGCTTCATTAAACGTAATGATGACATCCTTGTTGTAATGCCCATTGTTTTCTACACCAGCTACCCATTTTGCATAAAGGATTGTATCCTCTTCAACTTTATCAGTATCAAAATTCCATGCTGTTTTTCCAGCAGGATCTTTATACCAACCAAGGAATGCGTAACCTGGTCTTGTTGGTGCTGTTGGAGCTGTAATCGTCTTGCTGAACTCTCCAGTTTTACTATCTACTAAGCCACCATCTTGTTTATCAAACATAACAGTGAATTTATGAAGTGACCATTTTCCATAAAGGGTTTTTGCTGAATAGATCGAGCTTGTGAAATCCCATGGAATTGTACATGCTTCATCTGCGAACCAAGCTAAATTATAACCATAAACAGTTGGAGCTGTTATTCTACGTGCTACAATTTGATCTTTAACTCCATTTTTCACTTCATCTGGCGCATCACTTGGTAAGACAAAATGCACATTATATCCATTAACCACTTTTTGAATAACGATTACATCTGCATAATCAGTTGCACTGATATTGATAGAGAATTCTCCAACTTTCGTGAAGACACTCTTATCCAATGTAATCGTACGTGCAGCCTTATCTACCTTGTATTTCGATCCATCTAAAGTAACTGCACCAACCTTAATTCTCGAAATAGCATTTGCCCATTCAGCCTCAATGAATTCAAGTGTGATATCGTTTCCAAGTGCGTTATCTGTAGTATCTGTTAAAACAAGAGAACCAACTAATGCATATTTTGCATAAAGTGTAATTGGTTTTGTTACAATGCTTGCAAAATCATATGGCGTTGTTAAATTTTGATCCGTATACCAACCGTAGAACTTAAAGCCGACCTTTGTTGGATCGATTGGCTTCGTTGCACTTCGATCAACGATTTGAGCCGGAACAGGATCACCGCCATTTGATTCAAATGTTACTTTATAACCAACAACTTGATCTGTAACGACTGCATCCGCATAACCTTCTGAAACAATCACCACATTGACCTTCTGTCCTGCAGTGAATAGATCATGGTTTAGTGTAATGGAGCTATTCGTAATCGTATAATCCTTATCGGAAACTAATTCTTTTGAACCAATTTTTACTTGTTTAATATTATTTTTCCATGTTCCATCATCTGTGAAGTTTAACGTAATTTCGCTACCTACAATGTTTCCAACTATATCCTTCAAAACAGTTGGTGGAGTTTTAATCCAACATAAATAGTAAGTTGCATTATCTGTTAGGAAAATGCCGTTATTTTGTGAAATATCCGAAACCATGTTACTTGAATTTGCACTGTCCAGATATAATTTTTCACTTAGTGAAAGAGTTCCATTTGTTACATATGATAAAGCTGTTTGCATATTTGGTGCGGTAGCTTTACCATTTACAAGTGTATCGGCAAAGTATAAGTTATTTGAATTCTTTAACGTTCCACCGTTTAAGTCAATGTGACGTCTGTAACCTAGCTTAACATCCGGAATCTCCATCGTTTCACCAGTTGTTGCTGTCACTGTTAACTTATACCCTCTATATGGGCTTCCTTTCGTCAAGCTTGGTGCTGCACTAAAGGCAAACTTTTCATTTGGATGTGCCGTTGCATAGCTTTCCGTTGCAGTTGTAAAGGAAAGCGTTCCAATTCTATCGTTAGTTGACATTTCATATGTGCTTGGGTCTAACGTATAGGCTGTAGGTGTAGCCTCAGTTGTTCCATCACTCTTGAGTTTATAATAAGTTGCATCAATTTTAGCAATTTTATCCTTACCTGTTAACCAAGGAATATTAGCTGCATAGTCTGGAATGTTGATATTAAGATCTCCTTCACCAAGCACCCAACCAATTCCGCTAGTACCACTTGTTCCGTCGAACTTGATCCCATTTGGTTTCGTTATGTCAACAGGTGAATAGTTTTGTGAGTAACTCATTTGCCATTTAGCATAGACGGTTTTATCTGTATTTACCGTATCGCTTGGGATCCACTGACTTGTGCCTTCTGGTTCATTGAACCAACCGATAAATTTATATCCAGGTCTTGTTGTACTAGGATTTACAAAATTACCAATATTGTTGTAAATAAAATCCACTCCAATTTTGGTTCTATCTGCTCTGTATCCAACCGCTATCGGATTAACTGGAGCACCACCTTGACTATCGAAAGTAATGCCATACCCAACTGCTTGTTGAGTACTACCATTTGAATCAATTCCTATCGTTTTAACCGGGTAAATCGTACCGTCAGTACCCGTTGAGCTTATATCAAACTTGTACAATTGTGGCAACCAATTTGTTCCACCTGGATTAATTGCCGATGTAGGACCACCAGGTGATGCATTCGTCTTGAATAAATCTGCCTTAAAGGTAATTTGCCCTGGAACACTGATGTCGTAATATTTATTCCCACTGCCATCTTTCAAATCCGTAATATCAAGAACTGTTGAGTTTGCTGTCTTCACCTTGATATTATTAATTCCTTGACGCCAATTCGCATCATCTGTAAAGGTAAAAGTTAAATCCTTTCCTACATGCGCTTTTTCTGGGTCGTTTACTAATGGAATCTCAGGCGTCGGAATTGGAACCGCTGAAACCGTAAAGCTAGTAGTTACATCTTGATAGCCAGTAGCCTTAACGGTAGCTGTGAAATTACCTGCCGCCGGGAATAAAGAACCTGGCAAGATAATTTGAGAAGGCATAGTCAGTGTTTGGCCATTTATGTCTCGATACATATATGCGTCTTTGATATTTACTGCACTTGTTACATCGGTTGAACCGATTAAGACATTCGTAATAGCTTTTCTCCAAATCACATCATCTACGAAAACATCACTATTTGGAATTAATGTGATGGATGCACCATTTTGTAGGTCTTGTAACTTTGGAATTGTCGTAGAAGACGTTTTTTGTTTTGGACCTGCAAAATTTAGTTTTTGCATTACTTGTTGCAATGTGTCACCTGTATTTAACGTGATAGATCCACCATACTGTGTCGTAATGGTCATATCTTGATCCACCGTAAGCTGAGCAGTTGGAACCTCGATTCCTGCATCGATCGCACTTTGATTTTGTTTACCAAAGTTTTTGATGATGAAATAGAAGTCATTATAGTCAATTCCATAACCAAACGCTGTAGGCTTAATCCAATAAATATCTGCATTTCTATTCGTGTTCAAGAATGCCGTTTTGTTGGCTACAGTATTCGCTGGATTATTAAAATTACTAAGGTTCTTATATTGATAATAAATATTGATTTCATCTTTCAAGTCCTTCATGTCGATGACGTTGTCGCCATTCACATCTCCAGCTGAAAGAATTGGGAAAAGACCTGGAAGATCTTTTATAGTTCCTGATTGATATCCAAATTTATTTTCACCAATAACTGGTGTTTGTGCATATCCCTT
Organism: Bacillus sp. EB106-08-02-XG196; assembly: GCF_013396335.1. Taxonomy (GTDB): domain Bacteria; phylum Bacillota; class Bacilli; order Bacillales; family Cytobacillaceae; genus Neobacillus. The sequence goes on from NZ_JABWSY010000016.1 coordinate 67,464, forward strand.
AAAATGTCCTGGTACACTCGCTTCGACGGAATAAGGCGAATCACTTACATCCATGGTTACGGAATAATACGGGTTGATAAACTGATAAGCCATTGTATTATTTGGGGTTGTAGGGTTATCAGTTGAAAAACTTTTCCCCTTCCCGTCTTTAACCGTTACCTTCGCTCCTGAATCCACTGTAAATTGAGGATACTGATTGTTAATGGTGTTTCTAGCGAAAGCTTCTGCTGCCACACGACCTCTAAGCATAGATGATGACTGTCGCACATAAGGTACATTTGTTGGGAACCATGCCACTTTCGTATCATTACCAGACAAGGTTAAAGTTGGTGCTTGTAAAAACATAAACTCAAATGGTCCAACAACCGGATCGATGCTTGTATAGGTCACATCTGCTTCTAAAATATTCATATCATGGTCAAGTGCACCATTTGTACCAATTCCTGATATCGTAATATCCGTGTTTTCACCTATTTTCCAGGTATCATGTTTATACGGCTCACTTACAGTTAGTACAGTTGAAGGGTCTATCCCTTTACTGATTAGATAGTTTTTATACTCATCTGTCAATCTGATATTGCTAAATGTGTAAACATTATTACTATTCAGAGTAATTTTTGCGCCTGTCATACCCACGCCATACTTTGTAGCAATCGTAGTTTTGAATGGTTTATTTGCATCGACTACAACCTTATCTTCATTACCTTGTCCTGCATCTACACCTCCAGAATTGGTAATTGTCACATAAGGATTACCTTTTTTAATAAAATAATATTCCTGTTTTGTTGTATCCGGATCACCTAACCCAGAATAATCAGCTGGATAGAGCCAAAAATAGCTACCAAATTTAGAAGATAAGTCCTCAGGAGTAACTCCAAAATGGAAACGACCTTTCTCATTTGTATCAAAGAATACAGTTGGGAACATACTATCTTGATAGCCAATAACACTGTTCAATGCTTGATCTACAGGCACTGGTGTTCTACCATCTTTTGGACTTGGCACCGATGTTTCACCATTATTTTTCATAACGTCAACGTTAGAATCGTAGACCGTACCATAAAATCCTTTAATTTCTTGACCAGATTGATAGCCTGAAGGGTCGATTTCATAGATCCCTGGCTTTGAATCGCTGTCCATACTGATTGTTGGTGGTGTACTGTCAACATAGAGTGTATCTTCTGCTGTGTAGCTTTTTCCAGAAGCATCAGTCATAATCATCTCAACAGAATATGAACCTTCTTTAATATATTCGGGCTTATTTGATATTCCAGATTGATCGTATGAGCCCTCATATGGCTTTGTAAATGGAAGATATAACCCCCACAAAAGCATTAAATTAGGACCGTATTGGACACCTGGATTAATACTACTAGCATTAACTAAAGTGTTTGATACTCCTAAATATTTTCCGTCCTTATCTTTTAATACAATATACATGCTTTCCATTGTATTATTAACCGAGAAGTTATAGGCAGATACTCCATTTGGCATTTGCATTGCCTTGATACCCACTTTAAAAGTGTCAATACCTTTTTCTGCCACGATTATAGTGAACGGGATTCGATAAGACTCCGATGAGTCTGCCGTATTTTCAAGATTAATATACCCCTCGTAAATACCTTCTAATGAGTTTGACGGGACAGTAATTTTTGCTGTTGCTTTAACAGTACTGCCACCCTCAACATTAATTGATGTCACATTTGTACCACCGGTAGAAAAATCGATTTTGACATCATTTCCTGTGCCAGGTCCTACTTTATTGGATCCAGCGAATTTCGATGAAATAAATTGAGTACTTACTTTAAAAGTTTTACTGCTAGTTCCTTCGTTTGTTACGTTAAAATCTTTAGTTGAAATTACATCATCAGAGCCGTTCGTTGCGCCTTCTCCTCTACCTTTAAAGCCAAAGTACATGCTTCCTGTAAGGCTATCAACTTCACGCAACGTATTTGCATCTGAATCAACGGCATATGTTTTTTCTATAATTTGGATTTTTACATCCTCTTTAATTGCACGTTCAGGATCAACACGTCCAGCACCTACTTGGTAAACACTATAAGTCTTTGAATCTGTGTTAATATCCTTAGCTGTATTCATTAATGCCGACTTGACATCTGCCGGAGTATATTCTGGATTTGCAGCTAAAATCAATGCTGAAATACCTGCAACGTGAGGCGTTGCCATGGAAGTCCCAGACATTAATTCATAAGCATACTTATAATCTCTATTTTCAACACTTACACCTGCTTGTGGCTCCCAAACGTCATATGGAACGGTGGACGAAATATCAACACCAGGCGCTACAACATCTGGCTTGATTGACCAATCTTTTACCGGTCCAGTTGAGCTAAAGTTTGCCAACTCGTCGCCTTTCTTTGTGAGTGGTGCATCAAGTAAATCTGGGAACGTAATCGTTGCTGATTTCGGATCCTTGTAAATGGCATCAGAAAGAGCTTGCCCCTGTGCTTGGGTCAATGAAACAGAATAAACATTATCCATGCTAACGCCTAAACCGTTAGTTATATATCCTTGGTTATCTGCTTCGGCATTATTATTCCAGATAATCATACCTGCCACGCCGGCTTTATGTGCATTTGCCATTTTTGTCGATAAATACTCTCCGCCACGTTTTACAAGAGCTATTTTACCCGACAAATCTAATCCATCGTAATCTGCCGCACTACCTAAACCGACATCAACAATTGGAAATGTTTGTCCTTTAAATGCATCGTCTGCTTGTACGAAGTTTTTACCAAATAAACGGGCTTGATAGGAATCTGAGCCGTTCTTTAGTGTCATGACTGGAATATCTCCAGGAATAGTACTTGCACCAACCGTTATCGCTAATGCAGATGTTCCTGGTGAGCCTACCGTCGCTGCACCTGGACCAGCATTACCTGCTGCAACATTACACACAACACCAGTTAAAGTAGCATTGTTAATCGCGATACTTGTTGGGTAAAGCGGATCATTAATCGTTGCACCAAGTGAAAGATTGATAACATCCATATCATCCTTAACTGCTTGATCAATACCATTTAATACAGAGTCTGATGTACCTCGTCCACCTGGTCCTAATACACGATAACCATAAAGGTCTACATCTGGCGCTACACCGTTTGCTGAATATACGTCATTATTATTTGTCGTATTTGCAGCAATTGTACCTGAAACGTGACTTCCATGAGAAGTAATATACTGCTTATAGTCTGCAGGAGGTGGTCCATATGCATCTGGATTCGCCTTCGCATTTACCCAATCATCATAAGTAGTTTCCATTGGGTCAAGGTCATCTACATATTTGATATTTCCATTTGCATCGAAACCTACATTGCTGACTAAGTCATGTCCACCTTTATATACTGTCTTCAAATCAGGGTGGTTGTAGTCAATACCAGTATCTAATACACCAACCTTAACTTTTTGGCCTGCACGAGGACCTGATTTAATAATACCTGTATGGCCTTCAGCTTGAAGTTTGTCTAAACCTAATAATGAAAGCCCTGTTGTAGGCTTGCCTATAGATGCACTTGTCACTGAAGCTTTTGAAGTAGATCCTTCAGCAACCGTATATTCTACTTGAGACCAAATAGAAGCAACTTCTGGATTTTCTGCAATTTTTTCAACCATTTTTGCAGGTAGTGTTAAAGCTACTCCATTAAATGCATCTGAATATTCACGCGTAATACTAATACCAGTTTTAACAGATTTCCCACCTATTAATTGCGTTTTAGGCTGCTCATTCAAAAAGCTTTTAAATTTAGTATGAGAATCCTTAACCTTTTTTTGTGCGTCTGAATATGAACTTGCAAAAGCTTGACTATTTACTGTTGCTCCACCTTTAACCAACGATTGCTTAATGATTTGTATCTTCGCTGGATCTTGTTTAAATTGAACAATTACATTGATATTTTTTTGACTTTTCAAGTCTTTTTGATCCACGCGGATTTTTTGAGCGTGATCTGCTCCAGTGAGTTTATTTATGTTTGCCTTTTGTTCAGGAGTAAGACCGTCAAGAATACGGTTTACTTCTTTCGCACTAAAGGTTTCACTGGATGGACTTTGCTGACTTGAGTTACCAGCAGCATGTACGAGTGTTAAACTCTGTGGCAGTGCAAAGTTTAATAGCATTGCAATCAACACAGAGATCGATAACAATCTATTTTTTCGTCTGATTCTGTTACTCATTTTTACCCTCCTTTTAAAATATAAAAATAGTTGTTTTGACTCCTAGGGTCGATCATTTTTACTAGGTGCTCAACATTATTTATATATTTAAGTAGTGATAATTTTCTCAATACTTAAATATATTTTAATAGTAATTGAGATTACAAAATTCGTACATTGGGGGAAATAGGTCTATTAATTTGACAATTTCCGCTATATCCCAAGACTTTTCATTTAAAATCGAAACTTTTTTAAAGAGACATCAAATAAATTAAGGGGGATTTTAATTAAATTAGAAATTGAAAACGATTAAAATTTGGGGGAATTTTAAAGAATCTAGGAGAATATATTTTTTATGCTTTGCTCGTACCATTATTTACAACCGATTAATTAGGACGAATTTCGTACCAATTTTGAAATTGGATACTAGATACCAAATAATCTTCCAACAAAATAATATCCCTGAAAATTATCAGGGATATTTTTTGTTTCTTATTTGCTAACCGTTACTTTTGTTGCTGTACTTACGTTGCCAGCTTTGTCTTTCGCTGTTACGTAAAGGTTTGTGCCTTTTTTTTGTTTTTTAATGGAAATAGTGAACTTTCCATCTTGATCAGTTTTTCCAATTCCAATTGTATCTTTACCTTCTTTTATAACAATCGTAGAGTTTGCTTCAGCTGTACCTGTTACTTCTGTTGTCTTAGAAGTGACTGTATCAACTGCAGGCGCTATTGGAGCTGTTTTGTCAATCGTAAAGTTTAGGGTTGTTACGTTTCCAGCTGCGTCCGTTACCTCTAATGTGTGACTTCCTTCGCTAGTAACTTTCGTTCCGCTTTTAAAATCATTCCCATCTAATTTAGCTGTTCCTTCATTAAAGGTAATGAACACATCTTTGTTGTAAAGTCCATTGTTTCTTACACCCGTTACGACTGGAGGTGTTTTATCAATTGTAAATTTCACAGTTGTTTCGTTTCCGGATGCGTCCGTTACCACTAAAGTGTGGTTGCCCTCGTTAGTAACTGTCGTTCCGCTTGTGAAATCTTTTCCATCTAATGTAGCTGTTGCTTCATTAAATGTAATGGTTACATCTTTGTTGTAATGCCCATTGTTTTCTACACCAGCTACCCATTTTGCATAAAGGATTGTATCCTCTTCAACTTTATCAGTATCAAAATTCCATGCCGTTTTTCCAGCAGGATCTTTATACCAACCAAGGAATGCGTAACCTGGTCTTGTTGGTGCTGTTGGAGCTGTAATCGTCTTGCCAAATTCTCCAGTTTGGCTATCTACTAAGCTACCATCTTGTTTATCAAAAACAAATGAAAACTTGTGTAGTGACCATTTTCCAAAAAGCGTTTTTTCAGAATAGATGGAGTTAGTGAAATTCCATGGATTCGTCGCATCCGCATCTGTGAACCAGTTTATATCATAGCCATAAACGACTGGTTCTGTTATTCTGCGTACCACAATTTGATCGTTGACTTCAAATGGAGCATTTTCAAGAACAAAATGAACATGGATTCCGTTCACAACTTTCTGGCTAACGGTTACATCTGCATACTCCGTTGCACTTATGATGATCGTGAAAGACCCTATTTTGTTGAAAAGACTCTTATCTAACGTAATTGTACCCAAAGTAGCATCCACTTTGTATTTCGCATTATCGATAGAATACCCGTTCACAGTAATGCCGGAAATCGCTTTTGCCCAGTCCGCATCAATGAATTCAAGTGTCATATCGTTACCAAGAGCGTTGTCTTTTGTATCCGGTGTAACAATGGATGTAGCTAAAGCATATTTCGCATATAGAGTGATCGGTTTTGTCACAATGCTTGTAAAATCAAATGGTGTTTCTAAGTTTTGATCCGCATACCATCCAGCAAACTTATAACCCGATTTCGTTGGTTCTTCCGGAAGAGAGACACGTGTATCGACGATTTGAGAGTTAATCGCATTTCCGCCGTTTGATTCAAAGTTCACCTTATAACCAACGACTTGGTCTGTCACGGTAACATCCGCGTACCCTTCTGATTGAATGACCACATTGAACTTTTGTCCAGCTGTGAATAAGGCTTTATTCAACGTAATCGAATCATTTGTCAACGTGTAGTCGATATTCTGAACCAATTCCTTTGAGCCAATTAAAACGTGCTTGATATTCGTTTTCCACGCCCCATTGTCTGTGAATGTTAACGTAATATCGTTACCCACTGTATTTTCAACCACATCCTTCGAAACGGTTGGCGGAGTTTTAATCCAGCATACATAGTAGGTGGTATTATCGGTTAAACTTGTCATTTTTGATAAATCGAGCGCCTTGTTGCTTGTCCCTTCACGGTCAAAATAAAGGGTATTGCTAATGGATAGACCACCATTTTCAATATAAATTTTAGCATTATTCATATCCGGTGGGGTTCCTTTACCATTCACCAGACTATCATTGAAATAGGTATTTCCAGTAGACAATACTTTTAACGTTCCGCCATTTAAATCAACGTGACGTCTGTAACCCAGTCTCACGTTATTAATTTGAGACGTTTGACCACTAGTGGATGTCACCGTTAACTGATATCCATTATAAGGAGCTTTTATGGCTGGTGCCCCACTAAAGGCAAATTTTTCATCTGGATGGGCCGTTGCATAGTTTTCTGTTGCTGTTGTAAAGGAAAGCGTTGCACTTCCATCCGAATTAGCTTTAAACGTATACGTGCTTGAGTCCAGCGTATAAGTCGTTGGTGTCGCTTCGCCTAATCCATCACTTTTTAGCTTGTAGTATGTTGCCTGAATACTGGCAATGCTATTTTTATCGGTTAGCCACGTCAGGTTTGTTTGATAATCCGGAATGTTGATTTTCAAATTCCCTTCCCCAAGTACCCAACCTATACCCGAAGCACCCGAACCACTTTCGAACTTCATTCCATCCGGTTTGTTTAAATCAACCGGTGAATAGTTTTGGGTAGTATTCATATCCCATTTTGCATAAACCGTTTTGTCAGCCGTCAATACAGTACCTGGATTAAATGTAGTCGTAGCGGCAGGCTCGTTATACCATCCCAAGAAGACATATCCAGGCTTCGTCGGTGCTGGACTACTAAATCCTATCGCTGGATCAGAGCTATTTGTTCCATACTTACTCAGACTAGGTCTGTAACCCACCGCTGTCGTGTTAATCGCAGAACCTCCCTGAGAATTAAACGTAATGCCATAACCAATCGCTTGAGCAGGATTCAAACCTGTGTCATTTTTATTCGTCCCAATGATGACAAGCGGGTATACCGTGTCACCCGATTCAGAATTGATTTCAAATTTGTATAATGCAGGCAGATAGTTGGCTCCACTTGGATTGATCGTTGCTTTACTAAAGGTTGTCGCATCACTAGTATTCAGTGTTGCGTCTGTCTTAAATAAATCCGCTTTGAACGTAATTTGACCTGGTTGGCTGATATCATAATATTTGTTTCCACTGCTATCTTTTAAATCTGTAATATCTAGACCAGCTGCCACTCCATTTTTCTTCACCACGATTTTCTTAATCCCATTTCGCCATTTCTCATCATCGGTGAAAGTGTAGGTTAAATCTTGACCAATATGGGCTCTTTGTGGGTCGGTGATTAATGAAATCGTAGGCGTCGGTATCGGTAGGGCCGAAACCGTAAAGGCTAATGTAACGTCTTGATATCCTTTTGCCTTGATCGTAACTGTTTTCATTCCCGTACTGCCAAATAAAGAGCCATGTAAAGAAATCTCCATAGGGACATAACTTCTTGGGATACCATAAGAGTAACCTTCCGAAATCGTAACGGCTTTATTGGACGTATTTGGAATCAATTGATTGGTTACGTCTGTTGAGTCAATCAGAATATTCGTAATCGCCTTTCTCCAAAGCATATCATCTATAAAAACTGTATTTGTTGGCATTAATCTTATCGAAGAACCATTTTTCAATTCTTCAAAGGTTGGAATATTTGTAGCTGAAGTTTTTAGTATTGGACCAGCAAAATTGAGAGCCGCCCATACTTTATCCAAACCATCACCAGCTTTTAATTGCACCCCATTAACCAACGTGTCTTCTGTTAATGTCAGTTGTGGAGTTGGCACGTTCATTCCTGCTTGGATGGCACTTTGATTCACTTGGTTAAAGTTTTTGAAAATGTAGTAGAAATCATAATAATCAATTCCATAACCAACACTGGTTGTTGGAATCCAACGAATATCATACTTTCTGTTGGCAGAATTCGTTAGGAATGCCTTTTTATCTGCTGTTACGGTGAGGGCTGTATAGTTTTTATAAGCCTCTATTTCCGCCAGAAGGTCCTTCATATCAATCACGTTGTCCCCATTCATGTCTCCAGCTAACATCAATGGTGTATCATGAGACGCGCGGTCATAGTAACTTCCTGTTGGATAGCCATATCGGTTGGAACCGATCACAGGTGTCGTTGTATAGTCTTTGAAATGTCCTGGCATGGAAATTTCAACGTTGTATGGCTTGTCGCTTGCATCCATGCTCACCGCATAGGTTACAGTCCCAGTATAGGAAATCGTATTTGTGCTCGTTGTAGGTTCATCCGTTTTATATATCTTTTGATTGCCATCCGTTACCGTTACTTTTGCACCTGAATTGACGGTAATTTTTCCGAAAGAAGTGCTAATGTTATTCTCAAGGAAGCTTTCGGCAAACGTAGCACCGGTCATCATGGAAGTTGGCGTTTTCAAATATGGCCAATTGGCAAGGAAGGTAGGAACCTTCGTGTCTTGACCTGGTAACGTAAAACTTGATTTGGTGACATAGAATTCATTTGGTCCAATTAAAGGTTCAGGGTTGGTATAAGACACATCTGCTTCTAAGATGTTCATATCCTGATCCAATGCACCAGCAGCATCTATTCCAGATATCGTAATATCGATGTTATCACCACTTATTTCTGGAGATTGATATGGCTCACTTACGGTTAAAGTAGGTGTAATACCTTTGCTATCTAAATATTGCTTATACGCATCTGAAAGTCTGATATTACTAAATTGGTAATATTTCGCATTATTGATCGTGAATTGACCACCTGTCATCCCCACCCCATTTTTCGTTGCGAGTGTTGCTTTGAATGGTTTATTCGGTTCAATGACGACCTTACCTTTGTTTTCAAGACCTGAATCTACTCCACCAGATGAGGTCAACGTGACATATGGTGAACCTTTTTTGATAAAGTAATAGCGCAGTTTGGTTAAGAAGTGACCGGCACCCGCATAATCGGTTGGATAAATACGAACCTCGCTACCTTCTGGACGAATGTCCTCAGGGGAAAGGCCAAAATGGAAATTTCCGCTCGCGTCACTTTTGAATATCGTCGTTGGGTAATTTTGGTCTTGGTAGGCCCATATTGTGTTCAATTTTTGGTCTACAGGTGCTAGGTTCGCTGGATTTTCTGGACTCGGCACCGATGTTTCACCATTATTTTTCATGACGTCGACATTCGAATCATACACCTTACCACTGATTCTTTTCACTTCCTGACCAGGTAGGTAGCCCGTCGGGTCGATTTCATAAATACCAGGCTGTGAATACTCATCCATGGTAAGGGTTGGTGCTGTATAGTCAACATAGACCGTGTCTTCATCTTTGTACTGTCTTCCACTACGGTCGGTGGCAATCATCTCGACGGAATATGCCCCTTCTTTTGCAGCAGCTACCGTTGTGGCAATTCCCGTTTGGTCAATTGTGCCATTAAATGTCTTCGTAAATGGAAGATATAATCCGTTTATAAGCATGGGAAGGAGCGAGTAATTGACACCTGGAGCCTTCGTACTGATCCCAGATACATTTTGTACGACTCCTAAATAGTTCCCGTCTTTGTCCTTTAACAACAGATACATACTTTCCATTTCACTGTTGATGGTGTAACTATAGAGTAGCCCTGGCGCTCCTCCATTTGGATTATAGTTGCCTGTATATCTCTCTGTAAGGGTTGTTGCCTTTAATTGGGCTCTGAAATCAATCCCTTTTTCCGCTACCGTAATGGTGAAAGGAATACGGTACGAATCTGTGGAATCGGAAGCATTGATTAAATTCAGATATCCTTCGTACGTACCTTCTTCTGAGTTGGATGGAACCGTTATTTTGGCCGTTGCTTTCACTGTGCTTGCTCCGCCAACCGTTAAGCAAGTCGTATTAGCATTATTAGCGGAAACATCCAGCTTCACATCGTTTCCTGTTCCAGAACCTACTGGATTCGACGCAGCAAATTTTGTGGAAATAAAGTCTGTACTTACCTTGAATGTCTTACTGCTTGTTCCTTGATTGATGATGTTAAAGTCTTTCGTTGATATCACATCATCCGAACCATCTTCCGCGCCTTCTCCTCTACCTTTAAATCCGAAGAAAATACTCCCTCTAATGTCATCGATTTGTTTCATAATAGAGGTTGGATCATAGATATAGGCTGAATCATCATAGGAATTGGCTTTGTCTATAACCTGGAATTTGACATCCGATTTGATGGCACGTTCAGGATCGACACGTCCAGCACCGACTTGGTACACACTGTAAGTCGTTGATTCTGTGTTCACATCCTTCGCCGTATTCATTAAAGCGGCTTTTATATCTGCCGGTTTATAATCCGGGTGAGCAGCTAAAACCAACGCAGCAATCCCTGCCGTATGAGGTGCTGCCATGGATGTACCTTGCATCGATTCGTAACTATACGTATAATCATGTGTTTGGCCTTCCTGAGGCTCCCAAGTATCAAAAGGAACAGTGGAAATAATGTCAACACCTGGTGAAATGACGTCTGGCTTTATATCATAGTTCTTCACCGGACCGGTTGAACTAAAGCCTGCTAGTTCATCCCCTTTCTTCCATACGGATTCATCAAGGGTGGATGGGAATGTCATGGTTGCCTTCGTTGGATCATTGCGAATCGCATCGACAAGAGTTTGACCTTGTGATTGTGTTAAGGAAACGGAATAAATATTATCCATACTTGCTCCCAGGGAACTCGTCATATACCCTTGGCTGTTTTCATCTGCGATATTATTCCAAATGATCATCCCTTTGGCGCCTGACGCTTTGGCATTCGCCATTTTGGCTGTCAACAAGCTCGATCCGCGTTTCACGAGAGCAAGTTTCCCAGACAAATTCTTTCCTTCGTAATCCGATGGACCACCTAAACCAACATCTACAATTTGAAGTGTTTGTCCTGCTAATTCATTGTCACTGTCTTTAAAACTTTTAGCGAATAAACGAGCTTGGTAAGGAATGGTTCCATTTTTCATCGTTAAGACGGGAATCTCTACTGGAATCGTGCTTGCACCAATCGTTATGGCTAGTGGTGACGTTCCTGGAGATCCTACCGTGGCCGCACCTGGACCTGCATTACCTGCTGATACCACACAGGTAACACCAACTAACGTCGCATTGTTAATGGCGATACTGTTTGGGCTTAATGGGTCATTAGTCTTTGAGCCTAGTGAAAGATTGATGACCTGCATGCCGTCTTTCACAGCTTGATCAATCCCTTTTAAAATGCCGTCTCCTAAACCACGTCCACCTGGACCAAGAACACGATAACCATGTAGTTCTACATCTGGTGCAACGCCATTAGCGGAATAGGTTGAATTATTGTTTGTTGTATTGGCAGCAATGGTTCCTGAAACGTGCGTTCCATGTGCTGTAATATAATCTTTGTAATTTTGTGTCGCCTCATTTAGCACCTTAGTTGGATTAGCTTTGGCATCCAACCAGTCTGAATAGATCGTTTCCATTGGGTCATTGTCATCGATGAATGTTACACTACCATCTGAATTGACCACGGAATTAACAAAGTCATGTCCGCCATAGCGTACTCCGTTTGCATCGTGTGTCGCTTTGTATAAATCAGGGTGATTGTAGTCAATACCAGTGTCTAATACACCGACCTTCACTCTTTTTCCTGCATTCGGACCTGACTTAATGAACCCTGTGTGGCCTTCTGCTTGAAGTTTGTCTAGCCCCAATAATTTAAGACCTGACGTCGCTTTCCCTACAAAACCGGTTGTCTCTGCCGCATTTGCCATGTTTTGCTCTGGAACTTCAAAGGTTTCATTCGACCAAACCGATGCCACTTCTGCATTTTCTGCAATACTGGTTAGGAGGTTTGCCGGTAAAGTCATCGCTACTCCATTGAAAGCTTCTGTGAATTCTCTCGTAATTTTCACACCTGTATCGACAGGTGTTCCACCGATCATTTGCGTTTTCGGCTGTGATTTCACAAAGTTTTTGAAATTAGCGTGAGAATCTGTAACCTTTTTTTGTGCTGCTGAATATTTATCAGCAAAAGCTTGGCTATTTAAAGCTGCACCATCGTTAGCCAATGCTTGTTTAATGATTTGAATCTTAGCTGGATCTTCTTTAAACTGGACGATAACATTAATCACTTTTGAGCTACGAAAATCTTTTTGATCCACATGGATTTTTTGCGAATTTTCTGCTCCAGTCAGCTTATTAATGTTTGCTTTTTGCTCTGGAGTAAGACCGTCTAGAATACGATTTACTTCTTTAGCATCAAAAGTTCCACTTGACGGACTTTGCTGACTTGGGTTAGTAGCAGCATGTACGAGTGTTAAACTCTGAGGGAGCGCAATGTTTAAAAGCATCGCAATCAACATAGAGACAGATAACATTCTCTTTGTTCGTCTCATTCTCATATTCATTTTTACCCTCCTAAAATATCAAAAATATGAGCAATCTAATAGATTATCTACTTGCCCATTCTATTGCGCACCATTTAAGTATTAAAAATTTTCTCAATACTTAGATGTAATTTAATATTAATAGGATTCATATAAATCGTACATTGGGGGAAAATTGCCTCTTCGAATCGATGTTTTTCTTCCCAAAAAAGACAAATCATTGGGGATTTTGCTAATAAATGATAGATTTTTAGATAATTCACAGATAAAGTCTATTAATAAAAGGAAAATTTGTTAATTAAATGAAATAGATTTTTGTTTATATTTGGGGGAATATTAGAAATTTACGAGAAAATTGTCGAAAGCAATACTGATAAAAAAAGAAAAAAGCTATCAAATTCCTAAAATAATAGGAAAGATAGCTTTTTAATTGATCCAAGTAAATTATTTATGGTTGTTGAAGAACCGTTACTTGTTTTGGAAGTGTTGTTACTTTAAATCCGTCTTTTGTAACGACATCAAGTGTAATCGAATACGTACCATTTGGAAGATCCTTATCTGGAGCCCATTGTGTTTTAAGCGAATGCTCATTTTTCACTTCTAACGAATCAACGATACTTCCATTAGCATCTTTCACATTAATTGTCCAGTCTACTCTGTTATGAGCCCAAGCAGATATTTTTGCAGGTTTGTTTTGGTTAATATCAGTTGTCGGTGATATATTCATCGTTTGAAGAACCATGCTTTGTTTATTATAGCTTTGATCTCCCCACGTATTCCAAGAAATATTTCCTGCATAATCAACAGCTAAAATAACCATACCTTTTGGTTCAGTATTGACAAGTAGAGATGTTTGTCCAACTTGCGGCGAATAATATTGTCCATTCACATAAACTACAGCTGAATTAAAGTCAGATGCATTGTCTTTCGCATTGAAGGATATTTCATATTTACCATTCTTTGGCGTAACTGTAATATCTGAAACAGTTGGAGCGATGGAATCTACCGTAATTGGCATTTTAACCACCTGCGGCCTTGCATTCTCATAATCTAATGTTGATTTAATCACATATTGGTATACACCATCAGGTACGAATTGTCCTGATTCGTCCTTCATATCCCATTTATACCCACCATATTTCTGGTCACTATAAGCCATAATATTTTTTCTGAATTTCCATGGAGTTCCAGTGTATTCACTGAAATCGCCTAAATTTTCAATGATATTTCCTGATGAATCTTCAATATACATTTCCACTTTTTCTAAATTACGTAAACCAGTAAATGAAGATAAAATTCCATCAGTCATAAAGTTAGGCGAGAAAGCAATACGGTTAAGGAAAAACCTTTGAGTATATGGGTCGAATCCTAGTGGATATCTTTCAGAATTTTCATCCCAAAGTGCTGTCCATCCTAAAAATCTATCCGTAGTCCAAGCTGGAGCGTCTATATTTCGTGGTTCATCCCATTTTCCGTAGAAGCCCATATACGGAACCGTTAAAGGTACGGCTTTATTTTGATCTTTGGATACAGGGACGAGACGAACAAATCCTTCGACAAAACTATTTTTCTTCAAGGAATCCGGTAAAGATACATTAACGGTCAGCATTTTAGTTTGACCTGGTTTGATTTTAATTAAAGAACCTTCTGCTTCAGTTACTTTAACATCATTTACAGTTACAGTGGCACCATTAATACGTTCACTTGATAAAGTTAAATACTCTTTTTGGTCCAATGTTCCATCTCTATCTAAATCAAATGCATTCATTTCAGTCTTATCCTTTAGAACGTCTACATAAACCTTATATTCAATCTCTTCACTATTATTGCTACCCTTGGGAGCATCGAAGGCTTCAACGTTTAATTTAAAGCTTGTATTTTGACCCATGTCCTTTAAAGCAACTGCTCCAGCTTTTTCTAAAGAAGTACTCCTATCGGTTACAATGACAGGCGTCTTAATCGCATTTTCAATTTGCATTAAACCAGATCCTTGTACACGTGGGGAATATGGAACTTCACTATTTGTTCGTGGATCCATCACAACATTAGCAGTGTTCATTAAAGCAATTTTTGATTTTAACACTGTGTCTTTGGTATGTGATAAGCCTTTTCCATAAAGAGACTGTAATAATAATGCAGAACCGCCTGCAACATGAGGAGTTGCCATCGATGTTCCACTCATGATTTGATAATCATTACCTGGCATTGTTGAATAGATATTTCCACCCGGTGCCGAAATCTCTGGCTTAAAATCTAATGTATGCGGGGCACCGATGGATGAAAAATGAGACATTGTGTCCTTCGCAGGATTATCTATTAATGTACCGTTTCCAACCTTCATACTCAAATATTGTCCACTTGGTAGACTACTCATTTTAGCTAGCAATGCTTCACCTTCAGATCTACTCGTTGTCGCTGTCGGTGCTGCCGTTGGCGTTACTGGTAGAGAATAATAATCTGGCCAAACTGCAGGTGGTATCATAATCACAGCTTTTACTCCTGCATTCTTTGCAGCAAATTGAATGGACGAAACAGTGCTATATGAACTTAAAAGTTTAACTACAGCAATGTAGCCAGTTTTGCCCGCAGGATAATCCGAAGCTTTCTTTCCTTCGCCTACGTATACCATATCATAGCTAGTACCTGGCACTAGATTCTTTGAAACTTTAAAATTATAAGATGCAGGGAATTGCGTATGATCCTTGAATGACACTGATAACCCATTTCCATCTTCTAAATTATTTAAATGCAATTTAGGATTTTCATAGGAAGCAACAGAGATGGCATATGGACTAACACCTGGTTGACCAACTACACCGATATCAGGATTATCCGCATATGGTTTTAATGAAGAAACAATTGAAGTATTTTTTGTACTATAGGATGCATTACCTGCTGCAACGACAACAAGTGTACCCTGTTCTGTTGCTACACGAATCGCTTTCTGAACTAAATCATCTTCTTCCCCAACATAGCCAGCATCTGTACCTAAGCTCATATTGATGACATCGGCACCCATTGTAATAGCATGTTCAATACCTGCAAGAAGATCATCCTCTTTAGCTCCGCCACCCTTATCTGAAAATACTTTTTCAGATAAAAGTTGAACTCCAGGGGCAATTCCTTGTACACCATTTTTCGTTTCGTCTCCATTTGCTCCAACTGTACCGGCAACATGTGTACCATGCGGATTACCAGTGACGGCAGGGATAACATCGGTATCTTCGTCTGCCCAATCATATCCAGTTGGAACTTTATCGCTATACCAAGTTTCATTAACTTCTGTCTCTTCGAATTTAGATTGGATATTTTCTGAAGTCCACTTCTGTTTTGCTTTTCCCTTTTCAGTAAGTGTCATATCCTTGTGAGTATAATCAATCCCGGAATCGACAATCGCTACAAGTAATCCGTCGCCTTCATATCCATAATCGCTCCATACTTTTTGAGCTTGAACTAATGACTTACTTGTTGACATTGTTTCTTGGAATGTTCTAGCAATGCGAACATTTATAACTCCTGGAATGGACTCAATTTCTTTCATATTTTGAAACTCTGTTTCTAAACTGAATCCGTTAAAGCCTTCAAAATAACGGTGCTTGACATTAGCTGTCGAATTTGATTTTGAATCTTTGGAGTTAGCAATTTGCTCGATGACTTTGTTTTGCTTTTGCTTCATTAATGATCTTTTATTTTTTGTTGTACTTTCCTCATCGGATGGTTGTTCAACTTCTACAATTAAACGAACCATTTCATTTGGACTAAAGGCTTTAGTTAAACCTACTTTAGAACCTTCACCTTCATAATTATAGAGATTATCATTTCCAGTCTCTACCTTATCCAAATCAAAAAATAAACTACTTCCTTGTTCCACTATATCTTCAATCGATTTAGAATCAGTTGAAGCGTCATTCGTTTCTGCAAAAACAGTGAATGATGAAAGAATTAAAGATGTCACAGCTGCAGTCGTCATAACTTTAAATGCCTTTAATTTACTCTTATTCATTGATGTCTCTCCTTTTATTTAAAGATAGTCTTTATATTTAATTCACTTCATTTATAGGTTAATAATTTAATAAAGTTAATGAATCGTTACTTTAAACTTATCTCAAACCCTTTTGAGTAAATAAATATATTTTAATTTTATATACACCATAAAGGTCAGTAAATTGGGGGATTAAGCATAGTTCGATAGACTCAAATGTTAATAATTTTATTTAACATATTCTCATTTTAAATAAGTTTTCAAGTTAATCTCGGAAAAGATCCTTCTAGATTTTGTCGAAATTAATTTTCTTAATGGAGTACATTCTTTTAAACTTGGGGGAAATAATTGCAAATAATAGAATTTTATGATTTGCAAAAAAATAAATTGATTAAAATAGGTATAAAGAAGCATATAAGGATATGGCACCTTGGATATAAATTAATATAAAATAATATAAATAAAAATACAGATACTCGTATGTGTGTAAGATCAATCCAAGTTTGCACCTTAGCTTCAGCCCTCTCACTACGACCCAAACTCATAAAAAAAGAAGTCAACCCCATTTTTAAGGCCGACTTCCTTTCAACTAAATTAAATTTGGTATAAACATAGATTAGGAGATCATGTTAAATTCGTCTATTTCCCCCAAATTCTATTTCCGCCAAAACCCAAGTATTTAAATAAAGAGATGCATTTATATATATATATTTAAGCAGCAAAATCCCCTGTTTTTTTATGTTTTTCATTAAAATCCCCCAATTTACCCGACTAAAAATTGTGAAGTATAATCAAGTCAGACGAAGAAATTTGTCGGAAAATTTCAATTATTAATTATACAGGGGGAGAAGTGCATTGGGGAAAAATAAGTTTAAAAAGATTTTTGCAACGACATCAATGAGTTGTATATTGATGTCTTCAGTCATACCTTTTAATGTTTTAGCTGTAGACCCAGTCCAAAACATCATTCAAGGTACGATTCCTAGTAAAGCTCATACGGGGACATATACGCTAACCCCAGAGCAGCTAGAAGCAATGAACAAAATTAGCACAGAGAGTGAAGTGAAAATTTCACCAAATATCAACATTCACAGTACTGATCCAGTTCGAGTCATTGTTGAATTTAAACAAGCTCCAGCAAAAGTAGCGGTACTTCAGCAGCAATTAGCAGGTAACGAGATGTCATTGACAGACGCTGCTAAAAAGGTTAAAGATTCTCATAAAAAGTTTAAAGATTATGTTCAAGGATTGGGGAAACAAAAAGAAGAAAGTAGTGTCATCACCCCATCTACTCCTGCTTCACAACCAGAAATTAAGATTACTAGAGAATACCAGCACTCGTTTAACGGAGTAGCGATGACACTCCCAGGAACAGATGTGGAAAAACTTTTAGAATCAGGCTTAGTCAGCAGTATTTATGAAGATCGAGTTGTGAAGCTTGATCCAAAAGAATTAAATGGTTCCTATACAGATAATTTGTCAGCTCGAAACCAGCAAGTAAAATCTGCTACAACCTCAATCCAGCAGCAAAGTGTTTCCGAGCAAAATACTTCTACAAATACGTTGAAAGAGAATTATATTCCTCTTCCAGGTATTGAAGATTTGCATAATGATAGTGTTACTGGAAAGGGAATTAAGGTCGGAGTTCTCGATACAGGGATTGATTACAACCATCCAGATTTAACAAACGCATATAATGGATATCGAAAAAAAGATGGAGAAGATGCAAAGACTATTGATCCGACAACTGTAAAAGGTTGGGATTTTGTCGGTAATGATGCTGATCCAATGGAAACGACGTATCAAGAATGGGTAAATGAAGGAAAGCCGGAGTATCCTGGTCATTCATATTATACGTATCACGGTACCCACGTAGCAGGAACGATTGCAGGTCAAGGGGAAAATAGTGTTGATAATCCGTCTTTAGGTATAGCGCCTGATGTTGATTTATATAGTTACCGTGTTTTAGGTCCATGGGGCAGCGGATATTCAAGCGACATTATTGCTGGTATCGATAAGGCAGTAAAAGATGGAATGGACGTTATTAACTTGTCATTGGGTGTTGCTGTAAACGACCCGTTAATTGCAGAATCCGTTGCCATTAATAATGCTACACTTGCTGGTGTGACATGTACAGTATCAGCAGGTAACGCAGGTCCAGGTGAGAAAACACTTGGTTCTCCTGGAACAGCAGCGTTTGCTATTACTGTTGGAGCAAGTGACTTCCCGATGGGCATTCCTACAGCATCGGCAACTGTTGGCAGTGAAACGTTCAACAACATGAAGCTGTTAGGTAAAGGTTTTAATGATCATTTAGAAACGTTAGTAAACCAATCGTATCCTATCGTCTATGTTGGTTTAGGTGGGGAGAACGATTTTAAAGATGCTAATGGTCAACCAATTGACTTAACAGGAAAAGTAGCATTAATTCAGCGTGGATCGTACGCGTTAGTCGATAAGGTGGTCAATGCTAAAAAAGCGGGATCAGCCGCTGTGATTATGTATAACAATGTCGATGGCGAAATCGACAGTTATCTTGCTAATGAAACCAATTTCATCCCTGCTTTCCGTTTAACGAAAGCAGATGGTGAGCGTTTAAAAGCAACAGCAAGTTCTGGAATTACTTTTACTAGTGTAGGTTCAGTTGTGACAGAAGGAAATCATCTGGCGGGCTTCAGCTCAAGAGGACCTGCTACAAAGAACTATGACATTAAACCTGATGTAGTAGCACCTGGTGTATCTGTCCATTCTACTTATCCGGAATACATTCATAGTCCAGAAGACGGAATCGACTATTCGTCAGCATACGCACGTATTTCTGGAACGTCGATGGCATCGCCTCATGTAGCCGGAATTGCTGCTCTTATTTTACAAGCACATCCAGACTATACTCCGTTTGATGTGAAAGCGGCGTTAATGAATACATCAGATAAATTATCTGGCGATTATTCTGTATATGAAGTAGGCGCAGGATTAGTCGATGTAAAAGAAGCCGTTCATGCAGATGTATCTGTTAAAGTTATGGACAAGACTCAAAATAAAGATCAAAACGGCAGCCTTGTCACGATTGACGAAGAAACAGGATCAATTGCATATGGTACGATTTATAGAAAAGAAAACGATACGAATGAAGACAGTCGTAAAATGGTTATTAAAAATAAAGGAACCGGGCAAAAAACTTTTGATATCAGTTATGAATATTCGAAGGCTAAGAGTGGCGTTCTTGACGCAGTGTCCAATAAGGTAGAAATGACGACATCAGCACAGTCTATTACTGTTGAACCGGGACAATCGGCTGATTTAACAGCGACGCTTCGTGTTCCAGGAACAGCAAAAACGGGCAGATACGAAGGGTATGTGAATATTGTCAATCATGCGAATCCACAAGAAAGCTATCGTGTGCCATTCGCTGTTCGTGCAGTTGATAAAGGGATTAATAGTATTGAAGTGAGTAATCCAGCCATCAGTACCGTGAAATGGGATCCTGCACATCCATTTATGAATGGTCCTATGTATTTGGTAAAATTCAAATTAAATAGCCCGATGGTAAATGTTCGAGCAATTTACTATGACAAAGACGGTCGTGCACTTGGAAGTACAAGTCCAAGAACTATCAATGCTGCAACAGCACCGATAGACCAAGATTTATTTTTAAGCTTTGGTGCTTCTTACTATCCGTTTATTGGAGATCCAAAAGATGAGATAACTGATATTAACCTGCCACAATCAGTATTATCAGAAGGTCAATATACACTGAAGCTTAGAGCAGTAGATGCAGACGGTAAATCATACGAGGAATCTCATTTGTTTGTTGTGGACAATACATTACCTAAGCTTACCTTTAAAGATAAAGCTCCTGGTAAAGTATACGAGTTAAAAGATTCAGACTTTACACATGAAACTCTTAACGGTGAAGCTCATAACGCATTTTGGGTTCATGCAAATCTTTACGATGAAGGTACAAAACAATTAGCACCACTTGGTCTTACACAGTCTTCGAACACACTTTGGTATTATCTAAATCAGAAAGTATTCCCTGATGGAGATTTTCCTGTTGAAGCGAACGGCGATGTGAAATTTGGTATTGAGAAGAATGACATTGAGAATGGGCCGGCAACCGTTATTTTATTTCCAATGGATAAGGCAACAAACGCACATTTATTAAATGAATTCTACCCTTATGCGTTTGTTAAGGAAGGTACCCCTTATGTAGTGCCTACCTACGATAAAGAAAAAGTGTATAAAAACGATACGTTAACAATGACTTTAAGTTTGAACAATGTTGAGAAGCTTTTGTCAGGTACGTACGATCTTGGTTTTTATAAGAACTTTGAATTTTTAGATGTAAAAGTAAATAAAGAGTTCCAACAATATGCACAAGATAACGGCTTGACTGTAACTGTAGACGAACCAGTCGTAAAGGACCACCCTACTTACATCTCGTCTAAAAAAATGGTTAACGTAGGAGCTCATATTAGCGGAAATGGATTCCAAGGATTTAGCGGGGACAGCCCATTCCTTGATGTAACCTTTAAGCTAGTAGACGATCATTTCTATATTCTTGCAGATACAATGGACGGAGAAGA
Organism: Bacillus sp. EB106-08-02-XG196; assembly: GCF_013396335.1. Classification (GTDB taxonomy): domain Bacteria; phylum Bacillota; class Bacilli; order Bacillales; family Cytobacillaceae; genus Neobacillus. The sequence goes on from NZ_JABWSY010000016.1 coordinate 88,866, forward strand.
AAATACGAAAGACTTCAGCTACACGAAGTTTGGAGAGTCTGAACCAACGAAAATGACTCTGTTCAACCAAATTGACAGCTATAAAATTATTCCGAAGCATTCGTATGTAGTTTCATATATGCGTCTTCAAGGATTAAACGATCAATGGAGTAAAGATTTATCGAAAGTTGGAGCAACAGTATACGCGCAAAGTTCTAACGGAGATAAATTCCCAGGAACAGTTAATTCATACGGTTATGTCGAAGTGTATGATATTCCTCTTTCAAAGGATCCATATAATATTGTAGTGGAAGCTCCTGGACATTTGAAGAGTATACAAAAAGTGACTCTAGGTGCAAAAACGACTTGGGGCGAGGAAATTGGTCAGTATTTATTCGCTGCATCTAAGCAGCCAGTCTCTGCTGCAGGTGATGTAAACGGAGATGGCGTTATTGATGTTCTAGACGTTAAGAAAGTAGCTAATAAAATTGGTATGCAAGATACAGAGACGTTCAAAATAGAAGATTTGAACCAAGACGGCATTGTCAATACAACTGATATGAATTTTCTTGTAAAGAATTTGTACAAATCAAACCCAGATGCAACAGTTACGCCGAAAGAACAAGTTGCCGGTAAGTACAGTACAAATTACTTCAATGAATTAGGAATTGCATCAACCGTTAACACGTTGAAAAATACTGCTATATCTAAAAATACAGCCGCTCTTAGCTGGATTGCAGCAGTCAATGCAACTGATGTAAAAATTGAGCAATCGAGCGATAATGGCGTTACATGGAGTGCTGCGACAACAGAAAAAACGGTTACAGCCGGCTCAAACAGTGCAGTAGTGACAGGACTGTCAGCTAATACTTCCTACAAGTTTAGAGTAAAAGTAGTAGGCGGCTTGAACGAGGGTAAATCTAACGTTGTTACGGTAATAACTGCAGATCCATTATTACCTGCTAAAGAGAACAACAATTAAAACCGCAATCAACACCGGCGGACAAAAAGTGAATAATCTAAGGTAATGAAAAGTGCTGCTCTTTTGTCTATATGACATGAAAGAGTAGCACTTTTATTTATCTAGAAAAATAAATTCAAAGACTGAATGTATACGATCTATTTTCTTGTTCGATCCCAATACGAGAACATAAAAAAGAAAGCTAACCATATATTAAGATTAGCTTTCTTTTTTATTATTAGTTTATTGAAGAATCGTTACTTTTACTGGCGTTGTTGACACTTTAAATCCATCTTTTGAAACCACATCAGCAGAGATAAAGTAATTTCCATTTGGCAACTCTGGTTTAGGTGCCCATTTTTTGTGAGCTTCTTTTTCATTTTTAACTTCAAACGTATCGATTATATTTCCATTTGCATCTTTCACATAAAACGTCCAGTCTACTCTGTTTGAAGCAAAGTAATCAATTTCTGTTGGAGTATTTTTGTTTAAATTTTTGGTTGGATATACACCAGAATTTGTAAGAACAATCCATTCACTCATATATTTTGGATCTTGATCTCCCCAAACAGTGTACGAGTGATTAAATGCGTTATCAGCACCTTTAACCACAATACTTTTCGGTTCGAAGTTTACGAGTAATTTTGTCTCTTTTCCTGGTGTATAATAATTTCCGTTCACCCAAACCATTGCAACAACATATCCACTTCCATTTTCATTATCTGTGCCTACCCAGGAAATTTCGTATTTTCCATCCTTTGGAGTTACAGTAATGTCTGAAACTTTAGGAAGTACGGAATCCACTTTCACTGGCATTTTAACTAACTGTGGCTTTGCACCTGGATAGTCTAATGTCGTTTTAATCACATATTGATAATTTCCATCTGCTACAAATTGTCCAGACTCATCCTTCATATCCCAAGCATAGAGCTCATTGTAGGAAGTGTCCCCAAATGACATGACATTCTTTCTGAACTTCCATGGTGTCCCGGTAAATTCACTGAAGTCACCTAAATATCTAATGTTATTTCCTGATTGATCTTCTATATACATTTCTGTTTTTTGTAAATTACGTAAAGCTGTAAAAGAAGAATAGATTCCATTTAAATGGAAGTTTGGCGAGATGGCAATTTTGTTAAGATCAAACGTTCCAGTACTAGAATCATATCCCTTTGGATACCGTTCTGATGAGCCATCCCAAAGTGCTGTATAGCCTAAAAATGCATCTTTTTCCCATGCAGGAGGATCGATATTTTGTGGTTCATCCCAATTTCCATAGTAGCCCATATATGGTACAGATAAAGGTACGGCTTTATCTTGGTCTTTGGCAATAGGAACTAGACGAACAAATCCTTCAACAAAACTATTTTTCTTTAAGGAATCTGGTAAATTTACATTAACAGTAAGCAGTTTTGTTTGACCAGGTTTAATTTTAAGAAGTGCACCTTCTGTTTCTGTTACTTTATTATCATTGACAGTGACAGTTGCTCCATTGATTCGTTCACTTTTTAATGTTAGATACTCCTTGGAATCCAAGTCACCATCATTGTCTAAATCATATTCTTTCATTTCAGTTTGATCCTTTAAAACATCTACAAAAACTTGGTATTCGATCTCCTCACTATTATTTTTATCCTTAGGAGTTTCGAATGCTTCCACGTTTAATTTAAAGCTTGTAGTTTGGCCAATTTCCTTTAAAGCAACCGCTCCAGCTTGTTCTAATGGAGTGTTTCGACTTGTCACAATGACAGGTGTATTAATGGCATTTTGAATTTGCATTAAACCCGATCCTTGTACCCGTGGTGAATATGGAATTTCTCCATTTGTTCTTGGATCCATACCAATACTAGATGTATTCATTAATGCAAGTTTTGCTTTTAGTACCGTTTCTTTTGAATGTGACAATCCTTTTTCATAAAGTGCCTGTAATAACAATGCTGAACCGCCTGCAACGTGAGGAGCTGCCATGGATGTACCGCTCATAACTTCATAATCATTTCCTGGTACAGTTGAATAAATTTTCCCTCCAGGCGCAGAAATCTCTGGTTTAAAATCTAAAGTACTTGGGGAACCAATGGATGTAAAATGGGACATCGTGTTATTTGCGGCATTATCGACCCAAATCCCCCCAGATAATTTCATCTTAACAATTTGACCGCTTGTTAGTTTATTTATTAGTTCTTGCCCTGAAGCCTTCCCCGTAGTAGCAGCTGGAATTGAAAACTCACTAAATCTTAGATAAGAATAATCAGCCATGCTATCAGCCGGGATTAAAATAACTGCTTTTGCTTTAAATTGTGCAGCTTTAAATTGAATTGGAGAATAAGAAGTATATTGATTTAATAATTTTGCTACGATAATTTTTCCTTCTACGTTTTTACCAGTATAATCAGAATTTTTCGTACCTTCGCCAACATATACCATTTCATAATCTTGATTCGGATTTAAAAATCTTGAAAGTTTAAAGTTATATTTTGTAGGAAACATCGTTTGATCTTGGAAAGGAAGCTTGAAACCATTTGCTTCTGCTAATGTATTTAAATGCATTTTTGTATTTTCATAGGAAGCAACCGATAAAGCATATGGACTTACAGATGGTGCACCAACTGTTCCAATATCAGGATTTTCTGCATATGGCTTTGAAGCAGATTCAAGTAATAAATTGTGTTTAGTACTATGAGCGGAATTACCGGCCGACACTACAACAAGGGTACCTTGTTCTGTCGCAACTCGGATTGCTTTTTGTACAGGGTCGTATTCTTCACCTATAAAGCCTGCATCAACACCTAGACTCATGTTTATCACATCTGCATCCATTGTAATGGCATGCTCAATTCCTGCGATAATATCATCCTCGTAGGCTCCGCCACCATTATCTGAAAATACCTTCTCCGCTAATAGCTGCACACCTGGTGCTATACCCTCGACACCGTCATTCGCTTCGTCCCCGCCTGCTCCAACTGTCCCAGCAACGTGTGTACCATGCGGACTGCCATTTGCTCCAGGAATGACATCGGTATCATTATCTGCCCAATCATAGCCTGTTGGGACTTTATCGCTATACCAAATATCGTTTACGTCTGTCTCTTCAAATTTTTGATTGATTTTATCTTGAGTCCACTTTTCTTGCGCTTTGGCTGTATCTGATAGTTTCATATCTTTGTGTGTATGATCTATCCCAGAATCTACGATCGCTACTAGTAATCCTTCACCTTTATAACCATATCGCTCCCATACTTTTTGTGCTTGTACTAAATCTTTACTTGCTCCCATTGATTCCTGGAATGTTCTAGCAATATGTACATTCATAACCCCTGGAATAGACTTGATTTCTTTCATATTCTGAAACTCTGTTTCTACGCTGAATCCGTTAAAACCTTCAAAATAACGGTGTTTCACTTTCGTATGTGAATTTGATTTAGAAGTTTTCGTTTTAGCGATTTGGTCGATGACTTTGTCTTGCTTTTGCTTCATTAATGTTTTTTTATTTTTGGATGTTTTCTCCACATCAGTTGGTTGTTCCACTTCAACGATTAGGCGGACCATTTCATTTGGGCTATACGTTTTAGTTAAACCTTCTTTAGTAACTTCTTTACTATAAAGATCACTGCTTCCTTGCTCAACTGTTTCTCCCAATATTTGAGACTCGGTTGAAGTTTCATTGGTTTCGGCAAAAGCTGTGAATGATGAAAGAAGTAAGGATGTTACAGCTGCAGTTGTCATCACTTTAAACGCCTTCAATTTACTCTTTTTCATTTACGTCTCTCCTCTATTATTTGATCTTGGCGGTTTATATTTATTTCTCTACAATTAAGTGATTAGAGACTTTTAAAGTAAAACGAATACCTTTACGTTTATCTCTAACTCTATTGATTAAATCAAATTGTACATTCACCATTAAGCACAGTAAATTGGGGGAATTAAGCATAGTCCGATAGACTTATATTTTAAAGTTCAACAAAAAAATTGTCATTTATATAAATTTAAGATAAAAAATTAAACTATTATCAGGAAGAATATTTATTAATTTTGTCGATTTAATATTATTAGAGGAGTGCTTTTTCTTTAAAATTGGGGGAAATAAACAAAATTAATCGAATTTTATGATTTATTAAAAAATAAGTCGATTAAAATAGGTACAAAGAACTAAATGTCCATTTAGCCGAAAAACACAGTGAGTACAAGGTGATAAAATTAAAGGGCCTGAGTCCAGTACAATACCGAATTCAAGCCCTAGTAGCAGGGATATTATTTTTTTATTTCTCTTCTCAAATCTATTATCTCAACTGCCATATCTTTTAACGTCATTGCATTCATGAGATGATCTTGTGCATGGACAAGTATGATGCGAATGTCATACGTGTCTCCACCTGATTCTTTTTTAATTAATTCTGTTTGAAAACGATGTGCTTTATTTAACTCCTGTTTTGCTTCATTGAGTTTTTGTTCAGCCTTATCAAATTGTCCGCTTCTATAGCTAAATATTAAACACCATAAAATTTGGTTATCAATTTTCTATTCCATTCATCTCCACCTTCAATGTTTGAACTTTTGAAAATTGGCGGATTTAACCCATTTTGATAGAATTTCTTAGCTAATAAAATGGACAATGTTTGTGTAACGAAGGCTGCTGAAATCGTTGATGTTGCACCCATACAACATCCTGTCAATAACGATGTCGGAAAATTCATTTAGATATTTCTTTAATTTTATTAAATTGAGTTTTATATAACTTATCTAGATTTTCAGTTACATATTGATAAAACTCATCTAGCATAATGACGCCCTCCTTTCTGCCTGTAAATATTATCTAAACTTTCAGTTAATTAACAGGGTAAGATTTAATATTCGGGGGAAATATGTAATATCTCGTAATTTTTTAAAAATTCATTAATAATTATTTGATCAAATAGGAAAAAAGTCTATCTGTTGATTATCCAGTTAAATAAAAAAACCTTGATAACAATTCGTTTAGCAAGGATCAGTAATAATGCACTATGAGGGGTTTGCACTAGATGCACCTCCAACGGAACGTCAAAAAGCGTCAAGCTCCAAAAGGAAATTGACGCTTTTTGTTACTTATTAACTGGTTCTGCATGAAAATATTCTTCCAGTGTAATTCCTTTGTTCATAATTTTAAGAGCGATCGATTTACCAACATATCGTAGGTGCCAAGGCTCATATTGATAACCAGTAATGGCTGTTTTACCTTTCGGATATCGAATAATAAAGCCGTAATCCGCTGCATTCTCCTCTAGCCAAAGGGCCTCTTTTGTTCCGCCGAAGCAGTCTTCTGCAGCACACTCGCCATCTCCTCCGGTAACATCGATTGCAAGACCGGTTTCATGTTCACTTGTGCCAGGCAATGCACTGTACGTTATTGCTTTCTCATACCCATCCTTACTTACATAAGAGTGAAATAATGCTGTTTGAGTTGCATGTGACCGATAAGCCGAAACACCTAAAAATGTAATACCTTCTGCTTCTGCATCAGTGAATAGTTCTTTAATCGCTCCGGCGGCCACTGCACGCATTTTTCGTTTTTCAGTTTTCTCTTGGAAAACAAATGGAATATCCGCAAAAATAAGCTCTGATGGGGAATAACTTTCTGGCAGTTTATGTAAGTTATTTACAAGAACAGAAATGCTCTCAGGGTTAGTGTCAACATGGATACTTTCATCATGCTGTTTTGCATGAACGGACGTGGACGTTGTGGATACAGGTTTGATTTTTGTATCTCGATTAATATCTGTAAATATAGTTAATAACACTGCAAATATAATGATGCAGTCCCTGATTAATAATCTATCCAATTTGAGCACATCCATAATAAAAACTGTATACATAAACTAATGTTAATTGACAGTTTAAATTTTATCATGGTGTCATTGTGTACTGAACTCCAGAAAACTTAATATGTTATGAAGTAAAGCTTAAAACTAAAGATTTATTGTTCAATGTAAATAGCTTTACCGCTTTTTTAATATTAGTAATACTTACTTACACATTAAAATCGTTAATTTTATTTAAATATTATTTATGAGTATAATTAATATATTAAAGATTTTAAAATCTTTGAATATTCCCAATACAGGAGGAAAGCAGCATGTCATTGAACCAATTTTTTGATTTAACTGGAAAGATAGCAATTGTTACTGGAGGAGGCAGCGGGTTAGGCCGTCAAATGGCAATTGCACTTGCAAAAGCTGGTGCTACCGTTGTAGTAGGTTCACGTCGTTTAGAAGTTTGCGAGAACGTTGTAAATGAAATTGAAACGTCCGGAGGACAAGCATTTGCCCTGGCATTGGATGTAACAAATCCTGAATCTGTTGGACAAGCTGTAGAGAAAGTAATTTCTCAATTTGGCAAGATCGAGATTTTAGTCAACGCTAGCGGAGTAGCTTATGAAATCCCAGCGACGGAGATGCCTTTTAAAGAATGGCAAATTATGATCGATACAAATTTGACAGGTACATTCTTAATGTGTCAGGCTGTTGGAAGACATATGATTGAAAACAAATACGGAAAAATCATCAACGTTTCTTCAACAGTTGCAACTAGGGGTACGGATCCAGAAGTAGTAGACTCCGTAGGATATGCAGCAAGTAAAGGTGCCGTTAACACGTTAACAAAGGACCTTGCAGTCAAGTGGGCTCGTCATGGACTGACTGTGAATGCTATTGCACCTGGAATCATGACTACTGGAATGAATGATCCGCAAGTAGAAGGTACACTTGCAAATAAATTGGGCGGGGAAGGTACTAAGACTCCTTCAAGAAGGTTAGGCGGAGATAATGATATAGCTGGAGCTGTTATTTACTTTGCTTCGACATCTTCTGATTATTGTAATGGAAATATATTGGGTATTGATGGCGGACTTGGGGCTAAGTAATATTAATACCCAACATTAGTTTCAAAATTTGATAAAAATATTATTTTACTTGATTGCAAGTTAAGAATGTTAATTACAAGTGAATTAATCTTATATTTCCTAGCAAAAATAAAACAATATTTAGCACAAAAAACAGAGGCTTCCTAACTCCTCTGTTTTTTATTTTGATTTTTTTGGACAACTGGTTCTCTTCAAAGATTTGTAAGTCACATATTAAAACTCACTAGGTTGTTTGATATAAATAAGACTTTTTTTATCAATAAATCAGAAAAAATATCCTGACAATCGGATCTGCTATTATTAAAAAAACCTTGGTAAATATGCTTTGTGTGCCTCTAGCATTTCGTCTACAATCGCTATAGCCATTTTATCGTTTGCAACAAGCGGATTGATCGTCAATGCAACGATTGCTTTTTCACGACTTCCTTCTACCGCAGCCTCAATTGCCATCTGTTCAAAAGATTTAATCGTTTGTATCAATCCTCGAACTGGAACTGGCATTTCTCCCATCGTTAATGGTACTGGTCCATCCTTCGTAATGACACAGCTAACTTCAACAGCACTGTTATATGGCAGGCCTGAAATTGCCCCTTTGTTCATTGTATTCAATGGTTGAATATCTCGCGTATCATTGTAAATCGATGAGATCAAACGACAAGCTGCATCGGAGTAATATGCTCCACCACGTTTTTCTAACTCAGGTGGTTTTACATCTAGCGTTTCATCTTTATATTTTTCAAATAGAGATGCTTCAATCCGTTGTACGACCTCTGCACGTGTTTCATTAGACTCGAATTCTTTCAATTCTCTTGCCAACATCTCAGATGTTTTGTAGTAGTAGTGATGGTATGAGCATGGGATGACATTGATACCTTTTAGGAATTCAGGTGCCCACTCCTCTGCGTCAATATTTTTCACAAAACTTGCATTGGCAGGATCCATGATCATTTCAAGAACTTTATCTTTTACACTCACTCCATCTAGATAAACCTCTAATCCAAAAACCATATGATTAAGACCTGCAAAATCAATACGAACACGAGAGTGATCCACATTTAATAGATTTGCAATACCCATTTCCATTCCAATCGGAATATTACAAAGGCCAATAAACTTCTTAATATTTGAATATCTTAATGCTGCCTCTGTCACCATACCTGCAGGGTTTGTAAAGTTAAGTACCCACGCATTTGGACAAAGCTCTTCAACTTCCTTACAAATATCTAAAATTACTGGAATCGTACGGAGCGCTTTAAACAAACCACCTGCACCATTGGTTTCTTGCCCGATAACACCATGTTTTAATGGAATTCTTTCATCAAGTGCACGTGCAGCCAATTGCCCAACACGAAGTTGTGTCGTAACGAAATCAGCATCTTTCAAAGCCTCACGACGATTATATGAAAGGTGAATCTCAATTGGAACCCCAGCTTTTTTGACCATACGCTTTGCTAGCGCACCAACTGTTTCTAATTTCTCGCGACCTGCTTCGATATCAACAAGCCAAAGTTCTGTAACTGGTATTTTTTCATAACGCTTAATAATGCCTTCAACTAGTTCCGGCGTATAACTAGAGCCCCCACCAATTGTCACAACTTTAAATTTCTTTGACATTACTTAAGGCCCCTTTCATACATGTCAACGAACTCTTTTGCCAAGTCTTTTACGGTCATTGCATTCATCAAGTGATCTTGGGCATGAATCATTAAAAGTGAAATTTCTGTTGGATTTCCACCTATCTCAGATTGAATGAGCGATGTTTGAATATGATGTGCCTCATTTAAAGCATCACTTGCTTCTTTTAATTTCTCGCGTGCTAAATCCATATTCCGTTCTTTTGCGGCATGAATGGCTTCCATTGCTGCACTTCGACCATTTCCACCATGTAAAATCAATGTAAAAATTTCTGTTTCATGTTTTACCATAAAACTGACCTCCTTCCTCTTTCAAGAGAAATTTTGAAACTCTGTAAGCTTATGGCCACAAATTTTCTATGTTAAAAACCCCTTTGGGTATTCTTGTATTCTATAAAATTTTCAAACTTAAAATTTTTTATATTATAATGTTTTTTTCATGTCCTTCATAATGCCTTTTGAACTCAAAGTCATTTGCTTTCATAAGGCATTATATAAGAAGAGTCACTTCTTTCAATTGGTATACTACTTATTTTCTATTAGTTTTATTGCTTGCTCGAGAATAGCTTCACCATCACACATGCCATAGTTCATCATATCAATAACTTCAACTGGAATATTTTTCTCCCCACAGATGTTTTTCATTTCGTTCAAAAGAAAACGTACTTGTGGTCCTAACAATAACACATCCGCCTCTTCGACTTCTGAGCGAACAACTGATTCAGACACTGCCCAAATATGTGCTGAAATCCCTTTTGAAGCAGCGGCTTTTTCCATTTTTGTAACGATTAGACTTGTAGACATGCCGGCAGCACAACAAAGTAAAATATTCATTATTTTTTCCCCTTCTATTCTAAGCTAGTAACGTCGTTCTTATTGACTACGACTAATCGAGCTAATCGATCGTGTGCAGCTAATGAGTTTGGATTAGCAAATATGCTTATAACGGATATCAAAAATGGAAGGCCCTGAAAAAGAAACATCGATAAAAATTTAAAGAAACTTCTAACAATCACTAATAATCCATAAGCAAGCTTACCTTTTTTGTTATTGATGTGTGTTAGTTTCAATCGAAAAATCATCTTCCCAATTGTAGAACCTCTTAATAATAAGGTTGTTAGGACATCATAACAAAACCAGATAAGAAGCGATTGGAGAAAGGCTTCATTAAAAAGAGCCATTACCTGTACAGTAGCATCTTGACTAGCTGCTTCACTCATTGTTTTTTGAATTTCAATCATCTTTGTTAAGACTCCAGGAAAGTTTGCAAAACCTGTTATTCGATAAACAATTGAAAGTAGGATTGAGACAATCACCGCATCTATGGCAAAAGCAGCTATTCTTTTTATTCGAATCTGAGTAAATATTTTCTTTTTCATGTCCATAGTAAGCTTTCGCTAAAAATTAAGATTTCCTTTGGAATCTATAATATTATTAGCTTTCTCCATTTCTAAGTTTTTCTTGTCCCACATCTTAATGAATGGGAACCAAATTGTAGAGGCAACTGCAAAAGCAACCAATTGCATGACTACACCCATAATTTTACCGCCAGTCATAAGATAACCACTGATGAAATATGGTGTTGTCCATGGAATAATCGTACCTGTCGTTTGTGGGAAAATTCCCATTGACGTACCAAAATAAGTAACGGTTAATACTGCTACTGGTGCCAGCATGAAAGGAATCATTAAGAATGGGTTTAAGACAACCGGAACTCCAAACATAATTGGTTCGTTGACATTAAAAATGGAAGGTCCGATCGCCAAACGTCCAACTTTCTTAAGAAGGTTTGATTTTGCTAAAAACATCATATAGATAGCAACTGGTAACGTAGCACCTGATCCACCCATCCAGATACCATTCTCATAGAATGTATACGTAATGATATGCGGCAGAGTCTTTGCACCCTCTTTTACTGCTGCTAAGTTTGCATCTGCATTTGTAATCCAAATAGGTTCCATAACAGAAGTGATGATGGATGAACCATGGATTCCAAAACTCCATAAGAGATGTTCCATTAAACTTGCGATAAGCGTACCAATGTAGGTTGAACCTAAGATCGTAAATGGTTGTGTGACAACGACCTGTATAAAAGTTGCGAAAGTTTCCCAACTAGTTTGCGCAAATATAAATCTAATAAATAAGAAGAAAATAATAATAACCAAACCAGGAATAAGGGCTGTAAAGGAACGTGAAACGGTTGGTGGTACAGTATCTGGTAATGTAATGACCATCTTCTTTTGTAAGAAGAAACGATAAATTTCAGCGGTAATAATAGCAACAATTAATCCAACAAACAAATACTGTGCACTAAAGATATCAGGTGACCAAGCGGATACGCTTTCTTCATCAACCGTGAAAGTGCTCATAATGTTAACAATTAAATATCCTGCTAATGCTAAAACACCAGCTGGAACACCATCAATATTCTTTCCATCAACTTTATAACTGCCTGCTAGTGAGTATGCTACACCAAATACAGCAATTAATGCGATGATACCCATTGTACCGTTATAAACGATGTCTCCAAAAGCATTCCAATTGTCCCCAAAGGTTTTTGCCATGAAGTTTTGATACCATTCTGCTTCTAACCAAGCCACGATAATGAAAAACGAACCAATTATCATAAGAGGCATTGCAAACATAATACCGTCACGTAAGGCAAGCAAATGCCTTTGATTACCTATTTTCGAAGCAATTGGTAAAAATTTCTCTTCAAAAAAATTAGTTTTCATTGAATTATCACTCCTAAAAGGATTAGGATCTTGGTAAATCAGAAATTCCCCTTATACCAAGATCCTTTTAAAATATTAACGATTCGAATTCTTAGAAACAGGTCTTACAAAAGTCATCACGTGGCTATCGTTTTCAAATCTAGGCTCTCCATCAATTGTCATTGCAGAGTATAGAACAGTAGCAATGATGAAAGCTTGCTTATCTGTTTTATACGTAACTTCTCCAGTTTCACTATCAACAGCTACATCGTCTGGTGAAGATGATTCGTAACTAACTTCTACATATTTGTTTCCATCTGTATTTAATTTTGAATCAGCCATTGCAGTTTTCAACCATGTTGGATAGGCAAAAGAATTCTTGTCAAGTACAGTAGGAGCAATTGGTTTCGCTGATTTCTTAGGATCAACAACTTCGATTGTGTATGTTATTTTAGCAGGGGTTCTAAAGAATCCATCAATAACATACGCCGTAACGGTAGCTGTTCCTGGTTTTAAACCAGTTGCATAAGCACCATAGTACTCGCCGTTTACACTTAAATCCGTTGGTCTTACGTTTCCTTCATCACCGTACGTTGCTATATTTCTTAGGTCAATGACTTTAGATACATCTACTTCAGCATTGATTTGTGTAGGTAATCCATTGATATATCCTGCTTGATCCCAAGCATTCGTTGCCCATGACACATTTTTAATATATCCCGTTGTTTTAGCATCAAGCTTTACAGAGTCACCTACGTTAATTGTAAATGTATGTGTGTCTGCATTATATTTAGCATGAGGATTCATAGATGCTAAATTAGTTGGGTATGCAAGGCTTTCTGTACCACTATTAACTGGTTCAGTAACTTCTGATCCTAAATCTTCTACATAAGCAGCATCTTCAGGGTTTTGAGTGATCCAGTAAGGCATTGAAATCACAGTTGAAGATTCCATTGTTAAACTGTTACCAGAGTCAATCGTTCTTCTATCCATCGTTCCGAAAATGTTTGTGTTGTACTTGGACATCATAACTTCATCACGAGGAATTAATTGGTCAACCATAAGATTTGGTGCTACGTGTGTTATGTCATTTCTGTTTGCTGATAATACATCAAAGTTCATGAAATTGTTAGGTATACGAGTCATATACCAATCTGAACCTGCAAGGTCAACTTGTGCATTTCCGATATCAATACCTTTAGCTTTCAAAGCACCTAGAGAAGCCGCGTAGAAAGTTGTCATGAATGGGTTTTTCTCTCTCTTTTCGTTTGTCCACCATTGATTCATGCCTTCTAAGATTTCGTCACCGTTAAACTTATCAGCATGGTGAGATAATGTGTAGTATGCTAGTGCTTCTTCTTCTTCATCAGAATAGTTCATGTATGATTCGTGAGTTACACCACTTACACCGATATCATCACCGTTATGAGCAGCAATACCAAAGTATCTTGCAAGATATTGTAATGTCATATCAAGCATCGATTTTGAGTTATATGTTTTTGGATATCTTACTTCAAAATCATTGTGTTCATTAGCTTTTTCTGAGGCTTTTACGCCATTCATTACTTTGTATTCGTTTGCAAAATCAAGTGGTTCAATTACATCAATGCCTTGATCTTCAAGGATTGCTTTTTCTTCAGGAGTATACGTACCCAAATCTCTTGCAACTACAAGTGCTTGTAACTGTAATTGCGCATTTAATGGACCGTCTTCATAGTCTGCGTCTCTTCCCCATGCATCCTTATTACCATCAAGGTATTCAGGGTTCATATTTGCCCATCTAGTTGGAGCATTCGGGCCGTTTAATCCATTTCCAGGAACAGAACCACTAGCAAAACGAGATTCAGCAGGGTTCTCACCATTAACAGTCAATTGGAAATAGTTATTTAGAACTAGTGCATTTGTGTGGTTAATCATATCATTTTTGATAAGCGCTGCTAGTTCTGGATCATCTTCTTTGAATGCCTTATATGCCAGGTCTAATGTAAAATAATGACCTACTAATTCATCTGTTGATGTTGTTGCTTTGTAATAAACTTTATTTGAGTCTAAATCCATTGAATCCGCATCAAAACCTTCGTTTTGGTTTGCAAATATTTCTGTTAAACGTGGAGGTACTGCAACTGTGTCATATGCTTTAAGATCAGTTTGTGTTCCATTTTTGAAAGAGCCAGGGACATTATACCAAACTGTATTTCCATTAATATCTTCAGCTTGTCCTGCCTTCTTTTGAATCCATGCATTATCCCATGTTCTAGCTTCTGGAATTGTAGCGCCATTGTTACTTGTGTCTACTTTGTACGTACGAGCAAAGAAACCAGCTGATGCAGGATTTCCAGTGTCAGTCAATGTATATTTACCCTTTTCATCAACGAATACTGGCTTTCCTTCGTTAGCAGTAAGCCATGCTTTTGCTTCAGCGATCGTTTTTACGTTTCCACCATAAGAGTTAACAACGTACATATAGTCGTTTACATTGTATTGAGAAGTAACTTTTAATTGCGTACCAGATACATAACCAAGCGTTACGATTGATTCAACTGCACGAATAGCAGATGCTTTTGCATCTTTTGTTCTTTCATCATTGGGACCAAATGTATTTTTCATGTAGTTGTATCTCCAGATTTCACCAGAAGCATACATTGTTGTCCAAAGACCGTCATTGTCTGTATCATAGTTTCCTCTAGCAGCATCTTTATCAGCTGTCATAAGCGCTTTCATCATGTCCTCTTGAGTAGTGAATCTCATATTACCAGATTGGAATCCGTATCTGTCTGTAAAATTTCTTGAAATTTCTGTTTGAAGTAATGCTTTACTTTGTAATGACATTTGCTTTCTCACAATGTGAGTTGCGTTTCCTTTTTCGCCAAGAATCCAAAGTCCATTATTACCATCAGGCATGATGTTGGTAATCACTTCTTTTGCGTTAAATGTTGCAGTATTACCAGCATTATTAGTACCAGAACCTGAAGAACCACCAGTTTGTGGAATATATCTTCCACCCTGCAAATATTGAATTTGATCAGCCGAAGATAAGTTAGGATCGTAAAGTGTAATTGCATCAGATACGATACCAGTAATTACTCCATGCGCTCTCTCATCACCCAGGATGATTTTATCATTTGACTTGATTAAAGTGTCTTTTGAAATTAACCATTTTACACCGTCTTCTCCTTCAACATATCCCACATAGCTCTTTGATGGGAATTTCTTTCCTGCTGGAGCAGAAGGAATATTAGTTGTTTTCCAAGTCGATGTTGAAAGGGCAGCTGGTATCCTATCATCCCCAGCATTATAGTAGTAAACTAATTTTTCAAGATTAGTAGCTTGTGCTTCTACTACAGTAACAGTAATCTCTACAGTTTTAGCAGCACCAGTTGTATCCACTCCAGTACCAGTGATTTTTGCCGTACCACCAGTTACGCCTAAAATCTTTCCGCTGAAATCACCTTTTTCGTTGCCAACCATATCTACATATGCAACATATGGATCAGAAGTTGTCCATTTTACTGGCTTTGTTGTATCTAAACCAGTAGGTTTTGCATGAGTGATATGTGTAGTGTTCATGTAAATACTTGTGCCAGTTGAAACAGGAGCTACCGTAAAAGAATGGGCTGAAATTGTAGTAGCAGCTTTAACAACTACACCACTATAATTACCTGCAGCTATTGTAGCTGCTAAAACAGCCGCCGTAACAGGTTTACCAAAACGCAATTTATTTCTTTTCATTATGTTCCTCCTAAATAATATATTCGAATCCATTTTCCAACTCAGAGATTTAACCATACATTCTAAACCCTTCATTCCCCTACTACTATCAACCCCTTTCATATAATTGGCAAAAATCTTGTTAGTCTAGCAGAATAATATTTTAGAAACCTCGTATTGAAAATCATTGAAGTTAGTTGACTTCAGAATTCTCTGTTTCGCTTCGGGATGCTCCATTAAATGTAAAACTAATCGACTTAACTCCTTGTGTAGAAACAAGTCTCCCGCCCGCAGATTAATTAAAAAAAGTATTTGTACAACCTTTCCATCATAAGTTATTGGATTCTTAAATATCACAACACTTATCGAATCTTGAATCGCAACCATTTTTAATGCATGTGGCACTGCTATCCCATTTTGGAGAATCGTCGATATTTTTTCTTCCCGTTCGGCAACCAAATCAGGAAAGTCAAGTGTTGCAAAACCCAATTCAACAACTCTTTTCGCTTTTTCTTTAATGTAAGCTTTGTAGTCAAAAGCCTCTCTAGTATCTTCTATATAAAACATTTCTGAATGAAACAGAGATAAGAGTGTTGGTGCATTTTCCTTAACTCTACTTGCCGGATACCTAGTAAGCGTACGACAAATTCTCTGGATATCCGTCTCAGTTAGTATTGGTGGTACTTGAATATATGGAATTGAAATATTGTCAAAACGAATCGGATGGGATGAAACTAATAAATCATATTCTTCTAGACGACCCGATTGAAGTTCACTGTATAGAACGACGTTAATCGTTGCACCTTGAAAAAGTGTTTCGAGTTTCATTTTAAGTAAATCAGCCGATCCTGCTCCTGATCCGTACGATAGTAGAATCTTCTTATAGGAACTTAATTGTTTTTGCTTCTCTCTTTCCATATGAGCTGCAAAATGCATGGTAATGTATCCCATTTCATCGCTAGAAAGTTCGAATCCCCATATTTCCTTTATCATTTCAGAAAATTTTAATGCAATCATAAAGACGTCGGAATATCTACTGTATACATCATCTATCAATGGATTTGTAAGCTTTAGGTTGAAATAGATTCTTCTTAACAACGGATACATATGCATCAAAAGCATATCCAAAAGTTGCTGATCACCTGTAAACTGTGTCAAGAAAGTTTGATCTAATTTTTTAAAACAATTCTTTAGTTTTTGTTCCAAATCATTCTTTTCTTGTTCCTCAATATCATCCACACTAGATTTACCACTTATATGTGCAGCAAGATAGATCATTTCACTCTCTGGAAGTACAACATGATATAGTTCAGAAAGTACTTCACAAATTCTCTTGGCTATATTCATATAAGATGGCTTAATCAGGGAAACATCTAACTTCTTTTCTTGATTAGGCAATATAAAATTGTGTTGAGTGACTCGAAATGAGAGTATTTGAATATGCACTAAAATGTTCTCAAGGGCAAAATAACTTACTTTCAAATGATTGATTTGTACCTCTTCACTCAAAACAGCTCTAATTTCTTCGAATGGAAACGCTTTCTCAAAATTTAGATAATTAGATTTTTTTAACAATCCTGTTTCCTTTTGACTTAAGAAATAGGAAAACGCCCTTCTGAAATTTGTTTCGTCACCTAGTAAACGAACACCGTAACGTGATTTTGCTTCTACTTTTAAATCAAAAAGCCTAACTTGCCTTTCAACATCAACCATATCGCTAAGAACGGTCGATCTGCTGATCAATAGGCTATCAGCAAACATATCAATGGTTTGAAACTCTGTCGTTTGTAGCAATAGCATAATAATATTGATTACACGAACACGAGGTAAATCCGGGGCTAAAGCACCCTTAATTTCTTCTAAATACGATTGAACCATTTCTTGATTTTCTACATGAAGTAAATATCCTTCACCACGTTTTTTCTGAATAACAAATCCAGATTTTTCTCCAATAACGTTTAATTCCTTCAATTCATTTCGTAATGTCCGATTTGAAATGGCGAATTCTGATTCAAGTTCATAGGATGTAAGTGTTTTGCCTTTTTGATACAAATATTGTAAAATTAAATCTCTTCGCATACATTACCTCATCACTCTAGAAACTCTTCTAGTTGGTTTAAGTTTACTTCCCGCCAAATCCATTTAACAGTTTGATTTTTTCCAATATACCTAGCAATTTGAAACAAATTAATAGTCTAGCTTATAAATTTGATGCTAAATAGCACTATCTACAACTTAAAAAATAATCTGAACGAATCTTAACATAGATCTACACATTTAAAAATTTAGAATTACTTCATACATGTTAAGTAAAACTTATATATCCCTTGAATTTTCCTCCATGTCCAGTACATGGCAAATTTTATATAAGCCAAATAAGCGTTCCCATGTCTTGGAAACGCTTTTCTCATTGAGCTCATATTCACTTTACTAGTTACTTATCAGGGCTTGATTAAACACCATAATACTTCGCAAAAAGTTCTTTATTCCATTCATCTCCGCCATCAACATTAGAGCTCTTAAACACTGGCGGTTTCATTCCAGCTTGTTGGTATTTTTTTGCTAACAAAATAGAAATGGTTTGAGCAACAAAAGCTCCCGCCATAGTAGAAGTTGCCCCCATACCAGTGTTTGCTTCTTCTACATAAAAGTGAGCATCCCCAGGTCCAGTACAACTATCAATAACAACATCACTGAAGTCAAATAGATATTTTCCGCTGCTGTGTCTTGATTTTGAACCTGTAGGATGATTCGGATTTGTAAATGCAATGACCTTTGTACCACATTCCTGTGCCATTTTTGCAAGTTCCACAGTCATTCCATTTCTTCCAGAATTGGAAGCAATGACAAGTACATCCTTTGAGTTGATTTTATATAAATCAAAGATAACTTTTGCATAGGCTTCTAAGCGTTCAATCACAGTACTTTTTAAAGGATGATCGTGTAATAAAAATTCATTTGGCAAAATAGGCGAGACTTGTGCAAATCCACCCGCTCTTACGTAAAATTCTTCCGCAAACATATGGGAGTGACCTGAACCTGTAACTAGGAAGCGACCTCCATTTTGAAGTGCTTCAAATATGCATGTGGCAGCTTCATCGATTTTTTCATTCTGTGTCGTATGCAGTTTTTCGAGATTTGCTGTCACATATTGATAATAATTCTCCATTATCACTATTCCTTCTTTTATTGATTTGAATTCCCATGTCATAGGTTTCGGGAACTTCTAAACTATCTATTACCACCCGTACTTACTTTCGCTCCATTTTTTTATAATTAGATCTTGTTTCACGAAAACAAGACTATTTTTTTCGATATCTTTATCGATGATTGCACCAGCTCCGAGAACACTATAAGCACCTATTTTACAACCAGGCATAATAATCGTATTTACGCCCGTTCTGCAATAGTCGCCAAGAAAAGCTGCATTTGAAAAATGCAACGGTACTTCTTTTCGTCCATTCACAACGTGCTCCGTTTCTCCGTCATCAAAGCGTAATGTTCCGCATACGGTTGCTGCTCCGATATCCGTATAACTGCCAATTGCACCATAAAACTCGCCATAGTGGTAAAGATATACCTTATCCATCACCATTCCACCAAGGAACTCTGCACAATGGTCGAATATACAATTCGAACCTATCGATACTCCATCGTAAATGATGCAGTAATTACTAATTTTTGTATGATCACCAATCACAGCATTGCCATTAAAAATGGCTCCATTATCAATGTTTGTATTGTCACCCACAATCAGGTTACCGTGAATGACAACTCGATCACCAATTGAGGAGTTCTTACCAAGTTTTACATGGCCATGAATGGTTGCATTTGCTGAAATCGTCGCACCTTCTGCTAGTTGGTTCTCTTCTAGTGCATGACAAAAATGATATACCATAAATTGGTTCGCTTCTAACATATGCCAAGGCTTATCAATATCAAAGAAAAATCCACTACATTCGATCGCATTCAATTTTACTTTATCAAGCGATTTCAGAAGTCCCGCTTCAATATATCTCTCTTTTGGTACCCCTACACCTACTTTTACATCTGGAAAATAATTTGGAGTTCTTTTCACATAATCTAGAAGTGTATCATCAAAGTGAAAGCCGGCAAAATGATGGGTAATGCTGTTCCCACGATAGTGGGCACCAATCGACTGAATAAACCCATTTTCAATACTCGCACCAATCCAGTTTCTTGAGGATTCCTCCAAATTCTTCAACAACACAGCAGGTTTTATAGAATTCACTAAGCTCTCTAAATCCTTTTCTTCAACGATGGTATCCCCATAGAGAACAATAAAGTCCTTCGTATCAGAGAGTTTCTCAGCCCCTTTTACCAGACTTTCTGCACTTCCTAAATTTGTCTGATCAGTCACAAATTTAACGTTTTCTATATCTGATAAAAGATTTTCTATTTCTCTTTGATGTTCCTCATTAACAACAACAATAATTTCTTCTATTCCCATCGCCACAATGGATTCAATGTTATAGCGGATTAATGACTTCCCTGCGATTTTTATTGTCGTTTTGGAGCGAACCGCATTGAAAGGAAACATTTTAGTACCTTTGCCTGCCGCAAGAATAATGGCGCTTTTCACCATTCCACCACCTCTAGTTTCATTCACGTTTTATAACTTTGTTTTTTAAACACATCAAATAACAGTCTAAAATCATTCATCTACTATAAAATATTTTCACTTATATTCTACTAATCGAAATTTATTTCTGCCTGCTAAAAGATAAGGCAATAAATCTTTTGCAAAGGGATGAACAAATCCAATCACATTGTGTTCAACAGATTGTCCTAAATCTTTCAATGAGATTTGTAATTCTCCTTCATATTGAGCACTTCTATAATTTAATACAGAGATTGTAAACTTTCCTCTTGGTGCACAAAAGCAAGGAGGCACTTCCATTCCTCTCGTATCCGTCGCCCGAATGAGATTGGCAGGCTGATCAACTCTTGAAATTAGGATGGACTCTTGAATTTTCATTTTTGTATTTTGAGGAACAAACGGATTAAATACAACTGGAATCTCTATATAATCTTGCTTGTAACATCTTGCCATTTCGGCAAGCTCTGAAAGATCCGCAAACGAGTCACCAATTAGCACATCATCAAAACCATTTGCAAATAACTCTGACATTGCAATATGACAAGGCAAAAAGCGGTGTTTTTCAATCGTACAAACCCCATGACCTAAGTGGTGCAAATCTTTTGGCGAAAGTTGCGATGCAACAAACCCTCCGACCGGCACACCGAATGATGCAAACAAGTTGTTAATTGGACGAATGTTCTCAAGAGACAATGCTGTATCGGGGAGCGGGAAAAAATTGTGACAGGCCGTTAGTTGATCAATATTTCCTTCTTTTTCTACCGTTTCTAAAAATTCACGACATTCACGCAAAGCGTTTCCATTCTGATTATCAGAAGAAGACATCGAAGCATTTACTTCTATTTGAATCCCCTGCTGATTTTTTGAAAGAAGTGCAATTTCTTCGCCCGTAAAACCTCCATCAATACGGAGTTTTGTGATGCCCATCTTTTGTAACGCTGTAAGATCGGTCAATGTACAACCCAACTCATTGAAAACTTCATCATTCATATCAGCTGATACAGTCATACCAAGTTCTTTACAGTAATTCAATATGTTATTCCAAGTGTTCGCATTTACATCCTCGGCACCTTCAAAACCATGATTATTTAAAATCAGTGAAACAAATACTTTTTTAAAACCAAACGAATGGGCCTTTTCTAAATAATTTTTGATTTGATCTAAAGGATAAAAGTTAGGATACACACTAATTCCTATTTCTCGCATGTTACGTCACATTCCTTACTATTCTATATTTGTATTTACTTGTACCTGCGCACCAATAATGATGGCACCGAATACTGGATCATAAAGTGGTGTAGAAATCTCTACTTGTGGTAAAACCACATGTAACTTCTCTTTTAACGTGCCGAAATAATCTGTTGATTTCGTCAACAAACTGCCTGCAACAGAGAGACGGAAGTTTTCTGACCCCATTTGTCGACTGATTCCAACGACTAAACGAACTAATTTCTCTAGCTCTGCTTCAACAATCGTACGAGCAGCTTCGTCTCCATTTGCCCATGCTTCTAGAATAATTGGCGTACTTGAAGCTACCTTGTCAACTGGCAGCGTATCTTCCAAATATAATAAATCCATAAAATCTTCTGGAGAATTCAACTGAAAATGAGCAAGCAACTTTTCCGTAAAGGATGTAGGTGCAATAACTTTGTCGTACTCTTGCATTACGGCTGCAATCGCATGTCGACCAATTTGGAAACCACTTCCTTCATCACTTATCAATCCGCCCCATCCACCAGAGCGTACGATTTTTCCTTTTGAGTCAATTCCCACAACAATGGAACCTGTTCCTGCAATCATCAAAGCATCTTTTCGATCTCCATTGCCACCAACAAGTGCAATTTCTGCATCATTCACTACTTCTAGTCGGCAAGTGAATCCGCTTTCTTTTAATGCAGTCAGATAGATTTCGACATCCTTCGGTCTATCTACACCTGCAGAACCTAATACGAGAATCGCATCATGCAGTTGCTCTTGAAAACAAGAGAATAAAGCTTCATAAATTTCGTGAAATACTGGTCTAAGTCCGTCTACGCCGATGTTATTATAATTTGACATCCCGAAATTTTGGTCAAATAGCGTTTCTCCATCTGGTCGTTCTTTGACCATGACTCTCGTTTTTGTCCCTCCGCCGTCCATTCCAATAATCAATCTATTACTCATTACCTGTCCATTCATCCTTTCATTAATAATTTATTTCTTTCTAAAAGCAAGATCTTGCGCCTTGATGGTTATAGTCAGATTTAAACAAAAAAATTGAAAAAGTTAGAACATCAAAAAACACAACTATGTTAATCATCTAATAAACCTAGATACTACTCTAGTTTATTTAAGTATACTTACCACCCAATACATTAAACAGTTGGATTTTTTCCAACTTATTTTGAAATATTATTAGTCATATACCCAGTAGTTTAAGGGAAAGGGATCGACACGACCGAAAAACAGAAAAATCGGCTCAAAGAGCCTTACTTTTCGTCGAAAGATACCAAAGGGACCGGTCTAGGTATGCTGATTGTTTACCGAATTGATGATACAATGCAAAATTTGATTGCTTTAAGGAATACTTAAGAACCTATTAAGATATCTGGAATTTAATTACTGTACCAGACCATGTTAAAATTTTCACTGTCAAGCGGGCAGTTCAGATTATAGTTGTTTTTTTTAATGGGAGTTACTAATTCGCATGCAAGTTGTTTTTATATAAGGAAATTTTAAATTAGAACAAGGAGGCTCCTATGACTAGAAGCACAAAAAGAACTCCTGAATTAATAAAAGAAGTTGGTTACTTTTATTATGACAAGAAGTTAAGTATCAAAGAAGTCGCTCAAAGATTAAATATAGGACAAACGATGACATTAAAAATTTTGAACCAAAATTTAGACGGTAGTCGAAACCCTAAAGAAGCAGCAAAATTAAGAATGAAAAAATACGGTAATCCCAAACTTACCCCTATCCAATTAGATCATTTGCGTAACAAAATTAGAGTTCGTGGTTTTAAAGAGGAATGGAAAAAACAAATTTCGCTGAAAAATCGCGGCGAAGGTAATAAACGAGCAAAATTAACCGACCAAACAGTGATGGCCATAAGAAATGAGTATGAAGAAGCTATAAAGCAAGGAAGGCAAAAAACAGCAACTCAGTATGAATTAGCAGAAAAATACAATATTAAACGACCTACTGTTTCCGATATAGTACTTTGTAAAAAGTGGAAACATATTTAAAGAAAATGAAATACAAAAATGTTTCTAATAAAAAAATGAAACCGCCAACTTTGGAGATTTTGGTATTTAAGGCGTAAAAAACGATATGATTGAAAAATCATATCGTTAAAAATCATCACCATATCGAGTTCTTCTATATTTAGCACTATGGCAGGCGTCACAGTTTGGAAACGAGTGATCCCAAGCAAGGTTTTTTCCACAGTTTTTGCATTTTTTTACAAAATTTTTGATATCTGTTTTTAATTTATCTTGAACTTTGTCGCTCATTTCCTCACGAAGCCGTTCCCAATAAATAGCCTCCGTCCGTTCTCCTAACCGATACAGAAAGAGCAGATGCAAACCAAGCGCTTTATACGCTAACTCGAGATCCTCCAAGCTTCGTTCCTTATATGGCGGTTCCGGAAGAGGAGTACCTTGAATAATTGCATACATCGTATCTTCCCATTGTCTTGTTAAAGCCTGTTCATTTTTCGAAAAAGGAAGATGTAAAAACCCATATAAGTCCATCAAAGGTAAGCGTGCTTCAATTTCTGTCCCGGCAATCAGGTTGTAAAGTGACCGTTCCTCAGCTAATGAAGCTTTCTTCGTTCCTGGCGGGCTGTTGAATTTCCCCCAGAGCTCAAAGAATGTTCCTAAATCCCGGTAATATCGCTGGAACCGCTCAAACACCGAGTTAGTTGGTGCAATCGCAAAGGTATGAACAGGCTCATCCTCTTGAATAAGCAATTTCTTCATCATCCTAATGTCTTTTGTGAAAGCAACCTTCCCAACATCATAAATCCCTTTACGGCCGGCACGACCGGCAATTTGCTTTACCTCCTGGGAGGTTAACAGCCGTCTTCTCGTACCATCAAATTTCTCATTTTCCAAAAACACAATCCGGCGAATCGGTAAATTTAAGCCCATTCCAATTGCATCCGTTGCAACAATTACCTTTGTTTTGCCGCTGTTAAATTGCTCAATTTGTTTTTTCCTAGTTTCAGGTGGCATGCTGCCGTAAATCATACTGACAGTATGCCCGTCACTTTGGAGACGAGAAGCTGTTTCAAGCACCCGTCTTCTTGAAAAACAAATCAGCGCATCCCCTTTTTTTACATGTTTAATATGGAATTCCTTTGATTCCACTTCAAGAGGAATATCACGGCTATATTCGTGGATGACAATATCCGATTCTCCTAACAGCTGCAAAAGCATCGGTTTCGAGTTCCTGCTCCCGATAATATGTACTTCTCTTGCATTTGCTTTGGTTATCGCCTTATACCACGAAAAACCACGATCCTTGTCTGTAATCATTTGTGCTTCATCAATGACGACGACATCATAGTTTTCTTTTTCATGAAACATCTCCACCGTACATGAAAAATGGTTCGCGCCAGGAACGATTTTTTCTTCTTCGCCTGTTTTTAACGAGCAGGGTGTTCCTTCAGCATTTAACTTATCATAAACCTCCAGCGCTAATAGCCTAAGTGGAGCTAGATATAAACCACTGTGTGCTTCTTTCATTCGCTCGAGGGCATGGTGTGTTTTCCCGGTATTTGTTTCCCCAATATGAAGGACATATCGAACCCGTTTTCCAAACGATGGATTGTATTCCTTGCCGAAGATATCCTCCATCATTCGTTCTTCTTCTTGTCTTTTTCGTTGTAATTCTGCCTCTTCCTCCGCCTTCTTACGTTCTCTTTCAGCAAAGTCCTTTTCAAAAATTTGCTGATGAAGTGAAAGGTCAAATGGTATATCAGGAATTTTCAAGAGGTCAGAAAGGTATTCGTCTTGAATATCTTCAATAAAATAGTCTTCAACCTCATAAAGAAGCTGTGTCAAACTACCCTTAATGAAAGAGGGAGTAAGTTTTTCACCAAATGTTTCTTGGAACTGTTCCTTTATTCCATCTGGAAGATTCTCTAGAACCCTTTCCGGAATCAGTTCTGACAGATAATCTGAAATTAAGCTTTCGTAAACAAAAAAGTAGGTTTGATATTCATATAAACTTCTTCCCCAATTTACAGTTTTATGAATATCCCCTGTCAGTTCCTCAAAAAACTTTGCGACCGTTGTGTATGATTCGGGGTTAAAATGACCTTCGTCCTCCAATTTCTCTTCCAGCGCAAAGGTATCAACATTTTTAAATTTCACATTGTTCTTGATGTCTGCAGCTAATTGCTTGGCCGTAAAATGCCGAACATATAGATAAACTTGAGCATAATCCTTCTCAAGCATATCACCCGCAGTCTCTTCTATCATTGCTCGAATACGATGTCGCACTTCCTCAAGACGGGTGACTTCTTGTCTTTTTATAAAATCAGCTTTTGCCTGCTGATATCGTTGTTCCCATTCCTCTTCTTTATCTGCAAAGGTTTCCTTGGTCCATTTCAATACATGAAAAGGCTGATAATCTCTCATTTCATCCCGAAAAAGTTTATTAATCAGCTTGCGGTCCACTCCCTGTACCTCAAACCCTTTTTCCCGCAAAAACTCTTTTTTCTCATTCTTTGGGACATCATTGGTGACCTTATTCAACCAGACATTGACCCAAATTTGCTCCAGATAATGCCCACGATCGGTTAAATATTGGCTAAAAGAAGGCAGACTCTCTTTTGTCTCTAAGTAATAGTTCATATCTTCCATTACTTTATTCTTCGTATGTTCAATCGCTTGAGGGTAAATAGCGGTTAATTTACTCAAATTTTACCCCCCTTTCATATTTTTGGTAATTCTAGTATATCAAAAAACAAGAAACCGAACGAGTATTCGATTTCTAAATTTGACGGCGGTCGCAGTATTGATCCACCAAGTCCTCTATTTGATCTAGTTCAGGAAAATCCCCTGAAAACTGAAATTTGATTTCTTCTATTAAACGATCCTTGTTATAGACATGAATCGCCCCATTTTGATGGCTGACACTATATTCAGGTACAAAGCGAAATCCGTTTAGTTCAATGGCTCCCATAATAATCTCCTTTTTTGAGTTTTTTTTAGTATTTACTATTATCCAGTCGTTAATCTCCAAAAAGAATCTCCACAATCCATATTTGGTACTAATAGAAAAGTTTTAGTCATATTCTTTTAGGAAAAATGCATTTAGAAGGGGTGAAAAAATAGGTGGTTAACGTTCGTTTGCGGCCCGTTGTAAGTAAGATAAATTTACCCACTGTTTTAAAAACAGCCATACTGCCTGGTGACTCAATGGAAAGATTATTTATTGCAACCCAGCTAGGAGAGATCTTTTACATAGGAAACTCAAGTTTAAAGACATTTTTAGATATTCGTCCGCGGATCATTAAACTAGGTGCTTCTGGTGGTTATGATGAACGGGGATTGCTAGGACTGGCATTTCATCCTCAATTTAATTTTAACGGTCTATTTTATCTTCACTATTCAATTGCTGGATCACAAGGTCTAGGTGCTCTTTCTGAAGATTTTATGCCTAACCCATGTGATCCTAAAACCTTAAACCTAAGATGGACAAATAGAGAAACTCAATTTGATCATATTGATACTGTTGAAGAATGGATTTTACAAACAAATGGCCAGCCTCAAAAACGCCGGACATTGCTTAACTTAAGAAGACCATTTATGAATCATAATGGTGTCAATAGCTTAAACTTTTCCCCTGAAACAGGAAAACTTGTTTTAACAACTGGTGATGGTGGATCAGGCTACGATCCCTTTAATTTAAGTCAGGACGATATGGAAATTGCCGGTAAAATAATTGAAATTGACGTGGCTAAGGATGCCTTAATAGCTAATCCACCCGTGGTCACACGCTTTAATGAACTTCCAGTACCTATACAGGAAATGCTTACGGTAATCGCTAAAGGTGTTCGCAATATACCAGGCATTTCCTATCAAAGGTTTTATCATCAATATATCAAATATGTGGGAAATGTCGGACAGGATTTGGAAGAGGCAATTTTTTCATTCATACAGTATAAACCAATACCTGTGACTCAGCTTATTCAAGCTTCATTCATGAATTCCGAACCTGCCCAAGAAGGATTTATTAACTTTGGCTGGCGAGGGTGGGAAGGTGCTTTTCCAACCTCGATGATGAGGGGCTGCTCCGCAAATCCAAGTTTAGATGAGAAAACCATTGTTTTTTACAATGAAGCTATAAAAACTTCAGCAAGACGTCTTCCACCTTTAACTAGTTATTTTCATAAGGATCCACGACCCAATAAGTTTAGTGGAACGGCACTTACAGGAGTGCAAGCTTATATGGGGAATAGTATACCTGGTTTAACCGGAAGCGTTGTGTTTACTGATCTTGCCCGGAAAGAATCCCAACCTCAGGTTAGAGGGGCTATAGCTTTCACTACTGTAAAACCAGATGGTAAATATAATGATTTTAGTGTCATTACACCCAATTATGATTTTGGGTCTCAATCCGCTTATTATGTTAATTTGGGAAGTAATCTGGATCAAACCAGACTATATTTAGGAGTTTATGGATCTATGAAGGTGACTGATCTTAACCAAGGTACTGTTTTTGAAATTGTTCCATGATAAAACAAACAAGAGAGCAATAAACGCTCCCTTGTTTGTTTTTTACTATTTCCTTCACGGATGTCAAATTGTGTTTAAAATTTAGTGAATTTCAGTTTGAAATCACCTTTATATGGAATATGTTCAACAGTTATCGTTATGTCTTTACCATCTTTATCTTTACCATTTCGTTTATAGGTGAATTTATTTTCATTCAGCTCTGTAAGTTCAAGAACTGCACCATACTTCATCCCCAGTGAAACATGGGCTCTTATCTTATTCCCATGCACAACATCATAATAGCCGTAATCACCGCGGCTTTTTCCTGTTTTCGCATCAAAAAATTCATATTTATTTGTCTTAAAATCATATTTAGCAAGACCCAAATAATTTTGGTTATAAGCTGATACATCATTGCCGTTTTCATCTAATGCCACTGTCCCTTGCCAAAGGGTGTCAGATAAAATTTTATCTCCATCTTTGTCTGTAACAATTTCTCCAGTTTTTGTTTCCAATGTCTTATCGGGTTCCGTAAAGGTAAGTTCTGTTTCTTTATATGGAATATGATCAACAAATACCTCTACTTCGTTCCCTTGCGCATCTTTTCCCATTCTTTTATAAGTAAACATATCTTTATTGAGTTCTGTTATTTCAACGACTGCTTGGTAGCCCATTGATTCCGAAATTAATACTCTACTCTTTCCATCGTTGGTGATAAAGAAAGTTCCTTTATCGCCACGGCTGTTTTTTGTCGTTTTATCAAAAAATTCGTATCTCGCTGTTTTATCATCATATTTCGCTAGACCAATAAAGTTTACGTTCTCTTTCGTTAAATCATTTTTATCTTTATCATAAACTTTTGTACCCTGCCAATTTGTGTTACTAAGTATTTTAGCGAATTCCTGACCTTTTGTCGCCTTGTCTTGCTTCTTATTCATATTTTCTGTTTGCTCTGCCTTCACTTCACTCGATTTTACAAGTGTGGTTGTGCCGAATCCTGCCAGCACTAGGGTTAATCCAAGTAGTATAGCTGGTACTGCTTTTGTTTTTTTATTCATTTTATCGTCTCCTCTTATTTTGTTTCTTATTGGAATGGACTTCGACCTGATTATTTTGCTCCGGCTTTTACCAAAATATGTTCAATCTCTTTAAATCCTTTCTCGCGTGCATGCTGTAAAGGGGTCACATTATTTTTATCCGGAATGTTGACATCTGCTCCATGATCGATTAATAATTGCACTGTTTGCTGCTGTTTTCCATCACCATTATTTAAAATGATAGCTTCAAGCATCGCTGTCCAGCCGAGATCATTTACATGATTAATATCCATATCCGTTTTAGTAAGGAGTTCTTTAATAACATCTACATATCCATGTTCTGAAGCCGGGATTAAAGCAGTTCCGCCATATCTGTTTGTTATAGATGGGTCAACACCGGCTTTTATCGTAAGTTTTAGTATGTCGAGATACCCTTCTGCACCAGCATATAAGAAGGGGTTATTTTTCATGTCATCCTGGATGTTGACGTCTGCCCCCGCATCAATAAGTATTTTTGCCGACTCTGTATCATTGTTGTAAGTCGCAATCATTGTGGACGTTCGCCCATCTGAATCCTGGGTATTAATATCGACACCTTCCTCAATTAATCTTAATATAGTATCTACGTCTTTACGTTCTGCAGCTTGAATCAGTTGTTCTTCCATATCCACCTCAATCATCTCCTGTTTATTTGGTTCTCTATCGTTATTTAAGTTACAACCCTGCAGTACCAATATACTGCCTAAGACTAGTGTCAGGCACTTCCACATATTTTTCACCCCTGTAAGTTTTTTTCACATTCTTGCAACCCTCCCTACTAAATTTGAATTTATCTTTATGTTAATATCAAATCTTAAACTCCATCGAAAAAATTTCTTAAAAAAAGATAAACTTTATCTGAAAATTTGTTCATATTTATAAAAAAATCCGCCACTTTTTGTGACGGACTGGTTAAACATTGAATCGATAACCTGCACCCCAAACCGTTTCTAAATATTTCGGCTGGGCAGGATCTTTTTCAATTTTCCCTCGGATTTTTCTGATATGAACTGTCACAGTTGAAACATCCGCTGCCATTTCATAGCCCCAAATATTTTCATAAAGCTGTTCTTTGTTCAATACTTGATTCGGGTGATTCACAAGAAATACCAACAGATCAAATTCCTTTGTTGTGAAGGCTGTGTCCACTCCGTTTAGATAAACTTTGCGTGCTGACTTATCAATCGTAATCTCTTTAACCTTAATACTATTTGATTTTGCTTGATTCCCTGCTAATCTTTCGTAGCGATCTAAATGTGCTTTCACCCTAGCTACCAACTCGCTTGGACTAAAAGGTTTGGTAATATAATCATCAGCCCCTAAACCAAGACCTCGAATTTTATCGATATCCTCTTTTTTCGCGGAAACAAACAAAATCGGAATATTTTTAACTTGGCGTACTTGTTTACATATTTCAAAACCATTTACTCCTGGGAGCATGATGTCCAATATAATCAAATCATAATCATTTTGAAGTGCCAGTAGTAGTCCTGAATCACCATTATGTTCTACATCAACATGAAACTGATTAATTTCTAAATAATCTCTTTGCAATTCTGCTATGCTCACTTCATCTTCAATCAATAATATCTTTTTCATCCTTACACACCTTTCTTCAAAGAAAAGAAAACACTTGTACCTTTGCCTTTCTCACTCGCTGCCCAAATCTCCCCTTCATGCTCTTCAATAATGTGTTTAGAAATGGCTAGCCCTAACCCACTTCCGCCAGTCTGGGAATTTCTTGATATTTCAGCTCGATAAAAACGATTAAAAATGTATGGTAACGCTGAAGGGTCAATTCCATAACCGTTATCCGTCACTTCTACGACTACATCAAATGGTCCTTCATGCAAAGTAATAGAAATGTATTTATCATCTTTATTCATATACTTAACACAATTGTTTATTAGATTTACTAAAACACGTTTTAACTTCTCTCGGTCAGCTGTCACGTACATAGGTTGATTCATTGTATGATAGGTAATCTGTATCCCTTTTTGAACTAAATCTAAATGAAGTTTTTCTACAAAATCCCGCATGTATTCAACTAGTTCGATTATTTCAAAAGTGAATGATTCTTTCTTTAAATCAAGTTTTGAGAATAAAAACAGCTCATCAATCAATGAATCCATATCTCTTGCTTTTATGTGAATGGTGGTTAAATACTTCTCCATTTTCTCTCGGGTGTTTGCCACACCGTCTTTTATCCCCTCCACATAGCCAATTATGGAAGTAATCGGTGTCTTTAAATCATGGGAAATATTTGAAAGAAGTTCTTTTCGATTTTCCTCATATTGAATCTGGAGAGTTATCGACTCCTTAAGTTTAACTCTCATTTCTTCAAAGGTTTTATTTAATTGGCCGATTTCGTCACTTGAAGCAGTTTTGATTTCAAAATTTAAATCTCCAGACTTAATCCGTTCTGCACCTTCTTTTAGAACGGAGATTGGCTTGATAATGCTCCTTGACACTATATAGTTTAATAACCCAATAATCATGATAAACAGAAGCAGCAATAGACCTAATAAAATGGGAAACATTTCTCTAATCAACTGAGCATTCGAGCTTACCTTCCTCAATACAAAAATACTTCCTTTACTTTTATCTGAAAAGTAAAAATCAAACTTTACATACGTAAAAAAGAAGTCATTTATTTTAATGGAATCCCTCGTATTAATATTCGTTTCTTCAAACTTAGGAAGTGATGTATCCAATGCCTGCTGATCTAACGTGGAAGTAGCGTACTCAATGTCCTTATCTTTTCTAACAACAATTTTGATATCTTGATGTTCAATCTTCTTCAGTTGTTCAATATTTAATAGCTGCTCAGAGTTATTTTTTGCCAATAGCTTTAAATCAAGAAACACACTTTCCTCTATAGGAGTCAAAGGTTTTTGAAGATAAGATTTTTTATAAAAGTTCGCTATAGAATTTACATCGCCCGTTATTGTAAAAATAAGTAAATAACCAGCAGCTAAGAATAAAGTGATAGAAAACAGTATTACCCCCACGTAAGACAACAGAAATCTCATTTTAATGGACATATAATCACCTCCGATTCATCCCACGCTAATCTTTATAAAAACTTAAGAAAACCATATCATACAATTCTTAAAATTTTCGAAAATAAAAATTAAAAAAATGAAAACATCTACAAATTATATCCCCAAGTAGGCGCATTTATTGTAACAGAAAAAAGCATACCAATTCTTAGCGAATTGATATGCTAACTATATGTTTCTCAAGAAAAACGGTACGTAGTACACGTCCTCATACAAAATTTATGCAGTTGTATAAACTTCTTTTTTATTTGATTCATGACGAATCGTTGCTTGTGCAGCCGCTAATCTTGCCAGCGGCACACGGTAAGGTGAGCAGCTTACATAATCAAGTCCAGTTTTGTAGCAGAAATCAATGGACGTTTTCTCGCCGCCATGCTCACCACAAATTCCGGTTTTTAATGTAGGTTTAGCTCCACGGCCGAGTCTAACTCCCATTTCTACTAATCTGCCAACACCGTCTTGATCAAGGACAGCAAACGGATTTTCTGGCAAAACCTTATTTTCAATATAATTTTGAAGGAATTTCCCTTCTGCATCATCACGGCTGTAACCGAATGTTGTTTGTGTTAAATCGTTCGTACCAAACGAGAAGAAATCTGCTTCTTGTGCAATTTGATCAGCGGTAATCGCCGCTCGTGGAATTTCAATCATCGTTCCAATTGTGTACTCAAATTGCTTTCCTGTTTCTTCCTGTACTTTTACAGCAGCATCGATCACAAGCTGGCGCATTTGTTTCAACTCATTAACATGACCAACAAGTGGAATCATGATTTCTGGCTGAACTTCCATCCCTTTGTCTGCAAGCTTAGCCGCAGCATAGAAAATTGCCTTTGCCTGCATTTCATAAATTTCTGGATACACCATACCGAGACGGCAGCCGCGGTGTCCGAGCATTGGGTTATATTCATCTAATTGGCGAACCTTTTTCAATAGTAATTCTTTCTTCTTCAGCTCAGGAGAGGAAGGATCAAGAATTTGCAGCTTTGTCACTTCGACTAACAGCTCTTCTTTATCTGGTAAGAACTCATGTAAAGGCGGATCCAATAAACGAATCGTTACCGGGTACCCCTGCATCGCTTCAAAGATTCCTTCAAAATCGCCTTGCTGCATTGGAAGCAACTCAGCAAGTGCATCCTTACGCTCGCCGAATGTTTCAGCTAAAATCATTTTTTGAACGATTGGAATACGTTTCAAGTCCATAAACATATGCTCTGTACGGCACAATCCAATACCGCCGGCACCAAATTCAAAGGCTTTTTGTGCATCTTCAGGATTATCAGCATTTGCACGTACCCCAATTTTTCGCTCTTGGTCAGCCCAAGCAAGTAAAAGCTGGAATTCATCTGAAAGTTCTGGTTCAATCATTGGAATTTCTCCCAGCATGATTTCTCCTGTTGAACCATCAATCGTGATTACATCACCGTAGTTGATAACCTTCTCGTCCACTTTAAATTGTTTTGCTTTTACATCAATTTTTAGGGCGTCACATCCGCAGATACATGCTTTACCCATACCGCGCGCAACAACTGCAGCGTGACTTGTCATTCCGCCACGGCTGGTAAGGATTGCTTGAGCTGCAACAATTCCGTGAATATCATCAGGTGTTGTTTCTGGACGAACAAGAATAACCTTTTTACCAGCATTTCCTAATTCCTCTGCTTCATCTGCATCAAATACAACCTGACCAGTAGCCGCACCTGGTGATGCTGGAAGACCTTTTGCTAATAAAGTACGCTCATACTTATCATCTATTCGGCGATGAAGCAGCTGATTTAATTGATCTGGGTCGACACGAAGCAAGGCTGTCTTCTTATCAATAATTCCTTCTTCAACCATTTCAACCGCAATCCGAATAGCAGCTTGTGCTGTCCGCTTACCATTTCGCGTTTGAAGAATAAATAAATTCCCGCGTTCTACTGTAAATTCAATATCCTGCATTTCTTGATAATGCTGCTCCAAACGTTTACATGTTTCTGAGAATTGTTTAAAAACCGCAGGCATCTCATCTTTTAAGGTTTGAATTGGCTGTGGTGTACGAATTCCTGCTACCACATCTTCACCCTGTGCATTAATTAAGTATTCACCATAAAGAACGTGCTCACCAGTAGATGGATTTCGAGTAAAGGCAACGCCAGTCCCTGAATCATTGCCCATATTACCGAATACCATGCTTTGAATATTGACAGCCGTTCCAAGGTGATCCGGAATTTTGTTTAAGCGGCGGTAGACGATAGCACGCTGATTATTCCAAGAATCAAACACCGCGTTAATGGCAAGAAATAGCTGTTCCTTCGGATCCTGAGGGAAGTCTTTTCTTGTATGCTTTTTAACAATTCCTTTATACCCTTCAATGACCTCTTTCCAGTCGTCAGCAGTCATTTCTGGGTCAGCGCTATAACCCTTTTCTTCCCGTGTTTCTTCTAATAATTGTTCAAAATAATACGTATTGATATCAAGGACAACATTGCTGAACATTTGGATGAAACGGCGGTAAGAATCATAGGCAAAACGAGGATTATTCGTTAACTTCCCCATTCCAATAACTGTTTCATCGTTCATTCCAAGGTTTAAGACCGTATCCATCATCCCTGGCATTGAAAATACAGAACCTGAACGGACAGAAACAAGTAACGGATTATGTGCATCGCCTAGTTTTTTCCCCATTTTTTCCTCTAGGGTGTTTAGTGCTCCCAATACTTGGCTTTCAACGAGCGATGGAATCATTTTTCCTGCATCATAATAGGCATTACATGCTTGTGTTGAAATCGTAAAACCATAAGGAACTGGCAGACCAATCCGCGTCATTTCCGCTAGATTTGCTCCTTTTCCTCCAAGCGTTTCCTTCATATCTCCATTTCCTTCATGAAACAAGTAAACGAATTTATCCATCATCATAAGCTCCTCTCTTTTTTCAACACTTCTAAAATTAGTCCAGCGGTTTCTTCGATTGCTTTATTTGAAACATTGATAATAGGACAGCCTACTCGCTTCATAATTTTTTCAGCATAATCCAGTTCATCAAGAATTCTTTCGAAGCTTGCGTAACTTGCTTTAGAGCCTAACCCTAAAGCTTTAAGCCTTTCAATACGAATTTCGTTTAATTTATTGGGTGAAATAATTAATCCAATACAATTCTTCCTCGGAATCTCGAACAATTCCTCTGGTGCTGGTACCTCCGGAACTAACGGAACATTGGCAACCTTAAAGCGTTTATGAGCCAAATACATCGATAATGGTGTCTTCGAGGTTCTTGAAACACCGATTAAGACAATATCTGCCTTGAGAATTCCTCGAGGATCACGCCCATCATCGTATTTAACCGCAAATTCGATGGCTTCTATTTTTCTAAAATACTCTTCATCTAGTTTTCTCATTAAGCCTGGCTGATGATGAGGCGTTTTATTAAAACTTGTGGTGAATGCATTCATCAATGGACTAAGCAAATCCACTGCCCTAATGTTTTCTTCTGCCGCACGACGATCTAAATACTCCTTTAATACTGGAATGACAATCGTATAGGCAATGATTGACTTTCCTTTTTTTGCTAGTATAAGGACATCTTCAATGTCTTCTAGATCATCCACATAGGAATTGCGTCGAATCTCTACATTTCCCCCGTTAAATTGTGTTGCAACCGCTTTTACAACAAACTCTGCTGTTTCCCCAACAGAGTCCGAAACCACATAGACTACTTCCTTCTCTACCAAAATTACTGCCACTCCCCTTTATACCGATTTTTGTTCCATTATTTCTAGGTATGCTCGTGTGATGGTTGTTTTTGTAATCCGACCGACAAGTAAATATGTATGGTTTCCCGGATTGATTTCTTTCACTACAGGTAAGGAGTCAATGTGATTCGTAATCATTTTTTTAGCAGCTTCTAACATTGTTTCCTCAGGTGTGATTGTGATAATGTTAGGCATTCTGGTCATAATGACACTGCAGGGTAATTCCTGCAAATCTTTATTGCCGATAGCTGTTCTTAGTAAATCTTTTCTAGAAATGACACCAGCTAAATAACCGTTGCTATCTACCGCATATAGAGTACCGACATCTTCTAAAAATAGTTGAACAATCGCATCGTATACAGAAGTAGATTTTTCTACTACGATTGGATGAGCTTTATAATCTGCCACTTTTTTGTGAAGAAATTTCTCTGCCTGATGCTTTACCTCTTGGTTATTATTAAAAAAATAGCCAACTCGAGGTCTAGCATCCAAATTACCAGCCATGGTTAAAATAGCTAAGTCTGGTCTTAACGCTGCTCTTGTTAAGGAAAGCTTTTCTGCAATTTGCTGACCCGTAATAGGTCCACTTTCCTTTACAATCTTTAGAATCTCATCTTGGCGTTTCGTCAGTTTAATCACATTGACCCCCTTTTCAATTTAATTAAGTTATATTTTTTAACAAAAATACAAATGTGTTATACTTATTAATATATAGTATATTACATTTATACAATATAAGGAACAATTTGTTCAACATATTTTTGACAAATTATGAAACTCTTCAAAAAAAAGAATCCTACCGAAGAGATAGAATTCTTGCTATTTTTGACAGTTGGGACAGAAATAGGTTTTACGAGAAGAAATCATTTCTTTAATAATGGTGCTGCCACATCTTTTGCACTTCTCTCCTTCACGGTCATACACAAGACAGAGATTATTATAGCCCCCCGTTAATTTGTCCCCTTGGAAAAGTGGATTTTCCATGTATCCACCATGCTTTAAAGCATCTAGGAGCACATGCTTCATCGATTGGTAAAGTTGATTTCGTTCAGGCTCACCCATGTCTTCTATACTTCGTTTCGTTTTAATTCCAGCATGATAACAAATTTCATCAGAGTAACAATACCCAATCCCTGCAATAAACTCCTGATCAAGAAGTTTTGTTTTTATTTTCCCACGTCTATCATCAAGTATTTTTAAAAATGCCGGCAAAGTGAACTGAGGGTCCAATGGCTCCGGCCCCAATGAAGATAATTCTTTTTGAACATCCAGTTCACTATATAAATGCAAATAACCCAGCCGCAATCCAATAAAATAAAGATGGTGATTTCCAAATGATAATCGAACCTGTATGGTTCTTTCCGGTTTATCTTCCTCTCTCCCAAAATACATCCAGCCGCCAAGCATCAAATGCAACAGGAGGACCTGACCATTTTCTAAGTGAAATAATAAATGCTTACCTCTTCGGTTGACGGTCATAAGCTTCTGACTTGTGACACTATTAATAAAGAGCTTAGTGTTCACATTAACCGATTTCTCACGATTGATTTGTACCTGTGTAATGATTTGACCTGCTATTTTTTGAGTTAATAATATTCGGTAATTTTCCATCTCCGGAAGTTCAGGCATCTATCTGCTCCCCTTTAAGGCTTTTTCATATCTTTTCCTCATAAACGCAAAAAAACCGAACTAATTAAAGTTCGGTTTTTATATCGATAATTTATTAAGTGGGCCTAAATGGACTCGAACCATCGACCTCACGCTTATCAGGCGTGCGCTCTAACCAGCTGAGCTATAGGCCCATTTAGATGAATTGGAGCGGGTGATGAGAATCGAACTCACAACATCAGCTTGGAAGGCTGAGGTTTTACCACTAAACTACACCCGCATCTATAGCACCCAACAAATAGTACATGAAATATTATAACACCCTGCAAATAAGTTGTAAACTACTTTTTATCAACCTCTAGATGTTTAAGTTTTTCCAATAATTGCTTTGAGTCTTTAGCTGCAATAAATTCACCATTTACAATCGCATAAGGAGATATTTTGCATTCCTCACATCTACTTTGACAATGGTACTCTTTATATTCGATATTTTTTTTACCCAAAAAAGCACTGTATTCATTTTGAAGCTCAACAGGTAAAAAACGGTCTAAATTTTTTTCACAGAAGTCAACTTTTAATTTTTTTTCTTTCGTAAAAAGTCTTGTAATAAAGTTCATACGCTGCACATCTCCACTGCTAGGCATTTACATTTAGTATATCAATTTATTATAAATAATTCTCCCAAAATAAATGATAAAGAGCAACCATTTCTAGTAGGGTTGCTCTTTTTTTATAGCAATATATGAAATTTTTATCTTTTTGAATGTTTTTTATCAATTTTCGCCTCAATTCTCTCCATTGCTTTTACATCACTTTTTAGTTCCTGTTTATTATCATCCACTAATTTCTTAAAGCTTATACTGCGTTTTCTCAATTGTTTCTCCACCTTTCTTATGTTTTTATTATACTAAAAGTAAAAAGCTTAAAATCAGCAGAAATATTACAACTTTTTGAACTTTTTTATTTTATCAGAACATTATAAAAAAAGAGAATTACCTAAATCATGAACATAACTAGAAAATCCAGTTAGTGGATAATTCCCCGCATCATAAAATTATTTATCAATGTTCATCGAAAGATTAACAATTTCAAGAACGGATTCATCTATTGCTCTGCCGAATTCTTTTGGATCTGTCATCGCACGCCATCTTTCTTTCCTTACATTCGATAACCCCTCTTCGAGCGCTTTATCCATTATCCCAGCTTCATGAAGAAGAGAAATAGCCCTTTCCATTGAATCTATCATTCTCATTGCTCCATAACTATGCGGCTCCCGATATAGACCTTTTGCGCTTGTAAGTGTGTATGCAACATAATCGCGTAGCTTTTCGATGATTTGTTCCTCTGACTTACTAGTTTCCATATTGGTCATGTGAAATCACCTCCACTGCCTGTTTGCTCGTTTTAGAACGGGGAGGCGTGCTTGTATAGCCAAGACTAATTAATAATTCTGGTTCTACATCTTCTGGAAGCCTTAGAATCCTTTTAATAGATTGGCGATGAAAGGAACGGACAGGACAATTTCCAACACCATTTGAATGTGCAGATAAAAGGACATATGCTGCTGCGATACCAAGATTTACAAAGCGAAGGACTTCAGCTGTATCCACTCCTCCACGATTTATTGATTCCGTTGCATTGGAGCAAAATACTACAACAGCAGCAGGATCTCCTGATAATCCTGGAGCAAAACGTTTAATTAGTCTTAATTGTCTTTCATCCTGAACAATGACAAAGTGCGATTCTTGTGCGTTACTCCCAGACGGACTATTTAGTATGGCACTTTCAATATCTTGTATAAATTCAGGCGGTAATTTACTAGGTTCAAAGGACCTTGTACTACGCCTTGATTTCACAGCCTCCATTACTTCCACTTCATTCCACACCCTTCCTTATTTTAATAAAAAACCATACTCTTTCAGAATATGTTTAAGATTTTCTCTTAAGCTTGCAGATACAGCTATGGTTTCAGGACGAGTGCAGCGGCGGGCAGTATGCTCACACCACCCATACTCTATTCCCTCTTTTTCTGGTTCACCAGCTAAAGAAACGCGCCGTCCATCATATGTTCTTCGTGAAATCATTGTTTGATCATATTCATTCAAATACTTATCCAATTCTTCACTGGAATAGGTTTCTTCATGTACAGTCACTTTGGCAGGAAGCCGTGGTTTAACACCTCGCCTCACTCCCTCCCTCTCAAATCCAATCGCTAAACCTGAGACAGCAAATACACCCTTTGGCAGTTTAAGCTCCTTGGCAACCGCCATAGGATCATTCCTAATGGAACCTACCGGACAACATCCAAGGCCTAGAGATTCTGCTGCGACAATTGCGTTTTGTAAGGCCAACGAAGCATCCATTGCGGCAAGTAAAAACATCTCAAGTGTATCTGCTGCAAATCCATACTCTTGTCTAGCGGTAACATATTTCAACCGAAAAATATCCGCACAAAATAATAGAAAAACAGGTGCCTCATGGATAAACTTTTGATTTCCAGACAAACGGGCAAGTTTATCTTTTCGCT
The DNA here is from genome assembly GCF_013396335.1 of Bacillus sp. EB106-08-02-XG196. GTDB lineage: Bacteria > Bacillota > Bacilli > Bacillales > Cytobacillaceae > Neobacillus. Next base: position 129,082 of record NZ_JABWSY010000016.1, read on the forward strand.
GTTCATTTTTTACAACGATGATACTGTAAGCCTGTAGATTGGATGATGTTGGAGCACTACGGGAAGCAGTGATAATAGCCTGCAGCATTTCTTCAGGAATTCGTTTTGGTTCAAATCCGCGGACGGATTCATGAGCAGTAAGCACATTTATCGTTTGATTATGGAAATTACTAGGTAGGTCAATCCCTTCTAGTTCTAACCTGCCGGTAATAAGTTTCGTCATACTAACCACCTTTTTCCCTATAGCAAACTTGGTGTTTCTTTTATTGTTTAAAACTTCCTTTTTCCATCAAACATTCATCATCAATATAAACATCCGGTATGGTAACGACCCCATCGATGTGTACACCGGCAGAGATTGTCCCACCAAAAGTGTTATTGCTTCCAAAAGCAACATGAATCGTCCCATATACTTTTTCATCTTCTAATACAACGCCTGTGATTCTTGCCTTATCGTTTGTACCTATTCCAAATTCGCCTAGCAGTCTACCGTCGCCATCACCAAGAATTTCTAAGAGTCTAACTCCTGCCTCTCCTTCGGCAGAGACAATCCGACCATTTTCAATTGTTAAAAGCACAGGAGTTTCTAGTCGGCCAATCCCTGCAATCGAGCCGTCAATTAAGATTTGTCCATTTGCTGTTCCCTCAAATGGTGCGACATAGGCTTCACCTGAGGGCAGATTACCTGATTCTCCAGCATTTAGATACATTCCTGTACTTGGAATTCCATCCCTGCCATCTATGGAAAAGGTGAGTGTATACCCTCCCTTTTCGATCCTGACCTCTTTTCCTTCAGTTAGAATATCAGTAACGACATCCGTTAAAAATTTCACTTGCGTATAATCAGCAGAAATCGCTCCTTCCAAAAACATATCTTCGGTAATACCAGGCATTGTTGCCAATCGTGTCCCTGCGGCGGCAGCCTTCTTTCTTGCTTTTGTATGTGTTAATGAGTGTTCAGTAATACATACTACCACATCTGCCTCAATCATCGCTGCTGTTACGGAAGCGGGCGGTTCTTCACCTGATTTTTTTCGTTCCTTCATCACCATTAACATGCTTTCGGCACCAAGTAATTTTCCTGCTTCGAATAAGGATTCACCTAACTCCTTTTTAACATCATCGGTTACAACAAGGAACAATTCGTTCTCTTTGAGTCCTAAACATTTCACCAATACATTTTTGCTAATTTCGATTAACTGTTGATTCATTTTAATCACCCTTTTATATCATTTCTGATGTTAATTTTGCCATAATGGCATTAGAAAGTATAACTGGCACACCTGTTGCTTGTGAAACCATTTCCCTTGCTTCTTCTGTGTAACCCATGCAATCGAGTAAAATAATATCTACTTTATCTTTCAGTTCGTTTGCAGCTGCTTCAAAGCTTTTTGGATCAATATGATAAGGCGATGCAACACCAAAAGTAGGTGATAACCCAAATGGTAAAAACTTCGATATTAATGATTCTTTTTGCTCATCTAGCGGGACAATGACTCCAAATCTTCTGCTGCCAACCATTGCCTTAACGGCTGGTGGAATAACATGATCAGGTTCTATTAAATAGGCGCTCTCAGTAGAAAGTCCGGGAAATACACCTGTACAAAGCAGCAGGATTTGTTTAATCCCCATTTTCTCAAGATCATTAATTTTTTCTTGTACAATCAGTTTAATTTTCTCACGCGACATGATAACTGATTCATTTGATACCAATCGCGATGTTAAAACATAATCTCCCTCGTCTGGATACAAATTTTCTACTATATATTCCTTTGACATACCGTCCAATACCCCAACTTGAACCAACTGAGCACGCCCATCCAAGTATTTCTCAATAATAGGTGCGACATCGTTTCTTGGTGCTTGACCAATAGTAATCATTCCTAACCTTTCCATCCTTACACCCCTTTATAATATGAAAATAAAAGGAGAGCAGACGCGCCCTCCCCTAATTACAGCTGAGGAGCTTTTTGCCCCATCGTTTGGAATCTTTCCATAGAACCATATAATTCTGTGATTCTATTAAACTCATCTTTACTATATAATTCACATGTTCCGTTTGTTGCTTCCTTAGCCACTTCTACGGCAAAACGGACGGCATCTGCGATATCGGTTTCATGACTCGCACCAGTTCCACAGCCTGGAACAACGGATTGAGCTGTAATGGCTACCCCGACTACAGGAGCTGATGTAGCAACTGCAGGCTGTAGGATGGAGTTTATATGATACAAATCATTCCCGTATGGTGTAATGTCTTGAGTAGTAATTGGGAAGGTTACTGCGAATTGACCTGTTGCCATCTCCATAATCCTCAGTAAATCATCGCTTACACGGAGAATATACCCTTCCTTCACAGTTGGAGAAATAGCAATTCCTTTATGATTGATAACACGATTTCCTTTTGTCGTATCAATCGATAAAATAGATTCCATTTCTGGGACCACTTCATATTTATTCATTGTAAGAATATCTACCGGCGAATCCATAAAATCTACTGGTTCATGCGGGCGTGTCGGTGCATCTGGACAAATATGGGTAGTTACAATAACGTCCCCAACAAGCGTATCACCTTTAGTTTGCATATCAGCTAGTTTTAATGCGGAAGCAACGGCTGCAACGGCTCCATCAGCATCAGAAACAATTCCAATACGACTTGGTCGGGCCCCTATTCCACCTAATCTGCCCACAATACCAAAAGTTGGTGCGTCTCCACCATTGCTTTTTCCATTTGAACCCGGAATTACAATTTTTATGAAATCAGTACTGCCCTTATCACCTTCAACAGTTTGAACCGTTACAGTTACGTTAGCATAAGTACTAAATAACTCCTTCACCTTTTCCCCTGAAACATAAGCATTGTCTAATATATCGATTGCAGTTAACGTTTGTTTAAGTACCACTTTTTTCCTCTCCCTTTGCTTAGATGTTATATTCAAGAATTGAGCGATTAATAATATCCTCTACCGGTTTCAGTAACTTTTCATTTCTCATCGTACTGCTTAAAATTAACTTTTCCTTTGGAACTGCTATAACAGCGATTTGCTGACCTTTTTGTATAGCAGCAGAAACAATCGGCTCAGCTGTTCTTGCGTCAAGTGTCATAATAAGGTCTGGAAAGGTTCCAAATCTCTCACCATTTTTTTCAATCGTCATGTATTCATTCCAAAAGGTTAATTCATAGGAATCATTTATGGTGACTGTGCCTACATCAAAACCGCCTGTTGTTTCGAGTGAAAAATCCGTTACTGTTCCTTCTGTAACCACTCTTCCTCCCAACGTCCCGACAACAGCATCGATGGCCGCTTCACCGACATGGCTTAACAATGCTTCTCCTACCTGAATCGCTTGCTGAATCGCACCAGCTGCACCATGAGCCTTGGCATAAGCAACGGTTATAGGGTTTCTAGCCACCGCTAATAAACCCCCAGCTTCAATAGAAGCCTTTCGAATTAATGTAGATGCCTTGTCAAGCGATCCAGAAACACTAAATTCTAAATAGTTAGAGCCTTTGCCTCCAACTGCTGCCTGATGAGAAACATAGTCCTCTTGCTCTGAAAGGTTCATTGATCCCATTGATCCTGTTGGATGTGCTCGTCCATTACAAGGAATATCGATTACGGGGATACCTGTTACGGCTGATTGGAACCAGCCGTTAACCGTAGTACCTGCTCCATTTTCGTTTGTAATAATTCCTTTAAACGGTTTTCCGATTTTTTGTGAAAGAAGATCTAAAGCCCTTGAATAATGAATCGGTTTAACAAATTTATCTTTTGCAGCAGGTGCCCCAACCAATGAAGCTGTTACAACCAAATCTTCATCTGAAAGCTCATCTACGGTCAATAGTTCAGGCTGACCAATGTCAAGAGCGAGCCTGCCAATTTGCAGACCATCTTCAATCCAGCCTCCCCCGCCGCCGCCGAGGACCGCACCGCCATATACTGCATACTCTACAATTTTTTTGTCTAATTGAATTTTCGCCATTTTACTCTCCCTTATTTACCTATTTTGAATACAGAATTGAAGAAGCTAAATAATGCATCACCAGCGATAAATCCAGCTGCTAAAATACTCATTGGTGCTTCCGCTTCTTTACCCTTTGCTTTTACCCAAATTAAGCGAATCGCAATACCAGTAAGTACGGCAAAGCCTGCATATGGTGTTAAGATCAATAAACCTGTTGCAAACAATACCCCTAATTGACGACTTGGACCACCAATCAGCTGAAGAATGGCACCAGGTATTGCCCAGAGTAATAATTGTTTTGCAACATCTGCAGAAGTTCCTGCTTCAATCGTTGAAACATAAACAGCATCAATCGGCGGTACTAAATTTTGTGCAAAATATCCTTTGTAAGTAACAAGCACAGTTAATAAAGCCACACCAAAGGCAATCATTGATGTAAAGTATTGTTGTTTTCGGCCAGCAATTTCATATTCTCTGTTCTTACCTTCGCCGCGTAAGATATGACCTGTTTTAAAATCATAGCCCATATCAGCAAACGCGGGTCCTGTAGCTGCACTAAATCCTGCTAGCAATGCAAGCGCTAATGGCGGGAACCCAATCATCATCCCAATAAGAAGAGTAATAAATGCTACCGCAAACGCTGGGAACCAACCAGAATGCATTGCCGCGATACCTACGATCATTTCATGAACGAATGCCGCAAAAGCAGCAAAGAATAAGAATCCGATAAACATACCTGGAGACATATCAGTGATAAGGCCACCAGTAATCGCAAGGATTAATGCCACCGTAAGATAGGCACCGAAACCTAATCCTAACGCTTTTCTTGCTTTTTCTATCGGGCGAGTAAACTCTTCTTCGTCAGCAATTTCTATAGTTGCTGCCACTTCATCTTTAGTAGATGGTTGTCCGGAATTTTTCTTCTTAGCAAAAATCAATATCGAAACCTGAACTAATGCAACAATCCCCGCACCAATCATAATTCCATGAGGGATATAAAGTGCGTTTACATCTACGCCAAACACAGGAATGGAGTACTGACGGAATAATAGACCAATCCCAAACATTGAAAGGGCCCAAATATTCCCGATAAAAGCAACACCAAATGCTGACATCGGAATATGAAGGAAGGAACCTATGATACCAATAACAGTACCTACTCCAAGTAAACCAGCCCTCTTACCACCTTTATCACCTGCCAGGATTGCTTGAGCCGTTGCAACTCCAGGCGCCCACGTTCCTTTTGCTGGAAATAGTTTAGAATCAAATAGCTTATAAAGAATAGCTGCATCGACAAACATCGCTAACGCAGCACCAATTAACATTGGAATAATTAGTTCTGGTGCACCCATTAAAAATGGAATACCGATTGGAATTAATAGACTATTAGCTGCACCAAAGGTTGCAGCAGATATAGCTGTTTGCACAAGATTTTGACGATGAACAGATTTGTATCGGCTGAAGATCGTAATCGGAATCCTAGCAATTAACATCGCTATTAGGGCACCAATTATAGAAGTATTTGGCGTTACCCCTAAACTTACAATAATCTGCATCCCAATAATGGCACCAAAGACTGAAGTGACGAGCGTTAAAATAAATGTAAATGGTTCGAATAAACGTGGATGCTTTTCGTCATGAGTTTCATGTTTCATAGAAATTCCCCCTATAATTTATGTTGGTTATTCAGTTAACTCGCAATCTCTATATGCTTTGAAAGCTATCTTTGCAAGTTTTTAACTTTGCCCTCCAATTTGTTCTTAATCGCATTGGCTTCAGCTAATTGGTTAGCCATCAATTCCGATGGACCTTTTCTAACAGTACTTTTTTGTAAAATGCTAAATAGGATTCCGGTAAATACAAGTGCGGCCCCGATCATTTGCTGTACCGTCACTGTGTTTTTATAAATCAAAAAGTCCAATAACATTGTCATTAAAGGTTGTAAATTTAACACAACAGCAGCTCTTGCTGCTCCAATATCATTCATGGCCTCATTCCACATTAAAGTAGTGAGTCCCTGTCCGATAATTACAGAGCATATCGCAAAACTCCAAATTGCCATTGAATGATTCCAATCGATGTTAGTACCAATCATGAGGAACGGGTCAAAAAGGATTGCACCCATCATAAAACTATAGGTTGTAATGATAATAGGTGACAGCCTTTTAGAAAGCAATCGAACAAAAATAAGGTTACAGGCAAATGTAGCTGTTCCTCCAAAGAGCAGGACATCACCTATATTAAATACGAATTGACCTCGTACAGATAGGACTAAATAAATTCCAAAGATTGCAATCAAACTTCCAATTACCATTTGCCGTGTTACCTTCTCCTTTAGAAACACAGCAGCTAAACCAGCTGTAAGTAAAGGGGATAAACTAAAAATCAAAGAAGCATTTGTAGCAGTTGAATACTTTAGTCCCATAAACAAAAAGATTTGATTTGCAACTAACCCAATTAAACCAGCAAAACAAAATAACACTAGTTCCCTTCGCTGAATTTGAACGAAAGATTTAGTAAAAGAAGCCAACAAACAAAAGAAAATCGATATGACTGTAAGGCTAAAGGCTGATAGAAAAAAGGGAGAAAATTCTTTTAATAAAAATTGACGCGCTAGGTAGTTTCCCGCCCATATAAAGACACATATTAAGAGCAAAAGATAGGATCTGACCAATGAAAAACCTTCTTTCAAACAAATCCTACTAGTTTTATCCTATCCATTTCAATTGGACCACTAGTAAGCAATTATTTTATCACTGATGCTTGTACATGCTGATACAACGTAGCCGCAAACATTCCCTCTGCCTCAACAGCATCAATAATAGGAACTTTTATTTCTTCTCTTAATAGATCAGCTAGTCCAATCGTTGAAAATCCAGTACATGCAAAAACTAATACTTTTGCCCCTCGATCAATTAACTTTTTAGCAGCATCTATAGCATTTTGGCGTCCAGCTGGTGTCATTAAATCAGTCGTGTTTGACACACCTTCTGGTTTATTATTACCAACAAGTAAGTTACCTAGAAGTTGCTCGATAACAGCTGGTGGAGTTTCAGTAATTCCTAGAACACCAACAGGTTCTCCAATCGCCAATGCGGTAAGCGCCGCCGCACTTCCAGCACCAATGACTGGAATCGATACTTCTTTACGCAATTCACTAATAGCAGGGTCAGCTGCACAGCTGATAACAAGGACTTTACATCCCTCTTTTTCCATTTGCTTGCCTAACTCAACGATTTTAGGAACAGCGATTGCTTCTGTCTCATTATTAAATATTCCTAAAGGTTGATCAGGAATACATTTTGTTACGGTTGGTACATCAAAGGATTGTGCTATCACCTTTCCGTGCTGTTGAAGTACCTCTTCTTGGTTTGTCGTAAAAACACGAATAATGCCAATCATCTAATTCATACCTTTCCTAAAAAGTTTATCCAATATATTTTCTGAAAAGAGAGAAAGTATTGAATGTTTATAATTCTAAATAAACCTATAATATTCGACAATGTCCTTCGAAACCAAAAATAAATAGGGCCAATTGTGCGCTCAGCACAATCGACCCTATGATTAAGTTTCCATTTTTAATTTATAATATATAATACATATGTAATAAACAAATCGTTCTCTGAAATTTTCAGTATCGATATCCGCTATCTCACGGATCCTATCCATCCTGTATTTAACTGAATTTCGATGAATAAAGAGTTCTTTAGCTGTTTCCATTAAACTTCCACCTGAGGCCAAATAAAAATAAAATGTTGTGATGAAATCAGTTCCATGTTCCTGGTCATATTTATAAATCTTACCAATCTTTTTTTTCACTAATTTGTCCATGTCTACAAATTCAGAGGCATCTAGTAATAATTGATACAATTCCAAGTCCTCGAAAGCAAACACTCTATAATGATGATATATTCTAGATCCGATCAAAATAGCTCTCTTTGCCTCTAAAAAGCTACCTTGAATATCCCACAACTGTGCTTTCCCGCCAAAACCTACTCGAATCCCTTGCCACTCATAGATAAACGGTGTCAGAACCGATTTCCAATTTAGGTTATCTTCAATTGTAATCTGTTTAATTTGTTCACCACTATGCGAGGCAAGTAACAAAACTAAACGATTTCCCTTCACAAGAATATGTGAGTTCACCTTATATACTTGTGCAGTTTGTTCGATCAATAAACTGATTTTTTCAAAAAATACATCATTCTCTTCGTTTTCTAATTCAACGATCGCAATCTCCCAGATTCCTTCCGTCTTAAACCCAAATTGGTTTGCCTTATCTATAATCACTTGTTTTGACAGCGGTAATCCTGTCAAAAGTTCTTCAATAAAGTCACCACGTAACTTGTGCTCAGTATCTAATGCAGTTTTCCTTCTCATTAATTCTAAAGAAAATACAAGCCTAGCTTGCTCCACACAAATAAGCTCTAAATCATCTAAATGTTTTTTGTCAATAATCAATTTTCCTTCTAATTGGTTATCCACTCTTATATTCCAGGATAGTGTACCATTTGAAGGGAAATCGGGGGACATTTGTGGTGATGATACAATCATTTTTCCTGCCTTATCGACTAACCATAAGGACGACTTTAGCAATCCAGAAACTCTGTCAGCTACAACCTGAATCCCCCTATTTTCTACTACAAGCGTGGTAAGTGTTTTGTAAATCTCTTCAGACCTTCTAAGTAAAGAAGCTTGTTTGTCAATAATTTGCTCCATAACCGCATGAGTAATATCCATATAAGGTACATTGTTCGGAAGTTGAATAATTGGCAAATTATATTTCTGACTCATTTGAATCATTTCAATAGGCATATCATTCAAGAATCTTTCAGTTTTGATTGCTAACGCAGCTGCTTCAGCCTGCGCTAATTGTTCCACTAATTTGGGCAGCAATCTCGGATCATGACGTATAGCATAGGCTGTCGTTAGCAGTAATTCCCCTTCTCTCAACCACCCAGTAACATCCGGAACTTCCATTATATCAATATATTTAACAACACGAGTTAGACCCTTTTCTCCGCCAATTACCCTAGCATCTTTTAATATTGGTAGGCAAAGAATTTCACTTAACGTTATACCGGCAGATTTCATCAAATTCACCTGATTCATATCATTTTATTAACGTGCTTCCAAAAATCCGGGAATATCGTTTTTAATAATAATTCCAGTTTACCATTAATAAAAATTCAATAAAATTAAATGTTTTAAGATAATAAAATAGACTGGCATTTATCATGTATCAATTAACCAAATATGGGAATATTGTGTAATTAAAGTTAATCGATTATACTTAAACTTATATTTAAAAATTATTATTTTGAGAGAGGTAGAATGATGAAACTAGGTGCATTTTCTGTAAGTCTAACTGTGAAAGACATTCATGTATCAAAAGAGTTTTACGAAAACCTAGGATTTCAAGCCTTTGGTGGAGATATTAATCAAAATTGGCTTATTATGAAAAATGAAAATTGCATCATTGGACTATTCCAAGGTATGTTCGAAAAGAACATTTTGACTTTTAATCCAGGGTGGAATCAAAATACTGAAAATCTCGAATCATATACGGACATTCGTGAAATTCAAAAGCAGCTTAAAGAAAAAGGAATAACAATGCATTCTGAAGCAGATGAATCAACCGAAGGACCAGCACATTTTACGATTGAAGATCCAGATGGTAATCAGATTCTAGTGGATCAACACAGATAAAAAACGTAATTAACGGTATTACGAAATACATATATCCTTTAAAGCCTTTACTAGCTTACCAATAATAACAAGAATCAAAAAGGAAGACTGTTTAATAGTCGCCATTATGGAACTTTGAAACAGCCTTCTTATTAAGTTATTAGGTTCCATTTCTTTAATTCAATCATCATACTTACAGCAAATCAAAGTCCTTCACTTTATTAAAGTAAAAGACCCTGATTTTCTACATTGCATCTTTTATATCTGTAATGTCCCTATTTGCATTTGCTGCTTTCATGGACTTTGGCAAGAAGAACATTGCCACGATTGCTAATAAAGCGGTTGCGATTAAATAGAAAGCCGGCATGAGTTTATTTCCTGAAGCTGTCTGCAAGGATGTAATGATAAATGGTGCACCGCCTCCAAAAATCGCCGTGGAAACATTATAAGAAATACCATAGGCACTGTTTCTTACTCGATTCGGAAACAACATAGGAAGTGTTGATGGGAATACACCAATAAAGATCGCTACTATCACTCCTAAGGCAAAGAAACCGACCAGTGGACCTGCCGACGAACCACCAGAGACAAAGGCCATGATTGGAATCGCTGTAAAGATTGCCAGTAATGCCGACAATAGCAGGAACTTAATTCTGCCGTAGCGATCGGCCAGCATTCCAAAGATTGGGAAAAGAATCATCATTAAAACCATTCCACTTGTTGTGACTGTGAGAGATTCCATTGTCGATAATCCCACTTGCGTCTCAAAATAGGAGGGAAGATAAGTCAGTAAGGTATAATAGGCACCATTGGCAAACGCCACAACTAAAAAAGAAATCGCTAACGGTTTTCTTGCAGTTGAGAACATCTCTTTCAGCGGAGATTTGGCCAAATCGTTCTCTTCTTTCATCTTGATAAAGGTTGGCGTATCATCAATTTTCGTTCTGACGTACATTCCCACTAAAGCTAAAGGCAAGGAACAAATAAATGGAATTCTCCATCCCCATGCTGCCATTTGGTCTGAACTTAGTGCAGTAGTTAAAATCGCTACAAACACAGAACCAAGAATGTAGCCGAGCAATGAACCTGATTCAAGTAAACTAGTAAATAAACCTCTGCGGGAATTCGGTGCTGATTCATTCATAAATACAGATGCACCTGTATATTCTCCTCCAGCTGCTAATCCCTGAATCATCCGCATGATAATTAATAAAAGTGGAGCAATAAATCCTATAGACTCATAATTTGGAATCACCCCGATGATTGCTGTAGCCAATGACATCATCATAATCGTTACAACTAATATCTTTTTTCGTCCCAGCCGGTCTCCAATCGAGCCAAAAATGATACCTCCAAGCGGTCTAAAGAAGAACGAAATCGCAAACACCGCAAAACCATATAATAAAGCTACTGAACTACTTTCTTCTGGAAAAAACTGTGCTCCGATAATTGCAGCAGTATAACTATAGATACCGTATTCATACCATTCGACTAGATTTCCTATTGCAGTAGCAGTTGTAGCTTTCTTCATTCATGCATCATCCCCTTTTATTTTACAACGATATTAAAATTTAAATACCGTTATACAAATTCCTTCAACGCTAGGTTTCTTGGCATTTTAGCGAATGTTTCACAACCGTTTTCTGTGATTCGAATCGACTCACTGACCTCAAAGCCATAATTGTCAAGCCACAATCCCGGAATCAAATGGAAGGTCATATTCGGCTGCAAAATCGTTTTATCGCCTTTTCTAATGCTTACCGTGTGCTCACCCCAATCCGGCGGGTAGTTCAATCCCATGGAGTAGCCGAGTCGTGATTCTTTTACAAACCCACTTTTTTCGATAGTTTTTCTCCATGTTTCTTCAATTTCCTCACAGGCAATTCCAGGTCTCACCATTTCCAAACAAGCATTTATGCCCTCTACCGCCACCTCTGAAAGGGTTTTCAAGTTTTCGTTTGGCTTACCAATTTGAACGGTTCGTGCTAAAGGTGAATGATATCTTTTATAGCAGCCCGCTAATTCGATAATTACGGCATCTCCGTCCTTATAACGATCATCTGTCCAAGTTAAATGCGGAGTGGAGGTTTTTTCACCAGATGGCAAGAGCGGTACAATTGCCGGGTAATCTCCGCCAAATTCCTCTGTTCCTGTGATTTGCGTGTGAAATATCTTGGCAGCAACGTCACATTCTCTGACGCCTTCTTGAATTAATTCAATCCCCGCCTTCATCGCTTTTTCGGCGATGATTGCTGCGCGTTTCATATACTCGATTTCGGCATCAGATTTGATTAACCGTACCCAGTTTACTAATAAGGTTGCATCGTGAAAGGACGCATTCGGTAATCCTTTATTTAGCTGCATATAACTCTTGGCTGTGAAATAATAGTTTTCCATTTCCACACCTATCGAACGGTTATCCTGACCTATTTCCTTTAAAATCCCGGCCACGAAATCCATCGGGTGCTTGATGTCGGAATGAATATAATCATCTGGATAAGGAATAATGTTATCGCGATAAAGCCATGTGGTGACCTTTGCAGCATTGGCATCCATTTCTCTGCCAATCCACATCGGCTGATCTTCGTCAATAATGACGACTAACATCTGATGCACGTAAAACGACCAGCCATCGTAACCGGATAGATAATTTATATTAGCCGGATCGGTAATCAGCAGAACATCGATTCCTTTTTGCTGCATTCGTTCTTTTGTTTTGCGAATTCTCTCTTTATACTCATACGTTGCAAATGACATGCCAAGTTCCCTCCTATGACTGGAATTCCCATTAGTCTAATTTAATTTAAAGCACACCACTTTTGGTTCGGTCATTTCTTGAAGGGTGAACTTGATCCCTTCTCTGCCTAATCCGGATTTTTTAACCCCGCCAAATGGCATTGCATCAATTCGATAGTCGCTGCTGTCATTAATCATAATTCCGCCAACGTCCAATTGAGCAATCGCCTTATGAGCTTTTTCAATGTCTTTTGTAAAAATACCGGCCTGCAAACCATAGTCCACACTGTTTGATTTTTGGATTGCCTCATCCAAATCCGCTACAGGGTAAAGGAGAACAACTGGACCAAAAATTTCTTCCTTTGCAATTTTACAATTCTCCGGAACATTTGTCAGAACAGTCGGAGAATAAAATGCTCCGTTTCGCTGTCCGCCAGTGAGCAATTGAGCACCTTTTTCAATTGCTTCCTCAACCATTTTTTCAACCCGGATTGCTTCTTTTTCCGTAATCAGTGGTCCCATATCCGTTAAGGTAGATTGTTTATCCCCTACATTGTATAGCTCGGTACGGGAAATAAATGCTTGTTGGAATGCTGTCATAATGCTCTCTTGGATATACACTCGCTGTACACCTAAACAATTTTGACCCGCTGCCCAAAATGCACCTGATACAGATGATTCAACCGCTTCCAACATATCTGCATCTTCTAGCACAATAACCGGAGAATTCGAACCAAGTTCCATACTTATCTTTTTTAAACCTGCTTTACGAACAATATCTTCTCCCGCTTCCAAGCCTCCTGTGAAACTAATCATTCGTATAGCTGGATGGGTGACAAGGATATCTCCAATTTCACGACCATGGCCTGTTATAACAGATAACACTTTAGGCGCGAGTCCTGCATGTGAGAAAGCCTCAGCAAGCAAAAGTGCACTTAGGGGTGTAACACTTGCTGGTTTCACAATAATCGCATTTCCAGACGCAATGGCTGGTCCTACTTTGTGGGCGACAAGGTTTAACGGATCATTAAATGGGGTAATCGCTGCAATAATGCCAATCGGGAAACGGTAATAATAACCAACCCGATTCTCACTCCCAGGCATTTGGTCAAAGGATAGTGTTTCGCCCGTGATTCTTCTTGCTTCTTCGGCACTAATGCGTAACGTTTGAACGCATCTCGCTGCCTCTTTCAGCGCTTCCCTAATGGTTTTACTGCCTTCTTTACTAATGATAAAAGCAAATCTTTGTTTATGTTCTTCAATATAATCAGCAGCGGCATTGATTACTCTGATTCTTTCATGCACAGGCATGGCGGCAGCAATCTTCGCACCTTCTTTTGCGTCTTCAATACATTGAATCATGTCTTCATTACTGGCAGCAGGTACAGTATCAATTATACTATTATCTTGAGGGTCACGAACTTCAATGATCTCGTTACGTCCTACCCATGATCCACCAATCAACATCTTCTGACCTCTAATTTGAACTGTCATCAAATTCCCACCCTTCCCTTTCTTACTTAAACCATCACCGGTTTACGTTCACGGTTGATATTAATCAAGTCTATTAAAAGAGAAAATCCTGTTTCAGTTTTACCTGCTCCTGCCCCGCTTAATGTGACTGGACCTAGTAAATCACATTCATAGGTAATCGCATTGACAGCGCCTCCGATAGAAGCCAAAGAATCCATAATGTCTACTTTTTCAGGTGCAATTGAGGCAGTCACATTGCCGTTTTCCTTGTTAACCTTAGCAAGTAACTTCCAACGTTTTCCTTCAGACTTAGCGGTTTCAATGTCTGTTAGCGAAATATCTGTAATCCCTTTGCAGGAAACGTCTTCTACTTTTAATGGAATGCCCATAATATAATTTGCAAGAATAACAATCTTATATCTTGCATCATAGCCCTCTACATCACTAGCAGGATCTGCCTCAGCATACCCAAGCTCCTGTGCTTCCTTTAATGCAGCTTCATAGGAGACGCCTTCCTGTTCCATTTTCGTTAAAATGTAATTGGTTGTTCCATTCAATATTCCGCGAATTTCCTTTATTTCATTCCCTGCTAATGTAACAATCGGCATTCTTAATGATGGAGTACCACTCATGACAGTACCTTCAAAGCCCCATGAAACACCGTGCTTTTTAGCCATATCTGATAGCTCTTTATAGGCAAGGGCAACGGGACCTTTATTCGTCATCACCACGTTTTTTCCGCTTTCAAATGCTGCTTTACAATGGTCAATCGCAGGCTGCCCTGTTTTTACATCCGTATAGGACACTTCAATTATCGTATCAGCATTTGTGTCAACAATGGTTTTAAAACTATCCCATCCTTTAATTAATCCAGGTGTTTGTGGATAATTTTCTAAATTCCCTGTTTCTTTTAATGTCTTTAAAACTATTTCTATATCAAGACCGATTGGATTATAGATAGAACCTTTGATAAAATCAGAAATTGCAACAACTTTTGCCTCAAATCCCTCTTTTAGCTTTAATTCTTCTTTTTTCTCCAGCAATATTTCTGCTAACCCCTGACCAACTACACCGAATCCGATAAAAGCTAATTTATGAGACATGTATCTGAACCTCCGTTTTTATGTTAATGGGAGAATGGGATTCTTCTTTCAAAAAATTCAAGGCTGTCTGTGTAAGAATCGCAGCACCTTTTGCCAAGCTGCTCTCATCTAGATCATAGACAGGGGTGTGCAAATCCCTTTGAATTCCATCCTGCGTTCCACTTCCAAGGAAAAATAAAGCACCTGGTATTTTTTGAGTCACATATCCAAAATCTTCTCCGCCCATACCAAAAGGACGTTTGACAATCTCAAAATCCGGATACAATTCTTCAATCGACTTTAAAAATAAGTTGTTAATATGAGCATCATTATATAAAGCCGGTTCTCCTCTTTCTACATCGAGCGAATAGCTGCCTCCCATTGGTTCGACTATTGACAGAGCCTTCATTAACTCCGAACTCAATAAATCACGGGCTTCAGGAGTATAGCTGCGAATCGTGCCGTTTATCACTACTTCATTTGGAATAATATTGCTTGCGGTTCCGGCATGAATCTGACCTATACTAATCACACCCGCTTCTAAAGCCGGTAATTTTCGGGCAACAATCCCATGTAAGGCCTGCATGACAACTCCAAGCATCCAAATCGGGTCCGTCCCAAGTTCAGGATATGCACCATGGCCGCCGATTCCGAAAATTTTAGCAGTAAACACATCAACATTTGCCATACTGTACCCATCATTCACTTGAGCTGCTCCTACAGGAAGCCATGGGCACATATGAAGGGCAATGGCAGCATCAACACCATCATACGCACCAGCTTGTACCATGTATGGCGAACCTGAAAGTCCCTTTTCATCTGTACTCTCTTCTGCTGGCTGGAAAATAAATTTGACTGTTCCCTTCAGCTCTTCTCTTTCAAACTTTTGAGCAAGAAGATGGGCTGCTCCAAGTAAGATTGTCGTATGGGCATCGTGTCCGCAGGCATGCATAACCCCTTCATTTTTTGATTTATATTCGAATGTATTTTCTTCCTTGATCGGCAGTGCATCCATATCAGCCCGAATTGCAATTACAGGTCCTTCTCCTGAAGTTAATGTACCGACTACACTTGTTTCTACTCCTATTCCTGTTTCAACATGAAAACCCTTAATCTTTTTAAGGACTTCAGCAACGAATTGGGAGGTCCCGAACTCTTGAAAACTGAGTTCGGGATGCTGATGAAATTTACGTCTCCATTCAATAAGTTGATCTGATAATCCATTTGCCTGAATGACTAAAGGATGATTAGCATGATCTGCCATCTGTTCATTTCCCCCTGGTATTTGAATGGAAGATTATTTTACTTTTAACATACTTTCAACATGGTTGAATGCTTGTTCAAAATCAGCAATGATATCTTCGATTTCTTCAATTCCGCATGAGATTCGGATAAGTCCTTCTGGAATTCCCACTGCAGCACGTTCTTCTGGTGTACATTCCACATGACTTGTTGTACGAGCTGGTCCAACTGTTGTTTCGACTGCACCTAAGTTAGCTGCACGGTTTGCATATTGCAGTTTAGGAAGAAGATCACGTACTGTATCAACACCGCCCTTAACCGCAAAGCTGAGCATGCCGCCAAAGTCCTTCATTTGTTTTTTCGCAATATCATGGTGCGGATGTGTTTCAAGACCAGGGTAATAAACAGCTTCTACCATTTCTTTTGTCTGCAAATATTTTGCTAGAGTCATTGCACTTTCACATTGCTGACGAACTCGTAAATAAAGAGTTTTCATCCCGCGTAAAATAAGGTAAGCAGCCATTGGATCCATTGTAGCTCCATTAATTTCACGGAAGTGATAAATCTTTTCAACCAGTTCTTCAGAACCACAAACCACGCCGCCTAATGCATCTGCGTGTCCACCCAAAAACTTTGTTGCACTATGGATAACTAAATCAACACCTAATGAAAGTGGATTTTGATTCATTGGAGTAGCAAATGTATTATCAACGATGACGAGTGCACCTGCAGCTTTACCTGCTTTTGCCATACGTTCGATATCGGTAATTTTAACAGTCGGGTTTGTTGGTGTTTCTAAGTATAAAATTTTGCAGCCTTTTTCCACTTCACGTTCAATTTGTTCATGATTTCCAGTTTCACATAATGCTACTTCAATTTCCTGACGAGGCAAGAACTCAGTAAAGATTTTATTTGTTCCGCCATATGTATCTTTAATAGAAACAATTCGGTCACCAGGTACTAAGAAGGTAGAAAGTGTATTACTGATTGCTGCCATCCCTGTTGAAAAGCTTGTTGCTGCTTCTGCTCCTTCAAGGATTTTGATTTTATCTTCAAAAGCCTGAACTGTTGGATTTGTATTACGTCCATAGATATGTCCTTTCTTTTTTCCAATTGCTACATCATACCATTCATCCATATCGTCATAACCGTAAGCTACACTTAACACTACTGGTACTTGTGTTGCTCCATGTACTAAATAATCCTTTTCTCCTGCCCATACTGCTTTCGTTCCCATTTTTGCGTTTTTCATTAAAACCACTCCTCTTTAATTTTTTAGTAAGATTTTTTTGTTTTCAATTCTTATCCCTTTATTCCTCTTGGTCATTTCTTGATATGCAAACAGGGCAATGGCTGTATCCTGTACACCCGTACCTGTTAAATCACAAACGGTAATTTGTTCTTCATTTACCCGTCCTGCAGCTTTTAAGGATGTCAGGTCACCTAATTCAACAACCTGTGACTCCTCAGTGAGTACACCAGCTGTAAGGGCATGGTGGAGTTCTCCTAAACGAGCACATTGGGCTTTTGTATCACAGACAAGGATGTCTGCTTTCGCCAATACTTCCGGCTCTAATTCTTGTTTATGCTCTGCATCCGATCCCATCGCAGTAATATGAAGACCTGGATGCAGCCAATCTGCTTTTATAATCGGCTCTTTTGCAGGGGTGGTCGAAATCACTGTTTCACTGTTTCTTACCACTTCTTCTGCACTTCCGACCGCAATCACTTCTACCCCTAATTCAGCTGTCATTTCTTCAGCAAATTTTTGGGCCCTTTCCAATGACCTGGCATATACAAGGACTTTATTAAAACTTCTCACAATATTTAGTGCCCTAAGCTGATATTTTGCCTGGCTGCCCGCTCCAATAACACCAACGGTTTCAATCGATTTCTTCGAAAGAAAGGCAGCCGCAACCGCACCTGCAGCAGCAGTACGAACATCCGTTAGATATCCATTATCTAAGAGTATTGCTTCCGGAACTCCAGTTTGAGTGCTGATTAAGACCATCATTCCATTTCCAGTTGTCAGTCCAAGCTGATAATTATTAAAAAAACCGGAAGAAATTTTGATGGCAAACATATCTTTTCCCTTGATATAAGCTGTTTTTACATCTACTTCACCGTCTCGATCCTCAATATCCACTCTCATAATCGGCGGCATCGATGCCTCATTATTTGATAGCTTCGTAAATGCATCTTCTACTAGCTTCACAGCCTCAGAATTCAGTTGCACATATTCCTTTAAATCTTGTTCTGTAAAAATAAGCAATGTTTATTTCACCACCAATCTATGTCTAATTTGAATACTGAAATCCCTTTAAAGTTAGGTCCCTTGGGAGCCTAGCAAAGGTTTCACAACCTGTGTCCGTAATTCGAATGGACTCGCTCACCTCAAAGCCATAATCGTCAAGCCACAATCCCGGAATGAGGTGGAAGGTCATGTTAGGCTGCAGGATTGTTTTGTCGCCTTTTCTTATGCTCACAGTGTGCTCTCCCCAATCCGGCGGATAATTACATCCCATTGAGTAGCCCAACCGAGATTCTTTTACAAATCCACTTTTTTCAATTGTTTTTCTCCATGTTTCTTCAATCTCTTCACAAGCAATGCCTGGACGAATCATATCCAAGCAGGCATTAATGCCTTCTACAGCTACACCTGAAAGGGTTTTCATTTCATCTTTTGGTTTTCCTATCTGTACCGTCCTTGCCAGTGGTGAATGATATCTTTTATAGCAGCCTGCCACTTCTAAAATAACGGCGTCTCCATCTTTATAGCGGTCATCTGTCCAGGTTAAATGTGGTGTAGAAGTTTTTTCTCCGGATGGCAGCAATGGAACAATGGATGGGTAATCTCCGCCAAATTCTTCAGTTCCAGTAATCTGAGTGTAAAAAATCTTTGCCGCTACATCACATTCCCTGACTCCGGCTTCAATTAAATCAATTCCTGCCTGCATCGCCTTTTCTACTATCTTAGCAGCACGTTTCATGTACCCAATTTCTGCATCTGACTTTATCAACCGTACCCAATTAACTAGCAAACTAGCATCTTGGAAGCTGGCATTTTGCAGTCCTTTTTTTAGCTGCTCATAGCATTGGGCTGTAAAATAATAGTTTTCCATTTCTACTCCAATAGTGCCGTGTGCTTTGCCAAATTCTTTTAATCGATCAGCGACAAAATCCATCGGATGCTTGACCTCTGATTGAACATAATCATCTGGGTAAGAAATGATATTTTCATGGGAGAGCCATGTGGTTGCTTTTGCCCCATTGGCATCCTGCCCGCGCCCAATCCATTTTGGCTGTTCTTCATCAATCATTAAAACGAGCATCTGATGTACATAAAATGACCAGCCATCATAACCGGATAGATAATTAAGGTTAGCAGGGTCTGTGATAAGCAAAACGTCGATTCCTTTTTGCATCATCCGTTCTTTTGTTTTGCGAATTCTCTCTTTATATTCCGCTATTAAGAAAGACATATTTTCTCTGCACTCCGTTCTCCTAAGGTTTGTGTTTGATTTTTTTGAATATTTCTATTTGTTTGTATTATACGAAAATGGATTCCATTATTTCATCTGACATTTTGTATGAAAGATTTTCGAGATTTCTAGTCAAATTTATCAGCTCAAATAAACTGTTTCTTGCATAAAAAAACCGCCATAAAAATCCTTAAGTGGCGGATTCTTTTGACGGTCTTTCATTTTAGTTTACCAGTGTAAGTTTGAATTAACGTAAGCAGGATGGATAGATCGACATTCTGACCGCTAATAATTACAGCTATATCACCCTCTTGATGCGGGATTTTGCTGCCTAAAACAGCAGCAATCCCTGTCGCTGCTGCACCTTCCATAATCATCCTATGTTTGTCCATCATAAACGCCATACTATAAGCAATTTCCTCTTCAGGAATAAGAACTACATTGTCCATATATTGCTGGACCATTTGAAAAGTGTATTGATTATCAAGTCCTATTCCGCCTAGTAAACTATCAGCGAGTGTCTCACTTTCCTCTAAAATAATTGGTTTCCCAGCTTTTAAACTTTCATACATGACTGCCGAACGTTCCATAGAAACACCAGTTACTCTTATATCACGATTATTGGATTTCAATGCCAAACCGATTCCTGAAAGCAGTCCCCCCCCTGAAAGCGGAACAATCACATCTTTTATATAAGGAAGATCCTCCAATAATTCCAATCCAATCGTACCTTGTCCAGCAATAACATGTGGATCATCAAACGGCTCAATCACGGTTAACCCTTTCTCATTTTCAAGCTCATAACAGCGAACACCCGCTTCATCTTGGCTGTCACCAACAATCTCAATTTGAGCCCCGAGCCTTTTTAATGAGTCCACTTTTGCTTTTGGCACTCGATTAGAAATACAGACAACGGCATCAATCCCAAGCTTTTTAGCAACATAGGCAACCGCCATGCCATGGTTTCCTGTTGAGTACGTTGCCACTCCTCGTTTTCTTTCTTCTTGACTTAAGCTCAGAATTTTATTAGCCGCCCCTCTTACCTTAAATGCTCCCACTTCATGAACATTTTCTAGTTTTAGATAGACATTACGATTGACTTTTTCTGATAAGATAGTTGATTGAATGAGTGGTGTCCGATTGATAATCTGACTAATTCGTTTTCTTGCATCCCATACATCGTTTATTTTCAAATTCTTTTTCACTTTAGTAGAAGTCATGGAACTTTCCCCTCCTTGATAGTTACTATATGTTTATAAATACTAAGCTCTTCTATCTGAGATATCAATTGTCAAAATTGACGATAAGAAACGTTTCTTTTCATACATTTTTTTTATAATTTGATGATATTTATCTCAATCTACAAAAAAAACCAGCTTAGAAGATAAACGATATCCCTTTAGCTGGTTTCATTCTATTTAGTTCATAGTGTAAAGTATTGTGTTAATTTCCCATTTTCCAAGTTTTGATACTTAAATCTAATAAGAACAAATCATCGGGATCTACTAGTGAAAGCCCTGTTAATTCTTCAATTTTTCTTAAACGGTAAAGTAGGGATTGCCGATGCAGAAACAATGCTTTTGCTGTCTTACTTACATTTCCTTGATAATGATTATATGTACTGATTGTCTCGATTAAATCAAGATTCCGTTGATTATTATATTCTAATAGCGGCTCAACTGTAGTCATAATAATTTCTTTCATCTCTGGGTTTTGAAAAAGATTTAAAAGCACACGGTCAACTCGGGTATTTTCATACATTACCCGATTTCCAATCCCTTTTTTATTCCTGCATATATTTAAGGCAACTTTGGCATTTTGATAGCTTTCCTTAAAACCTAAAATATCCTCATTATAATTTCCTATCCCCCAAGAAATGACAACTTTCGGCAGTAAACTTCGCAAACGACGGTCAACAAGATCTAAAAAGTTGGTTACGCCTTCTTTTTTATTTTCTAATGAAATTTCAAGAAAAACCAACAACTGCTGTTCCTGATATGTAATCATCACTTCTTTATTTAGTGACTTTGCGGCATAGTAGATTTCTTCCTTTAGATAATGAATCATGCTTTCCGTCCATTGCTGATAAGCGCCTTCATCTATATTTCTTGTTTGAAAAAGCGTTTTCAAGTTTTCAGGTGCACCAATAATGCAAATATACGGTAATTTAAGATTATAACCCACGATTTCGGCCCTTGAATCTGCCTGCTCCAAGGAAGTAAATTCCCCATTTATCAGCTCTCTTATAAATGAAGCGTGAAGCAGTAACTTTGCCTCTTCAACCGCATTTTTCCTTGAAAACCAAAGTGCTATTGTTGTCACTGAGTGTTCTAATACATTGACGGTATACTGTGTTAAAAACTGATCCAACGATATATCAGAAGGAAGGATAACAAATAAATAGTCTTGAGTATTCCCTGAAACCTGAATAACAGGAAGCTGCATGATACAATAACCTTCGATTTTAATGGTTTGTATTTTTTGGATCATTGGGTCATGTGAAGATAATGATATTTGTTTTCTAGCTGGGATTATTCCTTTTACTGCATATTCCCGCCAGTTATCTAGAAAATTAGGGATCTCTTCACTTTGAGCCTGAATAGCCCCCATTTGATCCGTAATAATAACGGGGTAACCAACATTCTGAAATAAATAGTTTGCAATACAGGTAAGCTCTGTTTCTTTAAGAATTAAATTTAGAAGCTCCTGCTGCACTTTTTCTGACCTGCGACTCTCTTTATGATTGATATCATTTAATTGCAGCATTACCGCTTCAATGATTTCCGAAAAACGAACTTCCCATGGAATTTCAATAAGAATAAATTGATTCTTATTCGCCAGTTCCATGATCTCATGCGGAATCTCAAAAACATGACTTCCTAGTGCCACTGCTAGAGCAGTTGCCTCTGAATCCATAACATCCTGAACAAATTTCTCGAATTCCTTAAGGTTTTGGCCACAACCAATAGCAGTAGTTAAAACCAATTCATTCTTACGGACAAAGCTCTCAACCGGCATTTCCATTGCTGAAACCCACTGAACCACTCTGTCCATAACTAAATTTTCTCCAGCTATGATCTTCGCGTCCTTCAAAATATCTAATTTTAAAATATCATATATCTTTAAACTCATATAAGCTCCTATCTACTAGATTCAATTACTAATTTGATTACTAGCCATGTTACTTATTAAAATGATTTTCTAGATGTAAAGTATAAATAGGAGGACAAAGCTCAGGAAATTGGACTATGATCATTCTTCTCCTCTTTGTGAATTATCAAAATATTCCATGATTACTTTGCATCATTTTTTTCTTTTTCATTCTAACAAATTCCCACTACTCAGTAAATTGGTAATTGGTTTTGTTGCAGGCAGGGAGGTAAGAGAATAAACAAAAAAACCGATCAAATGACCGATTTTTCCTTATTTTATATTATTCTCGCAATTATTTTGTGACGGAAACCTGCTCAAATGGCCATGCAGGCAATTGTTTACGAAGATTCTTGTCTTCCCTATATCCTAAAGCATACTCACCCTGCATAATCGTATGGATTTCCCTCGTACCTTCATAGATTACTGGAGCTTTCGAGTTCCGCAAAAAGCGCTCTACTGGATATTCATCGGAATAACCATAAGCCCCATGGATTTGAACAGCATCATTTGCAGCATCAAATGCAGCATTACATGAAATCCATTTAGCAAGAGACGTCTCCTTCGTATTTCGTTTTCCCTGATTCTTTAACCAGCCTGCTTTAAAAACTAGCAGTCTAGAAATTTCAAGGTTGGCGCTCATCTTTGCAATCATTTGCTGAACAAGCTGGTGTTTTCCAATCTCTTTGCCAAATGTTTTCCGTTCGTGGCAATACTTAAGACTTGCTTCAAGGCTAGCTTCTATTAAGCCTACTGCTCCTGCAGCAACAGTAAATCGGCCGTTATCTAGGGCAGCCATGGCAATTTTAAACCCTTCCCCTTCTTCACCCAATCTGTTCTCAACAGGAACTTTGACATCCGTTAAAAATACTTCTCCAGTATTTCCTGCGCGAATCCCCAACTTTCCTTTGATAGCCTTCGTTTCTACTCCTGCAAAACTGCGTTCTACTATAAATGCAGTGATTCCTTTATGCCCAATATCATGATCTGTCTTGGCAAAAATCAAGAAATGGTCGGCAACATCACAAAGAGAAATCCATGTTTTAGATCCATTCAGAAGATAGTAATCTTCATGTCTAGCAGCAGTTGTATTCATCGCAGCAACGTCAGATCCCGCATTGGGTTCTGTTAATCCGAAGGCACCAATTTTACGACCCTCTGCTTGAGGAACTAAATACTTTTGTTTTTGTTCCTCATTTCCCCATTGCAAAATGGTCATGCTATTTAGCCCTGTATGAACAGAAACGGCTGTACGATAGGCAGTATCTCCCCGTTCTAATTCTTCACATACAATGGCCAGTGTATTATAATCCATGCCAGCCCCGCCATACTCTTCAGGGATACAGACTCCCATAACTTGCAAATCCGCCAATTTTTTCAAAATTGCTGGTTCAAAATGACCTTGACGGTCCCACTCCTGAATGTTTGGAATGATTTCCTTATCAACAAACTTTCTAACCATATCCTTTACACTTTGCTGCTCATCTGTTAATTCAAAATTCATCATATTATTTTTCCTCCCTATATAATTTTATTTTGTTTTAAGTTTGATATTTCATCGGAATTGTATCCAATGCTCTCTAACAGCGCTTCAGTGTGCTCGCCAAACAACGGTGGATGACGCCTCATGGTTACCGGCGTTGCGGATAACTTTAACGGCGAACCTGTTAATTGAAGATTATCAATTAATGGATGTTCCATCCCCACAATCATCTCTCTAGCTTTTATCTGTGGATCTTCAAACATTTCAGCAACTGTATTGATTGGACCATTCGGTATCCCAGCTGCATCTAATACTTCTTTCCATTCTTTTTTCGTCTTTTTTGAAAGCAGTTCTTCACAAATGGCAATCAGTATATCCGTATTCTGTAAACGCTGTTCATTATGAATAAATTCTTCCATTTCCGCTAATTCAGGTCTACCCAGAGCAGCAGCAAATCTCTTAAACTGCTGATCGTTTCCTACGGCAATGACAAGATCACCGTCCTTTACCTTAAACACCTGATACGGGGTAATATTTGGGTGCCGATTCCCCATTCGTTTTGGAACCACTCCGCTGCATAAATAATTGCTCGCGACGTTAATTAATGAAGAAACCTGACAATCCATCAAGGAAATATCAATCTCCTGTCCTTGCCCGGTCGTATTTCTATGCTGCAAGGCACCTAATATTCCTATGCAGGTATATAATCCTGTTAACACATCCGCAATCGCCACTCCCACTTTTACTGGATTCCCATCAGGCTCGCCAGTGATACTCATCAGACCACTCATTGCTTGAATGATAAAATCATAGCCAGGTAAATCCTTATATGGGCCAGTTGACCCAAAACCTGTAATGGAAGCGAAAATCAACCCAGGGTTATTTGCTTTTAGCTGCGGATAGCCTAGACCCATTTTTTCAAGTGTCCCAGACTTAAAATTTTGAACAACGATATCACTTGTTGCTGCCAGTTTGGAAAAAATCTCTTTTCCTTCTTCTGATTTAAGATTAAGTGTCATACTCTGTTTATTCCGATTTGCACATAAATAGTAAGCACTTTCTCCATTTACAAAAGGTGGCCCCCAGCCTCTCGTTTCATCGCCCGATTCAAAGTGTTCAATCTTTATTACTTCTGCTCCCAGATCCCCTAGAATCATTGAGCAAAATGGTCCCGCCAATACCCGCGAAGCATCCAAAATGCGGATTCCATCAAGTGCCCCCTTCACGCTAATCACCACTTTCCGACTATTTGAAATACAAAAAGGAGCCAGCAAAACAAACAATGAAGTTCCTCATTGATTGCTCTACTGACTCCTACTCTTAGCTCGTCTTCCGACAAAGGAAGATCAAGTGAATATAGTCAATTTTATTTTAATCATTTTTCTTTACTGTCAATCCGGTCGTGCAGCAAGGGTATTGCTGTCACCCAGTTGTTATATAAAATAATATAACAATAGTTAGAATTTTTCAATAATAATTGTAAAGAAATATATTTTTTTTTCTTCTAACTCTATGAAAACCAATTACTTACTTTTTTCAGTAGATTTTATTTGTTGATAATGGAGATCTAGATCTTTTAATGCAGCCACCAATGCATTCGTAGCTTTACCTCGATAATAGGTTTGAAGTGCTGCGATTGCTTCATCAATCCCATCGTTTAAACTGATCCCCCTTAACACCTGACCAACAAATTCACGGGCATGTTCCGTTGCCAATGTACAGGATGCCTCGAGTATGACCCCATATTTTCTATCAATTTCTGCTGTAATCGTCAATGTTTCAAATACACTTTTAGCTGCTATCCCTTGGGGTAACTTTGCATGCCCAGCAATAAACAGGGTTTTTCCGTTCATCATCTGAAACTACCTCTCTTTTAAAAAAATAATTAATATGTATAACATAATTTATAGATGTCTAAGGGATTACGCCTTATCACCAATTTTTTAAAGGTGATCTATGTTTCGAAAACTTAAGTCTTGTAAATGTATTCTCCAAATAATTCAATAATCCTGTTCATTCTATTAATTGCAAAATTAATATATTTTACTTCACTCTTATGTATTACATAGATAAATATCGTCAATTAGATTGACAATTAAATCAGAAATAGTGTAAAATGATTTTAGTCAACCTGGTTGACTATTTGTTTTTAAGGAGGTAGCACTGTGTTTAAGATTGGTGATTTGATCGTCTATTCAGGACATGGTATATGCAGAGTAGATGAAATCTCTGAAAAGACATATACCGGGATTACTAAAGCTTACTACGTAATACATCCCATTGAAAATAGTCAGAAATTAACGATTAGTACCCCTGTAGATAATGATAAAACCGTAATATTGAAATTAATGAATAAAGAGGAAGCAGAAAACATTTTAGAATCTTTTAATTCTGCTGGAATTAATTGGATTGAAAAACCGCAATTGCGTGGCCAAGTTTTTAAAGATATTGTGTATACTGGAAATCGAATGGATATTGCTAAAGTTGCCAATACCTTGCTGCGGAAAAAGCATGAAATTGAAATGGCTAGTAGGAAGTTTTACGAACAAGATAGTAGAATTTTAAGTACCATACAAAATATCTTGTTTAAAGAATTAGCCATCTCACTCAATACTTCTCCAGAAGCTATTTTCGAAAAGATAAAAAGCATGTTACGCATTAACAATAAAACAGCTATTCAAGATATTTGTTAAAAATGGATGATTTTCTCCCTTTTTAATAGAAAGCACTCATAAATGTTGATTTAACAACATAATGAGTGCTTTTTTTATGACTAGCAAATATTTAAATCGCTCTAACAGGGATATATTCAGAGTCTTTCGATAACTATCATAAAAGAAATTAAACTTCCTCATCTAATAAAGGATCGTTATTTTCGTTAAATGGCGGGTAAATAGCAGGGTGAAGGATACTCGCTATTTTAAATAAACCAAGTAACAATCTAGGGGATGGTCTGCAAAATAATGGCTCATCCAATATATACAATTGATTGTTTTTAATAGCCGACATCTGTTCCACCCCAGGACGTTTTAGGATAACCTTTGGATTAACTTTTTCTTTTTGTACCCCCACCCAAATAAGGCATATAACATCGGGATTTCTTTGTAAGATCTCTTCCCACTCCGTTTTTACACTTGACTGTGCCATATCTTCAAATATATTTCTTCCCCCTGCAAGTTTACTAATTTCAGTTAACCAGTTGGTTGCTCCAGGAGTAAAAATAGGTTTTGCCCACCATTCCCAATAAAGGGTTGCAGGCTTTTGCACTAAATTAGATAAAGATTGATATTTTTCGAGTATCGTATTGTATTTTTTAAATAATTGATTTGCCTTGTCAGAGGTATTCGTTACTTCTCCAACAAATAATATACTTTCTCCTACCTCCGTCAACGTCTTAGGATTAGGGACAATGACAAACGGGATCTTTCGTTTTTTCAACTCTTCAATATTGCGTTCCATTCCAGGTACCGAAAGAGAGGCTAATACTAAGTCAGGCTGTAATGCTTCCACTTTGTCCATATCAATATTCAAGTCCGAACCTAATCTTGGCAATGATTGAATACACTCCGGCCAATCCGAGTAGTTATCCACTCCTACTAACGAAGATGTTAATCCTAAGTATGCTACTAATTCTGTATTACTTGGACATATAGATATTAATCTCATAAATAAACCTGGTTACTAAAATCTATCAAATTCTACATTTCGCCTCCGAACCAAGAAAAGGAGACATACCGTGACGGTTCCCACGTCATTCCATCAGGAAGGGATTTGCACCCTTGTCATGAACCTATTGTTCAAGACAGCCCGCGTTGCTCTGTTAGAGCCGGTGATTTGCAGCAGACCATTCCTTCCATTGGTCAGCCTACCACAAAGAATGGATTTTAGTACCAGGATTACACCTCCTTCAGTTGTAATTCCTGGTTCTTACTCATTAATGTTTTATGAATCACATTCCATAGTTTCCAACTATGGTTTTCTTTGAAAATTTCTATATTTTTTAACAACATCCCCATATACTTCCGCCTTTTCTTACCGTTTTTTGACTTTTTCTCGGATTCTTCCATTGACCCTAGAATAGAAATCAACTTTGGCTTTACTAGCGTGCGTAACTGGTTTAGGATTTCTTGTGGTATTTTTTCATCACGACCAATCCCTCTTCTCCCAATCACAAAAGCAGCTGCTTCATGAACGGATAAGCCGTACTTTTTACTATATTTAAACCGTCCGATAACGGTTGTATAAGCGGGATTTACTTTTTTTATTTTAAAACCAAATCTAATTCCCCTAGTGATAATCGCCTTTTGTAATTTTGTTTTTGCAAACGAATGGACAAGACGGTTGAATCGTTTATTCGTATCATGATCTTGTTTTAGTTTGATATCTTCTATGACGATAGCTCCCACGTTCCAAGTCAAAAGATACTGAACGATTTCTTTTGCGATTTCTCCTGAAATATTGGACCTGCGGTTGCTTTTTACATATTCCATTTCATGACAATAAAGGGTTTTAGATTCTACTAAATTTCCTTGTTTGGTTAAAATAGAAACCGCTATGCGATCAATGTTCACATCAATTCCCGCAAGTAAATCAGACTGAATCGTTTCAGTCCAATTCAGCATAGAACCATGGACAACCTCTTCATAAGTGATGTGGACAAAGATCTTACTATTTTTCCGTTTTAACTCAATGGAATAGGGGATATATACTTCCATAGGTTTGTTCTTTGAGGTAACACCAACTTCATTGGGTAATACTACCCCAACAACATCATCGAAATATTTATCCGGTACATGTAGTTTGAATCGTAATCTAGGACTCCTTTTTCTACCCTCAACGAGTAGTGGATTGGCCACTTCTATAAAAAACTGCTGTTCCACCTCGTCGAATACGATTCGGATGTTCAAATTACCCATTTTTGACTTATCACCGCGAGAATAAAGGGTATTAGAACGTAGACCTTTCCATTCATTTCTTGATATTTTCCCTTTTAAACGCTCATAAAAATTCTGTTTTCCACCAAAGATGACGGTTGGAATTGTCTGGTCTTCCTGGTGTTTTAATAAAATGGATTCCTTTACTTGAAGTTTTTCTAAGCGGGCACTCAACCCTTTTAAACAGGTCTCAAGAGGAACTTTTTTCGGCCTTTTCCTACCTGTCTGATAATATTCTAATTTCATGGAGGTCTTATTAATTTTCCCTTGTACTTCCTGGATTCTTAAGGGTAATAGTTTTTTTTGACTTGAGATCGTGGTTTGGGCTTGCATGACAGCATCTTCAGCATATCTTTTGTTCAAATGAAAGAGAGCACTTATCGATTTAATTAAATTGTTTGACTGTTCACCCTCTACCAAGCGATTAAAGGAATACCGCAAAGCAGAACAAAAAACTGTCATTAATCGATTTAGTTCTTCAAACTCGGCGGCACTACCATCGGCTATTTGGCAAATTTTCGTTACCTTCATTCCACCCCTCCTAACAAGAACAAATGTTCTATATTAATTATAGGATTTTATTGGAAGAAAGTCAAAAATTAGTCCCTTTTCTTTTGTCAGATTTTAATACTATTTTGTAGTTTCTTATAGATTTATTTAAGCCGTTACAACCCCCTTCAAGAATTTAAAATTCTATTCCCTTCACAGCAGGGATGCCTTCATCGTAATAATGTTTTTCTGAATCAATAACTGAAACGAGATCAGCTATGTCTTTAATTTCTTGCTTGGCATCTCTTCCGGTAATCACCAAATGAACATGTGAAGGTTTATTTTTTACTACATCTATCACTTCATGTAGAGGCAAAACATCATCAATTGGAAACTTATTTATGGCTAATGCATTATTGAGTTCGTCTAAAATGACCAAATCGTACTCACCGCTCATTACCGCTTCCTTTGCTTTCGGCCATCCTTGCTTTAAGGCTTCTCTATGTTCCTCGGGTGTTTTTGTCCAAGTGAACCCAATTCCCAGTTGAACCATCTCTACTCCTAACTTCTTCAGTGCAATTTGTTCACCATAGGTGCGTTCAGGTGATTTGATAAACTGATAGATTTTCACTCTAAATCCACGACCAATTCCTCGAAGGGCTAACCCTAAAGAGGATGTCGTTTTTCCTTTTCCATTTCCTGTATAAACAAGTGTTAACCCATTTCGATTGATTGATTTATTCATTTGTCTTTCCCCCTATTCTCCAGACATTTTCTTATCCAATTCTCTACCATTTCTGGACAAGAGGCAAAATGAAAATGAGTGTACCCCGCTGCTAAATTATGTAGTAAATACCCTTCTTTACTTACACCTCTCATGCCTATCGTTTCATACGCATAAGGTACATCCTCTTCAAGTGCTTGGAAGGTCGAGTAATGAAATTCATGTCCCCTGGCACTCCTATCGTTAAGTATAAAATTATTATTTTGTCCACTAATCTCTCGATAACCTAATGCCGCTAATTTAGTTTGCATATGTACACTGCCTGGAATAACACCCGCCATTTCAACTTTTTTCTTATCCGTTGTTTCTATGAACTCAGTTAAATACATGAAACCTCCACATTCGGCAAGTGTAGGCAATCCACTTTCAATCGCATGCTTTACTGATCGCTTTGCATTTAGATTACAAGCTAGGTCTTGTGCAAACTCTTCAGGGAATCCGCCGCCTATATAAAGTCCATCAACATCATCAGGTACCTCCTCATCCGCAAGCGGCGAGAAATATACAATTTCAATCCCTTTTGCTTCCATGATTTCTAAATTCTCAGGGTAATAGAAATTAAAGGCGCTATCTTTTGCTACCGCAACTTTCACTAGATATTCCCTCTGCTTTTCAAAAATGGAAGACCCGCGGCTTTCTTCTAACGGTTCAGCAACGGCTAATTCAAAAAATCTATCTATATCGACAGTTTCGCTGATTAGCGTACCTAATTTATCAAAAAACGAATCCAGTTCCCCTCTTTCCATAGAAGGAATGAGTCCAAGATGTCTCTCAGGAATTTCAATATCAAGTTCTCGTTTCAAATAACCGATAACAGGAACGTGACATTCCTGCTCAATCGCTTTTTTGACAAGCTGAAAGTGACCTTCACTTCCCACTTTATTTGCAATGACGGCTGCAATATTAGGACCTTCAGCAAACAATTGAAAACCTTTCACAATCGCAGCAGCACTTCTCGCCATACTTTCACAATTAACAACAAGAAGAACTGGACTTTTCGTAATCAGACTTATTTCAGCCGTACTTCCCTCATTGGTTACTGGACTTTTCCCATCAAAAAAGCCCATAACCCCTTCGATGATTGAAATATCTGAACCCTTACTGCCATGAGTGAAAATATCCAGCACAAGATCTTTTGTGAGCATCCAGCTGTCTAAATTTCGTGACTCGCGTTTCGTTACAGCGGTATGATAGGAAGGATCAATATAATCAGGTCCACATTTAAAACCCTGGACGGTTAAACCTTTTTTCATTAAAGCTGCCATTAACCCAATAGTTAATGTTGTTTTCCCCACACCGCTTCCAGTACCGGCAATTACCATTCGTCGTTTTGTCATCTGCCATTCCCCTTTTTAATGGATCTAAGATTTTAGTGGACCTTCTCTAGATATTTGCAGAAACTTTCCTTTATGGAACCATAAACCATTTGTCCGATTGCTTTGCCGACAACTGTTCCTGAACCGGCGCTGGCTATTTTTTCCCCTTGCTGTGTAAAGGCAAGCAGCATGGTGTCTGATGATGCAACATTCCCACTCATTTGGGAAAAACGAAGATCATGTATGGCTTTCACTTTTGCTTCAACAGCAGACATATATCCATCAACAAGGGCACCATCCGTAAAATGGGCATCTATAAATAACATGATGTTGATGGTTTTTCCTGTCCCTTCTGTCACGATTATCATCATGTGAATACCTTCTATTTCTTTCGTAACCATGGCCATATCCTCGAGTTTTACGGCTGTCATGATTCCGGCTGATTGTTCATGTGGCATCGAGTATTTTTCCATCAACTGCAGTATATCTGAATGTGGACCTTGAAACTGACAAAAATATTTTACCCATTGGATACCAGCACCGACGGCGGTATTGGATATGGTGCGCAGTGGCTGATCAAATTGAACATGAAGATAGTCGTCACTTTGTTTTATTTTATAGGAATCCTCAAAGTTAAATAATCGACTTGATGAAAAATGGTTTGGTGTCATCAGGAGCTGTGGTTTAGGAACAGTTGGATGTGATTGGGATTTCACTTTCACCTCGTAAACCTTCTTTAATTGATCTTCTTTCCTTAATATATCTACATCTCCTACTTCTAAAAATTTCCCATTATGTAGTAAGGCTACTGTATCTGCATAAAGTGAAGCAACATTCAAATCATGAAGAATCGCAAAAATGGTTAGCCCTGTAGTTTGTTGTCGTTCTTTCAGCAGATTTAGCATTTGAAATGTATGTTTAATATCCAGATGATTGGTAGGCTCATCCAAAAGTAAGATTTCAGGCTCCTGTGCTAAGGCTTTGGCCAATAAGACTCTTTGCTTTTCACCACCACTAATCAGTCGAAATTGTGTTTTCCGAAACTCACTTATTTGGGTTATTTCCATAACCTCTTCAATGACTTTCCGGTCCTTCTTCGATAGTTGCTTTAAGATCCCCTTTTGATGAGGATAACGCCCAAGGCTAATGATTTCTTCAACAGTATAATCGAAAGATACTTGAACTTCCTGTGTTAAAACAGCCATTTTTTTTGCTTTATCTAGTTTTGATAGAGTTGAAATTTCTTTTCCACAGATTGAAACTTTCCCGCTCTTTATTGGTAACTGCCCTGTAATGAGCTTAAAAAGGGTTGTCTTTCCACTTCCATTTGGTCCTAGAAGGGCAAAAAACTCTCCTTTTTTCACTTCTAAATCCAGCCCCTTAATAATGGGGGAATGGGCATAGCCGCCAACTAAGTTTTGAACACGTATCATTTATTGCCCCCCTTCCCAAATCGTTCTCTAATCAATAATAGGGCAAATACTGGCGCACCAATTAAGGCCGTGATAACACCAATTGGCAGTTCTTTGGGCGCAATGATCGTTCTTGCCATTAAATCAGCTAAAATCAGAAAAGCTCCTCCAATAAACAATGATAGTGGAAGGACATGGCGATGATTCGGACCCGTAACAAGGCGGACTAGGTGAGGAATCACAAGTCCAACAAATCCAATCGACCCTGAAACAGCTACTGCAGCCCCCGTTAATAACGATGCACCAATTAGAACGAATGTCTTTCCCTTTTTAACATCAACTCCAATATGATCTGCTGCATCCTCTCCCAGTGCCAAAGCATTTAATTCACGATAGTGATAGATTAATATAAATGAACCGATAAACATAAACGGAAGGATTAGTTGAATATGACTCCATCCTCTCATTCCAACACTTCCATAGAGCCAATAAATAATTTGTGTCATAGATTCTCTATCACTTAATGAAATAATGAGAGAAACAAGCGCACCAATAAAGGCACTTATAATAATCCCAGCCAGAATAATGGTTTCAATCGCTAAACTTTTGCTGCTTAATCGAACGAGTCCGAAAACAATCAATAAAGAAATTAAACCAAATAAAATGGCAACAACTGGAAGCGTAAAACTTCCCAACCCTACAATACTTACTTGGAAAAACAATACCAAAACGGCGCCAAGAGAGGCACCAGAGGATACTCCTATGGTATATGGGTCTGCTAATGGATTTCGTAATAGTCCTTGAAAAGCAGCACCTGCTAATGCTAGTGATGCTCCAATGCAAAATGCTAATAGAACTCTTGGCAGACGGATATTCCATATAATCATTTCTTCATTTTTTGCTACATCGGTAAGCCAGCCCATATTTAACGTTTTATCCAGTATGATGTGTAAAATTGTAGGAACAGTAACGGTTACACTACTATAAAATAAGCCCAGAAGGCTTATACCAAGTAAAAGCCCTCCGCTTATCACATACAACCAACCTATTCTATTGTTTAAAAACTTCAGGATAGATAAGTTCCGCAAGTGTCTCGACTCCTTCAATTAAACGAGGACCAGGTCTAGTAACCGTATCGCTATCCACATCAAATACGTTTCCACTTTTTATAGCTGGGACTTCTGCCCATCCTTCGCGTTTTAGCACCCCAGCTGTTGGATTTTCTACATAGTAGCCATACGTTGTGATAATCACATCTGGGTTTAATTTTACTATTTCTTCCTCAGTCATCTTTACCCAGCCATCTTGACCTTCTGCAGCGTTCGTGGCTTGAATGGACTCCAGCATCTCATGCATAAAAGTGTTTTGGCCTGTCGTAAAAATATCAGGAGCCGGTGAAACTTCCACCCAAACTTTCTTTTTATCCACCTTCGCTGCTGCAGCTTTGTCTTTAATCGCTTGAAGACGCTCTTTCATATCTGTAATGATTTCCTCTGCCTCCGTCTTGCTTCCGGTAGCCGCACCAATCATTTCAATATTGCTATATGTATCCTCAAAGGATGTGGCTCCTCCAACCACAATGACATCAATTCCAGCCTCTTCAAACTTTTGTAAAACATCAGGGTGTGTTTTGAAATGATAATCCGTTACAAGAGCAATATCTGGAAGAAGAGAAAGAACTAGTTCTGCATTGATATCCTGTGCACCCACCTTCTCTATTTCAAGTGCTTCCTTTGGATAGTTATCGTAATCCGATACACCAATGATTTTTTCTCCTAATCCAAGTGCAAAGGCTATTTCTGTATTACTAGCCTGAATGGAAACGATGGTTTCAGGTTCCTCCTCAATCGTTACCTCTTGATTCGCATCGTCTGTGATTGTTAGTGGAAATTGATCACCACTGTCCTTAGTCTTGTCGTTTTGAGTAGCAACGGCTTTATCTTGAGAGCTATCTCCCTGTGTACCACAACCTGCAATAATACCCATGCTTAACAGAAGAACAACACCGAATAGACCCCACTTTTTCATAAAATCTTTCATCACTTTCTCCTCCTTCTTTTTTTGACAACAAAAAAACGCTTTTCCTATGGAAAGCGTGTATAAAGGCAGATTTATTATACTTAGTCTTGTAGACAGCATAATAACTTGCAATCTTCATAATAAATAATAAATATTTACGTAATCGATTACCTGCACTTTAAACATTCCTTTCCTCGAGGAAGCTTAAAAAACATAATAGGCAGGTCTCCTGACTTGCGAATCACTGGTTGGTTATCCCTTCCCATGTTAAAAACACAGTGGATAAATATAACCTTCCTTCTCGCTTACAGTGGCGGGACCGTGTTGGACTTTCACCAACTTCCCTCTTAGTCTTAAATGAAACTTGCTTTAATCATTTAAGAAACCTATTTGTCTAGTATTCATTTTTTTGTTATAAAAGCCATTATAGTAGAGTATTCCTCCTTTGTAAACTATTTCTAGTTTCTCTATCAAGTTCTTCATGTAATTAAAAAATATTTAGGTGAACATTCATAAAGATAATTTATCTTTATATTTAAACGATTTTGGGGATAACCCATAATACTTTTTAAACGTTTTTAAGAAATAACTTTTACTCTCGAATCCTAACTCATATGCTATCTGTTCTACTGACTGAATCGATTGTTCTAGTAATTCTAATGCTTTTTCCATTTTAACTTTCGTTACATATTCAATAAAACCTTCTCCTGTTTCTTTCTTGTACATCCTGCTGAAGTAACTAGAATTTAAATGTAAATGGTCCGCTACTTCTGTCAAAGAAATCTTTTCGCCAAGATGGGCTAGTACATACTTTTGTGCCTTTATAACATCTTCATTTCTTGTCGTCATTTCTAAAAATTTGGTGACTTTTAAGTGCTGATTACTTGTAAATCGTTCTTGGTCTATCCTAATCTTCAATCTTTCAAGCAAAGCAATAATGCTTGTTTCTTCCATCGATTCTTTTAAAATATAATCATAAGCTTCTAATTTAATAGCTTGTTGTGCAAAGGTAAACTCATCATGGCAGGAAAGGATAACATTATAGGAATTGATTTTAGAGCTTTTCAGTTTCTCAATTAATTCAATTCCATTTAGTTTTGGCATTCCAATATCAGTGATTAGTACATCATAAGGATTTTCTAGCATAAATACTAAAGCATCACCACTATCTTGAAAGTTTGCGACTACTTGGAATCCATAGTCGTGCCATGGAATCACTTTCTTCAAAAACTCAATAACAATCACATCATCATCTACCAAAACTACATCATACATCCTACTCCCCCTTATCTACTGGAATATGAAATGTTATAGTCGTTCCTTCCCCTTCAATACTGTTTATCGTCATTTGAAATGCTTCTCCATAAATTAATTTCATCCTTTGGTAGACATTTTGCACTCCTATTCCGTTAAACGATTTGTTACTTTTTACATAGTCATTACTATTTGTCTGAAAAACCTTCTCTTGCAATCTTTCTAATGTGAGCTGGTCCATACCTTTACCATTGTCAATAATACCCAATTTCAGGAAGGTGTTAATTTTTTCATATGCGGTTATTTTAATGGTTTGCTTTCTATTATTAATCCCATGAATGATAGCGTTCTCAATTATTGGCTGCATGAAAAATCTAGGTACCTCGAAACGAGATGCGGCTTCGTTCACATCAATCTCCAATTCTACATCATGTTGGTGACGAAAATTCATTAAACCCACGTAATGCTTTACAATCGTTAACTCTTCTTCTAAGGAAATAAATGCATTATTACGATTGATTGTCATTCGGAGGAGTGCTGACAAAGAATAGATAAGTGAAGCACTGCCAGTATTACCGTCCATTTTAATTTTCAAGCGAATAGCATTTAATACGTTAAATAAAAAATGCGGATTAATTTGTGCCTGTAGCATTTCTAATTCTGCATTTCGTTTTGCTTCTTCCTTAATTTTAATCTCTTCAATCATTTCCTCTATAGTATCCAGCATATGATTAAAGGAGTGGCCTAATTGTGCGACATCATTACTTCCAGATAGATGTATCCTAGCCGTTAAGTCACCATGTTTTATTGCTGTTGTAACATGGTGCAATCTCGAAATTGGTTTCGTAAATTCTCTCACAAGCATGATCAGTCCTATTAAAAATAAAACTAAAAAACCACCTTGAATTAAAATAGTCGTTCTCGTTACCCTATTAATAGATCCAATTGTGTCGTTATATGGCACAAGGCTGACCAATCTCCAATTCGAATAGGACACTGGATAGGAAACCAATAAATGCTTTTCTTTTTCAAAGTATACAATTTGATATTCAGATTTTGTTACGTCATAAGGTAAAATCGTTCCTACCTCATCAGTTTTCAAACTTGAATAAATTTCCCCTGTCTTATTGGTCAAATAAAATTTTGTTCTCTTTTCGCTTTGAAATTGACTAAAAAGCTTCTTAATCTCATTTTCTTTTAGACTAATAATTAAATAGGAATTTAAGGAATTAGCGCTTTGAATCCTTCTGCCAATGGTAATGAGATATGGGTAAGTTTCTCTATCAGATTTAATGTAGGTGGGGTGTGCACCAAGCCAATAGGATTCATAAAAACTTAAGTGATCTAATTTTTCAAACCATGGTTTTTGTTTGAAGTGTAACGGATGGAATTCTATTTGAGAATAATTGGTATAATATAAGTCATCATTAAACAAGATGGTAATATACAGAGGCATTAATAAATCAGTAATTCCAGACAATTCATTCGATATTTTATTATAATTAAGCGCCAATTCTTGTTTTACGTTGGGTGAATCTGCTTCGATTAACTTATGCGATTTTAGTAACTGATTCATGTTTGTATCAAATTGAATGTAATTTGAGGTATACATAATATCATCGAACATATTCTTTATTCCTAATTCAATCATCCTTAAATCATCATCTGACTGCTTTGCTGCACGTTGTTCTAATACATCTTTTGTGAAATAGTTTGAGACGATATATGTACTAACCCAGGGTAATAAAATACAAAGAATGACTGAAATGATTAATCTCATCCTTAGCGACATTTGAGTAATTTTCCCCCATAAAAAATTCATGATGATCACCACTTCGAAAAAATAAGGAAATAAAAATAGAGAGAAAACATGTGTTTTCTCTCTATTTTAACATAAATATTCTAATTATTCTTATTACTTATTGGCATCTACTACCGCTTGGACCTTTTCTTCGATATTTTTCATCGTTTTATCAAGGTTTTGCTCGCCAAGAAGATATAATTCTACCTCAGCACCAAATTCTGTGTATGCTTCATTAATATATGAAGGTGGTGCAATTACTTTACTAGCCTTAGCTGAGGTAAGTGTATGCTTCAATGAGTCCATATGAACTGCCTCAGGTTTTGGAGTTCCATTAACCACTGTATCTAATACTTTGTTCATATCAGCTTCCTTCCATGCCGGTGTCCAGATTCCTTGTTCTACAATACCTTCTGTAGTCAACCAACGCATGAAATCATAAGCCTCTTCCTTTTGTTTTGAGCTCTTTGCGATTGAAATCAAATCCCCACTTATTTGTACAAGTCCTTCATCATTTTCATTATTTTTCGGATATGGTGCCCAAGCGATTTCAAATTCTGGTGTAAATTGACCCCATTCTGAAATCATATAGCTAGCAGTAGGAACCATAGATGCGGATTGACTAAAGAATTGCTGACGATAATCCATTTTTTGCGATAAAATTTCAGTAAATGGAACAGATGATTTATCAACATTTTCTAATTGATTTCGTAGTTCCAGTGAAGCGCGTACCGTAGGGTCATCTGCATTAGATGTCCCATCCTCATTTAGAATCAGATTATCTTCTGCCTTACCTGCTAATTTTAATACAGAATGGAAATTATGCCATGTGTGTAAATAAGAACCATAGTGTTCGTCTGTAGTTAGCTTTTTAGCGTATTCCGTATATTCATCCCAGGTCCATTCAGTCGGAATATCTAAGCCAGCTTCGTCAAGATGTGCTTTATTTATCATAATAAGCGGTGTAACATTTTTCATTGGCAATCCATAGTATTCACCATCAAAAGCTGGATAGCCATTATTATATACCTCATTAATATCAATGCCTTCTGCTTCAGTAAATTCAGTGATTGGTTCAACCAGTCCTGCATCGATTCGTTTTGCTAAATCTTGACCATTGCTGAACATAATCAAATCCATCTCATCACCTGCAGAGGCCATTAAATCTAACTGTTTGAAATAATCCTGAGAGTTCATGTTTTCTACAAGTGGGATGGATTCCACTTTTATTCCAGGATTCTCTGCTTCATATTTTGCAATGACACTTTCCCATTTTCCAACATCCTCATTGATCCAATGGACAAATTTTAAGGTAATTTCTTCATCAGATGAATCAGATTTACCTTTATCAGATGAAGATTTTTCGTTTCCAGAACAGGCAGCTAACATTAACATTGCAAATAGTCCAACTAGTAACAATGAACCCCATTTTTTCATAATCAAGTACTCTCCCCCTTATATATAGTTTGTATATTAACTCTCTCAAGGATAAATTTTGAGAGTAAATACCACTTTTAACCTTTCACTCCACCAAGTTGTATACCTTCAATAACGTTTTTCTGTCCGATTATAAAGATGATCAGTAAAGGTAAAATGGCGGATACAGATGCTGCCATCATTAATGAGTAAACGCTTCCATGTTGATCCGAGAAACTCTGAACACCAAGTTGAATCGTATATAATTCTTTTGATCTTAGGAAGATTAATGGATTTTGAAAGTCATTCCAGGTCCAAATAAAACGCAATATTGCATACGTTGCGATCGCAGGTCTTACTAATGGCAGAGCAATCGAAGTGAAAATTCTAAAATGACCTGCTCCATCCATTCTCGCTGATTCTATGATTTCATTACTAATTCCGAGATAGAATTGGCGCAGCATAAAAGTTCCAAATACACTGAAGCTATTTAACAGAATAAGACCTGTGTGTG
Organism: Bacillus sp. EB106-08-02-XG196; assembly: GCF_013396335.1. Taxonomy (GTDB): domain Bacteria; phylum Bacillota; class Bacilli; order Bacillales; family Cytobacillaceae; genus Neobacillus. Next base: position 169,320 of record NZ_JABWSY010000016.1, read on the forward strand.
TGTCATAAAGACCTAGCCATCTATAGAGTAGAAATTGTGTAACTAACAATGTTTGAGGCGGAATCATGAATGTTGCCAATACGATTAGAAAGATGAAATCTCTACCTTTAAAATTTATTTTCGCAAATCCATAGGCAGCTAAACATGAAATTGTACATGATACCAATGTGGTTAGAACCGTTACCTTGATTGAATTCCAATATAACAGAAGGAATGGCATAGAGCCTGTCCAAACCTCTTTATAATTTTCAACCGCATTCCATGTTTCAGGAATCCATTGAATTGGAAAAGTTAATACATCCTTTTCCACTTTTAAAGAAGCAGATATCATCCACAAGAATGGCATTAGAAAAGCAATTCCGATTAGAATCATTATGACGGTCATGATCAATTTTCTCATATCCAATTTTTCTACCATCTGTCCCGCTCCTTTCCTTTTAATAATTCACCCATTTTTTCTGACCAATAAATTGAATATAGGTAATGATCAAAATAATAACAAACATAACCAACGAAATGGCAGAAGCATAGCCTGTCTTTAATTCAACAAATGCCTGCTGATACAAATAAACAACTGGGGTTATTGTCGAATTTGCTGGTCCACCATTTGTTAAAACAATGATTAAATCAAATACTTTAAAGCTTGAAATAACACCTGTAACAAACAATAAGAAAGTTGTAGGTGACACTAACGGAATCGTAATGTTCGTAAATTGAGACCAGACAGATGCACCATCGATTTGTGCTGCTTCATATAATTCCTTTGGTATATTCTGCAAACCCGCCAAGTAAATGATTAAATTAAAGCCTATTCCGGTCCAAACCATAATTAACATAACAGATGGTAACGCAAAGGTAACATCGGCTATCCAACCAGGTGGATTATCAACCCCAAGCTTTAACAGTAATTGGTTTATAGGACCTTTCGTTGGATGAAAAAGCACTTGAAAGACAACCGCAACCGCTACAACACTTGAAATAAACGGCATAAAATAAATCACTTTAAATAGATCTTTCAAATAAACATATTTGTTAATGATAACAGCTAATGAAAGAGATAAAAGTAAAGTAATGGGTACCGCTAAAATTAAGAGAATATTATTTAATAATCCTTTAAGGAATAATGCATTGGTAAGTAATTTCGAGAAATTTTCAAATCCTACAAATTTAGCATTTTCATAGCCAGATACAAAATTCCAATCAGTAAAACTTAAAACAAATGAGGAGAGAATAGGAAATAATACTAATATAGAAGTCCCAATAAACATTGGTCCTATAAAGGCATATCCTGCTAGATTTTCCTTCCAGCCACTAAAAGGGGAACTTTTTTTTGTTCTTTTGCGTACTTTATTTTTTGTTGTTTGGACAACTTTTGTTTCAACCCTCACATCGCTATTCACAATTTTCACTCCTTCGACCTTATTGTAGCTTTAGTATAATTTTTGAAATCGCTTTCAACAATGTTGAATTTTTACATAATTGAGAAAATTTTTACTACTTTTGTTTACATTTCTAATTTCACGTTCAATATGGCTATACATTCTATCTATTTAATGCTTTATTTTTACTTATTAGATAAAATTTTTACTTCATTACAAAAAAGGAAAATTACTCCCTCTGTGCATGATATATTTATGGATAAGGGGGGATAACATGCAATTAGGTTCATTTTCAAATGCGGTTTATACCTTTTGTGATTGGGTATCAAGACTAGCATATATCAATCTATTATGGATTCTTTTTACTTTAAGTGGATTCGTGGTATTTGGATTTTTCCCAGCAACAATTGCGATGTTAGCTACGTTAAGACAGTTTATCCGAAAAAATCATCCACCTGTGTTCCAAACTTTTTGGCACTACTATAAAAAGGAATTCCTTAATAGTAATAAATTAGGACTAATTATCGCAGCAATCGGTTTTATTTTATTTGTGAATATCAGGTTTTTACAATCAACATCCAATAACATGTCCTCTTTTCTTTTTTATTCAAGCATTATTATGAGTTGTATTTATTTTCTCATCATTTGTTATACACTAGCTTCCTATGTTGAAGTTGATCAACCTTTAGGAGTTCATATAAAAAATGCACTTCTCATTACGATTTCCAATCCGATACCTAGCCTATTTATTATTTTTGGATTTGCTGCCGTATACTTTGCCGTTACCTATTTATCTGGAATTGGATTCTTTTTCAGCGTAAGCATATTAGGTCTTGTGGTACTCTCCTCTGCAAATCTGGCGTATAAAAAAATCCTGAGTAAACAAGAAAAATTAATCATATAGCAAAGCCAAACCCCAATATTTTCTACAAAAAAAACACTCACAAATGTTGATTTAACAACATTCGTGAGTGTTTTTTTTATAAATTCGATTTGTTCTAAGATACCGGTGGTCGGGGTCGAACCGACACTCCAGAGGAACACGATTTTGAGTCGTGCGCGTCTGCCAATTCCGCCACACCGGCAAATCGTTGGCAGGGGTAGTAGGAATTGAACCCACACCAAAGGTTTTGGAGACCTTCGTTCTACCTTTAAACTATACCCCTAGAATGGAAAATGGAAAGTTATTTTTACTAAAGTGAAAAAACATTGGTTATTTTCACTTCTGTGAAAAAACTTGGTGGAGGGGGACGGATTCGAACCGCCGAACCCGGAGGGAGCGGATTTACAGTCCGCCGCGTTTAGCCACTTCGC
>NZ_JABWSY010000017.1 GCF_013396335.1 Bacillus sp. EB106-08-02-XG196
GTTATCCCAGTCTTACAGGCAGGTTGCCCACGTGTTACTCACCCGTCCGCCGCTAACCAAGAGGTGCAAGCACCTCATGATTCGCTCGACTTGCATGTATTAGGCACGCCGCCAGCGTTCGTCCTGAGCCAGGATCAAACTCTCCAATAAAGTTGATTAGCTCAAAATGTTACGTTGGCTTAGCTTTTATATAAAGCTAAAAAATTGTTTGTTGACGTTCTTGTTTGTTTAGTTTTCAAAGAGCAATATTTCTTCGTTTACTTCGTGAACAACTTCGCTCAGAAGCAACTCTATTACTATATCATTTCGTTAACTTCGCGTCAATACTTTTTTTGAAAAGTTTTTAACGCCTGCGTGTTGTTAATCCGTTATTAACGACTGCTAAAATATAATAACACCATTACCAACTAACGTCAACAATATATTTAAATTAATTTCACCTCATTCGTTTAACTTCTTTATATAGAAGAAAGCCGACTCTCAAAATTGAGCTCCGGCTTTCTTTTGCTGAATACCGAGGAGTCAGAGCTAAAATCACCCTAATGAGTGACAACTTCTTCTCTTTTTATAAGGTTATGAGTTCTTATCACCCTTATGAATGACCGCTTCTTCCCTTTTTATAAGGTTACGGGCTCTCATCGCTCTTATGAATGACCGCTTTCTCCCTTTTTATAAGGTTACGGGTTCTCATCCTTTAAGATCTATATAACAAAAAATGCCGGCTCTCAAATCTCGAGAGCCGGCATTTTGCTTATTTCGTAATTTTAATAATCCCTGTTTGTTTCAGATCAACTTGACCTGGCTTTTCAATCACTACCTTTTCACCTTCTGCTAAGTTTGTGAAGACAATCGGCGTAATAATTGATGTTGCATGTTCTTTAATATAATCCAGATCAACTTTTAGTAATGGCTGACCTTGTTCAACAACGTCATTCTCAGCTACTAAGGTTTCAAAGCCTTGACCTTTTAGGTTTACGGTATCAATTCCAACATGGATGAGAATTTCGCGTCCTGTATCAGAGAGAATTCCAATGGCATGCTTAGTCGGGAACAGGTTAACGATTTTCCCATTTACAGGTGATACAATTGTACCCTCTACCGGAACAATCGCAAAGCCATCGCCCATCATTTTCCCAGCAAACACTTGGTCTGGAACTTCTGTGATTGGTTTTAGTTCACCTTTCAACGGTGCCATAAACCCTTCATCTTCTGTACTGCGTGCATTTTGAAGTGCATCTGGATTAATTTCCTCGATTTGCTGTTCCACACCCTTTTCTGGTGCTTTCACAGTGGTACGAGGTTTTTTACCATCCATAATGTCTTTCATTTGTCCTTTAATGGTTTCTGAACGCGGTCCAAAGATCGCTTGGATGTTGTTCCCTACTTCAAGCACACCCGCAGCGCCAAGCTTTTTAAGCTGTGCTTTATCAACTTCTTTAATATCATTAACAGAAACACGAAGGCGGGTAATACATGCATCTAAATGTGCAATATTTCCTTTACCGCCCATCGCATCTAAAATATTGGTAGCTAAATCACTTGACCCCGCTTTACCAGTTGGAGCTTGGTTTTCTTCTTCCTCTAATTCACGTCCTGGAGTTTTTAAATTAAAGGTACGAATCGCAAAACGGAAACCAAAGTAGTATACAACCGCAAAGACTAAACCTACAGGAATAACAATCCAAGCATTAGTTTGTGGGTTAATTAATCCGAATAGGATATAGTCAATTAATCCGCCAGAGAAAGTCATCCCGATTTTAACATCTAACATGTGCATAATCATAAAAGAGAAACCTGCAAAGATGGCGTGAATACCGAATAAAATTGGTGCTACGAATAAGAATGAGAATTCAATTGGTTCTGTAATACCTGTTAAGAACGATGTAAGGGCAGCTGACGCCATTAAACCTCCTACGAGAACTTTCTTTTCAGGCTTTGCTTCATGATAAATCGCTAAAGCTGCTGCTGGAAGTCCAAACATCATGAATGGGAACTTCCCTGTCATAAATGTTCCAGCTGTTAAATTTTGAACATTATCTGTGATTTGTGCCATGAAAATACGCTGATCTCCACGAACTACTTCTCCTGCTTTTGTAGTGTATTCTCCGAATTCATACCAGAAAGGAGAATAGAAAATATGGTGTAATCCGAATGGAATTAGTGAACGTTCAATGACTCCGAAAATAAAAGCAGAAATTGTTAAGTTTGCATGTACCATGTTTTGAGAGAACGCATTTAGACCATTTTGAATTGGCGGCCAAATGAATATCATCAACAGTCCTAAAAGTAGAGCAGTAGCTGCCGTAATAATTGGTACAAAACGTTTTCCTGCGAAGAATCCTAAATAAGATGGTAATTCAATTTCATAAAACTTATTGTACATTGCTGCTGCTAGTATACCAACGATAATACCGCCAAATACTCCTGTTTGGAGAGTAGGTATCCCTAGAACATTTGCATAGTTTAGTCCATTTACATCTTCTGGTGTAATCCCAAGGACCGTGCCCATCGTTACATTCATGATTAGGTAACCAATAATCGCTGCAAGACCAGCTGTACCTTCTCCTCCAGCTAAACCAACTGCTACCCCAACCGCAAACAAGAGCGGAAGGTTTCCAAAGATGATATCTCCAGCTTTTTGCATAACAGCTGCAATCATATCAACTGTGCTGTTATCTAAGAATGGAGCTAATTCTAGTAGTGCTGGGTTTCTAAGCGCTGCTCCCAAAGCAAGTAAGATACCTGCAGCAGGCAAAAGAGCAACCGGCAGCATTAACGCTTTACCGACTTTTTGCAAGACGCCAAAAGCTTTTTTAAACATAATATATACCTCCAATTTATTCATGGCTCATTAAGCGTTTTCATTTACCTGAGAAAAACAAAAAAAGGCATGAGTAAAAGTTCAATTGAATAAGGCTACGGGTATAGATTACCCAAAAACCTTTGTTTCAATTAATACTTTTCACTCATGCCTGATCGAATCAGTAACACGTAAAAAATAATAGCTATTTAAATTTTTTCTGTATTCGTTGCAAATGCATAGTTAAATATACCGCTTCTGCATCAAATACTTTCATTTTTAATGTTTGTTGCATCACTTTAATGAGCTTCCATGAGAGATTATAGCACACAGGATATTCTTGTTTCAATAGGGAATTTATTTTTTCTGGTTCTTCTACTTTTTCCCCTTTAATGACTCTCTCAATGGTAAATCGAAGGTGACGCACAAGCCTCATATAATCAATGCTTTCTTTATCAATATCAATTTCAAACTGCTCTTCGACCATCTTTACCAGCCTGCTGACGAGCTGGGAATGTTGATTTACGTCAGATAGGTTCCTTTTAGTCATTGCACTATGAATATGAAGCGCAATAAAACCAATTTCACCAATAGGCAGGTTCGCTCCGGTCTTTTCATTAATGAGCCGGACAACCTCTGTTGCAATTTCATATTCATGCCGATAAAGTGTTTTTGTTTCAACCAAAAATGGATTACTTATTTCCATTCCATTTCTTGCTCTTGAAATCGCAAACATTAAATGATCTGTTAATGCTACATGAATATGCTCATCTAGAAGCGTATTTGTTCTTTGCTTGATCAGACCAATAGCAGAGATAATTACTTCTAATAATTCATTATCTATAAAAGGAAGCAATTTAATATAATTTTGCTGTTCCTTTTCGTTTTTAAGTACAAATAGTTTTTCAACTGAATCCGTTTCAATAAATTCTCCATGTTTCCGATTGAAACCAATTCCTTTTCCGATCAAAACAACTTCCTCGTAGGAAGGGTGTTCAGCTATTAAAACATTGTTATTTAACACCTTATCAATCAACAGCTTTACCATAACCCTTCCCCCATTTCGTACCGATTATCTTTGTATTTCCATGTTATAAGAGACAAATCAAGAAGTCAACGACAATATTCGACAACCTTTATTTATACGTAATTCCCCTTATCGCTATTAAAAAGAATCCCACTGTAAATCCAAGCAACGCTAGTGTATCCTTTAGCAGTGTAGTGGGATGCAGGCTGCCACTGATGATTTCTTTAAACCCAGACATCGCCCAGCTTTGGGGTACAGCCAAAGAAATCTTTTGCATAAATTCGGGAACAAGGTCAATTGACCAATACACACCGCCAAGCATACATGTACTAACAATTAACACCGCTCCTATAGCGCCTGCTTGCTGTTTCGTTTTAACAATTCCAGCAATCATAAGACCAAAACCAACCACACATAATATCACCAATGAGGCAAAAGGTATCATGTAGGTTAAATTCCCCCAAGTGGTGTCAAACAACAGGTTCATAGCAGTCATTAATACAGCAAACTGAAACCAGCCCATTAAAAAATAAGCAATTAAATAACCTAAACTAATCTGCAGCTTACTTGCTGGGGTAACCATCAATCGACTCCACGTACCACCGATTCGTTCATCTAGAATAGTGGAAGCAGCACCCGAGAGACCAAACATCATAAACATGATAGCAAAACCAACAAACATTAAATTTATTTCCACTGTGTTGTTATCATCCCTTTGAATCGTTTGTTTTTCGATGGCAACTCCTTTACTGGATGCGACTTCTTCCAGTAAATCCGGTAAAGCAGCAGAATCGTTTTCCTCCGCAATCTTAAGGATGCGAATAATTAAGTTTGCTGTTCCTTGCAAATGGTGCTCTAAAGCAAGGTAATCTTCTGTTTTACTGCGAAGAATCACATCAAACAATTGTTGTTTTTCTATTAGTTTTTGTTGGATGTTAATGGGAATGACAATCGCAGCTACTGTATCCTGCTCTTCCACATGTTCTTTTGCTTCCTGCAATGTTACTTTATTCCACTGATAGTGTTCATTTTTCTTCAAAAGATTAAAGATTTCTGCACTATGTTCTTCTTCATTCATTACAACATCGACCACTGGTTTTGTTTGTTCTGACTCTATAGCAATTCCACCAAAAATCCAGCCAAATAAGCCCGGCAAAATAAACATCATAACCAAAGCTCCCGGTGATTTAAAAAGCCCCTTTAAATGAAGCCATGCAACTGCCCAAATTCTACGCATACTTCCCCCTCCTTTCAATTGAAAGGCGAAATAAGCCAATCGCAAAAAATAATAACCCTAAGCCAATCGAGCTCAATACGGCAGGTATAATTTCAAAAAACGATGACCCTGACATTAAATCTAAATAGGTTTGGAGCGCGAGACCATTCGGTAATATTTTAGAAACAGAAACAAACCAATCTGGGAATATATATAACGGCGCCATGCTCCCGCCTAAGGCAGCGAAAATCTGGGTTCCTAACATTCCAGCTGCATTAAAGGCTTTCTCTGTTTTGATAAAAGAGCCTGCCAATACACCCAAACCACAAGCACTTATGACAAAAGCAAATGTCATTATTACAACACCGGCGATTGAATTTCCCCAATCAACTCCAAATATAAACTTTGTGCCAATAATAATGACAAAAGCCTGTATTAAGGAAATAACGATTAAACCAATCATCTTTCCAGTAAGGTAGTTTATGTAGGTTAAATTTGATATCAACAAACGTTTAAAAACCTCTTGCTCTTTTTCGAGAATCATTGTCGAAACACCTTGAACGACGGTCATTAGCAGGAACATGACACCCATGGCTGCAGCATAGTACTGAAAAGAACTAACTGGATTCGCGTCTAAATCTATAGATGTTACATTGAGAAGATCATGACTAGGTTCTTCTAACGCGGCATTACCTTGAACAGGGAGTGCCATATTTGCTGAAATTGCTTCAATTGGTACCGTTTGAGCAAATTGTTCCATTACACTTGAAACGATGGTTGCTTTAATACCTGGATCAGGAACAGTGATTAGCTTTACACTCGCTTGTTCTCCCGTCATTAACGAAGCTGTAAATTCCTCATCGATAACAATTCCTACATCAAGTTTATGTTCCTTAATTTTTTCAACCATTTCTTCTTCTTGAAAATATTTGACCTTAATTTGATCAGATAGTTCCTTCTCGAAAACCTCTTCCGATAATACTCCGCCTAGCTGCCCTTGATCCAAATTAACAATTCCCAATGTAAATTTTTTAATTGTAACAACATCATTACCATCCATCATATCGCCAAATGCTGATCCTAAAATAGCAATTAACAAAAGAGGCATCGCGATTAATGTTAATAACGCCTGTTTATCACGAACAATAATCATTAAATCTTTCCACGCCAGCCACCAGGAAGTCATCATCATTCCCCCTAATCTCTTAAGCTTCTTCCAGTTAAATGCAAAAAGACACTTTCTAGGTTAGGTTCAACAATTTCCACAGATGAAACCTTCGTCCCGTTTTTTGTTATTAACTGGATTAATTCACTAAGAATCGCTTGCGGTTCTTTATGAAAAACGGTAAGCAAATTGTCTTTTATCAACACATCTTTTTCCAAAACAAGACTTTCTATTAAACCGCTTATCTCTAAATTGTTTGGCTTTTCATTATCCATAGTGATGATTATTCTTGACCGATCACCGATGGCCTCCCTCAACTCACGGAGGGTCCCGCAGGCAATTAACTCCCCGTGGTCGATTATCCCAATCCGTTCACAAAGGTATTCCACTTCCTCCATATAATGACTTGTATAGATAATGGTCATTCCATTTTGATTTAAGGATTTTACGGTATTGAGAATATGATTTCTTGACTGCGGATCGATTCCCACTGTCGGTTCATCCATGATTAATACTTCTGGTTTATGCAGGATTGCTGCACCAATATTTACCCGCCGCTTCATCCCGCCCGAAAAAGTACTGATTTTATCCTTAGCCCGGTCTTTCAGCCCAATGATTTCAAGGACTTCATCAACAGCTTTTTCAAGAGCATTTCCAGATAAATCATACATCCTCCCCCAAAACTTTAGATTCTCTCTTGCTGATAATGTCTCATAGAGTGCAATTTCCTGAGGGACCACACCTATCGACTTTTGGGCTTGTTTTGGATTTTTGATAACATCAACACCCGTTATTTGGATACTTCCTGAGGTCGGAGGGTATAACCCGGTGATCATGTTGATTGTAGTGGACTTTCCTGCACCATTTGGTCCAAGCAAACTGAAGGACTCGCCTTTCTCCACCGAAAAGGACACACCCTTCACTGCTTCTAACTTTCCAAAGCTTTTTCCCAGCTCCTGAACGTTTAGTATCTTCACTTTCGACACTCCCTTCCCATTCCCTTTCATATACCCCTATCATACAGCAGAAAATTGGAAAATTTTATCTATTTTTATGAAAAATAAAAATATTTTGTGAAATAGTTCACAGCACAAAAAAAGAGCCTGCGATCATCACAGACTCTTTCAACAACATTATAAAAATAAGAAGTAAAGAACGAAAATAACAAAGAAGAAGTACATGATTGGATGAATTTCTTTCTTACGCCCTTTAACAATCATTGTAATTGGGTAAAAGATAAACCCAATTGCAATCCCTGTTGCAATGCTATATGTCAAAGGCATAGCAATCATAGTAAGGAAGGCTGGTACAGCAACTTCAAATTTCGTCCATTCAATTTTCCCTAATGAACCTACCATCAGCGCCCCAACAATGATTAAGGCTGGTGCTGTTACGGCTGCTGTTACTACTGATAATAACGGGAAGAAGAACAATGATAGTATAAACAACGCTGCTGTCACAAGTGATGCAAAACCTGTTCTTGCACCTGCTGCTACCCCAGCAGATGATTCAATATAAGATGTTGTCGTTGAAGTACCTAGGACTGCACCAACCGTTGTTGCTACTGAGTCAGCAAGTAACGCTCTGCCTGCCCGTGGTAATTTATTGTCTTTGATCATTCCTGCTTGATTCGCCACCGCTACAAGTGTCCCAGCATTATCAAAGAAATCGACAAACAAAAGGGTCAAGATAACTCCAAGCATGGCCATTGAGTAAAACGAACTATCTGTTAAAGAAGAAAACGCAGCTCCAAATGTAGGTGCTATACTTGGAACGGAATCGACAATTTTATCTGGTGTATCAATTAAGTTAAAAATCATTCCTACGATAACAGTAATAATCATTCCGAAAAATACTGCACCATTAATTCCTCTAGTCATCATAATAACTGTTATAATTATCCCGAAAATAGCCAGCAAAGTTGGTCCAGCTGTCAAATCACCTAATCCAACAAGGGTTGCATCATTGTTTACTACAATACCTGCACTCTGCAATCCAATAAAAGTTATATATAACCCAATACCTGCTCCAACGGCATGCTTTAACTCAATCGGAATCGCATTGATTAATTTCTCACGTAAACCCGTAAGTGTTAATAAGAAGAAAAATACACCAGAAATGAATACTGCACCTAAAGCATGCTGCCATGGAACGCCGCTTCCTAGCACAACTGTATAAGCAAAAAAGGCGTTCAATCCCATACCTGGTGCTAAGGCAATCGGGAACTTTCCTAGAAGACCCATAATAATAGATCCAATCGCTGCAGCCAAAGCGGTTGCTACAAATACTGCTCCGTAATCCATTCTAAGGGCATCTGGTAAATCCGGTACACTTGATAGTGTTAATGTCAGCGGGTTAACAACTAATATATAGGCCATCGCCAAGAAGGTAGTCATTCCGCCAATAATCTCACGGCGATAATTCGTCCCTAATTCTTTAAACATAAAATACTTCTGCATTTTCTTTCCCCCTAAGAATCTATCTTTTATAAAAACAAAAAACGCTCCGATATCTCTACCGGAACGCTTGACTTGGGGCAAGTGTAAATAATAGAGGATTACCCTCTTTTTATAACACTGCCTCGTAGTCAAGCCATTTAAGGTGGCTCGGTAGAAACTTTTGGGCCATATTCCCAAGATTATACGAGATAAATCGACAAATTATTTACTTCCCATTTATCTTACCAAGGATTTTTCTCTTTGTAAACATAAAAAGCGAACGTTTTTTAAATAATATTTAAAAACGTTCGCTTTTAGAACTAATATATAAATTTTATTCCCATTCAATGGTTGCAGGCGGCTTACTCGTAATGTCGTAGACCACACGGTTAACATGAGGAACTTCATTCACAATCCGAGTTGATATAACCTCGAGCACATCCCATGGGATACGTGCCCAATCGGAAGTCATCCCATCTATAGAAGTGACTGCACGGATACCGATTGTATAATCATATGTGCGAGCATCGCCCATTACACCAACACTGCGAATGTCCGGCAGTACCGTAAAGTATTGCCATATTTCACGATCCAGTCCAGCCTTCTTTATTTCTTCCCTTAGGATCCAGTCAGATTCGCGAACAATTTCAAGTTTGTCATCAGAAATCGCTCCTAAAACACGAATTCCAAGCCCTGGTCCAGGGAAAGGCTGTCTCCAAACAATATCATCCGGAATTCCAAGCTCAGTGCCAAGTGCGCGAACCTCATCTTTAAAAAGGGTATTCAACGGTTCGATCAATTGAAATTGCATATCCTCAGGCAATCCGCCGACATTATGATGAGATTTAATCGTTTGTGCTGTTGCGGTTCCACTTTCGATGATATCGGTATACAGCGTTCCTTGTGCTAAAAAGTCAATACCTTCAAGCTTTGTTGCTTCGTCATCGAATACATAAATGAATTCATTGCCAATAATTTTTCGCTTTTTCTCAGGATCTGAGACACCTTCTAGCTTAGATAAGAAACGTTCTTTTGCATCCACTTTAATGACATTCATATGGAAGCCTTCTGCAAAGGTCTTCATGACACTTTCCGCTTCATTTTTACGAAGAAGCCCATGGTCAACAAAAATACAAGTTAATTGATCTCCGATTGCTTTATGAATGAGTACAGCAACAACAGAAGAATCTACTCCACCGCTAAGGGCACAAAGTACTTTCTTATTGCCAACCAGCTCACGAATCTTTGCCATTTCCACTTCAATGAAATTTCCCATCGACCAATCGCCTTTACATTCACACACATTAAACACAAAATTCTTAAGCAGCTCATTTCCATATACGGAGTGACGTACCTCTGGGTGGAATTGAACAGCGTATAATTTTCGCTCCTCATTACTCATCGCTGAAATGGGGCACGATGGGTTTGTTCCATCAACGGTAAAGCCAGCTGGTGCTTCGACAACCAAATCCCCATGGCTCATCCAAACCACTTGCTCCTCGGGCATATCATGGAAGAGCTTCGTTTGATTTTGAAGGTTCATTACTGCCTTCCCATATTCACGGTTCTTCGCTTTTTCAACTTTCCCATTAAAGTGAACAGTCATTAATTGCATGCCATAGCAAATTCCTAAGATAGGCAGACCCATTTCAAAAATTTCCTCATCGCAGCGGAAAGAGTTTTCATCATATACACTATTAGGACCACCGGAAAAAATAATCCCGCTAGGATTCATTTTTCTAATTTCCTCTGCAGTAATAGTATGCGGGTGCAGTTCACTGTATACACCAAACTCACGAATCCTCCGTGTAATCAACTGATTATATTGACTTCCAAAGTCTAAAACAACAATCATATCCTGCGTACCTGTCAAATTGGCCACCTCTTCCAAAATAATACTGTTAGTATTTACAAAAATAGAAAAAAAAACTAGAATTCTCCCTCCAAATACCAGGAAGGCAGAATTCTAGTTCTAATAATTACTATAACAGAAATTCCTGCCTTCATAGTCAGATCATTTACGGTGACCCGGTAGAGACTCTCGAACCAATTTTCGAGGATATATGAAGATAAGTTAAATGTATTAAATTCTTAACACATTGTAACAATAGGTTGTTTTTCTGGTCAAGCAATTGTCTTTTTAATTAAATTTTCCCACAATTCACGTGAATCCTTCCAGCTTCCCTTCGGGAGTTTCTGATGGTACAGATATTGCTCATAGCTGTCGGTCAGCTTTGACATCTCCCTAGATGCAAAGAAGGTATCGATGTATCGTGCATAATTTCTAAGTGTTTGATTTTCATTACGTTTTAGCCCGTAGCGTTCCAATTGCTCTAGAAGAATGGGGTAAGCCTTCCCAATGTTTTCATCTTTTTTTCTTAAGCGAAACTGAAGTAAATATAAATGCGGAATCCACTTTCCTCGTAATCGATATACCAGGCCAGCAGCCCCCACAATGATTGCAAAAGATAGCGAAATGAATTTCCAGTAATTATTAAAAAATATTTTTATACTCGACCAGATACCATTAAATGAAAAGGATTGTTTCTCACCCTTCGCACTGCTGCTATCTTCCTCCTGGTTCTGTTGTGGTTTTGGTGCCGGCGGAGCAGTTGTTTCCGCAGCCTCAGGTGTTCCATCTGGATTCGTAAAATCAATCGAAACGTCATTTGTAAAACCCTTAGTTGGTTCAAAAGGAACCCATCCTTGGTTAGGGAAATAAACTTCCACCCATGAATGTGCATTATTATTAGTGATTTCATAGATTGATTTCGAAGTATCACCTTCGCTATAATCCATAAACTCTCCACCGGTATACCCTTTCACCCAGCGAGTAGGAATGCCTACTGTTCGAAGCAGAACCGCCATCGAAGTGGAAAAATTATCACAATACCCTACCTTTGAATCAAATAAAAATTGATCGACATAATCATCATTTTCTCCTGGAACAGCGACATTTTTTTGATCATAACGGAACTCAGAGCCGCCAAAATGACGCTCAATTGCTTTTGCTTTATCAAACCAGTTTGTTTCTCCTTTTGTAATACTTTCTGCTAATTCCTTAATTCTTTCCGGAAGATTCTCTGGAAGCTGCGTATATTGGGCAAGGAATGCTGAATCAATCTGTACCGGGTCGACAACACTCGTCTCCCTTAAATCAATTGCTTCATATTGTGGTATTTTATATTCAACTGTATAGGCATCCGGAGCAATAGGCTTAGAATCAAAACCGAAGATAGAAATCTTTTCCTTTGTTGAATCTATTTCCAAGGTATAACTGCGTTCAAATTGCGCTCTTTGGATACCTGCAGGATAAATAAGGTGCTCATAATCCATAAATAAGAATAATCTTGCAGATGCATCCCTGGTTTCTACCGATGATGGAATAGAGCTAACAGGTATTACCTCATCCCCGCCTATTTGAATAGAAGTTGAACTTGAAGGAATCCAGCCTTTCCCCGTATAATGATCCTTTGTTTCTACCTTCCAATAATTCTTTTGCCTTGCTTCTGCCTTAAATACGATACTGTCATCCCCAATAAATGGGCCGCCTAATTGAGTATCGTCGGTGCCGTAACCAACTTTAGAAACACCTGTACCATTTGCATCATCTCCGCCTTTATTGCCAGCAGCCTGGAGATATGGAACAGGGTCGGGCCATATTGGTTCGAACTTAGGTGCAACAATCCCAATGATCACGCTAAACGCAATCATTAAAACTAATGGTCTCATCCATTTTCGCGTAATAATAGAATCTGTATTTACCTCTTCCTTAGCCAAGATTCTGTAATAGGTTAACATCCCCATGACAGCAAAACCCACAACAACGGTTCGAACAATCGCTGTTTTCGCGCTATAGAGCGTAAAAGTATCCAAAACCGTTATGTAAATAAGTGTCATAAAGAAGAAAATAAAAATCCTTTTTCGGTTTAAGAGCCAATAGTTGACTAAGTAAACCATTAACCAAAGCAAAATAAAAAACAAAAGTGTTCGAAATTCATTTGTTATCCCTAACCAATTAAGCGCTATAATGGTACTAAAATTACTAGTCAAATTACTTAAAAAGGAAGACAGCCAGTCTAATTGAAAGAATCCTGTATCATAATGGAACATATGAACAGAAAAGAGGATAAACCATATCTTTAAAATCATTTGCCAAATCCACTTTAATCTTAAAAAGGATACTGCAAATGAAACCAGAATAAAAATCACAAACATTTCAATATGGTCCGTTTGCGTTAATTGCTCCACCGGACGCAGCCATTCCCATAAAAGCAAAAATCCTAATAAATAAACAAGAAAAGCTTGAAGATTTCTTTTCATCGTAAATTCACCTCCGAAAAGGCAGAAGCAAATTCCCCTTCATGAACCATTAGAACCCGTACATTTCGTGCATTTGCAAGTGCGATAAGGGATCTTTCACTTTCAGCAGGAGATTCTTTTTCTCCTTTTATCAGAAAAAGTGTAATCTTTCCTTTCCTTTGTCCTAGAAAACCTGCTTTTTCTATTAAAGGCTTTGTTAATTGGGCTGTTACGAGTAAGAAGGATACCGATTGCTGGATAAACATTCCCTCCGTCTCTAACACCTTCTCAAACGAGGAAGAACTTTTTGCTTCTATCCTAGCAAGATGATAAAAGAGCTGATGCAGTTGATCTTCTCCGCCCCTAATAGGAAATGATGCTCTATCAGTGCTAATCGTTAATAGCCCCGTTTGTGCTCCCTTTTTTAGAACAGCTCGTAATAAAGAGGCAGTAAAGGAAACAACCCCCTCAAAGTGCTTATTAGGAGAACAGTCCATTACAACAAACACATCATGGGATTGGCGTTGTTCAAATTCCTTCGTCATGATTTCGTTCCGTTTTGCTGAGGCTTTCCAGTTTATCCATGAGAAGCGGTCCCCAGGCTGGTAATCCCTTACACCAATTGCCATTGTGGTATCCCGCTGGACCCGTTCTCGTGAGGCAGTCATCCCTTGGTCGAAATGAGTCTCAAATGGTCGGTAAACCAACTCCGTATAAGCTGGATAGGCGATGACTTTACTTTCCATAGAATATACTTTTTCTTTTTCAACTAAGCCTAGAAGGTCTCCTGTTCGAACGATAAAGCTATTGAATATATGCTCACCCCGCGGCAGACTATCAATCCTATATTCATAGGAAAATTCCTTCTTAAAACCAGGTAATACTAGTGCCTTTGATTTCTTCTTCTGAGAAGAACGAGAAAGTGTTTCCGATAATTTATCTTCAATAAGTAAATAGAAGATAGGAAAGATAGAGTTTCTCTTCACATTTACAGTAACCGTTAAAGACTCACCGGCATTATAGTCTGTTTGGGGAATTTCACGAGTAATTTCCAGCTCATTCAGTGAATAGAGTGATAGGCCTACACAATAGACAGCAAACGGTATGAAACTATAAAATAAAAACCAGCTTACAAATCCCCCTTGAAACATCGCATAGGAAAACGTAAGCACAATCAAAAATAGTAAGACAACAAACTTCCATACTTTTTTGAATGGACTCCACAATTTCTTCATCATTACTTCACAAGCCTTCGGACGGGCACCGGAATTCTAGCAATCACTCGGTTGACAATTTCTTCTGCTGTAATTCCTTCAAACCTTGCTTCTGATTTCAAAATAATTCGGTGCGATAATACAAATGGTGCTAAATACTGGATATCATCCGGAAGACAAAAGTCACGGCCGTACATGAAGGCATAAGCTTGTGCCGCTTTCATTAAAGCTATTGACCCCCTTGGACTGGCGCCAAGGTAAACCCCAGGAAAGTGTCTCGTCTGGTTAACGATATCCACAATATAGCGCTTTATCGTATCATCCACGTAAACTTCTTTTATTTCTTTTTGCAGCGCGATTAATCCTTCAAGGTCAATGACCGGATAAAGGTCTTCGATGGGTGGAACTTTCTGTGCCCTGTTAAGAACTTCTATCTCTTCATCTACTTCTGGGTAGCCCATTTTCATCTTCAACAAAAAGCGGTCAAGCTGTGCTTCTGGCAGTGGATAGGTTCCTTCGTACTCGATTGGATTTTGGGTGGCCATAACAAAGAATGGTTTTTGAAGTCGATGGGTAATGCCATCAATCGTTACACTTGCCTCCTCCATCCCTTCAAGTAAAGCCGACTGGGTTTTGGGTGAGGTTCGGTTAATTTCATCTGCGAGGATAATATTCCCCATCAACGGTCCTGGTCGAAATTCGAATTCCATTTCCTTTGGATTATAGATTGAAATTCCGGTCACATCTGAGGGTAATAGATCAGGAGTAAACTGGATCCTCCGGAAGTTAGCATTAACAGACTTCGCAAGTGCACGGACCATCATCGTCTTTCCCACACCTGGTACATCTTCCAGCAGTACATGCCCTTCTGCTAATAAGGCAATAAGGCTAAGCTCGGCTACATTTCTTTTTCCAATCATAACCTTTTCAATGTTTATAAGAATCTTCTCTATCGTTGGGTTCATTTGTTCACGGGCCAAGTTACATCCTCCTCATGGGTCTTTCCGTTTTAAGACATTATATCTGTATATTCTATTTTTTACTGTAAAATTCCTGTAAAAAGTTACGCAATACCAAAAATTCCAATAAATATTAGACGGATGAGCACCGCGAATGTTTCAACGATAATTTTCTTCCGCCAACATATGTAGTGAATTATTTATTTGCTCGATATGGAAAATAAAAAGAAAAAGGCTGTAAATGATATTTTCATCATTCACAGCCTTCCGCTGGCTTTATTCCTCAACTGCTGCTGTTTTCTTTCTTCTAACTAAAACAGTAATTCCCATTCCCATTAATCCGAATAGCCCAATTAACGAGCCTGCAAACAATGGTTTATTTTCGTAAAACTTCACTAAAGCTGTTTTCTCAACAATTTCAAACGGAATGACGGTAGTCGTTTCATTTTCCGCATCATCCACCGCTGTCACTTCCACTTTATACGAATTGATTTCTGAGAAAGTAGACGTAAAGACGGTAATACCATTTTCATCGGTTGACTTATCAAGGTTAGAAACCTTGCCATTTACCATTATTGATTTGATAGAATCGCTCGGATTATCAAGGCGAATTTCCGCTTTAACAGCCTCATAGTATTGCTCATTCTGCTGAATTCCATCGTAAATTACCTTTGGGGCCTTTTTATCAATAATAAACTCGACACTTAATTGCTTAATATTCCCTGCCTTATCCTTTACCTCAAAGAACAAAACATGTTTACCATCTGAGGTAATGGGATCGCCAAGATTATATTCCCTGCCGTCCAAAGTAAGGGCTATGATGTCATATTCGTTCAAATCCTCAATCAATAGTTCTGGTATTATATCCTTATTAAAATACCTATTTGAAACAGGTTCTTTAAACTTAATGACCGGTGACGTTTTATCAATCGTAAAGACGATTGTTCTCGCACTTACATTGTTCGCTAAATCTGTTACGGTTGCTTTGAATACATAGTCTTTTTCCAAGTCTAGTTTCGTTCCATTTTTGTAAGGAGCACCATTTAACGTTACAGAGGTTCTGCTTGAATCTAAATGAATATCAGAATACGTAACAACGGGTTCTAGATTCTCATTAAAGAATCCATCAAGGATACCGGTAATCGATAATGTTGGTTTGGTCGTATCTACGGTAAACCTTATTTCCAACGTCGTTTCATTTCCTGCTTTATCCCGGGCCAAAACGTTAAAGTGATAAGCCATTTCCTTCGATGCAGTCGGGGCTGTTCTGCCGGTATTCGCACCGTTTAAGGTAACGGAAACGATTGAATCATCTTTCTGATCTAAGGCAAATTCCGGCGTGAATATCTCATTAATATATTCTCCGTCTTTTATGACTCTATTTTGCCCTTTAAATTTAGGAGTGATAACTGGTTTCGTCTTATCAATCGTGAAGCTCACTTGCTGCGAGAAGCTATTTCCGGCTTTATCAGTCGCTTCTACCAAAACATCATAGTTGCCTTCACCGCTAAAATTGTGACTCAAGGATGCGGTGTTATGGCTGACAGAGAAAGCTCCCATATTGTAACGGGCACCATCTCTTGTTACTGTTACTTTGTTAAGGTCTATATTCACATCACGAATGGCGACATTCACCTGCTTATCCTCATTGTAAAACGCATCTTGATTGACACCCGTAATTTCGATAGCTGGTTTTGTTTTATCAATCGTGAATGTCCGGTTTACAGTGACTGGTCCATTGCCAGCCTTATCTATCGACTTAACAAGGATTGAATACAATCCATCTTGTGTAAAATGATGGCCAATTATAGAAAGCTGCTTTTGATTCGTGATGAAGTTACCCAAATCATAAGACTTGTTATCTTTTGTTACTGCCATTTCAACATTATTGGTTGAAAAATTCTTCTCATTAATTGATACGGTTACGTTTTTGTTCGCAGGGTTAAAAGAGTGATCCTCCACCCCTTCGACTTTTACAACAGGCTTGGTTGAATCAATAATAAAACGAATGGGTCCATGGATGCTTTTCCGCTTTGCTTTATCACTTGATTCTAAAGTCACTGTATAATTTCCTTCTTCTTTAAACGTATAGCTTAGTGCACCTTCTGTGTTATAACTTAATGCTATATCACCAATGCTATAAGGCTCCCCGTCTTTTAATACGTTCAACTTTGTATTGGAAATGTCGATGTTTGTATCTTTCACCCAAAATGATGCTTTCGTACTTTGGTAATTCCTATCATCTTCGATACCATCCGTGGCTAATAACGGATTAATCGTATCAATGGTAAAGGTTACGGATTTTTCGTCTGCTTTGTTTCCAGCTGCGTCTTCCGAAATCACCTTGATGGAATACTCATAGTCATCTTTAAAATTGTAGGTAAGGCTGGATATCTCAGCAAAGTTTCGCCAATCACCAATCCAAATACTTTTACTTTCATTCGTAACTGTATTTTTTTCTATTACCTCATACTGGACCTTGTTGTTAGCAAAATTATGTTCATTTACAAAGATTGAAACAGGTTTGCTCTCAGCGTCGTATGAATGATTCTTCACTGCTGCATTGGTATTCATATCGATTATATCGATTACAGGTTTAATACTATCGACCGTGAACATTAACTCCAAGTCGGAAGCTTCGGCTGTGGCTTTGTTTCCAGCCTTGTCTTCTGCACTTACTTTAATCTGATAATCCCCGTCTTCCGTGAATTTCAGTGCGAGGTCCGATATTTCACCTGAATTCACAAACGTTTCTTCTTTTTCGCTGTCATCCTTCCGAACCGTAACGGTTACATGGTTTGTTTCATAGTAGTATTCGTTAACCCCGATGACAACCTCGCCGCTTTTAACAAAGGCACCTTGATTAATTCCAGTGATTTCGACCTTTGGTGGTGTTCTATCAATGGTAAACTCTACGGTTTTCGAGCTCGTCTTTCCGAATCTGTCTTCTGCGGTGACTTTAAGTTGATAAACACCTTCCTCTGTGAAAGTCAGGTTCATTTCACCTTTATAAAGCCACTTTAAGTAATCATAGATATCCCAGCTGCCTGGTTTAAGTTCGGTGACCTGATCACCATTTGTTCTTGTCATTTCAAGGGTTGTTTTCTTTTTATCAAATGTGAAATCATTGACGCTTACGGTTACATCCACTGTTTCACTGTTGTAATGTTCCTGATGTTTAACCCCATTAAAATGAATATCAGGTTTGCCCGTATCAATCGTAATGGTTTTCGTTAAAATCGTCTCATTCCCAGCTTTATCTTTAGAATCTACTGATATTTCATAGACTCCATCTTCTTTCAATAAATGTTGTGTTACAACGTTTTCACCATCTTGAACGAATGGATCAATCACATATTCTTGTCCATTTTTCTTTACACTTACGTTGTAAAACTCATGATGTTTATCAGTTACCGTTATTTTTACCGTTTTCTCGCCATCAACCACTCGTTCATCTTCTGCCATTACCGTATCATCAAGGGTAACAACCGCTTTCGGATTGGTATTATCAATTGTAAAAGAAACTGATTTTGCTGGTGCAGCTTGTCCAAGTTTATCGGTTGAATTGAGGGTAATTCTATATTTTCCTTCAGCGGTAAAGGTGTGTCTCGCCACCGCTTTTGCGTCTGATACGCTATTCAACTGAATACTTTCTGAATAGGCCGCTCCATCCTTCTCTACCTTTAAAGCTGTTTGCTTTAAATCAAGAGTTAAATCTTCAACTGATACCGTTACTTCCTTTTTGTTTTTATCAGAGTTGTAAAATTCTCCCGCCTTTACTCCTGTGATTTCCAGTGTTGGGGCAGACTTATCAATAATAAACGTCACTTTTTTAGCTGCGGTATTCCCTGCTTTATCGGTGGCGCTTAAATCAAGGACATAAACACCTTCCTCGGTAAAAGAATGTGTTTTGTAGGCATCTTCACCCTTATAAGTAATTACTTGGTTTCCTGCCGTTATCTTAAGCTCTGTATTACTTTCATCGACATTGGCATCGGTCACACTGATTACTGCTTCTTTGGATTCACTGTATTCACCTTGATCATTAACACCGTTAATGGCTAGGCCCGGTGCTGTTTGATCAATCGTAAAACTCGTGACTCCTAACTGATGTCCTGGATCCATATTTTGTCGATCTTTTACTGTTACACTTACCTTGTAAGCACCATCCTCCGTCAAGGAAAGGACAGCATTTTTACCTTTACTCTCGAAACTCTTCACTTCTGTTGTCTTTTCTCCATTAATCATCTTCTCAATGGATGCCGTTGCCTCATAAATAAGAATGTCACTCTCAATTATCAGTTCAACATTTTTATACAAACCACTGTCGTTTTTATCTTTTATTGTTAATCGTGGACCTTGTTTCACGATACCAAAATTTACTTTTGTTGAATCACTTTTATTTCCTGCTTTATCAGCGGCAACAATCGTTACTTCATAAAACCCAGTATTTTCAAAGGTTAGGGACGTTTCATTCTCTTTCCAGACAGGTGCTTGTACAGGTTCGTAGGCAATCCCATCTTTTAAAATTGAAATCGTATCCTTCCCAGGAGTAAAGCTGCTGTCATTTACTTTAATACTCAAGGAGACTGGCTTGTTTGTAAACCCGCCTTCCTCAAATCTGCCATCTTCAAACATAGGAGTAACATTTACTATAGGTTTAGTGGCATCTCGATCAATTGTAAACGTGTTAGTTGAAACAGGGATATTCCATGCATTCTCCTCTGCAAATTCCACCGACACCTGTAAACGGCCATCGATGCTATCTGGCTGTAATGGAATTGTGACCAAATACTCCCCTAAAAAACCTAGCTCCGGATCCTTTATTTCCTCGACTTTTGCTGTTGGGACTTCACTGCCTAGGTAAGCAGCTTTAACAACAAACGGTGCTTCTGCTGTAACACCTTCACCCTGACTGTTATTCTCAAAGTCTTCCTTTAAATCTACCTTAAAGGTAATACTACTTTTATTCGTCATCCAGTCTGGCTGATCCATCGATTCCATATCCCATTTGTCTTCATTAAACACGATAAACCGCTTTGCCCCATCCAGCGAAAATGCATTTGTGCCAAATACAAACACTGAAATGAGCAAAAGGCTAATCGTTAAAGTCCAGATGACCTTCTTTTTACTTTTATACTTTCTAGCTATACTATCTGCCATTCTACTAAACTCCCCTTAGATAATCGTGTTGGAATGAACTACGATCACATCTACTTCTTTTTTGAAAAGGTCCTTTTCTTCTATTAACAATGAAGTTTCCTCCACATCCGCCGATAAAACCGTTGTTTCATCAAAGTCAGCTGTTAACAATGAGGTTTCTTCGATATATCCATCACCAAGTAAGGCTGTTTCCTCAACCCCGCCGCTCATAAGCTCCGTCTCTTGCCTAGCTGCAGCCTCCCTGGCATATTGCTTTTTTAACCTGATTCCTTTTGTCAGCACCTTTTCATTTGAATCTTCCTGGGCTTTTTTCTTTTTATGTAATCCTTTCCGAAGGCTTATACCTGTTAAGTCCTCGACCACTTGCGCAATACCCATTTTGACGTAGAGAATAATCGAGATGACCAGGGTAATCAGCGCACATGTCATTCCTCCGTAAAGCATAATCTGGTACTCCATTTCCCTTCCCCTTTCTAGTTAATACTAAGGTTATCAAACCTCCTTTTTAGCTTTTTAAAGGCTTCATCCTCTCCTGCTCCATCCAGTGCCTTTGCTTGTTCATAAACAAGCTTCACGGCTTGATATTTTCTGCTGCCTTCTTCCTTACTTTGTTCAATATCTAACAATAGATTTCCAAGTTTGACATACGCTTCGATACTTTTTGGATTGGCTTTTATCGCGTCTTGGAATTTCTCAACCGCACGGGCTGTGTCACCCATTTCTTGATAAATCACACCTATTTTGACTAAAATTTCTTCTTCATTACTTGCATTTAAGTCCAAAAGGTTCTGATAATGTTCGATTGCCTCTTCATAATCTTCCCTGGCAGCTAATCTATCCTTTGAATTTACACCTCTGCTATAGAAAGCCTGCGCTAATTTTTGTTCAAAATCCACTTCATACTTAATTAATAAGTTCTCATTTTGTACTAACCGCAGCACTTCGTACGCTTTTTCAACGATTTCAATAGCTTTTGTATTGGCATCGGAAATTTGTCCTTTATAGGAGATGTAAATATTCGTTAAAGAATTATAGTTATCAATTTTCTTTCGTTCATTTGGCAGCCTATCATTAAACGTTTCAAACTCTAGTAGATATTCGGAGAACCTTTTATAGTCAATATTCATCGAAATCATCGTTGTTGCCAATGCTTCATAATACTGGGCGTCTGGAATTTCCTTCGGATCGACCCGATTAAAATGCTTTAGTGCCTCCGAGTAGTTATGTTTGATATCGAAATACGTCATCCCCATCTTAAAGCGGACCTCATTATTCTCATGGATATTTCCGTACTCATCCTCGATATAGGCTTCTATCTTTGCTAGTCCCGTATCTGTTTCATTTCGATTGCTATATAAATCTAGTAAATTAATGTATGCCTCTGCCCGGTCTTTATCGACCGTTGTGATTGCTTTTTCTAACATTTCAATGGCTTTCTTATCCTCGCCATCCATTGCATAAACCGAGCTATCATTGACTAAGCTCATATAATCCTGGAACTGCGTATTTTTCACGCCTTTATAGCCAAACAGTGTTGTGGTCGTAAAGGCAAGGCACAGGACAACCGGAATAAGAAAGAGTGAGAGCTTCCTCTTCAGCTTGTTCTTATACCCTGCTGTCAGCTTGTTAATATTTTCAAGATCGTAGGATAGCTCACTGCAGCTTTGATAGCGGTTCGTTGGCTCCGATTGAGTGGCTTTGATAATAATATGTTCAAGACCTTCCGGCAGACTAGCATCCCAATGGCGGATTGGCTTAAGCTCAAATGGCGGCTCATTTATACTCTTACCGGTGACAAGATGATACAAGGTAACCCCTAAGCTATAAATATCCGTGCGCGCGTCGGTCTGTTTGCCTGACATTTGCTCGGGTGCCGCATAGGATTTCGTTCCTAAATTAGTCGTATCCGTAGAACTCTCAACCTTGAATTCCCTTGCAATCCCAAAGTCAATCAGCTTAATTTTCCCTTCAGGGGTAAGCATAATATTATCTGGTTTCATATCCCGATAAATAATCGGGTACGGTTTTCTTGTATGTAAGTACTCTAGAACTTCACTTAACTGCCTTGCCCAATCAATGACCTGATTCGCTGAAATAGTCTTTTCTCGTTTCAGCTTCTCTTTTAAAGACTCCCCTTCAATATAGTCCATGACCACATAGATATCGCCTTCAGATTCAATAATATCGTAGATTTTTGGCAGCGCTCCATGGTCAAGAACTTTAAGCATATTTGCCTCGACAATCAAACTGTTGATGAGAAGTTCGTTATTACTAGACGCCCTTTTCCGGATATCCTTTACCACTAAAGATTTGTTCAGCCTGTTATCCATTGCCAAATAAACGATACTCATTCCGCCGCGGCCAATTTCCTTTAATATTTCATATCTTTCATCGATTACCGACCCAATTTGTATCAAGTAAAACGCCCCCGCTGCTTACAAAACTTTTGCTGCTACAACCGAAATATTATCTACTTCTTTCCTTGCCTTGACTAACTCTACTAACTGAACAACTTTACCTTTCAATTGCTGATCATTCTTTATCGTTTCTGGTTTGAGATTCAGCGCTAACTCTTCCTCCGTAATTTGATGGTAAAATCCATCCGAACATAACATAAACACCGTGTTTGCCTGGACATCACCCGTGGAAAAAACCACTTCAATTTCCTTTGTTGCCCCAACACATTGCAGCAGCACATTTCTGCGAGGATCCACTTTCGCCTGCTCTTCTGTTATGTTCCCGCGAGCCACTTCCCTCGCCACTACTGTTTGATCATTTGTCAGTTGGTTAAGAGAATTAGAAATGCTATATGCCCGGCTATCCCCAATTTGTGCAATATAATATTTGTTGTGAACGATCAAAAGTGCAGTTAGAGTAGTCCCTAATTTCACTTTTGAGGTCTCACCGTAATGGAGGATTTTCTCATTCAATTGTTTAATGCACGTTTCTACTTCTGAATAGATTTCTTCCTCAATATGCTCTGAGTGCGACAGTCTTGGCATTTCCGCATCGAACCACTCTGCCATTCCTCTAATGACTGTCGCACTTGCCAGTTCACCGTGCGACAAGCCTCCCATCCCATCACAGACGATGAAGAGAGCGACCGGACCTTTCGGAGTTTTGGCTGTCTTTAGTAACAAGGCATCTTGATTGGTTTTCTTTTTAATACCAACATCCGTATGGTGCGCTGTTAAAAATGCCATTAGCTAACCTCCTTTTAAAACAATTTGAAAACAAATTCCTGATTAGCAAGCTTTATTCGATCTTCGTGTTTAATTTTGATCTTTTCATTTGGGGACAGTTTGACTCCGTTAAGATAGCTGCCATTTCTTGAATGTTTGTCAATTAAAAAATATTCGCCATCAAAGGTAATCAATTCTGCATGGATCCGCCCCACCACTTTATTGTTCGAAGCATAATCGGCTTGTTCAGGATCCCTTCCTAATTTAAAAACTTCTTTTGTTACAACAATTTTTTCACCTGTTGCCTCTTCAAGTAGAAATGGCTTTGGCAGCATACCATTGTCTACCCCTAATGCAGTTGTACCTTCTTCTTGGTCGTCCCGCTCAGTAAATGTTCCTAAAACCGTTGTCCCCTCATCCGCAAGTGCCAATGCACGCGTGATGAATCCCGGACTGTAAAAATTGGTGTTCGGTTCGGTAACAGCCTCTTTTTTATTTCCACTTCTGCCCGAAAACTCAATTAGTTTTTCTTTAAACTCCTGCAGCCGGAGTTCGGTGGTACAAGCAAGGTAATTATGAAGCTTGACGAAAAACTGCAAGTCGTCATTTTCATCATAGGAAGTCGAAGCAATTAATTCTTTAAAGAATTCACTCATTGATACCTTTTCAAAGACATTATCTTTTACGGGAAGGTACATAAATACTAATCTATTTGAAAAGTGATCAAGAAAAATATGTTTCTTGTCTAGCAAAATGTTACCGAAATTTTCACTGTTTTTCTGTAATTCAGCTAAATGATCGACGATGTTTACTAAATGAGTCATCAGCTGTTCTTTCGTTAGCATCCCTGAAAAAAGTTTTTCCAAATCGGTTTTCATCCTAATCGTCTCCATCCTTAGGGTTTCATGTACCCGTTATTCCTTGCTCTTCGAAATGGTGTTGTTCCTAACTCTCCTCTATAAAGAGAGTTAGGAACAATCAACCTGCAGGCTTATTTAAATGCACTCGCGTTGCTGTTGATCGCTGATTCTGTAGAGTTATAGGCATTTACCGTTTGATCTAAAAACTTTGCATAGCTGTCCACGATTTCACGGAAGTTATCAAACTTTGGTGTAAGGGCATTGAAATTATTTCGAATCGTATTCGATGCATCACTATTCCATGAATTTGCTAAAGCATTCATTTCTCTCTTCATTTCATCTAATCTGCCCGTTAATTGCTGGTTTAAATTACGGATTTGATTGGCTGTACTGCTAACTTCATTTAAGGATATTTTGATTCCTTCAACTGCCATGATTTCCACCTCACATTCACATTATGACTCTATTAGTTCGTTAAACGTCTTGCTCCATTAATGACTTCATTTTGAGTGTCACGATAAGTACGTGCACTTACTTTTAAGAACTCAGAGTATTGCTTCATTAAACTCGTCATCTGATTGAAATCATCCATAAATCCTTTAATCTGGTTTACATAAGCTAAATTATCAGTACCTTGCCAAGCAGCCTGCATCCCTTCAACCTCATTGAAAAGAGCTTTATAAACACGCTCATAATCAGCTGATTGCTGATCAATCTTCGCTGCAGCAGTGTCTAGCTTTGCTGGATCAACCGTGATTGTTCTTGCCATTCTTCTCACCTCCTTTAAAGTGCTGTCCGTGCTGGATCAACTATATTTTCCTTAACTCATGCGTCACATTACGATACTTATTCGCAGCTTGCTGCAGGCTTGAGGCACTCTTCATTGAGCCAATTCCTTTAAACTCTCGGCCAAGACTGTGTGAGATATCCTCTAACTCTCTAGCAATCTCATTTATATCTGCGATAATACTACTAACCTTGTTTTGAACATTCTTATCCATTTTGTTCCCCCGAACCACTACTGGATTGACCGTGCTTTATTCGCTAAAAGGGACTCGGTTCTTTCCAGCAGAGCTTTTACTTTATTCAAATAGGTAATATTTTGATTGATTGTGCCGTTAAACGTCGTTAAAATATCTGCTTTCAACACGTTGTCCAGCCCAAAGAGCCCTGCTTCAAAATACAAATCATCGATTCTATTATTCAAAGCACTCGTCTTTCGCTTTATAGCTTCTAATCTATCTGCATAATAGGACAATCTATGTAAATCCACCTTAAGATATGGTTCGACAGCGAAGCTGGTTCCCGTAAAGGCATTAACTGTCCTATTGAGAAGGCGGCGTTTCGCCATTTTTTTAACGGAACTGAAGAAACCTTTTAGATCATCGATTACCTTGGAGGTGACATTCTTCAATCCAGAGATGAACGCTACACAGCCATCGCCCACAAGTTTCGCAGCTGCTTCCATGCCTTTCCAAGTAGTATGGATAACCATTAATGCTGCGTTTGTAATGGCTAACGCTGCCTTATAGGCTTCTCTTACTTCATTTACGGCATATACAATTGCAAACTTAATTACCTCTGGATTAATATCATTAGGTGAAAAAATCGATCCTTGTCGGGACTTTTCAAATGAGCCATTTGCGAAGTTTACACTCGTTTCATAATGCGGATAAAATGGATCATCATAGTCCTCATTATTAATCGCAACTGTCTTATCTACATAAGGTGCAAACCCTAGATCATGTACAAAGTCACCTTCATAGGCAATAAAATCAAATTTATTACTTTTTAATGCTTCTTGTTGTTCCTCGGTTAAACTTGGCCAAAATAATGGAGCACCGTTGACCACATAGCCACTAGGGTGATCAGCTAAGTTATTTACAAAAACATATGAAGCTAAATTGCCACCCTTTGAATGACCAACGATTAACTTTTCTCCCGCTACACCCTTTACAAATTCCTCATAGAAGTGATTGGCTTCCTTTTGCTGCTCGATTTCATTTCCAATCCCCGCGGATCCATTTGATACCCAATCTGTTTTAAAATGGTCCCAATTTTTAAAATCCTCACTGCCTCGATAAACCGCTGCTGCATTACCTGCTTTATCACCCCATGCATAGCCAACAAAGCCTGATTCCGACTCGCCGCCCATCGTTGGATTGTTGTTCTGATACCCCTGGAGCGTAACCTCAGCCAACCCGGAGTTTTTGTATGTATCAGAAGTAAAATACCCCTCAAGCTTGATTCTTCTGGCCTCTCCGCCGTTATTGGGAGTTCGCATTGCTTCCTCCCATATTTCCTTAACCTTCAAGCCAGATAAATCTCCTGGTAAGTCAAAATAAGATAACTGGAGAAGAACATTTTTCTCTTCATCATTTAAGTTAGAAAGTGACATGGTATCACTCCTTAAACGCTTTATAATATTCTTCTATTTGACTTGCATCAGATATCGCAAAACGTTTGTCAACCATGATCGTCGCGTAAACTTTCGCATCCAAATTTGACCAAGGTGTATTGTTAACACTTGAGGTTCGAATATAATCGGAAATATCCGCTGCGCTGTCAACAAATCCTACTGAAACACGGCTTGATTTCACATCCATTTGTTTAACCACCTGTAATAGCTGATAAATCGATTCATTATACCCCGTTACATTTGGGTTCCCTGCACTTTTAATAGCTGCCTTTAACTCAATACTTACATCATTATTTACCTTTGCAAGATAATCATCGACTGACATATCCTTCATGGAGCTATCGTATTTTCCGTCCTCGACATATAACAAAACTCTATATTCAGTACCCTCTGGAAGAAGATTGCTAATTTCAGGTTTTAACCTTTTTGTCAGTTCATCTGACCATTTAGACAACACATAGTTATCGTAATATTCCCCTTCATGGTCTCTATCTTCACCTGCCAAAAAGACATGCTCAGGCTTACCCTTCGGATGAACGATCACTTTATCGGCACCGTACATGTTTTTAAAAATGGTGCTTCCTTCCTTAAAGGTTTCCACTTCAAAGGTTTCATTATAGGTCTCTTCTAAATATGTCAGTATCTCGTTCTCTGAAGATTTCTCACTCATACAGCCTGTCACTCCTATTAATAGAACGAATGGAAGAAGGATGGATCGTACCTTCTTTGTTATTTTCATTGTGCACCTTCCTTTAGCAGGACTTAAGTAGAGCAATCTCGCGCTGTGCCATTGCTCTTGATAAACTCACATTAACATCAGCTTGGATCCATTTTTCAAACCAATTTCTTCGATGGTTTTGTTGATATCAAATAGATCCCCTGTTTGCCGATCACATAGAATACTTTGCTCTGTTGCCTTGTAATGGCCTTGTGAAAGGTCGGAGATTGTATGTGTTAGCAAATAGACAACTTCATATACAGGACTATTCAGCGGGATAAATACGTCATAAGTGTTGTTTGAAGCCGGGTTATAAATCTCGACTAAAATCTTATGCATATTGGACAGCCCCCTCTTCACTTGCTGCAGTGGTCAGGAGTTTTACTAGCTTTACCTTTCCTTTGTTCACTACATAACCAAAGTCTTCTGCTAATTCACCATACATATCATTGGTAATTTTATTGATTTTGAGTGTGTATTGATCGGCAATACCCTTTCCCGCCCAAAGTGCGTCACTCATTGATACTTGTTTTTGGAACCAAGGTTCATATGTGTATGAGCTTAGTTTATCGATTGGCTCAGAGAAGATAATCGTCACATTCAGTCCATTTACTCGTTCTAAAAAGACTTTCAGTTTATCTTTTCCATCATCGGATAACTGTGCATTCAATTCTGTGAAAGAATGGATGATACAGGTGATATTTTCAAACACCGGTGCCGGCTTGCCTTCCTCCATTGCATCCTTTGTTGTGTTGTTGCGATATACCAATGTTGTAAATAAATAGACAATCCTCTCTTCTAACGCTTCTGGTCCGGTCACATATTGATACGTTCGGCCGCTGTCATATACAAAGCTGTCAGCTGCATCAAGGACAATCACCTCTCTGCTGTCTTGGATCCTGATAACTTCCGAGAGTCCCTGCATGAAAGCGGTGGATTCATCACCAGTAAGCGAGGTTACGAGATTAACCGGCGACGCAGTAAAATCATAAGTTGCGAGACTTAATGTGCTCTTCTCGATCCCAATCGGAATTCTCCCTGTTTGGTTATAGCGAATTTCATCCTGTAAGTAATGGATGTCCACCTTATCAGGAAGAATCGGAATCCGTTTCGCTGAATTCTTATTCCATTTCTGATGATAATCACGGCAATAGCCGATAACAAAGCTGTACAAGTCTGTAGCATCTTTGGAAATTTGAGCAATTTGGAATTCATAAACACTCTCTGTTTTAAAAATCCCTCTGCCCTTGAATTTCGAAGGATAGACACCATCCACATTGCCCAAGACACCTGAATATTCGGTTGTGTCATTCAGCTGCAGGACGAACATTTGCTTGAAGTTCTGCAGAAGCCGGTATCGAATCGCCCCCGTATTTAACGCCGTTACTAGAAAAAAGATTCCATATTTGATTCCTTCTCGGGTCAAAAATGAAATGGCTTCTTCATATTGTTCGTACATCTCGGAAAAAGCGGAGTAATTGTGAATCATCAGCACAATCGACGGTACTTTTTCGGGTGACTGCTGATTGAAGGTTTTAAAGTCTCCTCCATAATTTGCGAATTGTTTCTTTCTCACAGCGATTTCACTATTCATCATTTTAAAGAGATTGTCGATTTTTTCCCCTTCATGTGACAGCAATACATCGCCAACATGTGGTGATTCACGGTACCAGCTTAACGTTTCTGACCCAAAGTCTAGTAGGTAGAGATTTACTTCTTCAGGCGTGTGTTCCTCCATCATGGAGTAGATAAGCGAGGTCAAGAATGTTGTTTTCCCGCTGCCTGCTACACCATATACAACAGTATTTCCCTCTCGGGTGATAGGAAGCCTTAACAATGCCTGACGTTGATTTGCTGGGTCATCATACTCGCCAATGACCGGATTAAGTTCAAACACCTGTGAGTCCGATTCACAATACTTCTCTTTTAATTCATCCAGATAGATGTTTGCCGGGATGGGATCTAACCAAAGCTGTTTTACTTTAATATTTTCTTGGTTTGCAAGATTTGCTAGATAGTTGGTGATCTCATCAATTTGACTCGCTGGTTTTTTGACAGAATCTTTCCGCTTATCGATTCTTGCTGACTTCATCACGCGTCCTAAATTATCAATGACGGTAATCCCATCGTCTTTTGACTTTTCCACCTTATCTGCAGGGTAGTACGGTGCCCCTGCCCAGGCAGATTGACCAAGTTCAAACAATTCGTTATAGCCCACTTGCAAGTAGAAACGACCCGTCTGTGATAATTCTGCTGCATCCGGACGTTTAATGACTTCCATACTGTCCGCCTTTTCCTGAACCTTAAGACTGATACGGAATTTACTGTTACTCCAAATTTGATCATCAACAACCCCAGAAGGCTTTTGTGTCGCTAAGATTAAATGGACACCCAAGCTTCTTCCAATCCTAGCAGCACTGACCAGCTGCTCCATAAATTCAGGCTGCTGCGTTTTTAATTCAGCAAACTCATCGGAAATCATAAATAAGTGCTGTAATGGCTCTGCAACTTCACCTTCTCGGTATAACCTTTGGTACTTGTAAATATCAATATTGCTTTCATTCAACCTTCTGCTTGTTTCACTAAAAATAGCCTGGCGCCGTTTAAGTTCACTTTGAATACTAATCAGTGAACGTTTGACAGCTGCCCCATCAAGATTGGTAATCGTCCCCGCTAGATGCGGCAGGTTCAGGAAGGCATTGGCCATCCCCCCGCCCTTATAATCGATTAAAATAAAGGCCACTTCATCTGGGTGGTAGTTTACCGCTAAAGATAAGATGAAGGTCATAATAAACTCACTCTTACCAGAACCGGTCATTCCTGCAATCAATCCATGTGGTCCATGGTATTTCTCATGAAGATCAAGCTTGAAGGGCTCTCCATTCTGGTTAACACCAATCTGCGTTTCAATACTCTGGGTCGGATTATTTTCCTTCCATCGAGTCGGCGCATTTAAATGCTCCACTTTTCCAACGCCAAACATTTCTAAAAAGGTGATCATATCAGGAAGTGTGTAGGCTTTCACAGAAGATGCCAGCTGGATATTGGCCAACTCTACGGCAATGGGTTCTGCGTCCTGCTGTAAAAAAATATCGGCAGCAAAGTTTTGATACTTTCCTGAGATGTCGTCTTTATCGAAGATTTTGCTGATTTTGTCATTAAGCTCAACGACATTGGTGCATTCCTTCGGCAGCATTTCCAAACTGTCGTATAAGGTAATCAAGCTGAAGCCAATCTCTTTCTTTTCTTTTAAAAGTAAATTCACCATTTCAGCTTTTCCTGCTAACTCTTTGCTCATCGAAAAAACAACATAATGCTGCTTAATATCCGCTTCATTACTGTTAGCCAGGCTAGCTCGATGGGTGATTTCTTTTTCAAAATAAGCAGAAAGCTCCTTTACTTCATTCGCATCGGAGGCGATAAAGCGGACATTCCTGCCATCATCCCAGACATGCGGCAGCCACTTGACGAACTTCCAACACTCTTGTTCTTCTTTATCGTAAATAAACACGAATTTACATTCATCGTAACTATGTAAGGCCGCTAATTGAAAAATAATCCCCTTCGCGAACTCAACAACTAAATCCCTTTTTCCAATAATCCCGCTTACGCGCTCATCCGTAAGCGATAGGGTGACAGGCACCTGTCTTAAGATTTGAGGAGATTCTACCCACTGATACAATTCATCCTGGAGGTTGTCATCCTCAAGCGTAAATTTCTTCTCAGGATATTTGATTTCCGCATCTAAGGGCAAATCTCCTAAACCGACCCTTATTTTGAGAAAATCATTTTGTCCTAGTGTCCGTTCCCACAAATTACGTTCACGATTGCGAATCCTTTTTATAGAAAGGTAAAGGGGAATATGATTTTCATGCAAAATCTCACTCTGATACTTGCATTCATCCGCCACCACTTGTTTCATCTCTTCTATGTACTTGCTATATTTTTCCTGACGTATTTTCTCCTGCTCAATCCGCCTTTTCTTCTCATGCCTCTTTGTTAAAATC
The DNA here is from genome assembly GCF_013396335.1 of Bacillus sp. EB106-08-02-XG196. GTDB lineage: Bacteria > Bacillota > Bacilli > Bacillales > Cytobacillaceae > Neobacillus. Next base: position 31,471 of record NZ_JABWSY010000017.1, read on the forward strand.
GGCCAAAGAATCATCCCAATCATCATACTGAATGACATGACAAGCGTAGGCATTGCATACATAATATCTCCATTTGTCCGCATCACATTTTGAACCGCAAATATTCCTGTAAACAGCGACGCCATCCCCATCGTAATCGACGGTCCAAGCATCAGCATTAACGGTGTTTCATCGGAATTATTTTGCTGTGGCGGCGGGTCAATTTTGATGGTCTTTCGTTCAATATCTCGTTTAAACCTCGGTGAACGAAAAAACAATTCATCCTGTTCCTCTTCGATTAAGAAATCATCGAGATCCTCATTCTCTTGGACAATTGGCTGGTCAATAACAAATGGTTTAAAAACATTTCGATTTAATAACACTAATTGATGAGGATTATTTAATGAGAGTAATCTTCCATTGTAAACAATCCGTAAGCCCATAATCGAAATCACATCGCCAATGTCTAGCACTTTTTCCATAATTCTTTCGCCATTGACATATGTACCATTTGAACTGTTATGGTCCCGGATTACAGCTTGACCTTTCCCATCGTATACAACCGAACAGTGTAAACTGGATACCAACTTGTCGGTAAAACAAATATCGTTATCCTTTGCCCGCCCAATCTTAATCACATCTGCTGAAACCATGTGTCTTGTAAACTCTTTCCGTCCTTCACTTGCTGGCTCCACATATAAAAGCGCCGACGAATCCCCATCACGATAGATCGTATACGTCATAAAAGGCTCTACCGGTATTTTTCCAACCTTTTCACCAGCAGCGCCCTTTAGGTAGGCATATTTATTTGATTTTACAAACCACTTACCTTCTTCCGCTTCAATCGCCATTAATTCAAGGGTATTACCATCTTTATTAACTGTCGTGAGAAGGTATCTTCCGGTTATTTTTTCAGGTAAAACCAAATTAAATGCTTTACCTCTATCAAACAGCGTTACTATCAAAATAATTCTCTCCCTATATCAAGCCAAAGTAGCTCTAGTAGAAACAATTTCCTATATTTGTTATTATAAAGCAATTTTCTACTTGGTCCGTCATACTTTAGACACAATTTGGCAAAAACCTCCCTCTTCCACACAACGACCGGTATAGAGCCATTCTAGCCTTTTATTCCTAGTACTTTTCGCAAGGTTACATGTGAATAAGGAACCATATAAGGAATTTTTTCATAACTAAAAAATCCATATGAGGCTGCTCACATGGATTTTCGTTTTCAACTATTCACACTTGAAGCTTCAAGCCCTACACCATCTAATAAATCACACCACTGCTCAAACGTATTTAATGCAACCTTTACTGGTGCAGTCGAATGGTCCGTATATTCGACGACCCATATCCCATTTGCAGAGGGAAGAAAGAAGACAATATTTTCAAGAATGGGGTCTCTTTCAATACTGGGATGATAAAACATTGAAATATTATAAAGAGACCAAGTCTGCGCTTCTAAATCATCGACAAACAATCGAAAGCTCTGTTCTTCTTCAGGGGAAAAACTACTTATTTTTCTTACTTTCTTTACGTTATGGTGTTCACTCAGCAAATCGAATGCCTGATCGGATAGATGGAACAGCTGGGCACCTTCAATACCCGCTTCCGAAAAAGAATAATAGTTTCGTATTATGTTTGGAATATCAGTACCTTTGATATAGGCAAATTCGTGGATAATGTCTCGATCAATGATATGAGTCATCCATGTATCCTTTTCAACATGATGAATCATTAGAATGTTCGATTGCCCTTTATTCGAGCAGCGAATCATCCATTTCGATTCGACATAGCTCTGAATAAATTGCTGAATTTCATCCCTTAATGGAATCTCTCCCTTTAACTCTCTTTCGTCATCCCAGAGCTGCTTTAGGATTAATTGGTGAGTCGTCACTTCCATAATGGCTTCCCATTCTTTTTGGCTCTTTTCTCCAACCGAAGCCTCCGCAATACCCTTTGCTACACCAGGATATCCACTTAGAGTGACTAAGAGCGCAAGCTCAGCTGATGTACAAGTCATAATATAATCCATTTATTTCACATTCCTTTTTGTACCATAGGTGTACCATAGGGACGGTTCTCGCGGTTATTCTTAAAGCAAGTTTTGCCACAAGAACCGTCCCCCTGGTCACTTGGTCTATAAAAAAATCGCCCGAAGTAGTTTTTTCAGCACATAATAAATAATAATAGAAGCAATAATTTGGACAACTATAGAAATCAACATAAAGAACTTTCTTTTTAAGAAAGAGTACTTTAAAAATTTCTTATTTAGATAGGGACCTATACCAAAAAAGGCATTAATCACATACGTAAACGTCTTTTGAAATACTGTTTTGGGATTTTCATAAACACCTGCCTCGTACACATCAAGCATGATCCTGTTAAGTAAAAATACTAAGATACTGAAAATTACTTGAACACCTAGAAAATAGATTAGTAATTCTTCGATTCGTTCCAATGTTTCTATAGTCATGTTTTCCTTATCCTTTTTTTTGAAATTTGCTGGAGAAAACCACCGGGACGGTTCCCGCGGCTTTTTGTAATGCGATTATTGCCACAAGAACCGTCCCCCTGGTCTCTCTGGTCTCTAGTTGAACCAGCTTCCAACGGATTTAAAGGTGTTATTAATCCCCTCACCAATATCTTTTATTCCTGTTTCAACTGCTCCTCCAAGCTTTTCGCCAACGTCTTTAATCTGGTCTTCAAAAACAATACTTCCGACTCCGCCGACTAAGGCACCAACGGCACCACCCACTACGATTCCAACTGGGCCGCCCACACTGCCAATCATTGCACCGACCTTAGCCCCTGCTCCGATTGCGACTAAATCGCTTGAAATTCCAGCAAATGTTCGTCCTAGTCTTTCTCCACGGGTCTTATCCGCATTGTCAGGATCCCAAATTTCCGCAGCGTTTGCAGCAACTGAAATTACCATGCCAGCCACTGGGACTTTCTTTGCCACTTTGGTCCAACCCTTGGCATCGATTAGGTGCTCAGCAATTTCCTTTGTGCCCGTCGTTATTCGTTTTTGGAATGTACCAGATAAGGTATCCGCTTTTAACAGATTCAAATTTTTTGGATAACCAGCAGCGTGCTTTAATAGAGCTGAAGGATTATTATAAGAAGCTGCTATCTTTTGAAGTTGCTTTACGATCGGATTCGCAGGGCTCGATTTTGAAAAATTGTAGATCGCACGTGCGAGTTTAGAATCATATCTTCCTCTTCCTCTACTCTTCCAGGACGGATGAGCTCCTACTGTAAATTTATAATCACCCTTAATTTTTTTCCAAAACGTTGGCTTCCCGCCTATGTAATTAATTTTCAGCTTTCGTGAAATCCCAGCACTAAGTGCAATTGTGAAAAGTTGGGTGCCAACTAAGGCGGCATCCCCGATACTAAGTTTTCCATTGATATAGTTAAAGACATTCAAGATACTAGCAATAGTTGATTTCTTAGATTCTGGGGTTATGGCAGATTCCGATTTTTTTGTTAACTCAGTCTCTGTCCGGCAATACTGATCCATGGATTGAGCAATAAAACGGTCCAAGTCTCTTATCCGCGTCTCTAATTGATGAGATGACGTGATGGCAGCATTGAATCTTGAACGTAAATTCCCCCGATTCATGATCTTATGATCAATCGCATACCTAAGCGCGCTTAGACCATCACTAACTTCTGATACTTTTTGTGACATAGGACCAATACTGGCACCAGTCCGTTTAACATAGTCTGTTTGAATTCTTATGGGCGGCAATGTATAGCACCTCCATTTACTCTACTAATTTAGTTTCCGGCAGTATTTGCCTTTTTTTCAGCCTCTGCTTTTGCCTTCGCTTCTGCCTCCGCCTTTGCTCTTGCCTCGGCTTCTTCTTGACGCTGAATTTGCTGTGCGCCTGAAAGAACATCTGATCCGATTGAATCCAGCTTAGAAGATAGTGCAGCAACTTCCCGATTTATACTGTCAATACTTTGGTTTATATAAATCATTTCTCGGGCGTTCCAGCCATTGTTGAGATTCCCTTTTACCCTATTTAAGTTGTTCTTAACCTCAAGTAGTTTAGAGGAATAATCGCTGATTTTATTTGCCTGTGAAGCGGCCAAATTAACGTTAATACTCACATCATCACCTGCTTTTTTATTGCCATGGGGACGGTTAATGGTCCAAATAAAGCTAGTTATTGCCACAAGAACCGTCCCCGCGGTCCCTTATTTTCATTTCCCTCTATTTTCCTATTTATTATAAAAGCTATTTTTTTATTATTCTATAAAAAAGAGGAAATTGGTTATTTTGTACCGGTCAACCACCAGAATTTATAAAAAGTCACGCCTGAAGACCCAGACATTTTCTATTGCACCTGCTCTATACCTTCTAATTCAACAAAAAAGAGGCTTCCCAAAAGTTCAAAGAACTAATGGAAAACCTCTAATTTGTAACCATATCAGAATAAAATATCCCTATAAAAGCTTTCCCTATGAATCCAATTCTGCAGAAAAAAGTTCAATAAAATAATCGGCCTGGTGACCTAATAAAGTAGTGGCTTTTTTTAATAGGTCTTCCATTTCTAGTGGATTTCCTGGTGAACCGGTTGGTGCGTCCACTCTGGAAACAAATTTTCGGCCGTCCTTTAGGAAAATCTCTGCTATACAATATCTCCCCTTTGGAAAACTAATTTCTGCCCTTGGGATATTTTCATCGTATTTTCGTTCTATCTTGCCCAAGACATCTCGGACTTCCTCAGAAATATTGTTTACTGTAAAATTTTCGATGGATAAATCATATCCCAGCACTAGCAGAGCCGTGCAATATTCAGCACTAAACCGCCCTTGTTCTCCAGTTTCAGGATATGTATAAACCAGAGCAGCATCTCCTCTTGGAGGAAAGTATAAATCGACAGAGGCAACTTCACTCGCTGTAAAACGATGCCTCGCTTTTATATCCTTCACAGCATCTATCACATGCGCATTGGCAGAGCAACATGGATATAATTTAAACCATAATCCAGGGGCATCAATCGCCCAAGGCTCTCCCCATTTTTCAAAAAACGTCCACGGATTCCTCTCGTTTTCATTGTACATGGAAAGCAATCCATTTTTTGAAAGAATTGTATTTCCATTACCGGTGACATTCTTCTTAACAAGATGGAGAATCTGCCATGCACTTTGAGCTGCCAAACCTGCATGCAGTGGTTTAATCAATGTTCCAAAATGACTTCTAGAACCGCTAATCTTAGAGACACATAAGTTAAGAGCTTGTGTCATTTGACCCGAGGAAAATTTCAAATAATGGGCCCCAGCAGCAACCGCACCATACACTCCCGCTGTTGCTGTTGTATGAAAACCTTTTTCATAATGCTCTGAGCCCAATAACTTAGCAAAGCGGGTCATGACTTCAATCCCAATCAAATAAGCTTGATAGATTGATTTCATATCCTTCTTATCCTCTACTAATGAGAATAATAAGCTTAAAATGACCGCAGAGGGATGTCCTCGTATCTCAGAATGGACATCATCCAAATCTAAGGCATGTGCTGAATACCCATTGATTAAGCACGCATCAAAAGGATGGACCTTCCATTCCGTTCCTAACACAGCAGCCTCATTACAGCCAGAGTAAATTGCGGTATTTACCACATTTCGGAAGTTCGGATCATACTTCACACTTGCAAAACAAGATATAAAATAATCTAAAACTCCCTTTCTCAAACTTTCTTTTGTCTCTGTTCCAAGCTGTTCATAATCTGGAGTTGTTTGAATCAGTTCCACAATCACTCTCGTTAAATCATTCATTTTTTAAAACATTCACCGCTAAATTAGCGAAAAACTCGGAAGCAACTTTAATCGCGTCTTCCTTTAAATCATACTGAGGATGGTGCCACTCTTGCGGTCCATCTACTCCCATCCAAACAAAAAAGCCTGGAATGTACGTTTGGTAAAACGCGAAGTCTTCCCCGCCTGCACTCGGTACTGCCTCCGCAACCTCATAACCACTTTCAACGACAGTCGCACGAATGATTTCTTCAAATTTAGAATCATTATTTACAACTGGCAAGTAATCTTCCCAATTAAATTCAACCGAACCACCATTTCCTTCTGCAATCGATTCAGCCAATTTCCTCATTAAACCTGGAATCGCTTCACGTGCCTTAGGCTGGAACGTACGAACCGTTCCTTCGAGTGTAACAACATCCGGAATTACATTCCATGTATTTCCACCATGAATACTAGTGATACTAACGACTGCATTATCAAACAGGTCCATTCTTCTGGCAACAATTGATTGTACGGCCGTTACATATTGACTCGCAATGACAATCGGATCAATTGCATTATGAGGTATCCCCGCATGACCGCCTACGCCAATAAACTTTATTTCAAACTTATCAACACTTGCCATGAGGCCCCCTGATTTCACACCAATGGTTCCCACAGGCAAATCTGGTTTATTATGCATACCGAATATAGAAGAGACGCCCTCTAAAGCACCCTTTTCAACAAACTTCTTCGCACCTTGGGCAACTTCCTCCGCAGCTTGGAAAATAAACCTTACTGTCCCATGTAACTTTTCTTTCTGGCTGTTTAAAAGAATGGCTGCCCCTAATATTGAAGTTGTATGAAAGTCATGACCACATGCATGCATTTTGCCTTCATATTTTGACTTAAATGGCACATCCGTTTGTTCCTTTATAGGCAAAGCATCAATATCCGCGCGAATCGCAATGGTTGGTCCATCAAATGAGCCTTTTACCTCTGCAACTATACCCGTTTCTAAATCAAGCGGCAGGATAGAAATATCGTGCTCCACTAACCACTTTTTAATATGTTCAGTCGTATTGAATTCCTCAAAAGCAAGTTCTGGATTCTCATGTAAATATCTTCGTTTTTCAATTAAATCACTTAATAGTTCATGAGACATATTCATGATTGCTATTCATCTCTTTTCAATGTTTTTAAGAATTGCTTCGTTCTTTCATTTTTCGGGTTATGAAAAATTTCTTTTGGTCCATTTTCTTCAACAATATTTCCGTCTGCCATAAAAATCACCCGATTGGCTACTTCTTCGGCAAATTTCATTTCATGTGTCACGATAATCATCGTTGTTTTTTGTTGGGCAATATCTTTTATTACTTGAAGAACTTCTGAGACCCACTCTGGATCCAGTGCCGATGTCGGTTCATCAAATAAAATGGCGTGCGGGTTCACAGCAAGTGCCCGAGCAATTCCGACACGCTGCTGCTGTCCGCCTGATAAAGTAGCAGGATACTGATGAAACTTATCCTCAAGCCCAACCTTGATTAGAAGCTCTTTTCCGATTCTTTCTGCTTCCCTTTTGTCCATGCCCTTCGCAACAATTAATGACTCTGTAACATTTTGCAAAGCGGTTTTATTTTTAAAAAGATTATAGTTTTGGAAAACCATTGCTGTTTCCTGTCTGAGCAGATGGGTTTCCTTTCTGCTCATTTTCGTTACATCAACTTTTGTATCGCCAATTTCAATGATGCCTTCGTCTGGCATTTCTAATAAATTTAGGCAGCGCAGTAACGTCGATTTCCCCGATCCAGATGGTCCGATAATGGCCAATACGTCGCCTCGATCAACATGTAGATCGACACCATTTAAAACAATATTGTCACCGAATCTCTTTTTCAGATTTGTAACAGTTATCATGGTAAAACTCCTTTACGATATATACGGTTTTTCCATTCGTTTTTCTAGCGCCTGTTGAATCATAGTAAATATGATAATCAAGAACCAATATAGTAACGCTAATGCTAAATAAGTTTCAAAGAAGTTAAGGGACGATGCCGCTATAATTTTTCCTTGTGCAAATAATTCAACGACCCCTAATGTAAATGCCAGTGAAGTTTCTTTTATCAGACCGATAAATACGTTGCTTGTCGCAGGTATCGCATTCCGCGTTGCTTGCGGCAGGACAATTCTGCGAAAGGCTTGTGCTCTTGTCATTCCAACAGAAAGACATGCTTCGACTTGTCCTTTATCAACAGAATTAAGAGCAGCACGGAAGATTTCCGCTAAAAACGCCGACTGTTTTAAGCTGAGCCCTAAGATGGCCGCCGTAATGGCTGTCATGGCAGTTAAAGCAGGAAAAATCTGCGGTAATCCGTAATAGATTAAAAACAACTGTACCAATGTTGGAATGGCACGGAAAAACGATATATATATCGTCGCTAACTGTTTAAGAACAGGAATATTGGACCTAATAATTAAGGCTAAAATCAACCCGCCGATAATTGAAAAAATCATTGATATTACAGCAAGAAATAAGGTAAGAGGTATAAATGTCAACAGCTCTGGGATAATTTCGACTAAGTACCCGAAATCTAGTTTTAATTCCATGTTGTCCCTCCAGAATTATTTCTTAACTGTGATGTCTTCATCGGAAAAATATTTCTTAGATAATTCTGTTAAAGTACCATCTTCACGTAATTTTTTAATTTCTGCATTAAACTCTTTACTTAATTTCTCGCCTTCTTCCGTTTTCACAAAAGGAAAAGCGATATCTTCATATATAAATGGGTCACCAACAAATTTCAATGGAAGATCACCTTTTGCAATTTCAGCAATTAAGGAAGATTTAGAGTTTACGTATCCATCCACACGTTTGTTGATAGCATCATTCATAGCTCCATCACGTGTTTCATACGTTTTTGGAATAATTTCAGGGTCATAATTTTCCAAGTTTTTCACATTATTAGAACCAAGGACACCGGAAACCGTTTTTCCTTTTAAATCCTCTAAACTATCATAATCATTGTCTTTATGCGTAACAATTGTAGCTCCTGCATATGCATATGGTTCTGAGAAATTGTATTTTTCTTTTCTTTCAGCTGTTACAGCAACAAAGTTGGCAACCGTATTAATTTTACCTGTTTCTAATTGACCCATTAAACCTGCAAAATCTGATTTAACCCATTCCACTTCATAGCCTAGGTTTGCTGCAACCTTTTCAAACACTTCTACATCAAATCCTACCAACTTACCATCTTCCTCATATCCATTTGGATAGCTTTGTGCCGTTGAACCTGCTCGAATTACCTTTTTCTCTTCACTTTTTTCACTATCTCCTGATGTTTCATTTGTACCGCCGCAAGCAGCTAAAAATAATAAAAGTGCCATGCTAATCATTAGTGCAAATTTTCTTTTCATCATGTTCCCTACCTTTTCTTATATGTTTTTGTTAATAGCAATTTTTCTAAATAAACGGTCATATGACCTTTTCCTAAATCTGCCTCGCCAACCTCTTTGTACCCACGTTTTAGATACATTTCAGCAAGCCAAGGATGTTCCTTCGCCGTTCCGAGAGATACAGATGGGCAATGAAGCTGATCTCTTAAAAAGTCATATTCGATATAATCTAACATCTTTGTTGCATAGCCTTTTCGTTTATACTCAGGCGCCACCGCTACCCACCAAATATGCGGGATTTCATATGGTCCATGATGGCTGCTCCAGGGCATTCGGATTGAAGCGGTCGCAACTATTTCGTCCCCATCTCTCATATAAAAACAAATATTCTCATTGATATTTTTTTTCACTAATTCTTCATCGGCAGTTGCCGCAGCAAAATGAATACCTAATTCACGAATGGCCGCATAACCTCGCAAGGATAAATCGAGTATTGCTGGGATATCCTCATTCGTCGCTTGATGAAAGGTCAAATTACTCACTTAAATTTCCTCCACTTTTAATAGAAGCAATGACCTCGTCTACCTTTTGACTAGCAAGCCCCGTATAACGGCTAGGATCCAAAAGTTGATTAATTTGATCCTCTGATAGGACTGCACTCACCTTCTCATTTTGAATAAGAAGCGTTTTAAATGGAACTTTTTGTTCAGATGACTCCATAGCTATTTCATAGACCAGATGGTGGGCCGTTTGTTTTCCTACCTTTTCAGATAGTGCAAACATGATACGTTCTGAAAGGATAAGCCCCCCCTGTAGTTCCAAGTTTTTCATCATATTTTCAGGTTTAACCACAAGACCCTGTAAAACAGTAATCGTGCTTTTTAGCTGTGAAGATAAATATAAACAAATCTCAGGTAATGCAATCCATTCACTTCGCCAGCTCATTGCATCTCTCTCATGTTCCATCACTAATGATTCATGCAGCAAGGCAACACTATGCAGGATTGGTTTGGTTAGACTTGCAATCCCTTCAAAAATAGCTGGATTTCGTTTATGAGGCATGGTTGTCGAACCAACATTACCTGCCGCAAACGGTTCTTCGACTTCATCAATCTCTGTTCGCATTAAATTATAGAATTCATTCCCCAATTTCCCTAGTGAACCACTAATTAATCCCAGCACTGAACCATACTCTGAAATACGATCCCTAGAAGAATGCCAACAAATATTTGGCGTGTTCAACTCTAGAATCTCCAAAGCTCTTTCTTCCACTTCTGGACCAACACTTCCTAATGCAGCATAGGTTCCTACTCCGCCAGCAAGGACACCTGTTAATACACGGCTTTCAGCAGCCTTCAGTCTTTCCAAATGGCGTTCAAACTCACTTAAAACGACCGCAAGCTTAAAGCCAAAGGTAGTGGGAAGCCCTTGCATTCCATGCGTTCTTCCAGGCATCGGAGTATCCTTATATTTTGAAGCAAGTCCAATTAAAAGCTCTGCAACCTTCTTCGTATCACGACGGAGAATTTCATTCGCTTCTTTGAGCTGGAGAATGGTACCGGTATCGGTCACATCCTGTGTTGTTACACCATAATGAACATATTCGCCATATTCACCTGATAAAGATTGCAAATGGTTGACTGTTGCCATTAATGAATGCTTGAGTTTCGCAGCCTCATTTGCAATGGTCTCAATATCAAAGTTTTCTATTTTAGCAGCGTTTTTAATCGCGCTTCCAGCCTTTTCTGGAATAACACCAAGCTCACTTTCTGCCAATGCTAATGCCGCTTCCACATCAAGTATCTTTTGCAATCTATTTTCATCGTTCCAAACAGATCGCATTTCTTCTGTACTAAAATTATTTTGAAGCATTCTTAAATCCAAAACATGAGATCCCATTCGCTGCCACCCCTTCAAGGAAAAATATAAATCTTTCTAATTTTCTCTCAAAATATAAATTCCTATAGTTTTACTATGAATAAGGAGTATTCTAACATAATTTATCAACCTATTAAACAAATTAGTTTTTAAATTTTTAAAAATTTTAGGATTGAAATTTCCATTCATCGAATAAGTCTTGATATGCCCACGTTCACAAACAAAAATGACTACCTCTTGTTAATAAGAAAGTAGTCATTCTGTAAAAGGTTATTTAATTACCAGTTATTTTCCTTCCAATGCTTTTAAGGCCTTTGCTTTAAATCCACATTGCTCCATGGCTTCAGCAAGCTCTGCTCTTAATTGAGTTTCATTAAAATCCACTAATTTTTTGTCTGCAACCACTTGTTTCCCAGCGATAAATACGTCTCTAACATTGCCAGCGTTGGCCGAGTACACTATCGCAGAATAGGGATCAAAAATAGGAAACATATTCACTGAATCGGTTTCAACTAGGATGAAATCTGCTTGTTTCCCTGCCTCAATCGAGCCAATTTGCTTCGCCATGCCTAAAACGTTTGCTCCCCCGATGGTTGCTAACTTTACAATTTCTTCAGCGGGAAAGGCACTGCGGTCCTTTAAATACGTTTTATGAAAATTTGCAAACAATCGCATTTGGCTGAATAAATCCAAGGTATTCCCGCTGCTTGGGCCATCTGTTCCCAGCCCAACCGATACGCCAGCAGCTAATAAATCCCGAATACGGGCTACACCTTTAGCCGATTTCGTATTAGCAGCGATGCAATGAGCTACTTTTACATCATACTTCTTCAATAACTCAATATCATGATCTGATAAATGAATACAGTGTGCAGCTACAAATCTTGGACTCAATACACCTATCTCTTCTAAAAATTCAATCGGAGTTTGATTATGTTCTTTTCGAAATTTATCCATTTCAAAGTCCATTTCACTCACATGCATCATCCATGGTACATTATATTTTTGAGACAAATCATCCGCTTGCTGGAGAACTTCAATCGTATTAGAGTAGGGGGCATGTGGTGCAACGGACGCTTGGATTCTCTTATTTCCCTGCCATTTAGGCAGAAAACGTTGAGCATACTGCAAGCCGCCCATTGGCTCTGATACATCTACCGTTACTAAATCGATGACAGTTTCAGCTAAAATACCGCGGCTATTCATTTCTTCCGCTGCTTCTGCCAATTGTTGTTCAAAATAATACATATCAAAGAATGTCGTTACACCAGCAAGCTGCATTTCAGCAATCGCATATTTTGCGCTCGTATACGCCAGCTGTTCATTCATACATTCATTTTCTAACGGAAGCAAGAAGCGCTGTAATCGGTCTGGATAGTCATCCCCTAATGAACGAAACGGAATCATGCCAATATGAGTATGTGTATTGACCATACCTGGTAACAAAATTGCCCCTTTGGCATCGATGCATTTATCATAAGCGATGTCATTTGGCAATGAATCCATCGCGCCAACAGCTAGAATTTTCTCCTCATCCGTTATTACATAACCTTTTGGAAACTGCTTCATTTGCTCATCTAGTGTTAAAATCCAAGCATTTTTGATGATGACTTTCAATATTGTTCACCCTCAACCAGCGGGATCATTATTTGAGAACGCACATTCATCATGCCTTTGTCTGTAATTTTGATAACAGGTGAAACCGGCAGGGACAAAGTCGAGAAAGACATTATTTCATTGCTGTTGCGATAGCCTAATCTTCTCATCGCTTGACGAACTTCCATCAATTGCGCACCTAGTTCTTGTATCGGTGCGTCACTGATAATACCGCCCACTGGCAATGGGCAAACGGCTTGAACCTCGCCGCCTTGTACCACGACATAACCGCCTTGCATGTCCAATAATTGCTTTTGCGCGGCTACTATATCCTCTGAGCTTGTTCCCATTACCATCAAATTATGATGATCATGGGCCCATGTAGTGGCAACAGCTCCTTTTTCATAAAGGGCTTTATCAACAAATCCATAGGCAATATCACCTGTTTTTCCATACCGCTCCATCACCACAATTAAGGCTAACCCGCTATTCTCCCAATCTAAAAATCCATCCACGACACTAACTTCATGCTGTACATGTTCAGTAAATGTACCCACTTCCGAAATTTTAATTACGTTGACTACAGCCTTTTCAGATACTGTCACCTTAAAACGTAAATCCTCTGCTGTTAATAGCCGGCAATTCAAGGATTTATAGAAGTGTTCTGGAAAATCAGGTTTCACAGCTGGATACCTGATATCCTCTCCCTGTGTATATACCAATTTTCCATCCTTATAGACCGCGCCAATTTCAAAGCCTTCAACATCCTTCAGCAATAGAAAATCAGCTTTAAAGCCCGGGATAATCGCACCGCGGTCCTGAAATCCCATTCTTCTTGCAGGCGTATAGGTAGCACAATATATAGCTTGTTCTGCTGGCATTCCACATGAAATGGCAAGTCGAACGTTGGCATCCAAATGGCCGCTCAATAAGTCATCCGCCATCACATCGTCCGTAATAATCGCCATATATTCATAGAAATGATTTTCAACCACCACGCTGATGTTTTCAGGGGTAATGGATTTCTTTTGAAATTCTAAAAACATTCCATGGGTGATTTTCTCATAAATAGATTCAGGCGATTGATGCGTATGGTCAGCCGTTATCCCTGCATATAAAAACTTTGATAATTCTAATCCCGAAACCCGGGGAACATGCCCTTCTAAAGGCATAAACGCCCTCTCGGTTTGAACTGTACGCAAAATCTGCCGAATCAAAGAATCTGGTTCATTGACAATGCCATTAAAGTTCATTGCTTCTCCTAATGCTATTACCTTTGGATGCTTCAAGAGCTGTTTAACTTCTTCCACACCAATAAAACCGCCCGTAGTTTCTAATTCTGGTGTTGTCGAAGGAACAGAGGAAGGAATCGCATAGAAAATATCCATGACACTTGGCTGAGAAAAGAACGCCTCCAGCCCTTCCATCCCAAACACATTCGCAATTTCATGGGCATCTGCGATAACGGTTGTTACTCCATGGGTTAACACCGCTTCTGAAAAAATAGAAGGAGACGTCATCGAACTTTCAATATGCATGTGAATATCCATCAATCCGGGAATCAAATACTGACTTTTTGCATCAACCACTTCATCTGCCTGATAATCCTCTATTTCTTCAGCCGTTATATAGTAAAATTTATCCTTAACAATAAATACATTTTTCTTTTCAAACCTTTTGGAAAATGTGTTAAAAACCTGGGCATTTATAATTGCTAAATCAGCCTTCATTGATGTTCCCCCGCCTTCTAAGTGCTTTTTAAAAGAGAAAAAGGCCAAGAATTATCCTTAGCCCCTCTCCTTACTATCATTTCTATTTATTCAAAATTCGATTCCATTGGTTAATCCAAGATTCCAGGTTTTGATTTACCAATAAAGAATCCACCTTTTTCGTTCTGTCTGCAATATCACCGTACGTTTTATTTTTAGCTGTTTCTTCGTTTAGTACTACATTTTTATTGGTTGGAGCTTCATTTAGGGACACTGCCGTTTTTTCCTGAACTTCCTGGCTTAATCTCCAGTCGATATATTTATAGGCCAAGTCCTTATTTTTGGAGTTTTTATTGATGTTGATCGTATTAAAGTTTGCGTATGTTCCAGATTCCGGTACAACATAGGCTATATCTGGATTGGATTCCGTGATAATCGGAACAGCAAAGTCACCGACAACAGCTGCTGCAATTTCTCCTGATTGGAACATGTTTGCTAAATCAGAAGATTTGCTATACGTTTTTACAACGTTTGGAGCTAAATTAGTGATTCCTTCAAATGCTGCTTTTCCATTATCAGTTGTAATGTCAACATTCTCGTGACCGCTTGCTACATATAGCATCGCTGGACCAAATGTTGTAGTAATATCAGGAATGGAGATTTTCCCTTTTAAAGAAGAGTCCCATAGGTCATCCCATTCCTTAATTTCTTTACCTGCTGTTTGTTTATTATAGACAATTCCAATACTGTTCAGCGTGTAGGCTGGCCCAGAACCATCTGCAGCTAAATCCTTTGCACTATCAATTAAGTTTTCCATATTGGGAGCTTTTGAGCTGTCGATTTTTTCAAATAAATCTGCTGATACACCATCAGCCGCATTTGATTGCGACAATTCAATCACATCAACCGTTGAATTTGGATTGCTTTTCAATTTGGTTAAACGCTCAGAACTTGTACCCGTTTCTAATACAATGTCTACATTGTATTTTTCTTCGAATGGTTTAAAGACATCTTCTTGCATTTTATCTTCTTCTAATCCAAACGTTGAGATGATCAATGTTTGTTTTTCCTTACTTGCCTCATTGTCTCCGCCGCCGCATGCAGCCAGGATACTAGCCGTAACTAAACCTAAGCTAACTAAACCTAATTTCTTTTTCATTTTGTTCTCCCTCTTTCTTAGTTGATTTAAACGATGATTAGTTTGTGAGTTGGAATAGATAATGTAACAGCGTCTCCAACTTGATAGACCTCATCATCTGCTTTATTTGCGAGTAATGTACCAATAGGTGTTTCAACTTCATATTGGTAAGACTTGCCTAGGAACGTGCGGACCTTTATAATCCCTGACACTGTATTATCTGTATTCTGTTTGGTTCCTGCCGTAATCTCAATATCATCTGGACGGATGGTTCCTTTATGCTTTCCTGGTTCCCATTTGCGAGTACTTTGGAAAACTGTTCCATCAACAGCTTTATACTGCCATTCTTCTGTTGGGGTTAAATCAAAGAAGTTCTCAAATCCGATAAAACGAGCCACAAACTCCGTCCTTGGATTTTTATAAATTTCTTCAGGTGTGTCGAACTGTTCGATTATCCCTTTATTCATAACCGCAACCCTGTCTGAAATGGAAAAACATTCCTCTTGATCATGCGTAACAAACACAGATGTTATGCCTAATTGCCTTTGAATCCGTTTAATTTCGATACGCATCGCCAAACGCAATTTAGCATCTAAGTTGCTTAATGGTTCATCTAATAACAATAATTTTGGTTCAATGACTAAGGCGCGCGCTAAAGCCACACGTTGTCTCTGCCCGCCTGAAAGTTGTTTCGGATAGCGATCACCAAGCTCTTCTAAGCCTGTAATCGCCAAAATATCTTTTACCTTCTTGTCGATAACATTCTTTTTTTCCTTGCGCAGTTTTAAGCCGAATGCGACATTTTCCTTAATCGTTAGATGTGGAAACAATGCATAGCTTTGGAATACCATTCCAAATTCACGTTTATGAACGGGCACCTTTGTTAAGTTTTGAGTATCAACAAGGAACTCGCCATCATTCGGCTCAATTAACCCGGCAATGACGCGTAAAGTGGTTGTTTTCCCGCATCCTGATGGACCCAACAAGGAAACCAATTCACCTTTTTCGATTGATAAATTTAAATCTTTTAAAATGTTGGCTTTATTGTCATAACTAACACGAATATCTTTTAATTCAACATAGGACATAATGCTGTTTTACCCCCTTCGATGTTAACATCCTGGTTGTTCCTATGAAATACTTGCTAATCCTAACGTTTTCTCAATAACATACATTAGAACAATCGTACCAAGCATTAAAATAACTGATAAAGCAGATACAGATGGATCATAGTTATATTCTATATAATTCATCAAGCTAGTTGGCAGCATACTTACACCTGGTCCTGATAAAAACTGTGATACAGGTATATTGTTGAAAGAATTAATGAATGCCAACATGAAGGAAGCAAAAATCCCAGAAGTAATGTTCGGTAATACCACTTTTATAAATGCTTGTAATTTTGTACATCCTAACGTCCACGAAACTTCTTCAATTGAAAAATCAAGCTGCTCAATTGTTGAACCAACCACCCGAATAATATAAGGCAGGCAAATCAAGAAATGTCCTAAAAACAATCCTTGGATAATAGGAAATTGAAACTTAATGACAATAAATTGATACATAGCATATCCAACTACCAAGCCTGGTACAATCGTAGGAGAAAGGAAAAAACTCTTTATCCACTTCCGTCCCAACACGCTGTGACGTGCCAAAGAATAAGCAGCTGGAACGCCAATAATTAATGCCAAGAGAGTCGCAAAAAAAGCTACTTGCAGACTAAGAAAAAAGCTGTCCATAAATGCTTCATTGTTAAATACTTTACTATACCATTCAAGAGTAAAACCTTTAATTGGGAATTGAATGGTTGAGTTTGTTCCAAAAGAGGTCACTATGATAATGAGCAAAGGAACTATCAGAAAGGCAAAAACTAGTCCAGCAAAGATTTTTAAACCGATTTTTTTACGCATTTGCCTCACCTCGTCTATCCATGCGTCCTGCAATCCAGCTGAATAACTTCATCACGATTAAAGTCACCACAATCATAATTAAGGCAATGACACTTGCACCTTGCCAGTTTCCTAATGCAGTTGCACTTTGATATAAGAAGGTAGCTAACATGATGTTTCGATTTCCGCCCAATAATTGCGGGGTTGTATAAGCTGTCAAGCTTCCTGTGAAAACTAAAATACTGCCAACAATAATCCCCGGTAAACTTAATGGCAGGATAACCTTCACAAAAGCAAGCAAGCGATTGGCACCTAATGTTTCCGCTGCTTCCATAATTTCAGAGTCAATATTCTCTAAAATTCCCACTAACGTAATGACCATTAATGGCAGGAAGAGATACACAGAGCCAATGATAATGGCGAATTCTGTATAAAGCATGGTTAGCGGTTTAGATAGCAGGCCAATATTCATCAAAGTATTATTTAAAATACCGTCTTGTCCCAAAATTGTAATCCACGCAAAACTCCTTACTACGGAATTCGTTAACAATGGAAACAATGTAATCGACATTAACAGGCCGCGCCATTTTTTCGGACTTTGAGAAATGTAGTAGGCAGTCGGAACTCCCAGCACTACACAAATCACAGTGGCAATTAGTGAAATCTTTATCGTCCGCCAAAAAATACCAAAATTATATTCATCCAAGAAGAACGAAGTATAATTCGAAAAGGTGAACCCTCCATTAAAGAACGTTGGAAAAATGATGGAAATAAGGGGTAACACCAAAAATAAAATCAAAAGAATTAATCCTGGAGCCAAGATGAGATAAGGTACTCTTCGCTGCGTCATATCTGGCCTCACTTTCCAATTCAAAAAGTATTATTGAATGATAATTAACACCAGACAAGAATCCGGTTTTATCTATCACTCACAAGTTAAGATTATAATAAATAATTATCTATTTGGCAACGCAAAAGACGAATAATATTTCACCCTTTTGATTAAACGTTCGCAAACTATCAAGAAATAGTAGATAAGTACGTAATTTCAAGTTGTGTTGAATGCGTTTTCACGAACAATGATACAAAAGAACAAATGTAGTTAGGGCGTCATATATAATATTTCCTAATTTAAGTATTTGTATCATCTTTGTCTAAAAAAATAACTCCGGTTACCAATACCGGAGTCAGGCTGTCGAGAAACTCTCGACAGTCTTTTATTTTGGCTCTTCTCTAATAGAATGTTGTTTTTTGTATACAAACGGACCGTTCCTTTCCTCTACATCCCGCAGGAGTCAAGCACCTTTCGCTCCAATCCACTCCTTGCTATCAATATTGATAATGGCACAATCTTTCAGAAAAGAAGACTTTATTTTCATTTACGATTCACCGCGTTAATTCGGTATAATATAATTAATATTAATTGGACGGTGGATTAAATGTTTAAGCCGAAAAAAGAGATACAAAATGAAGCAGAATTTGTTTTTATTGATGATTTGGTGCCACAAGATCATCTTCTGAGAAAAGTTGATAAATACATAGACATTTCTTTTATTCCTTCGCTCTTGTAGGTTACGGGGGTTGCATAATGCGAGTGAACAAGTGTTGCTCACCGCAGCATGCCAAAACATGAAAAAATTGCCACACACTTAACGAGACTAGAGAAAGTGTGTGGCAATTCTAATTTAATGCTCCCCTGTTGATTGGAGCGGAAGGTGCGAAGACTCCTGCGGGAGTACGGGGCAGGGGGAGACCCCGCAGGCGCTTCAGCGCCGAGGAGGCTCCCCGGCACGCCCGCGGAAAGCGAAGCACCTGGAGTGGAAATCAACAGGCCATTAAGCAGGCACGAATTTTTTTAAAAATCGTAGGTTAGACTCTGATAAAATATAAAATTGCCGAGAAAAATACCCTTTCTCGACAATCTGACTCCGGTTACCAATACCGGAGTCACTTTATTAAACAACTATAGTTACTGTATACATAGCTCTGTCATTTGAAGCTTTTATAAAAAATATTATATATAATTTAATGACTTGTATTAAAATTATATATAAAAAGTATTGGGGTTATTGTATGAATGACTATTTATCGTTAAAAGATCATGTATATAAATACATCGTTGAGCAGATTAATAACGGGAATCTGATTGCTGGCAGCAAGGTCAATGAAAATGCGATTGGTGAAAGTTTGAAAGTCAGCAGGACACCCGTAAGAGAGGCGCTCATACAGCTTTCTTCAGAGGGGATATTAGAAAATGTCCCAAGAAAGGGCTTCGTGATAAAAAAGCTTTCAACGGAAGAAGCAAAAGAAAACTATTTTATCATTGGTGCATTGGATGGCTTGGCTGCTACATTAGCCGCTCCGCTTTTAACGGAGAAACACATAAGAGAAATGGAGTTCTATATTCAGAGTATTGATCTAGCAATAAATACAGAGAATTTCGAAATGTATCATAAAATGCAGGAAGCTTTCCATGGTGTCTATCTATCGGTCTGTCCCAACAAAAACCTCGTAGACCTGCTGTTACAATATAAAAAGAAGTTTTTAAAAAACTTTGTTGCTGCTGATCAGACGGAATGGTTAAAGAAGGCGCTTTTAGAAACAAATAATGAGCACAGAAAGATGATGGAACTATTAAGAAACGGCGACTTTGCTGATTTAGAAAGGTTCATGAGAGACGTGCATTGGAATATTAACAAAGGAGAAGTAATACCTTTGTAGGATTAGAAATATTAACTAACGCAATGAAGAATTATTCTGTCTTATTGAAGACAGAATATTTTTTTTATTGAAAACAATAAAATATATAATATATAATATACATTATTCACAAAAAATTAATAATTTCAGTTTTAAAAAATCAAAATTAGATAACTGAGGAAAAATAGATCAGTAAAGTAAGACAACGAATTTATATATAGGGAGTTAGATTGTATGGAAAATAAAAACTTTGAATTAGCGAAACAATTACGTCATGAATTGCATCAACATCCAGAACTCTCAAATGAGGAAGTATGGACAAAACAACATTTAATGAACTTTTTGAAAACGAATACAAAATTAGAAATTATTGACAAGGGCACTTGGTTCTACGCTGCCTACCGTACAGGTCAAGATAAAAAGAACCTAGCGTTCCGTGCGGATTATGATGCTCTTCCGATGGATGAAAGCATTGACCTCCCACATGGTTCCCAATTCACTGGAAAGGCCCATAAATGCGGGCATGATGGCCACGCAGCAACATTAGCCGGATTTGCTCTTGAAATCGATCAAAAAGGCGCCGATAAAAACATCTTTTTCCTCTTCCAGCCAGCTGAGGAAACGGGAGATGGTGCTATCCAATGTATCGATCTAATCAAGGAAGAGAACATCGACGAAATTTTCGGATACCACAACATGAGCGGCTTCCCTTTTAAGTCTGTAAATGTCATTGATGGAACAGCTCACTTTGCATCTAAAGGAATGACCATTCATCTAGAAGGTGCTCCTGCTCATGCCAGTCAGCCTGAGGATGGGAGAAATCCCTCTTTTGCGATTGCAAACGTGATTAGTGCTATTCCTGAATTCATTTCTCCTTCTAAAAACAAGGGGCTAGTACTTTGCACGGTAGTTCAGGTTGCCATTGGAGAAAGAGCCTTCGGTTTATCCGCAAGCAAAGGGGACTTACGCTTAACCATTCGTGCTTTATATGAAGCTGAATTGGAAAGGCTTCAAAAAAATCTCGAAGATTTCGCTAAAGCTCAAGCACAGGAATATGGTTTGGAGGTCAGCTTCTCTTACAACGATGAGTTCCCTGAAACGGTAAACCATAAAGAGAGCTCGGATAAGATCCGCCAGGTTGCTAGAGCAAAGGGAATGCAGTTACTTGAAATGAAAGAAGCATTACGTGGCTCCGAGGACTACGGCCACTATACGAAGTTGACAAAGGGTTCATACTTCTATATGGGTAATGGGGAAAACTATCCCCAAGTCCATACGTATGAATACGACTTCCGTGATGAACTCATTGAAACTGGAGTTGAGCTTTTCAAAGGACTCGCTGAACTGTAGGAAGAACTCTATTCTTCTATTCAGTGAATTGATTAGGGAAGTTAGTCATTAAAACAAAAGAAAACGGGGGATGGTGTAATATGAAGAAACAAGGTGGTATTTTTTACGGATGGTGGATATTGGTAGCAGGCTTCATGATTATGACTTTTTTATATGCTCCTATTGCAAACTTAATCTCACTATTTACTAAGCCTGTTACAGAAGAACTTGGATTTGGACGAGCAGAGTTTACCTCGTATTACACGATAATGGCTACAACGGCAATGATTACAGCTCCAATAGCTGGCAGATTAATGAAAAAAATGAATATTAAATTGTATATGACTATATTTACCATTATCGGTGCAGGGGCATATGTAGGGTTTTCATTTGCAACCGAACTCACTCATTTTCTAATATTTGCAGTACCAATGGGTATGGCCCTAGCAGGGGCTGGATTAATTCCTGTCTCCGTTCTTATAACAAATTGGTTTAATGCAAAACGCGGCTTAAGCTTAGGGATCGCCTTATCGGGAACTGGTTTTGGCGCGATGATTCTCAGTCCTTTAGTTACTTGGATCATAACAGCATATGGATGGAGAACGGCTTACTTAACTATTGGGATATTAATAGCGGTCGTTCTCGTTCCATTGATCATCTTTGTTATAAAATTAAGCCCAGCTGATAAAGGTCTATTACCACTAGGCGAAGAAAAAACTTCAAGTAATAATGCACCTAAGAAAGCATTAGTCGGATTAACTCAAAAGGAAGCTTTCAAGTCAGTATCATTTTGGGCTCTTTGCTTAGGGATTGTTGTAGGGGGAATTGTTGTTAATAGTATGATTCTTCACTTGGTCCCTTATTTAACGGATATTGGCACCCCGCCCCAACGAGCTGCATTACTATTATCTTTGGCTGCATCGATGGTAATCGTTGCCAAACTATTAGTCGGAAGACTGTATGACAAGTTAGGATTAATTAAAACACTGACCTTTATCGTTGCATCAGATATCATATGTTTTCTATTTTTAATGAAAGGAAACTTATTAATCCCTGGCATCCTTTATACCGTATTTGCTGCATTAGGCTCAACAGCTGTTACGGTAACACCCGCCTATCTTACAGCAGCCCTTTTTGGGGAGAAAGATTACAGCGCAAAATATGGAATAGTTGCTTTATTTACATCATTAGGTGCGGCTATAGCCCCAATAGTATCAGGATTAATTTATAATATTAATCATTCCTATGGATTACTTATAAACATATTAATTGGACTTGCAATCGTGGAGTTTTTATTATTATTCATTGCAATTAAAACGAAACCAAAGGCTTCTTCGGATATGGATATTGAACAAAAGGAAGCCGTGTAACATCGATGATATTCTAAAATGATAACGATACTCTGCCTTTATGGCAGGGTATTTCTTCAAATGAAAGGAAGGAGCAGTATAATGACTACTACTGTAACAAATATGGTTAATTTTTTTGAGGAATCAAAGAAGTATGAAGAACAAATCATTAAAGATCGCCGTTATTTACACCAATACCCAGAGATTGGTTTTGATCTTCCCAACACTCAAAAGTACATTCGAGAACGTTTGGATGAAATGGGGATTGAAAATAAGCCATGCGGTGTTGTTCCTGAAGAAATTACAAAGAAATATGTGAAAGCAGGATTTTCCGAACAAAAAAATTGTACAGGCGTTGTGGCTACTATTGGCACTGGTGAGCCTTGTATCCTCCTTCGTGCCGATATGGATGCCCTGCCGCTGGAAGAAGAATATGAATCCGAATATAAATCGAAGAATCTTGGAAAAATGCATGCCTGCGGTCATGACTCCCATGTGGCCATGCTATTAGGCGCTGCCCAAATGTTAAAGGATCATGAAGATAAACTACAAGGAACCGTTAAATTAATGTTTCAACCCGGTGAAGAATGGGGCTATGGTTCTAAATTAATGATTGATGATGGGTTACTAGAAAATCCTAAGGTGGATGCAGGGTTTGGTATACACATTATGCCTGACCAAGAAGCTGGCATGTTATCCGTACACAAAGGAACATTAACTCAAGCCATGGATACGTATATTGTCGAGATTCAAGGGAATGGCGGGCATAGTTCACAACCACATAAAACCATTGATGCGAATATGATTATGAATCAATTATATACAAGTTTAAACTTATTATATACGCGTGAAGTGGATCCACGAGCCAACGTGACCTTCTCAATCGGGGCAATGAGCGGTGGTACTGTGACAAATATTATCCCTGATAAAGCAGTTTTACAAGGAAATATGCGCAGCTTTGACCAACAATCCAGAGATCATATGTGCAGCCGAATTCCAGAAATGATTGATCATGTAGTGAAAGCATGGCGTGGAGAATATAATATTGTTGATTTCCATACACCCACTACCCATAATGACGCAGAATTTATTGATGAAATTATGCCTGCATTAGAAGCGGTTATGGGGAAAGAAAATATTACCGATTATGGGGCATTAAGCGGTTCAGAAGATTTCTCTCATATCTCTCAAGCCGTTCCTTCTGCATTTGTTGTTTTAGGCACTGGTAAAGAAGGAGAGCCGCCTGTTCACAATCCTCGCATGTACCAGAATGAAGATATTTTCAAATATGGTGCTGCCTTACACGCCAATGTTGCGATGGAATGGCTAAAAGCTCAAAGTAAATAAAAGTTATACCAACAAGTACAGAATCAAGTTAAACTAAGTAAAGAGCGAAGTATTTATACTTCATTCTTTACTTTTTATATTTTTATGAAAGAGGAGAGGTGTCGAAATGGAAAGGGAAAATCCTAATATTCAAAAGGAATCTAATTTAACAGGTGAGGAATTAGCCATTCTAGCATTACCCATCATTCAATCATATAAAGTAGACTCAAAACCTTATCTATGGACTATGGATGAATCAACGAGATTTGTTATTCCAAATACAGAAGAATACTTAAAGAATTCAAGACTTAAAGAGGTTGTAGAATTGGTATCGGCTGAGTTTTTAGAAAAGAATATCCCTGCCAATTTAGAAATTAATAAACTATATGCCGAAAAAGCAGAAATAGGGCCTCAAGATATCGTTATCACTTTAGATAAAAACAGTTCAATTTCAAAAAATAGTAATAGTGAAGAAGCTTACAAAATTGAAATTGGGGCTGAGGGAGTAAAAATAGTTGCTGCATCAGAAAATGCTGCTATGTATGCATTACGGACAATACAACATCTCATGATTACGAATAAAAATAGTTTAGTTTATGGAACGGTCATTGATTATCCCGATTTACCAGAACGGCGTGTTCATGTTGATATCGGTAGAAAATTTATGTCAAAGGATTGGATTATTCAACATATAAGAGAACTATCTTACATAAAAATGAATACCTTGCAGCTTCACTTTTCAGAAAACCTCGGATTTAGGATTGAAAGTGATGTGGATCCGACAATTGTTTCACAAAATGGGTATTTGAAAAAGGCAGAAATAAAGGAAATTCTAACCGAAGCAAAAAAATATGGAATAAATATCATACCTTCTTTAGATACACCGGGACATGTTGAACATATATTAAAAGTCCATCCAGAATTTGGACAAGTGGATAAAAACGGCAATAAAAGTAAAGTAGCAATAGACGTAATAAATCCTGATGCTATTGATTATATAAAAAGCCTTTATAATGAGTATATGGAACTATTTGAAGGTTCTACAGATTTTCATATAGGCGCTGACGAATATATGGAATTCGATAGACCACCATTTACCGCTGATTATAAGGAAGTTTTAAATGACTATGCACATGAAACACTTGGAGAAGGCTTTACATGGAAAGATGTAATAGCTACTTATATTAACATAATAGCAGCCCATGTATATGATGGTGGGTTTAAACCAAGAATTTTTAATGATGGCATTTATTATGGAGAAAATGATTTAGATGAGCCAAAGCAGCAAATAAAAATGCATGATTACATTGGTATAGATTTCTGGTCGCAAATGAGTTGGAATCCAAGTATTGCAAACCTTCATACATTTATAGAAAAAGGACATAAAGATATTTATAATCTAAATGCAGGTTATTTTTATTACGTATTGAGAAATGATATGCCAATGGATGGACGTAAACAACATTCATTTGATTTTTTAGATCAGGATGAAAGAATTTACAATGATTGGACACCAGGAAAATTTGATCAAAATACAGTTGACGATCATTCAGATTTTATTAAAGGAGCATCTTTAGCTATCTGGAATGATAATCCAGACCTAGTGGGAGAAGACCTGATAACTGAAGATATCGCTAAAGAATTACGTTCCTTAGCAACAAAATCTTGGAATACTAAAAGTAATGAAGTAACTAACTTTCATACATTTGTAGAAAACCACCAAAGGTTAGGAAATGTGGCTGGATTTGAAAAAGGTAGTGAATTACCTGAAATCCAACCTGCATCACTTATAGGTGACGTTAGCATTAAGTGACAATACGTGGACATGGTGGACATGGGGACGGTTCTTATGGTTTAAATAAAGCTATTTGTTGCCACAAGAACCGTCCCCGCGGTCCCAAGACACAACAGGATACAACCGCCCAATGGGTTAGTTGCCTTCTTTTAAAGATTTAAGTGTTCTTAATTTTAGCTAATCGAACAAAGTTTTCATCTCTTCGTTTAATTTTCTGTTGAACTTCTTCATGGTCTGCATATGTAAATAACCCACTACCTGTTTTGGTTCCTAGATTTCCACTTTGAACTTTTTCCTCAACAAATGCTGGAACCTTTACCTCTTGTGATAATTCTGGGGCAAGATTCTCCACTACACTCTTCCAAATGTCAAGTCCCCCAAAATCAGCAGTTTCTAAAGGACCAATAAATGCCCATCTGAATCCTGGACCATCTGTAATGGCTAAATCAATATCCTCCGGAGAAGCAATCCCTTCATTTAATAAATAAAAAGCTTCACGGACTAGTGCTGCTTGCAAGCGATTGGCAATGAAACCAGGGATATCCTTTTTCAGAACTACTGGTTTTTTCCCTATACTTTTCAGTACTTCTACAGTTCGGTCAATCATTTCTTGTGCCGTATCAGGTCCCTTCACCACTTCCACTAACGGAACAATCTGTGCTGGATTAAAGAAGTGGGTGATAATTAATCGGTCTTTCTTCTGAAGTCCTTCTGATAATTGTCTTAGTGAAAATGTCGAAGTATTAGAGGCAATAACGGTATCTTCCTCGATTAATTCTTCCAATTGTTTGAACAAGCTAAATTTAATATCTAAATTCTCTGAAGCAGCTTCGGTAACAAAGGATGTATTCTTAACACCCTCTTCTAAATCAGTCGTTGTAAAAATATGGGACAGTGCGCTTTCTTTATCCTCTTCACCAATAATTCCCTCATCAATTAGCATATTTAAATTCGTTGAAATTCTGGTGACCGCATTAGATAAAAATTCAGCTTTTATATCATATAAAAAAACATCATATCCTGCCTGTGCATATAGTTGAGCAATTCCATGCCCCATTGTACCTGCACCTAATACAGTAACTTTTTCAGACATAAGTATCCCACCTTGGTCAATATTTTATTAATCTATTTTTTATTTTACTATAAATCTGTTAAACTCTATTAATTGCATAATGCATCATCCGACATCCGACATTTTCATCAAAATGGTAAGTCCTCATCTTCATAACGCCATTCAGAAACAACCGGCTTTTCTTGCGTATCGACTTTCCCCATTAATTCCCTGCTGAGGACGCGCTTAACTGGTAGAACCCTATCGAACTTCTTCTCATATAGATCCCGAATCCATACTTTTACAGGTGCTTTCCATTGCTGATTAGGTGCAGGGATATTTTTAATTAAACTCTTTGGTGTCATCCCCAACTCCTTAGCCATTTGTATATCAGTCTCATTCAACCGGCATCGTTTTTTTGCCTCTGCCCAAGCTTGTGAATTCTTTTTTGTTGCCATCGCCCTATCCTCCTGCTGTATTGCCGTTCTCAAATCAACAATCACTGAAATTTCCTCAATAACTCTTTCTTTTCCTCTTGTGTCTAATTTTAAAGCCTCCACTAAGACACACCGTTCTGGAAAATGCTTACGAACTTCAGACTGGTTCATTTTTACTTTTATATTTATTATATCATCGATACCTTTAAAAATTTTTCCACCATTTTTACTAGATTCTTTTTACGACAATATTCTTCCTACTAAGTAGAGATAATCACAGGTTTGACAGCATTTAAAGGTTTTCTAATCAATCGTTTGGTTAATACCAATTCAACTAATTAAACGTTTAATTAAATACCGACTAAACCCTTTTAACAAAAGAATTTTTGGCTGTTTTCAAGAGAATTTATTGTCGTATAAAAATTGTGGTTGTTAGGAATTAACTTAAAACCTGACAATAGAAACTAACGAAATACACTTTTTAACAAATAGAAACAAATTTTATACTAATTAATCGTTTAATTGAAAGTGCAGTAAACCCTTTCAGACCAGGATTCTTCCCGTTTTCAAGAAAAATTTTTTGTCGAGGAAAACACCTGTATTTCCCTATCGGTGAAACGATTGTGGAACTAATCTATGATCCAAAAATATCCGGGTGATGAGTAGGGACGCTATACGTCCTACCTACCAACCATCCTTATAATTCGTGCCTGTCACTCCCCGAATAATCTTGTTTCACACAAGGTTCCCTAGATTATGAAGAAATGTTTAATTTTGCCAAAAAAGCTCCTCGTATGTTCAATAAACTTATGAGAAGCTTCTTAATTATTTTAGGATTTATTACATCATGCCACCCGTAGCGCATCTCCCCAGTTCAGCAGCATCATTGGGGAGGAGACTTCCTAATTTTGATTCTCTATAAGTTCCTCAACTTCCTTCTTTGTCGGCAGAGCAGAGATCGCTCCTTTTCCTGTTGTAGTGAGAGCACCGCAAGCATTGGCAAATTGGAGGATAACGGCCTGGTGGTCTCGCAGTACTTCTTCAAGGTTTTCCGGATTTGCATGCAATTCTAGTATTTGATATAAAAATCTGCCAATGAACGCATCACCTACTCCGGTTATGTCCACAGGTTCAACAGAGTATCCGCTCGATTTAAACTTTTGATCTATTAAAATCAAATCTGCTCCAGCAGCTCCCTTTGTGTAGACAACTGCCTTCACGTTTCCAACGAACAAAGATTGTATCGAATCCGACTCCTCTTTTATTCCCGTAATAAAACTAAGCTCTTCATCGGAAACCTTTACGATATCTGCAGTCGGTAAAAATTCAAGAATTGCCCTACGGCAGTCCTCCGGATCTTCCCAAAGCGGAAGCCGCACATTTGGGTCAAAGCTGACCAAGCCATCCGCAGCTGAAACAGCGGCAATCGCTTTTTTATGAGCCTGTTTCATCGGGCTTTCCACCAGATCAACTGAGCAAAAGTGAAGTATATCCCCCGCTTGGAACCATGTTGGCTCGACCTCCTCCTCGCTTAACAGCAAATCAGCGGAAGGATTACGGTAAAATGAAAAGTCACGTTCCCCGTTTTCTTTTAACGAAACAAAAGCCAAGCCCGTATTCGCCTCCCTAGTCCGGTATACCTCGTCCGTCTCAACCCCGGCCTCGACTAGCCTTTCAACTAAAAAGTCGCCAAACGCATCCTTTCCTAATTTAGAAATCAACGCTGCTTTCTGCCCATATTTGGAAACGGCAGCTGCCACATTTGCCGGTGCTTCCCCAGGAGCTCTCTTAAAAGAGACAACATCCTTTAAAGCCACACCTTTTTGAAAAGGGATAAAATCAATTAACACTTCACCAATCGTAAAAAGCTTTCCCATTCTTTCACCTTGCCCAGCTAACTGATATGAAAAAGATCAGCTGCTAACTCAAAAGCTAAAGACTCTGTCCGTACTTTTCATATTACAGGCAACATAAAAGAAAAGGTCTCCCAAAAGTACTACAAAGAAGCGGCCAACACTATTGTGAAGGCCGCTCCCAAACCAATGATTCTATTAAAATGGTACTTTTTTATAATATCTTCTCGTTGTCAGCGGGTGATTCCTTTGCTCTTCCAAGTGGCAGCTTACTCTCTCAAGTAACGCCGCAAAGACAATCGGAGAAACGAGACTACGCAGACCTTCGGAAATGCCCTCTAATGGATATTCCTTCGTATCAAAAATGGTTACTTCCTTCGAGTAATGTTCAGCAAATCGCTCGACTCTCTCCACTAGCTGACGGTTTCGGTCTTCCCCTTTTAGCAGAATAATGCTCGTATCTTCTTCCACTAATTCCAAGGTACCATGGAAAAAATCAGAGGCATGAACCGGTCGTGTTTTAATCCACTGCATTTCTTCTAAAATACACATGCCATAATAATAGGTTTGACCCCAATCGATTCCTGCCCCTGAAAGGATGTGGTACGGTGTATCTTTATGTTTGCGTGCAAACTCCGCCGCCCGCGGTTCTACCGCTTCTTTCACGGTAAGGAGGGAATTAGGTAGATGTCTCATTTCCTCAACAAATTGCTGATAGACTGGAAATTCATTCCGCTTATACATCAAACGAAACGCTAGTAAATAAGACTGGATATAGAACGATTCACAGGAGGTATCATCAGCCGCATAATTAACAAAAGTATAATCGGTTCCAATCGCTAACGGTGTAGCCGCATGCCCCACTAAGCTGACCGTTACCGCCCCTTTTTCTTTACAAAACGCCGCTGCCTCCACTGTTTCTTTGGTTGTACCAGACAAAGAAGGCAAGATAACCAATGAATGTTCACCCAGGTGCTGATGATCCATTAACATCAATTCCGAAGAGATTTCAGTATAAACCGGCAGGCTGGAATGTGTTTTTAAAATATATTCAGCCGGGCGCATCAGGATGACCGCTCCTCCAGTTCCAACAAAGAAAACATTTTCCACCCCTTTTTCTATCACCGAATCAATGACCTGATCGAATTCATCCTTAAGAGATAAGGCACCATTTTGTATAGTTAAATATCTTTCCACATCAAAGTTAAACATGACTAGCCGCCTCCTAGTAAGCCATTTTACGGTAATATCTGCGAGTCTCTAACGGATGGTTTCTTTCACGCTCAAGATATACACTGATTCGGCCCGTTAATGCCCAGTTCAGGCAGATCGCAAAGTGTTTTCTAAATTCATCACTAACTCCTTCCAAGCGGTAATCCTTTGTATCGATAATGAACAATTCGTTGGTGATATTTTCTGCGAATCGTTCCACACGTTCCACCAATGGACGAGTTTCATCTTCGCCCTTGAATAAAATCACACTTGTATCCTCTTCAACCAGCTCAAGCGTGCCGTGGAAGAATTCAGCCGCATGGATGGATTTAGACTTGATCCACTGCATTTCTTCCAAGATACACATTGCGTAGGAATAAGTGTTCCCCCACAGATTTCCGGCCCCAACCAGCATATGGTAATCGGTATTTTTATGTTTAATCGCGAATTGCTCAGCTTGTGAGTCGAATTGCTCTAACGCATCGACGATACCTTGTGGCAAGAGGGAAATTTCCTTTGCAAACTGATCATATTGCGGAAACTCATCATTGTTATGAATAAAACGGAACGTAAGCAGCTGTAGGTGAATAAAGAAAGTGTCAAACGAATGCTTCTCATGACCAGTGGAGATGCAGTAATCAACAACCTCAGCCAATAGCGTGCCTTGTTCTGCAACTAGTCCAATCGTTGTCGCACCCTTGCTTTTACAGAACTCAGCAGCGGCTACTGTTTCTTTTGTCGTGCCAGTAACTGAAGCAAAGATACAAACAGAATCCTTGGTCAAGTGGCGATTATTCATCACCATAAGCTCAGCGGCAATT
Source organism: Bacillus sp. EB106-08-02-XG196 (assembly GCF_013396335.1). GTDB lineage: Bacteria > Bacillota > Bacilli > Bacillales > Cytobacillaceae > Neobacillus. The sequence continues at coordinate 62,683 of NZ_JABWSY010000017.1, forward strand.
TCCGCATGTACCTCCAGAGTGGAATTAGACCTTAAGATATACTCATATGGATACATCATCGCAATCGTCCCGCCGGAACCGATTAGGAAAATATTTTTAAATCCTTTAGCCGAAATACTATCAACAACCTTCTCAATTTCCTCTCTCTTCGCGATGGCCTCTTTCCCAACCAATTGTAAAAATAACTCCGCATCAAATTTCAACATGTACACTACCTCCAAATTTTTATTAGAATTATTAGGACTACTTTTTTATGATTACTTTTTGGTGCCTGACACCAAAAAGTAACACCGCCAACATTTTTAATACGGTACTTTCCACATATATCTTCTTGTACTTAGTGGATGGTTTCGGGCTGTTGCTAGTTCTTCTGCATATTGGCGCAGAATGGTTTGCAGGACGAGTGGTGCTATGTAGCCTTTGACGCTTTCTGCTACACCTGTCAGATCAAAGTCCTTTGCATCCAGGACGACAACTCTTTCGCCATATCTTTGGGTGAATTCCAATGAGCGTTCTTCTAATGGCCTGGTCTCATCTAAACCTAACAGCTGAATTACTGGTACGTTTTGATCCAAGACTTCAAACGGCCCGTGGAAATATTCCCCGGCATGGAGAGCGTGGGAGTGAATCCACTGCATTTCCATCAGCAGGCAAATTGCAAACCAATAAGCAGTTCCATAATTCGCGCCACTCGCCATCGTGTAAATTACTTTTTCATCCTTATAGGATTGAGCAAATTCCTTAGCCTGGTCTAAATACTTTTCTTTCTCCTGTACCATTATTTGATCTAATTTCTCTAAGGAGGAAACGACTTCGGAAAACTTTTCATTCCCTTCTTTCGCAGCCAATAGTCCAAAAACAAGTTCCAACATCACGGCTGGTGACTCATTCACATACTTCGCTTCTTTCCCATCTTCATAAACAACCACATACTCAGATGCTTCCGCAAGCGGTGATCCCGGGTCAAAGGTTAACGAGACGGTCAGTGCACCTTTTTCCCGTGCAAAGCGGGCAGCCTCTACTGTCTCCGGTGTTTTTCCAAAGTGGGAGCACAAAATCACCAGCGATTTCTCGTTAAGTCTCCTCGGGTTACGATGCACGAACTCATTGGAACTATACAAGTCCGAGTCAATCGTTGCACTTTCTCGGTCTAATACGTATTTACTTGCATACATGAGTGATGAAGAGCCACCACAGCCTACGAAATAGACACGATCGAGGTCCCGTTCTTTAAAGGCATCCAATGCCTTTTGTAAGTTTGGTAACATTTTTTATCCTCCTTTATTTATTGACTTTGACAGATGAAACTCACTTTGCGTATATTGGAACCTTTGATAGGTACCAAAACAAACCAAGGCGAATCCACCAATTAAAATACATCCATACAGCAGTACCAATGGTCCAAATCCATCGTAGAGCAGCCCGCCTAGTAAAGGTCCAATTGTTCTCCCTACATTGGCAGCCCCACTTACTAAGCCTTGGTACATTCCTCTTCTATTTATGGGTGCCAGTCGATCCGCAATCGCTGGCACGGCCGGAAAAATAAGGATTTCTCCGATCGTCATAATCACCATTCCCGCAACAAACCCGCCATAGGAATGACTCTGTGACAAGAAGCCGAAGGTGGCCATAAAAAAGAGTACACCCGATAAAAGCTGCCATTTCATCGGTGCCTTCATGCGGGCCATAAACCATTGGATCAAAGGCTGACCCAATAAGATCAGCAACCCGTTGATGGTCCACAAAGCACTATAGGCTGACAACGTAAATCCTAACTGGTGCATATAGTTAGAAATACTCGTTTGCCATTGGATATAGGTAACCCAGCAAAACATAAATCCTAAACAAAGAACCAATAAGGAATTAAAGCTTTGTGCAGGACGCACCTCATGTTTCGGCTTCGGGACATGTTCATTCTTCACCTTAACAGCTTCACTAACTGGTTCAGGTTCTTCGAGAGCGAACCAAACAATGCAGATAAAGACGAGATAGGTGAATCCATTGACCCAAAAGACGTATTGAAAAGAGAATTGCGCCACTATGCCGCCTAAAGCGGTACCTACTGCCACACCGAAATTAAGAACCAGATAGATAAGATTAAAGCTTTTTCTGCCGCCTTCCTTCCAAACAATCCCCGCAAGGGCATAGATGGGAGGAAAAATGGTTCCAATAGCTAATCCAAGCAGGACCATCATTAGGATATAAATGGGCCATGATAGACCAATGGAAATAATGAAAATAGAACAGGCAGATGCTAGAACCGAAAGGAGAAGGGTTCGTTTCCCACGAATACGGTCATATAAGTAACCGCCAAGGAAACTGCCAACAATCTCAGCTCCTGAATGAAGCATTAGAACAAAACCGGCTTCTGACAGCGTTTTTCCCATCCCTTGTGTCATGTAGATGGTGTGTAAGGGCCAAAGAAAAGCCATACCGGTGGAATTGACCAACATTGCGATTAATAAAACTTTTAAGCTCTTGGGATAACTCCTCCATATCGACATAGGATAAAACTCCTTTATATCACTGAATTAGTCACCCTATTCGGAACAATCCCTCCGTCCGTTACTCTAGAAACAGTGCTAGACTTCGCAGGGACTTTTCAACCGCCTCATTGGGGTCAATCAAGTATTGTGAAGAAGTAAACTCCAACGTAAGGGCGCGATTGTAGTTGTAGTTTCCTAAGGTTTTTATATATGTTTCCATTGGCAGGCTGCCATCCCCCCATGCTAAATGTCCACCCGGGTTCCCATCGATAAAGTGGATATGGACCAAGTCATCCTGTAATTCCTCAAAATAGCTGGCCAGTTCCTCCCCTTCTACCGCAAGCGGAATGTTATCGACCATTCCTTTTAATTTAGGAGAAGCAATCGAAGCGAGGATTTCTTTTAACTCAGGCAAGGTCGTAATCAGATTGGACTCAATTTTTTGCAATGGCTCCAGGGCTAAAACAATTCCTTGTTTTTCTGCATAAACAGTTAGCTGCTCCAAAGAATCTTGGGTCCGACTCCACGCTTCCTGCCTGCTCTCATTGCGGTATCCCCAGCCGGCTGTAACTAACACCATCGGCGTCTCTAATTCAAGCGCAGCATCGATTGATTTTTTAAAATAAGCGACACTTCTTTCACGAATCGCTGACTCTTTTGCGGCAAGATTGATCGGGTACATACACTGTTCAGGAGTAAAGCAAACAATCTCCAATTCACGCCGGTCGATTTCTTTCTTAATGGCGCGGATTTCTACTAAGGAAAGATCCTCCACATACAGGTGCGGCGCAGCACCCCACAGCTCAATTTTTTCAAACTCATACTTCACCATCGCATCTAAAAAATAATCCAGCGGATAGTGCAGATAATGAAAGTTCATTCCTGTTATTTGCGAACGTTTGATTTTGTCCATCCAATCCCTCCTACTCCGTTCTCAACGTAGTTTTAATAAGTGACGTTTGGTATATACCATTCAAACCAATCATCTGAAACAAGAGTGATGGAGAGGGAAGAGGAAAGCGAACCAACCCTTTCCTTTTCATTCCCCTATGACCCTTTACAAGTTCCATTATCCTTTTACACTACCTGCGGCGAGACCGCGCACAAATTGCTTTTGGAAAATAATATACGCGATAATCATTGGCAGCGCAGAAATGGCTAATCCCGCCAATTGGATTCCGAAATTGGTATTCAACTGACTTCTCAAGTTCATCAGCCCCACTGGAATCGTCCTTAAGGCAGAATCCTCTACAAAAACTAACGCAAACATAAATTCATTCCACACGTTCATTCCCGTTAATAACGCACACGAGGCAATAATCGGTTTCCCCATCGGAACAATTATATGTCGGTACACCTTCCAACTATTACACCCATCAATAATCGCTGATTCCTCAAGCTCTTTTGGAATCGACAGAAAATAGGAACGCATTAAGAAAATTGAAAACGGCAGTTGAAATGCAACATATGGGAGAATTAACGCCCAATAAGTATTGTACAGTCCAATCGCCTGCAGTAATTTGTAAAGCGGAATTAAGCTGACCTGCGGCGCCAGCATTAGCCCGCTTAGGATAATAACAAGCAAAATATTCTGTCCTTTAAACTGGAAGCGGCTTAATCCAAAAGCGGCCATCGACCCCAGCAGTAATACCGTTACGACCGATACTGTCGTAATGAACACACTATTAAGGAAAAATTGGCCAATCCCGGCATCCCAAGCGGCACGGTAATTTTCCCACATCCATTCTTCCGGAAGCGACCAGGTATTTAAGAAAAAGTCAGCATTAGATTTTAGTCCGCTCAAGCCGAGCCAAAGGATCGGATAAATGATCACCAATGCAAAGAGACTAAACCATATAAGCACACCCGTTTGAAAAATTTTATTTTTCACCTTCAAAGAAAGCTTGGAACTTCCTTTCTTGATTTCTTTTATTTCATTTGTTTCAACTACCGTATTATTATTCGCCATTGCCTATGCCTCCTGTCCCGATTTGCCTATTTTTAGCTGAATTAAGGAAAGAGTAAGGGTGACGACAAAAATAATAGTCCCGATGGTGGAAGCATAGCCCATTTCATCATTTCGAAAGGCTGCCCGATAAAGCATCGTTCCTAACACTTCGGTTGAACGGCCGGGTCCCCCATTTGTCATTACATACACTTCATCAAATACTTTGAACGCACCGATTACCGTGATCACCGTACCGACCAGAATCATTTCTTTCATTTGCGGCAGGGTGATAAAAAAGAACGTTTTTATCTTAGAAGCTCCATCAATCATGGACGCTTCATAATATTCGGAAGGAATTTTTTGCATCGCAAGCAAGAATAACATCACCATATACCCGGTGTACTGCCATTGTGAAACAGCAACAACAGCATAAATCGCCGTCTTACTGTCACCCAGCCAAGATATTGCCCATTCCGATTGTCCGATTGCATTTAACACCCCGTTCACTAAACCCACTTCTGGATTATAAAGGAGCTGCCATAACAAACCGACAACCGCAATTGAAATAACAGATGGGATAAAAAAGACAGTCCGGAAAAATGGCTGAAACCTTCTAATCAATTTATCTTCTAATATGGCTGCAATGATTAAGCCCATACCTACCTGAAAAACCAATGAAATGACGGCGTACAGAGAATTATTTTTCAATGCAGTAAAAAAGATTGGATCTTTGAAAAGTCTTCCATAATACTCTAAGCCAACAAAAACTCTTCCAGCCTCAAAGGAATTCCACCGAAATAAACTGTTATATAGGTTTAATACAATCGGCAAAAATACAAAAAACATGATGAATAGGAGCGCTGGCAAAATAAAAAGTATCGCAGTTTGGCTGTTTTTAAATGTTTTTGTCATCCCCAACTTCCTCCTAGGAGGGGGTAAGCAGGTGTGCCCTGCCTACCCTTTCTCGTTTATAAAAAATGTAACATGTAGTAAAATTGATTCCTGTCTAGCTCCTGAAACTAGATGATCGTGGACTAGTCGCTAAATGGGTGCTTCCGCCTTTCTTATTCCACTTCACTTTGTACTTGCTTAGCTACATCTTGTACTTCTTTGATAATTTCCTTAGGAGATTTGGACCCATCAAGTAATAGCTGAATATTGGATAGATACACATCCGCTACCTTCGCATGGACATCTGTGTCGAGCCATTCAGCCATACCTTCAGCCTTCTTCATGACTTCCACACCTTCAGCCACTTCCTTCAAAGCTGTATCTTGGTTTGTAGCCCCATCAATCGGACTTGGCCAGCCAATTTGCTCCACAAGCTTTAAGGCGTTATCTTTACTTGTTAAATACTTCAAGAATTTAATCGCTTCTTTTGGATGTTTTGTTTTGGAAGAAACGATAAATCCATCCGGTGCTCCGGTAATGAAACTCTGACTGCCCTTACCATCTGCAATGGACGGCATTGGGAAGAAGCCCCAGTTTCCTTTCATATTATTCTCGATTGTTTGGAATTCTTCCAATTCGACATAGAAGATTGCTCCCTTACCGGCTGCAAATAATTGTTGCCCCATATCATGAGAACTAGAGTTAACATTCTTCATAAAATAACCCTTCTTATTCAAATCAGCTAACATCTGCATAGCTGTTACATAGCCTGGGTCTGTAAACTCACCTGATTTCGGATTATAGTCTTCCATTCTCACATCCTGAGCCACCATCTTTTGGTTTAGGCCTGTTAAGTAATGTATTGCTGCCCATGGACCTTGGTTTCCTAGAATAATCGGCGTTTCTCCGCCTTCTTTCAAGGTGTCTAGCACTTGTATAAATTCATCCCAAGTAGTTGGTGCCTGCAGTTGATATTTATCAAAAATCTTCTTGTTGTAAACAAAGAATTTTCCATTGAAACGAAGAGGGATCCCGTAATTTTTTTCATCTGATGTGAAAGGCTGAAGAGACGCCGGAATAAAACTGTCCTTCCAAGCTGTATCTTCATTTAAATAAGGAGTTAAATCTAAGGCTGCATCTGCACGGACGAATTTCCTGGCAAATTCACCTGACCACGAAAACATAATGTCTGGAACCTCGTTACCGCCTAGAATGACACGGAGCTTGTCTTTAATTGGTTCATCTGCAATCGCTTCCATTTTAATGGTGATATCTGGATTTTCCTTTTCAAAGGCTTCCACTACTTCTTCAAAATAAGGAGCGTATTCTGGCTGCGGCCACTTATGCAAAAACTTTAATACAACCTTCCCCGACTCTTCATTGCTGGAAGAAGAACTAGAGCATCCCGTCAGGACAAGAGCGAACACCATCAGTACTGCTAATACTACGTTTATTTTCCTTCTCATTTCATTAACCCTCCTTATTTTTATCAAATCAACCTACACAAAAGCGCTATTCCTTCCCCCCCAAACTTCTATTAATGGTTTTATATTTTAATTCCTTTAAGGAAATTAAAAAGGAATCCCATAACCAAATGCACCATCTACAAGACACGTCTTTGCCGCAAACTTAGCCCCTTCCTCCATACTGTTTTGGAGGAGGATGGCTTCCTGAATTTCAGGATTTTCTTTTTTTTCAGAGAGATAATGTAAGATAAATGCAGTAAAAAAGGAATCACCGGCACCCAGCGTATCCACCGGCTGTACAAAGTGCGGCTCCTGACGGTAAAAGGATTGGCCGTCATAGACAATCGAGCCTCGTGAGCCCATTGTGCCCAGTACTAATTTACTCCCATAAAAATTGGCACGTTTTAATAGATTCTCTACTTCCTCTTCGGCCAATTGCCCACAGGAGAGTAAGCTTATATCGATATGAGGGCAATTCTTCGCTAGCAATTCATCGTTATAATCACTCGAAAAATCATAGGATACCAGGATCCCGGATTCTTTTAATTTATGTAACTCTGAATCCATCTCACTGTAGATGCTGCTATGGGCAATATCAAAGCTTTTAATATATTCCAAGTCTTCTGAACTGAGGATAATCGGATGATCTATTTGAACACCGCCCCCATTTCCGCCGATGAACACCCGATCACCATCTACTAAATCAACTGCAGCATAGCCATTTTCCCCTTCATGTTGTCTGCAGTAAGAAATGTCCACATGTAAGCTTTTTAAGGTGGCAATAATATGCTCTGCGGCCCGATCATTGCCGAACACCCCGAGATAGGCTGCTTCATTCCCTAACTGCTTAGCATATACACTGAAATTCAAGGCATTTCCGCCTGGATACATCGTTTTTTTATAAACATATTTATCAACTACATTATCGCCAACACCAATTACCTTCATAAAAAAACCTCCAAATTCCACTATTGGTATATACCATTTAAACTAAGTTGAAATGATAGTAACCTTCATTTCAGCTTTAATTCAGAATAAAACTTGACGATATCACTTCTCGTTAAGGATGTGGAAAATTCTATTTCCTTTTCATTGGTATCAAAAGCAACTGCTTCTTGGAAGATACACGGACTTTCGGAACGTATTTTCAGCAGCTTGCTCTCACTTTCATCGGAAACCGTGACCTGCATATACTCCTTTGCCATGACAAGGACAATCCCGTACTTTCTTTCTAAAATTTCATATAAGGAATGATTGTCTGTAATAATTTCATCGAGCCCAGGACATAGCTTCTCCGGCAGGAATGATTCTTCAATCGAGATCGGAGTCTCGTTAACAAGCCGAAGCCGTTGAATAGCGATCATCATTTCTCCCAGGGGCAGTTTAAGCTTTTGAGCTAAATTAGGTGTGGCTTCCATTTTACGAATGGACAGAATCTGTGTGCTCGGTATTAATCCTTTACTCAGCATGTTCTTGGTAAAACTATTAAACGTAACAAAATCCATTTGGATTTTCTTATTGTTGACAAAGGTTCCCGACCCTACACGCCGCTCCACTACACCTTCCCGCTCCAAGATCGACAAGGTATGTCTTGCTGTCATCCGGCTGATTTGATACTGCTCAGCCAATTCCCGTTCAGAAGGAAGCTTATCACCATGCTTAAGCTTTCCGCTATCAATTTCATCGAGAATTTTATTTTTTAATTGTTTGTAAAAAGGAACATCCTCTTCATCTTTGTTCATTCTACTCATCTCTATTTCTCCCGTATATGCACATATTCAATCCATATACAAAGGATATAGTATTTTTTCTTCATTTGTAAATTCTTGTTTTTTATAAATGGTATATACCAATATATGGAAATTAATTTCTAAAAACGCTTACATTTGTTTTGCAATAAAAGCAGGCTCTAGGATGATGTTTACCGAGGAGATTTGGAGAATGAAGTTCATTTTTGTCAGTATCTGAAAAACAATTGAATATCTTTCGTATTGTCAGAATTGTTAATTAAGTTTAGGATAATTTAATTCTACCCCCTTGTCAATATATTATCTACTAAACAAATATCTACAAAATTAGTAAAATTGACTAGACTATGGATTGGTAATTTCATCTTGCCCCCTGTCAATACTAGAATTCCGCCTTTAGTCTTATAAGAATAATGTCGATATTTGTCCTGATTTTTCCCTAAAGCAGGTTCCGTATGCATTAAAAATGAGAGAGTAGATCATTAACAGGAATTAGAGATAATTCACAAAACTAACATATATTCCCCATTTATAAGATTTTGTAAACGATATAATACGAGTAGTCCCGGTAAAATTCTCCATTTCCCCTCTCTTTCTTTTCCAAAAAACAATTCACTATGAAAGCAGGTTGATTTGATGAAGAACAGCAACAATACAAAGGATATTTGTGACGATAAAGAACCGCAGATGAAAGTATTAATGAAGCATTTTGAAAATCCAAAAGAACGTGAAAATCTATTAAAAAATATGAAGATAAGTGCTGAATTTGACATGAGGCAACGAGGACATTTTTTATTTTATGGGAAGGATTTTATTGACTATAAACTTGAACGCCCCTACGACAAAGACCGCAATGAGTTTCTCCGTATCTTATCAAACTTCATGTCCTACGTTTTGGAAGATGACTGTCCATCCTCATGGAAAAAATGCAAGCGACCATTCTGGGAAGAACTGATATTCACCCACTTACCACATGTTATGAGAATTACCCCCGATCAAAATCAAGTTGAAACCTTCCTCTCCCAATTAAAAATGTTTGTCCAGTGGCTTGATAAGCGTAGTGGCACAACATGGTTTACAGTGGTTGATAAATATTCAAAAGAGGCAATTTCCGACCTAAAAGTATGTGAGAAAGTGCTGAATGCTATTTTTTTGAGAGACTTCCCACAACTTCATCAGAAAGGCTTTAGCCCCGAGCAGCAAATCGAAATAGCTAGCCAGAGTTTCAAGCAATGTACAAAAAGATGGGATAGCCTTTTTGAGGTTAAAAGTATCTTTGACCAGATTACTGTATTAAAAGAATTTAACACCAATATCACCTATTATGTAAAAGGCTTGCCCACTCATTTAATCGTCCCTGGACTCATTATGAATGGCTATATTGGCCGAAAGAGAGGAACCTTACTCTGGGAGTGGTTTCAAACCGATGGAATCTATCCGCAAAAGGGGAGGAAATACCTTAAACTAAATAGTTGAGAGACCAATAAAAGTGCAATGGCCAGCATTATAAAAAAGCCGTGAGCATATGAAGCCTGCCCGCGACTCTAAGGTTAATTCTTAAAAACATCCTCTATATCAACTCGAAAACCTTCAAACAATCTAGATGTAGCTTCACCTTTACTTTTTTGCATATCATGTTGTTCATACATATTTCCATCATTGAGGGCATATACCGTTACTGCGTTCAACATTGGATTAACAATCCAATACTCTTTGACACCATAATTCATATAGAGATTTAACTTTGTAATCAGGTCATGTGACTGATTGGAGGGGCTTAAGATTTCAACGATTAGGCTTGGAACACCAACATATCTAGCATCTGTAAAACCACTTTTATCACATATGATGCTGATATCTGGGATGACAATTTTGATTCCCTTCACTTTTTCATCTTTTAATTCAATATCATATGGCGCATGAAATAACTCACATGATTTACCCTCAATAAAATCCCCAAATTTGTTCTCAAGCTTTCTAGATATACGTTGATGTTTTGTCGATGGTGATGGTGACATATAAACAAATCCATCTATATATTCTAGTAACGCATCAGAGTTTTCACGGATTTGAAAATATTCATCAACAGACATGGGATCAGTACGGTATTGATTCATTTCACCTATCCCCTTTTCTTTAAAAATTACTAATTGTATTTTACCACGTTTTATTTACCGCTACTTACTTTCAAACGCATTATAATTCGTGCCTGTCACTCCCTGAATAATCTTGTTTCACACAAGGTTCCCTAGATTATGAAGACATGCTTAAATTTTGCCCAAAAAAAGAAGCTCCTCGTATGTTCAATAAACTTATGAGAAGCTTCTTAATTATTTAGGATTTATAACATCATGCCACCCGTAGCGCATCTCCCCTGTTCAGCAGCATCATTGGGGAGGAGACCTCCTAATTTTGATACTCTATAAGTTCCTCAACTTTCCTCTTTGTCGGCAGAGCAGTGATCGCTCCTTTTCCTGTTGTAGTGAGAGCACCGCTTGCATTGGCAAATTGGAGGATAGAGGCCTGGTGGTCTCGCAGTACTTCTTCAAGGTTTTCCGGATTTGCATGCAATTCTAGTAATTGATATAAAAAACCGCCAATGAATGCATCACCTGCTCCGGTTGTGTCCACCGGTTTAACAGTGTATCCGCTCGATTCAAACTTTTGATCTTTTAAAATCAAATCCGCTCCGGCAGCTCCCTTTGTGTAGACAACTGCCTTCACGTTTCCAACGAACAAAGATTGTATCGCATCCGACTCCTCTTTTATTCCCGTAATAAAACTAAGCTCTTCATCGGAAACCTTTACGATATCTGCAGTCGGTAAAAATTCAAGAATTGCCCTGCGGCAGTCCTCCGGATCTTCCCAAAGCGGAAGCCGCACATTTGGGTCAAAGCTAACTAAGCCATCCGCAGCTGAAACAGCGGCAATTGCTTTTTTATGAGCCTGTTTCATCGGGCTTTCCACCAGATCAACTGAGCAAAAGTGGAGAATATCTCCTGCTTCGAACCAACCTGTCTCAACCTCCTCCTCACTTAACAGCAAATCAGCGGAAGGATTACGGTAAAATGAAAAGTCACGTTCCCCGTTTGCTTTTAACGAAACAAAAGCTAAGCCCGTATTCGCCTCCCCAGTCCGGTATACCTTGTCCGTCTCAACCCCAGCCTCGACAAGCTTTTCAACTAAAAAGTCACCAAACGCATCTTTCCCTAATTTAGAAATCAACGCTGCTTTCTGCCCATATTTAGCAACGGCAGCTGCCACATTTGCCGGTGCTCCCCCAGGGGCTCTCTCAAAAGAGACAACATCCTTTAAAGCCACACCTTTTTGAAAAGGGATAAAATCAATTAACACTTCACCAATCGTAAAAAGCTTCCCCATTTTTCCACCTCTAATACTCTATAAATTTATTTGATTTCCCATTTTACAGCCTTCACTTTAGTTTGCCCCCCACGAGCAAACACTCGAATTCCATTACTATTTTCACCAGGAAAAATCCTACCTGTAAATACTTCAACCCCATTATTAACAAACACCTCAACAGAGGAAACATCAACAAAGATTCGGAATGAAATCTTTTCAGCGTCCAACGTACATTTCCGAATCGTACCAAACTCCTCAGCAAAGGATTCTCCCGACTCAGTTCGATCAAACACAACCTTCTTCGCAACACCATCATACTTAATCACAGTTTTCTCCATTTCTCCAACACGAAGTTCCAAACCGAACTCCTCAGCCGTACTATCAGAGAACTCTGCAAAAAGCTCATATGCGTTTCCCTCAAAGTCATCAAAACCAACACTTTCATTCTCAACCGTCCAGCTGATTTCCGCCTTTTTCCCGCGAAGCAATATCAGCTCAGAAACTGGCTGCTGAACCAGTTTCCCGTCTTTAATCGATAACTCACGAGGGAGTGTTAAACAGTGAGCCCATCCATTTTTATCTGTAGGATAGTTAATTTCCGGTAACCCCATCCAACCGACTAGAATCCGCCTTCCCTGGTGATCCACCGTTGTTTGCGGCGCGTAAAAATCAAAGCCCCGATCTAACTCATGAAATGCACCATGCTTTAATTCAATATTCTCTAAATCTATTGGACTTCCAACTACATACCCTGATTGATAAATATTTTGATAGCTGTCCCCTTCCGCTTTTAACCCTTGTGGGGAGAAAAGGAATACCCCTTGTCCATCCAGCTCAAAGTAATCCGGACATTCCCACATATAACCGAACGCTTCACCTAACCCTGTCTTCACTTCGCCCGCAAACTGCCAATCTTTTAAATCCTTGGATCGATATAAAACTACACTTCCAGTCTTATTTTCTCTTTGAGTACCAATCACCGCGTAGAAGTAATCCCCATTTTTCCAAACCTTTGGATCACGAAAATGATCGGTATAGCCGCTTGGAACTTCTGCAATCACTGGTTCATCCATTTTGACAATGCTTCCATCCGGACTCATCACAGCCAAACATTGATAGGGGTGTCGATTCCAATATTCATCGCGCGTATTGCCCGTGTACATGATATATAATTTCCCATCATGCTCAATTCCGCTTCCGGAATACGCCCCATGGCAATCAAACTCATTCGAAGGCTCAATGGCCATTCCAACATTATCCCAGTGAACCAGGTCTTTCGATTTCGTATGATACCAATGCTTCAACCCATGAACCGGCCCGAGCGGGAACCATTGATAGAATAAATGATATTCACCATTAAAATAACTAAATCCATTCGGGTCGTTTAACAATCCTGTTACCGGCTGAATATGAAAAGACTGGCGCCATGGGCATTGATTCACAAGATTGGCTAACCCTTGGATTTCATCTACAGATACCTCGTCCATGGTTCTGTATCGTCGCTCTTTTGTCCATTCCATGCTGATTCACTCCTAATACAGAAAGGAGAATCACAGGATTCTCCTTTTCACTTTTTATTATGCTGCTGCTTGGTCAGATGTTTGTTTAACAGCTTTTTTTTCGTCTCTTTTTGCTAAAACAAGCGTGACGATAAATGCGACGGCAAATGCGATGGCCATACCGACAATATAAGAAATAATCGTATCTGGGCGAATCGAGATAATTCCTGGTATACCTGCAGCCCCTAGTGCTGTCGCCTTAACCTTGAACATCGTAACAAAGCCTGATCCAACGGCAGAACCAATAATGGCACCAATAAATGGATAGCGTAATTTCAAATTAACCCCAAACATCGCTGGTTCGGTAATCCCTAGTAAGGCAGAGATCCCGGCTGCTGAAGCAGTTCCTTTGATCTTGGTATTTTTCGTTGTTTTTAGCACCGCAAGAGTCGCTCCTCCCTGTGCAATGTTTGACATCGCCGCAATGACGAAGATAAACGATCCACCCGTTTTCACAATATCGGCAAGTAATTGTGTTTCTACCGCAATAAAGCTATGGTGCATACCTGTAATAACTATTGGTGCATAAAGTAAACCGAAAAGGATCCCGCCAATTACACCTGTTGAATCATATAACCAAACGATTCCATCTGTTAATAGATTACCAGCTGAGCGTGTCAGCGGCCCTACCAAAGTAAACGTTAAAACCCCTGTAACAAAGATAGACAATAACGGTGTTACTAGATTGTCTAAAGCGGATGGAACAACCTTCCGTAAGGATGTTTCTATTTTTGCTAGAATAAAAGATGCGGCAAGAACAGGAAGTACGGTTCCCTGGTAGCCTACCTTTTCTATTTCTAGGCCAAAGAGATTCCAAACTGGGACCTCATTGTTCAGTAATGCGGCACCATAACCGTACCCATTTAATAAGTCTGGATGAACCATTAGCATTCCGAGAGTGGCTCCAAGGAAAGGATTCCCTCCAAACCGCTTCGTTGCTGAAAAGCCGATTAATATCGGTAAGAAAACAAAGGCTGCATTTGCAAATGTATTAATAAGTGCCGCTAAATCCGCCATTTCTGGATTTGCATCCACTAATGATTTTCCCTCAAGAAATAAATCTGGAGCTGTTAAAATATTGTTTATCCCCATTAATAAACCACCAGCTACAATCGCTGGAATAATCGGAACAAAAATGTCTGATAGCATTTTGACGAACTGCTGAATCGGATTTAGTTTCTTCGTCGCTGCGTCTTTTACATCACTCGTTGACATTTCTGTTTGACCTGACATCTTCGCCAAGTGTTTATAGACCTCGTTTACTGTTCCAGATCCTAAGATAATTTGAAACTGACCTCCTGTTGAAAAGGTTCCTTTTACAACATCCATGTTGTCCAACGCTGCTTGATCAACAACTGTTTCATCATGTAAAACAAGACGTAAGCGAGTGGCGCAATGCGCTGCAGCTGATACATTTTCCTGACCACCAATGGCATCTAGTACTTCCCGAGCAATTTTTTTATGATCCATCCTAATCCCTCTCTTTTCATCTGACTTCGGAACCGGTTCCATTCAAGAGTAAAAAAAATAAAAGCTCTCCACGATAGGAACCGGTTCCAATTTTAACTAAAAAAATTTGTTTAAGAGAAACCAAATCCATTTGTCGCCAATTGAATAGGTCCCTCTTAATTGGAACCGGTTTCGTTGTCTTTATTATAGGGGAGTGTTAAAGAGATTGTCAACGCTTTCCCGCTCAATAATTTCAAATTTAGAGACGGTTACTTTTTCCACAGGGCGTTCATTGACTAACTCAACAATGTGTCTTGCAGCCGTTTCCCCCGCTTCTTTGTAAAAGAACTTAGCTGTCGTTATGCCCGGATGAATGATTCCTGTCACATCATAGCCGCCAAAGCCCGTTACTGCTAAGTCCTGTGGAATCGTAATTCCCTCTGAATACGATGCCTTCAGAACCCCAAGAGCAATATTATCGGTTGCACATACAAAAATGGAAGGCTGAAATTCATGGATAATTTCCTTTGCACTAGCTTGTGCAGCTGGAATATTGAATAATGTCTCATAGAAGCGAACATCGCAATCGTCTACTTCTTGTATCACCTTTTTAAAACCTTGCTTTCGGTTCACGCCTACTGAAATATCCCTTTCCGTTACGCCAAGATAAGCAATTTTCCGATATCCTTTTTCAAGGACATACCTCCCCATCGCATAACCAGCATTAAAATCATCATGAATCAGACTATGAAAGTTCTCATGCTCTTGTCCAATTAATAGTACAGGAACCTTAACACTTTCAAATGCCTGAATATGCTGATCTGTAATTTCAGTGGCAAGCAAAATAATCCCCGCCATCTTTTGATTGGCGAAGCTATAAATACTTTCAATCTCTCGCTCCAGACTTTGACTTGTATTGGAGATAAGCATCTGATAGTTCATTTTCTTTAATTGTTCATCGATGCCAATTAACGTTTGTGAAGCAGCAAAAGAATCAAGCCGCGGGACAATCGTGCCAATAATATTCGTTTTCTTCGCTTTCAAACTCTGCGCAAATGGATTCGGAGAATACCCAGTTTCCTTGATTGCCCGTTCAATTTTCTTCTTCGTTGCTTCCCCAACTGAGCCGCCATTTAAAAACCGAGAAACCGTACTTTTCGCTACACCTGCAAGCTTGGCAATATCTAGTATTGTACTACTCATATTCCTCAACCTCGTAACATTTTATATTCATACCATTATAGTATCACAAAAAGGAATCCATAATGGAGCAAACCCCGAACATTAAAAAACATCCCAAAAACTGAGGAAAAATATTATTAAAAAGTAATGCTTTGTTAAATTTCTTTGTTAATTTTTAGTTTATCAGTATAAAAGATTAATGAAGGACTAATCAGGTGAGTTCTTAATGAGATTAGTCCTTCATAAGGATTTTTATGTGTAAAATCAACATCAAACTTTAACAAAGCTAAAAGCAAAAGAACCGTTCCCATATGGTTTGGAACGGTTCTTTTATCATTATTCTAGCTATTTACCACTCACTGTATATGGATAGCCTAGTATAATTTTTCATTGTTCGTGAGATAAATGCATTATTTTCATCTTGAAATAAGCCAGTTTACACAGCTTTTTATAATTTTTAAAAGTTCATGGTTCATCAATCCCTCTTTCGTATGGGCAGGTGTTACACAACATACCCTGCCAAATCCAAAACTGTGGGACCACCCTGCTGGAGCTTGTCCATCAATAGATTCAGATAAAAGGAATATATTTGTATTCTCTGTATCACAATGAACAAAATAATGCTCATCGATTAGTTCAAATGAAGTAGGTATTGGAAGTACTGAGTTCCCTTCAGATGAGTAGTAATGGACCATCTGATGCTTTTCGGGATGATACAAAAAATGTCCTTTTAACATTTTTATGTAAGAACCGTCGACCGGGAATGATGCTAAGCCTGAATGCCATGCAAGCCAGCCTCCGCCATTTTGTACATACTTTGTGATTTCTAATGCAATATCTTCCGTCATCCATTTTTCTATGTTTTCTTCAGCAGGATTGACTCTATTTTCTTTAAAATGAATCACAGCATCCGGCTTCTTCTCTAGTACCTCTTTTAATTGTTCAGGGGAGCAATATTCAATTTGAAGGTCTTCCTTATTACAGTTCAGTGCAGTTTCAAGTGATTGTTTCGCCCATTCACTCTGATGATAATAATCGCCAAGCACCGCTGCAAATTTAATCATTTTGTTCACCACCTTTTATTTATAATGGCATTGAATGTCCTTCATAGGTGATGAAAACATTCCTACTGTCAATCACTCGTTTTCTTTCTATAATATCGAATATTCCTTTGGCCGTGTCAAAAGGGTTCCCTGGTGCACTCTCGCCGCCCATGTCTGTCTTAATCCACCCCGGATGTATAGAGAAAACGTGGACATTATTACTCTGTACATACTGACTCAATTGCTGACTGAACATGTTCAATGCGGTTTTTGATGATGCATATGCATAATCACCGCCATATGCTTGGCTTATACTTCCTGCATCAGAGGAAATGTTGATGATGGATGATCGATCACCCATCAGTAAAAGAGGAAGGAAGTGTTTCACCACTCTAATTGGACCAAAGAAATTAACATCGAACGTAACTTTCACTTGGTCAAGATCCAAGTCCTCAATTTGTTTATCACGTTCCAACAATACACCCGCATTATTAATGATCACATCAATGGTTCCAAAGTTTTCTTTTACTGTATTCGCTGCTGCAAAAACTGACTCTTCATCTGTTACATCTAAGGGCAACAGTGAAATTGATTTATATATTTCAGATTGAGTTAAACCTTCTGTGCTTTTTTTGAGGTCTCTGACTCCAGCAAGAATTTGATGGCCTCTTTCTGCCCCGACCTTTGATAAAGCTAACCCTAGACCTCTATTTGCACCCGTTATCAAAATCCGCATTCTTTTATCCCACCTTATTATGGCAGAGGAGAACCAATTAAGAATCTCCTCCTGTTTCTATTTATCTATCATTTTCCAATAACTCCATGACAATTTTAAGATCTTTGAATGTGTCCATGTATGCGTATCTTCCACCGGTGTATTCACCTTTTTGAAGTAACGGCATTTGCTTTCTTTCCATTATTTCAATTTTCCCTTGCATTCCTTCTATGAAAAACGCAATATGGTGAGGACCTTCACCGTGCTCATCCAAATGCTTCCGCCAAGTACTTGGATGATGATCCGGTTCAATTAATTCTAATTGTAAAGAGCCCATATCAATGAATGCTAGTTTTGCCCGAGCCTCAGTTGGGTTGCCCTCAAACTCTGTTTGTGCACGGTCCAATGTATCTGTTAAACTCCATTCAGGTTTTTCTATACCAAAGAAATCAGCATAGTTCTGGCTGGTTTTTTCGATATCATTAACAAGAATACCTATTTGCGCAATCACGTTGGTTCCTAGTGCATTTTTTTGTGTCATTTGAATGAGACCTCCTCTTATTTACGTTCACGATAGGTAAAATAATCAAAATTATTTTTATAAATGTGTGATCTTCCCTATTAAACAGATATATTAATAGATCTTTCTATTTAGCTCATCCTTGATTCCTGATTTTCGATAAAAATAGGTATTGATAATATCCCGCCATTCTTTAGAATGGTTTGCTTGTTCTTGTAATCTGGTTAGGATATCATCAAATCGCTTTTGATCAATCCTATCCTTAAGCTGTAACCAAGTTTCAACTAATTCCTCAGCCTCTTCTACCCCTTCAAAGTGAGTATTGTAAATATGTTGAATCACGGTTTTACCTGATTTTAGCTTATGTGTATATGGGACATGATGGAAAAATAACAGCAATTCATCGGGGCATGTTTCAAGCCTTTCATACATATCGGCATTTTCTTTAAAATACTGAGAGGTGTAACCTGTTCCTGATTTTACAGTCCTGTCCACTCCCATTCCTTCACAATCGGCAAAGTGGTATGTACCCCAAACGGAATATTCATAACCATCCACATTTGGACCATAATGATGATTTGGATTTACCATCCAGCCAACACCAAGTGGTGATGTATATTTTTCATAGATATTCCATGATTTTAATAGCATCCTGCTTACCAACTCTTTAACCAGTGGATCATCACCAAAGGTTTGTCCGATCCATTCATCTGTAATTTTTTCAGCTGAAAGATCTGGGTTCCATGTCAAGCGTCCAAAGCCGTACAAATTAGCTTGTGCGAGCGTATGCCCGGTCCAATTATAATCATTTCCAATATTGGAAACAGCGGTAATTCCGCTAAACCTGTTCCGGAACAGGGAACCATCTACTACCTTTTTGACCTCTGAACCTTCCCCTTTTGCATATGTGTCAAAATCGAGGACTTCTTTCCACTGCGGAACGAGATAACAAAGATGTCTTTGTTGGCCTGTATACTCTTGAGTGATTTGGAATTCCAACATTTGATTTGTTTTTTCCATTGCTCCAAATAACGGTGAAACACCTTCTCGTACTTGGAAATCCATTGGACCATTCTTGATCTGTAAAATAACATTGGAATGGAATTGGCCGTCTAACGGTTTAAAATGGTCGTATGCAGCTCTTGCTCGATCAGTAGAGCGGTCACGCCAATCTTGAAGGCAGTTATAGACGAAACATCTCCATAGAACAATTCCATTAAAAGGCTGCAGAGCTTCTGCGAGCATGTTTGCTCCATCCGCATGATTTCGGCCATATGTAAATGGTCCAGGGCGGTGTTCTGAATCGGCTTTTACTAGGAATCCACCGAAGTCAGGAATATAGCTGTATATCTCTACTGCTTTATCCTTCCACCATTCTCGAACCTCAGAACCCAGCGGGTCTGCTGTTGGTAAATTTCCAATTTGGATCGTACTGGCATAATTCACGCTAAGGAACGTTGTGATCCCATAAGCCCTAAAAATACCGGCAACATCAGCCACTTTAGGCAGCAAGGAGCTTGTAATTAAATGGGACTCTGCCTGGTGAACGTTAACGTTGTTAATTGCAATTCCATTAATACCAACTGAAGCAAGCAGTCTTGCATAATCTTCAATTCTATTAAGTTCATCTGAGAATTGATGATTTTTATAGAAAATGGAGTTTCCTGCATAACCACGTTCAATACTGCCATCCATATTGTCCCACTGATTCAGCATTCGTAATTGGTCTTTTGGGTTTTCAACGATATCCAGCTGTTGTAAATTTTCCCTGTTTTGCATGAGGCGTAATAAGTGAAAGGTACCATATAAGACACCTTTATCTTTTTTTCCCACAAGGAAAATCGTAGTTCTTTGACCAAAAGTAACGGTTTTAATTACGTATCCATCATCATTAAGTTGATTAAAATCGACATCTACTAAATTACCAATAGAATCCCTATCAGCTAACACAAGACCAGATTGCTGCGGTTCTGAACTGATACTAGGTTGAATTCCTAACATAGAAGAAATACCGAGGATCAGTTCTCTCTTAGCAGATTCAATGACCACCGATTCTCCTAAAACAGTAAATCCTCCGCACCATTGGGTATATTCTTCTGACCATGCTTGACTTTCAATTTTTTTATATTGCAGCCAAGCAGAATAGCTTTCTTTATGTTCTTCCTTGTATAAATCTGTACGACTCTTTGATATATTTTCAAAAGCACTTTTCAATATTTATCCTCCTCAATGGATGATTGAGTCCTAAGCTAAAGGCAGCTACCTAATTAATGAATCCCAAATACCTAAAAGGTACATAATCCCAAGGGCCCGATCATATAAGCCATATCCTGGCCGGCATTTTTCGTCCCAAATATGTCTTCCGTGATCTGGTCTTATATAGCCAATAAATCCATTTTCATGATAAGCTTTCATGATCCCAACTATATCAACTGTCCCATCCTGGCCCCGATGGGAGGTCTCGATAAAATCACCATTTTCATAGACTTTAATGTTACGAACATGGGCGAATGGAATGCGGTCAGCAAATTCTCTGACCATATCGACAATATTATTACTAGGATTGGAACCTAATGAACCACTGCAAAGAGTTACCCCATTATAAGGACTGTCAACAACCTTTAACACTCGTCTAATATTTTCCTGATTTGTCATAATACGAGGTAATCCGAATATTGCCCATGGCGGATCGTCAGGATGGATAGCCATTTTAATGTCGTTCTCTTCACATACCGGAATTATCGCTTCTAGAAAATAGCTCAAATGTTGAAATAAATCTTCTTCTGTAACATTCTTATAGGCATCGAAGAACTTTGTCAGATTTTCTAACCG
Source organism: Bacillus sp. EB106-08-02-XG196 (assembly GCF_013396335.1). Lineage (GTDB taxonomy): Bacteria > Bacillota > Bacilli > Bacillales > Cytobacillaceae > Neobacillus. The sequence goes on from NZ_JABWSY010000017.1 coordinate 83,885, forward strand.
CTTAGGTTCCCAGCCAGGCATGGTATAGTCGGGATTGTTCGCAATCTTATTGACCAACTCAATTGGATCGATATTCTCGGCCTTAGACTTTTCATAAAATAGGGCAGTGGAACCATCTTCAAGCTCTTTATATACATCAGTCCTGATCCAGTCAAATACAGGCATAAAGTTATAACAGATAACCTTTACACCTGCTTTAGCCAATTTTTCAATGGTTCTTTTATAGTTTTCTATATATTGATCTCTTGAAGGAAGCCCCAGTTTAATATCTTCATGTACATTTACACTTTCAACCACATCAATAGTAAAACCATATTGTTCAGCTTGCTGTTTTACTTCAAGGATTTTCTCCATCGGCCATTCTTCTCCAGCCTGCCTATCATGAAGGGCCCAAACAATCGTTTCCACACCTGGAATTTGTTTAATTTGCTTTAAGCTTACGGAATCATTTCCTTCCCCATACCATCGAAATCCCATTTTCAACCTTTATCACCGCCTGTCAATTTGATTAAGGTAGTACCAGCTATATAACTTGTAAGGCATGATTGACCGGAATAAAATAGGTTGGAATACTTGGAAACATGGTTTGAATACATTGTGCTAAATAACTCATTCCAGGTTCTTCACTTTCCGCATGCCCAAGAACAATCAGATTCCTTTGCTTTCCTTGATCATTCGTATCTCTCACATATTCCGGAGTTTCCCATTCTGGACCTTCTCCATAAATAATAAGATCTAAATTTTCCTGTTCATATAGCGGGATACATAAACTTCCCCCGCCACGATAACCAGCTAATAGCCCAATGCGGGTACATTTCATCGACAAATCTCCTGCAAATCGTAAAAACTGAATCCCTAACCGCCCCTTAATATGCTCGGAAATCTCAGCTAATGTCATGGAAGGAATACTTAGAATCGTTGCAGCAGGCTGATTTTCTACGATATAAGATTGCCAGTCGAGCGCCTTAATTAAGCCAGCCATAATCCCATCCGGTTTATACCGGTGCAAATAATCATGGAAACGATAGATTGCAAGTCCTGACTCCGTAATTAACCTGCGTTTTTCATTATATACAGGATCTTTTTCCAAGAATTCGGTATGGTCATGATGGCTGAAGTATATCCCTTCATGGGTAATCAATAAGTTTGCACCCAACGCGATTGTTTGTTCAATTACCTTGTGTGTAGCCATAAAGGCTGTGGCAATCCCCTTTACTTGAGTAGTTGGGTGACCCGACTTAAGGGTATCCACAGTATTTTGCAAGTGTTCTACAGGTTCCATTAATTTATCAAGTACATTTTGTACAGTAATTGGCATTGTTTTCACCGTTTCACAGGAATTACAAAGGTATCACAACGCCATTTATTTAGCTGATACCTAGTTTATAGCGAATGACTGATCAGCCATTGCTAATATTGGACAACCTTCCAAAAGGATTCTTTTGGCTGATGATTTTCGTCAAAAAGAAATGGCCAGTTTTCTCTTCCTATAACAGGAAAATCGCTTAACCATGTATAATCATCGGCTGCGCCCCAGAAGGTTACTGAAGTAATGTGATTTTGATATTGTCGAAGCAATTGAAATACTCGCTGGTATCTTTCAGCCTGTAACTCTAACATTTCATGGGTTGGCTGCTTAAGGTCAGTCCGCTTATCTTCAAAATTAAAAACAGATATATCCAATTCTGTCAGGTGCAGCTTCAACCCCAGGGATGCGTATCGTTCAATCGCTGTACGAATATCTTCAAGACTAGGATTGACTAAATTCCAATGTGCTTGGAGACCGACTCCGCGAATGGGAACACCCTTATCTATTAAAGATTTAACAAGTTTATAGATTTTTTCACGTTTCTCCGGATTGGATTCATTATAGTCATTGTAAAAAAGCAGGGCGTCCGGGTCTGCCTCGTGTGCAAATTCAAATGCTTTTTCAATATAATCCTCTCCGATTATTTCTAACCATTTTGTTAGCCGGTACAATTCTGGTCCCTCATCGGTTACCGCTTCGTTTACCACATCCCAACAGAAAATCGTCCCTTTATATCTTTTCATTACTGAAGTGATGTGGTCCTTCATTCGTTGTAAAAGCGTTTCTCTATCCGCATCTTGAAATACCCAGTCAGGAGTCTGATTATGCCAGACTAATGTATGTCCACGCATTTTCATTCCATTTTCCTTTGCAAAAGCAGCCAATCGATCGGCATTTTCAAACATAAACTGTCCCTCAGCAGGCTGAATCTCAATGAATTTCATATCATTTTCAGCTGTAATACTATTAAAATGTTTTCTTAATAAATCCTTTTGTGACTCTAAGGTATTTAAATTAACTGCGGCACCAATGTTAAAGTATTCTTCATACACTTTTGATAAAGAAGGAACTTCTACTGTCGTTTTCACCATTATTTATCTCTCCTTAAACCTATGATTTTATTAAAAAAATCAGATGAGTGATCCCATCTGATTCTTTTTTCAACCCTTTACTCCTCCTAAAGTTAATCCCTTAACAAAATATTTTTGCAGGAATGGATAGACCATGATAATTGGCAGACTCGCTACAATGGTCATTGTAGCCCTGATGGATGTTGGCGAAACCATGTTGGCACTTGCATTGGCATTGGCAAAGGCGTCTGCAGCGGTTTTACCAGACATCGATGCGTTAGAATTTTGCAAGATCTTCATTAACTCATATTGAAGGGTAGATAAATTTGCACTTGATGAATTATATAAGAACACATCAAACCATGAATTCCATTGGTAAACCGCGACAAACAATGATACAGTCGCTAATACCGGCATGGAAAGTGGCAGAACAATCTTTATGAAAATAGTAAAATCCCCTGCGCCATCAATTTTTGCAGATTCAAATAAACTTTCTGGGATTCCTTCAATAAAGGAACGAATTACGATTAAATTAAATACTCCAATAATTCCCGGAACAATATAAACCCAAAAACTATCTAATAAATTTAATTCTTTTACTAGTAAATAGTTCGGAATCAATCCACCGTTAAAATACATCGTCAAAACGAATGCGATCGTCACAAATTTCTTCAGAACGAAATCTTTCCGGCTAATGGTATAAGCCACCATTGCCGTACCCAACACGGATGTTAATGTTCCGATGATGGTTCTAAGAACAGAAATGAAGAAAGAATTTACGATACTTGCTTCACCAAAAACATGTTCATAATTTGCCCAAGTAAATTCTCGCGGCCAGAGATAAATACCTCCCCTTAAAGAATCACTGGCTTCATTGAGTGAAACAGCTAATTGATTTAGAAATGGATATAACATGACCACGCAAAGGAAAACTAAAAAAGTATAATTGAAGATATCAAATAAATAATCGCCTACACCGGAGTGATGTCGAGTAGCCTTGAAAATTCGTTTCTGTGCCATATAGTTCCCCCCCTAGAAAAGCCTTGGCTGACCAAATCGTTTGGCAATATGGTTTGCCGTAAATAAAAAGATGAAACTCACTACTGTTTTAAAGATACCGGCAGCGGTTGCAAGTGAGAAGTTCCCCATTGACATACCGTATTTTAATACATAAATATCAAGGTTTTCTGAGTAAGCTAGGTTCATAGGATTTCCTAATAAATACTGTGCTTCAAAGCCTGATTCTAAAATGTACCCTAAGTTCATGATAAGCAGGATGATAATCGTTGGCTTTAAAGATGGGAGTGTAATATGTCTAATCCGTTGGAATCTAGATGCTCCATCAATATCAGCAGCCTCATATTGTTCTGGATCAATCATGGTAATAGCTGCTAAATAAATTATCGTATTCCAGCCGACATTCTTCCAAACCTCTGTTAGTCCGTTGATGACCCAGAACCATTTTTCCTTACCCAGCCATAGAATCGGTTCATCAATAATACCCAAGTTTACTAATACGATATTAACGATTCCGTTTTCTAGTGAAAGGCTGTAGGAGACAATACTAGCTGCTACTACCCATGATATAAAGTGCGGCAGATAACTGATGGTTTGTACTGACTTCTTGAATCTTATATGCCTAATTTCATTAATCAGAAGGGCAAGACAAATTGCTGTAACGAAACCTAATACTAGGTTAATCGTGCTCATGCCGAGTGTATTCCGAAGCACGCGCCAAAAATTATCGTCGGTAAATAAAAACTTGAAATGTTCTAACCCAATCCATTCCTGGTCAGTTAAGCTTCTTGCCGGCTTAAAATCCTGAAAGGCAATCGACCAACCCCACAATGGAATATACTTAAAAACAAATAACCAAATCAAGAATGGCAGACTCATGGCCAATAGTGCTTTTTGTGACATCATCCTCTGAAAGAATGATTTTTTTTTGTGTGCAGCGATGGAAACTGAAGGATTTATTACCTCTTTTATCGCTTTGGAACCAATCTGCATCCTTACCCCTCCTCTTTCTCGAAAAATCTATATCCTAAAATCATAAGCTGCCCCCTTAGATGCTCCCGAATGAAGGGGGCGGCTTATGATTTCAAGATAACGAACGTAAAGCAAAAGGCCGATAAAGCCAATTGGGCGATATCGGCCTGCTTTTCTTCATTCTGTTAAACTATTATTTTGCAGCGGCTTTAATACGGTCCTCTACGACCTTATCCATAAATTTTTCTAAAGCTTTAACATCTAAAGTATTAAATTCTTTGATATATTCATCCCAAACTTTATCAAATTCACCCGGCTTAGCTAGAACTAACTTAGGGAAGTAAACCTTTGTTAAGTCCGTTTTCCTTTGACCAAAGATTTGTTCGTCAGAGCCTTGTTCAATAACGGCACTCCATGTTGGATACCATGGACGATCGTCTGGATCTGCAAATAAATCAGAGAATACCTCTGCGTCATAAGCTTCTAGAATCGCCTTATCACCATCCGTGTAGGAAACTTGAGCAACTTCAGGCTGTTTTCCTGGAACCCATGCGTTTCCGTCGCTATAAAGCATGTCTCCCATTGGCCAGTAATACTCAAATGTATTTAAGCCAGACTTATGGCGATAATCCTCATCACTAGTTTTTGTATATTGCTCTTCGGTTTGGTAGAATTTACCCTTTTCATCTGCACTATAAGTCTCGTCTTTAATACCCCAGAACATTAACTTTTGGTTCTCTTCTTTAGCCATGTTATCGAAGTACTTAATAATGCGTACTGGATCTTTCGCACTTACTGTAATACCAACACCACGGTTATTAATGAATGCCGGCGGATCAATATATTGATCTTTTTCTCCATCAAATGTAATTGGCAGAGGCATATAACGTAAATCGTCATTACCAGCTGCTTTTAGATTATCTAGAGCTTGTTGAACCTGCCAGCCGTAATCAAAGAATCCTAATACTCGGCCAGATGCTATTTTTGCAAGATATTCATCGTAGTTAGCAACGAATGACTCTTTATCAAATAAGCCTTTGCTGTTAAGTTCATTTAGCTCTTTCATATAACGTTTTGTAATATTGTTATCAGCGTATACATCGGTTTTATGTGTCTTCATATCTACAATTACTTCACCATCATTTGGGTAGCCTGCTAAATGGTTAGGAACATTAGATAGTGCAAAGAAGCGCCAGTCATACGTTAAAGTTGTAAATCCAATAGTAGAAGATCCATTGATTTCAGGATGTTTATTTTGATAATCTTCAATTAAAGCAAGATATTCATCTAGTGTTTTAATTTTAGGATAGCCGGCTTCTTTTAAAATGCCGCGTTGAATCCAGAATGCACCTTGAGTGATATTTGGGTCTTTAATATAGCCATGCTTAGCTGCGAATGGAAGGAAGTTAATCTTTCCATCCTTATCTTTCATTTGCTCCCAATGCGGTGCGTATAATTTTTTAAGATTAGGACCATGTTCTTCAATCAATTCAGTAAGGTCAATAAATGCACCTGCGTCTAGTACTTTATCAATTGCAATATCCGGTACAAGAACATCTGGGTACTTTCCACTTGCAATCATTGTCCCGATTTTGGTGTTAATGTCACCGACTAGATATTCTGTTTTAAAGTTAACTCCCGTTTGGTCTTCAAATATTTTCCCTATAGTTGTCTCATTTGTGTTTCCGTCTTTACCTGGGGAAGCTGCGTTAAAATAAGTAAAGGTTACTTTTTCTTTCGAATCACCAGATCCGTCTGCATTGCCGCTTGTTTCTTTATCCTTTTCACAGCCCGTAACTGCGATTAGCAAGATAAGCATTAAGAGTACAGGAAGAAACTTTTTTGTCATTTTCGAACCCCCTTTTATTTTTGAAAGCACTTTCATTTTATAATTTAAGGGTTTGCTGCACCATTTAAAAAGTATAGGTGTTACTTAATAAAGTAAAGATACTTTCTGAATTATTAATAATTTATCTTTCGTTATGAGAAGGCAATTGAATCGTAATGGTTGTACCGTAATCTAGTTGGCTATCAATATTAAAGTAAAACTGATCAGGATAGTAGAGTTTTAATCGATAATAAACATTTTTAATGCCGACATTCTCTCCAATATCTTCTTCATTTTCTAAAGATGATAGTAATTGCGTTCTCTTTCCTACTGATATTCCAGCCCCATTATCCTTCACAATACAGGTTACAATACTAGCATGTAAGGAGATGGATACGGTAATTTTCCCATTTTCCTTTAGTGGTTCAATACCATGTATGCTGGCATTTTCAATAAACGGTAAGAGTGTCATGTTGGGAATCAAACATTCTTTTGCATCTTCACTCACTGTAATCTCGTAATCTAATTTATCTCCAAATCGATATTTTTGAATTTCCAAAAAGCTAGTTATAAGATTAATTTCATCTCTAATAGGAACGATGTCCTTGCCCCATGTAAGCGAGTTACGAAATATTTTAGCCATGTTATGAATGATTTTCGCTGTTTCTATCTCATCCTTCATCAAGCTTCTCATTCGAATCGTTTCTAACGCATTGAATAAGAAATGGGGGTTGATTTGGCTTTGCAGTGCACTCAACTGTGCGCGGTTACGTTTTATTTCTAGATCCTTGTTTTGGATAGTAACTAATAAGACATCATTAATTAAATCCTTAATTTTTTTGGTCATCCGATTAAATTCACTAGTTAGTTGACCGATTTCATCTTGATACTCCTGATCATGGATTAACTCAAAATCCTGGTTCTTCATCCGCTTTACATGGCGTAACACCCTTTGTAAACGAGTCAAAAAAGATCGAGAAATAATAACAATAATGATGGTGGGAGCTAAAAAATTTATCAGGGCCAGCAAGATAATAAAGAGTGTAGATTTATTAACAGTTTTAAGCATGGTTCCCTCAGATATGGTTCCAACAACGGACCAGTCACTTAAATATGATCCATTATTAAGATTGGCAGAGATGATAACTAGATTGTTCTCTTTTTCTATTTGATTAAAATTAATTGTCTTATCCAACTGTTTAATCGAAGGATTGGTCGTGTATTCAATCCCCCCTTTTTCATTAATTAGATATACATCTCCTTTAAATGTTACATTGTTAAAAATATCTTCTATGGCTGAAGGATTAATTTCAACCTTTACAAACTTTTGTTTACCGGTATAAAAATAATCTAAATTCCGGATAATACTAAAGGTTTCGAAATTCTGATTAGAAGGTGTATCGATGAGAATTTGCGAACCATTACTATTCTTTAATGCATTCTTGAAGTGTTTTAATTCCTGTTGAAGGCTGTCGATCGAATACACCCCGCCTGAATAAATGATGGATGTATTATCGGTATAAAAGCGAATGGAGTTAATAGATGGGTTTATTGGTCTGGACTGATTAAAACTTCTTAAAAGACTATTATGATTTTCGATGTATTCAATATCAGAGACATAATCCTTCTCTAACAATAGGTTTAGGTTTAAATTGGTATATAACGAGGAGGATATCCCTACGGCTTCGTTTATAATCGTTTTAAATTCCCTATTAATCTGTTGTAACGCCAAAGTGGAATCTTGCATTTGCTGTTTTTTTACATTTTCAATGGTTACGATGTAAAAGATTACATTTGTTAAAACGATTGGAATAAATACTGCAAAAAAGTACATGATCAGCATTTTATTTTTTAAGCGAATATTATGAAAACTAAGGCTACTGTTTGTCCTCATTTTCCTATCACTTTGCTCTCGTTGATTAATTTATTCCGATACTCAGAGGGCTTCATATTTTCTAACTTGCCAAATATCGTGACAAAGTAATCCGTATTATTAAATCCTACGCTTTCTGCAATTTCATAAATTCTTTTTTCAGACTGGCGAAGCTGCTTTTTAGCTTCATTAATTCTTACTTGAAGTAAATAGTCCTTAAAGTAGATTCCATAGGTTTTCTTAAACAATTGCCCTAAATACACTGGGTTCATAAAAAACTTAGCAGCAATCGTTTTTAAACTAATATTCTTATGGTAATACAGGTCAATATATTGTTTAATCTTGTAGGCTTCGCCGTTAGCAGCCTGCTTTCTTAAATTGCATATTTCATCTTTACACTCTACTACAAAACTTATAATAAGTTCCTTTAATTGATCGATAGTCACGTTGTAATGATGTAAGATATTAATTATCTTATAGGTTTGTAAACTTGAAGGGTCTCCTCCCATTTTCTTGATAATTTTCAGAAGGGAATGTACAAAACTAGTCAGAGAAGAATGAACAGTATCTTTAGATAGTTTATTTGTGACCAGAGATATAAACAGTACCTCTAAAGTATTGACAATCGACACAGTTGTATCTTCTTCGATTTTTTCAATTAATAATTGAAAAACTGATTCATCCAACTCATCAGAAGTAATGGGTTTATTGACAATGTCTACAAAGAAAATGATTTCATTTTCGTTATTTGCATATTTATGTTGTTGTGCCCATTCCACGGAGGTATAGGATTCTTTAAACGAAGTTAGACTTGGAACCGCTTTGCCGACATACATCGTAATATCATCAGAAATCCTCTTAGTAAGTTCTTTATTTACCCAATTGATAAACCTCCTTAGATTCATTTGAAACCTCGCTAAGTGATTAGAGGTGACCAAACCACCAATCGTACTAGGTGATATTTCTTGTAACCATATTCTTTCTTCTTTGTTACAGATTTCGTTCATAACATCTTCTAATGTAAATTTGATCTGTCTTATCCTTTTCTCATTATTTAAGTTAGACTCATCAGGTATTCCATTTACTTCAATTAATATGTAAAAGTACTCTTGAGGGTTACCAAGGGAAAGGAGATTTAAAAGATCTATGGAATCATCATTCTCTTCTACCATTCCTAATAGCAGATGATTAAACACTATTTTGGCTTGTTCTTCTAGCATTTGTTCTTGAAGCTGTTTTTGTTCGGCTAGTGTCTTAGAAAGTAATTTAAGTGTTTGTTCAATTTCATCCTGGTCGATTGGCTTTAAAACAAAATCATGAACACCATACCTTAAAGCTTGTTGTGCATATTTAAAATCACTATGTCCGCTAATGATAATAAATTTAGATTGAACTGCCTCTATTTCTATCGCTTCTTTAATGAGTCCAATTCCATCAAGCACAGGCATACGGATATCAGTAATAATAAGATCAGGTTTTACATCATGGATCATCTTTAATGCATCTTCTCCATTAGCAGCTTCTCCTACTACCTTAAAGCCGCAATCTTCCCAATTTATTAGGTTTCTTAATCCTTTGCGGAAATACATTTCATCATCGACTAATATTACTTTGTTCATTTCCGGCCCACTCCTGTTCCCAATAGTTAGCATCGATCAATAAAACATTTCATTAAACAATTCCATTATAGATAAGGCCCACAAATCATATCCTTGCGGGCCCTGCTTACTATATAGCTGCTCTTTAGGTATCCAGATTGCTGTTAAATATGTAAAATGTGCTGGTAAAAAAATCGCCAGCACATTTATATTTTTTGGTAACGCTTACATACAGTAAGAAAGCTACTATTCGAAGGACTACTTTAATTTATTATAACAAGAGGAACTTTGTTCGTCCACAAGACAAACAAAGTTCCTCTTATCTTTTAACCTTTCACTGATCCTGCTGCAATACCTTCGACAATGCGATCACTTAAAATAAAGTAAGCTATCAATACCGGGATAATACTAATCATCAAGGTGGCACCAATTGCTCCCCAATCAGTCAAATACTGTCCAACGAAGTTGTTTACCCCAACCGTAATCGTTTTCCACTTGTCAGAGCTCAGGAATGTGTTTACGAATACAAATTCATTCCAGTTATAAATCATGTTAATAATGACTGTTGTTGACAGTACAGGTACCGTCATTGGAAGCGTAATTTGGAAGAAGATCCGATGGACGGAACAGCCATCCACAACAGCTGCTTCTTCAATCTCCCGTGGGATTGTTCTATAAAATCCTGATAGGATCATAATCGTAATCGGCAGGTTAAACGCTACGTACGATAAGATAACGGATAATGGATTATCTATCATATTTGCCGTTTTAAAGAAATTGAACAATGGAATTAATGTTGAATGAAGCGGGATCATATATCCGGCCATAAACAAACCAAGAACTAATCCACTTAACTTCCATTCCATTCTGGTAATCGCAAACGTTACAAAGCTTGCAAGGATAACGGTAAGTACAACCGCCGCGACCGTGTACAAAACACTGTTAAAGAAATAAACATCGATGTGACCTGTTGTCCAAGCCTTCGCATAGTTGCCCCACTGGGGATCTTGCGGAAGCGCAAACGGGGACATTCCGAAAACTTCCTGATTTGTTTTTAAGGAGAACAGGAATAACCAAACTAGCGGGTAAACCTGTACGATTGCAATAACTCCCAGGATAAAATAAAGCATTCCATATCCAATTTTGTTTCCAAGTGTTTTACTAGTTTTATAAGAAGCTGATAGGGTCGTTTTGTGTGTTTCTAATGCAATCTTACTCATATTTTTCACTCCCCTTTATTAATAGTCAACATCTTTAGTATTAAGTAATTTTTGAATTACCCATGTTGCTACAATACAGATAATCAATAAGCCAAATCCAATGGCACTTCCGTATCCGAAGTTATATTTGCTGAACGCTTCTTTATACATGTAAGAGGCCATAACCTCGGATGCACCGTTAGGTCCGCCGCCTGTTAGGACGAAAATCAAATCAAAGTATTTTAATGAACCAACAATCGCCAGGATGACCATGACTTTGATTACACCCGCGATTAGAGGAACCTTAATTTTATAAGCAATTTGAATAGGAGTCGCTCCATCAATTTTTGCAGCCTCGATCAGTTCTTCAGGAACATTTTTTAATGCTGCATAGAAAATAATGATATAGAAACCTGCATATTGCCAAACGATTGGAAAGAAGAGTGCGTATAATACGATATTAGAATCCGCTAACCATAGCGGAGGATTTTCAACGCCAATCAACACTAGCAATCTGTTAAGCATACCGTTCGTAGGGTCAAAAATTTTCGCCCAAAGCTGTCCGATTGCTACAGAAGATAATAACATTGGAATTAAGTAAATTTTTCTTAAAAAGTTAGCACCTTTAATCTTACTTGCAAGAATTAGCGATAAAATTAAATAACCAACCAAGCTTAAAGTGGAAAAGAGACCTAGTAATAGGGAATGCCATGCACTTTGCCAAAACTTTGTGTCCTTTGCTAGTTCAATGTAATTCTCTAAACCGATGAACTTCATCTTGCCGATGCCGTTCCAGTCCATTAGACCGTAATATCCAGTTAAGACAATTGGGATATAGATTAATAGCAGAATAAGAAGTAACGATGGAAGTACGTAAAGGCTGATTACCCATTTGTTTGACATTACACTTTTCATGTTTATACTCCCTTCTTATTTGAAAAAGCGGGCTAAAAGGATAGAGGGCATAACCTGTATGCCCTCTACACTGAGATTTTGATTAGGCCATTTTACTTTTTCTCTTCAGCAAGTTCATCTTTATGCTGTTTCACAAAATCTTCCGGTGTCACTTGTTTTCCAAAGAGAGCAGTTACTAAATCATGATGTAATTCAGATACAGCCGGGCTGGATTGAGTATCAAAATAAGTTGTTACGTTTGATGCTTCACTCAAATCTTTTAAGATTTCAATATACATTGGAGCAAGATCAAGGCTTGCTGTGTCTACCTTCGTTGCAGGAATAACACCAGCATCGATTACTGACTTTTCTCCCCATCTCTTCACAAGGAATCCAACAAAGTCTTTTGCTTCTTCTTGAACTTTAGAACCTTTTGCTACGAACAAACCAACACCAGGACCGCCTACGTAGCTGTCGATGCTATCCCCTTTTCCGCCTTCATAAGTTGGGAACTTGAAATAGCCAATCTTATCTTTGAATTCCTTTGTAACATCAGGGCTTGTTGTGTAGTTTGGTAATTCCCAAGTAGCTGTTAAGAACATTGCTGCTTGTTCGTTCATGAAGTAACCTTTTGCATCGTCGTTTGATAATGCACTTGCACCTTTCACGAAACCGCCAATATCAACTAGGTTTTGTACTTCCTCAGCTGCTTTTACAATCGCTGGGTCGTCCATTTTCGCTTTACCTTTAATAACGTCTGTTAGAATCGTAGACCCGCCAATACGATCTGCTAGATACATGAACCAGAATGACGCCGGCCAGCCGTCTTTCGCTCCAACAGTTGCAGGAACAACACCATTGTCAGCTAACGTTTTTACTACTTTTTTATACTCTTCGAAAGTCTGTGGAACTTCTAGATTATATTTCTCAAAAATTTCTTTGTTGTAGAATACGTAAGAGATGTTTAACTCTAGTGGAAGACCATATGTTTTTCCATCTACTGCATATGATTCTTTTACACCAGGAATGAATGCATCTTTAAGGTCTGCATCGTTTTCAACGATATCGTCTAGTGGAGCTAACATGTCACCTTCAACGTAAGGCTGGATGAAGCCATCTGACCAAGTCATACCGATATCAGGCAGTTCATTAGATGAAGCTAATACTTTCAGCTTTTCACGGTATTGATCTGGGTTTAAGATTTCAGTTTCAATTTTAATATCCTTATGCTCTTTTTCATACTCTGTAATCACATCTTTAACAATGGAGAACTGAGCATTCGAGCTGCCTTCCGGCCATAAATGCATAAATTTAATAACCTTTTTACCATCTGCACTGCTCTCTTCTGAAGAACTTGATGAAGAACATCCTGCAAGTGCTAGAGAAAGGAGCATGATAAATGACATGAAGATTGCAACCGTTTTTTTATTGAACAAGTGTGATTCCCCCTATGACCTTTTCTATGATTTCGCCTACATTTATATCTTACATTCAGATAGTTCTGAAAAATAGGTCACAACCATTAGGAAAAATGCCACTATTTTTAGAAAGCCCTTTCATTATTAATTTTTCGGTAGGCGCTCGGTGTCACACCTTCTAATTCCCTGAAAATCTTTATAAAGTATTTCGCTGTTTTATAGCCGGATTCTTCGGCAATATCGTTAATGGGAAGATTCGTCGTCATCAATAATTCCTTTGCCCGCTGGATTCTCCGGCGGGTTACATATTCACTGAAGGTTAATTTCACATGTTCTTTAAAAAGGGAACTTAAATAGCTGGGGTTTAAATGAACATGGTCTGCCACTTCTTTCTGGGTCAACTCATTTTGAAGATTATGGTTGATATAGTCAATGGCTTCTCTAATTGGTTCACGATTCGATGGATTTTGAGTATTTGCTTCCACGAGCTTCGTATCCACTACTTTTTCAATCAAGCCCGCACGTTCTTTTCTCTCAACCTCATTAAGCGCTTCTTCTACAGCCTCAATCAAAGCCTTTTTACTGATGGGTTTTAAGAGGTAATTTATCACCCCTAAACGCAGGGCTTCCTGGGCATACTCAAACTCGGAGTATGCCGATATTACTAAAATGACAGGAAAAATACGAAGTTCTTTTGCCATTTTTAATAGTTCTAATCCGGTTATTTCCGGCATCCGGATGTCTGTGATGAGGATATGGACTTTATACTGCTTCAATAGTTGGATGGCTTCTTCTCCATTAGAAGCGGTGATAATTTGATAATTCCCATTCGCCCATGTATCTAAGTTTTTTTTCAGTCCTTGGCGGGTTCTTGGTTCATCATCCACGATCAAAATCGTCTTTGTATTCAACATGGTTTTCCTCCCCCTTCACAGGTATGACAAACGAAACCTTTGTCCCTCTCTTTTCTTCACTTTTAATAGTCAAACCACTTTTTTGATAGTATAATTCCAGGCGTTTGTGTACATTTGAGATTGCCATTCCATTCCCCTTTTTTGAGATGACCCTGCCTGACTGTATTGCTTGTTTAATAGAATCTAATTTTTGTTGATTCATCCCCGGTCCATCATCTTCAACGACTATTTCAAGGTATTCCTGAGCTTCCGCAGGTTGTATCGAAACCGTTATGGTACATGGCTGTAATGTATTCCCAGCCCCATGCAGAACGGCATTTTCAACTAACGGCTGAATCAACAGTTTAGGGATCCTGACATGCCCTAGTTCACATGGCAGGTCTAGATTCCACGTTAAGTGATCGCCAAAGCGCATTTTCATAATTTCCATATAGTCTTCAATGTGTTTGATTTCAGCCTTGAGCGCAACCCAATCGCCATCACTTTGCTTAGTGATCGTATAACGGAATAAGTTGGACATTGCCACCACAAGCTCCGCTAGTTCATCCTCATCTTTATCTTCCAGCGACCATTTAAGCGCATCCAATGTATTAAAAAGAAAATGAGGATTAATTTGCGCTTGTAAGGCTTTTAATTCACTCCGGCTGCGGGTTATTTCCTTTTGATAGACCATCTGAATCAAATGATTTGTTTCTTTTACTAGTTGGTTATAGGTACTATTTAACTCATTAATTTCATTAACAGCGGTAACACTAGGGTTCAAGGTTAAGGAACCTGCGCTTGCCTGCTGCATCGTTTCTGTTAACTTGATAATCGGTCTTGTAATAAAGGTCGATAGACCCAGCGTACTAATTAAAAAGATAATAAACCCAATAATCCCAGCGATAATAATCCCTGATCGTAAGACATTAATCCCTTCCGTAAGCGCTTTAATCGGAGTTAAGATGATCAGTGTCCACCCGGTTTCATTCGATGTTTGTCTTGTCATCATATACTCCTGGCTGCCCAATGTTAATGTAGGATCATTATTTAAAATAATGGGTTCAAGGGGTTGATGATAGTTTGATTGAATAGGCTCCGAATATTGGTCAAGTAAAATCGAATATTGATTTTTAATTTTTGTTTTATCTAGATCCATAAACTCAAGATAATTTCGATAAATACTAATGAGCAGGTAACCGCCATCCTCAAAACCGCGGTTTAATAGATTGACGCGCCTGAGCGCGAGGATGTTATCTGAGTTCCGTGGGTCGTCCCCGATCCATACAAGGCTTCCATTTGCATAATCTGCCTGTTGAATCCACTTCCCGTCAATTCTCGTAAGTAAATTCGTATCATCCAGGGGGAGTAAACGATCCATCGTGTCTGTATAGAGTTCAAACGAAAAAATGCCATCTGTATTTGCTTGTATCGTGGTCACAATGCCGTCTAATTGCTGCCGCTCAGCAAAACTTATCGTATGTCCTTGATATGCTTTTGTTAGGGTTCTTTGAATCGCATCATTTGTCATGACTAGTTTAGAGGAGGTGCTAATTTGTTTATATAAAGATTCTAATCTACCATTTGCCTCTACCGCCGTCTGGTGAATTTGTTTTTCAGCATTATTTTTCAAGAGGGTTGACACTCTGTTAAAAGTGATTAGGCTGACAATAAATAAAACAATCAGCATCACTACTAAAAATACGACAAGAATTTGATTTCGTAATGTGTTCCATTTGTGTAATCTCGAGAACATAAAGTCGCCCTTCTACGATAGTTTTTTTCTACTATAACGCATTTTGTCGAATTACGTAATATTATTTCCAAATATCAAAAAACTGTCAATTTTAAAAATTGGCTGTGTTATTATTTTAATGTTGATTTTCGTGTAGGGCTGATCATTCAATATGGGGATTTCCCAATTTAGACGGAAATTCTCCGCTTATTTCCAAACACAGTAAAATCAACATTCAGCTTTAACACAGCCTAAAAATTAACCATATTCAATATGTACACAATGGTCTATAATGTGTTTAAAAAAGAAAGTACCATAATAAGGGGAATGATTATGAATAAGCTATCAATGAATGGCCTATATACTCTTACTGAGTGGATTACTAGGTTTGCCTATGTAAATATCTTATGGATTGGCTTTTCGCTTCTTGGTCTTGTGGTCTTTGGAATCAGCCCCGCAACCGTGGCGATGTTTACGATTATACGTAAATGGATCATGGGTGAAAGTGATATTCCCGTATTTCAAACTTTCTGGAATTCCTATAAAAAAGAGTTTCTTAGGGGTAATGGATTAGGAATCGTCATAGCTTTATTGGCCTATATTATTTATATTGATTTGAACTATTTAAAACTCGATTCCGTTATTCAAATTCCTTTATACCTCATTATTTTTGCAATTGTTATGACAATTTTGTATATATTTCCTGTTTACGTTCACTATAACGTAACCCTCTTTCAGCTGTTTAAAAACTCCTTCTTTATTATGATGGTGAATCCAGTTTCAAGTATCATGATGCTGCTAGGGTTTGTGGCTTTATTCTTTGTAATGAAGTTTTTACCAGCACTGTTATTTTTCTTCGGCGGCAGCCTCTCGGCAGGAATTATCATGTCATCGTGTTATCTAGCGTTCCAAAAAGTAGAGAAGAAACAAAAGGAAGCACAGGCTGTATAATTGTGCTTCCTTCTTTTTATGCTAAAGCTAATAGTTCGCTGACCGTTACAAGTTGATAGCCTTGTGACGTTAATTCGGAAACAAGCATACGAACGGCTTCTATGGTTTGTGAGCGGTCGCCATAGCCATCATGGAAAATTAAAATACTGCCATTCTTTACAGCTTCTCTTGATTTTCGTACGATATGCTCAACTCCGGGCTGTTCCCAGTCCTGAGCCTCTAAATTTAATGCACCAATCATAGGGTATCTCTTATTTTGAAGTAACGACACCGTGTCCTGATTATAATCAAGGTATGGAGGACGAAAGACAACAGGTTTTCTTCCCGCCATTTTCTCTATTAATTTTTCCGTTTCCTCAATTTCCTTTAAACAATCTTGTATGCTTAACTGTGATAGTTTTGGGTGGGTGAAAGTATGATTCCCAATTTCATGTCCCTGGTCAGCAACCTGCTTTACAACCTCAGGATACTTTCCCATCTGCTCACCGATCATAAAGAAAGTTGCTTTTCCCTTTGCTTCCGAGAAAATTTCTAAAACTTGCGGGGTGTAAACCGGATTTGGCCCGTCATCAAATGTAATAGCAACTGCCCTTTGCGCTGTAGAAACTTCGTTAATCATCGTGACCGCCCCCTTAATAAGGACCTCTTACAAAATCCCTTACCTTTTCTTGATAGAAACGTTGAATTTCTTTCTGTTCTTCTACTGAGAATGACTTCGTATCTAAAGTAGAGAGATTGTCCTCTACCTGTTTAACATTTTTAAAACCAGGAATAATACACGTTATTTCTTTTTGATCTAGTATCCAGCGCAATGCTGCACTAGCCATTGATTTACGGCCTTCTGCAATCCACTTTAATTCGTCAGCTAATTCGACACCCTTACGGAATCCAAGACCTGCGAAGGTTTCCCCTACATTAAAAGCCTCTCCATTTTCATTAAAGCGGCGATGGTCATCGGCTTCAAAAACATGATCAGTGTTAAATTTACCCGTTAATAGCCCGCTCGCCAGCGGCAGCCGAACAAGCAGACCTACCCCTTTTTGAAAAGCCTCAGGTATTAATTTTTCTAAGGGCTTCTGGCGGAACATATTAAAAATGATTTGCAGACTCTTAACATTTGGATATTCCAAACAAATGAGCCCCTCTTCAACGGTTTCCACACTGACACCGTAATGACGAATTTTCCCTTCCTTCTTCAGCCGGTCAAGTACTTCGAAGACACTTCCATCTTTCAAAATCTCTGTTGCAGGGCAATGAATTTGATACAAATCAATGGCTTCCCTGTTTAGACGGCGCAGACTGTCTTCACAATAAGAGCTTACTTTTTCATAGCTGTAATTTTTCGGATCAAAAATATCGCCCTGACGGCAGAATTTGGTTGCGATATGGATCTGGTCTTCCTTGCCTTTCGTGGCTTTGGCCAATAACTCTTCACTATGACCATCACCATATACATCGGCAGTATCAAAAAAGTTAACACCTTGTTCCATCGCATATTCTAAAGATTTCAGTGCTTCTGAATCACTCGTCCTGCCCCATGAACCGCCTATTGCCCATGTTCCAAAGCTGACCTCACTAATCATGATTCCTGTATTGCCCAACTCACGATAATTCATCTTAACAACTCCTTTTTTTATCCAACTCACTAGCTTAAGAGTGGTCCCATTCAGGCAGAGGTTGTAACCTCATTTTGTATCAAGACTTTCTTAAATCCTGGCAATCCATAGATTAAGATGGTTACTATAATTTTATTTTCTAAACTCTCTTAATTGCTCATTCAATTCCTTGGTTTGCGAATAAATTTGCTGGTAGATCTTAAATAGTTTCTGATAGGCTTCCACATTTTCCTGAATAGGGTAATAGGTCTTTGCAGTTTGTATAAATACCTCTGCACATTCTTTAAGTGATGGGTACCAGCCACAGCCGTATGCCGCTAACATTGCAGCACCCATTCCTGGACCTTGTTCGCTCGTAAGCTTTTCAATTTTTGCATTAAAAACGTCTGCCTGCATTTGCAGCCATGTGTCATTCTTAGCGCCTCCGCCGATTGAGATAATGGAGTCAATGACCTTTCCACTGCTTCTAAAAATCTCAATGGATTCATTTAATGAAAAGGTTATTCCCTCGAGAACAGCACGAGCGAAGTGCTTACGTTCGTGTGCAGCATCGATACCAATAAAGCTGCCACGAATATTTGAGTCCGCATGCGGCGTTCTTTCGCCTACTAGATATGGTGTAAATAATAATCCGTTACTTCCTGCAGGTACTTCATCAATACCTGCTAAAAATTGGCCAAAGGCTTCTTTTTCTGCGAACGTATCTTTAAACCAGCTTAAACTATAGCCAGCAGCAAGGGTTACTCCCATTGTATAATAAGCATTTTCTTCACTATGATTGAAATAGTGAACCTTTCCTTCAAAATCTAGGTCATTTCGTTCTTCATAGGAAAGAACAACGCCGGAAGTCCCGATACTTGCTAATGTTTTTCCTTCTGCTAAAATTCCAGAACCAATCGCACCGCATGCATTGTCCGCACCGCCAGCAAACACCCTTGTTGTTTCCGATAATCCAGTTTCTAGAGCAAATTCTGCCGTAACAGTTCCTACAAACCCATGTGATTCGACTAACGGAGGACAGAATTCTGGTGACAAACCAAATCGTTCTAAAATTTCACTGCTCCACTCACGCTTTGCTATATTCAGTAATAACGTTCCTGCGGCATCAGAGTAATCCATATGGATATTTCCTGTTAATCGGTAGCGTAGATAATCCTTTGGAAGCAAAAACACACTCGCACGTTCAAAGATTTCCGGTTCATTTTCTTTTACCCAAAGAATTTTTGGCAACGTAAATCCTTCTAACGCTGGGTTTTTCGTTACTTCTAATAAACGTTTTTTGCCAACAACGTCGTAGATTTCCTGACATTGTTTCGTGGTTCTCGTGTCATTCCACAAAATCGCATTTCTTAATACTTGATGGTTTTTATCTATTAAAACAAGGCCATGCATTTGCCCGGAGAAGCTGATGCCTTCGATGTCGTTTACATCTCCATCGAACTGCTGGACCAGTTCCGCTAAACCAGCTGTTGTTTTTTTCACCCATTCTTCCGGATTTTGTTCACTGTAACCTGATTTTTCGATTATTAGAGGATATGATTTTGAAACTTCCTTACAAACTTCCCCATTTTGATTCACAAGTAGGATTTTTACGGCACTAGTTCCAAGATCAACCCCGATTACATACTTCATTCAAATCATCCTTTTCTAAAAAAAGTGCTGGAGTAATAGGCTGCCAGCACTTTTTTTATGTTTATATTGAGTATAGATTAAACTGTGACACTTGAAAGTGTTTCAAGAAGATATTGATTGATTACTCCTTTTAGGCGTTCTGTTCTGCCTGATGTATTCTTGATTCCTGTTAATTGAAGGGCATACTTTTCAAGCTCGTGGAAGTTTGTTTTTCCTTCTACGATTTCTAAGCCGATTCCCTTTGTATAGCTGCTGTAGCGCTCATCGATAAAGCTATCAAGCACTTTATCTTCGATTAATTTGTTTGCAACCTTTAAGCCGATTGCAAATGCATCCATACCCGCGATATGTGCGTGGAATAGATCTTCTGGTTCGAATGAACCGCGGCGTACTTTTGCGTCAAAGTTCAAGCCGCCTTTGCCTAAGCCGCCATTTTTCAAGATTTCGTACATCGCTAATGTATTCGTGTACAAGTCAGTTGGGAATTCATCTGTATCCCATCCAAGTAAGTTATCACCCTGGTTAGCATCGACAGAACCAAGCATTCCATTGATACGAGCTGTTCTTAACTCATGCTCAAATGTGTGGCCGGCTAAAGTAGCGTGGTTCGCTTCGATGTTAAACTTGAAGTAGTCAGTTAGGTCATATTTTTGTAAGAATGCTAGACCAGTAGCTACATCGAAGTCGTATTGGTGTTTAGTTGGCTCTTTTGGTTTTGGCTCGATTAAGAATGGAACGTTTAAGCCGATTTCTTTTGCATAATCTACTGCCATATGGAAGAAGCGGGCTAAGTTATCCTGTTCAAGCTTCATGTCCGTATTGAGAAGTGTTTCGTAACCTTCACGGCCTCCCCAGAATACATAGTTTTCCGCGCCAAGTTCTTTCGCTACTTCTAACGCTTTTTTCACTTTCGCTGCAGAGTAAGCAAACACATCTGCATTAGGTGAAGTTGCAGCGCCATGAACATAACGTGGATTTGTGAACATGTTAGCTGTGTTCCAAAGTAATTTCGTTTTGCTTGTTTTCATGTATTCTTTGATCATGCCGACGATAACATCTTGGTTTTCGTTTGTTTCTTTTAATGTGCTTCCTTCTGGAGCAATATCAACATCGTGGAAAGCAAAGAAAGGAACATTTAATTTTTCAAATAGTTCAAATGCCGCTTCCACACGTGCTTTTGCTAAATCTAAGCCAGTGAAACGATCCCAAGGACGGATTGCTGTACCGACACCAAATGGGTCTGAACCATCAGCGGCGAATGTGTGCCAATAAGCA
Source organism: Bacillus sp. EB106-08-02-XG196 (assembly GCF_013396335.1). Taxonomy (GTDB): domain Bacteria; phylum Bacillota; class Bacilli; order Bacillales; family Cytobacillaceae; genus Neobacillus. Next base: position 105,165 of record NZ_JABWSY010000017.1, read on the forward strand.
ACAGAGAAACGAAGAAGTTCCTCCATTGTTTTGCCGTTTATTTTTTCTTCTGGATTATAATACTTAAATGCAAAAGGATTTTTTGATGTTGCACCTTCAAATTGAATTTTGTTAACCGTATCGAAATAAGCCATGAGTGATTCCTCCTGAGTAGTTTTATAGTTTAACAACAACTATGTAAATGCTTACAAAAGGTTCTTGGAATCTCTTAACCTTTGTTACTCAAAGTATAGCATCTCTCACTTTGTTTGTCCATTGGATAAACAAAGATTTTAAAAAATTATCTTATAGGCAATGATGGCAGTTATTACCCGCGTTCTTATAACGCCCCAACGGACTCTTCTCAAAAGGATCATTCCTTCCATGATTATTTAAAGTCCTAATTGAGTTCGGCATAGCACTAATCCATAACTTTGTATGTCTAACAAACAAAGATTGTGATAAAATAATGATAATTGCGAATAAGGAGTTTTTATAAAGTGGAAACCATTATATGGAACCAACAGGTCGTCAAAAAGAACAACAAAGCACTTGTATTACAATTAATTATGGAAAAAGAGCCTATTTCTAGAGCGGACATTTCTCAAGTTTCCGGTTTACACAAAACAACTGTTTCTTCTTTAGTAAATGAACTAATAGAAGAAGAACTTATTTACGAATCCGGACCAGGGGAATCCAGCGGCGGCCGTCGCCCCGTTATTCTTCATTTTAATAAAATTGCCGGATATGCGGTTGGCGTTGATATCGGGGTTAACTATGTATTATGTGTCTTGACGGATTTAAAAGGGAATATACTGATTGAAAAAAATGAATCGGTTAACAGGACCCCTTACCCAGCCATCATGAGCAAAGTTCAGACTATGATTAGATCCATCATGGAAGAGATGCCTCAGAGCAGATATGGAATTGTCGGGATTGGAGTAGGTGTCCCAGGAATTGTAAACAAACAAGGTTCTATCCTTCTTGCTCCAAACTTAGGCTGGACCAACATTCAGTTAAAAAAGGACCTGGAGGAATTATTCCAAATTCCAGTCATTATTGAAAACGAAGCAAATGCCGGTGCTTTTGGAGAGCAGCAATTTGGTGCAGGTCAAGAATTTCAAAATATGATATATGTTAGTGCTGGGATTGGAATCGGAGTCGGCATTATTTTAAACAATGAATTATATCAAGGCAAAAATGGATACTCTGGCGAAATGGGACATATGATCATTGATCTCAATGGTAAGCCATGCAGTTGTGGCAGCAGAGGATGTTGGGAAGCATATGCTTCTGAAAATGCACTTCTAGAAACAGCTGACACAGATTCACTTGAGTCATTGATGAATATGGCAGAGAAGCATGATGAAACTGCTCAAAGACTTTTTGGAGAAATTGGAACTTACCTTGGGTTTGGGATTAATAACATTATTAACACCTTTAATCCCGACCAGGTTATCATTGGCAACCGATTAGCACTTGCAAAAGAATGGATTGAACAGTCAATCGAGAAAACCATTGAAAGCCATACACTTGCGAACCATCAAAAAGACATGCACTTGAATTTTTCAAAACTTGGAAAATACTCAACAGCACTTGGTGTCTCTGCCTTTGTTGTGGAGAGCTTTATAAAAGAAGAAGTTAGAACTTCTAGAAATTGAAGTCAATAAATAATCCATGCTTTTTAAAAAAGCTGGGTTATTTATTTTGTATACCCTTTGTTATTTAACAAAACTTAGTTGCATGAATATACAAAGTACCGTTCTTCAGTTATAATAAATTTGTAATGATCTAAACTATTAAAAGGGAGCTAGTATGATGAAAAATTCAAAGCCTAATGATCCTTTAGTTACGCATATTTTTACTGCAGACCCTTCCGCACATGTTTTTGAAGGGAGGCTTTATATTTATCCATCACATGACCTTGATCATAATGAACCTTCAAATGATAATGGTGACCAATACAAGATGGAAGATTACCATATCTTATCCATGGACGATGTAACCGCTCCATGTGTGGACCATGGCGAAGCACTCCATTTAAGAGATATCCCTTGGGCAAGCAAGCAGCTTTGGGCACCCGATGCGGCTTATAAAAACAAGACGTATTATTTATTCTTCCCAGCACGTGATAAAGATGGGATTTTCAGAATTGGCGTAGCAACAAGCCCTAATCCAGCAGGACCTTTTATACCAGAAGAAAATTACATACCGGGCAGCTTCAGCATTGACCCAGCTGTTTTAGTAGATGAAGATGAAAAAGCGTATGTTTACTTTGGCGGGCTTTGGGGAGGACAGTTGGAAAAATGGCAGACAGGAACATATATCCCAGATGCTGAAGGTCCAGCAGCTACAGCACCTGCTATAGGTCCGAGAGTAGCGGAATTAAACGACGATATGCTGACTTTTAAAAACGATCCGCAGGAAATTTCCATTGTGGATGAAAACGGCAATCCGATTCTTGCAGGTGACGAAGACCGAAGATATTTCGAGGGTCCATGGGTTCATAAATACAATGGTCTTTACTATCTTTCCTATTCTACCGGTACAACGCATAAAATTGTTTATGCAGTAAGTGAAAATCCACAGGGGCCATTTGTGTTCAAAGGGACGATCCTTACCCCAGTAAGCGGCTGGACCACACACCATTCGATTGTCGAATTTAATGATAAATGGTATCTGTTCTATCATGATTGCTCGTTATCAGATGGTGTGAATCATAAGCGCTCTGTAAAATATACTGAATTAAAATATAACGAAGACGGAACAATTCAAACGATAGACCCTTATGGGGATAAATAATAAAGTTGAAGGCTGGCCTCATGTTGAGGCCAGCCTTTTTGGTAATCCCGTCAGGCTGGATTACTCAAGTTGCTGAAGCGGAAACGAACGAAGGTATTCCAGTTCTTCTTTACCATCGAATAGTTGATAGTCCCTCCAATGAATGGACAGACACTAGCGTGGAAATGTTTGAACAGACTTTAAAGTATAAATCCATGGCTTATCCACCAATGATTACTCGAAGGACATTGGGACGGTCTTTAAAGTCTTTTGTACCTGCGCCATACCCAATTGATTTTACTTCCATTGATGGAATCGTGCAAAATTCTTCTGCCAGCACTGCTATGATCGCTGCGCCTGTTGGTGTTGTAAGTTCAAATCTCACATTGCTCTGTTCAATCGGTACACCTTTTAAAATTTCTAGAGTAGCTGGCGCAGGTACTGGATAAATACCATGATCGATATGTATTCTTCCTGTACCTACAGGAATCGCTGAAGACTTTATTTTCTTTATGTCTAATTGATGGAGTAGAATGGCAGCTCCGACAATATCAATAATCGAATCGACTGCACCCACTTCATGAAAGTGAACTTTTTCTAATGGGACTCCGTGTATATGCCCCTCTGCTTCACCTATTTTTCGAAAGATTTTTAATGAAGTAGCTTTCACTTCGGCTACTAATTCGGATGATTCAATCATTTTTACAATATCACTGTAGGAACGGTGATGGTGATGGTGATGGTGTTCATGATGATGATCATGCCCATGTTGGTGATCATGCCCATGATGATGATCGTGCTCATGATAATGATCATGCTCATGATGATGATCATGCCCATGATGATGAGTATGCTCTTGATGGTGATCATGCCCATAATGATGAGTATGCTCTTGATGGTGATCATGCCCATGATGGTGATCATCAGCTTGAGTCAATAACACATCAAACTTTGTACTTGTGATCCCATTCTTCACGATTTTCTTCCATTTCAATTGATATTCATCTTCGAAATGAAGCTTTTTTAATTCTTCCACTAAAACAGTTGGATTGGCACCTGCATCCAGCAGACTTCCAATGAACATATCACCGCTGATTCCAGAAAAACAATCGATATAAAGTGTTTTCATTGCTGCTTTGCTCCTTTTTTTGCTAGGTTATCAATCAATACTGCGTTGTATGCCCCACCAAATCCATTGTCGATATTCACCACGCTGATACCGGAGGCGCATGAATTTAACATTGTCAGTAATGCTGACAAACCATAGAAATTTGCACCATAACCAATACTTGTAGGAACGGCTATGACCGGATGTGAAACTAGACCGCCAACTACACTTGGAAGAGCACCTTCCATTCCAGCTACTACTACAGAAACAGTCGCTTGTTGTATTTGTTCAATATTATCAAATAAGCGATGAATCCCAGCTACACCTACATCATAAAAGCGGCGAACTTGACTTCCTAATGCTTCAGCTGTAACCGCTGCTTCTTCCGCTACTTTAAGGTCTGAAGTACCTGCACAAACGATTGCAATGTACCCTTGATCAGGTTCATTACTGTATGTGTCCTTTTTCCAAAACAGAATCTGTGCAACATCGTTATAAATTAATTCAGGATTCACCTGAAGGATGTAATCCGCTTTATCCTTTGAAATTCTGGTCACTAATACATTATTTCCCTTTGATTTGATTGCATCTATGATGGAAAGGATTTGTTCTTTTGTTTTCCCTTCTCCATAAATCACCTCTGGGAACCCTTGGCGATTGTTGCGGTGATGATCGACTTTGGCAAACCCTAAATTCTCATATGTGGCTAACTTTTCTTTCGCCTCTGAAACGCTTAATTTTCCCTCTTGAACTTGTGACAATATTTCTTCCAACAATGTTTTCACACACCTTAAACGATCTTGTTTCGATTGAATGTAAGGTCATGACCTCTACTCCCATGCTGCCACCATGTAATTGGAACTAGAGGTCCCTCTCTCCATTTTGTTTCTACTTCTCAGCCTGCTGCAAAACCTTATTCATGCTGCCGCTTTTGTAGCCAACAAGATCCATTGTAATATAGCTATATCCAAATTCTTGAAGTTTTGCTGTGATTTCTTGATAATGTTCCAATAAGCACTGCATCTCTTGTGGTTCTACTTCAATTCTAGCAATCTCACCATGCGTACGTACCCTTACTTGCCGAATTCCAATGGCTCGAATCGCTTGTTCCGATTGATCTATCCTTTTCAGTTTTTCTATTGTAATGTGCTCTCCATAAGCGATCCTTGATGAAAGACATGCAAAGGAAGGCTTATCCCATGTTGGCAGACCCATTTGTTGGGAAAGCTCACGAATCTCACTCTTATAAAGATCAGCTTCCTGCAGCGGTCCCCTTACGTTATATTCTTTCGCCGCCTTTGTACCTGGTCTGTGTTCCCCGAGATCATCTGCGATTAACCCGAAAGCTACATTATTGTAGTTATGCTCCTCCATGATGGGTACAAGATGCTGGAACAAGCTTTTTTTACAAAAATAGCACCTGTTTGATGTGTTTTCAGAATAACCTGGAATATTTAATTCCGATGTCTGAATAACCTCATGTTTTGCTCCTAGCTGTTCAACGAGTTTAATGGCTTCTTGTAATTCCTCAAAAGGGTAGGTTTCACTATCCGCTGTTACAGCCAATACATTTTCCCTGCCAAGGGTGTCGAGTGCAGCCTTCAATAAAAATGTACTGTCCACACCACCAGAAAAGGCGATGACGACAGTTTCCATTTCCTTTAATATTTCTTGAAGTTTGTTATATTTTAATTCCAGCATGACAATCTCCTTTATTAACGTTTTGGCGCTATTTCAATTGCATGTCTAATCGCCTCAACAAAGCTTTCTTCACTTGCGATTCCTTTTCCGGCAACATCAAAAGCGGTACCGTGATCGACTAATCCCACTCCATTATCCCCTATTACTCTTCCACGTAAGGAATTGTTAGTGGACCTAATGGTAAAACAGCGATAGACATATTTTCTCCGTAGGTTTGCTTTAATTCCTCCAATGTCTGTTCAATATTATGGGTAGGTTTTAACATAGTACTAAGTACTTGTTCATCTGTTAGCTTGGAGTAAACATAGATATCTGCCCAAACTTGGGTGACGGCCTGCTTCTGAACCTGCCATTGATCGAACATCTTAAAATTTGAATCATTGATAAGGTCTAATAAAGCTTGAGGGCTATCAGCGAGTTCAAAAATCTTAGAGTAGTTTCCGTGACTTGGAAGTCCATCCGAGCATTCAGAAGCGACAATAATCGTTCCGCCTTCTTTAACAATTTTATGTGCCGCACTCATCCCTTTAACGGCTTGATAAAGATTTTGGTCGAGTGGGTAACCCGAATTGGATGTAATAACGACATCAAATCGATCCTCACACTTGATCATGGCATGTTCTTTTACAAATTCACACCCTTTATCGTGAGCCTCATACAATTCTCCGGCAAATACTGATGTGATTTCCTTTTCTCTATTTAATGTTACATTAAACATGAAATTAGGCTTACACATCCGATTGATTTCACGAGTCATCTCTTGAACAGGATTATCATCCATATTTCCCCATGTTGAACGAGCATCCCCAATCATTCTTGCATTGTGGAAGGTCATGATGGTTTCAATACCCGCAATTCCAGGCATAATCCCTTTTGGTCCCCCAGAAAATCCAGCAAAAAAATGTGGTTCAATAAAGCCTGTGACAATGCGAAAATCAGCTTCAACGTATTCTTTATTTAAATAGACATCACAACCAAACTTGCTTTTTCCAACATTCGACAATGTTTCTTTATCATGGCATTGATTGTTGATGATTCTTATATTATCTACAACCCAATCTCCAAGCATTTGAACAAATTCTTCCCTTGTTTGATCACGATGGGTACCTGTTCCGTTAATAATAACAAAATTTTCAAATGGAACATGACCAAGTTCTTCAATTAGTACGGGTACCATCTTGTGATTGGGTGTTGGTCTCGTAATGTCACTGATAACAATGGCCACTTTATCCGTTGCTTTCACCATTTCTTTTAAAGACGCTGTGCCAATTGGATTTCTTAATGCCTCTTTTAGTGCTTCCATATCATTTTCTAAACCTGGTAAATGATTAGGTTCTACAATAAACGCATCATTAGGTAACTGAAGAGTAAGGCCAGTTTTTCCATATAGTAAGGTTGTTTCCATTACAAATCCCCCGCTTTTTTGTTTTTGTTCATTCATGCCGTATTCTGTTTTCTAAAAGGATGAAATAACCACACCCCTGAGAGAGTACTCAGGGGTGTTAATTTAATTACGCAATATTTTGAGCACCTTGCTTCTTATTTACTATTTCACTTTCTAAAGTACCATCAATTCCTTTTCTTTTTTGATACTTATCAACTAAGATAACAGCAATTGGACATAAAACAGCTGTTGTAAGGACGGCAATAGAAATTTGCGCTGTTGCCAGGTTGGCAATTTCAGCATAGCTAGCTGCTTCCGCTTTACTCATCATCCCTGAACTTGCCGCAACAGCAGCTGCCGCTGCTATGGCTGCTGGAGTACCAACTGCATTACCTGCCGTAGAGGCTTCCGCCCATGGTGCAATTTGGCTTTTCTCTCTAAATAATTTAAATACTAACATACCAGTAGTCCCTGTTAGAAGAGTCGTAAGAATTCCGAGTGTTAAACCTGCTGCTACAACAGAAGGATTGAAGAAATTAGCAAAGTTCATGCCAGCACCTAAAGCGAAAGCAAAGAATGGTACCGGTAAAATTTCTCCTGGCTTTAGGAATTCACGGATCTCAGGATCTAAGTTTCCTATTATCATTCCAATACCAATTGGTAATAAAACGGCGATAAAGGCGATAACCGGGAATTTGGAGCCTAATAAACCTAAAGACATTAGTGTAAAGAATGGACCGTCATTTAGCGATAAAACCGCAACTGCTCCTACATCGGAACGGTTTCCATATTGGCCAGTTAAGGCTGCATACATTCCACCATTTCCGTTTGTCATTGCCGCAATAATGGCAATCGTAGAAAGACCAAACAATCCTGCCATAGGGTCAAAAAAGTATCCAAAGAGAACACCAATCCCTAATCCTGTTAAATATTTAGAACTTGTAAGTAAGACACCTTTTTTTAAGGCTGTTCCCCCTACTCTTAAATTCATTTGACTACCTGCACAGAAAAGGAATAATGCAATAAGAACTAATGCACCATTTTTAAAAAGGGCTTCAGAAAATCCGCCTATTCTTAACATTTCATAATTGCCTTCAGCTGTTTGAGCTACACCTAGAGATTTTAAAAAGTCCATAATAACCGGCAAATGTAGTTGATCAATCGTATTTAGTAAAGCTCCTAACATAAGAGGGACAACCATCAGACCTCCAGGGACCTTTTCAATCGCTTGTTTAATTTTCATGTTACCTAACCACCTTTCCAGAATTTAATGTTTGATGGTAAAAAAAGGATCTAACTACTTGTTCTGCACTCTCAGCTAATAATTCTGCCGCATTCTTGATGGCTTCATTTAATGTCATAGGCTTGTTTATAATACTGCTAACGCTTACAATTCCGTGTTGATATAACACATCAATACCTGTACCAATAGAGCCAGCAACAATAACAGTTGGAATATTCTGTATCTTTGCCGCCTGAGCTACCCCCATCGGAGTCTTGCCTGAGGCAGTTTGGAAATCCACTTGACCTTCTCCTGTAATAACAAGGTCAGCTCCTTCAAGAGCCGTATGAAGTCCTGTATGTTCAATAACTACATCAATACCTCGTTTCATTTGGGAAGGAAAAAAGGCTTGAAATGCCCCGCCTATTCCACCAGCTGCTCCGGCTCCTGGTAAATCGTGAAGATGGACACCGGTTACTTTTTCAACTTCATCTGCCCAATGAGCTAGACTAGCATCTAATATTTTAACCATCTGAGGGGTTGCTCCCTTTTGGGGACCAAACACATGGGATGCTCCATGTGGTCCAATTAAAGGATTTTCTACATCCGAAGCAATAAGAAACTTGCAATATGGTATTCTCTCGTCAAACTCGCTTAAATCAATCGAACTGATTTTTGTGAGCTCGGCACCACCAGTGCAAATTTTGTTTCCCTGTTCATCTAATAGTGATAAACCAAGAGCCTGAAGCATTCCAGCCCCGCCATCATTGGTAGCTGAACCTCCCAGTGCTAAGATAAATGATGCAAAACCATCATCTAAAGCCTGTTTAATAAGTTCCCCTGTTCCAAAGGTAGTCGCTTTTAAGGGATTAAGCTCCTCCCGGGGAATCAGTGGTATTCCAGAGGCCTTTGCCATTTCGATGACACAGGTCTTTCCATCACCCAATATGCCATATTCAGCCTCAACCTTTTGACCTATCGGTCCGGTAACATTAACCGGGACTTTTTTTCCATTGGTGGCAGCTACTAAAGTCTCTAACGTCCCTTCTCCACCGTCAGCAACAGGAATGCATAGAGTTTTCGCATCTGGAAATGCCTTTTTAATGCCTCCTTCTATTGCTCTAGCTGCCTCAATTGCACTTAAACTCCCCTTAAACGAATCAGGGGCTATCACAATCTTCATAAATTCTCCACCTACTTTTCGAAAGTGCTATCATTACTTCTTTTTCATTATACTAAGCTTGATTAAAGAATACATCGTGTGTACTATATAAAGAAAGAGACTATTTTTTCTGATTTTTTGTACGATTTAACTAACTTTTCGGGGGAAAATGATGTTAACAAGAGAAATTGCCCAAACCATTGTAATAGAAACCTCGCTTCGCCTTAATAGAAATATAAACATAATGGATGAAAAGGGAATTATTATTGCCTCCGGCGATCCTTCTAGGATAGACGATATTCATGAGGGGGCACTTGAAGTTTTAAAAAGCGGAGAAACACTTATTATTCCTTTCAATGAAAAGGAAGTTTGGAGAGGAGCTCATCCCGGCATCAACCTGCCTATTGTTTTTCAGGATAGGATTGTCGGAGTGATTGGGATTACTGGAAATCCCGAAGAATTACGGGAGCTAGGCGGCATCGTAAAAATGACTACTGAGCTCATGATTCAAGAAAAATTTATCGCTTCTCAATTGGAATGGAAACAGAGAACGAAAGAAATGCTTATCGAAGAACTTTTGAAAAATTCTCCCTCCTATAGTAATATTGAACGCTGGCTAAACCTAGTTGGCCTGAACCTTCGGGAACCATTTATCACAACTGTCATTCAAATGACGGATCGCATCATCGCGAATCAATCGTTAATCAATAAAATAGAAGGATTAATTGGTGAAAAACACTGCCTTGTAGGTTTTATCAATATTAATCGAATGTTTATTGCTTTTTCCGGTTGCAGTGAGCAAGAATCAGACAAAAAGCTAAACAGTATTTACGTGGAATTGAAAAAGCTTAAGTTAAAATTCCGACTTGCTTTTAGCACTCCTTTTATATCATTGAGTAAGTTTAATCAATCCTATATTGATTGTGACCTAGCCCTTCAAATCAGTGATGAAAAAGAGGATTTCATTTCATTTGTTAAAGTAGAACCGAAAGCATTAATTTATAAAATAGATCGTGCTTGGGGAGAAAAGTTTACAAATAGAATCATGAATAAAACCTTAGTTAAGCATGCTGATACTTTAGATGTTTTTTTCAAAAATAACTTAAATATTCAACAAACTGCCGATGACTTATATCTCCACCGAAACACACTCCTTTATCGACTTAGTAAAATAGAAAAAGACACGGGGTATGATCCAAAAAAGTTTAAAGATGCGTTGACACTACAGCTCGCTCTTTGGTCTGATAAGAGACTAAAATCCGGTGAACTGTGAGCACAAAAGTGTCAGGCCACAAAAAACTAACCCGAGATTGAAAAAAGAAGCTTCCCCAAGTTTGCTCAACTTATGAGAAGCCTCGATAGGTCTCCCGTATTGCTATGGGAGACCGGTATTTAAAATTCAATTTTAATCTTTTGTGAATCGCTGATTTTTTTCCTTTCCTTATCGAATACATCACTAGTGGTTATTTCAATCCAGTTGATGTCTTTTGCTTCATTTGAATGATCATCTTTATGACCTTCTTCTTCACTCTTCTTATCTTTATGCGCATGGCTGTCTGATGCATTGACAATAAAACCAAGGTTTCCATACTTTGTGCTATTGCCTTCTATTTCCCCATTTAACTCTTCAAGGTAAATATCTTTTTCCCAATCAAAGGTTTCACCTGTGTTCGTTTTAAGCAAAGCAATCGGTCCAAAATTCACTTTCTCATTAGAGGTGTTTTTAATCTCAACAAAAACTTTAACAAAATCAAATTCTTCATCATGTGTTAACACATGAAAATAGTCGATCATACTATAATCCGGTCTTAAATGAATCCATTTCATTTCTTTTACTGTTAATTCTATCGGTCCAACTTTATACGTTTTGGTTACGTTTTTGATAGCTTTTAATGCAGCTTCACCTTTTCCATCAGCATACGTCTGACCAACCTTTTGCAATGTTCGGTCATCTGTTACTTGAGGGTTAGGCTGGTACTCGTCCATTAAGTTCAAATGGTGCTACACAAGAACCTCCAACTATCAGCTCATTAAAAAATGATGAAGCCACGTCTTATCGAATCAAACAGCTTGAAGATATCGCTATGTACTATTATTGGCATGGCGGCGACATTAAAAAAGCTGAAACTGAAATATTTAAGGGTATTACCTTAAAGGGTAAATATGATGTTGTTGAAAATGCATTTATCCAAGCCACGTTAATAGATCCATATAGTATTGATTTGAAATTCTCATTAGCATCTACTCAAATCATTCAGAAGAAGATTCCGGACGCTCTTCAAATTTACAAACAAATATTACATTTAGACCCTAATCACTTTAATACCAATCTAGTCTATGGAGTATACTCTCGCATAAATGGAGACGAAAAAACCTATAATCGTTCCATTGCAAAGTTAAAAAAGATAGATTCGAAAAAGGCAAATGAATATCTTCAAAAAATAAAGCAAACGGAAGAAACAATGGAAGAAAAGTTAAATGTTGAGGTTCCAGCAAACCTGCCAGCAAATGGCCATGCCATTGTAATATTGGGATACGCTCTAGGCGAGGACGCGTCAATGAAACCAACACTTATCGAACGATTAAAAGCAGGTCTTGCAATTGCTAAAAAATATCCAAACTCAAAAATTATTGTATCAGGCGGCGTTCCTAAACAGGGTGTTACCGAAGCTGATGCCATGAGCAAGTGGTTGATTTCGCAAGGAATTCCAAAGGAAAGAATTCTTCTTGAAAGTAATTCAACAGATACTGTTGAAAATGGACTTTTTTCAACTGCTATCCTTGAAAAAGAGAACATAAAGGATATAACTCTCGTTACCAGTGCAAGTCACATAAGAAGAGCTTTAACTGTTTTTAAAGAAGCCAGTGACTTTTATGATAAAATGAATGGCAAAAAATCAAATAGAAAATTTACGAACATGGTTTATTTAGATTACGCTTCATTAGCTGAAGCCCAAAAAGTACCTAACGATGAAAAGCTTGTGATTTATCGGGACCTTTTTAGAACTTCAGGAATTTGGCAATATCCTGGTCTACAAAGATAAATCAAGTCTGGAAATCACTCTTGCTACAAACTTAAAAATAGTAGGAATTTAATTTATATGCAACCTAAAACAGTTCAATTTATCGAACTGTTTTTTGTTCTTTTCTAAAATAAATCGTAAAACTGACTACAACTTATTAAATAACCTCACTAGCATCTATTTTTAGTAAAGGGCACCATTTAGTTGCTGCCAGACATTATTGCCGCCCTAAGGTGAGAGTGTGTAATATCTTTTACGCTGTGTGCAGATGAATTCCAGGTTTTAGTTTTTGTTCGTAAACTTTTCACGAGTTAATTTGGGAACAAATAACGATAAAAAGAAGGAACGGGATAAACTAAATACGACAAACGCTATCCATAATCCATGATTTTGATATTGAGGTACAAACAACCAAAGCGCAATTAAAAAGACCATCAATGCTAGAGCAATGGAATCCCTGATAGATTTTGCCTCAGTAGCACCAGAAAAAATTCCTTCTAGCTGTAAACCCCAGAATCCAAAGATGGGAAACACAAGCATCCACACTAGGTAATCCTTTGACATAGCTTTTACGTCTGGAATTGTCGTGAATAAGGAGACGATATTTTCACCAAAAGTAAATATACTTAAACTCAAAAGAATTGCCGAGGCTAATCCCCACTGAGCTGAAAGAGTAAACGCACGCTTATAAAGGAACTGATTTCCTCCACCTATAGCTCTGCCAACCATGATACTAGAAGCATTCGCGAAACCACCAAATAAATAAGCGATTATATAGTGAATTTGTAGTAGGATGGCATTAGCCGCTAACGTCACTTCACCCATACTTGCACCTTTAGAAGTAAAAATCACGGTCATCGTAAGCAAACAGACAGTTCTCAGGAATAAATCCCGGTTTATTTTCATCATCTTTTTTATGGGTTTTGTTTCTATCAACATTGATAACTTTATACCGATTAGTTTCTCTTTATTCGTCAAATATAGAATCCATGCCCCTAATACAACAGAACTAACCTCAGCTATAAGAGTAGCGTAAGCAACACCCTTAACTCCCATTCCTAATCCGAAAACAAAAACAAGGTCTAATATAATGTTTAAAACATTCATCCATATTTGAGTAGTCAAAGCTAAGCGGACCTTTCCCATTCCAATAAGCCAACCAATCATGACATAGCTTAGTAGAATAAACGGTGCTCCCCAAATTCGAATAGAAAAATAAGTGGAAGCAACGGATATTACAGCTTCACTTCCTCCAATGAATGTTAAGGCAATTGCTAGAATGGGATCTTGCAAAAGGATAAAAATTAATCCAAACAATATAGCTAATATCATTGGCCTAAGAAAATATAGTATTATTTCACTTTGATTATTTGCACCTTGCGCCTGAGAAGTAAATCCACTTGTACTCACTCGAAGAAATCCTAGTAGCCAGTACATCGTATTAAAAATAACGGCACCAACAGCTACTCCACCAATTGAAGCCGGATTAGGAATTCTCCCAACGACTGCTGTATCAACAGCCCCTAAAATTGGTGTTGAAATACCTGATACAATAAGTGGAATGGCCAACACTAAATACTCTCTATGGCTATAAAATGTAGTGTTATTTGAGACCATTGAATCTGTTGCCAATTTCATAAATTCCTGCTCCTTAATGGGTAACTTAATCGCTTGAAGCTATTTGAATTAGGGTTTCCACATTGATACTACATCCTGAGCAAATTTTAATCATTTGAAACCTTAACCAAATAAGTAGTATGAGGTTAATAACCTATTAAAGTATAATTTCTTTCATAATGTAGAAAAAGACAGGTTCCCCTGTCCTTGCGGATACATCATACTATATTCTTACATTTTAAAAGGTCTTGATCGCACGTATTACACCTGCTTTTTGCCCCAGGAATATAGTAACGGAATTTTTCCTTTTGAATGTTTTTGGAGCCGTCTTTAGCAACTTATTTTAAGTTTATTTTATCTGACTTTACGATTATTTAAATGTCCACTTTTGCTAACCCAGTTTCATCTTCGTTGTAAGTGTACGAAAACGTGGGTGTTCAGCAAGGATGGAGTCTCTTAATCGTTTAACTATAGGATGTTTGGAGGAAAAAAATTGGTCTTTTGAATCGTAAAGCTCTATCAATTCTCCTTTTTCAAGGACACCAATTTGATCAGATATCGAAAAAGCTGCTTTAATATCATGTGTGATAAAAAGATAGGATAAACCGAAATCATCCTTTAATTTACTTAATAATTTTAAGATTAAGCTTTGTGTAACCATATCTAAACTACTTACTGATTCGTCAAGGACGATTAACTTCGGTTTAAGAGCAATTGCTCTCGCAATATTTATCCTTTGCAATTGTCCACCACTAAATTGATGAGGGTACTTTTTTAGATCCCTTTCACTTAAGCCTACTCTTTCTAATAGCTCTATAACCCTTCTTCTTTTTTCCCCTACAGATAGCTTTTCAAAGTTCTCCAATGGCTCGCTTATAATTTGTTCGGCTGTCATTCGGGGATTAACAGCAGAATATGAGTCCTGAAATACAACTTGGAGATCACGGCGTATTTTTTGTTGGGTAGCTTTATTTAATTTGTAAATGTCATGTCCTTGAAACAAAACCTGACCTTGCTGTGGGCGTTGAATCCCGAGAATTACTTTCCCTAAGGTACTTTTACCAGCTCCGCTTGTACCAATTAATCCCAAACATGTCCCTTCTTCAATAGCAAAGGAAATCTCATTAAGAATATTATTTGTTGGATTATTCCCTTTAGAAAGTCTTTTAGAATTATAGCTAAAGTTTACTTGTTTTACCTGTAATAAGCTCAATGGCTTCACCCCTTGGAAAATTCGTTTTGCCCGTTACAACATATTGGTGTAGGGTTGTTTTTGAGAATATAAGGTCGGTCTAGTCTTTAACAGCTTCTTCGTGTACTCATGTTGTGGCTTATCAAATAATTCAAAAACATTTGCTGTTTCAACTATTCTCCCATTTCGCATCACGATTACATCATCAGCCAATTCAGAAATAACTCCAAGGTCATGAGAAATGAGTAGAATAGATGTTCCATACTCAGAACGAATCTTATCTAATAGATGCAGTACTAATGATTGACTATGAAGATCAAGGGCTGTAGTGGGCTCATCGGCAATAATAACAGCTGGCTCCAGGCAGGCAGCTATGGCAATCATCACCCGTTGCAGCATACCACCACTTAATTGGAAAGGATAGTTTTTCAACAATTTAGCCGGGTCCGGCAGGTTAACACTTTCCATCACACCAATCGCAAGCTCCTTTGCCTGCTTTTTGTTTAGTCCTGTATGAGATTGAATGGTTTCAATAAATTGATGACCAATCGTAAACACGGGAGTAAAAGCATTCATCGGATTCTGCATGATAAAAGCAATATCCTTACCGCGAATTTTCCGCATTTCTTTGTTTGCTAGACCATTCAATTCCCTGCCTTGCAGTGTAATACTCCCTCTAATATCCACATTTTTCATATCATGGAGCTGGAGGATCGACATACTTGTAACCGTTTTTCCACAGCCGCTTTCCCCGACAAGACCTAAGATCTTGCCCTTTTTTATTCCAAATGAAATAGCCTGAACGAGTGTGGCAGAACCTTCATTAGTTCTAACTTGCACATGTAAATCTTTTACCTTTAAAATATCTTCCATTTTTAAACAGTCCTTTTTCATTAGCGGCGTTTAACTCCAAACCGTTCTGATAGTGATTCACCTAATAAATTAAAGGTAACAACAACTAGCATAATCATGAAACCCGGATAGATCATTAAGGCTGGATGTGTTCGGATATAGGACTTTCCCTCAAGAATCATCGCCCCCCACTCAGGTGTAGGAGGCTGCACACCCAAGCCTAAAAAGGACATGGAGGATAAGTTCATAATCGCCCAACCCATTTCTAATGTTCCCATTACAGCGAGTGATGGAAGAACGTTAGGAATAATATGTTTTTTCATGATAGTCCATGTAGACGAACCACTGATTTTAGCAGCCGTAATATAGTTCTGTTCTTTCAAGCTTAGAACCATCCCTCGAATGACCCTGGCGTAATAAACCCATTGTACGAGAATTAATCCTAAAATCACCTGCTTCAGACCGGCTCCCCAAATGCCCACAAAACCAAGAACAAACAAAAGGCTTGGGATCGCCATTAGTCCATCACCCAGTCTCATTAACAATTGATCAACCCAGCCACCCTTATACCCAGCAACGATCCCGATAATCAAACCAATACTTAAAGCCGAAACAAAGATGAGCATAGCAAACCCTAGCGAAATTCGTGCCCCATAAAGGATTCGCGAAAATGTACATCGACCTAGATGATCTGTTCCTAACGGATAGTCCCATGAAGGCTGCTGTAGCTTATGCGCTAAATTGACAGCAATCGGATCATTCGGTGCAATCCACGGAGCAAAAAGGGTAATTAAGAATAAAATGCCCAATATACTTGAACAAATGACGATCACTTTTTGACTTTTTAATCGATCACGGAGCTTTACTTTCATTGGTATTGCCTTCCTCTTCTAGAAATACGTGGGTCAATATACATTTGGGCCAGGTCTACTAGTAAGTTGCTAATAAGGAATATTCCTGCTGCCAACAGCACGTAGCCTTGAATAACAGGAACATCACGATTAAAAACAGCCTCAATAAAAAAACGCCCAAACCCTGGCCATGAAAAGACTGCCTCTACAATGATCGCTCCTGTCATTAAGTTCCCAAGATTCATTCCAAGCCCGGTAATCATCGGGGAAATGGCAATTCTTAATACATGCTTCCCCATGATGATTTTTTCATGAACCCCTCTCGTCCGCGCAAAGAGTACATAAGACTCTTGTAAATTCTCAAGAACACTTGCCCGTAATAGTCGGGTATAGAGTGCGATTAACGGGAAAGCCAGTGTGACGGAAGGTAAAACCAAATGCTTCCACGTTCCAATCCCTTCTACTGGGAAAAGGTCTAGTTTTACAGAAAAGAAAAATATCAATAAGTACCCCAGCCAAAAGGATGGGATGGATGCCCCTATAAAAGAGAGGAATCGACTTAAATGGTCCATTCCACTGTTCTTCTTTATACCTGCTAAAAACCCAATTGGAACACTTACTAGGATAGCGATCAAGAGACTGCCGATCGTCAACTGAATAGTAGCTGGTAAACGAGCGGAAATCTCCTGCCATACGGGTTTATTGGTAACATATGATATGCCAAAATCAAATTGCCCTACTTTTATTAGGGAATTTACATATTGAATAAAGAGAGGCTGATCTAAGCCAAACTCATGTCTTTTTTGTTCCAACATCTCATCTGTCGCTTGGATATGTGCAGCAGCAAAATATGCCTCAGCTGGGTCCACTGGCGATAGATTGATCATGCCAAATGTTAGTAAAGTGGCCAAAAGAAAGATTGGAACAATGGTGATGATTCGTTTCAAGACATAAGTACCCATGCAAAACTCCCCTGTCGATTACTTCTTCTTACTCATTCCTGTAAATGGATGTTCATCCCGGTTAGCAGGGAATGTAAAATTAGTAACATCCTTTTGATAGATAGCTATTTTCTTAATATACGAAATAGGTACAATTGCACCCTGCTCTTGAAGTGAGCCTAAAATCTCCGTGTATAGTTGTTGACGCTCGTTTTCACCCGTTGTTTGTTGAACCTCAGCTATTTGGTTCTGTAACTCTTCTTTGTTAGGATAAGATGAAATTGCTTCTCTAAATCCAAATCCTTCTGTAGCCATCATGTTTACGAAAGTATGCGGATCATATGGAGCACCAAAGTTACTATAGAAATTCATATCGAACTCATTCGCTTTGAATCTTTCAACTTGAGTGGTAAGCTCAACTCCGGCAATATTTAATTTAACACCTAAGCCAGCCCATTCAGACTGTAATGTTTCAGCCATTGTTTTTTGGATTACTTCAGCAGAGTTATACATTAACTCAATTTCCAGCAATTTACCATCTTTTTCGCGAACAGTCTTACCTTTTGGCAGCTTCCAGCCAGCTTCGTCCAATAATTGTTTCGCTTTTTCAACATTATACTCGAATGTATCTGCTTTCACATTGGAAGTATAAGGGAAATTGGTTGGTAAGATATAGTCAGCCTTCTCTTCCATACCAGATGTCACACCCTCAACCATCGCTGATTTATTAAAGCCGAAATGTAAGGCTTGACGAACACGTACATCTGAAAGCTGTTCTTTGTTCGTATTCATGACCAGCTGTCTAGTTGCGACTGGTTCAGAAATGCTATTCCCATATGAACCTGTTGATTCTAGTTGTTTAAAAGAATCGATACTGATAACACCCTCACCATAAATCAGGTCTAATTCCCCTTTTTCAAACGCAAGTACACGGGTTTCAGCATCAGGAATTACTTTTACTTTGATTTTCTCTACAGTTGGGAGCTCTCCCCAATAATTTTCGTTCCGTTTAAAAACAGCATATTCATCCACTTTATACTCATCTAATACCCATGGACCTGTCCCAACTGGCTTTACTACACCTTTCGAGGTGTCACCATCTTCAGGGAAACCTGCCTCCCCAAGGAATCGGACTGGACGTACGACCGCTAATTCTTGAATAGTAGGGTAATAAGGTTCTTTTAAGGTTAATTTAAAGGTATACTCATCGACAGCCTCAGTTTGGTCGATCTTCGAAATAAATCCTAACCAACTGTGTGTCGCTGCATTTTTTAAAATCGCATCAAAGTTCTTTTTCACAATCTCTGCATTAAAAACTGTACCATCTGTAAATTCCACACCTTGACGTATGATGAACAAATATTCCTTCCCATCTTCGGAAATCTTCCACGACTCTGCCAAATGTGGTTTTAACTCTCCACCCTCTTGGTAGCTGACTAAAGGCTCAAACACCATAGATTGGGCAAATAATTGAGATGGGTTATAGATATGAGGATTCATTTCGCCTATATCTCTTGGCCAAGCAAAGGTAACCATACTTTCCGTTTCTTTATTGCTAGATTTAGAGTTTTCTTTTTCTACTGAACCGCTTGAACAGCCAAGTAAAGCCATCGATACTATCAGAACCCATACAGCCATAAGCAAAAGTCGTTTTTTGTTTTTAGGGTTAAACATCATAAATTGATCCTCCTAAGTGATAATGATAACTATTATCAATAGTAGATTCCCATATGCCAATTGTCAATAAAGATTCAGATATTTCACAAAGTATTCAAGTTCAAGAGGCTTCCCAAAAGTTCAGCGAACTTATGAGAAGCCTCCATTAAAATCCTCTATATTAGCAAAATGTTAGCAATTTCAGCAGCTAGACTTTTACCGTGTTGCAACATGATCCGAGCCCCAACTATAAAAATTGGTTTATGTTACACTGTAACGTTTCTTAAATACTTATCCCATTTTTCCTTAAGATAATTTGATTCTTTTAATTTCTTGGTAAAATTTATAAATGACGCTTCATTCCCTGTATCAAGAGCTTGATTTATCTTAAATTGTAAATAGTTAATTTTAAGGTCAATGTCAAACATGGATAAAAGCTGTTCTTTCATAAAATACTCTTCTAAATCTTCGAGGGCCATAAAGATGATACATCGTTCATTGATTATAACTAAAAAATACCATCCGTTAGCCATTGTGAATTTACGTTCATTCGTGACTTCAATTATATCGCCTTCATTAATTGTTATATATTCTGCATGATTGCCATCTGGACAAAAACAATCAATCTGATGTTCAAACGTTTTAACGGCAAAATAATGTCCAAACATTCTCATCTCTCCCATTAATGGTATGAATTTCATCTAGACCTTTCAAAATAAAATTAAAAGGACTTTGCTTTTTGATTTGATCAGTGCAAAAAATCCTTATTAGGTTGGTCCATCCTTTTAAAGCTGTTTGGACTGTCATAACATTTGTGTTTAAATGGACAACTCCAACATTCTGTCAGTGAATTAGAATATGTTGATAATAAAATTTATAAGGGCACCTTATAAACGACTCTAAGTGATAATCGGTCATAGTTTTCACGGAGACTATTGAGTGCCTGTTTATCATGTAGTTGATCCTCCCTTTCCTTTAATCAATTGAGTTTCTTAAGAATGTAACAAAATTCTTTCCAAACGTTCGGCAGGCTTCTTCTTCTTCCTTCTCTGGCGTTAATTCAACTTTTAATCCTTGAGGATACACCTCCGCCCCTCGCTCTCTAAGCTTTTCCGTTAAGATATCTACTGCTGCACCGTATTGTGAATAGGCGGAATCACACGAACCAAAAACTGCAGCTTTTTTTCCTGTTAAATGAATGCTATCCATTTCATCATAAAAATCCAAAAAATCAGCAGGTAATTCACCGTCACCCCATGTATAAGCTCCCAACAAAATTCCATCATAATCTTCTAATTCCTTTGCATCTGGTCCGTCTATAATATCTATTATTTTTAAGCCCTCTCCCATTGCGCTTATACCATCAGAAACGGCTTTCGCCATCATTTCTGTATTTCCACTCATGCTAGCAAAAATCAGAATTACCTTTGCCAATTATATCCCCTCCAAAAAAATTGATAATGATTCTCAATAAAAACCAAAAGTATGAAGCTATTTACAACCTTTAAGCGCATTATAGATGGAACACCAAGAACGCTTAGCATAATAAATGGGAATGCACTGATTTTTAGCTCGTTTCTTTATAACAGTTGACAGATTATGATTTACGTAATCCGTTAATACAAGAATGCAATTAATTTTTTCTGGTATTTCTTTTTTAACCATTTGTACCTTTCTTCCATTAATATGTAAGACTACATCAAATCCAACGGATGTTAATTTGTCTCGAATAACCCCTAGATGATCGGCACCTATGATAAGTAACGAAGTCATTGTATCCTCTCCATATCTCAAATAGTTAATTTTCAGTTATGTCCACATCATACAACCCACAACATAGACATTGATAATGGTTAGATTGAACCCCGACTACATCCTCGTCATCAATAAAACCACACCATTCACAAATTAGGATTTTAGCCATTTTTTTCCCTCCCCAAAATTATCTTTCTTCCGGTCTACCTGTGTAGGTACTTACTTTCTATGTGGTCTTTATAACATTTCATTGTTAACTATTAAAACAATCTTTTTACTTAGATCTTTCTTCAGTGATAATGATTATCATTATCGATACAAATTGATTGTAAATGAAAATGATTATCATTGTCAAGTTAATTAATCGAATTATCTTAAAATTAGCAGGCAACATGCCAGAGAAATGGAATTTAGAATTCACTTTCTAAAGGAGCAAATGTTTTTATTTATTCAGCAAGAAAAATAAAGCGTTAATTTATCTGGGGACTCCCCCACTAATTGGGACGATTCATATGAAAAACTAAGGAAAAGAAGAGTAACAGATTTATTTAGAATAACGTCTAACTGTTATAGATTAGAAACTGCTAGGAAAAGATTTTGAATCCCAAATTTCATAATTCTAATTGATAGATGATAAAGGGAGGCAAAGAGATGCCAAGAACACAGAGATATAAGAAGAAAAGAATCAGAAGGAATTTTATCATTATTCGTATTGCACTTTGTGCTTTAGCCGTATTCATTTTATATATATCGGCTAGAGGTTTAAAGAATATTGGGAGCCATTCACCAGCCAGTAATCAGGTGGAAGATAAAATTGAAGAATCTGTTGAGGAGGATACCTCTGTTAATACAGAGGATCTCAAAAAGGAAAAAGAGCTTGAAGAGAAGGTTAATCTAGTTATTAAACATGCAAAGACTTTAGCATTAGGATATGACTTTAAGGGAGCTATTGACTTACTACAAGCTTTTACTGAGCAATTTGGAACAAATGATACCATAACTGAGGCACTAGCAAACTATCATCTTGAAAAAGAGCGCATGGTATCATTAGGTTCCTATCATTCCATTGATCAAATTAACCATGTATTTTTTCATTCATTAATTGCAGACACCTATAAAGCCTTTGATGGAGATAATGATTCAAATGGTTACAATTATTATATGACCACCGTCTCAGAGTTTAAAGATATGATGACAGAAATGTACAATGCGGGCTATGTGCTTGTAAGTATCCATGATGTAGCAAAAAAAGAGACATTAGAGGATGGGTCGACACGATTTGTTCCAGGAGATATTATGCTTCCTCCAGATAAAAAGCCTTTTGTCCTATCTCAAGATGATGTAAATTATTATAAATATATGGATGGGGATGGTTTTGCAGCAAAGATTGTTATTGGCGAGAATGGCAGACCCACTGCTGAAATGATACTTAATGATGGAACCACTTCTTTTGGAGATTATGATTTAATACCCGTGTTAGAAACATTTATAGCAGAGCACCCTGATTTTTCATATAAAGGCGCAAGAGGAATACTAGCTTTAACCGGGTATGAAGGTGTTCTAGGTTATAGAACACAAGACCCAAACTCACCAACCTACCAACAGGATAAAGAAGCTGTAGTGGAAGTTGTCAAAGCACTAAAGGAATGGGGCTGGGAATTTGCCTCACATAGCTATGGTCATCGTGATATGAACAAATATAATTATTCATTCGTCGTAGACGATACCAATAAGTGGAAAGAGGAAGTTGGGTCATTAATTGGACCTACGGATATCTATATTTACCCATTTGGAATTGATATTGAAGATCCAGATATTTACGATAGTGAAAAATATCAATACTTAAAAGATAGTGGCTTTGATTATTTTTGTGGTGTATATAAAGATCCTTGGCTGCAGGTCGGGAAAGAGTATATCAGGATGACTAGAAGGCCTCTGGACGGTCAGGCCATGCTGCAGTTCCCAGATAGACTTGAAGATTTGTTTGAAATCAGTAAGGTGATCGACCAAGCTAGACCTGAGCTTCAATAAGTAAGGCAGTATTGCCATTGCCTAGTAATCCGAAAACTTTCCAACATTTTTCCTTGATACTCTTCTCGACAATTTTCTCCCCACTCAGGGGTATTAAACCCAGGTTTGGCAGTATTTAAAGCGATTTTAATCAAACGTTTGGTTAGTGCTGATTCAACTAATCAATCGTTTGATTAACTAACGCATAAGCCCTTTTATCAAACAATTTTAAGCTGTTTACAAAATAATTAATTGTCGGATAAAAGTTATGGTGTTACCATTCCACTCAAAACTGACCCATTTATCTCATTTTGACCTCCTTTGATCATCTGGTTTTAATTCTTCAAATCGTTTTGATAGTAAATTTAACGGTGCTCTAATAACAGTGTCTAACAATTCTGCATACCGATACGGTGCAAACGGTGATGTATAATATGTCCCAAAGCTCTTTAAACCAACTAAGTGAATATTAATGAAAATGTAGGCAATTAGTATTCCATATAATCCAAACAGAGATGCCGCAATCATTAACGAAAAGCGTAATATTCTTAGTGATATACTGACATTGTATGAAGGAAGGACGAAAGAAGCGATAGCTGTTAGGGCAACAACAATCACCATTACTGGACTAACAATCCCAGCACGAACAGCGGCATCACCAATGACAAGACCACCTACAATTCCTATTGCTTGACCTACCGGACGAGGTAATCTAACTCCAGCTTCCCGTAATAGCTCTAAAGTAATTTCCATAAAAAAAGCTTCTATAAATCCAGGAAAAGGCACCCCTTCTCTTGTCCCTGCAATCGATAATGCTAGTGTCGTTGGAATCATCCCTTGTTGATATGAAACCATCGCAATATACAATGCTGGTAGAAACATCGCTATAAAAGCTCCTAAATAACGAAGGACTCGAATCAATGACCCAATTTGCCAACGGTCATAATAATCTTCTGGAGATTGAAAAAGCATATGAAATGTAACTGGTGCCATTAAACTAAAAGGACTTCCATCTAATAAGACAACCACTTGGCCGTTCATTAACGCATTTACTGTTCTATCAGGGCGCTCAGTTCGTAAAGTTTGTGGAAAAATGGAAAGTGGATTATCTTCAATTAACTGTTCAAGTGATCCAGTATCAACAACATCATCCATATCAATACAGGAGATACGGTAACGAACTTTATCAATATACTCTTGATTGGTAATTCCTTTAATATACAAAATGGCAAAATCTTTTTTTGAGCGTCTGCCTATATTTCCATATTGAACAACAAAGTATTGATCTCGGACCCTTCTTCGCATTAACATGACATTCGTTTGAAGCGATTCAATAAAGCCGTCCCTTGGTCCTCTAACAACCACTTCACTTTCTGGCTCATCAATACTGCGTTCATTATTACTACGAGTTGCAAAAAGCAAAACTTCATCTATCCCATCAATGACTAACAGTGCTTCACCAGATAATAATTGAAAAATGGACTTTTCAAACGACTTTTCCTTTCTGACATCACAATGAAAGACAACTTCATCTAATAATTGCTCGAGTAATATGCTTTTCTGTTTTTCGTTAACTGAATATTTCAGTAGAGGTTCAATTGTATTTTTTTCAATTCGATCTTTATCAGCTAAACCATCTACATAAAACAACGATGCTTTAATTTTTTTCCCTACTAAAAAATCACGTTGTATAATGTCATCACTTTCACCAACGATATTTGTTACTAATGTAATCGTTTCATCGATATTTTTACTTAATTGCAAGGGATATTCTGTTCTTCCCCTTGTATTATCAGACATTAATTTTGAAAATGTTTTTTTAAGCAAGGGTCATACCTCAATTCACATCAATTTCTTCTTTTGTCATATAATCACGAATTCGCACTTCTGCTTCGACGGTAAAATTTGCTTTTGAAAAATAGCCATTTTCCCCTTCCCACTCTTTTTTAATTTGTTTCCAATGTTTCGGTGTTTTCCTATTCACATATTTACCAAAACCGAGGGCATCTGCATAATATTGATGTTGCAGTTTCTCGATTACTTTTAGTGCCTTATTCTCAATTTCTTTTGCTACTTCTTTTTGTAGTTGTTCATTTGTCTCTTGCTCACTTAACTTAATATTATCTACCCAATTTTCAACAAAAGAACCTTCACTTTTAATTAATAAATGAAAATGATCCACTCCGTCTTTTTGCGTATATTTAATAGATGTATTTAAGTTACTTGTTTCATAAACAAACAATTTACCTTTATAGCTCGCTTCGACAACTGAATTCTCAGTGTCACTCAGTATGATATTAACCCCGTCAATATCCTCCTCCCCTAACCAACCTTTAAATTTATTCCATTGCATAATTGCAGCACCAGCAATCTTGAAATCACCCTGTTTATGAACAATATGTGGAATCAGATAACTTTTTTCCTCAAGGACTTTCTTTGATAGCTCACCAATGTTTAAATCTGCTAGCATACCGTGGTGTGCCCGATAATTTTCTTGTATCATTTTTATGGAAATAGCAGGCATTATTTCAAGAGGGAGTTTTTGATTTAATATTTTCTCTCCATTTCCATTAGAAATAAAAACTAAAGTATCACGGCGCATCTCGTGATCTCTTATAAAATAATCAATTAAATTTTCAATAAACACATCTTTCACAAGTTGATCATTAATGATTAACACTTTTAAATGCTCATAATTTAACCTTCTACTACGACGAGACACAATATTACGGTTTGACTTAAAATTCGTTCTTCCGGTTGTACTTATATTAAAAAAGGCTTTTTTTTCTAATGGATTTCCTTCACTAAGAACGCGGGGAATAACTACTTGATAGGTCGTTTTGAACATCTGGGTCTCAAGCTTTTTAGATTCATCCACAAAATGCTCCTTTATTTCTTGATCATCTTGTGGATCAAGGGAAATCGCAAGAACGAAACCCATTTCATCAATTTCTCTTATATCCCAACATCCAGTTAGCAGTGTCAGTATTCCTATTATCAGTACAAGCTTCTTCACACTTAACGGACCTCACTTTGTTCTGTGTCACGTTTTTTATTTTTAACAATATAGAGATAACCGATCATGATCGTAAAAAGTGTTAACCCTAAACCTAAATATCCGATGAAATCTCCAAAAGAAAATGTTTCTTGGAGAGAATTTGGAATGAAAGTGATCACGAAACAAATGGTAGCGAGTATTATTGCTATAGAAGCAGCTCTAATTCCAGGAAAAAACTGCTCTTTTACAATATTTGTGACTATAAAATGAAAGTTTGACATTGTATTAAATATCGTCAAGATCCAAACGATGATAATTAACGGTTCTAATCGTTCAATTAACCCTTGAATAATCTCTATTTCTTTCGTAAGTTCAATAGTCGGATAGGTAACCACTTTCGTGGCTTCAAGTCCTAATATTGAAATGGCTAATAAGGTAAAACATAAATATAATATCCCTACGATTGCTAAGCCGATGTTTATATATTTTGAGGAAACTGACTTTTTATCAGAGTACACCATAAAAAAAAATAAAATCTCTATACCTAGAAAGGAAACGATTGTTTCTTTTGAGCCTCTTATAATGGGTACCATTCCTTCTGCGCCTATCGGTAATAAACTTCTATAATCAAACTCTTGTAAATTAAACATAATAATGAATAAAAGCACAAGGAAAACAATTGGAAAAAAGAGTAAATTCAAATGAATAACCCCTTGTAAGCCTTTCGTAACCGCATAAGTGATAGCTAAATACATAAAAATAATTACAACTTCAGAAGGTGTTTGGTTAATTAAATACACACCTACAACTTCTGTAACAATTCGTGCCTCAAATGAGATAATAAAAGTGAAATAACATATAAAACCTAATGTAAGAAATTTAGTTAAAAAGTAGCCCACCATATTTTTTTCTTGGACATACTGAAGGATACTTTGTCCATGGGTTCGTTGATGCAGCTTAATAATGAGTGTAGCCATTGCCATATTAGCGATTAACCCAATGATAATCGGTATCCAAATATCGGGAGTTCCAACGCTTTTAGCAAGTGAACGCGGCAAAGTAAGTATTCCAACACCTATGATAGTTGACATTACTGTAATCGTCATTTCCAAACTTAATATTCGATAATTATCTTTATTTACCATCAATTCACACCTACTTATCGCTTCCCTGCTGCAAATAGTATTCCTTTTGGTTCCGTTTCTCTTTCCAAGGGGGATTCACTTTATTCTCTACCCAGACATTTAACCTTTGAATAGTTTTCATGATGATAAATAGGAGACCTCCATACAAAAACACACCTGATTGTGGAATAAACCCTAATATACGTTCAAAGATATTTTGAAACATCTTTTTTTCTCCAATCAAAGTTTTCATTTAAAAGTAGTTTTTACCAGCAGATGAAGTTTATACAACTGTTAAAAAATATAAAAACTCTTGTCAGTAATAAATCTTTATTACTGACAAGAGTTTTTCTTCATAGTGAGTTAAGTTCGTCATTTTTCAGAGAGTGACAGCGTACTAAAACCTTACGGACCCTTAATCTTTAAGGGTGTATTCAACTTTTGTAGTGCTCCTTTAAAGACGAATTCACCTTTGTCTGCATATTTAGGGCTGACTGGTGTCTTCGTATCTTTTCCGACATCAATGCCTTCAAATGAGAGCTTATATCGATGAATACAATTTAATAATTGTATCGCTAATAACATGTAATCCCCCTTCTCTGTTTTATTTAGGAATAAAAGAAATACTATAAAAAGGCTTCCAAACAGTTTAAACAAGAGCAAAAGAAACATCTTTGGTGAAGGTGTTTCTTTTGCCATTTCGAAAAAAGTAAAAATTCACCATTATCGCATTGACCGATATTTAATAATTCTAATTACCCACTACAGTTGCAAACTTATAGCCAATCCCTCTTAATGTTACGATAAAGGGATAATCTGTATACTCCTCGATTTTTTCTCTTAAATTTTTGATATGGACATCTACTGTTCGTTCATTGATTATCTTTTCATTCTTTTTATATATGGTATTGATGATTTGTTCCCGTGAAAAAATTTGATCTGGGTGGGTCATAAATAGATAAAGCAATCTATACTCGAAATGGGTTAAATCAAGTACTTCATCGTGGAATTTCACAACTCCCCTTAATGGTTTAATCGTTAATCCTTTATAGCTAAGTTTACTGCAACGATTGGCGGTTCTTCGTAAAACCGTTTCAATTCTAACCGATAATTCCTCTAAATTATATGGTTTACCAACGTAGTCATCGGCCCCTTGTTTCAGTCCAACTATTCTTTCCTGCTCCGTATTATTAAAAGATACAATAATGATTGGTACGTTACTGTCTAATTCGTAACGTATCCACGAGCATATTTCTAGTCCATCCATATCAGGAAGAGATGTTTCTAAAAGCACAAAACAAGGATCATGTTTTAAGTACATTTCACGAGCTGATTGTCCATCAGCCGCCTCTAATATTTCAAAACCTTGCATGGTCAAATGAAATCTTAACACAGCTCTATTTTCCCTATCGCAATCAATAATTAAAATGGATTTACCTCTTAATTTTTTATTTTCCAACATCTTCAGCCCCTTGCCTCTATTATAGTGATAAGAGGAGTTTCACAAAAGGTAGTGTTTTATATATAGAAAAACGACCCGCTGTTAACGGGTCATTACCTCTTAATAATTGTCCGTATCCTTTTTCCTGCAAGTGTTTCATAGGCTGCATCATCCGGTGCATCGCCTTTCGGCCAGTCATAAATTTTATCAGGAAAATCTGGTCTAGCCATAGAGTTAATATATGCTGCGATATTCATCGCTTCTTCATCTGTGAATGAACCTGCTTCATAACCACCCATCGGTGCTTTAGGCATATATTTTTTAATAAATCCTCCTGCTGTTCTTACACGAGCCATACCCGCACCAATGTTATAGGATTTTTCTCCCCAAAGAGGAAGTCCTGAGGCACCTCCTTCTCCACCTTCACCATGACAGGTAATGCAAGCTTTATTGTAAAGTTCTCTACCTGCCTCCACATCTAATATAGCTAGATCACCTTCCGCTTTTGGCATTTTAGCCCAAGGTCTTTCTTTTGTACCATCTGGAACATTGATTGAAATATAATTATAATAAGCAACCATTGCTTTCATTTCCTGGCTATCTAATGGAAGTGGTTTTCCATTCATACTTCTTTTAAAACAGCCGTTAATACGGTCTTCGATTGTAACCTCTTTCCCAGCACGAGGATTGTATTGAGGATAAGTTTTTGAAATACCTACTAAGTCAAGCGAAGAACCAACTCCACCATCCGCATGACAACTGGCGCAGCTTAGATTGTTCCCTACATAACCATCCAAAACCATGTTTGTTTCGTTATGTTCTCTGAGCCCTAATTTGATTAATTCCCCGTCTTCCCCTTCTGGAATATCGTCCAGACTAGGAGGTAAATAAGGATGGTCTTGTTTGGTTTCTGTTTGTTCTCCAGGCATTAATGAGGATGCCGCAGAACTCACCTCCGGTTTCCCCTTTGAATCTAGTACAAATAAGAAGAATACAGTAAACCCAAGCGCAATCGTGACAACAAAGGCGGCAACGGAAGAAATAAAAAGTTTATTCATGTTTAAGCTCCTCTCCATATCCGGGGACTTCTCATTAGAGAAGACTTTCCGAATCGTTTTTACAAACCCATTATCAAAGAGATTTGTTAAGATTCGGTTAAGTAAAATTGAGCATTTCGTGAACATGGGGTACAGGAGAGGAGAGTTCATCAATTGGACAAAAAGTGGCCACTTCGTCCGAATCCAAGTGAGAAAAACCTATCGGTACCTTCAAAAGCTTTCCACTATTTTTACGAGATTCCTTTTACGACAATATTCTTCCTACTAAGTCGAGATAATCACAGGTTTGACAGCATTTAAAGGTTTTCTAATCAATCATTTGGTTAATACCAATTCAACTAATTAAAACGTTTAATTAAATACCGACTAAACCCTTTTTACAAAAGAATTTTTGGCTGTTTTCATAAGAATTAATTGTCGTAAAAAAGTTGTGGTTGTTAGGAATTAACTTAAAAACTGACAATAGAAACTAACGAAATACACTTTTTAACAAATAGAAACAAATTTTATACTAACTAATCGTTTGATTGAAAGTACAGTAAGCCCTTTTAAACCAGGCTTGTTACTCGTTTCCCTGAAAAATTTATTGTCGAGGAAACTCTTGTATATCCTTATTAATAATTTTTTATGATTTCGATAAATAGCTTAATAGCATTCGGAAACACATCTTCATCTAAATCGAGTTTTGGGTGATGGTGTGGATATTGACTCTTTTCACCGCCCATTCCTACAAAAATAAATGCCCCAGGTTTTTTCTGCAGGTAATAAGAAAAGGCCTTCCCAGTTCAGTGAACTGATAAAAGACCTTCTCCTATAGTTAGCTGTTTTTGTCATGAATTCGGTGTTTTTTAAAAACAAGAACAAATCTTGCGTTAGCAAAATGTTAGCATTTTAAAGCAATAACAGACGCACGGTTAGTTTGATTTTTAGCACAGAAAACTTGAGCCAAGTCTTTATTCCTTTACACCCCTTTTTGGAAAAAAAAAAAGCCTTTTAAAAAGGTAGACAACATTAAATAACTAATGTTATCACTCATTTTTAAAAGGCCAAAAGTTAACATCTTTAACTGGAATTTACAGTTTTTCATGAGATTGCGTTAGCAAAATGTTAGCATTTTGTAGCGCATATTTGGATAAACAATACTTACTCAATGATTGAACTTAGAAACGGTGCTGATTTTTTAGCATCGATTCGCCTAATTTTTCCCGAAAGGCTATGAAAACGAGAAGTTCTATGATTGATAACGTCTTAGATTCGATAGGCATCGCTACCCTCTAACAGGAATGTGGTGCCAGGCACCATCCAATGAGATTCCGATAAAGGGAAATTTTTTCATATACCTTTATAGGCAAGCCTATAAATTTCAACTAACTCTGTTATAAATGGTAGCTTGGGATTAGCAGTCGAACATTGGTCATAATAGTGTTTTCCTAAAAGGAATTAAAAGATCTGAGTTCAGTAGAATACGAACTCAGATCTTAGAAGCTGCCTAAATATATTCGTCTAACTTTATTGGGTCAGATCAAAATAGCGTTGCTTTTTTTATTCGGGTACTGCGGGGAGTAGCGAACTATTAAACTCTAAATCTACACACTTTGCCCTTATATTTCGTTTATGGTAGTTTCCAAGCTACATTATAGTCATCATATCCACCATAGTACTGCCAAATTTCTGCCTTTTCGTTTGTTCCAGGGAAATTAAGCCAATCTGAATTGCTTGTTGTCAAATTTGTAGGGATGTCACTCGGATAATAAGCGACCCAATAAGCCCCTGGAGTGCTTGGCGAAAAGTCGCCCATTGTGCGTTCCCAGCTCCCTGGAGATGAATAGGTGCCAGGTTTTACACCTTGTCCATATTGATTTAGATAATCCACAAATGCGTTATAAATCATTTGATTATTTGCATAGTCATAGTCTTTCATACCGGTTAGGGCCGGTTCTACAT
The DNA here is from genome assembly GCF_013396335.1 of Bacillus sp. EB106-08-02-XG196. Lineage (GTDB taxonomy): Bacteria > Bacillota > Bacilli > Bacillales > Cytobacillaceae > Neobacillus. The sequence goes on from NZ_JABWSY010000017.1 coordinate 136,964, forward strand.
CAATAAAGATAACAGGTCTAACTTTTGAACCATATACACTTTTCATAGTTTCATAGGCTTGTAGTGCTAATTTGGCCTGATGGACTCCCCAATCGCTTGCCGACATTCCTGATGGCGCAGTTTGCATACCGGATAAAAACCAGTAACCGTAAACATAGGTAGCATCCTGTGCTCTAGCGCTACTGAAATAAATTGCACCGCCTGTACTTGCATCAAATTGCACATTGTTCCCATAGCCTAACTTCCCTATATAAAAATCCTGTCCTTCTGGATTCGCTAATGTAGCGGAATCCGATCCGAAAAAATATTCCTCTGTAGCATCCGTTTCGTTCAATTCTGCCACTGAAGGATTAGAAAGGTCATTTGGGTTTTCGGAAGTCTCATTATATTCTGCTACTGGTGCTTCAGAAAAGATGGCAGAGTTTTCCGAAGCATTCAATTTGGCTGTTTCACTGGCATGTATACTTGCCTGCGATTTTCCGATACTACCTTTTTCCTTATGTTGAATCTCGGCTTTTACTTCTTCTTGCTGAGCAGGAACTGCAGGTTGTGCGGGAACCTCAGGTTGTGTAGGAACCTTAGCTTGTGCAGGAAGCTCAGGCGTTACTTTCACATTGGCATGTACATTTACGGAACTGTTTGCTTGCGCAGCTTGAACAGGCTCTACTTTGGCTTTATCAAGTCCAGCCGCCGCAGCAAAAGGGCCTCCTGCCAGTAGTCCAAATGACAATACTCCAGTTAATACAAAAGATTTAACAAGTTTATATGGTTTAAAATAATGTTTCATTTCCAATTTTGCTCCTTTATTTATCGTTACCTGTGGCTAAGTTAACAGTAAACGTTAGGTAAAAAGGAGCTGCTATTGGTGGTGGTGAAGGTGGAGCATTCACCCATTGATTATTCAACCATGTATGCTGAGAAAGATAAGATTGGACAAGCTGGATTTCATAATATGGATTCCATACAAACCATTTATCTAGAAAACTTATAGTATTTAATCCCTGACTGCCCCGGTCATTTGATGGTCCCCCGTTACTGCCCGTCCGCTGCGTTGGGTTCGGCACCTCACTGACCTTTGGAATCTTTTCCTCAGCTGATGGGATACCACTCTTTTCTTGTGACTCCTGCAAAAGGGGTTCAGAACGATTTTCCTTTTTGACCAATGATAAATCTGTGTCCTTCCCTTGAGGTTCGAAACTTGCAGGGTAGACTTGTTTTTTTACTTCAGTTTCAGAATTATGTAAGGAATCTAAAGCAGAATTTCCAGACCCGTTTTTAGGAGTCGGCGTATTCTTTTCTAATCCATTATTATATTCCTCAACAGCTGCCACTTTTTCAGGATCGCGAGCCTCATTAACGGACCTTTCAGTCTTATTTAAGGCAGACTGCACATTACCTTTTGCCTGATCATGCAATTTTTGTGATGCTGCAGCTGACTTATGGATAGCTGGATTGTTAGGAGGAACTTTAGATGGCTGCTGCTTTACTCTACCTTGATTGTTCATAGCTGGATTAGGTTCTGCCACAGCTTCTTCCTTGGCTGGAACATTGGGTTTCACAGCTGTGGGTCCCACTATAGCCTCTTCCTTGGCCGGAACATCTGGTTTTACAGCTGCGGGTTCCACTATAGTTTCTTCCTTGGCCGGAACGTCTGATTTTACAGCTTCGTTATCAATTCCCACTGAAGGACTAACTTGTCCAGGAGCTTTTTGGGAATTCTGCGGTCCACTAAGTTCGTTCTCCTCAGCAAAGACATTGCTCGGTAAAAACATGGCGGCTCCAACAATTAGACCTGATATAAATAAATGCCGTAGGTACATTATTTCACCCCCTTTCAAAAAAGCAGGGCATCATAACCCACATAGACATTATTCTACATAACTATTATTTTTTTTGTCGGTTTTTCGTTTCTTTAACAAAGAAAGAGTTCTTTTAACCTAAGCTGGTTCTATAATGGATGAGTCAAATCTACTTAAACAAAGGGGCTTTACTCATATACAATTGAGGACATCGAAACTATTAGGTCAAGGTAATGTCTAACCACTAGATTCATAGAAGTTTGAATTGTGTAGTTTTTATTTGAATAAGATTTATAGTCAAAAAAAAATAAACACCTCGATTAAATGAGGTGTTTTCGGCTGCTTAAAAATTTTGATACGATTGTATACCATAAAGCTCCCGTTCGTAATAATGAGATACTCTTCCTCGGTATTGTCCTTTTTAGCAGTTACAGAACCATCTTAAATTGAAGATCAAAAACATTTCACCTAATTCCTTTACCTTGTTCAAATAAAGGAAATATAGCAACGATTGGTGCACACAGACATTAACACCACAATAAATATTTACGCTCATATGACTGCCAATACGGAAGAAAAGGCCTCCCAACAGTTTAGCAAACTGATGAAAGACCTTCTCCTATAGATAGCTTTTTAGTCATAGACTGCCCTGTTTTTTATAAAACGAGGACAAATCCGAGGACAAGAAAAGCATATTATCATTTTAGACGTTGATATAACAAGGTTTTAAAACCCCTATTACATCATGCCGCCCATTCCACCCATACCGCTCATATCAGGCATGCCGCCTTGACCAGCTGGTTCTGGCTTGTCAGCAACAACTGCTTCAGTTGTTAAGAACATAGCCGCTACGGATGCAGCGTTTTGTAATGCAGAACGTGTTACTTTAGTTGGGTCAACGATACCAGCGTCGATCATGTTTACCCATTCGCCAGTTGCTGCGTTGAAGCCTGTTCCAACTGCTTCGCGCTTTAAGCGGTCAACAATAACAGATCCTTCAAGGCCAGCATTGTGAGCGATTGTACGTACAGGCTCTTCGATCGCACGTAATACGATGTTGATACCAGTAGCTACGTCGCCTTCTGCTTGAACTTCAGCAACTTTGCTGTATACGTTTAGAAGGGCAACACCACCACCGGATACGATACCTTCTTCAACTGCAGCACGAGTAGCGTTCAAAGCATCTTCGATACGAAGCTTGCGCTCTTTTAATTCAGTTTCAGTCGCAGCACCAACTTTGATTACTGCAACACCGCCAGCTAATTTAGCTAGACGCTCTTGTAATTTTTCACGGTCAAATTCAGAAGTAGTTTCTTCTAATTGAACACGGATTTGATTTACACGAGAAGCAATGGCAGCAGTATCTCCTGCACCTTCAACGATTGTAGTGTTTTCTTTTGTAACAACAATCTTAGAAGCGCGTCCTAAAGATGTGATGGTTGTCGTTTTCAATTCACGGCCAAGCTCTTCAGTAATCACTTCACCGCCAGTTAATGCAGCGATATCTTCAAGCATTGCTTTACGACGGTCACCAAATCCAGGAGCTTTAACAGCAACTGCATTGAATGTTCCACGAAGCTTGTTCAATACTAAAGTTGAAAGTGCTTCACCTTCGATATCTTCAGCAATCAATAATAGCGGCTTGCCTTGTTGAACAACTTGCTCAAGGACAGGAAGGATTTCCTGGATGCTTGAGATTTTTTTGTCAGTGATTAAGACATATGGATTTTCTAATACAGCTTCCATTTTGTCTGTGTTTGTTACCATGTATGCAGAAGTATATCCGCGGTCGAATTGCATACCTTCAACAACATCTAGTTCAGTTGTGAAGCCTTTTGACTCTTCGATTGTGATGACGCCGTCGTTACCAACGCGCTCCATTGCTTCAGCAATTAATTGTCCTACTTCTTTATCATCAGAAGAAATAGCCGCAACTTGTGCAATAGACTCTTTGCCTTCGATTGGTTTAGAAATAGCCTTTAATCCTTCAACAGCAACTGTAACTGCCTTTTCAATCCCTTTACGGATACCCATTGGGTTAGCACCAGCTGTTACGTTCTTTAAGCCTTCACGAATCATCGCTTGAGCAAGAACGGTTGCAGTTGTAGTACCGTCACCAGCAACATCATTCGTTTTGCTTGCAACTTCAGCAACTAGTTTTGCACCCATATTTTCAAATGCATCTTCTAATTCGATTTCTTTCGCGATTGTTACACCGTCGTTCGTAATTAGCGGTGAACCAAATTTTTTCTCAAGAACTACGTTACGTCCTTTAGGTCCAAGCGTTACTTTTACTGTATCCGCCAGCGCATCAACTCCACGCAGCATTGCGCGGCGTGCATCTTCACTAAATTTAATCTCTTTAGCCATGTTCAAAAAACCTCCTCGTATTTTCTAAACTATTTTTTTATTACTCGCCAACTACAGCAAGGATATCGTTTTCACGTAAAATTAAATATTCATTTCCATCAAACTTAACTTCTGTTCCAGAGTATTTTGAGAAGATAATACGATCGCCTACAGAAACTTCAAGAGCAACGCGTTCGCCACTTTCAAGCACACGACCAGTACCTACAGCAACTACTTTTCCTTCTTGAGGCTTTTCCTTAGCAGAGTCCGGTAAAACGATACCGCTTGCAGTTTTTTCTTCTGATTCAACAAGCTCAATGACAATACGATCACCTAGTGGTCTTAACAAATCAAACAACCTCCTCAAATAGATATGTAATTCTGACTTATTAGCACTCTCTTAACATGAGTGCTAACACAATTATTATCATAATCAATGCAAAAAAAATTTGCAAGTATGAAGCAGTATTTTTTTCTCATTTTTTACAACCTTACAAGTATGTGATTTAGACAAAGGAATATACTTCGTTTTTAAAAATAAACATTAAAATTGAAACAACCCTGCCATTATTAGTAGAATGAACTATAGGTTAAAATAACAAGAAGGCTTCTTAAAGGAGATATAACATTTGAAAAGGGAATATTGGATAATATTAATTGTCTATATAGCTATGCAGTTATCGAGCCTGATTGGCATTCCTGGGCTGATGTTTCTATTTGGATATTTAGGGATGGACCAAGGACTGGTTGTCCCCTACTGGTTAATTTTCAGCTTCACCCTGGCACTCGTGATTATTCTTTTCCTATTACGAACAGAAATGAAGAAACCTGCGCTGAATGAAAGAGGCAGTTCCATTAGCTATTCTGCTGCCTGGGCAGTAATCGGTGTCTTTCTAGCCTTATTTGCCCAAGCCCTCGCTGCCAATATTGAACAGCTTATTGGGGTTGATATGGGATCTGAAAACACCCAGCAAATTCTAAACATTATTGAATCCTTTCCGCTTGCCATTTTAGTCAGCTCTGTTATCGGGCCGATATTAGAGGAGATTGTCTTTCGGAAGATTATTTTCGGTACTCTTCATAAACGTTTTAACTTTTTTTTATCTGCTCTAATTAGCTCGGTCATTTTTGCCTTGGCTCATATGGAGCCGCATCATATTCTGCTATATTCAGCTATGGGTTTCACTTTTGCCTTTCTCTACGTAAAAACAAAACATATCCTTGTGCCGATTTTTGCCCATGTTGCCATGAATACATTAGTGGTCGTCATGCAGTCGGTTTATAAAGATGAGATTACTGAATTCATGCGTAAGGCAGAAACCATTCAAAACTTTATCGGAGGCTTTCTATGAAACGTTCACCTATGTTTTCCGGAATTATTTATATTGTGCTTGGTTGTTTATTTACCTATTTTGCAGTCGAGGATGTCGCACAAAACGGCTGGGGGTTTTTCAGTTATCTGCTCGTAATCCTTGCCACCTTTGACTTCGGATCTGGTTTAAGAATCATTTTCTTTTACAATAAATATAAAAAACAAATTAAAAAATAAGTGTAAGTTAAAAGGTCTTCTCACTGAATGCGAAAAGACCTTTTAACTATAGCTTTGTCTTCGTTTTTATCGTTGAATTTTTATCCTGTGTCAGTTCGGTTGAATATTCAACGGTTCCAATTTGGCAGCCTGCTCCGATTTTCACACTTTTTCCGCGAACGATATCTGCTCTTGTATTTTCTAAGGAAACGATATCCCCTTCAATAACCTTGGCAATAAGCATCCCCGTTTCTTTTCCAAATGGAAGGAGGGTGTTACTCTTCTTCTTAACCGTAATCACCCCTCCGCCAATTTCTTCTGCAAAACTCTGCCCAAACCGTAACGATATGTTTATTTTATCTGCATTAAGCAAACCTTTAATTTCAAAGCCTCCTGATGAATCAAAGGTCTCATATTCAACGTCGCCGCCTACAGATATCATTCCTTTAATATTGGCTTCATCACCTGTTAAATTATCACCAACATCAAGAGTTCCGAGTATTTTCATTTTCTTCAAATCCGCCCTGCCGCCGACTGTCATAGTCCCCATAATCAGCATTTCCTCTGACTCCAAATTTCCCTTTACTTCTGCCTCACCAAAGACCTTTACAGACTTTGTTTTCACACTTTCCAAAGCTTCACTCGTTCCAAAGATATTGAAAGCAGAACATTCTAAATCAGAAGCAAGCGTGGCATCTCCCCTAATGCTAATTTTGTCGTATTGGCCCCCGGAGTAATTCCCGGATCCATTAATCGTTAGGTTATGACCTTTTTCCATTTCTCTTCCACCCTTCACCTATATTTTTCTGATGTCCTTCACAATCGAATTTTTATCCATTGTAAATTCACCCGAGTATTCAACCACATCAATTTCGCAATTAGCTCCAACTACTACATTTTTACCACGGACTATCCCAGCCTTGGTGTTTTCAATCTCAATTTTATCCCCTTCAATACATTCCGTTTTCAATTGGGTACGTACAAAAGGTTTAAAATAGCCTAGAAGTGAGTTTTTTTGCTTTATTAGGATGGTTTGACCGCCAATCTCTTTTGCATGGCAATCAGCAAAAATAGTGATATCCACTAAATCAGCATTTAACAAGCCGCCGATACTAAATTGTGATTCTGCTTTAAACGTTTCTGCTTCACAATCTTCTCCCACCGTTAACCTGCCTCTTATCTTTATTTCATCCCCTTTAATTTTCCCTCCGACATTCGCTTTGCCTGATACCTTCAGCTTCTTTACCAACAGGTTTCCCGTCACTCCCGCCGTCCCATCAACCGTGAGAATCTGACTCTCCATATTGCCATTAATCTTTCCTCGTCCATTTATCCGTGCATGATTCACAACAACGTTCCCAGCTACTGAGCCTGAACCATTAAAATCCAGTTCCGAGCATTCCACATCACCTGTAACACTGCCTTTACCATTAATACTGACCGAATTGAACGATCCTCCATTTGAAGATCCAAGACCGTTTATGAGCAAGTCTCCCCTTTTTTTCGTCTCCATTTTGATTCTCCTTTATAATAATTTCGATTTAATTTCTTCCATGCATCCCATTAGCGATAGCTGGGTGACTATTTTTGTGCCCCGTTCAAATTGGAAGTTCTCTGTATTAATAAGTAAAAGACAAGATGAAACACCTAATTTCCTGGTGATCACCAATTCTGCGTTCTTTTGCTTAATCACTGACTTATTGTCTAGTAAAACCTGTAACAGCATTTTTCCTTCATCCAAATTAATTTCACCTGATTGAAGCAGCTTTTCTAAAACATACACTTCAAGGATTCGTGAAAAATTAAACGTAGGACCGCCCTTTTCTATCTCTAAATAATAATCAAGCACTGTAGTTGAAACAATGTTACGCTTTACTAATTCATCCTTCTCCAGCTGTAAATCAGCAATATTCGGTGAAAACATATCAGCTAGTTCATCTAAAGACAGGTTTTCTTTCATCAGTTGAATTTTATTAATTCGTTCTAAGATCTTAACTTTCGGAAAGAATGTCTCTTGACCTGTAAAGGTTGATTTTCTAATAAACCAATCCTCAGGTATAAGGTCTTTTCGTTTCCATCTATATAACTGCCCATAAGAGATTCCGGCTAAATCCAACAAATCCTTCTTCGAAATTAATTCCTCGCTCATCATGAAAACCCCTTTCATAGAACGAATGTAACATAACACTGTTACGTTTGTAAAGTTTCCATCTATATTTTTATCCGACAAAAAAGACCTTTTCACTATATACGTGAAAAGGTCTTTACTCTTATTCTTCAATTTCCTCTGTTGGGTAGTGCTTCAGGAAGTAAATAAGTGATTGTAATTCGACAGCCAAGTCAATATGATGCACGCGAATCGATGGCGGCACATTCAATCTGGCAGGAGTAAAATTCAGGATTGCCTTAATATTGGAATTTACAAGTCTATCGGTAATCATTTGTGCCACTGGAGCAGGTACAGTCAGAATGGCTACATGAACATCATCATTGCTTAAAACCTTCTCGAGTTCATCCATATGAAACACTGGTACATCGCGAATCGTTGTGCCCATCTTATTCGGATCCACATCAAAGGCACATTCAATTTTTGTATTATTATTTTTTAAAAAATTATAATTTAAAAAGGCTGTGCCAAGATTACCTACACCAATTAATGCTACTTTCGTTAATTCATCTTGATCTAATGTTTTCCGAAAAAAAGTTAATAAATAATTGACATTATAGCCATATCCCTTTTTTCCTAAGGCTCCAAAATAAGAAAAATCCCGGCGAATCGTTGCCGAATCCACCTTCACTGCCTCACTTAGTTCTGCAGAAGATACCCTCTGTTTACCGGAAGAATGTAGATTCTTTAAAAATCGATAATATAAGGGAAGCCGTTTTGCTGTCGCTTGTGGTATTTTCATTGTTTCATTACTCATATTCTCCCACCCCCTATAAATAGTTTGATCATTTATCTAACTTGTTCCGTCCTATGGAAATCTCCGTTTTTTCCACCTGTTTTTTCAACCAAATATGTTTTTCCTATAACCATACCTTTATCTACTGCTTTACACATGTCATAAACCGTTAATGCACATGTGGAAGCAGCTGTTAACGCTTCCATTTCAACACCTGTATTTCCTTTTGTTTTGACAGCAGCGGCAATATTTAATGTATATGCGCTATCATGTTCCTTTTCCCATGAGAAGGATATATTTACCCCTGTTAAAGGAATCGGGTGACACATGGGGATCAAATCCCAGGTCTTCTTTGCTCCCATTACTGCAGCCACTTGAGCCACAGCAAGAACATCGCCTTTTTTCATTTCGTTATTTGTTATTTTATCATAAATTTCTTTACTGACCGTAATACTGGAATGAGCTAGTGCCGTACGGGCCGTTTCTGGCTTATCGCTAACATCCACCATTTTCGCTCTTCCTTCTTCGTTAAAATGAGTAAATTCAGACATAAACAGTATCCTCCCATAAAATCATACTATATTTTTCGAAATTTGTCTGTGAAACCTTGAGCGAATGATAAAATATTTACATTTTTTTCTTAAGAGATATTCTCTTATTTTCCCCAACACCAAGACACTTTATTGCCGACTTTCTTGGAATAAGGTACACTTATTTTAGTGATTGAGGTGAAAAACAATGATTTTATTGCAAGTGAATCAACTAGCAAAATACTATGGTGCAGACCTAATTTTATCGAATATAAAACTAGAATTACAAACGCGGGACCGTGTTGCACTTGTGGGGCGAAACGGTGCAGGGAAATCAACATTATTGAAAATTATAGCTGGGCATCTGTCCCATGATGGCGGAGAAATTATTAAACCAAAGGGCGTAAGCATTGGTTATTTAGCACAGAATACCGGATTAGAATCAAATTTGTCGATTTGGGATGAAATGCTAACCGTTTTCGAACCACTTAGAAGTATGGAAAAATCACTTCGACATTTAGAGGTTTCGATGTCGGATCCTGCCGCTATGGAGGATAGTCCCCGCTACGACCGAATTTTAAAGGAATATGATGAACTGCAAGTGAAATTTAAAGAACAGGGTGGCTATCAGTACGAAGCAGATATTCGCTCTATCCTCCATGGTTTAAATTTTCGCAATAACTCATTAATGATATCCAGCTTAAGCGGCGGTCAGAAGACTCGTCTAGCATTAGGGAAACTCCTTTTAACGAAGCCCGATATATTAATTTTGGATGAGCCTACAAACCATCTCGATATCGATACACTTACGTGGCTGGAGCAATACTTACAAGGCTATGACGGGGCCATCTTAATCGTGTCCCATGACCGCTACTTTTTGGATAAAGTGGTCACACAGGTTTATGAAGTTTCACGGAGGCAAATTCAAAAATTCATCGGAAACTATAGCTCTTATCTAGATCAAAAAGCGGCAAATTATGAACGTGATTTAAAGGTATATGAAAAGCAGCAGCAGGAAGTTTCGGATCTTCAGGATTTTATCCAGCGTAACCTAGCGCGTGCTTCGACGACCAAACGCGCTCAAAGCCGGCGTAAAAAGTTGGAGAAAATGGACTTAATGGACCGTCCCTTAGGAGACGAGAAGTCTGCCACCTTCTCTTTTGAACTAGAGAAACAAACTGGGAATGATGTTCTATTTGTAGATACCCTGGCAGTCGGATACGATGGAAAAAAGGTATCGGAGAACATCTCCTACCGTGCTTATCGTGGTGAAAGTATCGCCTTAGTTGGCCCAAATGGAATTGGTAAATCTACTCTACTAAAAACAATCATAAAAAAACTTCCGGCCTTAGCCGGTACGATTCAATACGGGGCAAATCTGGCAATTGGTTACTACGACCAGGAGCAGGCAGAATTGACCTCCAATAAGCGAGTTCTAAATGAGCTATGGGATGAATGGCCGTTAAAAAGCGAAAAGGAAATACGGACTGTCCTAGGTAACTTTCTGTTTTCAGGTGATGATGTATTAAAAATTGTTTCTACATTAAGCGGCGGTGAAAAGGCAAGACTGGCACTAGCCAAATTAATGCTTGAGAAAGCAAATGTTCTAATATTGGACGAGCCTACAAACCATCTTGACCTAGATAGTAAAGAAGTTCTCGAAAATGCATTAGTCGACTACCCAGGTACGATTATTTTTGTATCACATGATCGCTACTTTATTAACAGAATTGCGACAAAGGTATTAGAGCTTAGTGCACACGGAAGTCAAGAGTATCTCGGTGACTATGACTATTATTTGGAGAAAAAGCTTGAGGAAGAAGAGCTAAAGGCTTTAGACATTGCCAGCAGCGCAAAGAAACAAACTCAAAGTGAAATACAAGAAAGAAATACCTATCAACAGGATAAAGAAAGTAAAAAGCTTGAGCGGCAGCGAAAGCGCAAGTTAGAAGAAATTGAATTACGTATTGAAGAGCTGGAGGCACTCATCCAAGAGTACGAGGAAAAGCTATGTGAGCCTGTCATATTTCAGGACCACGAGAAGGTTCTTGAAATCAATTTAAAAAATGAAAAAGCAAGGGCTGAACTCGAAAAGTTAATGGAAGAATGGGCTGAACTAGCCGAATAAATACAAGGGGGGCTTGGATAAACACTATCCAAGCCCCTTTTACTATTTTAGTGGAATGGTTAAGATGTCTGTTTTAGAACCGTCCTTTGCGGAATAAACAAATAGCTCGAACGAAACTTCTTCTTTTGTCAAAAGCTCCTTGTCGATTGTTATTTCAAAGCTTCCCCATGCAGGGGCACCGTCTGTTTGATAATGATTTTCTTGTAATATCTCCGTTCCAGAGATTACAGCATATTGAAAAACACCTTCAAACACCCTTGCCTTTCCCTTTACCGTTACCTCGCCATTCGATTTTGAAAGTGTAACTTCTTTAAAGACTTCATTTTGATACTGTTTATTGTCTACCTGTTCTTGATCATTTCCATCATCAATTACCTCAGGCTTTTTATCGTCTGTTGATATATTAATATCTAAGCTGCAGGCAGTTAATCCAAAAAATAAAACCATGAGAATCCCTAATAAGAACTTCCTTTTCATCCATATCCCCCTCTTCTACTTTTTAACTACTATATTCGCCGAAATTAAAAAATTCCCTATGGAGGCAGCTTTACATTTTCACTTAATAATCGACAAAATTCGTGAAAAACCCTTAAATTTCTTCCCCAAGATCCTTTTTCCACAACTTTATACACATATTAGAACTTAGTACTGCAACCTTATTCCTACTTTTCCACATTATCCACAGAAAAAGCCCTACTTATCCACATTGTCCACATAATACAGGTGACTTACCCACATTCTTCATGTAATGCACAATTTTTTCAAAAAAGTTATCCACAAAAAAGCCCTTCTTATTCAGAAGGACTAATTGTATAATTCTATATCTAACCCTGGATTTGCATTTAATGAAAGGTCAGCGCGAATTCCTTTTTCGAACATAACGCTTCCTGCCGCAGCAATCATCGCAGCGTTATCTGTACACAAGTTTAAAGGCGGTATAACTAAATCAATATCGGCTTTTTCTGAAAAGGCCATTTCGAGTGCCTTTCTAAGACCTTTATTCGCAGCAACTCCACCAGCCAGCAGCACTTGCTCCACCTTATATTCCTTGGTTGCTTTTACTGTCTTTTTCACCAATACTTCGATTACACTTTCCTGAAAGCTTGCTGCAAGATCCTCTGGTGCGATGATTTCACCACGTTGTTCGGCATTATGAACGGTATTAATAACGGCTGATTTTAATCCGCTAAAGCTAAAATCATATGAACCTTCTTCCAGCCAAGCTCTAGGCAATTTAAGGGTATCACTGCCTTCTTGAGCCAGCCGGTCAATATGCGGTCCGCCGGGATATGGCAATTTCAAGGTTCTGGCAACCTTATCATAGGCCTCACCAGCAGCGTCATCTCTGGTTTCACCAATGACCTCAAAATGTCCCTGTTCTTTCATATAGACTAACTCCGTATGACCTCCAGACACCACTAAGGAGAGGAGAGGAAAACGCAGCTCCGTCACAAGCTGGTTTGCATAAATATGTCCGGCAATATGATGAACAGGGACGAGTGGAATGTTATGTGCAAATGCTAGTGCTTTTGCAGCATTTACACCAATCAATAAAGCACCAACTAATCCAGGACCTTCCGTTACGGCAATTGCATCCAACTCTGAAAATGTAAGTCTTGCTTCCTTTAAAGCCTCTTCCATGATCATCGTAATTTGTTCAACATGATGACGGGAGGCAATTTCAGGTACCACTCCGCCAAAACGCTTATGACTTTCAATTTGTGAGGCAACCACATTGGCAGCAATTTCCCTGCCATTTTTGATAATCGCAACAGCTGTTTCATCACAGCTTGTTTCAATTCCCATAATCCACTGATCTTTAATCATATATTCACCCACATCACTAGGGCATCTTCTTGATTATCTGAATAATAATTTTTCCGAATGCCGCCATTTTGGAATCCTAATTTACGGTAAAGAGATTGTGCCACATGATTCGTCACTCGAACTTCAAGAGTCATGCTTCTCGCTCCCATATCCTTAGCAAGTGTCATCATTTTACGAAGCAATGCTTCTCCAAGCTTTCTGCCTCTATACTCAGGAAGAATGGCCACATTCGTTACATGGGCTTCATCAATGACCACCCAGGCACCAACATAACCAATTATCTTTTGGTCTTCTTCCAAGACAAGATAAACAGCAAATTTATTGTTATAAATTTCATTATAAAAAGCTTCTCTGCTCCAGGGTGTAGCAAAAGAGGCATGTTCAACCTCTAAAATTTGATCGATATCCTCTTCCTTCATATAACGGAAAACATAAGAATCTACCATATTTCTCTAATCCTATCCTTTTAAAATTTTCCCATTTGCCTCTAACCACTTCGCTTCTGCTTCAGCTAAACGGATATAATTAGGAACAAAGGAATGAATGTCTTCCCCCTGTTTATCTTTACCTAATAACGCAAGCTCCGCAGGGCGAGGATTATGCTCCGTAATCGCAGAGAATACTGCTTGAGAGCCCAGGGTATCGTTTATCACAGTTTGATGAAGGGGTATATCGTTACCAACAAATAATATGGGTTTCTTTAACTCCTGTAATGAGTCAGCCCAATCTGCTGACAGGACCAAACGATCGTCTTTAACTGTCGTTAGCTTCCCGCTTTGATATTCATATAGCCCTGTGTAGATTTGTCCTCTTCTAGCATCAAAAAGTGGTGAAATATAACCATCAAAGTATCTCCCTGCCCCTGCTGCAATAATTTCAAGACTAGAAACTCCGACTAGAGGAATCTTTAACGACCAAGCCATTGTTTTGGCTATTGTAACGCCAATGCGAACTCCTGTATAGGAGCCTGGGCCCTTCGCCGCCACTATTTTAGTTAACTGTGCTGGGACTCTTTCACAATCCTTCATTAACGTTTGTATGGCGGGCATAATTCGAACCGAATGATTCTTCTTTAAGTTGGTAATATATTCGCCCAGTACCTGATTATCTTCAATAAGCGCAACCCCTAATGGATAATTAGAAGTATCAATCGCTAAAATGGTCATTTAGAAATATCTCCTTACATAATTGCTCATATCTCTTTCCTTTTGGAACAAACACAATTTTTCTTTTATCAGGACCCTCGTGATACAAATAGATGGTTAACAATTCAACGGGTAATTGTTCTTCAATTAAATGAGCCCATTCCACAACGGTGACACCATCGCCTTCAAAATATTCATCAAAGCCTAAATCCTCGCCAGAATCGGCAACTCGGTATACATCCATATGATACAAAGGCAGCCTGCCCTTATACTCTTTTATTATGGTAAAGGTCGGACTGTTTACAGTTTTTTTTATATCTAATCCTTTAGCTAATCCTTTCGTGAAGGTGGTTTTACCAGCACCTAAATCTCCCTCTAGGCAAATCACATCGCCTGGCTGTAAAAACGCTGCAAGTTTAGATGCAAGCTGAAAAGTTTCACTAGGATCTATTGTATTTTTTTCATACTGATTCATATTATCACCTTTTACGAAACAATAGCATGCCGCTATCTTCATTCTACCTTATTTTTGTAAAAAAAAACCTTAGGATAGCTCCTAAGGATGTCCATTCACTATGTATTTTACCTAATTTCCGCCATTTAAGCAAAAATGCAAAAAAAATACGAAACATCGTTTCGTGTTTTTAAAAATATAAATGGCGGTCTGGACGGGACTCGAACCCGCGACCTCCTGCGTGACAGGCAGGCATTCTAACCAACTGAACTACCAG
>NZ_JABWSY010000018.1:0-122095 GCF_013396335.1 Bacillus sp. EB106-08-02-XG196
TTATATCAAATTAACGCGGTGAATCATTAAAGTTTATGAAAAAATAAAAGGCTGTCGAGAGTTTCTCGACAGCCTGAGGAATCATTCAAAAACGAATGATCCCTTTTTTTCATAATTTTCATCTGCTAGTTTTTAGTGTTACTTTAATTTTTGATCATATACAAAAACATTCGGCAAATAATTTGCAAATGTCGAGAACTTTTATTTAGGAAAACAATTATCGATAGTTGAAAGTCTCTTAGACCTTAACTTCATTTTTCCTTTATACTCATTGAGTTTAAGTTATTTTTTAAAAGACAATTACCTCAAATATATTAATAATAGGTTCGATGTAATTTTACAAAATTTTTTGTTCATATGTGATAAATTGGTAAAAGGTTAAGAATGGTACAAGAATATCTTTCATTTATCTACTACATTACTCATCGATTTTTCCCTTCAAATCATCATCAAGTACAATAGATTCGCATAATTGTTGTATAGAATCTAGTTCACACATTGGTTAGTAGAATACAAGCATCATTTTACAAATTGTATAATGTAATGATTTTTTACTGCCTGTAAAATGAAAATTAGATGCAGAATTTTCAGTAAATTAACTTTTAAATAAAGGAGGGTTTTTTATTGGAAAAAATACAGAGGATATCCAATACCAATCTGGACCTTAACTTTCAAGAAGTAGAACGTCCACTTACAAATCAAGAAGCATTGGAAGAATCAAATCGCTGCCTGTATTGTTATGATGCTCCTTGTATTAAGGCCTGTCCGACAGGCATTGATATCCCAACTTTTATAAAAAAAATTTCGACTGGAAACTTACTCGGCTCTGCCAAAACCATAATGACTTCCAATCCAGTTGGTGCGAGCTGCGCTAGAGTGTGTCCAACTGAGGAGCTGTGTGAAGGGGCTTGTGTCTTAAACCATTCGACAAAACCGATTATGATTGGAAACCTGCAGAGATATGCCACAGATTGGGCAATAAAAAATGAACAACCTCTTTTTCAGCCTGGAACAGCTAATGGTAAATCTGTTGCTGTTGTTGGCGGAGGACCCGCAGGACTTTCAGCAGCAAGAGAATTGGCCAGATTTGGATATGAGGTGACGATATTAGAAGCAGCAGAAAAAGCTGGCGGTTTAAATACTTATGGTATTGTCTCATTTAGGCTGCCACAGACAATTTCATATTGGGAAGTAGAACAGGTTGAAAAACTTAATGTAACAATTAAAACAAATACAAGGGTAGGAAAAGATGTATCCGCTAAGGAATTACTTCAAAATTTTGATTGCATCGTATTAGCTGTAGGTATGTCACATGTTCCTAACTTAGGAATAGAAGGAGAAGACCTAGACGGGGTCTACGATGCAATTGAGTTTGTCAAGGAAACAAAAAGTGGAAGATTATCGAAGGATTTTATCGGAAAACGGGCTGTTGTCATCGGTGCAGGAAATACCGCTATTGATGGTGCTACTTGTTCTGTACGATTGGGTGCAGAAAATGTAAAAATCTTATATCGCCGAACCGCAGAAGAAATGACTGCCTATGATTTTGAATATGAATTTGCTAAACAAGATGGTGTTGAATTTCGCTGGTTAACCGCACCAAATAGAATTATTGGTGATGAACATGGAAGAGTAACCGGGGTTGAATGTATCAAAATGAATCTTGGTGAGCCAGATGAAGACGGGCGCAGGAGACCGATTCCTGTTGAAGGATCTGAACATGTTTTACAAGTGGAGGCTGTCATCAAAGCTATCGGACAAACAAGGCATTTGGAACTAATTGAAGGTTTTGGACTACAGCATGATAATGGTGTGGTACAAGTAAATAAAGAAACCTATCAAACTTCTAATCCTAAAATATATGCTTGCGGTGATGTTGTTTTTGGAAAGGGCAAAGGAGACGCCATGGTGGTTACTGCAGCTCAACAAGGAAAACAAGCTGCCTATAGTATTCATAAGCAATTTGCGGCCGTGGAAACAGCACAGTAAATGGCCATATAAAAAGATATAAATATGTAAGCGCTTTCCAATACTAAAGCATTTCTACTTTAAAGGGGTGAATTCAATATGGCTGATTTGAGTATTAATCTTGCAGGGATAAAATCTCCGAATCCATTTTGGCTTGCTTCAGCACCTCCTACCAATTCAGGGTATCAAGTTCAGAGAGCCTTTGAAGCAGGTTGGGGCGGGGCAGTTTGGAAAACATTGGGTGACCCAATTTTGAATGTTTCCTCTAGGTTTGCTGCCATAAGTTTTAACGGACAACGGGTGGCAGGATTCAATAATATTGAATTGATAACCGACCGGCCATTAGAAGTGAATTTAAAAGAAATCTATGAAACCAAAAAAAGATTTCCTAACCATGCTATCATCGCATCCTTAATGATGGAACCAAAGCAAGAAAAGTGGCACGAATTAGTTAAGCGGGTTGAAGCTGTCGGAGTTGACGGTCTCGAATTAAACTTTGGCTGTCCGCATGGTATGGCTGAACGTGGTATGGGTTCTGCTTCTGGTCAAGTACCAGCACTTGTAGAGCGTCAGACCTATTGGGTAAAGGAAGTGGCAAAAACACCTGTTATCGTAAAATTAACGCCAAACATTACGGATATAACCGCTACTGCTGAAGCGGCATGTAATGGCGGTGCGGATGCCATCAGTATGATTAACACGATTAATAGTTTGATGGGGGTAGACCTTGATTCATGGAATACCATCCCGCATGTTGCAGGAAAGGGAGCACACGGAGGATATTGTGGTCCTGCTGTTAAACCGATTGCCCTTAATATGGTGGCGGAATGTGCACGTCATGCAAATATAAACGTCCCAATATCAGGAATTGGCGGAATCTCCAACTGGCAGGATGCCGTTGAATTCATGTTAATGGGTGCTACAGGCGTGCAAATTTGTACCGCTGCCATGCACCACGGATTCCGTATTGTCGAAGACATGATTGAAGGACTTAGCCATTATTTAGATGGTAAAGGTATAAGGTCAGTTTCTGAAATCATTGGAAAATCTGTTCCAAGGTATTCGGATTGGGGTAATTTAGACCTTAACTATAATATCGTCGCCAAAATCAATACGGATGTTTGTATCAACTGTAATAAGTGCCATATTGCCTGTGAGGATACATCTCATCAATGTATTGATAGGTTAACTGACGAGAACGGTAGAAGTTATCTAAAAGTTAGAGAGGAAGATTGTGTTGGCTGTAATCTATGTTCCATTGTCTGCCCGGTAGACGGGGCAATCGATATGGTCGAAGTGGCAAATGAATTACCACCGATGTCCTGGAATGAAAGACAGTCAACCTTGAATCTAGCAACAAAATGTAAGGTTGATAGTAACAAATGAGAAGGGAGAAATGGTATGAAAAAACTGATTAAAAATGGAACCATTGTAACTGCAGCAGATACCTTTACAGCAGAAATTCTAATAGAAGAAGGAAAAATCTCTCAAATTGGCAACAATCTTTCAGCAAATGGTGCTGAAGTTATCGACGCAAAGGGCTGTCTCATTTTTCCTGGGGGCATTGACCCTCATACCCATTTAGATATGCCTTTTGGAGGCACTGTGACAAAGGATGATTTCGAAACGGGCACCATTGCTGCAGCTTTTGGCGGAACGACAACCATAATAGATTTTTGCTTAACCAGTAAAGGTGACTCGTTAAAAAATGCAATTCAAACCTGGCATGCAAAATCAGAAGAAAAAGCTGTCATCGATTATGGTTTTCATTTAATGATTTCAGAAATCAATGAGAATGTTTTGAATGAGCTTCCTTTTGTAATTAACGAAGAAGGTATCACCTCTTTCAAGGTATTTATGGCTTACAAAAACGTTCTCCAAGCAGATGATGAAACGCTTTTCCGAACTCTTGTCTCAGCAAAGGAACATGGGGCACTTGTCATGGTCCATGCGGAAAATGGAGATGTAATTGATTATTTAACGAAAAAGGCGGTTGCAGAAGGAAACATAGCACCAATCTATCATGCCTTAACAAGACCGCCAGAATTAGAGGGGGAAGCGACTGGAAGAGCTGCAAAACTGACCGGGCTGGCAAACTCGCAATTATATGTCGTTCACGTTTCTTGTGCCGATGCGGTTGAAAAAATTGCCGAAGCGCGCAGCAGGGGCTTTGATGTTTGGGGTGAAACCTGCCCACAGTATTTAGTTCTTGATCAAAGCTACCTAGAAAGACCGAATTTTGAAGGTGCCAAATATGTCTGGTCACCTCCGTTACGAGAGAAATGGAATCAAGAGGTACTGTGGAATGCGTTAAAAAGCGGTCAGCTTCAAACGCTTGGATCTGATCAATGCTCGTTTGATTTTAAAGGCCAGAAGGATTTAGGCAGGGACGATTTTACTAAGATTCCAAATGGCGGGCCAATTATTGAAGATCGACTATCTATATTATTCTCTGAGGGGGTGAGGAAAGGACGAATAAGTCTTAATCAGTTTGTTGATCTTACATCCACAAGAGCCGCAAAATTATTTGGCTTATATCCGAAAAAAGGCAGTATTGCCGTTGGAGCAGACGCGGATATTGTCATTTTTGATCCACTGGCAGAGCGGGTTATTTCCGCTGAAACGCATCATATGGCCGTTGATTACAATGCCTTTGAAGGAATGAAAGTCACGGGAGAACCAGTTTCGGTTTTATCACGAGGTGAATTTGTCGTGCGTGATAAGCAGTTTGTAGGAAAACCAGGAACCGGCCAATATTTAAAGAGAGCCAAATACAATGGGTATACTCCAATAAACCAAAATGAAACCTTATCTATTTAGCAGCAATATATAGAATACAATTTTCTCCATTCATTGTTGAACGACTCCTGCAATTGCTTGCTTAGGCAGGCAATTGCACTTTAAAACCTCTGTCGAAAGTCGGTTATGTAAATATGGATGTTTACATTTTTGTATCTTAAACCGAAAAAGGAGTGTTCATATGAAAAAAAGCCACTTAAAGTCTTCTGATTTATTACCAATTCAACAAAAAGACAGGAAAGTCACAAAGTTAGGATATTCATTCATGTGGGTAGGGATGGTTGTGGTACTTGCTACCTTTGCCATTGGCGGTGCAGGGGTCCAAAGTCTCTCATTACCGCTAGTTATACTTGCAACGATTATTGGCTCACTCGCTATCGGATTTTTCATATCCTTAATTGCTGATATCGGCATCGAACATGGTTTGTCATTTCCTGTGTATATGCGAGCGCCATTTGGAACAATTGGAACCCACATTCCATCAATAACCAGGGGCATAACCGCTTCGGCTTGGTTTGGAATCAACACGTATTTTGGTGCGACAGCTATGAACGGCATTTTAAATATATTATCTGGGTTTGATAATTGGTTTGTCTGCTTCATTATTTTCGCAATTGTCCAATTGATTAATACTGCTTTAGGGATTAAGTCGATTGAAAGGTTCGCAGATTTAGCGGCACCAATTATTATCCTAATCGCTATTTGGATGTATTCCTCATTATCTGACCAAGCACAGGCTGCTGGAAGAGATGTTTGGAGCTGGGTAGAATCACCTGTTACTGGTGGTGCGGCGTTTACAGCTTTTATGGTGGTTATTTTTAGCAACATGGGATTCTGGGCAACATTGAGTGCGGATATTCCATCGATTTCACGCTTCATGAAAGCTCCAGTAAATGAAAAGAACTGGTTTAAGAGAAATAAAAGTTCTTTAATTGGAAACCTTGTCGCAATGCCAATCACACAAACTTTTATGATTGTAATTGGTGCAGTATCCTACATTGCAGTATTAAATGCTGACCCAGTAGTTGCCCTTCAAGAGTCAGCAAGCGGGATTGTCCTTGCCATTTTACTGTTGATGATTGTATTGGCCCAATGGTCAACGAATACTGCCGCAAATGTAGTACCTGCAGCAACTATTTTCTCCAATGTAGGCGGGCCGAAGTTTCCATTTTGGGCGGGTGTTATTACAGCAGGTATTGTAGGAACAATCGTCCAACCGTGGGAGTTATTTGGAGTCATCATTCCGATTCTTCTAATCGTAGGCGGTATATTGTCTGCAATCGTTGGAATTCTCTTTGCTGATTATTATTTAATCCGCAAAAGACGAGTGAATGTTCCAGAGCTATACGAAGACGATGGACAATTTAGATATTGGGGCGGCGTGAATCTTGCAGGCTTTATTGCTTGGATTATTGGCGGTTATATCTCCTATTTATTCCCGGCGTATGGT
The DNA here is from genome assembly GCF_013396335.1 of Bacillus sp. EB106-08-02-XG196. Taxonomy (GTDB): domain Bacteria; phylum Bacillota; class Bacilli; order Bacillales; family Cytobacillaceae; genus Neobacillus. The sequence goes on from NZ_JABWSY010000018.1 coordinate 6,218, forward strand.
TTTTTAGTAGGGTTCGTACTTGGAGCGGCTATATATTATGTGCTTGCAAAATTCTGGTGGTTTAAGAGGTATCAACAGGCTGAACTTGAGGATCCGAGTGATGATAAATATCTAGGAATCTCAGTTGGACGTGATTGGATCATTGAAGAAGAATTTGAGTCTGTCATAGAGGAAGCGCCTGCCAATTTAAATTTTGATTAATGAAAATTTCTTATTTGTAGGAGGGTACAATGTCGGATTATCAACAATATCTTAATGAAAGAGATAAGCTCGATTTTTTCACTCAGAAGGGTTTTCGAATTAATGCTGTACATGAGCATTTAGATGGTGCTTCGGTTGAATTTTACCATCCAACAAGTAAAGAAAAAGAAACATTGCTTATTGGAACCGCAAATGCAAGAAAGTATTTTTCGAGTTTACTCATTAAACAGAATTTGGGGATAAAGTGAGTGTAGATTGATGGGGATTGGTAGCTTATACCAATCCTTTTTGAGAATTTGTTTCTTTGTAGAGGAGTAATAGGATGAATGATCATTTACCATTAACGGTTTCAGATATATTATCTCGGAAGCATTTTGAACAAGCAATCATGATTGCTGGGGAAGAGGGTCTAAATCGGATTGTAAAATGGGTTCATGTTGTCGAAGTCACCAATATTCGTAATCTCTTAAATGGGGATGAGCTGATTTTATCAACTGGTGTTGCCTGGAAAGGAAATGAGGACCTATTTGTTTCCATTCTGAACCAACTGATTGAAATACATGCAGCAGGTCTTTGTATTGAGATGGGAACTTATTTGTCAGAGATTCCAGCTGAAGCGATTAGGATTGCCAATCAGAATAATTTTCCCATTGTCATTTTTCAAAAAGAAGTTCCATTCGTTGAAATTACCCAGGATATTCATACCATGATTATTCACAAACAATATAGGAAGATTAGTGACTTGAGAAAATTATTTATTGAAGAAAAGAAGAGGGCAGAAGAAAATGAGTGGCTCCAAGGCTGGTTAGAGGGCGAGCATACTTTAGACAGTATTCATGATTATTTACACGGATATGGGATTAAACTGAAATCACCTGAAGCTGTGGTTTTATTAGCCAAGGTGCACACGTTTAAGGAGAAATCGAATCAGGATGTTACGTATATAAAGTTATTATTTCAATCTGTTTTTGAACAAAATGGCTTTGCGATATTTTCTGTTGAAAAAAGAAATGAACTGATTGTTATTCTTTTAAATAATAGGCCTAATAAAAATGTTAAGGAGCGAATAAAAAAAGCAATTGAGGCTATTGAAGACTCAGAGTTTCTGAGGAAGAAGAACACATCCAAAATATTTATGGCAGCAGGTAAATTTGTTGATCGGTTAACAGATATTCATAAGAGCAGTCTAACTGCAAAAGAAACCCTCCGAATCCAACAGGAAATGGCTAAGGAAAAAACCTATTTTTATGAAGATTTACATTTATATCGACTTATTTCTCAAATGAGCAGGCATATGGATTTACAAGAACTTGTCATGGAATATCTTCAACCAGTCATTCATCATGATCAAACGTATAATAGCAAGCTATTAGAGACCTTAAAAGTATATTTAGAGTGTAATGGGTCAAAGCAAGAAACAGCCAATAAGCTCTTTATTGTCAGACAAACTCTATACCACCGTCTCCAAAAGTTAGAGAATCTTCTAGGTAAGGATTTTATGAATCATGAAAAACGAGTTGCATTTGAGTTCATGCTGCTTGTTAAGGATTATTTATCGCCCCATATCTTGGAAAGTAAAAAACAATTGATGGAATAACAATACAAAGTGTTCATTTTGTGGAAGAAAAAGTAATGGTTACCTTACAGAATGTCTAATGAACAACTTTCTATAATAATAGATAATTAATTTAAAAGGTTTAGCTATTTGAGTTTATTGATGGAGGGAAACGTATGAGCGTGACCAAAAAAGATACAACACTGCTACAGAATTTTATTAATGGTGCATGGGTAAGTTCAAGCAGTAATCAGACCCTTAATGTGCCGAATCCAGCAACAAATGAATTACTTACAAAAGTGCCTGTTTCTACGAGAGAGGATGTGAACTTAGCTGTAGCAGCCGCAAAAGAAGCGTTTAACAAGTGGAAGAAGGTTCCCGTTCCGAAACGGGCACGTATCCTCTTTAAATATCACAGTCTATTAAGTGATAACCATGAAGCGCTGGCAAAATTAATCGTTTTGGAAAATGGTAAGGCATACAAAGAGGCTTATGGAGAAGTGCAGCGTGGAATTGAGTGTGTAGAGTTTGCTTCAGGAGCACCGACTCTGATGATGGGGGAAACCTTATCAGGTATCGCAGAGGAAATCGATTCCGAAATGTTCCGTTATCCATTAGGGGTTGTCGGAGGAATCACTCCGTTTAACTTTCCAATGATGGTTCCACTTTGGATGTTCCCATTAGCGATAGCTTGCGGAAATGCCTTTGTATTAAAGCCATCTGAGCGTACGCCGATCTTGGCTAATAGACTAGCAGAATTGTTCTCTGAAGCTGGTGCCCCTCCTGGTGTATTGAATGTGGTCCATGGTGCTCATGATGTCGTTAATGGATTACTTGACCATGAAGACATTGCTGCAATCTCGTTTGTGGGCTCCCAGCCGGTTGCTAAGTATGTATACGAACGGGCAGCCTCCAAAGGAAAAAGAGTTCAAGCCCTTTCCGGAGCCAAAAACCATCATATTGTTATGCCTGATGCCGATTTGGATAAGGCGGTCCAGCATATTATTTCTTCAACATTTGGAAGTGCGGGGCAGCGCTGTATGGCATGCAGTGCGGTGGTGGTTGTCGGGGACAATCAGACATTCGTTAAGGCATTAACGAAAAAAGCAGATGAGTTGATTATCGGAAACGGGATGGATGACGAGGTGTTATTAACTCCCGTTATTAGAAAGGAACATCGTGATAAGGTACTCGGATATATTGAAAAAGGGGTGCTTGAGGGCGCTGATTTAATTCGCGATGGACGCAGAGAAATGAGTGGCCATTCGGAAGGGAATTTCTTAGGACCAACCATTTTCGATCATGTTACTCCAGAAATGACGATCGCCAAGGATGAAATATTTGCCCCGGTATTAAGTCTGCTGCGAGCGAGTGATTTAGACGAGGGATTGGAGTATATACGCAAATCGAGATATGGCAATGGAGCGACGATTTATACCAATAATGCAAAAGCAATCAGGCAATTCCGTGAAGAAGCGGATGCGGGTATGTTAGGTATCAACGTAGGTGTTCCTGCGACAATGGCATTCTTTCCCTTCTCAGGCTGGAAGGATTCCTTTTATGGCGATCTTCATGTGAACGGTAAAGACGGTTTAAACTTTTATACACGTAAAAAAATGATTACATCACGGTTTGATGGATAGAAAAGGAGGGGCTGACATGGTTCAAACGGGTCGTCCACATGAAGAATTACTTGCGCAAGATGATAAATATGTATGGCATTCTATGAAGCCTTATAATCCTAATGCAACCATCGTGGCAACAAAGGCTGAGGGGTCTTGGGTAAGTGACGCGGATGGGAAGCGATATTTAGATGCAATGGCTGGACTATGGTGCGTGAATGTAGGTTATGGAAGAAAAGAGCTTGCAGATGCAGCATATGAACAACTTAAGGAAATGGCTTATTTTCCCCTAACTCAAAGCCATATCCCAGCCATTAAGCTTGCTGAAAAGTTAAATGAATTGCTTGGTGATGAATATGTAATCTTTTTCTCAAACAGCGGTTCTGAAGCCAATGAAACCGCCTTTAAAATCGTCCGTCAATATCATCAGCAAAGAGGGGAATTTAACCGTTACAAAATACTTTCGCGCTACCGTGCCTATCACGGGAATTCGATGGGAGCTTTGGCGGCAACAGGTCAGGCACAAAGAAAGTATAAATACGAGCCTTTAGCTCCCGGTTTTATTCATGTAGCTCCGCCTGATTCCTACCGCGACGATACGAATGTAAAGGATCCGATGGAACTTTCATCAGTAAAAGAAATCGACCGGACCATGACGTGGGAACTGAGTGAAACGATAGCCGCAATGATAATGGAACCGATTATTACCGGCGGGGGAATCCTAGTTCCACCTGACGGTTACATGAAGGCAGCCAAACAGGTTTGCGAAAACCACGGTGCTCTCTTAATTGTAGATGAAGTTATCTGTGGGTTTGGTCGAACTGGAAAGCCATTTGGCTTTATGAACTATGATGTAAAGCCTGACATCATCACAATGGCTAAAGGCATTACAAGTGCGTATTTACCGCTTTCAGCTACAGCTGTTCGGAAAGAAATTTATGAAGCCTTTAAGGGTACAGAAGAATATGATTACTTCCGTCACGTTAACACCTTTGGAGGTAATCCGGCAGCTTGCGCCTTAGCATTAAAGAACCTAGAGATTATGGAAAATGAAAATTTATTTGACCGTTCTCGTGACCTTGGGAATAAGGTAGTAAATGAGTTAACAAATCTTCTTCAAAATCATCCATTTGTCGGTGATGTCCGCGGTAAAGGTCTATTAATTGGAATTGAATTAGTCAAGGATAAGAAAACAAAGGAACCTTTAGATGCTGCTCTAGTTAATCAAGTAATTGCTTCATGTAAGCAGGAAGGGTTATTAATTGGTAAAAACGGGGCAACAGTGGCGGGGTACAATAATGTATTAGCCCTATCACCTCCTTTAAATATCGAACTGAAAGATATACAATTCATTATCAAAACGGTTAGTGATTCAATTAATAAAATCAAATAAGAATAAAGAAGTCCTTAGTGCTGAAAAAACACTTAGGACTTCTTTAAGTTTATTTTTGCATCGTAAACATGCTATAGTAGATTCACCATTTATGGTTGTAATTTATAAGAAGCTTTTTTATTAGAAGGATGAGAAAATGACGAAGACTGTAATGAATATTAAAGAATGGCAGCAGGCACTACATAATGAAATGATCTACTTAAAAAAATATGGCAGCAACAAATACAGAGTAACAAGTGGCAGATTACTATCCAAAGATGGTACGTTTACCTATTACTTCGACACTGCTTTCTCATTAAAAGTTCCAGTTGGATCTTCCATCACACTTGTATGGGGAGGAATAAAGCAGGGTGGACGAGTCCTTTCATCCGAGGGAAAGGGAATAATTGTTCAATTAGAGCAATCGCTAGGTGATTTAATCCCGGAAGCGTATATTTATCATGATCCTTGGGAGCTGCTTGAACAGCTCGTTGAACGTTTAGATGAAATAAACGAAAGTAAGCAAAAACGAGTAAGAGTCAATCGATTAATGAACCCCTCGATGCCCGCAAAGCATCCTGAAGAAAAGATAAAAAGCAATGTTCATGAACTGGTATTACGTTCAAAGTACAACCCCGTCACTTTTGTTTGGGGACCCCCTGGGACCGGTAAAACGTATACATTAGCACGAGTTGCGGCTAATAAATATTTCCAAGATAAAACGGTCCTTATCCTTTCACACAGTAACCAGGCAGTTGACGTATTAATAAGAGAAATTTCAGGATTCATAAAAAAGAAGGACCGGTTTCGCGAAGGTGACGTGCTTCGTTACGGATATAATACGGGTGTGGCAGAAGACAGCAAAGAAGCGCTTACGACCAGTCAGCTTCTCAAGAAGCAAGAACACAGTCTTGTTGAAGATAAAGAAGCTTTAGTGGAAGAACGGAAGAATTTAAAACAGGATTTAGCACGTTCCTTTAGTAAACGGGACTCCAATCAGTTATTGGAGCTCGAGAAAAAGCTTGCAAGAGTGTTAGAAAAAATCCGCCAAAAGGAAATAGAGTTTGTAAAGGATGCATTGGTGGTGGGTTCCACACTGGCTAAAGCTGCCAGTGATCCCGCTATTTATGGCCGTGAATTTGACGTAGTCATTCTTGATGAAGCAAGTATGGCCTACGTACCACAGGCTGCTTTTGCTGCTGCACTTGGTAAAAGAGTAATCATTTGTGGAGATTTTAAACAATTACCACCGATTGCCTCCTCTCGGGACTCACTTGTAACAAAATGGTTAAAAGAGGATGTTTTTCATCGAGCGGGTGTGGTGGATTGGGTTGAGGCTGGAAAACTTCATCCGCACTTATTTTTATTAAAAGAACAGCGGAGGATGCACCCAGATATCTCAGCTTTTACCAATCAATACATTTATCATTCTCTAGTTGGCGACCATGCAAGTGTCCATAGCAGTAGAAATCAGATAGTAGAAAAATGTCCTTTTCCAGGACGTGCGTCAATCCTATTAGATACAAGCTATATGGGCGCATTTTCTTTAACGGAAAAAAGCTCTAATTCTAGATCAAATATCTGGCAGGCGCTGATTTCCTTTCAATTAATTCATGAAACCTACCTAGGCGGCGCTAGGTCTATTGGATATGTAACCCCCTACAGAGCGCAAGCAAATATAATGGACCTCCTACTGCAGGATTTATATCAAACAGAAGTGTTATCTGCAGATATTGTTTCTGCAACTGTTCACCGCTTTCAAGGCAGTGAGAGAGATGTTATGATTTTCGATACAGTTGATTCTAACCCACAGGAACGTGCAGGGATGCTATTAACTGGAATTGACAGTGAACGGCTTATCAATGTTGCTATCACGAGAACAAAGGGGAAATTTATTCATGTTGGTAATATCGCGTTTATCCGTAAGCATGTCTATAATAGGAAAACGATTAGACAACTAGTTGAACATCAAGAAAAACATCAACAAAGTGTTAGGACAAAGGATATTGGCACTTGGATAAAAAATCAGCTTCCTAAATTACAATGGATACATGCACTAAAATTAGAAAAGGTCCTCAAGGACATAGAAAATGCAAGGACTTCCATCATTATTTCCTTGCCTGTAAATATTGTCTTACCTGAATCATGGGTAAATGTTTTAGTTAATCGGCATCACACCGCAACGCTTATCGTAATTTCTGAAAAGCCCTGGCCAGAATTACAGCCAGATTCTTGGCAGGAGGAAGGATACACCTTCCCGTTTATCCTCATGGATCAGCATATTCTCTGGCTCGGATTTCCGTTAGGAAGAGGAAAAGGTCTGCAGCCCCCCTATATCGCAGCAAGATTAAATTCAGAAAAGATATGTGATTATTTGATTGGACAGTTAGTAACAAATGACTTATAGAACAAAAACAAAACGTAAAAATGAAATTTAAGTATTCAAAAAACACCCTTGACATTTCAGTCTTTTCTATAGATAATAAATAAAATTACAAATTGTTAATGGTATGGGATTAGTAAACTTGGAAACGTGAAAGAGAGTGAAACCCAAAGGCTGTAAGGTTTCTCACGGGAAAAAGATTGAACCTGCCCTATCAAGCCGCTTATGTAAACATAAGCCGTTTTCCCTCGTTACGGAGTTAAGTGGATGCTAAAAGCATCAATGAAGGTGGTACCGCGGAAACGATTCTTCCGTCCTTTTTATAGGGACAGAAGAGTCGTTTTTTTATTTTTTATAAGAGGGGTAAGAGTAGGATGAAGAAACAACTCGTGGTTGTAAAAATAGGAAGCAGCTCGCTAACAACAGCATCAGGCACGATATCTGAAGAAAAAATCCGTGATCACATCGAGGCACTTTCCCATTTAAAAGAACAAGGGCACGATGTCATTCTCATCTCATCCGGTGCAATAGCAGCAGGGTTTGGAGCACTTGGGTATCCGGCTCGACCAAAAAGTACAGCAGGAAAGCAGGCAGCTGCAGCAGTTGGACAGGGACTATTAATGCAGCATTATATTTTACAATTTAAAGAGTTTGGTATTGTACCTGCTCAAATTCTACTAACTAGAGAGGATTTTTATAGTCTGGAGCGGTTTCACAATCTATACAGCACGATATCTGAACTGTTACAAAGGGGCGTTTTACCGATTATTAACGAAAACGACTCGGTCTCGATTGAGGAATTGACCTTTGGTGACAATGATATGCTCTCAGCGCTCGTAAGCGGGTTTTTGCATGCAAATGCTCTAATCATCTTAACCGATGTAAATGGGCTATATAACGGTAATCCCAAAGTAGTAAAGGACGCAAAGAAGTATGATTTTATCCCAAGGGTTTATGAAGAACTCCTTGAAGAGGCAGGAGAAAGTGGTTCTTCGGTCGGAACAGGTGGAATGAAATCAAAGCTGTTAGCAGCGAAAAAAGCTCTATCCTTCGGTGTCAGCGTCTTTGTCGGGAAGGGGCAGGGGAAGGAAAAGCTTTCGAGCATTTTAGAGGGCAAAGGAGACGGGACCTATATTGGCGGCTCCTTCGAAACCCAAATGCAAATGAAAAAGCAATGGATTGCTTTCCATTCTCAAACCGCTGGCATTGTTGAGATTGATGAAGGGGCAGAAGCAGCCATTGTTACAAATGGAAAAAGTCTGCTGCCAGTTGGCGTTACGAACGTTATCGGTGAATTTAATGCAATGGATGTTGTCGAGGTACACAATCAAAGAGGGGAATTAATAGGTAAAGGTCAAATCTATTATTCTGCAAAAAATTTACAAATGGTAAAAGGCTTACCTGGAGAAAAGACGAAAAACTTTTCAATCAATAAACGTGCAGAGGCGATTCATCGTAATAACTGGGTTAGTCTGCAGTGAAATGAGGTCTAGTATGAGTGAATTATTAGTAAAGGCTAAGAAGTTAAGGTCAGCCTCTAAGGTACTTTCTATTCTTTCAACGGAAGAAAAAAATGAAGCCTTAGCGAAAATGGCAGACCGATTATTGAGAGAGAAGGAATGGATCGTAACAGAAAATGCGAAGGATATTCGAGCGGGAGAGGAAAAAGGATTTACCCCTTCTTTATTAGATCGGTTATTGCTAACAGAAGAGAGAATACAACAGATCGTTGAAGGGATTCATCAGTTAATTAAACTCGAAGATCCTATCGGGGAAACCATTGAGGCTTGGGAGCGTCCAAATGGTTTACAGATTCATACTGTGCGGGTTCCGCTCGGTGTCATCGGCATGGTGTATGAGGCTCGTCCGAATGTAACGGTAGATGCAGGGAGCCTTTGTTTAAAGGCGGGAAATGCTGTTCTTTTAAGGGGAAGTACCTCCGCTATTCATTCTAATAAGGCACTTGTAAAGGTTATGCGTGAGGCTCTTGCTGATAGTAAAATCCCAGCTGATGCTGTTCAGCTGCTCGAGGATACAAGCAGGGAAACGGCAGCGCAAATGTTTAAACTAAATCAATATCTTGATGTGCTGATTCCCCGTGGAGGTGCCGGTTTAATTCAATCCGTGATCGAAAATGCAACTGTCCCTGTACTTGAAACAGGTGTTGGCAATTGTCATGTTTTTATTGATGAAACTGCTCAAAAGCAAATGGCCATCGATATTGCTATTAATGCAAAAATGCACCGTGTCTCTGTTTGTAATGCAGCTGAGACCCTGCTTATTCATGAAAGTTGGCCGTATGTTTCCGAAATACTACATTCTCTTAACGAAAAGGGAGTAGAACTCCGTGGTGACGAAGTGCTAGCAGCACAATATCCATTCATAAAAAGTGCAATGGAAGAGGATTGGAGTACAGAATTTTTAGCGCCAATTTTAGCAGTGAAATTGGTTAAAGATGTGAAGGAAGCCATACATCATATTGACACGTATGGTACAAAGCATTCTGAAGCCATCATAAGTGAACAAGATAATAATGTACGGGTATTCTTACAGGCGGTGGATGCGGCTGTTGTCTATCACAACGCCTCAACTCGTTTTACTGACGGGGAACAATTCGGTTATGGGGCGGAAATTGGCATTAGTACACAAAAACTTCATGCACGAGGACCAATGGGGCTACGAGCTATTACGACCTCAAAGGCAATTGTGCAGGGAACAGGACAAATCCGTTCGTAATAAATAGTAGAGAACAAGTTCATTCTTGTTCTCTATTTTTTTTATGAAAGGGGCATTTTGATAATGTTGTTTCATCGTCACGGAGGAAATATTGTTTCCATTCATAGTTATCTTTTTGCCCATACGTGTTTAGATTAGGATGAATCGAAATGGAATCATAATTAGTTAATCTGTCTCTTATTTTTGCTTTTATTTTTTCAGCCTGTAAGGGTGATGATGTGAATTTTTCTAGTACCCATCTAGGCGTAATCGCTAGCATGAAATAGGGGAAATGGCGGCTATTTCGATTAATGTGCGAAGGAGTCGCGCAGTACATAAAGTATTGTTCGCCGTGAAAGCAAAATTCCCACAAGCTTTGCATTGGATTGGCAGGAATATGCCGCGGCCATTCCACTTCATCGATTTTGCTGAGTTGAATCAGTTGTTCCCAAAACAACTGTTCAAATTGTTCTACTGAGGGATTCCTGGCTCTTTCTGAAGAAGGCTCGTAAAAAATGACTAATGATGTATAGGTGCCAATAGATTTATAAATACTCGAGTAATCCTTTAACACAGCTGCCAATTCTTTGGATGTTATTGATTTTTCTGGATTTGATACAAATCCAAAGCAAATTTGGTTCAATTGGTATCCCAATGTCGCTGGAATACATGGAAAAGGTTTTTCTTTATCCATCATTTTCAAATCGAATTTGTTAATGGCATCTTTTTTCCAGGATTCAAGCTCCATATAGTGAACGTTTTCCTTAGTAACTAAATACATATCCTTACTCCTCTCCACATTAGATTATGCGAGAGTAGAATTTCGAGTGAGTGTCCCAAAATGCTTGGGATTCTGTTATAATTTATACAAACATATATTCTGATTTTGAGCAGGTGATATTCTTGGCAAATACCATTCAAATAGCGGTTAGAACACTCGTGGAACATGTTTATAGCAGTGGAAGTATTGATTCTAGATTCAGGTCACAGTCCACGATGTTAGAGGGAACGAGAATTCACCAAAAAATCCAACGTACCTATCAAGAATCTGATCAAAAGGAGGTCTATCTTCGAGCAGACTTTCCCATCAAGGACCTTATTTTTTCAATTGATGGAAGATGCGATGGATTATTGTACCGGGATGGAGAAGTGATTATCGATGAAATTAAATCAACTTCTCAGCACTTAGAATATCTTGGAGATGACGGCCTTCCCGTCCATTGGGCTCAAGCTAAAATGTACGCGTATATATATGCAAAGGATCAACATTTACAGGAGATGTCTGTACAGCTTACATATGTTCAGGAAGTAGCAGAGAGCTATTATCCCTATGCAAAATTACTGCATGATCATCGGAAAGAACGAAATGAGAGCAGTAAACAATTGGTTTTTCCATTTGAAACCTACCGTTCTGGCCAAAGGAAATTAGCTGGTGGTGTTTATAAGACTATTTCTGATGAAAAGAGTTTGTTTGTAAAAGCACCAACTGGGATTGGAAAGACAATATCCACCTTGTTCCCAGCACTCAAAGCGATTGGAGAAGGGCACGTAAATCGAATATTTTATCTTACCGCTAAGACCATAACACGGACTACCGCGGAAGAGGCGGTCGGCCGAATGGAGTCCTGCGGGCTTTGTTTGAAATATGTTACGATTACAGCCAAAGACAAGGTTTGCTTTAAGGATGAAACAAAATGTCAAAAGGATTATTGTGAATTTGCTGATGGGTATTATGATCGAATAAATGAGGCCATTTTAGATATCGCAGCCAATGAAAACTGTATGAATCGTGAGGAAATTGAAAACTATGCGCGTAAACATACCGTTTGTCCATTTGAATTCTCTCTTGATCTTGCATATGTTGCTGATGCTGTCATTTGTGATTACAATTATATTTTTGACCCGCGTGTATCATTAAAGCGCCTGTTCGAAGAGCAAAAGAAGTCCACACTTTTATTAATTGATGAAGCACATAATCTAGTTGATCGTGGTAGAGAGATGTTCTCTGCCTCACTTAACAAAGAGTTATTTCTTCAATTGAAAAAGGAGTTTAAGACTGTCAATAAAGTAATTTATGAGAGTGTTTCAAAAATCAATTCTTGGTTTATTTCTTTGAAAAAGACCGGCAGTGAGTTGAATGAATTTACCTTAGAGCAGTTAGACGAAGAATTGGTACTGCTGCTGAATCATTTTAAAGAAGAAGCCGAAATCGTTTTATTAAAAGAAACTTCTCCTACCCTTCTGGAGCTGTACTTCCAGGTGAATTCTTTCTTGAAAATAGTTGATTTACTCGATGATCACTATGTTATCTATGGAGAAAAGAACAAAAACGATGTAACCCTAAAGCTATTTTGTATTGATCCATCAAAATTGCTTCAGAAAATGGGAAAAGGCTATCGCTCGAAGGTGTTTTTTTCAGCAACACTTTCACCTCTTTCTTATTATCAGGATATTCTTGGCGGTCAAGATGAGGATTATTTACTTTCGATACCTTCGCCATTTAAAGAGGAACAGACGGATATTTTTATAAAGCCGTTGTCGACTAGATATCGTGACCGAGAGAGAACGAAGCCAGCCATTGTAACCATGATTCATTCCTTAGTTCAAAATCGGCCAGGAAATTATTTAATCTTTTTCCCTTCCTATCAATATTTGCTTGCTGTATATGATGAGTTTATTAAAGAATTTCCAGAGACTAATACCTTGCTTCAAGGTGCAGGAATGTCTGAGGAGGAAAGGGAAGAATTTTTGAAAAAGTTCAAACCCAATCAACCTGAGACATTAATTGGATTCGCCGTTCTTGGCGGAGTCTTTTCAGAAGGAGTGGATTTAAAGGGTGATCGCTTAAATGGTGTGGTGGTTGTGGGTGTAGGTCTTCCACAGCTTTGTTATGAACGGAATCTTATTAAAGATCATTTTAACAAAAAGGAAAGAAACGGTTATGACTATGCCTATGTTTATCCCGGTATGAATAAAGTGTTACAGGCTGGCGGGAGATTAATTCGTTCTGAAGAGGACCATGGGACCATTGTTTTGGTAGATGATCGATTTCTGCAAAGACAATATCAAGACCTCCTTCCTCAAGAATGGAGAAGTTTTGTTGTCATTTAATTTCCGATGTTAGATAGGTTTATCAACCAAAGTATATGTTTGACTATTTACTCTAACTTTTATAAAATTAGACTATATAATCTAACTTTGTGATAAAGGAGTAAAATATGAACTATCCTATCTCAATCTTTATTCTCGATGTCAGTAACTCTTCGTCTGGTGACATGGGAGATAAATTGACTAATTACTTAGATGAGTTGGTATGCTGGCTTAACGTTTGGTCTGAGAAAATCGGTCATGTTAAAGTAAAGCACAGAGCGGGCGATGAGATCATCTTTGCTGGTTATGGATATTCCACTGCCTACATTTTGGCCTTTTTTATAAGCAGGATTTGGAAATACCGTGATCATCCGCCATATATTGGCTTGTCTTTTGGTGATAGTGACAAAGAGTTAGAGGAAGTAGATATAGAGAAGTGGATCCATCCCTTAATCAAACAGGCAAGGTATGCGAATGATTTATTGAAGGAGGAACAAGTAAGACCTTTATTTAAGTTTGAACTTGATCAATTTTATCAAAATCCAGGTTTTCAGTATAATCAGTTTCGGTCAGAGTTTGAAATATTAATAAATTCATTATTAAGTGTCCAGTTAATCATGATGAAGGGTCAAACACAAATTCAGGAGCAGGTTTGTACATTTTACCTTATTTTGGAGCAGCAAAAAGCAGTAGGAAAACTGCTCGGGAAAACGGCACCAACTATCTCTAGCCATTATAAAAAAGGGAAAAGTGAAGAAATACTAACTGTTTTTTATCAATTGATTACCATCCTTGACTCTCTACAGGAAAAATCTTATCGTGATAATCCGGTAAAACAACAAGCTTTAAGTTCAGCATTAATGGAATCAATTAGAAATCATTTAAAAATAAATTTGATAAAGCAATGACCCAATAGAGAGGAGTATTCATGTTATTATTTTGCCTTATTCTCGCCCATCTCATTGCAGACTTTTATCTGCAAACAGATGAAATGGTAAAGGATAAAATCAATTATATTAAGAAACATATCGGCCACCATTTTCTGATGAATGGACTAGTGCTGATTGTCTTTTACATGTTTAATAATAAAGAAATCGGTATTATTAACAACCTAATTATCCTATTACTATTTATCGGTATTAGCCATTATTTCATTGATTTTCTAAAAATTAAGCTCCAGAATACCATCAAATTTAGTAACGAAGAAAACTTAAATCAGGTAAGTTTCTTTATTATTGATCAACTGCTGCATCTAGTTTGTATTTTGCTTGCTGGGCAGTTCTTTTTAGGGATAGATCTTGCAGGAATTCATAAATTTTTTCTGGATGGGGAAAAATTGAGCACCGTAAACGCTGTGTTATTCACCCTTATCGTGATTATTTTCGCAACGACTGTAAGCGGGTATTTAATAAAGATTCTTTTAGGCTCTTTGCCTAATCAGCTATTAACCTTCGAAGGTAAATATACGTTTAAAAATGAAAGACAAGAAGCTCTATATACAAAGAATTATAATGGGAATAGGGCGTTGGCTGAGGAATACAACTATACGATTTTTGGCAAGCATGATCTTTCACGTGGGAAATTAATTGGCTATCTTGAGAGATTACTAGTTTTAGTTTTAACCTTTTACAGTGCTTATCCAGCGATTGGCTTTATCGTAGCTGCCAAGTCCATTGCGCGGTTCAAACAAATGGATGACCGGAACTGGGCAGAGTACTTTCTATTGGGTACACTTACATCGATGTTCATAGGAATTACCCTTGGTATCCTGTTGCGGGAAGTTTTAACGTAGACACCACTGATTATTAGAAGAGTGGTGTCTTTTTGTTGGTTTGGACTTTTTATGTCATAATAACTGGAAGGAGGAGGGAAGTATTATGCGTTTAGAAGGTAAGAAAGTTGTTAGTCTTGTCCATCATGATTTTGAAGATCTTGAGCTATGGTATCCAATACTCAGATTAAGAGAAGAGGGAGCCGTTGTTCACTTAGCGGGTGAAAAGGCGGGGGAAGAGTACATAGGAAAATATGGTGTTCCGGCTAAATCAGATTACTCCTATAGTGATATCAAAGGGGAGGATTACGATGCCATTTTGGTGCCAGGAGGCTGGGCACCAGATAAGATTCGCCGCTTTCCTGAAGTACTTTCACTGCTTCAGCATTTCGAAGAAAAGCACAAGCCGATTGGACAAATCTGCCATGCTGGCTGGGTATTAATTTCGGCAAAAATTTTGCAGGGTAAAAAGGTAACTAGTACGCCTGGAATTAGGGATGATATGGAAAATGCGGGTGCAACCTGGTATGATGAACCGGTTGTGGTTGATGGACACCTCGTCTCTAGCAGACGACCGCCAGATTTACCAGATTATTTGCGGGAGTTTATTAAGGTAATCGAGCAAAAATAAGTGATCTCTAGGCATTTTTTTCAGCTTTTTTAGAGATACTGATTGAATGAAATGCTTATTCTTAAAATGAGAGGGAGAATATAACATGGCTAATATTGAAGTAGGCGAAGTGTTTACGATTAGTGATGAAACAGAGCAGGAGCAGGAAGTAGAAGTACTGGCTTCCATCAATATAGAGGGTACCAATTATGTGGCGGTAGGATTTGTCGAAGATATTAAAGAGGAAACAGAAGACGACATTGATATTTTCTTTCTAAAAGTCGACGAGGATGGAGATTTAATGGCCATCGAAAGCGATGAGGAATTTGATAAAGTTTCTACTGCTTTTGATGAGATTATGGATGATGAAGAGTAAATATTCAGATAAAAAGCTGGCAGCTGCCAGCTTTTTATCTGAATATTAGTTTACATTGGAGAAGTCCCAACAAAAGCCCCATTAATGAAAACATTCACTGATGGAATTCCATCTTGGTCAATAAATGGAACACCAATCATAGTCACTCCTTCAGCAGGTAATATTACCTCTATCGTTTTTGCTCCATTCCACTTGTAACCACTACTAATTAATTCAGCTTTTTTTGACTTAAACTCATTGGTACTAATGAATGACGCAACGATTTTATTTCTTTCTACACCTGTTAGAGGTTCTAGCTCATGACAGGTACAATCGTCAGCTGGTTCTTCGGCCTGTACAGGATTCCCTGGACCTACAAACATCAATAAAACAATTAAACTAGTACAAAGTAAGGTTAATATCTTCTTCATTTATTCTCCTCCTTTTTTTGGTCTACTTATATATTCCTTTATTTATCGACAATTTCCTGCAAATATTTTGAATAATTTCCGACATTTTTAGAAAATCTTGTGTTAATCTTGCTTAATTTTCAGTTTTTTCATCCGATATTGAAGGCTTTGACGGCTTAATCCTAGTACATCTGCCGTTTTTGAAATATTGTAATCATTATTTTTCCAGACATGTTCAATATAGGACTTTTCAAAGTATTCCATTTGCTCCTTTAGTGAAGCTGTCATATCTGTTCGTTCTTTCAAAAACATATCCACGGAGACAGAAGGAGTGTTCCTTTCTCTTACATGCAATTTGCTGCGATATTGAAACGGGAGATGCGAGTATCCAATGATTTCTTCATCCTCCATAATAATATTCATCGCCGCTTCAATAATATGTTCAAGCTCTCGAACATTCCCGTGCCAATCATACTCCAAAAATGATTGTTTTACCTCTTCTGATAAGCCCTTTACATTCATTTGAAAACGGTCATTGTATTTCTTGATAAAATGTTGGACAAGGGGTGGAATATCCTCTTTACGCTCTCTTAAAGGCGGAATAAAGACAGTAACAACTCCAAGACGATAATATAAGTCTTTACGCAAATGATTATTGGTTATTGCATCTATTGGGTCCTCGTTGGTATTTGCAATCACCCGAACATCAATTGGGGTATCCTTTGTATCCCCGACACGGCGGATCGTTTTTTCTTGAAGTGCACGAAGCAATTTAGCCTGAAGATTTAGAGTAAGTGAATTAATCTCATCAAGTAACAAGGTACCGCCATTTGCCTGTTCAAATAATCCTGGCTGATCAATCGCCCCAGTAAAGGCACCGCGCTTTGTACCAAATAAAAGACTTTCTATTAAATTATCAGGCAATGCCGCGCAATTTTGAGATATGAAAGGGCCCGAAAATCGGCTGCTTGCATTATGAATACTCTGTGCAAACAATTCTTTTCCAGTTCCAGTTTCTCCCACAATTAAGACGTAAGAAGAGGTCCGTGCTGCACGCTTGGCACCTTCAATCACTTCCTTAATAGCTGTACTGTTTCCTGTAATACTATCAAAGGTGTATCTGGTATTCCCTTTACGTGTGATATTCCCTTTCATTAAACGTTCCAGCTTTGTCACATCATTGGCGATTTCAACCGCACCCAGCAGCTCTTCGTTTTCATAAATAGGAATCGTATTGTTGTTGGTGGTAATTTCACGGCCTTTATTATTAAAATAAGTTTGTTTAACATTCTTTGTCTCTTTTCTATCGTGGAGCGCTTTTACAAGCGTACTAGATTGATCTTCTTTAAACATAAAGACGTCTAATAAATTTTTATTCATTACATCTAGGATGTCCATCGATTCCATTTGGGCCATTTTATTATTATAGATAACCGTATTCCCCGAAGCATCTACCGCATGGACACCAACATCCACTTCGTCCAAAATCCTTTTATACATCGAATTAAGATATTGCAAATATTGGATGGTCATTTTCATATTTTCCATGAGAGTTTTCCCCTTATTGTTTATGTTTCTATTAAAACAGAAAATGCTAAACAGTGCAAAATAATTTTGCATTTATAAATAATTAATAATTTTGCGCAAAAATATTTTGCAGTAATTAATATAAAAACCTTATTTATATAGCATTTTATATTTGGCACGATACTTGCATTATTATATTTTGAACAAACATCAAGGGGGAAAAATGAATGAAACCGTATACGCATGAACCATTTACTAATTTTGCAGATGAAACAAATAAACAAGCATTTCAACAAGCTCTTTCATACGTTCAATCTCAGCTAGGAAAGGAATATCCAGTTGTGATTGGCGGAGAGTCTATTACAACTGATAAAAAAATTCAATCAATTAATCCAGCAAATAAAGAAGAAGTCATCGGCAGTGTTTCCATGGCAGACCAAGAACTTGCGGAAAAGGCAATGCAAACGGCATTAGCTGCATTCGAATCTTGGAAAAAGTGGAAGCCTGAACACCGTGCCAACATCCTATTCCGTGCTGCAGCTATGTTACGTCGCCGTAAACATGAATTTTCAGCTTATCTTGTAAAAGAAGCTGGAAAGCCATGGAAGGAAGCGGATGCAGATACAGCTGAAGCGATTGATTTTATCGAGTATTACGGTCGTCAAATGCTGCGTGTTAAAGAAGGTTTTCCTGTTCAAAGCCGTGATGGTGAATACAATCAATATCACTACATTCCACTAGGCGTGGGGATCATTATTTCACCATTTAACTTCCCATTGGCAATTATGGCTGGAACAACCGTTGCAGCTATTGTTTCTGGAAACACAGTTCTTCTCAAGCCTGCAAACTCAACACCAATTGTAGCTGCAAAATTTGTAGAGCTTATGCATGAGGCTGGATTGCCAAATGGAGTATTAAACTTTGTACCTGGCAGCGGAGCTCAAATTGGAGATTATCTAGTGGATCATCCAAAAACGCGTTTCGTTTCCTTCACTGGTTCCCGTGAGGTAGGCTGCCGAATCAATGAACGAGCTGCAAAAGTTAATCCAGGGCAAATTTGGATTAAACGCGTGATTGCTGAAATGGGCGGTAAAGACACGGTTGTTGTCGATAAAGAGGCTGACTTAGAATTAGCAGCAGCTAGTATTGTTTACTCCGCTTTTGGATTCTCTGGTCAAAAATGTTCAGCAGGCTCCCGAGCGGTTGTTCATCAAGATGTTTATGACGAAGTACTTGAAAAAGCTGTTGCGTTAACAAAAACACTTACACTTGGTAACCCAGAAGACCTATCTAATTATATGGGTCCAGTGATTGATGAAAAATCATTTAAGAAAATCATGAATTATATCGAAGTCGGTAAACAAGAAGGCAAATTAATGACTGGCGGAGAAGGCGATGACTCCAAGGGTTACTATATTCAACCAACGATTGTCGCAGATTTAGATGAAAATTCTCGAATCATGCAAGAGGAGATTTTTGGACCAGTTGTTGGTTTCTCGAAAGCTCGTGATTTCGACCATATGATGAAAATTGCTAATAACACAGACTACGGTCTAACAGGTGCCTTAATTTCTAATAACCGTGAGCATATTGAACGTGCCCGTGAGGAATTCCATGTAGGAAATCTTTATTTCAACCGTACATGTACAGGAGCTATTGTTGGGTACCAGCCATTTGGCGGATTCAATATGTCAGGAACCGATTCAAAAGCTGGAGGACCTGATTATTTACTTCTTCACATGCAAGCTAAAACAACATCTGAAACGCTATAAGGAGGAAACAGAATGAATACGACTTTAAATAAAACAACAGAAATTATTGAGCAAACACAAAAATTTGGTGCTAATAACTATCATCCACTACCAATCGTAGTTTCTAAGGCGGAGGGAGTTTGGGTTGAAAGTCCAGAAGGAAACCGCTATATGGATATGCTAAGTGCCTATTCTGCGGTAAACCAAGGACACCGTCATCCAAAAATCATTCAAGCATTAAAAGACCAAGCTGATAAAGTAACATTAACGTCACGCGCATTCCATAATGACCAGCTTGGTCCTTGGTATGAAAAAATTTGTAAATTAACGAACAAAGAAATGGCACTTCCAATGAATACTGGTGCGGAAGCAGTAGAAACAGCCATTAAAGCTGCACGCCGCTGGTGCTATGATGTAAAAGGAATAGCTGAGAATCAAGCTGAAATTATTGCTTGTACAGGCAACTTCCATGGACGGACAATGGGTGCTGTTTCATTATCTTCAGATCCTGAATATAAGCGCGGTTTTGGACCGATGCTTCCTGGAATAAATCTAATTCCTTATGGAGATCTTGAAGCATTAAAAGCAGCTATCACAACTAATACGGCAGCATTCTTAATTGAGCCGATTCAAGGTGAAGCAGGAATCATTTTACCTCCGGATGGATTCTTAAAAGCAGCGTCTGAATTATGTAAAGAAAACAATGTATTATTTATTGCAGATGAAATTCAAGTCGGCTTAGCGCGTACAGGAAAAATGTTTGCGACAGATTGGGAAGAAGTTAACCCTGACATGTTAATTTTAGGAAAAGCACTTGGTGGCGGAGTATTCCCGATTTCTTGTGTTGTTGCCAATGCTGATATATTGGGAGTATTTAATCCAGGTTCACATGGTTCTACTTTCGGAGGAAATCCCCTCGCTTGTGCAGTATCACTTGCAGCATTAGAAGTAATCGAGGAAGAAAAACTTGCAGAACGTTCACTTGAATTAGGTAACTACTTCCTAGACCAATTAAAAACGATCAATAATCCTATGATTAAAGAAATAAGAGGCAGAGGTTTATTTATTGGTGTGGAGCTGACAGAAGAAGCAAGACCTTTCTGCGAGCAATTAAAAGAAGAGGGCTTATTATGTAAAGAAACACATGATACCGTTATTCGCTTCGCGCCACCGCTTATCATTACAAAGGAAGAAATTGATTGGGCAGTAGAGAAAATCGCAAAGGTTTTAGCTTAAGAATTTTATTTCCATATTACTAAACTAAGAGGTGTCAGGCATGTCTGTTAAGACTGTGATGAATGAAATGTCAAAAGAGCAGCAAAAGGAAAAAGAATCATTAAACTTATTCTACTCTACGCAAACCGTCATACAAGAAGCATTAACGAAGTTAGGCTACAATAGCGAAATGTATGAATTATTAAAAGAACCGATTCGTTTATTAACCGTCCGAATTCCGGTGCGAATGGATGATGGTACGGTAAAAGTATTTACCGGATATCGTTCACAGCATAATGATGCGGTTGGACCTACAAAGGGCGGCGTTCGCTTTCATCCTGATGTGGATGAAGCGGAGGTAAAAGCCTTATCGATTTGGATGAGTTTAAAGTGTGGGATTACGAACCTTCCATATGGCGGCGGTAAAGGCGGTATCATTTGTGACCCAAGAAAGATGTCTTTCAGAGAGCTTGAGAGATTAAGCCGAGGTTATGTTCGTGCGATTAGTCAGATTGTTGGACCAACAAAAGATATTCCTGCACCGGATGTTTATACCAACTCACAAATTATGGCATGGATGATGGACGAATATAGTCGTCTCCGTGAGTTTGACTCACCAGGATTTATTACTGGTAAACCTCTTGTATTAGGTGGTTCTCATGGACGAGAAACCGCAACTGCCCGTGGTGTGACTATGTGCATAAACGAAGCGGTTAAGAAAAAAGGAAAAGAGTTAATCGGGGCTCGAGTGGTCATCCAAGGTTTTGGAAACGCAGGCAGCTACTTAGCTAAATTTATGCATGACGCTGGTGCAAAGGTTGTCGCTGTTTCCGATGTATACGGCGGAGTTTACGATCCAGACGGACTTGATATCAATTATTTACTTGATAGAAGAGATAGTTTCGGTACATTCTCACAGCTATTTACGGAAACAATCAGCAACAAGGAATTACTAGAGTTAGAATGTGACATTCTTGTACCTGCTGCGATTTCGAACCAAATCACTGAAGAGAATGCTGCGAACATTAAAGCGAGTATTGTAGTTGAAGCGGCAAATGGACCGACCACTCTTGAAGCAACTAAGATTTTAACAGAGCGCGGAGTTCTTCTTGTTCCGGATATTCTTGCAAGTGCAGGCGGGGTTACGGTTTCTTATTTTGAATGGGTACAAAACAATCAGGGTTACTATTGGTCTGAAGAAGAGGTCATGGAAAAGCTTGAGAAGGTAATGGTTAGTTCTTTTGACACAATTTATCAACAGTCTCAGACTCATCAAGTTGATATGCGTTTAGCAGCATATATGATTGGGATTATGAGAGTAGCAGAAGCATCCCAATTCAGAGGCTGGGTTTAATATAAAACTATAAAGATACTCTACAAAAGCCTTGCAGAATGTAATCTGCAAGGCTTTTAAGCGTAATTATTTAATAAAACGTTTGATTTGTTTTAGTGCGTCCTTACGATTTGGATATCTAAATGGTAAATCAAAGGTAGTTGTTTGTTTTAAGATACTCTTTTGGTGGGAGAAGACATCGAAGCTGCCTCTGCCATGGTAGGCGCCAATTCCACTTTCACCAACACCGCCAAAAGGAAGGTATGGAGAACTAAGATGCATGACGGTATCGTTTATACAGCCGCCGCCAAACGAGATAGAATCTAAAATGGTTCCTTGGAAGTCTTTGCTTTCAGAGAAAATATAAAGAGCTAGCGGTTTAGGATGTTCATTAATTTTATGAATCATTGCTGCTTCATTATCGTATTCAAGAATAGGGAGGACAGGTCCAAAAATTTCCTCCTGCATCACAGTGTCATCCCAAGTGACACCGCCAAGAACTGTCGGCTCAATGGTAAGAGTGTCGATAGAATAATTGCCGCCATGGAGAATTTCTCCGCTCGAAAGTAATCCAGTTACCCGTTTGAAATGACGTTCACTGACGATTCTCGTAAATTCACCATTATTAACGATATCTTCATATAGCTCATTAATAGTTTGTTTAAAGGTTTTTATAAATTCTTCCTTAATTTCTTTGTGAACATATAAATAATCAGGTGCGACACACGTCTGACCAGCATTGATAAACTTGCCCCAGGCAATCCGTTTTGCTGCTAATTTAAGATTCGCATCATGATGAACGATGCACGGACTTTTTCCTCCTAGTTCAAGTGTAACAGGAGTTAAGTGTTTTGCGGCCGCTTCCATAATGACCTTTCCGACAGAAACACTTCCCGTAAAGAAGATATAATCGAATTTTTCTTTTATTAAGGTCTGAGTGGTATCGGCGTCACCTTGGACGACAGCGACATATTCTTCAGGAAACGTTTTATTTATAAGTTCAGCCATAAGTTTTGACGTTTCTGGTGTTAGTTCAGATGGTTTTAGGACAGCACAATTCCCAGCTGCTATGGCACCAATAAGAGGTGCAATGGCTAATTGTAAAGGATAATTCCAAGGAGATATTATCAATGCCACCCCAAAAGGATCGGAATAAATATAGCCTTTAGATCCCATTTGAGTTAGGGCTGTTTTAACTTTTTTAGGCTGAGTCCATTCTCTAATATGTTTGAGAGTAAAGCGAATTTCTTCTAGCAAAATTCCCAATTCGCTAATATAAGAGTCAAAGTCACTCTTATTCAAGTCCTTTTTAAGTGCTGCCATTATTTCTGTTTCATGTGAGCGAATCATGTTACCTAATGAAGTTAATGCGTCAATTCGGAATGATACATCTTTTGGTTTTCCAGATAGAAAGAAATCCCGCTGTGCTTTCAATAAATGACTAAAACCTTCCATATTCCCACCTCCTCAAAGATAATGATATTCTATCACATTTTATTTTAATAACCAGATTTGAATGAACCTAAATGGAATATTTTTGTATGAATAAAAACAAACTGAGAATACTATGTCTAAATACCAGCGAAGGAGATAGCAAATGTCTATTGAAACAGGAATGAAATATCAAATTTCTCAAAGTATTAAGGGGAATTTTAACTCTGCAGATTCATTAACCGTAACTACAAACAATGGGATTACGATTCAATTTACACTTGAAGATGGTAAGGGGCATGGGTCAATGCCGCTGGATCATTTAAACTATTTGTTAAAAAGATCCAACCTTACCCTAATCCCATCTAATAAAAGAGTGCTATTAACTCCAGATAATGAAGAAAAAATAGGTTAGAAATTCTAAAAATCAAACTCCCTCCTTGTTAGCAAAAGGCGGGAGTTTGATTTTTTATTGAGTTGCCCCAAAAAAATAGTCAAATTATTAAATAGGGATTGAACTATCACTAATTCCTATTGTTATAATCTCGTAGTATGAATTAATTATATCTTTTTCTTTTACGGTACTCTCTGGTCCCAACCAGTTGTAGGTCCAATTGCACATTCCAAGTAACAAAAAAGTTGCGAATAAGGAATGGGTATTCTCCCTAAATTCATTTACTCTTATGCCATTTTCAACAATCATTCTAATATTAGCTGCAAATTCCTCTCTTTTCTCCTTGATCAATTCTAAATCTTGTACTTTTAGGTGCCTCATTTCTCTATAAACTATATTTTGAAGACTTTGCTCATCAGGAGTATTGTATATTAGTAATTCGATAATAGACTTCAATTTCTCCTTTTGTGTAAGTAGAGAATTATTCAAAATTTCTATTTGTTTTTTTAGTAATTGGTCAATATGAATTTGATGAATAACAAAGAGTAATTCGTATTTTGATTTGTAATAATAATAGAAAGTTCCCTTTGTGACCCCTAGTGAGGATACAATCTTCTCAACAGAGGTAGACTGATAACCCAATTTGTTAAATAAACTAATTGATTCTTCTAATATAAGTTTCTTCATAGTGAAATACCTAATATTTTCTGAATTTGATTCGATGAATCATAAAAGTAATAATTTACCACTAGCCTCCAACCGATTATTATCATCAATTATCCTCCTACATACTAGGGACATGAATGGGCAAACCAGCTGCAAGTTCGGATGCTTCCATAATCGCTTCGCTAATAGTTGGATGAGGATGGATGACCAAAGATAAGTCATCCACAGTCCAGCCTGCTTCAATTGCAACCGTTATTTCAGAAATAATTTCTGATGCGTTTGGCGCAATAATAGCGGCCCCTTTTATTTGTCTAGTTTCATTATGGCAAAACATTTTAATGAAGCCTTCTGGTTGATTTAAAGTTAGGGCACGACCATTTGCTCCCATTGGGAAGGTATATTCTTGTGTGGTGTCATTGCTTTCAGTTTGTCCAGTCAATGCAATTTCAGGGTCTGAAAAGATAATTAGAGGGATTGCTTTATAGTCAACTGAATAATGATGACCACTAATTACTTCTGCAGCTAATTTTCCTTCATAGGAAGCTTTATGTGCAAGAGCTGGACCCTTTACAACATCCCCAATAGCAAAGATGGAAGGTATACTGGTTTTCATGGAAGGATTCACATCAATAAAACCATTCTCAGTTAAATCAATATTAGTATTATGGAGTCCAAGTGAATATGTGCAAGGAATTCTTCCAGCTGAAACTATCAGATAATCTGCATTTATCTGTAAGGTACTATCCTTGGTTTGCACTTTGATTGTTACCTTTTGTCCTTCCTCCAGATATTCCGTTGCAATTGCACTTGTTAATAGTTTAATATTCTTTTTCTTTAACTGTTGTTTCAATACTTTTCTAATATCTGAGTCTGCTAACAGGAGGATATCCTCCTGTTCCTCGATGATTGTAACCTTTACACCTAAATTAGCATAAGCACAACCAAGTTCAATGCCAATATATCCACCACCAAGTATTACAATTTCCTCTGGGAGAGAATGTAAATTTAGTACATGCGAGGAGGAAAGAATTTTATTCCCCCAAGGGAAGTTCGGTAGCTCCCTAGGTTCAGATCCAGTGGCAATAATGCAATGATTAAAAGTATAAGTCGATGTAACACCATTTTCATTGACTGATAAGGAGGAATCGCTAGTAAACATTGCCTCACCATTTATGATGTTAATCCTGTTTTTTTCAAGGAGATGTGAGATTCCTCTTTGAAGTTTCGTAATGGTTTTGTTTTTATATTTTTGAAGCTCTTCTATATTAATCTTGTTTGAATCGTCTAGACTATTAAAAATTTGTTGATGCTTTTTGTAGTCAGCCCATTTCTTTGCAATTGTAATCAATGACTTTGATGGAATACAACCGGAATTTAGGCATGTCCCACCTAATTTGTCTTTCTCAATAATTGTTACATGCTGTCCAAGCTGCGCAGCTCTAATAGCTGCTACATAGCCTCCAGGTCCAGACCCAATTATAACCGTATCAAGATTTTTCTCACTCATAACCCATCTACCTTTCTATTAGAAAATGTAACCATTATTCACCAGTATATTATCTAAATTGTAACACTGAATTTTCAAAAAAATCAACAGGCGTTCAAAAAATAAATTCATAGACAAAAATTGAAAGATGTTGTAATATGAATTTTGAAAATATTTAATTAATTTAATTAGGAGGGAATAAATTGAATTTTGAATTTTCAATGGAAGAAAAACTGATTAAACAAACGGCAGATGAATTTGGCAGGGAAGTAATTGCTCCTCAGGTCGGAGAACTTTTTAAAAAAGGTGAGTTTCCCTATGAAATCCTAAAACAGTTAATTGATATGGGATTTGCTGGTTTCTTTGCACCAGAAGAATATGGCGGTAACAAAGTTAGCACAGTATCATATGTTCTAGCTCTCGAAGAAATGGCAAAATATGATTCAACTATTCCACTTATCTTACAAGTTCAAAATTTAGTAATTGAAGTCTATTCTCGTTTTGCCAGCGAAAAACAGAAATCTGAATGGCTGCCTCGACTAACCTCAGGACAGGTTATTGGATCCATAGCAATGACTGAACCAGGAGCAGGTTCGGATCTTGCTTCCGCATCAACGACTGCAAAAATACAAGGTGATAAATGGATTCTAAATGGATCAAAAACCTTTATCTCAAACTCAGGTACAAAACTTAGTGATGGAATGATTGTATTAGCCGCTACCGGTGAAGAAAATGGCAGAAAGAAGTTTAGTACATTTATCGTTCCAAGAAATTCTAAAGGTTTAATTGTTGGAAAACAAATTGAGAAAATAGGTTGGAAACATGGTGATACAAGGGAGATATTCTTTGAAAATTGTGAAATTCCATTAGAAAACATGCTCGGTGAGGAGGGAAAAGGACTTCGTCACGTGCTTACTGGAATGGATGTTGGTCGTCTTGCTTTTGCCGCTTGTAGTGTTGGAATGGCTGAGGGAGCCTTAAATATGGCATTAGATCATGCTAAAACACGTGTGCAATTCGGAATGCCTATTTCCAAACTCCAAGCAATTCAATTTAAATTAGCTGAAATGAAAACAAAGGTCAATGCAGCTAGGTCATTAACTTACATGGCAGCATGTGCCCGAGACCAAAAGCAAAGTAACGTAGAAGAGATGGCTTCAATGGCAAAGCTATTTGCTAGTAAGGTTGCGGTAGAAGTAGTAGATGAATCTTTTCAAATTCATGGTGGATATGGCTTTACTCTTGAATATCCAATTTCGCGTTTTTATGCAGATGTTAAGATGATGGAAATTGGAGAAGGTACAAGCGAGGTTCAAAAGCTTTTTATTGCCAGAAAAATGGGATGTTAAAGGTGGGAAACTCTTGATTAAAATGAAAACGTTATCAAAAGAGCGGTTGCTCGAGATATATAATAATGCCTTTTTAACAAGAACTTTTGAAGAAGCCACGATTGATTTGTTTAGTAAAGGCGAAATAGATGGATGGCTCCACTCAGGAGTTGGTCAAGAACTTGTAGGTTCTGTACTATGCACCTTACTCACTGAAAAAGATTATATCATTCCTTATCATCGATCAAAGTCCTATTTCTTAGCTAGAGGGGTCGATCCTGGAAAACTATTAGCAGAAATAATGGGAAGAAAAGATGGATTATGCGGCGGTGTTGGTGGAGAAGCTCATCTTGCTGATTTTTCTAAAGGTCTAATTGGTTCAACAGGCATTTTAGGTGCTGGGATGCCAATATCTCTTGGGACAGCATTTAAGCAATACTATGAAAGCTCAAATAATATTACGATTTGCAGCTTTGGAGATGGATCTGTGCCACAAGGGGCATTTCATGAAAGTTTAAATTTTGCAGCTACTTGGAATCTTCCAATCGTGTTTATTTGTGAAAACAATTTGTATGCGGAATTAAGTCCGATTTCAAAGGGGATGAAGCAGCAAGAAATTGGTAAAAAGGCTGAAGCCTATGGAATACCTGGATATACGGTCGACGGCTATGATGTTGAAGCTGTACATAGCCATCTTGAATTAGCAATTGGTCAAGCTAGAAAGGGAGAAGGGCCTAGCTTAATAGAATTTAAGACGTATCGATGGCGTGGCCATTATGAAGGTGACCCTCAGGTTTATCGAACAAAAGAAGAAATTGAAAGTTGGATAAAACGTGATCCACTTAAAAAGATAGAAGAAGAAATCCTTTCCGCAAAAATAACAACAAAAGAGGATTTGGAAAAAGGAAAAAATGATATAAAACTAAAAATAAATGAGGCAATTGCATTTGCAAAAGCAAGCCCATTCCCTGTTGAAGAATTTTTGTTAAGAAATGTTTATGCTGATGATTCATTATTTTAAGGGAGAATGAAAATGACAAAAATAAATTATAGATGGGCTATAACCCAGGCTTTAGATGAAGAAATGGGTAGAGACGAAAAGGTGTTTATTATTGGTGAAGATGTAGCTGACACGGGAGGATCCTTTGGTCTTACAAGAGGGCTATTGGAGAAATATGGAGAACGACGTGTTAAGGATACACCTGTTAGTGAAGAGGCAATAGCTGGTTTAGGCGTCGGGGCAGCGGCAGTAGGTCTTCGTCCAGTTATTGAAATTATGTTTATGGATTTCATCTATCTAGCCATGGATCAACTTATGAACCATGCTGCCAAAATGAGATATATGTACGGAGGTCAAGTGAATATTCCACTAGTGGTTCGAACACTCGCAGGAGGTGGATTCAGAACAGGAATGCATCATTCCCAGTCACTTGAAAGTATGTTCGGTCACGTACCTGGTCTAAAAGTTGTTTACCCTTCTAACGCCTATGATGTAAAAGGGCTATTAAAAAGTGCAATTCGTGATCCCGATCCTGTCATTTTTCTCGAGCAAAAATCACTAATGAGCCTAAAGGAAGAAATCCCAGATGAAGAATTCCTTGTTCCAATCGGAAAGGGAAAGATTGTTAAAGAAGGTTCGGATGTAACGGTTGTTGCCCTAGGATCAATGGTTCATTTGGCAAAAAAGGCAGC
Organism: Bacillus sp. EB106-08-02-XG196; assembly: GCF_013396335.1. Classification (GTDB taxonomy): domain Bacteria; phylum Bacillota; class Bacilli; order Bacillales; family Cytobacillaceae; genus Neobacillus. The sequence continues at coordinate 35,125 of NZ_JABWSY010000018.1, forward strand.
AGTAAAACTTGAAGGAAAAGGGATTGATATTGAAATCATCGACCCGCGTACAGTGATGCCGCTTGACTCAGAGATGATTATTCAATCTTTGAAAAAGACATCCAGACTAGTGATTGTTCACGAAGCCCCTGCTCCATTTGGATTCGGTTCTGAAATTGCTGCACTCATTTCAGAACATGCTCTATATTATTTAGATGCTCCTATCAAACGAGTAACATCAAAATTTGTCCCTCTTCCAGTTGGCCGCGGAGAAGATTTTATTTTACCATCTGAAGCGAAGCTAATTTCCGCTGTGGAGCAAGTGATGAAGGGAGAATAAATCATGATTGAGATTACAATTCCAAAAATCGGTGTAGAAGATGGCGAAGTTGTATTAACAGCTTGGGAGAAAGAAGAAGGGGCGTTTATCGAAAAGAATGAAATAATTGCCACGGTAGAGACAGAAAAAGTAAATACTGATATCCTATCCCCCGCTTCAGGGATGTTAAAAATAATGTTGCAACCAGGTGAAACAGCAAATATGACGGATACTATTGGATACATTATTGCTGAGAATGTTATAGAAGAGCAAAACAATAAAAAAGAATTACCCCCTGTTAGCGAACAACCTATAGAAATCAAAAATCCTGAAGTAGTAACGGCTCATACTCCTAATGAACATTTATCTCCTGCTGCTAGAAGGAAAAAAATGACTTCTCAAATTATTCATGTTAAACCTGAAAAATCTAATAGAATCATAGGATCGCCAGCTGCAAAAAGAATTGCACGCGAACTAGGTATTAAACTTGAAACGGTTTCCGGAACAGGGCCGAATGGAGCTATTATATCAAGGGATGTATTTGAAGCAAGTAAAAACAAAAAAGTTAATATTGCTGAATCCATTCCAGAAATAGAAAATGCACCGCATGAAAGGACTATTTATTTAAGGGAAAAATTACCCCCTATTCGAAAAGCAATTGCGCGTAATATGTCAGAAAGTCTTCAGCAATCAGCTCAAATGACATTAATGGGATCTATTTCACTTGATAAAATGTGGCCATACTTCCAGCAGATGAAAGAGGACCTACTAGCGGAATCACTAAAACCATCGTGGGCAGCTATTTTTATTAAAGTTGCTGCACTAGCCTTAGAGGAACACAGACACTTGAATGGTACCGTTGAGAATGATGAGTTTATTATTTGGAACAACATAAACATTGGAGTGGCAGTTTCTACAGAGAAAGGCTTACTGGTTCCTTCTATTAAAGATGCAAACAAAAAAAGTTTACTTCTCATCCACAAAGAATTATTAGAGATCGCCGAAAATGCAAGAAATCACAAATTAACAACGGAGGATTTATCTGGAAGTACATTTACACTTACGAACGTAGGAAGTTATGGCGGGGAATTTGGGACGCCGATCTTAAACAGAAAAGAGCTTGGAATTTTGGGGATAGGTGCGGTCACGAAACAGCCTATTGTTAATGATAAGGATGAAGTTGTGGTTGGCCGGTGTTGCCCTTATAGTTTAACTGTTGATCATCAAATGATTGATGGTGAAGCCGCAGGATTATTTATTAAGTCGATAAAAAGAATTATTAATTCGCCTACACTTTTGTTAATGCGCTAAAAGGAGAAGAACAATATGGATTATGAATATATTTTATACGATAAGATTGAGAAATCAGGCATTATTACGTTAAATCGCCCAAAGTTAAATAATGCCATGAATATGGGGATGATTAGAGAAATAACTGCTGCACTTGAAGATGCAGAAAACGATCCCGAAGTTAGAGCCATTATTTTTAGAGGTGCAGGGGAAAAAGCTTTTAGTGCTGGCGCAGACATTGATGAAATGTCAAATGATACATCATTAGCAGTAAGAGAAAAAACACAAGAATGGATATCAATGTTTAAGAAAATTGAATCAATAGGAAAACCAGTGATTGCAGCGGTACACGGATATGCTCCTGCTGGTGGGACTGAGTTAACCCTTGCTTGTGATTTTGTTATTACTGATAGAACGGCAAAATTCGGTTTAGCAGAGGTAAATATTGGTGTCATTCCAGGTGCTGGAGCAACGATTAGGCTGACACGGTGGCTTGGGAGAGCTAGAGCAAAAGAAATCCTTATGACAGGAAAATTAATTGATGCAGAGACAGCACATGAATGGGGGTTATCAAACCGAATAGTAGAGAATGGTGAAGCATTCAATGAAGCATTAGCTTTTGCAAATGAACTAGCTGAAAAAAGTCCATTATCTTTGGCAGCTATAAAAAGATCTGTCAATGTTGCATCTGAAATGGATTTTGATAAAGGAATTCAATATGTACTTCAGGAATTTGCACTTCTTTTTAGCTCTGAAGACCAAAAAGAGGGTATGCAGGCATTCCTGGAGAAAAGAAAACCACAATTCAATGGCAGATAAAAAGAAGGGATAAAACTGTGATTTCATTTGAAGGTATTAAAATACTTGATTTAACACGATTGTTACCAGGAGCATATGCGACACAATACTTTGCCGAACTTGGGGCCGAGGTTATTAAAATTGAGGATACAGGCGCGGGTGATTATCTGCGTGAAATAGGCCCCTCACTTAAAAACGCTCCAGAATTCAGCAGTTATTTTTTCACTACTAATTACAATAAAAAAAGTGTAGCACTTGATTTGAAAACAAAAGAAGGAAAGGAAATATTTTTTCGATTGGTCGAAAAGGCGGATATTATCATTGAAGGATTCCGTCCTGGGACGGTTGGGAAATTAGGGATCGATTATTCTACAATTAAAGAGATAAAACCAGATATTATTTATTGTTCTATTTCTGCATTTGGCCAACAAGGGGAAAGGTCAAAAATGGCTGGTCATGACATCAATTTTCTTAGTTTATCTGGATTTCTTGATGTCAATGGAAATCAGGAAAGCTCTTCACCAGCCATACCGGGAACTCAATTTGCAGATTTAGGTTCAGGAATGTCTGCCATACTGGGAATTGTATCTTCTCTATATCACAGGCAAATGACAGGAGAAGGACAATACATAGATGTTTCTATGTATGACGTCATTTCCAGTTGGATGCTGAACCCTTACATTGATTATCTGGCTACTGGAAGAATAAGCAAAAAAGGATCAGAGCTATTGAGTGGCGGAGTCCTTTGTTACCATATATATGAAACTGCAGACAATCGTTACTTATCTTTTGGTGCAGTGGAGGATAAATTTTGGGAACAAATTTGCAATACTTTGGAAATGCCAGAATTAAGGTATGAAGCCTTTTCTAGTGCAAATGATGAAAATGCTAATTATGTTGAGCTTAAAAACAAAATAAAAACAAAAACACTGACAAATTGGATTTCTTTGTTTGACAAGGTTGATTGTTGTGTAACCCCTGTATTAAATACAGAGGAAGCTTTAAATGATCTTCACTTTCAAAATCGAAATCTGGTGGAATATATTTCTTTGGATGATAAAGGACCAGGTACTTTTCCGAAAATGCGATTGCCAATAAAGTATGGTTTACAAAGGTCCAATAATGAGAATAGTACAAAAAAATATTTCTCACCGCCAAAACAAGGGTCTCATACAGAAATAGTCCTTAAGGAACATAATTTCTCAGAAAAGGAAATAGCAGAATTAGTTCGTAAAGGTATTATTATTTAATCTTAAGCTTTAGGAGGGTTCTAATGCTACACACTTATGCTGAATCTACTCCTTATCAGGAGCGGGTTTTGATTAATTTGTTGGAGTCTTGTGCAGAAAAAAGAGGAAGTAGTCCCTTTTTTCTTGATTTAATAGAAGGTAAAGAAGAGATTTCATATCAAACTATGAAACAAAATGTAGATCTGTTGGCTTCACATTTATTAAGAATAGGGATTAGGAAAGGCTCACATGTTGGGGTTCTAATGCCAACATGTCGTGACAATTTGTATTTATGGTTTGCACTCGCAAAAATAGGGGCGATTGAGATTCCTATAAATACTATCTATAAAGGTGACACACTATTATATTTAATTAATGATTCAGATGCTGAATTCCTTTTTCTCAATGAAGAGTTTTATGATGAATTTCAAAAGATTGCAAATGGTATAACAAAAATACAAACAGTAATATTTCATGGAAATGAACAATTTACAGTGAACAACCTCTGGAAAACCTACAACTGGGATGAATTATTGGTTTATCAACCAAATTTATTAATAGAGTTAAACAAAGAAATTAATACAAACCCAGTCAACCATTATGATTCGGCTTGCATTATTTATACCTCTGGAACCACAGGGCCCTCAAAGGGTGTGTTAATTTCTAACCACCATTTGTATTTTATGGGATTGTTTCAGGCCGATATCATGAGATATACGTCTGAAGATATTTCACTGAATTTTCTACCTTTCTATCACGTTGCTGCAAGATTTATAACCCTTGGTTGTATCATTTCAGGAGCAAAAATGGTATTGAAAAATCACTTTAGTGCTTCCCAATTTTGGAATGATATACGTGAACACGAAGTTACATTATTTCCTGCAGTTGGCGGAATTATGACAATGCTTTACAATCAGCCACCTAGTGAAAATGATGCGGATAATCCAGTACGGGCAGTTTATGCAATACCTGCTCCAAAAGAAAAATATATAGAAATTCAGCAGCGATTTGGATTAAAGCTAGTTGAAGCATATGGCTCAACGGAATGGAATGCAGTAACCGCAACAGAAATGGATGAAGATTGCCCGGGCTCATGTGGAAAACCTTTGGATGAATTTGTTGATATATTAATTGTCGATGAGTATGACCATCCTTTTGAACCAGGGCAAGCAGGAGAGCTGTTAGTTCGACCAAAGCTTCCCCACATCGTCATGAAGGGCTATTATAATAAACCAGATAAAACAGTCGAAGCATGGCAAAATTTGTGGTTCCATACGGGGGATCGATTCTACCAGGATGAAGGAGGGAATTTATATTTCCTCGATAGAATAAAAGATGCCATTCGCAAAAAGGGTGAAAATATTTCATCTTTTGAAATGGAAAGCATGTTAAATAATCACCAAGATATTACTGAGTCTGCGGTTATTGCAGTTCCATCGCCAATAGGTGAAGATGATATTAAAGCATGCATTGTATTGAAAAATGGGTCTAATCTATCATGCGAAGATATAGTGGAATATTGTTTTCAAAGTTTAGGCCATATCATGGTACCAAGATATATAGAAATCTATGATAAATTACCGAGAACACCTACAGGTAAAATATTAAAAACTTCTTTGCGAGAGCATAATGTGAAGGGTTCTTTATTAAGGTCATGGGATTGCGAAAAAGACGGCAAAATCAGGGTGACTTCAAAAGGAATCGTACAATTACATTGATTAATTAGCACTTCTCATTTTATTTTTTAGGAGAGATTAGAATGCAAATTATTATGAGTGGATTAATAATGGGTTGTATCTATGGACTCGCTGCTCTTGGTTTAGTTTTAATATATAAAACCACAATGGTTGTTAATTTTGCTCAAGGAGAAATGGCTATGCTGACTACATTTATAAGCTTTGGCCTTCTTACTAAGTATAACTTCTCCTATTTTACATCATTCATTGGAGCATTGATAATCTCCCTCCTTTTAGGAGCAGTAATTTATGCGGTTTTTATGAATCGCGTTCAATCTGCCGATCATTTAAATCAAATAGTAATCACTCTCGGCCTTTTTCTCATTATCAATGGGGTTGCAGGGTTACTATGGGGACATCAACCCGAAAGTTTTCCTACGCCATTTAGTGATGAGGTAATCTCGCTTGGGTCTGTGCTAATTACAAGAAATGACATATTTATCATTGTTTCTACCCTGCTTTTGATGGGAGTTTTATATGTTTTATTTAATTTTACTAAAATTGGTCTTGCAATGAGAGCCTCTGCACAAGACTTAACTGCATCAAGATTAATGGGAATAAAAGTGCCGCTTGTGTTTATGTCTACATGGGCTATCGGAACAGTTTTAGGCGGTGTAGCAGGAATGATGACTGCCCCGTTAACCTTCTTAAGTCCAACAATGATGTTTGAAATCCTGATTATGGCCTTTGCATCAGCTGTATTAGGAGGTTTTATTTTCATGCCAGGGGTTATCATTGGGGGGTTAATTGTCGGAGTATTCGGAAATGTAGTCAGCTACTACTATTCTCCAGAAATGAAGATTGTTTACACCTTCCTCCTCATCATTATCATTTTATACATTCGCCCTCAGGGTATATTTGGTGGAAAACAAACTGTAAAGAAGGTGTGATCTTTGAAAAGAATAGGAAATAAATGGCCTTGGCTTATTGCGTTAGTTGTAATTATTATTTTTCCATTTTTAGTAGGACAATCAAATTACTTTCTAACTATCTTTATTACAGCATGTACGTTTATTGTAACAGCGAATGCCTTAAATCTATTAATTGGATTCGGTGGTCAAATTTCGGTTGGACATGCAGGTTTTTTAACAATCGGAGCCTATGGAGTGGCTATTCTAGCTAATACCATAAATCTACCATTTATTCTTATTTTACTCATAGCAGGCGGAATAACAGCAATCGTTGGTTTCTTAATTGGTTTGCCTGCTGTTCGTCTCCGTGGTCACTTTTTAGCTGTTGCAACATTGGGCTTTGGATTATCTATTCCGGAAATAGCTTTAAACTGGGAGGAATTAACTGGTGGATATACTGGATTAATGGTCTCAAGACCCCCTTTCATGCAAAATGAACTTCTTTTCTTTTATTCTTTAGGCTTTATCTCTGTTTTATGCATATGGCTAATGAAAAATATCCTATACAGTCGAATGGGGAGGGCATTTATTGCGATTAGGGATAGTGAGGTTGCAGCCCAGTCCATTGGGGTGAATCTAGCTTTTTATAAAACCATTATGTTTACAATCAGTGCTTTTTTTGCTGGAATTGCCGGTGGCATGAACGGATACTGGTATGGTTTTGTAAGCCCTGACGATTTTTCGATTTTGACTTCATTCCTACTTTTAGCCATGATTGTTGTAGGCGGACTAGGTTCTATATTTGGAGCTGTCATAGGTGCCATTCTGTTTTCTATATTACCTCATTTTTCAGATTCATATATTGGAATAACCAATATTGTTATTGGTATTGCCGTTGTATTAGTAATGATGTTTAAGCCTAATGGTCTGGTATCCTTTCTTCATTTCAAAAAAAATAAAGTCCAATCAAAAACACCTGAAATCAAAAATGAGGTGGTGTGACAATGCTGGAATTTCAAAATGTTACAGTCCGTTTTGGGGGCTTAACAGCAATCAATAATCTATCTTTTCAGGTACCGGAAAAGACTATATATTCGATAATTGGTCCAAATGGTGCAGGAAAGACAACCATTTTTAATTGTATCAGCAGATTTTATAAACCAGCATCTGGAGAAATAATATTCAACGGCAATTCTATTCTTTCAGAGAAACCACATAAAATGGCACCCTTAGGAATAACAAGAAGTTTCCAAAATGTCGAGTTATTCCCAAGAATGACAGTTCTTGAAAATTTGTTAACAGGACTTCATCCTCTGCTAAATAAAAACATCTTTGCCCTGGCGTTTAATTTGAAGTCAATAAGGCATTCAGAAAAAGAAGCGATTGAAAAAGCAAATGAAATTATGAATCTTCTTGGTATTTCCCATTTGGCAGACGAAAAATTGGAGAATCTTTCGTTTGGATTCCAAAAGATGGTCGATATCGGAAGAGCCATCATAACGGAACCAAAAATCATTTTGCTTGATGAACCTGTTGCAGGTATGAATCCTTACGAAACAGAAAAAATAAGTGAACTTATCTTGTTTTTGAAGGAAAAAATGAATTATACAGTGATGCTAATTGAACACGATATGTCATTAGTCATGAAAGTATCTGACTATATTACTGTTGTTAATTTTGGAGAAAAAATTGCTGAAGGACTTCCTAACGAAATCATTCAAAATCCAAAAGTAATAGAAGCCTATTTAGGGGAGGTTAAAACACATGCTTGAGCTAAAAGATATACATGTCCACTATGGACCCGTTCATGCATTAAAAGGAGTGAATATTACGATTCCTCCTGGAAAGATCGTCTCCCTCCTAGGGGCAAATGGGGCTGGGAAGTCGACAGCACTAAAGGCTATTTCACGACTGATCCCTGTAACGAAGGGAGAGTATGAAATGGATAAGGTCAATTTATTAAAAAAATCTGCAAGTGAAATTGTGCGGATTGGAATAATACATTGCCCTGAAAACCGTCGAATATTTCCTGATTTCACGGTTGAAGAAAATTTAAAAATAGGGACCTTTCATCGAAAAGATAAGGGGAATTTTAAAAAAGATTATGAACGTGTATTTTCCTATTTCCCACGATTAAAAGACCGGCTACATCAAAAAGGTGGGACCTTAAGTGGTGGAGAACAACAGATGCTGGCTATTGGCAGGGCACTAATGGGAAATCCATCTGTTCTACTTTTAGATGAACCCTCCCTGGGTCTAGCTCCAATACTAGTAAAAGAAATCTTCAAAATTATTAAAGAAATTAATAATGAGGGAAAATCGATATTGCTGGTTGAACAAAATGCTAATATGGCGATGTCCATATCACATTATTCTTATGTTCTTGAAAATGGAAGAATTACCCTAGAGGGAGTTTCCCATGAAATTGCTTCAAATCCAAAAGTAAAGGAATCTTATTTAGGGACTGCATGACGGTATTATTATTTTTATATTATACTAAATAATAGGAGAATTACTTAATAGGTATTTCGATTATTATTTTAATGGTTTCAAGAACAAAGGAGAGATAGGTATGGGTACAAGTCTACGGCAGAAAAAAATGGCCAAAAAGAAAAATGAAATATTAAGGTCAGCTTCATCGATAATATCAGAAAAAGGCTATGAAAAGACAACAATGGAGGAAATTGCCTCGCAGCTCTTAATGACAAAAGGGTCTATGTATTATTATTTCAAAAATAAAGAAGAATTATTGTTTGAATGTCACTTAATGATATTAGATCCGAGCATTGAAAAAATAAAAGAGGTTAAAAATAGTGATCTTACACCTATAGAGAAAATGAGAAAAGTAATTATTGATTATATCATTTTTGAAATTAATGAAAAAGCAATGTTTAATGTTGCAGGTAAGCTGGATCAAACATTTTCAAGTGAGTTTTTGGAAAAAATTCTAGCAAAGCGTGATGAGTATAATCATATTTTCGATGAGTTAATCCTAGAAGGTATTAATAATGGTGTATTTCAAAAAGTTGACGTTAAAATGACAAGGTTGATAATTCTAGGAGCTCTGAATTCGATTCAATCATGGTATAAACCTGACGGTAAAATGAAGCCGGAAGAAATAGCCAACATCCATGCTGATTATATTCTTAGAATACTATTATAAAGCACCTATATAGGGTGTTATTAGGTAGAGGAAGGGTGGATTATGTCAACAAATTTAATCGGTCGTGAACTAGAGCCTTATTCATTCCCAATTGAAAAGGGGAAAATTAGAGAACTTGCATTAGCAATTGACGACAATCAAAATGACTTTATACAAGGAGAAAGAATTCAACCTACATTTCCTACCGTCATTGAATTTAGATTAAGTCAAAACCCTATTCCAAAACAACTGGGTTTGAAAGAAGATAAACTATTACACGGTGAACAAGAGTATGAGTATTTAGGTGAAATAGTACCAGGCGATGAATTGACGGTAAAAGGAATTGTTGAAGATCATTATATAAAAAGCAAGAAGAACTTTATTGTTGTTAAACGAGAATTTACTAATCAAAATGGTGAACTGGTGTTAATTAGCAGAACCACCATAATCGAAATGAATTAGGAGGTTTGATGTTTATGAGAGTGGGATATCAATTTATACCTCTTGAAAAAAAAGAAATTTCACACACGCAGCTTGTTAGATATGCGGGCGCATCTGGAGATTTCCATCCGCTGCACACAGTTGTTCCATATGCAGAAAAAGCTGGATTTGGTGATGTAATTGCACATGGAATGATGGTTATGGGGTTTATTGGTCAAGCAATTGGAAACTGGTTTTCATCAAATGAACTTGCAAAATTTTGGGTCCGTTTTCAATCGATAACCAGACCAGGTGAAAAAATTACGGTTAAGGGCTGTATTATAGATGAAGCAGAGGACAGATGGATCTGTGAAGCAACTGCAAGTAACGAAGATGGTGAGGTTAAAGTGAAAGCAAAATTTGAAGTGAAAAAATTACAGAAAGATAGAGAACATTTTGTAGAATAATGTTCTCCTAAACTTGGAGAATTAGATTAACGATGGAAGGAGGAACGAACATGAAAGCAATGATCTTAAAGGATAAAGTTAAACCAGGTACAAAAATGGCTGAGCTGTTTTATGAAGATATTGAAGTACCAAAACCAGGTCCAAATGAAGTTCTAATTCGCTTAATTACAGCAGCTATAAACAGGCGTGATGTATTTATACGACTAGGGCTTTACCCAAACATTCAAGTTCCTTCGATTATCGGATCAGATGGGGCTGGAATCATTGTGGAATTAGGGGAGGAAGTTAAAGGATTTAATTTAGGAGACGAAGTAGTCATTAACCCAACAATCAATTGGGGAGACAATCCTGTTGTCCATGGTCCATCATTTTCAGTTTTAGGTTTGCCATTGGATGGAACTTACTCTCAATATATTAAAATACCATCAGAAAATGTCTTTCCAAAACCTAGAAATTTATCCTGGGAAGAGACTGCAGCTATCCCCTTGGCAGGGATAACGGCCTATCGCGCAATAGTTTCTAAAGGGAAAGTTAAGAAAGGTGATAGTGTTATAATTCCGGGTATTGGGGGTGGCGTGGCAACTTTTGCATTGCAAATTGCTGTGGCAAAGGGTGCGAATGTATTTGTTACTTCTAGCAGTGACGAAAAGCTAGAAAAAGCTATAAAGCTCGGTGCGGCCGGAGGGATAAACTATCGTTCTGAAGACTGGGTGAAAAAATTGAAAGTAATGTCTGGTGGGGCTGATCTATCTGTTGATAGCATTGGAGGAGAGACATTTAATGAATTAATTAGTCTTGCTAATCCTGGCAGCAGAATTGTTTCTTTGGGAGCAACATTAGGTCCGGTAAGTAATCTTGTTATGCCACGTATATTTATGAAACAGCTAACGATTATGGGCACCATGATGGGGAATCCTGGAGAATTTGCCGCAATGTTAAAGTTATATGAGTGTAACAATTTAAAACCTTCACTAGATATCGTTTACCCCTTAGAAGAGGTTGATTTAGCACATAAAAGAATGTACGATGGAAAACAATTTGGAAAAATCATTTTAAATATCCCCTCATAATTTTGCAGATAAATTAATGAAACTTCACTAGATTCTATTGCAAGAAAATAATAAGGAAACTATTTTTTATAATAGTTTAAATTTTCTAAAAAATAATTGACCAGAAGATACTAGATGAATTATACTAACCTCATGTTAAGAAAAAAAATCACGCATCAAAAATTGAACGGTGATTTAAAAAGGAGGGTTTTAGTTCTACTAGTATTTCTACTTAGTATTTCCTTTCATCACGATAACCCAAATAAGTTAAAAATTTCACCTCTTTGAATTAGTAATAAATCCACCATACGAATTACATCCACAGTAATAAAGTTTCCTGAAAGCGCTTCAAATGTTGTGTTCTTCAAAGAAATTTTACTTCCTAATCCAAAATGAATAGAGGAGGATCATGAATGATTAAGAAAAATATTGTTTGGTTACTAATTGTAACTCTTCTTCTCTTAACTGCATGTGGAGCTGGAGGGAGTCAAGGGTCAAGTTCCTCTGTAAATACCAGCCAGGGGGTTTCAGAAAAAGAAATAATCGTAGGTCAGATTGGAGCTCAATCTGGGGCTTATGGTGTTTATGACGCTGTTAGACAAGGGTTGCAATCCTACTTCAATTACGTAAACGAAGAGGGGGGCGTAAACGGTAAGAAAATTAAGTTAATTGCTTATGATGATAAGTTTGAGGCAAAAACAACCGTTCAGAATGCGAAGCGCTTGGAAGAAAATGATAAGGTATTCGCATTAGTTGGAAATGTGGGGACTATCCAAACGATGGCGATTGTTCCTTACTTAAAGCAACGAAATCTTCCACTAATAGGAGTAACTTCAGGATCAAAAGTATTATTCAATCCTACTAATCCAAATATCTTTGGTAACGTAGTGAATTATACAGTCGAAATCGATATCCTCGTCGACTATTTAATTAAGGAAAAAGGAGTAAAGAAAATCTTTGTCTCTTATTTAAATAATGACGCAGGTAAAGAAACATTGGATGGCATTGAACGAGCTTTAGAACGTTATCCTGATGTTGAAGTGGTAGGAGAAGGACCTCACCTTCCAACAGATACAGATTTTAGCGGGATTGCTCAGAAAGTAAAAGAATCTAATCCTGACGCAGTTGTAATGGGTTCTGGACCAAGTACTACCGCAAATTTAAAAAAGGAATTGCATAAAATGGGTTTAAAAGATGTACTTTATGCTGCTTCTTCAACGGGCGGAGATGATCCTAACTTATTTAATCTTGTGGGTGAAGATGTTTGGACGGGAACAATTAGCACCACTTCTATTCCTACTCCTGCAGTTTCAGAAGACCCTGACATGAAAACTTTTGTAGATCAATATAAGAAAGATTTTCCGAAGTCGTCAACAAGTGGATTTGCTATGTGGGGATGGGCAATGGGACAAATTTTTGTTGAAGCTGCGAAGCGTAGTGGTGATGAATTAACTCGTGATAATTTGAAAAAACAACTTGAAACCCTTGATAATTGGGAAGGTTCACTTTATCCAGCAATAACCTATACTTCTGACAGCCATTACGGTAATACAACCATCTATATTACAGAGGCAAAAGATGGCAATATCGTACCGATTACAAAACCAATTACTTATGATGTAAAAGAAAGGAAAATTAAATATTAGGAATAATTATTCTATTTTGAAATTGGAGGAGTTTTAAATGCTAAAATCAGAGTTAAAAGAGAAATTTAAATCAGTTCGTGGATATTGGGATGATTCATTAGATGGTTTATTAGATCAAGACCCAGAGTTTTTTGAAGCTTTCTTACAATTTACATCAGTCCCATGGAAGAAAGGTGCACTAGATCCTAAAACGAAAGAGCTTTGCTATTTATCTGTTTATGCTAATGCTTCACACTTATACACAGCAGCAATTAAAACTCACGTTCAAAAGGCCATGCAATTTGGAGCTACAAAAGAAGAAATTTTGGAAGTGTTTCAGCTTATAAGTGTAATAGGGATGCATACTTTTCTTGAAGGTCTCCCTCTTCTTATTGAAGAGATTAATAAGAATGAAGTTATCGATACAGAACTTAATGAACGTAAGAGTAAACTTAAAGAGGAATTTATTAAAGGACGTGGCTATTGGAATGCCTTTTGGGATGGTCTGCTTCTACTAGATGACGAATTCTTTGAAGTTTATATTAAATTCTCTACAATTCCGTGGAAAAAAGGTCCATTAACACCAAAACAAAAAGAATTCATTTATATTGCAGGGGATGCATCTGCTACGCATTTATATACACCTGGGTTAAGAGTTCATGTTCAAAATGCATTAAAATATGGGGCAACAAAAGAGGAAATTCTAGAGGTCTATCAATTAGCGGCTGAAGTAGGAATGGGTACATTTAAAGAAGGTATGCCTATTTTGATTGAAGAATTAGATAGGTTAACAGCTGCAAAATAGAAAATTCGCTAAAAAATAACAATATTCAATTTGAGGAGGCAACATATTGGAGAAAGTTCTAGAAAAAACATTACAAGGTAATTTCTTATTACTGCCAATGAACAATGTGGTCTTTGGAGAAAATTCTGTAGAACAACTGCCTCAACTTCTTGCAATAAATGGAATAAAGAACCCGTATATTATTACGGGGAACACACTAGCAAATAAAACTCCACTTGTTGAAAGGTTAAAGAATATTATCGGTGTTGATAATGTTGCAGGAGTCTATTCGGAATGCAAAGCGCATGTCCCTAAACGAATGGTATTGGATATTGCGGAGGATATGAGAAAGACAAATGCGGATGGCATTATCAGTTTTGGAGGAGGAAGCCCTGTTGATGCCGCAAAAAGTGTAGCAATGGTGCTAGCTGAAGAAATACATTCAATCGAAAAGTTAAATGAGTATCCAATACAATTTAATTATCAAACAGGTGAGTTAACTTTTAGACCGTTATCATCAAAACCACTTCCGCATATTGCGATTACAACAACATTGTCAGCTGGAGAATTTACTCACATCGCAGGCATGACGGATGAAGTAACAAAGGTTAAGGTAGGTGCCATTGATCCGCAGTTAACACCTGTTGCAGTAATACATGATCCTGTATTGACACTTCATACTCCAGATTGGCTCTGGCTTTCCACCGGAATTAGAGCTGTAGATCATGCGGTAGAGTCGATTTGTTCTAATGATCATATGCCATTTACGGATGCACTTGGTAAAGAGGCATTACGATTATTAACCACCTACCTTCCAAAATGTAAAGAAGACCCAACTGATTTAAATGCTAGAAGCTATTGTCAAATGGGTGCATGGTTATCTATTTCTGGACTTGCAAATGTTAATTTAGGGTTAAGCCATGGAATTGGGCATCAACTAGGAGGTAGATGTGGTGTCCCACATGGTGTCACCTCCTGTGTAATGCTTCCTACTGTTATGGAATATAATTTGGATGTAACAAAAGAGAGACAAGCAATGATTGCTAGAGTGATTGGTGCTGCAAACTATGATGAAAATGACGAGATTGCTGCAAGCAAAGCGGCTCCTGCTATAAGAGAATTTATTAAAAACTTAGATTTACCTTGGAGACTCCGAGATACAGTTGTAGAAACAACAGATTTTGATGCATTAGCAAAAGATGCTTTAGAAGACTTTATTGTTGCAACAAATCCTAGAAAAATAAATGGCAGGGAAGATGTCATCGAATTGCTAGAAAAGGCATGGTAATAATTAAAAAGAGAAATTCATAGAAAGATAGGAGGATACTATGTATTACCAAGGAACAGTAGGAGAATTATTAACAGAAAGAGCTGTACAGTACCCTAATAAAATTTATTTGCGCTTTCGCGATGAGACCTTTACCTATAGTCAAGTTGACAAAATCACTAATAGCGTTGCCAACTCTTTAAAAGACCTTGGAATTGTAAAAGGCGACAAAGTGGCAATGTTAATGGATAACAGTAAAGAGTTTGTATTTTCTGCATTTGGTATATTAAAATGTGGTGGAGTAGAGGTACCCATTAATACTGCGCATAAAAAACAATTACTTCAATATCAATTGAATCAATCCGATTCAAAATTCATAATCGTTGAGGAAAAATATTTTGAGGAAGTTAAAAACGTTTTTGACGGTCTTGAAAAAATGGAAAAAATCATTGTTGTTGGCGAGATAAATAATAGTGATAATCTTCCGGTAATTTCCTTTGAAGATCTATTCAATGGTGACTGTAACCCATTAGATATTAAATTACATTATACAGATATTCAATCTATTATGTTTACATCTGGAACTACTGGGCCTTCAAAAGGTGTTTTAGTTACTCATAGACATTGCCTTTTAGTCGCTACTGATTGGTTGAAGGTGAACGCTTATAAAACGGAAGATAGTTTATATACACCACTTCCGCTTTTTCACACGATTGCCCACCAACTTGGTCTAATGGCCACTTTAGTAGCTGGTTCTGAAATATCCATAGTGAAAAAGTTTAGTGCAAGTGGATTCTGGGATGATGTAAGATATTTTAATGCAACAGTTGGTCACGTCATATTCGCTATGATTCCAATTTTATTAAATCAACCTCCCAATATAAATGATAAGAACCATAAGTTGCGATCAGTCTACATAGGACCTTCGGCCTTGTCTGTTCGTTTCGAGGAACGATTTGGTGCAAAGGTAGTTGAAGTTTACGGAGCATCAGAGACAGCCTTTTTGACAAGTTTTGAATATGGGAAATTTAAACCAGGTTCATGTGGAAAAGCAAATGAGAACTATGAACTTAAACTTGTTGATGATTTTGATAATGAAGTGCCAGTGGGTACTGCCGGGGAATTTGTTGTACGCTCTAAAAAACCATATACACTTTCACTAGGATATTATAATATGCCTAAGGAAACTGTAGAAGCTTTTAGAAATCTTTGGTTCCATACTGGTGACTTTGGCTACCGTGATGAAGAAGGATATTATTACTTTGTTGATAGAAAGAAAGATGCGATTCGAAGAAGAGGAGAGAATATATCATCATTTGAAGTTGAGAGCATCATAAATGCACACCCTGCGGTCCTTGAATGTGCAGCCATAGCTGTCCCGTCGGAACTTTCAGAGGACGATGTGAAGATTGTTGTAGTTTTAAAGGAAGGAATGCAAGTAATAGCAGATGAACTCTATCAATATTGCGTGTCTAATATGGCGAAATTCATGGTTCCACGCTATATTGAGTTTGTAAAAGAAATGCCAAAGACCGCTACAGGGAAAATTCAAAAAGTCCAATTGCGTAAGTTTGGAAATAATGGGATTACTTCAGAGACTTGGGATAATGAAAAAATTCTTAAAAAGTAATTAAATCATTGACGAGGGAGGTGGTCTTTAGAAGTTGTTTGTATAACAGCTTTAAAGACACCTCTTTTTTAATCTCTCAAATTTCTTATAAAAAGATAAGTCATTTGTAAAATTATTTGAAAATTGTTATTATTTAGTATAGATGTAATCGGTATCATTATTAGGTACTTGAATAAAAAGGAGATGATAGTTTGTTACCTCTTGAAGGTATACGAGTCCTTGACCTCACAAGGCTTCTTCCTGGGCCCTATTGTACATTATTACTTGCTGATTACGGGGCAGATGTGATAAAGGTGGAAGACCCAAAAATCGGGGATTATGCCCGCTGGTACGAACCAAAGGTAAGCGATGATCAGAGTGCTATGTTTATCTCGCTAAACCGCAATAAACGAAGCATAACCCTTGACCTTAAAGACGAAAAGGATATAGAGGCTTTTATTTCTTTAATCAAAACTGCTGATGTCCTGATTGAATCATTCCGACCTGGGGTTATGGATCGGCTAGGGCTCGGGTTTGAGAAATTAAAGGTACATAATCCAAAACTGATTTATTGTGCGATAACCGGTTATGGTCAATCTGGACCATATGCAAATGAAGCTGGACATGATTTGAATTTCTTGAGCTATTCGGGGCTGTTGCATTTACAAGGAGCTCCAAACGAAAAACCGCTGATTCCATCTGTTCAAATAGGTGATATTGGCGGAGGAGCATTAATGGCGGCAGTCGGAATCTTACTCGCTATAATTGAAGCGAAGAAATCGAACCGAGGTCAATTTGTGGATATCTCCATGCTGGATGGTGCACTTTCATGGATGCATACGATTCTGCCAAACTATTGGACTACTGGTGAAATGCCAAATCGTGGGGAACTGACCTTAAACGGTGGAAAAGCATGCTATGAGATTTATAGAACAAAAGATAATCGGTACATTTCCGTTGGGGCACTTGAATATAAGTTTTGGAAGAACTTTTGTAAGGTAATCGGTAAGGAAGAACTGATAGACCAACTAGATGAACCCCTAGAACAGCAGCGCTTAATAAAGCAGGAAGTTCAAGCAGCCATCCATCAAAAAACATTAACAGAATGGCTCGAGCTTTTTGAGGGTATTGATGCCTGTATCTCTCCAGTCTTAACTCCAGAAGAACTCGCAGATCATCCACAAATTAAACATCGTCAAATGATTGAAGATATCACACATCCAGCGGTGGGAGTAATCAAACAAATAGGAAATCCTATTAAACTATCAAATTCAACTGTTAGCACAAGACGGAATGCTCCCGGTCTCGGGGAACATACAAATGAAATTTTGAAGGAACTAGGTTATTAGAATGAGAAAGGGGATAGGAATATGAGAATACAAGATTCTATTGCTTTGGTAACGGGAGGTGCTTCGGGACTTGGAGAAGCAACAGTCCGAAATATTGTGAAAAATGGCGGGAAAGCTGCCATTTTGGACCTCTCAGAAGAAAGAGGCACCCTTCTAGCTGAAGAATTAGGGGAGAATGCTGTTTTCTTCAAAACAAATGTAACGAGCGAGGAAGATGTTCAAAATGCCATCAATTCTACAATTGCTCAATTTGGCAGCATCAATACTGTGGTGAATTGTGCGGGTATTGCAGTTGCTGAAAAAACAGTAGGCAGAAACCAAGCACATAGTTTTGACAATTTTAAAAAGGTAATTGAAATTAATTTAATTGGCACGTTTAATGTCATTCGCCTTGCTGCTGCCCAAATGGTGAATAATTTGCCAAATCAAGAAGGAGAAAGGGGAGTAATCATTAATACCGCCTCTGTTGCGGCCTTTGACGGTCAAATTGGTCAGGCTGCTTACAGTGCCTCTAAAGGTGGTGTGGTAGGAATGACATTGCCAATTGCACGCGACTTAGCGAAGTCTGGAATTAGAGTCATGACCATCGCACCTGGATTAATTGAAACACCACTTTTTGGTTCATTGTCTGCACAGGCTAAAGCTGCCTTGGAAACGCAGGTTCCATTCCCATCAAGACTTGGACGCCCGTCTGAGTATGCTCAATTAACTCAGTCTATCATCGAAAATGTCATGCTTAATGGGGAAACCATCCGATTAGATGGCGCCATTCGTATGGCTCCAAGATAAATCAAAAATTTTTATCAAAAATTAAATAAATTGGAGGAAGATAAAATGCGTGAAGTTGTGATTGTAGAGGGTGTTCGTACACCGGTTGGAAAAAGAAAAGGGTTATTGAGTTCAGTCCGTCCAGATGAACTGGCAGCAAAGGTATTAAAAGAATTAGTAAATCGTGCTGGTATTTCTCCAGGAATCGTGCAGGACGTAATCTTAGGCTGTGTTTCCCAGGTGGAAGAACAAGGCCTGAATATCGCACGTACGGCAGCATTAATGGCAGACTTTCCGATTCATGTACCAGGCACTACATTAGATCGTCAATGTGGATCTGGCCAGCAAGCGATTCATTTTGCTTCCCAAGCCATTCTCAGTGGAGATATGGATATTGTCATCGCGGGCGGGGTTGAAAGCATGACACGCGTTCCACTTGGAGCTTCACGTCAAAAGTCAGGCTGGAGTGAAACCCTTACTTCTAAATATGAAATGATTCACCAAGGCTTATCTGCGGAAAGAATTGCGGATCAATGGGGATTTACACGCACTCAGTTAGATGAATTTTCAGTTGAAAGCCATAATCGTGCACTAATTGCACAAGAAGAAGGTAGATTTGACAGAGAAATTATGCCTTTAGAGGTAACACTAGAGGACGGAAGTACAGTTGTTCTGAAACAGGATGAAGGACCGCGTAAAGGGTCTACTATTGAAAAATTAGCTACGCTAAATACAGTCTTTAAAGAAGACGGAAAAATCCATGCAGGAAACGCAAGCCAAATGAGTGACGGTGCTGCCGCTGTGCTATTAATGTCACGTGAAAAAGCGGAGGAATTAGGACTTAAACCGCGATTCCGTATTGTTGCACGTTCCGTAGTTGGATCTGATCCAACATTAATGCTGACTGGTCCAATTGAGGCGGCTAGACAGGTTTTAGCAAAAGCTGGGCTGACAATTGAGGATATGGACACCTACGAAGTAAACGAAGCGTTTGCTCCCGTACCTATGTGCTGGTTGGAAGAAATTAAAGCTGATCCGAAGAAATTGAATCCAAATGGAGGAGCCATTGCCCTAGGACACCCACTTGGGGCAACAGGTGCAAAATTGATGATTTCGATGATGCATGAACTAGAAAGAACAGGCGGCCGTTATGGATTACAGGCAATTTGTGAAGGCGGCGGTATGGCAAACGGAACGATTATTGAAAGAATCAGTGAGTGAGAAATAGGTAGGGAATAAGCAGCAAAAGAGTCCATTTTGCTGCTTATTCCTTTTTAAAGATTACAAGAAAATGAGAGAGAGGAGAAGTGTTTTTTGTTAAATGAAATAGGTGTAACACAAGTCACCATCCCGCTGCCTTTTCGGCTAAATCATGTAAATTGCTTTATAGCAGAAGGTACTAGAGGATGGACTATCATCGATGCAGGATTAAATAATGAAGTATCTAGGGATATTTGGGGACCTATCATAGAAAAACATGATGTTACCGATATTATCCTAACACATTACCATCCCGATCATTTTGGGTATGCTGGTTCCCTCCAACAGCTTACAAATGCAGATGTATGGATGTCTGAAATTGACGCAGAGGCTGGATTAACTTATTGGGAACCAGATTCGATAAATGTTGTAAATGACAACTATGACAGGTGCGGCCTTCCTGAAAATTTATCTCAGGTGTTAACGACTGATGAAAAAAGCTTTAACGCGCAAGTAAAACCATATCCAACTATTCAACATTACCTAGAAGAAGGAATGAAAATCGTATTCGGCAAATACGAATATGAAGTTATTTTTACACCGGGACATTCTGATGGGTTAATCACTTTGTTTAATAAAGAGAATAGTATCTTATTTTCAACCGATCATATTTTACCAAGAATTTCACCAAATATTTCATACTGGTTCCGTGGTAATCGAAATCCACTACAATCGTTTATGACATCGTTGGAAAAAATTAAAGCTTTGGACGTTGAATATGTGATTCCTTCTCATGGGAAGCCATTTAGAAATGCCAATCAAAGAATAGAAGAATTAATGGCACACCATCTTGAAAGATTAGCGGAGACATATGATGCTATTAAGCAGCCAGCAACCATCTATGAGGTTAATCAACAGTTATTTCGAAATTTAAATATCCATGAAACTCGCTTTGCTGTTGGGGAAACACTTGCTCACTTGGAGTATTTATATTTAAACCACCAATGTAAAAAATTTCTTCAGGATGGTACATGGTATTATGAGAGTATTTAATATCAAAGGGTGTCCCGAAAATGGACACCCTGCCTATAATCATTATTGTTCTTTGTTCGAGTAAACTGCAATCAACACAACCGCTTTACAATCCCCGATATTTTTCACTGTGTGTGGAACACTTGCATTCCAGCTAAAGGAGTCACCTTCTTCTAAAATAGCAGAATCTTCCCCTTGCTCCGCTAAAACTTTCCCTTCTAGCACTAAATGACATTCTTCCCCTTCATGCGCATGTGCGTCTCCGATAGAAGCTCCTGGTGGAAACTCCACACTCCTTAAGCTCAAACCACCCATAGAAGATATATTCTCAATTTTTAACTGATTAAACGTAGTCGTTGTCCTAGAATCTTTTCTAACGACGCGTAAATGTTGTTTTTTTTCTAATAATAAGTAGGGTAAAGGAATTTCTAAATAGCTGGCAATGGTTTGCAGAGTACTAATAGAGGGAGAGGTGTTATTGTTTTCTACATTACTGATAAATCCTTTTGATAGGCCAGTCCCTTCACACATTTGAGCGATTGTGATTTTTTTTCGATTTCTTATTGCACGAATTTTTGCGCCGATATCCAGTTTGATCACCCTTTATGGTTTCCTAATATAGAACATATTTATATATTAGCAAAAATACTATTGACAATCCACAAGATTCGCTGTTATCCTATAAGCAACAAATGTTCATATTAAAAAACATTTTATTTTTTTGTATATGTGTTTACTAATATGAATCTTTATTAACTATTAAAATACTTAAAGAAAGGAATGAAATATATGAATGCACCTATGATTTATGAGCTTCGCCGTCCAAACAATATCGATCCTGCTAAAAAATATCCTGCGTTGTTTATTATGCATGGAATTGGCAGTAATGAACAAAACATGCTTTCTTTGGTAAATGGGTTAGAAGAACAGTTTTACATTTTTAGTATTCGCGGTCATCTCGCTCAACCGCCAGGGTTTGCTTATTTCACCATTCAAGGATACGGAAAACCACACCGGGAAGTGTTCGATGAAGGTGTAAGTAAGCTCACGGGCTTTATTGATTATGCTTCCGAACAGTATCCGCTTGATACATCTCATTTATACTTGTTAGGTTTTAGTCAAGGTGCGATTTTAGCCATGACGCTAGGCTTAACATTAGGAAGTAAAATAAAAGGAATTGTTGCACTAAGTGGTTACATTCCTGCTTTCGTAAAAGAAGAGTATACGATCAAGCCTGTGGATGAAGTATCACTATTTATCTCACACGGGGAAATGGATCAAGTTCTTCCATTCGAATGGGGACTCACCAATAACGAATATTTCCGTCAATTAGGTGCTAAAGTAACTTTTAACACCTATCCAGAAGGACATAGTGTTTCATTGAAAAACCATCAAGATTTTACAAACTGGTTATTACAAGATATAGAAAACTAATTTATTTAAGGAGAGGTAGAAAAAAGATGAAAAAATTTGAGGCAAGTACATTAATTTTACGTTTAGTATTAGGGGTTACGTTTTTTATCCATGGTTTAGTGAAATTCCAAGGAGGAATTGAAAATATCGTTGGCTGGTTTGATTCCATCGGCTTACCAGGTGTTCTTGCCTATGCTGTTGCTTTGTTAGAAATGGTTGGTGGACTTGCATTATTGGTTGGGTTCGGAAGCAGAATTGTATCAGCATTATTGGTATTATTAATGCTTGGAGCAATTGTCAAAGGGAAATTAGCAGTCGGATTTTTAGGTAATGGTCAAGGGGCTGGCTGGGAATTAGATTTAGCATTACTAGTTATCGCATTATTTATTGCGATTAATGACAGCAAAATGTTCGCTTTAGATAAAGTGCTATTTAAAGGTCAAAAAAACACGCCACAATCACTATAATACAGGAGGGAAAAGTACAATGATGCCATCACTCTTTATCGCTCATGGTGCACCATTGCTTGCGGTTGAAAACAATGAGTATACTCAATTTTTAAATCAACTGGGAAAGTCTTTACCTCGCCCAAAGGCCATTGTTTTATTTTCAGCCCATTGGGAGTCTAGAGCACAAAAAGTAAGCGAAGTAGACCAATATGACACCATTTATGATTTCGGTGGATTCGACCCAGCACTATATACAATTAAATATCCAGCACAAGGTTCAAAGGAAATCTCTAATGAAATAATTGATTTATTCAAAGAAAATGGAATTCCTTTTGATGTAGAATCAAAACGCGGCTTGGATCATGGTGCATGGGTTGTACTTCGTTTACTTTACCCAAATGCAGATGTTCCTGTTATAGCAATGTCTGTTAACCCTGCTCTTACTCCGGAAGAACAATATAAAATTGGAAAATCACTGGCTGCATTGCGTGCTAAAGATGTTTTAATCATTGGCAGCGGAGGAACTGTTCATAATTTGAGAGCCGTGAATTTTGCAGACAATGGACATATTGACCAATGGGCAATAGAGTTTGATGATTGGTTAGCCCATCATCTTCATACTTGGGACACGGATTCATTGTTTAAGTATGATTCACTTGCTCCGAATGCACAATATGCTGTACCTCCATATGGAAACGAACACTTTGTTCCAATTTTTTACGCCATGGGGGCAGCAGATGATAACAAAGAAGCGAAGCTATTACATCGCAGCTACAGATATGGAAACCTAAGCCATAGCGTATGGCAATTTGGTTGATAGTCAAAAATAACACTAACTCAGCGTTAGTGTTATTTTTTTACAAGTTAGAATAATTCTTATCAATTGAAACATATGGAGGATTATTGATATAATTATTCGGGTAATAATATAAGTAATGTATAAAAGTTAATAAGGTGGTAAATATGAATCAAGAGTTTAGAGTGTTATTGTATTATAAATATGTCACGATAGAGAATCCTGAAGAAGTGCAGCAAGAGCATCTTGAGTTTTGTACTGAGTTAGGATTAAAGGGCCGGATTATTATAGCAGCAGAAGGTATAAACGGTACTGTTTCAGGTACACCTGAGCAAACGGACGCCTATATGAAATGGATGGATGAGCACCCTCTATTTGCAGGGACCATCTTTAAAATTGATGAAGCAACTGAACATGCTTTCAAAAAAATGCGTGTGCGTCTAAGAGCAGAGCTTGTTACATTACGTCTAGAAGACGATGTTGATCCTCATGTTACAACAGGAAAGCACTTAAAACCGAAAGAGTTTTTCGAAGCTATGCAAAGAGAAGATACTGTTGTGATTGATGCTCGAAATGACTATGAATACGATTTAGGTCATTTTAGAGGTGCAGTACGCCCGGATATATTAAATTTCCGTGATTTGCCTGACTGGATTAGAGAAAATAAACAAGAATTCGAAGGGAAAAAGATTCTTACTTATTGCACAGGTGGTATTCGTTGTGAAAAATTTTCAGGCTGGCTACTAAATGAAGGCTTTGAAGATGTATCACAATTAGAAGGTGGAATCGTAACGTACGGCAAAGACCCAGAGGTTCAAGGAGAATTATGGGATGGTCAGCTCTATGTGTTTGATAAGCGTATCAGCGTTCCTGTAAATCAAAAGGAGCATGTAGTTGTCGGGAAGGATTATTTCACCGGTGAGCCTTGTGAGCGTTATGTAAACTGTGCAAATCCTGAATGTAACAAAAAGATTCTTTGCTTTGAGGAAAATGAACACCGTCATTTACGGAGCTGTTCTCATGAATGTAGAACACATCCACGAAATCGATATGTTGCTCAGCATGGGTTAACGGAAGAAGAAGTAAATGAAAGATTAATGAACCTACAAGCATAAAAGAAAGGCTGCATACTCAAGATAAGAGTGTGCAGCCTTTTGTTATTTCTTAGCCAAGACATCGCTTGATTTAACTAATTCATCAAATATCACGGTTGTTAAGCTATGAGCGCCCTTGCTGTCGTGGCCAGCTTCCCACAGCATCATACCGCCAAAGCCGTGACCAAGTGCTAGATTTGTCTTCTTTCTAATCGTTTCTACACCATTATAATGATAAGTCGTTCCGTTCATACTTACAGTATCCTTCGCAGCATTTGCGGGATCACTGTTGATAATAGCAGCATAAGAAACCTGCTTAATAGCGGGGTCTTCAGGCTGAGCATAAAAAGGAACACCTAAAACAAGCTTTTCTTTCGGCAGATTGTTTTGATCAAACAAATTAGCCCAATAGTTTACTATTTTCTCCGTAAACGGATAAGGAGATAAATTGGCCGCATTGTAGCCGCCATCCCACTGACCATCATAAGCCATGATATTGACATGATCAACATGCTGGAAAGTTGATGGTTCATAGACGACAAAGCCCATTTCGGTGCCTGTCACCGCATGAATTTTCGCATAAACAGCAATTGATAGTTCTTTACCTTTTGGATGAAGCTGAGCGCTAAGTTCCTTTGCAAATGCTGCCAAGTTTGCTGCATCAGCTTTTGAACGAGGATGTTCGAAATCGATATCGATACCGTCTAGATGTTCACGATCTACCATACTAGTAAGTTCATTCACTAGTTTCGTTCTAGAATCAGGATTGCTGATGGCTGCTTTAAATGGTTCATAGGATTCCCCGCCATTTATATGAAACCAGCCGCCAACCGCTAAGATTACTTTTGTATTGTGTTTGTCAGCTTCCTTAACCATGGCTCGTAAATTATTGATGGCCGAATCGCCATTTAGCAAAATTCCTCCATCGGGTGTTGGATGAGCAAACGAGAAGATTGCGTGTGTTAGTTTGGAATAATCAACCACATTGGGATCACGAAAATCCTGTACATAACCTAATAACACTTTAGATTCCTCTAAACTCTCCTCTGGAATTGCTTTGTGTTCGAGGGTTTTATTTGATTCTGAAGCTTTTTCTATTTTAAGCGGTTGCGACGCTTGTTCTGTTTTATTTTTTGAATATATGACTCCTGTAAATATTCCCCCTGTAAAGGTAAGTAAGATTACCAGGGCTAGGAGGATTTTGCTTTTTTTCATAGATTGTTTTCCTCCCTATTATTCTCATACTTTAAAATTGTATCAAAAAAAGAGGGGAAGGAGAGATGGTAATATCCGCCTTGCAAATAATTGGAAAACTTGAAACCAAATTTATTGTTAATTAAGCTCAAATATTGTCTAATGGTAGTAAGACTTCTAGTGTAAAGGAGATTCACTTCTGTGTGGGCTGTTGGAGTAGGAATTATCTTACTATATAATTTATTGATTTTTTATATTGGTTACAATATTTGGGTATGGTTAAAAAACATTAGTGGAGATCGAAAGAGTATAAAAATAATATTCTGGGTTGTCCTTGTTATTTTTGCTTATTCTTTTGTTTTTTCACGATGGTTAGATGAGAGTTTATTTTTTACTTGGCTTGGTGCAGCGTGGCTGTCGTTATTTTACTTTTTAATATTGCTGCTTCCCTTAGCCAATTTAGCGGTTTTTTTAAGAAGATATACAAAAATACAGAAAGAAAAGTTTGTTAAAAGGACAGGATACACCGTACTTGTTGTGATTGTTTGCTCTTTCTTTTTTGGAATATTTAATGCTTACAGTCCTAAAGCGAAAACATATCAGATTAATATCCCGAAACAGGTTGAAGGGAAACAAAGCTTGAATATTATTATGGCTTCTGATATGCATTTTGGGGATTTATCCGGCAGCGGTCAGGCAAAAAAATTAGTTGAGTATATTAATTCACAAAAACCTGATATCGTCCTCTTTCCAGGGGATATTATCGATGACGATATCACACCTTTTCTTAAAGAAGGTATTCCAGAGATTCTAAAACAAATACAAGCGCCTGTGTATGCTTCCTTAGGAAATCATGATCGTGATGATGTAGATTTAGTGAAGATTTTTAATAATAGTGGAATGAAGGTATTAGATGATGATGTGCTGAACCTTCCTGAAGGGATCGTCCTTGTCGGCAGAAAAGACCGGGGATATCAGGATGTTGTTAGAGCTGAGCTTCCTGCATTAATGAAGCAGGTCGATGTTAAAAAACCCGTATTCCTTCTTGAACATCAGCCTTATGATTTAGATATCGCTGAAAAAAATGGAGTGGATCTGATTCTATCTGGCCATACACATCGAGGACAGGTGGCACCTGGAAATCTGATTACGAATATGATTTTTGAAAATGATTGGGGCTATCTGAAGAGAGGGGAGCTGCAATCTATAGTCTCCTCGGGTTATGGTGTATGGGGACTGCCTATCCGAATTGGAACACGATCAGAAATTGTTCAAATTAACGTTACGTTTAATCCCTCAAGATAAAAATTGTAGGAATCCACCTGTTTCAGGTGGATTTTTTTACATTTAGATATAAAAGACAAACTGACAGTGTTTTTTTATTCTCTATTTGAATAATATTTATTGATGACTACAAATTTTATAAAATCGCTTTATTGCCATAAAGGAGAGAAGCAAATGGAAAAACTTACCCCTTCTGAGGTGCAGAAAAAGTTATCCTCCGTTCCAAACTGGAGATTAACGGATGAAAAATGGATTGAACGAAAGTATCGTTTTCGCGACTATTTAAAAGGAATAGATTTTGTAAACCTTGTTGCAAATCTATCTGAGCAGGTTAACCACCATCCATTTATTTCAATAGACTATAAGGTCGTTACTTTAAGGATTTCCTCATGGAATGCAAGGGGTTTAACCGCATTGGATTTTGATTTAGCAACAAAGTATGATGAGTATTATTTACAAATGAAAGGTTAATTTCCTTCTAAGGGAGAGATTTCTAAATGGGAGAAGTAAAGAAAGTTCCAAGACACCTACAAAAATACGTAGTTGATCAACAATATGAAAAATATACTCCGATTGATCATGCAGTATGGCGTTATGTGATGAGACAAAACCATAACTATTTAAAGGATACTGCCCATCAAGCATATGTTGGCGGGTTAAAGGCTTCAGGGATATCCGTAGAGAAAATACCCAATGTAATGGATATGAACAAAGCGTTAAAACCCTTCGGTTGGGGGGCTGCCAATATTGATGGTTTTATACCAGGCGTTATTTTTTTCGACTTTCAGGCACATGGTATCCTGCCGATTGCCTCAGACATTCGTAAACTAGAAAACATTCAATATACACCAGCACCAGATATCATCCATGAAGCAGCAGGTCACGCACCAATCCTTTGTGAAGAGAAGTTCTCTGAATATGTAAAGCTATTTGGACAAATTGGATCAAAAGCATTGGCCACAAGTGAGGAGCATGAATTATTTGAAGCAGTGCGTACCTATTCGAATTTATTAGAAAGTGGAAAAGCAACAAAAGAAGAAATCAAAGAAGCTAAAGCCAACTTTGAAGAAAAACAGTCAGCTGTAACGGAATTATCAGAAGCGGAACAAATATCACGTTTATATTGGTGGACGGTTGAATACGGCCTAATTGGCAGTGTCAACCAGCCACAAATCTATGGTGCTGGACTGCTTTCTTCTGTATCGGAAGGAAGAAGCAGCTTAACAGCTTCAGTTAAGAAACTACCATTTAACCTGCAACACGTTATTGAAACAGGCTTTGATATTACCAAACCACAGCCACAGCTTTTTGTTTGTGACAGCTTTGATCAATTAATCGATGCTGTGAATAAATTTTCGGAAACCATGGCCTTTAAAGTTGGAGGGACAGAGGGCTTAGAGAAAGCACTTCGTTCGAATCATACGGCTACGATTCAATATAGCTCAGGGCTGCAGCTAACCGGTACATTACGTAACATCATAAAGGATGAAAAAGGTGAAGCGATATACATCCAAACAGAGGGTCCATCAGCATTGGCATATAACAATACTGAATTGAAAGGACACGGTAAAACGACACACCACGATGGCTTTGGAGCACCAATTGGAGGAATCGTAAACGTGATAAAACCTCTTGAGAAGCTTACTGATGCCGAGCTTGGAGAAATTGGAATAGAGATTGGAAAAGACTGTACCCTTGAGTATGAGAGTGGAGTTAAGGTAGTGGGAGCTCCAGTACATTGGATTCGAAAAGAAGACAATCTCCTACTCATCTCTTTTAGAGACTGTAAGGTTTCCTTCGCTGATCAAACTTTATTCCAGCCCGAATGGGGTACGTACGATTTGGCGGTTGGAGAGAAAATTTCTTCTGTTTTTGCTGGAGCAGCGGACTCTGATCAATTTTATGTGGGTTTGGAAGAAGTAGAAAAGAAACCGCAGGCTAAAAGAGAATTATCTCAGCTGGAACAATTGTATGGGAAAGTTAGAAATATCCGTGAAAATGCTGTTCCTGACATTGAAGTTGTTTTAACAGAAGTGATTGAAAAATTAACAAAAGATTATCAGGAAGATTGGTTATTAAGGATTGAGGTAATGGAGTTATTGGTGAAAAATAATCTGTTGCCAGATAAACAGTTGTTGCTCAAAGAACAGCTTGAAGAGATAAAGCTTATACATGACGAATACCCTGTGTTAATTGAGAGAGGGCTTATGTTAACAAAGGTCATGACAGAATAAAAATTAACAACCTTCCGCCCATTGAATATACTTATAAAAGGTTGAATCGATGGGCGGTAAATTCTATGGAGAATCAACTAAAAGAGCTTTTCGGAGCCTGGATCCAAGCTGTCGGCTCAGTGATTTCTGCGATTGCCCAAACAAAGGAAACTATTAATGCAAACAAAAAAGAAATATAATAGGTGACAAGTGATAAGTGGAATGAAGGAAGGGCAAACTGTAGTAAAAAGAAGGTTAAATTTAGGTGAAATGTAATGAAATTACTATGTATAGATGGCGGTGGAATTCGAGGTATTTTTGCTATAGCCATTTTACAAGCATTGGAAGAAGAAGTGGGTCATCCAGTTGGAGAACTATTTGATGTAGTGGCTGGTACAAGTACTGGGGCAATAATCGCCGCTTCTGTTTCGCTAAATAAAAATATGAAGGAAGTATATGAAAGTTACAAGTACTATGGTGAAAAGATTTTTACTAGACAGGCAAAGGTTGGGCTTTTCAAAAGTGTCTATAGTGACCGATCACTAAGACACCTTTTAAAAAAAGCATTTGGTGAAGTGGAAATGGAGGATATTCCCAAACCGCTTCTTATTCCAGCAGTGGACATTACTCATGGAAAACCGTTTATTCACCGCTCAAACTATGGTCATCCCGAAAGTGAAGATTTGTCGATTAAACTTTGGGATGCTGTCCTTTCATCCTGCTCAGCACCTGTTTATTTTCCTCCGAACAAAATAGGTGATCAATATTTATCCATTGATGGCGGTTTATGGGCGAATAATCCTTCATTAGTAGGCCTTACCGAATCTATTCATTATTTTAAAAAAACTATGGATGAAATAAACATATTATCGATTGGAACAGGATTACAAACTATTGATTTTACAAACGACAATGAAAAGTATTGGGGGATAAGACAATGGCTCCCATTCCATTTCCCATCAATGAAGGTAACACCGAAACTTCTTGATTTAGCTCTTCATTTGTCCTCAGAATCTGTATCCTATCATTGCCAGCTGCTACTAAGGGATCAATACCTGCGTATAAATGAAGAATTGGGAAAGGAAGTTCCTTTTGATGAGATAAAGTATATGGATTTACTAAGTGACTTAGGAAGAAGTGTTTTTCAAAAGCAGAAAGATGAAATCCTTTCGTTTATAGGAAAGTAGAGGTGAAGGTAATGTATAAATTGTTGTCTCATAATGATCTTGATGGTGTGTGATGTGGAATTCTAGCAAAACTAGCATTTGGTGAAGATGTAAAGGTTCGCTACAATTCCATTTCTGGTTTAAATCGAGAGGTAGAATGGTTTTTCGATAACGAGGATAAAAATACTTTTTTGTTTATTACCGATTTGTCTGTTAATGAAAAAAATGAACAGCGGATTAATGAGTTTTATCAAAATGGTGGAAAAGTACAGTTAATAGATCATCATAAAACCGCACTGCATTACAATGACTATCCATGGGGTCATGTGGTTGTCGAGGACGAGGAAGGAAAATTAACATCAGCAACCTCACTTTTGTATCATTATCTTATTTCCCATCAGCACATTGAAGTGTCAGACGCCATAACTGAATTTGTCGAGCTAGTGAGACAATATGATACGTGGGAGTGGGAAAAAAATGAAAATCACGACGCCCAACGTCTGAATGCTTTATTTTTCCTTGTCTCAATGGATGAATTTGAGGAAAAAATGATCACACGGCTTCAGACAAGTGAACACTTTCACTTTGATGAGTTTGAAAAGAAAATATTAGATATAGAAGAGGATAAAATTGATCGCTATATTCGCAGGAAAAGGAGAGAGCTGGTTCAGACAGAAATAGATGGACTTTATGCAGGTGTGGTCTACGCTGAATCCTATCACTCAGAGCTAGGGAATGAATTGGGGAAAGAATACCCTCATCTTGATTACATAGCGATATTAAATATTGGCGGAAAACGAATGGGTTTTCGAACTATACATGATCATGTGGATGTTTCCGCTGTGGCAGGGCAATATGGAGGAGGCGGACATGCAAAGGCATCTGGGTGCTCATTAACCGAAGGAGCCTATAAAAACTTTGTGACTGAAACCTTTCATTTAGAACCAGTTCCGGAAGATGCCAGACGAAATCGCTATAACCTGAAAGACTCCTCTTTTGGCACTCTGTATAAAAATAGAAGGGAAGATATCTACCTGCTCTATCAGTTTAATGACCAGGAATGGGCAATTGAACGAAATCAAAATAGAATAGAGCAAACCTTTGCTAATTTTGAAGATGGGGAAAGTTACTTAAAAAGAAATTATGAAGTCTGGCTAGTAAAAGACGATGATTTTGTTAAGTACCTCATGAAAGAGGTAAGAGAAAATAAGAACTAAAAAGCCCCACATTAGAACAAATGTTCTAATGTGGGGCTTTTTAAAAGAATATTATTGTTTCAGTTGATTTAAATCCGTGATGCATTCCTGTACCAGTGTAACCGCCTGACTCATGGCAGCTCCGCCGCCAAATGCCGCCGTTACTCCTACAGCTTCAAGAATTTCCTGTTCTGAACAGCCTTGATCAAGACAACCCTTTGTATGGTAGATGATACAATATTCATCCTGAGTATATAAGCTAATTCCTAATGCAATTAATTGTTTTTCACGCTGTGATAAAGCACCTTCCTTAAAGCATTCTTCTGTAAAAGCATTGAAGTGTCTAGCAAATTCAGGCATTTTCTGAGTAAATACACCTAAGCCTGCTTTATACTCGTGAAGGGCTGCCTCAGTACTATTTCTAGCTTCAAATTCCATCATTATGTTCAGCTCCATTTCTAATTATCATGAATCCAAAATTAGTATGAGCAAACAAAGAAGGGATTAACCAACATTAAAAGTTGTTGTGGTAGTTTTTAAAATAGGCTGTTAAGGAGCAAGGGGGTCTTTCCATTTCAGGTACAAAGGCACTAAGCTTCGTTAAAAAATAACAGGACTCAGGAAAATGGTGCTCTAAGAACCGAATCGTTGTTGCATTTAAAACTTCTTTTCCTTTATATAGTGTAATGACGTTCTCCACTAATAGGTTAAATGCTAGGACAGTACTACTGACTTCACGCGCAAAGGCAATTTGTATAGGAAAGTGGGGAGGCATAAACCGTAAATAACCTTTTATCGCATCATTTTTTAACATATGTGCAGAAAAAAGTTTACTCAGTGTGTTCACTTTTTCATGAAGAATAAGCTCTATACCATCAAGACCTCGATTTAATAATGCAGCGTGGCCAATCTGATCTTCTAGCCATAGGTCCAATAAATCCACTAAAGGCAGGGGAGGATAATCTGTTCCATTCATGTAGTACTGTAGAATCCTTAAATATTCACCGTTTTCATTTAATGTCCCGTTAAAATACGTTGGGGTTATGTTAATGAGTATTTTATTATTTAATTGCAGGTTAAGGAGCTTTCCTTCAAACCGGTAATAATCATAGGAAACCAGAGCGGATAATTTGGAGAATTCAACCAATTCCTGAGATCCTACATGACTCGGTTTTGGAATTTGCTCTAGTCGGTTTCTTACCTCTGCAAATCTTCCAATATAGTCTACGGCTTCTTTCACAAGGTTTACCTCTACTGGTGACAAATAATCCCTTATAAAAATGGCATGATCTAAAAGTATATTTACCCAAAAATAATGCTCTTCCCATGGAGTAAATGGATTTAAGTTTTTCACCGATAACCTCCTGTATATAAGTTCTTTTATTCCATTTATAAGTTATTAAGCAAATTTCTATAAAATGAATAAATTACCATTGTTAGCAAAAAATAAAAGAAAAAGATGGGGCGGATGCGAATGCGCAAAGATCGCAATCGCTTTTTGAAGGACTTCAAGCTGCAGAAGTTACAAAAAGGAAATACTGATTTGAAGGATGCACCAATAGTAGGTGTCGATTCAATCTATCAGCAATTTATATCCAAGTTTAACAGTAGTTCTGATTTATGTGTCACAGAGTTTCCACATCTAACAGTAAAAATTTATTACTTTAGCTATTTGATTAATAAAGACCAGTATGAGCAATTTCTAGCAACCATTCGAAATATCACACTAGAAGAGTTACAGACCTTTTTAAATCATTCCGGATTTAAGGAACTTTCAGATATAAATTCGGTTGAAGAAGCGATATTATCTGGCAATGGAATACTATTTACTGAAAAACATGCATATGAGCTCCCTTTTATTGAAGATACAGGTCGTGCTATTGCACCTTCTGAAACGGAATCTGTTATTCTAGGTGCGCATGACGCATTTGTTGAATCAATTGATGTTAATTTATCACTGATTCGAAAAAGAGTGATGAGTTCACAACTTAAGACAATCAAATTACACGTAGGAAATAAGGCGAAAAGGAAGGTTTATTTACTATATATCGAAGGTGAAGCATCCGATGATGATATAGAAGAAATTAAAAAACGAATTCTTTCAATAAAAAACGATGCAATTGTAGATACGAATATGCTCGTTCAATATATTGATGAACATCCTAATTCACCATTTCCACAATTTTATACAACAGAGAGACCAGATGTAATTGCGTATAAATTGTTTGATGGAAAAATTGCAGGCTTAATGGATAATAGCCCGTTTGCTTTTTGCACTCCTGTAAGTTTTTTTGATTTTATGGAATCAATGGATGATTTCGGGCAAAGATGGATTGTCAGTACTTTTATTAAGGTTACACGGTATATCGCCATTTTAGTTACCCTGATATTTACGGCCTTCTATGTAGCGGTTACAACTTATCACTACGAAATGATTCCGCAGGCATTACTTCCAACACTGCTGGAGTCGCGGAGTAAAGTTCCATTTCCACCTGTGATTGAAGCTCTTTTTTTGGAATTCCTGTTAGAGCTGTTGAGAGAAGCAGGAGCTAGGCTTCCTACAAAAGTTGGACAGACAATCGGTATTGTTGGCGGTATTGTAATCGGGCAGGCAGCTGTGCAGGCAGGGATTACCAGCAATATCCTCATTATTGTGGTAGCGGCTTCTGCCATCGCGTCATTTGTGGTACCCAGTTATTTATTAAGTACATCGATTAGAATTGTGCGTTTTGGGTTTATTATACTTTCAGGATTTTGGGGGAACTTAGGGATTATTTTTGGTATGGGGATCTTGATTATCCATTTAAGCTGCCTGACCAATTTAAACTCTCCCTACCTATTACCGATATCGCCTATGTACCCTCGATTTTTTAAATATTCATTAATAAGGGGACCATTTAAAAAAAAAGCTGAAAGGGGTTAACGATATTGTCAATGAAAGAAAAGTTATCACCCTTTCAAGCATCGATTTTGATTTATTTAATCCAGTCTGGTGTTACATTATTTTCTTTACCCCGCCTTGTTGCCGAAGCCTTTGGGACCAACGGGTGGATTGGACTTATCATTATTTCTTTTATTGTAAATCTCAATCTTATTCTCATTTGGCTCGTCTTTAAATTAAGTAAAGGGAAGTCAATGTTTGGAATCATAGCCATTTTTCCAAAGTGGATAACACTGCCATTTTGCTTGTTTATTGCCTTAGTATGGATGCTATTAGGAGTATTTGTCATGGTTAAGTTTTCAATGATCCTTAAAATGTTGTTTTACCAAAATGTGTCCCTTATTTACTTCCTTTCAATGGGCTTTATATTAATATATATGTTGTTAAGAAAAGAGCTCTATCAAATTGCAAAAGCAACGGTTGTTTTATTTTATTTCACCGTTTGGACTGTTTTTTTATTAGCTTTCCACCTGCCAGAATTTAGCTTTATCCGGCTAACTCCATTTATTTTTAAAGGTGAAACAGATGTGCTGAATGGTGGGATGTCTATTTTTACAGCCCTATTAGGCTATGAACTATCCATTTTATTTATCCATATGATCGAGAGAAAACGATTAATATCACTCTTAGCAGGAAATACAATTACATCACTTATATATTTTGGAGTGACCTTCGTCAGTTTTGGTTTTTTCAGTTTTGAGCAGTTGTTAAGGGAAATGTACCCGGTAGTAACCTTGTTGGGGTATATCTCTTTTCCTGTCCTTGAAAGGGTAGAAAATTTTACTTTTTCAGTTTTTGGTTTAAAGGTACTAATGACGACCGTCATGTACTTATGGGGTGCAAAAGAACTATTGCAATACCAATTTAAAAGGATAAAATCTGATTTTATTCTTATTGGCATATTAATAATAGGTTTCTTTGTGTCTTTTATACCAAAGGTTATCAAAGACGTAGAACAATGGTTATTGTATATTACCTATGCTGCTTCTGCAATTGCATTTTTAGTACCAATATTTTTATTACTAACGGTATTACTCACGAAAAAAATGAACAGGAACCCAGCCAATGAATAAGCTATTTGGAGTTTTAATCATCACTTTACTAACTGGCTGTGCCGAGCAACGGATAATAGATGATTTAGCACTTATAAATGCGGTAGGCTATGATCTCACGGAGAACGAAAGTAATCCCTTAAAATTAACGGTTACTTTCCCAATCATAACAAAAGACGGCAAATATGATCGAAAAACAATCCTGGTGGAAGGAAAATCAAGTAAGGATGCTAGGGAAAAAGTAAGATTTAAGACTAATTTTAAACTAGAGAGCGGCCAGGTTCGTGTTTCCATGTTTGGGCAGAAATTGGCTAAAGATGGGATGCTGCCTTATTTACATTCCCTAGTTCGTGATCCAAGTATCGGTACTCGATTAAAGTTGGCTTTAGCTGAAGGGGAAGCAAGTGAAGTTCTCATGCTGCAGATAAAAAACGAAGGACAAAATGCAACATACCTA
Source organism: Bacillus sp. EB106-08-02-XG196 (assembly GCF_013396335.1). Lineage (GTDB taxonomy): Bacteria > Bacillota > Bacilli > Bacillales > Cytobacillaceae > Neobacillus. Next base: position 71,294 of record NZ_JABWSY010000018.1, read on the forward strand.
GAGCAGTTTTTAACAAAATTGAATAGAGAAAATTTTAGAACAAATTATAATATCTATCAATTTATTAGAGATTATTATGATGACGGAATAGACCCAATTCTGCCAGTCTTTAAAATTGAGAAAAATAACATTGCCTATAATGGTATTGGCTTATTCCACGAGGATAAACTTGTTGAAATACTTAAGCCCTCTGAAGCCCGATATCTTTTCCTTTTTCGAGAAGAAATGCAAAAAGGTGTTTTTGTCGAACAAATCGATGTAGGAGAGGAAGGTGAAGCCTCAATCATGCTTAATTACGAGCTAAATAATCACCGTATTGAAGTGCCCGCAACAAGAAAGAAGGCATCTATATATATAGAATTAATAGGGGATGTTATAGAATATACGGGGAAAGAGGACATTTCCGATCCAAAAATACAAAAAAAAATTGAAAACATTATTACTAAGAAAATTAATCAGGAAGGAAAGGAACTGATATTAAAATTGCAGAAACTCCAGGTAGACCCTCTTGGAATTAATCGATATGTACGTAATAAAATGACATTCCATGAATGGAAAGCATTAAATCAGTATCAAGCCTACCAGGAAATGAACATAAATGTCGAAGCTAATGTTATCTTAAACGGTTCAGGAAAGTGGAAGTAGGGAGGGGATAGAAAAATAATCCACCAAGAGAGTGGATTATTTTTTTTCTAATGAGTTTACATATTCGTGAACCATCTCAACGGTAACATTTTTTCTAAGTGAAATGATTCGTAAATTAATTCTGTTCATTTTATTTGTTACTTCATTTATCTTGTCTGTTGTAAAAGGTTTCCCTTGTTTACATAATTCAACAGCTTCTTCAATATATTGTTCACGCAGATCATCCAAAGCTTGAAACTCCTGGTAACTCTGATTTTGATTTTTCGCATGTTTAATTAAGTCTTTATGTACACTCATGTTTTCACTCCTCAAATGTTAACTGTTTTTATCATATCATAATTCAAAAGGATGGAGGACTTCAGTTTTTTATTCAAGAACTCATTTCATTTTAGCAATTTCCTCGGTCACAACAAACGCAAGGTCATCGTTTCCAAACAATGCTAAGACACCAAGTAGTGTTTCGTCGCCAATTTCTCCAGCTTCATCTTTTGAAACCACTAATTCCATTGCATCTTTTAAAGCCATGTTAGCAGCCTGATTAGGGTATGCACGCAAATACAATTCCTCAGGATTTAAATCATGATTGATGCACCATTGTGCAAATACGAGAATCATCATTTTTTCCTCGCCTTGATAGTTCTGAATTATTTTTTCTTCTAATTCTTTATTATTCATTAAAAAAACTCCTTTAATATCAACATAAATATATTATAAAGGAATTACATGATTAACAGAAAGGAATTTCAAAAGATTGAAGGGAAGAGTCTGATATAGAAAACAAAAGACAAGGATTGATAAATAATGAAGTAATTTAATCATTTTACTTAATTACGTAAAATATAAATTTGACGTAATTATAGTGATTTAGTAAAATATAGTAGTGAGGTGATTTTATGGTAAACCAGTCAAAACAAGAAAATTTTAAAAAGCTGCAGTCCCTCTTATCCGACTTGCCCTGGTATGTTGATGAATATATCAATCATAAATTACGAAAGCTTTCAACGGCCTCTTTGTTTAATTACTGCCATGATTACAAAATCTTTTTTAATTGGATGATCAGTGAGCAATTATTTATTGGAGCTCCAAAAGATATTCCATTAAATCGATTAGAGCAAATGACAGTTATTGAGGTTGAAAGTTTTTTAAATTTCCTGCATTACGAACTGAATAATAAAGAATTAACGATTAATCGGAAGTTATCAGCACTGAAGTCCCTATTTAATTATCTCCAGAACATTGCCGAAACCCCTGATTTAAAGCCTTATATGAACCGTAATGTAATGGCGAAAATTGAATTTAATGAAGTAAAAGACAGCATGGAAACAAAAGCTGCTAAAATGGAAGGCAAAATTCTTCTTGGTGATGAATACGAAAAGTTTCGTTTATTTGTAGCAAATGATTATAGTGAATTGAATAAAGAAAACAAAAAACTATATAACTTTCATCAATTAAATAAAGAACGTGATACGGCAATTGTTTCATTAATCTTAGGCTCGGGACTTCGTCTGTCAGAGTTAATTGGCATTGAATTAGATGATATTGACTACAAAAAGTACTGTGTAAGAGTAATAAGAAAAGGAAATAAAGAGCAATTCGTGTTCTTTAGCCAGGTTGCTATGGCTGATCTGCAAGCATATCTATCTGTTAGAACAGTTAAGTACCAAGTTGATAAGAATAATAAAGCTTTATTTATCGCAGCACCAATAGGCCCAAAAGGAAAATCGCGAAGACTTTCCGCACGAGCAGTTGAAAAATTAATAGAAAAGTATGCAGCTGCATTTGGTAAACCGTCGTTATCAGTACATAAACTAAGACATTCATTTGCAACAAGATATCACGCTGAAATTAACGATGTACCAAAATTACGAAGGCAATTAGGGCATTCATCCATTCAAACCACGATGATTTACACCCATATTAAGAATGACGATTTAAAAATTGCCGTCGATAAAATGGATATGCCGAAAGAACAATCATAACAAAGTCAGCAGTATTAGCTGCTGACTTTTTCAATTTTTTCTAGTTTACATAATATTATTATGGTAACAAATTTCAATTATATCTCAAATCCCAAGTATACTTAAGTTAATGAGACGGAATGAAAATTTAAGTTTAAAAATTTATTACGAATCCCTTTTTGCCATTTCCAGCTCTAGCCGCCTGTTCGTGAGCTCTTTTTAAAAACTCATCATAACCCCAAAAGGTACAAAAAAAACACAGGTTTCCCTGTGTCATTTGTGTTATAAACGAGTATTTAAGATTTTTTGCCCCCCTGCTCTGCTTACTTTTCTTCATTACTCTGCACATTCGTGGTATTGAGATTCCATTTATTATCACCATATTTCCATATTGACTCCACAAAAGCAATCGTATCGGCATTTGCAAGCCCTGTAATTCTTTGTACTCCATTTAATACAACTTCGCCTGTAGCTAATTTAACTGGCTTTAACGTATGAAATGAATTTACGGTTAATTCCGTTGGTTCATTTAATCGTCCTTTATAATAAAGTCCTAGTTTTTTATAATATTTTTTTCGATCCTTTAAATCAAATTCATAGGTTTTACCTGTTTGCATAATGGTTATTTTCGCCTTATAGCCATTTTCAAAGGTACTGGCCATTTCTAATGGTTCTGGAACCTTTAATTCTTTTTTCAAATTATCCTTCAATGTATATAAATAATTCAGAGTTATGCCTCCGCTTCCCCCTGTTAATACATTTGAAAATAAATCTTTCACTCCATCCTGGTTAAGATCAACCAGCTTTAAAGATGCTTTCGATCCACTTTCTAGTGGAATTCTGTACTGTTTTTCATCCGTAGTAGATATATCAATATAAATCTCTTTTAAATAATCTTCTTCACCTTGATAAGGAACACCTATTAACTGAATACTTTCATTGGTTCCATCTCCAGTGATGTCAGATTCATGTTTTGAAATGGTAACTGTTTTAGCTTTTTCTTCGAAGGCATGAACACCGGTTATGGCAGTAACAGACATGAGAAAAAATGCAGCAGCAACGAGTAGTAATTCTTTTTTCATTCTTTTCCCCTCCAAAATCTGATACAGGTAGTATGCCCTATTTTTGGAAAAAACATGAAAAAGACTCCCGATATTTAGGGAGTCTTTGATAATAATTTTATTCTTGCGTTTTTGTTGGACCTTCTACCTTCCAAATGGTTGTTACTTTTCCATTATCGTTTTCATCAAGGACAAAAGATCCGTTAGAATAACGATCATTAAAGCGAATTTCAGATGTTACGATCGTTTCCGTGTGGCCTTTTTCGGTTTGAATGAAGACTGTATCTTCGTCATTCGCAACGACAAAACCAACTACACGATGAGGATTTGCTTTTAATTCTCGTAAAATAACAACGCCGCGCTTAGCTCGTGTTGCTTTTTCAAATTCCTTCAGCTTCATTCGCTTCATAGAACCACGTTGAGTGGTGATGACAATGGATTCCTTAGTGTCAGGAGAAAGTACCTTCCCGCCGACAACAACATCCCCATCCTTCAAATTAATACCTTTTACACCGGCAGCACGGACGCCGACAATACTAATTTCTTCTTCGTGGAACCAAAGTGCATAGCCAAAATTAGATATTAAGAATAATTCTTTTGTTCCATCGGTTAGATGAACATCAATGACTTGATCATCATCCTTAAGATTGACACTTACTAATGGCTTCGAATATCGCTGTGCCTTATATTGCTTAAGCTCTGTTTTCTTGACCATTCCATTTTTTGTGACAAATACCAGATAAGCATCAATCTCAAAATCTTTTACCGGAATAGCATGAATAATATCTTCGTTCCGTTCGATCGGAATGATATTGGCAACATGCTGTCCAATGTCCTTCCAGCGGATATCTGGAAGTTCATGGACAGGACAGTATAAGTAATTCCCTTTATTCGTAAACAACAAGACTACATCCTTGGTGTTCACATCCAGCTGAGCTAATAACCGGTCAGAGTCCTTCATCGCTAAGTCTTGTCCATTTGAAGCAGCGTAAGAACGCTGGCTTGTACGTTTAATATAGCCTTCTTTTGTAACTGTTACGATGACATCCTCGCTTGGTACAGTAACTTCAAGGTTTATTTTCAATTCTTCTATCTCAGCTTCTATTTTAGAACGACGAGCGTCAGCAAATCGCTTTTTGACGTCTTTTAATTCTTTTTTAATAACCGATAATAGTTTTTTTTCACTTAATAAAATGGCAGTCCATTCTGCAATTTTATTAGCCAATTCTTCCGCTTCATTTTGAAGTGCGGTAATATCGGTATTGGTTAAACGATAGAGCTGTAAAGAAACGATGGCTTCCGCTTGAGCTTCAGTGAATGCGAATTTGGAAATCAAATTATCTTTAGCATCACGTTTATCTTTTGATGCACGGATTGTCGCAATCACTTCGTCAAGGATGGATAAGGCCTTCATTAATCCTTCAACGATATGTTGACGTTCATTTGCTTTGTCTAGCTCATATTTTGTTCTTCTAACCACAACTTCTTTTTGGTGCTCAATATAAGCGTCCAACAATTCACGAATTCCTAATAATTTTGGACGTTTTTTTGCAATAGCAACCATATTAAAATTGTATGTGACTTGCAAATCGCTATTTTTATAAAGATAGTTCAGGACACCATTTGCATCTGAATCTTTCTTCAATTCAATGACAATTCGTAGGCCAGTTCTGTCTGTTTCATCACGAACCTCTGATATTCCCTCGACTTTTCTGTCGAGACGAAATTCATCGATTCGCTTAACTAAATTTGCTTTATTGACCTCGTACGGAATCTCCGTCACGACAATTTGCTGCTTTCCGCCGCGTAAATCCTCAATCTCTGCTTTACTGCGAACAATGATTTTCCCTTTACCAGTTTCATAGGCCTTTTTAATACCTTCAATCCCTTGAATGATACCTCCAGTGGGAAAATCCGGTCCCTTAATGAGGGTCATTATTTCATCAACGGTTGAATCTGGATTATCCATTCGCATGATGACGCCGTCAATGACTTCTCCGAGATTGTGTGGTGGAATATCGGTTGCGTACCCAGCAGATATCCCTGTTGACCCGTTTACCAACAAATTTGGAAACATGGCTGGTAATACGGTAGGTTCCTTTGAAGTATCATCGAAGTTAGGAATAAAATCGACTGTTTGCTTTTCAATATCACGAAGCAGCTCTGCAGCAATGGCAGATAAACGTGCCTCCGTATAACGCATCGCAGCAGGAGGATCTCCGTCCATACTTCCGTTGTTTCCATGCATTTGGACGAGGACATTCCTAACCTTCCAGTCCTGGCTCATCCGCACCATTGCCTCATAAACCGATGAATCACCGTGTGGGTGATAGTTACCAATTACATTACCTACTGTTTTTGCTGATTTACGGAAGCCCTTTTCATGTGTATTACCTTCCACGTGCATCGCATACAGTATTCTGCGTTGTACTGGTTTTAAGCCATCCCTTGCATCTGGTAAGGCACGTTCTTGAATAATATACTTACTATATCTGCCAAAACGATCGCCAATTACATCCTCTAAAGGTAAGTCACGGAATATCTCATTTGAGCTCATTCTTCAGATTCCTCCTCAGCGACCGTAATATTTTCATTTTCCAAAATACTATCATCTTCCTCTAAACCAAAGGCCACATTGCTTTCAATCCATTTACGGCGAGGGTCAACTTTATCACCCATTAGAGTAGTGATTCGTCGCTCTGCTCTTGCCGCGTCATCTATTTTCACACGTATTAATGTCCGTGTCTCTGGATTCATCGTTGTATCCCAAAGCTGGTCGGCATTCATCTCGCCAAGACCTTTATAGCGCTGGATCATATAGCCTCTGCCAACTTTTTTAATTGCACCCTGAAGTTCATCATCGCTCCAGGCATATTCGATAATTTCTTTTTTACCCGATCCTTTACTCACTTTATACAAAGGTGGAAGCGCGATAAATACTTTACCTGCTTCAATAAGTGGTCTCATATACCGATAGAAAAAGGTTAACAGTAACACTTGAATATGCGCCCCGTCTGTATCGGCATCCGTCATGATAATGACTTTATCATAATTCACATCTTCTAAATTAAAATCAGAACCTACTCCAGCCCCAACGGTATGAATAATCGTATTGATTTCTTCATTTTTAAAAATATCGGCCAGCTTCGCTTTTTCAGTATTAATGACCTTACCACGCAGTGGAAGTACAGCTTGGAAGCGTCGGTCACGGCCTTGTTTTGCAGAACCGCCTGCGGAGTCACCCTCAACTAAGTAAATCTCATTCTTTTGCGGGTTTCTTGATTGAGCAGGTGTAAGCTTTCCTGATAATAGAGCGTCCGAACGCTTCCGTTTTTTACCGCTTCTAGCGTCCTCACGTGCTTTTCTTGCTGCTTCTCGGGCTTGGTAAGCTTTAATCGACTTTTTAATCAATAACGAGCTAATGTCTGGATTTTCCTCAAGGAAATACGTAAGGTGTTCAGAAACCACTGCGTCTACAGCCGATCTAGCTTCACTCGTTCCTAATTTCCCCTTGGTCTGACCCTCGAACTGTAATAACTGCTCAGGAATTCGGATAGAAATAATCGCGGATAATCCTTCACGAATATCTGCACCCTCAAGATTCTTTTCCTTTTCTTTTAGAAGGGAAACCTTTCGGGCGTACTCATTGAAAATACGAGTCATTGCCGTTTTCGTACCTACTTCATGCGTTCCGCCGTCTTTCGTACGGACATTGTTTACAAATGAAAGCATGTTCTCTGAATAGCCATCATTAAATTGAAAAGCATATTCCACTTCAATCCCATTGTGGCTTCCTTCAAAACTAATGACCGGATGAAGGACATCTTTTTCCTCATTTAAGTAAGTGACAAAGGCTTCTATTCCATTTTCATAATGAAAAACCTCATGAAAGTCATTTCGGTCATCGATGATTTCAATCTTTAACCCTTTTAAAAGAAAGGCCGATTCTCTTAACCTCTCACATAATGTTTCAAAATTATAAGTGGTCGTGGAAAAGATGGTCGGGTCCGGTTTAAAGTGAATCGTTGTACCTGATTGATTCGTTTTCCCGATTTTCTCTAAGGTTGTGACCGGTTTACCCCCATTTTCAAAGCGTTGTTCGTAAACAAAACCATCTCTTTTTATCGTTACAGTTAACCATTCGGATAATGCATTCACGACTGAGGCACCAACACCATGTAAACCACCGCTGGTTTTGTAACCGCCTTGACCAAATTTACCCCCAGCATGGAGGACTGTTAAAATGACTTCAGGAGTTGGTTTCCCCATTTTATGCATTCCCGTCGGCATTCCGCGTCCTTTATCCATTACACTTATTGAATTATCTTTATGAATTTTTACAATGATTTGGTCCCCGAATCCTCCGAGAGCTTCATCGACAGAGTTGTCAACTATCTCATATACAAGATGGTGTAATCCGCGTGTATCAGTGCTCCCGATGTACATTCCTGGTCGCTTCCTGACGGCCTCCAGTCCCTCTAGTACCTGTATGGCATCATCATTATATTCAAAAGCTTTCTGATTACTTGCCACTAAAATACCCCTTTCATTCCCTACAAAAGAAAAAACACTTTCTACTTGCTATCTTTATGAGTAATTTTTATCATTCGTGTAAAAGTTGTTTCCATAATTTAGAACGAATGTTTGCCGCTTTAATTGTACCACATGTTTTCAGCGTCTATGCTTTATTTTAGCGATTTATTTCGATTTGGCAAATGTCTAATTTAAAACAACATAATTATGTAACAGTATTTTTAGTCAAGAAAAGAAAAAAACTGCTAATTTTTTAGCAGCTTTTTTCCAGCAAATGATTATTTTGTTAAAGCATGTGCCACTTTTATACAAAGATCCATAATCACTGTATATCCTTTTTCTTTCAAAAACTCATATGCCTCTTCATTTACTAAGCCCTGCTGTGCCCAAAAAACATCAGCATCGATTTCATCGAATTCTTTTGCTACATCAAACAATTGTTCTGAACGGCGGAAAACATTGACAATATCTATGTGTCCTTCAATGTCTTTTAAAGAAGCAACCGCTTTCACGCCTAGTACTTCATCAACACTTGGATTCACAGGAATAATATCATAACCTGCTTTTTGCATCACCTCTGACACCATATAAGAGGTTCTGTCTGGTTTATTACTTAAACCAACAACAGCGATACGTTTAGATTTTTTTAAAATTGCTCCTATTTCCTCTAATGATGGATTTTCGACTGGCATTAAATACACTTCCTTTATTTCCTTAATTTTACTATCCACTCTAACTATAACATAATTAGATTGTTTACAAAAAATAATAGCTCCCGAGAGGTCGGAAGCTTTATTATTAAAGTGCTGCATTATTTTCGGAAGAAAATTTTGGAATAGAAAGACTAAATCTTGCTCCATCCTCAGTATTTTCAACCTTTACCAAACCATTCATCTTTTCAATAATCATTTTCGTTATATATAGGCCATTACCAGTTCCATGCTCATTAGTGGTGAAATTGGGTTCGAATAACCTTGAGATTTGTGCAGAATCGATACAACCTGCATTATCAGTAAACTTCACAACTATAAGATCCTCTTTCGTGCAAATCTGTATTTTCATTTTTCGACTTTGGATATGATTCCTATCAAAAGCTTCTCTTGCGCTTGTTAAAATATGTAATACAATTTGACTGAATTCACTGGGAACTCCGTAGGCAATTTGCAGGCCGCGATATTCGAAATCTACATGAATATCTTGGTTCCTAAGGATAGAGAAAAAAACTGACAGCGCTTCTTCAATTGAATCTGAAACAGAAAAAGGACATTTTTCTTTGTTCGTCTGATAGAGCTTTCGAACATCATAATTAGTTCGTGACATACTTTCACCCCTTTTATATAACTTAGATAAATATAAGAAATCCGATCAGTCCACAGTTGACTTGATCGGTGTTTAATGACATTTTCTAAAAGTTTATAATTAAATTATATTTCGGGATAGCAAATCTTTTCAATCGGTATTGAAAGGGTTTGAAAATTCTCCATATATTTGTAATAAATTAGACTCTAATTGTTCTTATCTTAGACAGAATATTATTTTAAATAAAAACAAAAAGAAATAGACCAGCCATGCCGGTCTATTTCTGTGTTAATGCTTTATTAGGGTCCATATTTATTGCTGTCCAAGCAGTCTGATCACCGAAATTTCTAGACCAGGAAGCTACTCCAGCTAGCTGGTAAGTAGAAGCAAGGTTTGCGCGTTTAGATAGTGATAATTCATCCTCCATCCAAACTTTATAGGTAGCCTTCTCATCCTCCGCATAATACTCTACATAGTTTTGACCGCTTTCTTCATCATAAACAGGCTGCAGGCCTTTCTCAGCAAGCCATTCTTTCACCTTCATCATGGACAAAGCCTGAGAACTAACCTCCTTCGTCCCGTCAGCATTTTGTTGTTCCTTCCAAAGCCTGGTGTATAATGGCACACCTAGAATAAGCTTCTCTTTTGGAACCTCAGTCAACAAGTTTTGTAGATTTTTCTCCACCCAAGGGAGACTTGAAACACTTCCAGATACCGGGGATGAACCAGAATGCTCGTCATAAGCCATAATAATCAGATAATCTACAATACTAGCGAGCTTACTTCTTTCATAGAAAGAAGACCAGTTATTATTTTCGCCTGCATAAAAAGTTATGTCCATTGAAACGACTAACCCTGCTTCGTGTAAGTAAGGTGTTGCTTCCCTCATGAATTGAGTGACTAAGTGCCCGTCTTCCTGCTTTACATTTTCTATATCAAAGTTAATTCCCTGTAATTGGTACATTTGACTGAAATGAAGCAGCTGAACGATAATCTTTTGCCGCGTTTCAAAATCTTTTAATGCCTCATGTGTGAGCACTGGGTCAAACGAATTCGAAAATAACCCCCATACCTGATAACCCCTTGACTGTGCCCATTTACTATATTCTAATGAAGCTAAATTTTTTATGCTTCCATCGTTTCCAGTTAAGGAAAACCAAGTTGGTGACACTACATTCAAACCCAGCATATCAGGAATTAGCGTATGATCTGGATTTTTGGTATAAACGGCTTCCCATGTTAATTGAATCGGCCCATTAATTTTAGGAATTTCTAATGCTTCATTTTTCTGTGAGATTGTAATCGTAACTTCTTTGTTTCTCTTAACATATTTCTTGTGGATGTACCCACTTAATCCATTTTCTTTTCTCACTAAATAATAATCCTGTTCCTCGGACTCTATCATGACGATTTCTTGTTTAGACATTTCCGCAGTATACGGTGACTGTAATGATGGCTCTGTTCGTAATCTCAATTTTTCAGGGTGAACATCTTCTGACGTTATTTCTCCTTGTATATAATGATCACCATCTTTTTGTACCCAAACCGCACCCGTATCTTCTAAAACTGTATATTGGATAGGATAATAGGAAAGCAGGGGATCGATTGCCACAAATATTTGACCTTCCTTTGAAATAATCGGTGAGACCTGCAAATCTACTGGTTTTTGATTTACAAAAAAAGTTAAGGAATCTGTAGGCATTTGAATGACTTTGTCTGTTGTCGTAATGATGATGGACTTAGATTTTTCATCAAAAATAATAGAATGATCTATGTGCTCTTGCATAAATGTAAGTGGGAGAAAGATAGAATTCCCCTCTAGTAGTGCATTTCCCTTTTGAGTTCCTTCAAAAAGGATTGGATTTTTTTCGGTAAAATAAGTTAATCTTTCCTTAGAGGCAAACGGATATAATAAAAAAAGAATAGGAGATGCAATCATTAAAATTGCGATCATCAATCCTCCCAGGATCCATTTTGGTGATAATGATTTCTTCTTACGGTATTCAATTTGTTCCAAAGTTCTTCCCCCTCACATCTATCGTACGGTATTAAATAAAAATTGAGAAGGAATTTTTTTAGCACTTTTTGAATTAGTTAAAAGCGGTAGTAGTGTTTTTTCACCATTACATGGTAAAATAACAGGACATGCATTATTTATAGAAGGAGAAATCGTTGATGGTTCAAATTATTTTAGTCTTGATACTAGCCTATCTGCTAGGATCCATTCCGTCAGGTTTAATCATTGGGAAAGTTTTTTATAAAACAGATATACGTGAGCATGGAAGTGGAAATTTAGGGGGAACCAATACTTTTCGAACCTTAGGAGTAAAAGCTGGTCTAGCTGTTACTGTGGCTGATATCCTAAAAGGGACTTTAGCGGCATCCTTACCTGTACTGTTTGGACTTGATGAAATCAATCCTTTACTCGCTGGTGTTTTTGCTGTTATTGGACACACTTATCCCATCTTTGCTGGATTCAGAGGCGGCAAAGCAGTAGCAACATCTGGCGGCGTATTATTGTTTTGTGCACCACTTATGTTTTTAACTATTTTCGTTGTCTTTTTTGCCAGTCTTTACATTACTAAATATGTATCATTATCATCCATGCTTGCTGGCATTTGTGCTGTGATTTATGCTGCAATTGATGGAGACCTTCCCCTTCTTATTGCAGTAATACTTTTGGCCTCTTTTGTCATTTATCGACACCGTGCTAATATTAAGCGAATCATGAATAAAACGGAACCTAAAATTAAATGGCTTTAAGGAATCTTAAATGGTTCCTTAAAGCCATTTTTCATGAAAATTTCATATTTCCAGTCATTTTCTTTCCTTATTTTAATGTAAAATAAAGGTAAAGGTACTCAAGGAGGGGATTTTATGTCTGATCTTAATCAAACCTATATGTTTTCAACGGACGTTTCAGACGCCGCATATCAAGAATTTGTGGTTGAATTTTATCAGTGTTTAATGGATGATCTCCCAGAAAAATTTCCATACAAGGTAACAAGGAATTTTGATGAGCTAATTGATTTTTTTGAAGAAATGGATGAATAAACAGCAGAAAAAACGGAGTTCCGCTTTTCGAAACTCCGTTTTTATATTTTTAATAATTTAAATGAGTATTTTCCCAGAACATCCTCTACATAATCAAGTTTAGTATGGTCAAAGTAAACATAATCCTGTTCATGAATGAGAATATTTAGCCCTTCAAATTCAAATAGAAGATCACCAGTAATTTTCCGCTCTTCCAGAGACAGATTTAGTTTGGGACCTCCTCAGCCAATCCCCATGCTCAACCGAACGAGTAGTTCCTCATTTGGAGATTGCTTTTCCCTCAGGATAATTCCTTCCAATATGCTGCGGGCACTCTCCGTAATCTTGAACAAACCTATCACATCCTTAATATTTTTTCATAAATTGCAGGAAAAAGTCGAAAAATAGCACATAATTATATTATAGTATTGGTAGAATGGTTGAAAATATTTTGCCTCAAAACAGATTAGTAAGGAGAAGCTATGAAAAAGAAAGCCATTATTTCGTCTGTTATGATCATTTCTATGTGTATTCTTGTTGCTGCTGTACTCCTAATTGAACAGCGTAATAAACAGAATGCAACAGAAAAAAAACACCCTGCAAAGGAACATATACAGAGATTGCAGCCTGTTATGAGCAGGACTCTGACAGAAAGGATTACTGTAGGTGCCATCGGCGACATTTTGATTCATGATACCGTTTATCAGGATGCGTATAATGGAACGCAGTATAATTTCAACCCTATCTTCGAACATGTTAAAACCTTATTGGAATCACCGGATGTTCTAACAGCTAATCAAGAGAGTATGTTAGGTGGAGTTGACATAGGTGTATCAAGTTACCCGACGTTTAATAGTCCACATGAGGTCGCAGATGCTCTCGTTCATTCGGGGGTTGATATTGTTTCAATCGCTAACAACCATACGTTAGACAAAGGAGAAAGAGGAATTCTTTCTGCTGTCGATTATTTAAATAGTATTGGACTCCCCCATGTTGGAAGCTTTCTAAATCAAGAGGACCGCAAAAAGTTAAGAATCATACATAAAAATGGTATAAAATTAGCATTTCTATCTTATACCTATGGAACAAATGGAATACCCATTCCAGATGGCAAGGACTTTCTAGTTAATCTTATCAATCGAGATCTTATGAATGATGAAATTGCGCGGGCTAAGAAGGAAGCAGATGTTGTGATTATGAGTATCCATTGGGGTAATGAATACCAGCGAATTCCGACCAATGAGCAAAAGGATTTGGCAAATTTCCTTGCGAACGAAGGAGTAGATATCATTTTTGGTTCTCATCCCCATGTCCTTCAGCCTATGGAATGGATTAATACTGAAGATGGCGGAAAGTCATTGGTTATATATTCATTGGGTAACTTTATCTCAGGACAAGTAAGAGACTATAAAGATATTGGCGGCATGGCAACGGTTGAAATCACGAAACATATTACGAATACAGGGAAAACAATTGAATTAACAAATCCGGCTTTTTATCCTACCTATGTTTCAAGCCAAGGTAGTAAAAATTATCAAGTCGTACCATTAGAAAATGCAGGTTCCTTTGGATTGCAAAATGCTGCTGCTAAATACCAGGAAATTAAAGACCATATGACCCAATGGCTCCGTTAATACGGGGTCATTAACCCGTTTTAATTGGAAGGAAGTTTCAAATGAAACAATTTAACTATCAAGGATATATATTATCAATATTGTTTATCGTTTTAATTTGTTTCTTCACAAGAGGCTACTATAGTCTATTTACTTGGTTTCTCCTTGGCCTATTCCTATTGCTCGCTTTCCTGAAGGAAGAAAATCGTTTATTTGCATGGGTGATGATTTCCTTTTTTGGTGGAAATCTAATTCTCTTTTATACTGATAAATTTATTGAAGGGTATCAATACATTCCATTCTATAGGGTAATTATAAACCAGGTATTGTTCCTTATCCCTATCCTATCTATATGTTATGTTATCAAGCAATTCAATAAAAAAATTAGCTTCTTTTTTAATAAACCAGAGGTAAATAACACCAATAAGCCTATTTATATTATTTTGTTACTTCTTTCTGTCGGTGTCACTTTCATATTTATTAATAATAGTGGATCAGATTTAAACATGTTCCTTTCTCTTTTCACATTCTCTCTTATTCATGCTTCTCTACAGGAAGTGATGTGGCGAGGTATTCTGTTATCACAATTAATTAAGATAACAAATGAAACATCTGCTATTCTATTTACAAGTATTACCTTTGCGATGAATACAACTATATTTGGATTTTCTACTGCGGTTGTTCTGTTATATCTCATTTTAGGGTTCTTATTTGCACTTTTAACCATTAAATATAATAGCATTTTGCCATCTATTTTTGCTCATTCATTTGTATTATTTTTCTTTTACCTAAATGACTGGCTTCAACTTCCTTTATAAGCAACATCATCGATAATTGTCTTTGCTTTATTATATAATAACACCATAGGTATTTTGAAAGGAGCAATAAATGAAAATCCAAATCAGCAGTGATGCAGCAGCGTGGTACAAACAAGAACTAAATCTTAAAACCGATGATTTTGTCCGTTTCTATGTACGATACGGCGGATGCAGTACCGTACAAAGTGGGTTTTCACTTGGTATATCAAATGACGAACCCGTTGATATTGGAGCAAAAACAACCGAAGACGGAATTACTTTTTATATTGAAGAAAAAGACTTATGGTACTTTGATGACCATGATTTAGTCATTGAGTATCATGCAAAATATGAAGAGCCTGTTTTAGATTATAAAAAAGCATAATCAAAAAAATAAGCACACATGAATGATGGTACTTTCATGTGTGCTTATTCTATTGCCTGCTCTCCAGCTGTTGAACAACAAATTCGCATATTTCATGTGTCTGCAAGGAATCCCTGGCAGTAACAGATGGAAAGCAGTTAGTTCCTACCGCATTAATAAACTCTTTAACAATCTGTTCAAATCCTCTTTTAAATAGGGTAGAATCCCAATTGTTAAAAGAAAGTGCGATTTCCTTATGATCACGATAAATCGTTAATTTATCTAAATCATGGACAATTCTTTTCTCGTTAGGTCCCATTACTTCTAATCTTTCTTCTACTGCCCCGCTGTCTCGGTTCATAATCGCGATACCTGTCATGTCCTTAGAAATAAATTGAACAACTACATGGTAAAGCATCCCATTATCTACTCTTCCATTAACGATTGTTTCTTGGATATCGCCTTTCATAATGTACCGTACCGTATCTAAGACGTGGATAAAATCATCATAGACAAATGAGCGAATATCGCTGGGCAGTGCGTGGCGGTTTTTTTGCAAAATAACCATATTTGGTTGAGCAATTTCTGTCATTGCTTGATAAAATGGGGCAAACCGTCTGTTAAATCCAGTCATTAAGATAAGACCTTTTCTCTCGGCAAGTTCCACGAGTTCCTTGGTTGATCCCAAGTGGTTGGTTATAGGTTTATCGATATAGACATGGATACCATTCTCTAAGAGCTCTCTTACAATTTGCTCATGAGATTCCGTTGACGAATGGACAAATGCTCCTTTTATTCCACTTTCTATTAGTGAAGTAAGACTTGAATGAATGTGTGGAAATCGGTATTGATTACTTATTTCCGTTAAAACGTCAGTGTTTCTTGTGAAAAGATAGAATTCCACATCAGCTTGCTTACTAAGAACAGGCAAATAAGCTTTTTTCGCTATATCCCCAAGACCGATGACTCCTAACTTTAACATGGTTTCATCTCCCTGCTATCACCAAATATGGTGATGTAATCCTTCTTTACCTAGTATTTCTTTTTGTCTTGCTCCAATTAAATCAAAATGGGAATAACCGTCACGGCGGTGATGAATCCATTCTTTTTGTAACCCATATTTTCTTCCCCATTCAGCAAGTTTTTCAAGGTCAAGGCAGCCTACCTTAGTAACGGTGTTACAACCTGGAAAGCGATCATCCAGCCAATAATGGGTTAAGAATGCGATTTCACCCTCATCAATTTTTTGTTTCCATTCTATTACTTCCTGTCTTTTGATTCCAAATGCCATATCATCACCCCAAAACTCTTACGGTTACTTCTTCTTTATTTCTTCATACTTCAAGTACCATTCAGGAAACGCCTTCTTGAATGCAATCGGTCTAAAATTATCTTTTTTGACAACAATATGTGTCGAAGTGCCTTGTGCACACACTTCCTCATCTCCATTTATGATGGAATACCCATATACTGTTTTTAGCCCGTCATTTTTTTCAATCCACGTCTTTACAATGCCTCTATCACCGTAGCGTAACGGTTTTTTATAGGTAGCTTGGATGTCATATACTGGCGCGAAATATCCTGCATTCTCCATATCCACATAACTATAACCAAGATCCTCAATCAGCCCGCTTCTCCCTAGTTCAAAATACTTTAAATAGTTGGCATGATAAATGACGCCCATCATGTCCGTATCTGCATATAAAAGTTGAATTTCTCTTGTGGAAATAAATACATTGTCCATTTCTTTATTCCTCTTCCCTAATCAAATGAAATTTAGTAAGCGCCTTTGCCACATCTTCACTTTCAATATGGATGGCCTTTTCTAATAAATCCTCTTCCTCTGTTACGCCCATAAGCCTCATTGCTTGTGCTTGAATCATTTCATCAGCCAAATTAGTAGCAAATCTTCCGTTCCCCTTGAAGGTATGATTTTCAATACTTTGTTTCAAAAGAGCCCTTGCCCCTTCACTTAATTGGTATTGGAAGCTTTCAACGTAGGTCTCGATAATTGCCAGAAGCTCCTTAGCTGAATAGTCAGGAAACAGGAAGAATTTCTTAAATCTCGAACGTAACCCAGGGTTACTCTCTAATAACCGGTCCATTTCATTTGGGTAACCTGCAAGGACCACAACAAGATTTTCATTATGCTTGGTCATTTCATCAACAAGAGTGTCGACTACTTCCTTACCAAAATCACCTGCTGTTTGGCTTAAGAGTGAATAGGCTTCATCAATAAATAATACTCCGCCAAGAGCCTCGCGGATCTTTTTCTTTGTTTTGCCTGCTGTTTGACCCACATAACCTGCCACGAAATCAGCTCTGCTCGCTACAATCAAATGGCCTCTTTTTAACATTCCGCATTCACGGAGGAGCTCTGCATATATTTTAGCTACTGTGGTTTTACCAGTGCCTGGATTTCCAGTGAAAACGGAATGAAGCTGAATTGGTACGGCTGGAAGCCTTTTTTCTTTTCTAAACTGCTGCATTTTAACAAAGGAAACCAGTGTCTCTAATTCACCTTTTAGTTCGCTCAAGCCAATTAATCGCTCTAATTTCTCAAACGGAGATTCTCGATTTTCAATCTGTTCTTTTTCAAAATCCTCTTTATCTAGAAGCGTGTAAGCAAGAATATCCTCAATTGATTGCGGATGATCTGATCCCTTTTTAAAAATGGCATCTAACACAATATTGCGAACGGATCGCGCATTACCGAAAGTATCATCCACCCGTTCTTGATCAAGGCGATGGTTAATTTCATTCTTGGCTTCTTCCGTAAGAATATAATCGTTTTCTGAGGCAATTTTTTCAGCAATCGATATTAATTCCCTATTGGAATAATTAGGTAAATGAATGAGGTTAGATTGAGGAAACCGGCTTCTTAATCCTGGATTTGCATCTAAAAAAATACGCATTTCATCAGGATATCCCGCCATAATGACGGCAAACTTCCCACCGTATTCCTTTCCCGTCATTAATGAAACAAGGGTATCAACCGCTGTTTGTCCATAATCATTTCCAGTTTGCCCTTCCCGTTTTAAACTATAGGCTTCATCAATGAACAGAACCCCGCCAATCGCTTTCTCCACAACCGCGCGTACGTTTTCCTCTGTTTGACCTACAAAAGCTCCTACGAGCTGTGATCTGTCGGTCTCAATCACCTCAGGGCGAGGCAGCACCTCAAGCTCATGATAGATTTTAGCTAATAAACGGGCGATGGTTGTTTTCCCTGTTCCTGGATTTCCTGTCAGCACCATATTAAGACTTAATTCATCCTTCGTTTGGAACCCAAGCTCTTTTCGATTCTTTTGGTATTTTAGAAACTGGTAAAAATCATTGACGCGCTTTTTTACGATGTCCATCCCGATCATTTCATTTAATTGATCCAAGGCATTTTCTGAATCCTGTTGGACGTTTTCTTCGACAATAAAGAGATGTTGCCAGTCTTTTTTGATTTCTTCGAGGCTGGACAAATGTATTTTTATATCCTCATAATAGGTTGCAGTATGAAAAACACCCTTAATCGATTCATCATATTCCTCAGCAGCCTTTAAAAGGTTTCCGTTAACTTCGATTGCAGCAGTAAGTAAATCAGCGAGTTTTTTATATTGAAGAGAAAGTGGTTCGTTTCTCATTTCCTCAGCAAGATGTCTCTTCTCGGTAAGGTCCTCTACATGATCATCTGCTTCTGCTAAGAAGGTTTTGCAAATTTGTATGTATTGTTCAGCAACTTTTTTCTTTGCTGTTCGATTATCGGTTTCTCTTATTGCAGGGAAATCTAGGATATCTAAAATGTCTTTTTTCTTTTTCCAATCTTTTTGAATGAAATAGGATTTTGCCATCTGATTCTCTGGATGTATTTCTAATGCTTTTTGTAACCAGGTAAAAGCTAATGTATCTTGGTTCCTGCGGGCAAGTCGCGAAAATGCGACCATTGTTAACATTCTTGATAAAAGTACGGGGTTTGATTGGCTTCGTATAGCGGTTAACAGCTCATGTTCATTGGCAATAAACCCATGTTCCTTCAGTTCTGTTTCCCACTGAATAATCTTTTCGGTCTGGTTAATGGGTGGACTGGTTTGTTGTCGTATCATAGGATCACTTCTTCTTCAAAATTTCCCTTTTATCTTACCACAACCTGTCCACCGACACGAAATTCAAAGATTCAATAAATAAAGGACCTGTACGATTTGAACAGGTCCTAGAACTTATGCTTAGACTTCATCCTTTATTTCTGAACGGTAGGATTCGATGCTTTCGCGCCGTCTTTCGTTTTTCGCATCAATCTGCTTGAGTTGTGTTTCGCTATCAGTGAATGCCTTTGAATCTTCTGCAGCTTCAATGTTTTCTAGTGTATCATGTATCATTGCTTGAAGCTTTTCAGCATTATCACTGCGATCGTCTGGCTTCGGTTTGTTATTATAGGTCATAGAGTTTCCCTCCTAGGTGGTGTCGTGTTACAGATATAGTTTGTATCGAAGTTAAAAAAATATCACAGAAAATATTTGTTTGGAAAAAATCACAAAAAAGACCCGCTGGCTGCTGCCTGACGAGTCTTAACCACTTATTTATTCACCCTTAGTTTGGATGACTTGCGCATGCTTACCAGATGTATCTTGATGAGTTTTACCTTTGTTTCCTCCAAAGCCCCTAGATTTTGTTCCAATATGGTTTGGGGCAAAGTGGTTCTGACCTCTTTTTGGATTACTCATGTAACATCCCTCCTCCTTAATATTTTGCCCGCTTTAAAGGAGGAACATGATTGGTAATCTATGTGAGTTTCATTACTCTGCTTTTCCAAGACGCTTTTCTTCTAAACGCATTTCGATTTTTTCCATCGCAGCTCTATCTTTCAAAAGTTGACTTTTATTTTCGGATACAAGTTCTGCAAAGGAACGTTTTCTAGGCTTTCTCATGTATATCACCTTCCTTATGACCTATTCTAACAGTTATTATGCCCGGAAACGGTTTCAATTATTACAACTTTTTGAAAATTAAAAGAAAAATATACTTTAAAGCGTTACTATGTTAGAACAAAAAAAGACATTGGAATTTACATCCAATGTCTACTTCAAATCCTGGGTATATTGTTTCATTGCATCGAGATTCATTGCCCCTATATATTTGTTTCCAATATTTCCCTTTGTATCGATAAAATATGTTGTTGGAATGGATAGGACTTGATACGTTTCGTTTACTTTATCTTCGGCATCTAAAGGAATCGGAAACGTAATACCATTTTCATCTACAAAAGCTTTTACATCTAAATGTGGGTCAATGTTTACGGCTAAAATAACAACCTCATCCCCAGCTTCTTTATGAAATTCCTCCATGGCTGGCATTTCAGCTTTACATGGCGGACACCAAGTGGCCCAGAAATTGAGCATAACTTTTTTTCCTTTTAAATCAGATAGTTTAACGGTATCTCCCGCTAGTGTTTTAAGTTCAAAATCA
The DNA here is from genome assembly GCF_013396335.1 of Bacillus sp. EB106-08-02-XG196. Taxonomy (GTDB): domain Bacteria; phylum Bacillota; class Bacilli; order Bacillales; family Cytobacillaceae; genus Neobacillus. The sequence continues at coordinate 92,051 of NZ_JABWSY010000018.1, forward strand.
GGTGCCTTTGCCCCGACTTTTAAACCTCCCATATTCGCAGCTTCTTGACTTGCAATATCGGGTTCAGCCTTTTTATCCATAGCCTGAACAATCGCAACTCCAAGTAAGGCTATTAATACAACAACAGCAATAACTTTTTTGACCATATCCCGAACCCCCTTGATTCAATAATATGCTACATTGATTTTACACTATAAAGTCAGTTGAAATAAAGGTTGTATCCGCCAAAGATGTGACAATTTAAAAACAGTTTAGTAAAAGTATACTAGAAAAGCAAATCAAGTTACTTATTTAAGGCGTTAAGAACACTGGTTGTTACCCGGTCTACAATCAGGTTAATATCTCTTTCCGATAATGTCTGTTCATTCACGGAGGTCACTTTCATTGCATTCGTGCCTTTAGGGACATCAACGCCCTTTGGGGAAACTCCTTCTAATCCCATCATGGTTTTAATATCAATTAGCTTAGCGACATTTTCTTTTGAAAGTTCTCGATCACCTTTTAATAGTCTGGAGATCCAATTAATTTTTGCTGTGAACTCTAAAGATTCCATTAAATAATATGCGTTTTCTAAATTCTTCCCCCATGTCAGGGCACCATGGTTTTCTAATAATACACCTTGATGTTCGTAGACATGTGTTTTGATTGCCTTAGGTACTTCATCCGTTGATGGTGTCCCATATTGGGCTAATGGGATTGTCCCCAAGGATACAACAGCTTCGGGCATAATGGCCTGATCTAAAGAAATTCCTGCGATAGCAAAGGCAGTTGCATACGGGGGATGAACATGTAAAACAGCGTTTACATCCGGACGCTCTTGATAAACAAGCAGGTGCATTTTCATTTCCGAAGTAGGTTTATAATCACCTTCGAGGACATTCCCTTCACGATCTACTTTTATGATCATATCAGGTATTAAGAATCCTTTACTAACATTAGTTGGAGTGATTAAAAACTCATTTTCGCCAATACGGACAGAAATATTTCCATCATTGGCTGCAATGAACCCTTTTTCATATACTCGTTTTCCAATATCACATATTAGTTTTTTATATTTAATCTCGATAATCATCTAAACCCTGCTTTCCGTTATGAAAACAATTGTTTAATAATAGTATACCCTTCTCTTAAATGATATTAGAGTTTTATGCCTAGGTTAAATTACCACAATCTTTTGAAAATTTGTTAATATGAAATCACGGAGAGGAGTTGGATTATGAAGATACTTGTTTTAGGGGGAAGCCGCTTTTTAGGTAGAACATTTGTCGAGGTTGCTCAAAGGCAAAATCATGAGGTGACTATATTTAATCGTGGTAATCAAAATGAAGGGTTTAAAGAGGTAGATATTATTACTGGTGATCGTTTTGGTGACTTAAACGAACTTAAAAACCGCTATTGGGATACTGTATTAGACACAAGTGGATTTATTCCTTCCTCGGTATTAAAGTCCACCGAACTACTAAAAGACCGGGTAAAGCATTACACGTTTATTTCAAGTATTTCTGTTTACAAAGATTGGATTCAGGAAAATTTCGATGAATCTTATCCTGTTTATGATATGTCATTAAAGGAAGCCAATGAGCTTTTTAAAAATGGTGCATATTATGAGTATTACGGGCAATTTAAGGCTTTATGTGAAGTTATTGCTGAGAAAAATATGCCTGGTCGTGTTTTGAATGTTCGTGCCGGGCAGTTAATTGGGCCTAATGATTATACGGACCGCATACCCTATTGGATACATAGGATTGCAGCAGGCGGTAAAGTATTAGCGCCTGGTAATCCAAACAGGTCTGTACAGGTGATTGATAATAAAGACCTTTCAAATTGGATATTAAAGTTAATGACGAATGAGACAGCAGGAACATTTAATGCAACCGGACCAGATTATAACCTTACCATGAACGATTTTCTCGATACTTGCATGAAGATAACAGGATCTAATGCTGAAGTCGTTTGGGCTTCTGAAAAATTTCTACTTGATAATAAGGTTGCCCCATGGACGGAAATGCCGCTTTGGGTGCCGGAAGAGTTCCCACTTGAACCGGAGCTTAAAGAACCTTGGAATGGCGCCTTTACCGTTAATATTTCGAAAGCAATTGAAAGCGGACTCAGCTTCCGGCCTATTGAGGAAAGTTTAGTGGAAATTTATGAATGGGAAAAGCAGCGTAATCTGTCTGAGAACGAATGGGAATCTGGAATGCGTTCAAATCGTGAAAAAGAATTGCTTGAATTATGGTCTAGAAAATAAGAAGTATCGATGAACGCAAATATATCTGATTTATCGCAGATATAATAGAATAGCCCCTTCAATAGGGGCTATTCTTATGCATATTTTACATTAATTTTCTTTTTTGCTTTAATAGTTCGTTGAATTCATGATCTAATTCTACGTATTTAGGATTTTTTTGGTCAATTAGTGATAGTTCACCCAAAATCAAAGAAATTCTATTTTCTATTATCATTAACGTTTCTTTAACATTAATAGGTTCTCCGCTATTTTTATTAAAGTACTCTTCTGGCTTCATTTCCAAACGCTTTATCCTCTGATTATCAAATACCAGGAGCTTATCACAAAGCTTATTCAAGAAATAGTAATCGTGCGAAACGGTAATAATCGTACCTGTGAATTCATTTAGTGTTTTTTCTAGCTGCTCTCTGCTTGGTAAGTCTAAATGATTGGTTGGTTCATCCAAGATTAGAACATCATATTCCTTCATAAGCATGTCAACTAACTTCACTCTTGTTCTCTCTCCGAGACTCAAAGTTCTGATGGGCTTCGTAATAAACTGTTCTTTTAATCCGAGATTGGCAAATAATGTCCTCGCCTTGAGTATGTTTTCTCGGTCAGTAAACCCTAATGCCTCTAAGGCAGTTTTATCAGCTGGTAAGTCGTCAACATCCTGACTTAGGTAAGCAACCTTTAAAGATTCACTTTTCCAAAGCTCACCGCTAGTAACTGGTGTTTCACCAAGGAGCATCTTAATTAAGGTTGTTTTACCGCAGCCGTTTTCTCCTAATAAACCAATACGCTCTCCGTGATTAATATAAAAATGAGAATCTTGAAATAGGGATCTTGCTTCAAACGTCTTTGTTACACTCTTTGCCTCAATAATACTTTTACCTCTATTTCCTTTCGTATCAAACTGAAATCTGACCTTTTTCTCCTCAAGAGGTTTGTCAACCTTGTTTTTTTCAAGCTCGCTCTGGAGACGTTTCATTTTTGATTTCACCTGGGCATCACGTTTTTTCGCCTTAACTCGGTGATATTCTTTATGTCCATAATCTCTGCCTTGTTTTGTTGATGTTATGTGAGCTTTCTCTGACCATGAAGATAATTGCTCCATTTGCATTTCTATGTCTTCTTTTTTGCGTTGTTGTACCTCATAATGGTGCATTTGTGTTTCCAGCCTGTGCTGCTTCTCCTTCTGATAATCACTGTAGTTACCATTGTAAAAGTTAATCTTTTTATTCTCTATCTCAAAAATCCGTGTCACCGTTTTATCCAAAAAATGACGATCGTGAGAAATTATCAGCACGGGTCCTTTAAATTTCTTTAACTCTTCAATCAACCATTCTATCCCTTTAAAATCTAGGTGGTTGGTTGGCTCATCGAGAATTAAGAATCCTGGTTTGGAAGCCCACACGTTTGATAATGCGAGTTTCAACTTTTCACCACCACTTAAATGGTTTAAACGCTTCTCTTCCCATTCATAAACCTTTTTCAGTCCTAATTCACTTGAGTGCTGCAAGATTTCTCCCTCAGCTGATAGAGAATTTTGAAATTCATTGCCTTCGTAATCAATGGACTGCGTCAGGTAACCAATCTTTAATTCCGGCGATTTTTCAACGAAACCCTTATCTGGTATGAGCTTACCAGTAAGGATATTGGCCAATGTTGTTTTGCCGGTGCCATTATAACCGACGAGACCAATTCTTTCTCCGTTTTTTATATCAAAAGAAATATTGTCTAGGATTTTCCTTAGATTAAAGTTCATTTCTATTCCAGTTGCTTTTATTATCGATAAATTATTTTTGTTCATAAAAAAACTCCCTTCCATTGAACCTGAAGAGAGTGTTTGAGTCATGTCGTTTACGCATTCATAAAAAGCATACGTTAATAAACCTATAAAGGCCTTTACTAACGATGTTTGATTGAAATATAAACGTTCAGGACTAAAAAAGGATAGACTAATCCTATTCTTCAGGTTCACCATTTTTCGCTATTCGAATAAATGTGCTGAAAAAATAAGATTATAACTTCATTCCTCTTTACCATTCCTTTACGTTTGTTATATATATTGTATTTTACCTAAACCGAAATTGTCAATCATTTCCCATCTAAAAAACCACCATGCAAAAGCTGCATGGTGGTATGAATATTATGCTTCTTGTAATTTTTCGCGAAGTACCATTGGAAGGATACCGCCATGACGGTAGTAATCAATTTCAACTTCGGAATCAAAGCGAACAAGTACTTCAAATTCTTTCTTGTTGCCATTTTCGTCAGTTGCAGTAACTTTTAGTAAATCACGTGGTTTTACGTCTTCTCCAACTTGGACATCGATTGTTTCTTTTCCAGTTAAACCAAGTGTTTCAGCGCTTTCGCCATCTTTAAATTGAAGTGGAAGAACACCCATTAACACCAGGTTAGAACGGTGAATACGCTCGAAGCTTTCAGCAAGAACTGTTTTAATGCCTAGAAGGTTTGTACCTTTTGCAGCCCAGTCACGAGAAGAGCCCATTCCGTAATCTTTTCCAGCAAGTACAATAAGTCCAGTGCCGTTTTCTTTGTATTTCATGCAAGCATCATAGATCGGTGTCACTTCGCCTGTTGGCCAGTAAGTAGTTACTCCACCTTCTGTACCTGGTGCGATTTGGTTACGGATACGAATGTTTGCAAATGTTCCACGCATCATTACTTCGTGGTTACCACGACGAGAACCGTATGAGTTAAAGTCACGTGGCTGAACGCCTTTTTCCAATAAATATTTACCAGCTGGAGTGTTCTTACCAATTGCTCCTGCAGGTGAAATGTGGTCAGTTGTAACAGAATCCCCAAATTTTGCTACTACACGCAGGTCAGTTAATGGTTCAACAGTACCCGGTTCAGGTGATAACCCCTCAAAGAATGGCGGGTTTGCAATGTAAGTGGAATCTTCATCCCAAGTATATAATGGCTCATTGCTAGTTTTGATTTCGTTCCAACGCTCGTTATCTCCGAATACATTTGCATATTCACTGCGGAATAGTTCAGGAGTAACGGTGCGTTTCACAACTTCATTTACTTCAGCAGTTGAAGGCCAAATATCTTTGAAGAAAACATCGTTACCATCTTTGTCTTTACCAATTGATTCAGAAGCAAAGTCAATGTTCACTGTACCAGCTAAAGCATAAGCAACAACTAATGGTGGTGAAGCAAGATAGTTACCTTTTACAAGCGGATGAATACGTCCTTCAAAGTTACGGTTACCTGAAAGTACAGATGTAACTAATAGATCGTTTTCAGCAATTGTTTTTTCAATTTCTTCTTTTAATGGACCGGAGTTACCGATACATGTTGTACAGCCATACCCAACAAGGTTGAAGCCGATTTGCTCTAAATATGGAAGTAATCCAGAATCACGAAGGTATCCAGTTACAACTTTAGAACCTGGTGCTAATGAAGTTTTAACAAACTTAGGAACTTCCATTCCAAGTTCAACTGCTCTTTTCGCAACAAGACCTGCACCCACTAATACATATGGGTTAGAAGTGTTTGTACAGCTAGTGATAGAAGCAATTGCAACGGCACCTGTTTTAATTGTTGTTTCGTCACCGTTTTGGAAATTAACAACAGCTGACTTTTCAAGCTCATCCGCTTGTAAGCCGAAGCCTTGGTTTCCTTGTGGAGCAGAAACTGCCTTTACGAACTCTTCTTTCATTTTTGAAAGTGGAATCAAATCTTGTGGACGCTTAGGACCTGAAAGATTTGCTTCAATAATAGAAAGATCAATTTCAACTACATTTGTATAAACAGGCTCTAGAGTTGGATCAAAGAATAATCCGTTTGCTTTGCAATATTGTTCGACAACATTGATTTGCTCTTCTTCACGGCCAGTTAAACGCATATAAGCAAGTGATTCATCATCAATTGGGAAGAATCCACATGTTGCACCATATTCAGGAGCCATGTTCGCAATTGTTGCACGGTCTGCTAATGGAAGTACAGATACTCCAGGACCGAAGAATTCAACAAATTTGCCAACTACACCCTGGCTGCGAAGTACTTGAGTTACTTTTAGAGCAAGGTCAGTTGCAGTAGCGCCATTTGGAAGCTCACCTGTTAACTTAACCCCAACTACTTCAGGTACTGGGAAGTATGAAGGCTGTCCAAGCATTCCTGCTTCTGCTTCAATACCGCCAACGCCCCATCCAAGAACGCCTAGACCATTAATCATCGTTGTATGTGAGTCAGTTCCAACTAATGTATCTGGATATGCTTCTAATTCGCCGTCAGCCGTTTCTGCTACGTGAACAACGTCTGCTAAGTACTCAAGATTAACTTGGTGTACGATACCCGTTGCAGGTGGAACAGCACGATAGTTATTAAAAGATTTTTGAGCCCAGCTTAGGAACTGGTAACGCTCTGCATTACGTTCAAATTCTAAATCCATATTTACTCGTAATGAGTCAGCTGAACCGTAAGCATCAACCTGTACAGAGTGGTCGATTACAAGGTCAACAGTTTTCTCTGGATTAATCTTATCTGGATCCCCGCCAAGGTCCGCCATTGCTTTTCTTAATGAAGCAAGGTCAACGACTGCTGGAACTCCAGTGAAGTCTTGTAGAATTACACGAGATGGCTTGAATGGAACGTCCACTTCTTTAAGCTCATCTGTTCCCCATTTTGCTAAGTTTTCAACGTGCTCCTTTGCGATGACACGGCCATCGTATTGACGAAGCACAGATTCAAGTAATACTTTTACGGAATATGGCAATTTAGAAACCTTGCCAATACCAGCCTCTTCAAGTGCACTTAAGCGGTAATAGTGGTAGCGTTTACCGTTAACTTCAAAAGAAGTACGTGCGTTAAATACGTCATTTTTCACCATTGTAAAGCCCCCTCATTCGTCATACATTAACTAAATTAACGAAAAGTCGAAAAGTTTGAATATTCCTATTCATTCCTACTTTTCTCACAATTCTAATCTTAATACAACCTTTTACATAAGTAAATAACAAGAAAGTTATTGTACGTGATAAGTTTTTCTTATGTTTTTTATGTAAAGTGTTCGAAATATTTAGAAAAATCTTATAAGGCCGTATAACAGGAAAATGTTAAAGATTAGAATTGTTAACGCTTTTATTATCTCAAAAAACTTTTTTGTTGTCATTTATTTTCCCTTAAAAGGAAATATTATCACTATCGAAGAGAATTCTACTGAATTCTCCTAGGAGGTGATTGGGATGCAAAGAAGAAAGTCAAATCATGTAATTCCTGGTGCGAATGCTGCTAAAGGCCAGGGGCAAGGTGCAGGTTTTAACGAAGAAATGGCAAACGAACCTTTAACCATTAAGGAAAAAATGAACAATAAAAAACGAAAAAAGAATCAATAGGCAGTTAAAAAAGCAGGAGCACTCCCCCTGCTTTTTAACCTTGGTTTTATTCAGGAAGATTTACTTCTGTTACGATGCTTTGCAAATCCCGTTGAAAACGCTCAAGTTGTGCTCGTTGGTGTTCGGAAGCAACTTCAAGTGCATTTTCAATTTGCTGATAGGCTTCGTTCACTTCTTCTTTTAAATGCTTCAATTGATGTCCGTAACTTGCACTATCACTAATAATGGTTGCTGCAAGTCCTTGGGCCTCTTCATATCCTTGCTGAGCAGCTTGAAAAGCTTGCTGCTTATCCTTATTGTACGGAAACTTTTGAGTCACGATATCACTCCCCTCCAACATTTATAACGTTAAATTGCGCACCTTGAACAGAAAATATTCAGCATAAAAAGTCTGCAGCATTACATCCTAACAATATAGGAGGGATGAAAAATGGTGAACAAAAACGACGGCAAGGATATGAGAAGAAATCAGCCCAAGATATCTGGCCAGCCTGAGCCTATGAGTGGTTCAAAAAAAGTAAAGAATCGCAACCATACACGTGCAAAACATAATTCACACCATGATATGTAGAAAAGCGGAAGGCGCCTGTAGCTAGACAAATAGAAAAGCGATGTGACTGGGATCTAGATAGGACCAAAATAATAGTTCTAACCCCCTCTAGACCGTAGAGGGGGTTAGATTTATAATTGTATTAATGATTGAAGCAAAAGCTGTTCTTCATCCTCTGTTACGGTTCTAAGGTCGATGATAAACTCATCCTTTTGAATTCGTCCGATAATGGCTGGTTTGAATTGTGTTCTCAATTTTCTTCCTACCTGTTCTGCAGTAAATACACTGTGTTTTAAAGAAATGACCATGGTTGGAAGTTGAACATCCGGCATCGTTCCCCCGCCAACCTGACTTGTACTAGGAAAAATTTTCGCCTGAAAATAATCTGTACCTTGTAACAAGTTTGTAACAAACCTCTGCGATTTTTCGTCTAATTCATCAATAGAAACCAATAAATCACGGATGGTGGGAATGTTTTGGAATCCTTGTTCCCCGCGTGCATAATCAATTAACGTCCCTTCTAGTGCGGCTAAAGTCATTTTATCGACCCGAACTACTCGGGCTAATTGGTGTTTTTTTAATCGATCAATCATCTTCTTTTTCCCAACAATAATTCCAGCCTGAGGTCCACCAAGCAGTTTATCCCCACTAAACGTTACAAGATCTGCTCCCATTTCAATGACTTCTTTCACAACAGGTTCTTCACCGATTCCATGTTTTCTAAAATCAAATAGTGCACCGCTGCCAAGGTCTTCATAAAAAATAACATCTTCAGCACGATTTGTAAGCTGTATAAGATCTTCTGTTTCCACTGATTTGGTAAAACCAATCACTTTAAAATTACTTGTATGTACTTTCATGACAATCGCCGTTTCAGGATTAAGCGCTTTTTCATAATCATATAAATGAGTTTTATTTGTTGTTCCGACTTCGATTAATTTTGCTCCGCTTTCTTCCATAATAGAGGAGATACGGAATGAACCGCCAATTTCTACTAACTGACCTCTTGATACAATAACTTCTTTATTTTCTGCAAGCGCTCTTAAAACAAGATAAACGGCAGCAGCATTATTGTTGACGACCATTACTGCTTCAGCACCTGTAATTTCTTTAAGCAGAGATTCTACATGGCTGTGTCTGGAACCACGCTCTCCTTCATTTAGCTTATATTCAAGGTTGGAGTAATTTTGTGCAGTTTCCACTACATGAGTGATAGCATTGTCGCTTAGCCTCGCTCTTCCAAGGTTTGTATGAAGAATCGTTCCAGTCGCATTGATTACTTTTTCGATTGTATAAGAAAATTGTTTTTTTATATTTACTTCTAATAGTTGAAAAACTTCATTTATAAATTGATTGGTGCCTGGAGTTGTACCATTCCAGTCCCCATTTAATAGTAACTGCCTAATTTGATCGATTGCTTCTTTTAACTGTTTTGTCAGCTGAGTAACATCTAGATGATTCTCCTTGAGGAGAGCTACGAACTGTTCATGATTTTGCAATTCATGGACAGCTGGAATTGAACGTAACCATTCTTTCACGGCAAAAACTCCTTTACTATTCCTACTTTGTTCCTATTATAACATTTCACATTTTCATTCTGAATGAATAAAATAAACCGAGCAAGGGGGATCGTTATGAAATCCAAAAAAAATATACCGCCAATTGATTTTGACCTTGTGGAAAGGTGGTTGGAAAACTACTGCCTTGATCCTCTAACTACACAGGATGATCTGACTCAATTTCGAATCGATCTATACGAAACAGATCAAGAATGGATTGTTGAGGCGTTGCTAAACGAATATAACAGCTCTGAAATTAAAGTTTATATAGAGGAAAGTAAGCTCGTTATTACCGCTGATAAACCTTCCACTCCTTCTAATCAACATAATAGAGTTCGTACTATCCAGTTCCCCTTTCAGGTTATAAATCAAAAAGTAACAGCCCATTATATTAATGGAATTTTAGAGGTTCTCATATCAAAATCTGAAAAAGGTTTAGGGGAAAATTGTTATATCACACTGCCCTAAGTTGCATCTTATGGCATGATTTTTTATCATTCAGGTAACATAAGATCATTATAGAAAACAATAATCCCTCATATCTAATTTTGATATGAGGGCTATTTTTACTTTTCTGATATTGTATTAATGATATCCTCAGTGTCAGGGAATAAACCTGTATCTAGTTTGGAATAAATCTTTTCCCCATTGACAGTTATTTCAAATGCTCCTCCTGAAACAGGGATTAATTCCATTTTTCCAATCTTTCGGTTAAAGTGTGTAAAAAGTTCTTCCGCGAAACTCGCGGCTTTTGGTGCATAGTTTCATTGCATGCAAAATTCTACAATTACGTGATAGTTGTTCATTTTTACTCCTCCCTGACATGTAATTCTAATTTCCTACTTATCTATAGTAAAAACATTTTATCTCAAGGAGTTTTTCCTTGCAAATCTTTTGCTTTTATCTAGTATGTGCGATTTTAATTGGAAACAGTTATACTAATAAATGGAGGTGGATTTATGACTGAGCAAGAGAAAATACGCCTAACCTCTTTATCAACTAAAGCAGGCTGAGGATGTAAAATTGGTCCTGAGGACCTCGCGCAAGTTTTGCGCCTTTTACCAAAGCAAGACCCTGTACCAGAGTTACTAGTGGGGCATGAAACTTCTGATGATGCAGGTGTTTACCAACTAACGGATTCGATTGCCTTAATTCAGACGGTCGATTACTTTACCCCAATTGTGGACGATCCCTATATGTTTGGACAGATTACTGCGGCTAACGCATTAAGTGACGTTTATGCAATGGGCGGCGAACCAAAAACAGTCTTAAATATAGTGGCCTATCCAATAAAGAAGCTTGGTGCAGAGATGCTTTCAGATATTCTCCGCGGTGCGGCAGATAAAGTGAAGGAAGCAGGTGCCCTAACGGTTGGAGGTCATTCTATTGATGATCAAGAGCCTAAATTTGGTCTTTCTGTTACGGGAATTGTTCATCCAGATAAGATATGGAAGAATGTTGGAGCAAAGCCTGGAGATGTATTAGTAATAACGAAGCCGATAGGCGTTGGAATTATCACTACCGGGATTAAGCGGAGTGTGGTAACACCTCAACAAGAACAAATGGTTACAGAAACAATGGCAGAATTAAATAAGACGGCTGCACAAATGTTAACGAACTATCATCCTCATGCAGTCACGGATGTAACCGGATTTGGATTGTTAGGACATAGCAGTGAGATGGCACGCGGAAGTGATGTGAGCTTTGAGATTTCCTACTCTAAAGTTCCAATTCTTGAAGGTGCATTAGAGTTAGCGAGAGATGGAGTTGTACCAGGGGGATCAAAATCCAATTATAAATGGATACTTAATGATGTAGACTATGAGGACCTGTCCGTCGAGGAACAGTTAGTACTATGTGATGCTATCACTTCTGGGGGACTGCTCGTATCCATTAGTGAAGATGAAGCAATCAAATATGTGGATGACCTTCATTCTGTTGGAAAACACCATGCCGCCATTGTAGGCAGGGTTACCGAGAAAAAAGAGAAATTAATTTATGCAAAAAGATAACAGCGTGGCGTTTGCTACGCTGTTTTTTTGTTTTTTAAACCATACAGTTTTTACAAAAAAGTGTACAGTTTCTCCAAAAAGCATACAGGTTCTACAAAAAAGTGTACAGTTTCTACAAAAAACCATACAGGTTCAACAATTTAATGGATAAACCTCTCATATTTGAACAAAAAAATAGATAACCCTATATATCAGGTCATCTATTTAATCAATTATTGGATTCCGTTCACTTTGGTTTTGTTCACAGTAAGTTTATTTTTTAGTTTATTCATCATATCTTCTGTCATTTTCGCTAAATCATATTCGAATTTAAAGCCCCACTCTTCTTCTGCAGCAATAGCATCGATTGAATTTGGCCAACTGTCAGCGATTTTTTGACGAACTGGATCAACATGATACGTCAGCTCAAAACCAGGTATATGTTTCTTAATTTCATTTGCAATTTCATCTGGGTCGAAGCTCATTGCCGTTACATTAAACGAGTTGCGGTGAATAAGCTTGCATGGGTCCGCTTCCATTAAATCGATAATGGCATTAAGGGCATCAGGCATATACATCATATCCATGTAAGTCCCTTTGTCGATATAGGATGTATACCTGCCATTCTTAATGGCTTCATAGTAAATTTCAACCGCGTAGTCTGTAGTTCCCCCGCCAGGCAGTGCCACATACGAAATTAAGCCTGGGAAACGTAGTCCCCTTGTGTCGACTCCAAATTTTTGATAATAATAATCGCTTAAAAGCTCACCAGCTACCTTGTTTACTCCATACATTGTGGTCGGACGCATAATCGTGTCCTGTGGCGTGCTATCCTTTGGTGTTGAAGGACCAAATGCACCAATTGAGCTTGGAGTGAAAAATTGTGCATTAAGCTCTCTCGCTGTTTCTAGTGCATTCATCAAACCGCCCATATTCAAATTCCAAGCTAAAACGGGCTTTGCCTCTGCAGTAGCAGAAAGTAATGCTGCTAAGTGCATAACCGTATCCACTTTATATTTCTTTGCTATTTCACCCATTCTATTTAAATCTGTTACATCAACAATTTCGAAGGGACCGCTCTCTGCTGCCTCGCTGTCATTCTTTTTAATATCAGTAGCAATAACATTATCCGGACCATACGTTTCCCGTAATTTCATCGTAAGCTCAGAACCGATTTGCCCTAATGCACCTGTAATTAAAATTCGTTTCATTCTTCTCCGTCCTCTTCACATTTGTCATTATATCTCGCCCATTGAAGGGTTTCTATGATTAAATAATGTCCATTTCCTTGCCGACTTTCTCATATATAGCAATGGCTTCATCAAGCATTTCTTTCGAATGTGCAGCTGTTGGCATATTACGAACACGTCCTGTTCCTTTTGGCACCGTAGGGAATACAATCGCCTTAGCATAGACTCCCTCTTCATTCAAACGTTTGCTGAATTGCTGCGTTAATGCCTCGTCACCAATAATACATGGAGTAATTGGAGTCTCACTGTTTCCAATATTAAAGCCTAATTCCTTTAAGCCTTTTTTGAGATAATCTCCATTTTCCCAAAGCTTTTTGTTAAGCTCGGTGCTTTCCATTAAAATTTCAATCGATTTCTTGCTTGCTGCTACATCCGCAGGAGTTAAGGATGTTGAAAAAAGGAATGGGCGGCTCCGAACCTTTAACCAGTCAATTAGATTCTTCTTCCCTGCAACATAGCCACCTACTACACCAATAGCTTTTGAAAGAGTTCCAATTTGAAAATCGATTTTATCAGACAAGCCGAAATGCTTAACGGTTCCCGCTCCATCACCGAGGACACCTGATCCATGTGCATCATCTACATATGTAATGAGGTCAAATTCTTCCGAAATCTTTACGATCTCAGGTAATAAAGCAATGTCCCCATCCATTGAGAAAACACCATCGGTAATAACCATGATTTTATTGAATTGACCAGATTCCTTTGCTTCCTTCGCCTTTGCCCGCAAATCTTCCATATCCGAATGGTTTACACGAATAATTTTCGCTCTTGATAGACGGCAGCCATCAATAATGGAAGCATGGTTTAATTCGTCGGATAAAATGGCGTCGTTTTTGTCCATAACAGCTGAAATGGCGGCCATATTACAATTGAAGCCTGACTGGTAAGCTATTGCTGCTTCTGTATGTTTAAATTCTGCTAACTTCTCTTCCAGTTCAACATGAAGCTTTAGAGTTCCGTTAATCGTTCGAACAGCTCCGGCTCCTACTCCGTATGTTTCAATTGCCTCCGCTGCTGCTTGCTTTAGCCGTTCATCGGTTGCCAATCCTAAATAGTTATTAGAAGAAAGATTGACTAATTGTTTACCATTTATTGTAATCATTGGACCATTTGGACTTTCTAATGGATCGATGACATTGTATAAACCCTTTCCTTTTAAATCTTCAAGGTTTTCATTTAAAAATTGCTCCAAAATCGTACTTGACACATATATTCCCCCTTATTGTCGCTATTAGAAAAACATTTGTCCGTCTCAGACGGACAGTTGGGTGTTCGATAAATACCAGTGTAAAAGGATTTCTGTAATATACTTTATCACGATTTTATCATATTGTGCATACCTAGAGGACATTCATTATAAAAAAATTTTCATTTTTAGGTTATCCAATTAGAAATCAGGTTATTTTCAAATGGAGGAAAAAATGTATAATGAAGGCATACTCTTGTTTAACCATAGAAAGGATGTACCACGTGGAGTTATTGTCATCATTTTTTTACACCATTATCGTTGGCGGTGTTTTTGTCTTTATTTTTATTTACCTTTATGATTTGCTTTTTGGAGAGAAACAACAAAAACAAATTCGTAAAATTCAAAAATACTACCGTCAAGAAAACATCAAAAAAATAGAACTGCTCGAGCACATACCGAAAAAATTCACCTTATATCAGGTTAAAACAGATAAAGAAACAAAACGAGTGAAAATAAAACCAGGCTATAAAGTAATTAAAATGGTTAAGAAAAAAGAACCTTCCCAGTAGTTTGGGAATAGGTTCTTTTGTTATTTTATAGTTAATCTGCTTAATTTCGCAGAAGTTTGGTTAACTCTTTGCAGCGCTTCGTGGTATTCCGTTTCTAAGCGATTGATAATATCTGATACCGATTCAATTTTATCTATTGCTCCTACACCGTGGCCTGCGGACCAGATATCACGCCACGCTTTGGCATCTGAATTTCCTTGTAATCCATCAAAATCCACTTTTTCCTTTTTAATCAATTGTTCTGGATCCAGCCCTTCCTTAACGATACTTGGAATAAGCATATTCGCCTTAACTCCAGAAAAGGCATCGGTTAAGATGATATCCTCCTGTGTCGACTTCACAAGCATTTCACGGTAATCATCCTGTGCCATACTTTCGGTTGCTACAATAAATCGTGTTCCCATATAAGCTAAATCAGCCCCAGCTGCCTGTGCGGCTAATATCCCCTTACCCGTTGAGATAGCACCAGCCAGCACAATAATTCCATCCCAGAAGGTGCGGACCATATCAACAAAAGCGAAGCTGTTAATTTGTCCGCTGTGTCCACCGGCACCGCTTGCTACTAAAATCAAACCGTCAACACCTGTTTCAGCAGCTTTTCGGGCAAACTTTAGATCACTAACATCGGAAAAAACCAGTCCTCCATATTCATGTACAATTTCAACAACATGTTTTGGACTACCTAAGGAAGTGATCACTAATGGCGGTTTGTGTTTTTTTATTAACGCCAATTCATCCTGAAGACGGCTATAGGTACTATGTACAACCATATTCATGGCCCATGGTGCAATTTTACGCTCTGGATCTGCTGTCCTTGCTTGTTTTAATTCTTCGTTTAACTTACCCATCCATTGATCAAGTACCTCAATCGGTCTTGCATTTGGAGCTGGGAATGACCCAATAACACCATTTAAACAACAATTTTTCACTAGTTCTGGGCCCGACACTAAAAACATAGGTGCAGAGATAACAGGCAGCCTTAGCTGGTTCCACCAATTTTCAGGGATTGTTTTTTGCATTGTCTACTCTCCTTTTGGTTTAGAATTTTCTGAATAAATATCCTATTTTAATAGTAACGGAAAATGAATGGTTATTCAATCGTGGAGTGAGAGCTTTTAGAATAAATAATAAAGCGCTTTCACAACACGAACGATAAGCTTGTAAAAAATTATTTCGTTCGTCTTTTGACAAAAAAACCATTGCTATCCTTTTTCACCATGGTATAATGAGAATAAATTTAAAAGTTTTCACTCATATAATCGCAGGGATATGGCCTGCAAGTTTCTACCGGATTGCCGTTAACAATCCGACTATGAGTGGGTAATGCTTACGGCGCTTTTTTATATTCCATATATTTTGGATATAAAGCCCAAATGTCATTGCCTCACTCAAATTTTGATGTGAGCAATGACATTTGGGCTTTTTCATTTTTTCTTAGGGGGATAAACATGAGATTACTAGAAGAAAAGATTAAAAAGGACGGCAGAGTCCTTAATGAAAATGTGTTAAAGGTTGATGCATTTTTAAATCATCAAATAGATCCAAGCTTGATGAATGAAATTGGTAAAGAATTCGCCCAGCTTTTTGCAGGTGAAGGAATTACAAAAATTGTTACGATTGAGTCTTCTGGAATTGCCCCTGCTGTTATGGCCGGATTATATATGAATGTTCCTGTTGTTTTTGCCAGAAAAAGAAAATCAGTCACGTTAACGGATGATTTACTGACAGCAAGTGTTCATTCATTTACTAAAAACGAAACGAATGAACTTGCGATTGGACGAAAGTTTATTAATGAAAACGATAAGGTGTTAATTATCGATGACTTCCTTGCTAACGGTCAGGCTGCACTTGCCTTAGTAGAAATGGTCAATCAAGCAAACGCTGAGGTTGCTGGCATTGGTATTGTCATTGAAAAGTCCTTCCAACCTGGCGCAGCAAAATTGAAAGAGCTAGGATTAAGGGTGGAATCATTAGCAAGAATCGCCTCACTATCCAATGGAGAAGTAACGTTTAAACTTGAGAATATGGAGGAATTGTTCTAATGAAACAACATCCGTTCAAAATCGCATCTTTAGGAATTCAACACGTGTTAGCGATGTATGCAGGAGCTGTCATCGTCCCTCTTATCGTCGGCGGCGCATTAAATTTAACTGGTGAACAACTAACTTATTTAGTTTCGATTGATATTATGATGTGCGGAATTGCTACCATTTTACAAGTTTGGCAGAATCGCTTTTTCGGAATTGGCTTACCAATTGTTTTAGGATGTACGTTTACAGCGGTTGGTCCAATGATTGCGATTGGCGGAGAATATGGGATATCAGCCATCTACGGTTCCATCCTTATTTCTGGTTTAATTGTTGTGATTATCGCGAAGTTCTTTAGTAAATTAATTAAGTTCTTCCCTCCTGTTGTTACGGGTTCGGTTGTTACAATTATCGGTATTACGCTTATCCCTGTCGCCATGAACAACATCGCTGGTGGACAAGGCAGCCCTGATTTTGGCAGCCTCTCAAATTTAAGCCTAGCTTTTGGAACGTTATTATTCATTATTCTACTATATCGTTTTACTAAAGGCTTCATTCGCTCAATTTCGATTCTTTTGGGGTTAGCGGGTGGTACAATCATTGCTTCGTTAATGGGAAAAGTAAATTTCGCAGCAGTTGGTGATGCCTCATGGTTCCATATGGTAAAACCTTTTTATTTCGGTACTCCTACCTTTGAATGGACACCGATTATTACCATGACACTGGTTGCAATTGTAGGTTTAGTAGAATCAACAGGTGTTTATTTTGCTCTTAGTGATATCACTGAAAGAAAACTCAAAGAAAGTGATTTGACCAAGGGTTATCGTGCAGAAGGTCTTGCTATTATGCTTGGAGCCCTGTTTAATGCCTTCCCTTACACTACCTACTCACAAAACGTGGGGCTATTACAGCTAACAGGTGTCAAAGGTAAAAATGTAATTTATACCATGGGCACAATGTTGATAATCTTAGGTTTCGTTCCTAAAATTGGTGCTTTAACCACTGTTATTCCTACCTCTGTTTTAGGTGGAGCCATGGTGGCGATGTTTGGAATGGTGATTGCTTACGGAATCAAGATGTTAAGTAAAGTAGAATTTGCTTCACAAGAAAATCTCTTAATTATTGCTTGTTCTGTGGGTATGGGACTTGGGGTTACCGCAGTTCCTGATTTATTTGCACAGCTCCCCGAAAGTGTAAAAATCCTGACCAATAATGGGATTGTTGCTGGAAGTTTGACTGCCATTTTCTTAAATATTGTGTTTAATGTTGTTAAACCTGCTAAGAAAAGTCAAACAACAAATCCAAGCAGTCAGAGTGCTGCATAAGAGTAATTTTAAAAAAGCTGCTTTTGGTTCAATATGAACTACAGGCAGCTTTTTTACTGATTAAGCCCCGTTCTTTTCACAGTAAAATCTAGATTTACATTAACTTTAGCCTCTTTAAACATTTTATACCATTTCTCATCAGTAAGTTTTGAGTGCCTTATTGAACTCCTATATATTTCTCCTAGTCCAAATACATCAGATTCCTTTGTTTGACAATAAGCGATAAGTTTCTCAATCTCCTCTTTCATACTCTTCGAAATTTCCTTCTCGATTAGTTTTATATTTTCTGGTTTACCAAGATCAATTTGACTAGTAATTTCAAGCAGCCTTGCAGTAAGTTTAATATCTAGATCAAATTCCACTTTTTCTTTGTTGATTAGCTTAATATTATTACTGCTGTCGAGGGAATCGATAGAGGCAACAGTCTTATTTAGTCGACGGTTTCTGGGCTTTAATTTCGAGCTTTTTATCACAACATCCTTGATTCCGCTTTTATACTGATCAATGATCATGTTTAGAAAAAAGCTTTGATCAGTACTTATTTTTCCAACTAATTTACTTCCCCTAAACAAAGCTACTCCTGAAAATCCAATTCCCTCCTTTTCTTTTTTTAAAATGGGCATAATTGGTTCTTTGCCAACTGTGTAATGGCTATGTAAAACTTCATGCAGGGTAGCTGAGGGCATCATTTTTCCTTTTGTGTTTTGATCGATGAGTCTAAAAAGATGATCCCCGATATCAGGAATATGTTTAGCTTTTACATTTAATAAATCACGAGCTGCCCCTTCTGCCATCGCCAAGTATGTCATATCACTTACTGATGGGTCATTTGCCACTGCTTCTGCTATCCCTGTGTCTCCTTGTTTAAGCAACTCCTCACCGTTTACAATGACACGAAGCTGCCCCGAGGCAAGCCTTTTAGAGGTCTTTCTGTTTGTATTGTTACGAATACCCCTTATCGAAAATGCCTCAGTCTCTAGATTAACAATTTCGTTAGGTGCTGAAGGATCAATTTTTAACCCGACCACTGTTCCTAAAATAGTGCCGTTTTTTGCAAGATCGAGACCATAAGTAGTAATAAGTCCAACTTCTTCAAGTATTCTGGGTTCTGCACATCCACACATCAACAAAAAGGAAAATGTCCAATTCCTAAGCCATCTTTTTTTTTTCATTTCTATTTCTCCTTTAGGGATGTCATTTTCTTCTTTATCAAAGACAAACTATAAAGAAGAAAGGGATAACAAAACGAAATATAAAAGGCAATTCTGGAAAAAAAGTCGTTAAAATCATTGATTTTAGTGCGTGTATTTATAAACAAACTGGCAAAGAAAATAACAAAGGTAAAAAACCAAATGACCCCTTTCGGCTTTTTTTCAAAAGTGCGCATTACACCGCGTAGGGCTGCCCATAAGTAGAGCATTAGATTTGGGAGGATGATAAGAAGCCAAAAAGAAACCGCTACATACTCCATTCTCTCGATAAAAGGAAGTTTTACAATTTTAAATAAAGAAAGAGTTGCCCAAATAGTATTTTCTAATTGTCCAGGACTGAAATAGATTAAACTTATGAGCATAACGATTAAGTACAAGAAGTTCGTTGCAGCGATTCCTAAATGAGCAAATTTAGGAACTTTCCCATGTTCCTTCATGAATGGGTAAACAACATAAAGAATCTCAAACCCTATTAAGGTAAAGGTCATTTTATGAGTCCCCTTTAGAATCGATGTAAGATTCGATTCCAAAACCGGTAGAAGATGGTGAAATTCAGCAAAACGTAAAGGATAACCAATGAGACTAACGATCCAGAATGACAGAAGGATACTAAAAAAACACGCTCCCACAATGACTCGAAAACCGCCAGTAACCCCATATATTACCAATAGCAGGATTGAGATTGAAAAAACCCATGTGGGTACGGTTGAAAAAACCCATGTTTGCATAACCTCAATATAGTTAATTAAAATAACAACAAACACCCATAAGCAATAAAGGATATATAAACTATTAATGATCTTTCCAATCCATTTTCCAAACACTTCATTATGGATGCCATAAATATCTGTTGGTCCATATATTTGTAAAGTCTTTATAATAACAAATACTACTAGATGAGTGAAAATCCCGGCTAGAATGACAGATATCCAGGAGTCGTGCTTTGCCTCCAAGAAAATAATCCGTTGATATCCATGTATACCTATCCCCACTTGGGTCGAGTGGATAATAAAAAAAAGTATAAAGGTACTTATAATATATTGTGGCTTTGCCTGATATTGAACTTTCATACAGTCACACATCCGCTACCCAAGGTCAATTATGTTTTTTTGCCTTTACAGGGTCATATTTGAATTCATCTTCAGCCCTAGTTAGGTCCGGCCTTTTGTAGGTGAAGGATAATGGTAATCGAATGATACTATCCTTCCAATCAGAAAAGCGAGGCGGATAAAATGGCGCAAGGTAAGGACTTCCAAGGCTTGTTTGTCTTAAAAGGTGCAGGAGTAAAAAACAAAAACCGAACATAATCCCATAAAAACCCCAGAATCCTGCTAAAATAATGAGAGGGAATCGGAGGATCCTTATTACATTCCCCATTGTATAACTTGGTGTGACGAATGAACCAAGAGCGCCTAAGGAAATAATGATAATGAGGATGTTGCTTGTAAATCCTGCGTCTACAGCAGCTGTTCCAATTACGATACCACCAACTATCCCCATCGTTTGTCCCACTTTTGTCGGTAGACGGGCGCCAGCTTCCCTCAATAATTCGATAATAAATTCTAAAAGAAACGCTTCTATAATGGGTGGAAATGGCACCTTTGCCCGTGATTCACTAAGTGTAAACAACAAAGTTTGTGGGACGATCTCATAGTGAAAGGTTAGGGCAGCAACATAAATAGCTGTAAAGAAAACGGATAGAAATAAGGCGGTAAATCTTAATAGTCGTAAGAATGTTGCAATTTGCCAATTTACATTACTATCCTCCATACTTTGAAAAAACTCCATAAATGACTGAGGACCAACAATGGCTAACGAACTGCCATCAACAAGGATAGCCATTTTACCCTTAAGCAGCCAATCGCATACATGATCAGGACGCTCCGTTAGCGCCATTTGTGGGAATAACGATAATGAGTTCTCTGCGATAAGCTGTTCTAGCATCGAACTGTCAAGAAGTCCATCTATTTTTAACTCTTGAATCCTACTTCTTACTATCCCAACCATTTGTTCAGAAGTAATACCATTTATGTAGACGATTGAAACCGATTTATTAGTATGAACCCCTACTTTTATATCTTCAATGCACAAGGATGTATCTTTAATATAATTTCTAATTAAAGATATATTTGTCATTAAGCTTTCATTAAATGCAACCTGCGGTCCAATAACCTGGGATTCATTTTGGGCAAATTCTAAGGAACGTCCCACATTTGAAGGGATTTTTGCTAATATTACGTATGGATCTCCTTCTAAATAAATGATTACAGTTCCGTCTAAAGCAGAATTGACCACCCGGTCCATCTGATTTGACTTTCCTATCTCACCAACTGATAAATGCTCCATAACGATTTGAATTGAATCGGTGGTTAGGTCTTTGATAGGATCAATAATATCCTGATGCAGCATAGTTTTATCGATTAAGGAACCAATGGAGAATAGGGTAATCCTCGAACTTCCTATTTCATTCTCCAAAATATCTGCACTATGCTGAAGTCTTTTTTTAAATTCAGCTGACATCAATTCTCTTGTTGCAGGAATTGAATCCTCGGTATTAACTTTTTTCTTTTCCTCTTGTGATAGTGAATTCTTCTTTTTAAAGAACATTTTGCAGCACCCTCTACCGTCTGGAAGACATTCGCTTAATGTATTATTTACCAAATAAACCGCTTTATACCACGTCTCTTTTTTACAAAAAAAATAAAGCGATGCTTACGTTAGCGTCGCTTTGGAAATTTCATTAGTGGCTCATTTTCGGAATCCATTTCTGAACCCATTTCAGAATCGGAGCTTGTGTTGTTTTCGCCAGAGCCACCGATGGTTTTGGTAATGGAAATGGGCGAAATGTAAATAGCTCCGCCAAAGTTAACAATGCCGCCAGAAATCGTCCCGATTGAAACATTATTATGGTTCGTTACCAAAGTAACCCCCTCCTTGGTGTTACTTTTATTTTATGTACGCGCAGGTGTAGGGTTCATAACAAACAATGAAAGAGCCTTAATATATATCAGGCTCTTTCATTGTTCCTTATTGTCCTTAAAAAAATGATTTAAACAATTCTTGATGATCGTTGCATTCCTTGCAAATATACTCGATTTCTAGTGGGTCTTCTCTTACCATATGTACGGTTTCTCTGCTGCAATTTTCGCAAAATCTAACTTCCTGGATTTGTTCCATGAAATAAGCACCTCTTTTTCTTAGTTCATAAAAATAGTATGTCCAAGAATATCATGCCTTTTTCATCCACATCTATTCCATTTTTAATGGTCAAATCCCTGTTGACTTATTTCGCATTTTCTTTTTCTATTTTTAAAAGCTGTTCCTTCATATCCAATCCACCACGAAAACCAGTAAGTTTACCGTTCTTCCCAATAACTCGATGACACGGTACCGTTAAGAGGACTGGATTTGCCCCAATTGCAGTGCCCACAGCTCGGACTGCGGATGGCCTTTGAATTGCTTTTGCAATATCGGAATAAGTCCACGTTTCACCGTAAGGGATTTTACAAAGTGCATTCCAAACTTTTGTCTGAAAATCTGTTCCTATTAATTCATGAGAAATGGTAAAAGAATTTCGTCCACCTTGGAAAAATTCTTTAAACTCAGCAACATATGGCTGCATGACGATATCATCTTGAACTAATGGACTTTCTGGATAATGCTTGTTTACCCAGACCTCCAATTCCTCGAATGGTTTATCCTGCGAACCAACGTAACAGAGTCCCTTAGAAGTTGCTGCCATATATAGTTTCCAATTTTCATATACCAACCTTGTCCAATATAGTGTAGGTTTCATCTTAAACCCTCCATTGTTATTTATCTTCTATGGTATAACTTTATTAAGGCATTGAAAAGAGGAGGACATTAATGGTGTTACAATCATGGGAAGATAACGTCGTTGAATTAAAACTGTTTTTACCGAAAGAATTCAACTTTAATGAAAATGTAAATTATCTAGCAAGAAACAGTAACGAGTGCCTCTTTCACATCCAGAATAATCGTATTAGTAAAGCTATTCAAATTGGAGAAGAAACACTAATTATTGAAGTTAGTTCTGTAGAAGACAACTATTTAAACATACGATTTTTGGAGGAGAGTAAACCAACTACTACAACAATTCGTGCAGAAGTTGCCCGTTATGTTAGAGAGTGGTTTGATTTAGATAGAGATTTACGTCCCTTTTATGCATTGGCAAAGGAGGATCCACTCCTTGGTCCAGCTGTTGATTCCTTTTATGGCCTGCGGATTATTGGAATTCCTGATTTATTTGAAGCCCTTTGCTGGGGCATCCTTGGGCAGCAAATTAACCTATCTTTTGCCTACACATTAAAAAGACGTTTAGTTGAAAAATTCGGTCGAAGTATTATCCATGACGGTGTCACCTATTGGGTATTCCCTTCCCCAAAGGATATAGCGACACTATCACCTTCGGAATTGGAAAGCTTACGGATGACAAAAAAGAAATCAGAATATCTCATTGGGGTTGCGGGGCTAATGGTCCAAGGAACATTAACAAAGGAATTATTATTAAATGAAGGAAGTCATCAGCAAGCTGAGAAAACGTTAGTCAAAATACGAGGTATTGGTCCTTGGACCGCAAATTATGTGTTAATGCGATGTTTGAGGTATCCATGTGCTTTTCCAATTGATGATGTTGGACTGCACAATGCAATTAAACTTCGTATAGGTAAAGAATTAAAACCCACCAAAGATGAAATTATGGAATTAGCAGTAAATTGGACAAATTGGGAATCGTACGCAACCTTCTATTTATGGAGATTTCTTTATTAATCATTTTATTTCCAATATATTTACAGTGTTTATCATGTTAAGAGTGCCGTTTTGGTTTGTCACGAACCAGATTTCTATGAGGATGGGATAACAAAAGTTTGGAATGTCGAAGAATGGTCACAAACGATAAACGCCTAATAAATATTAAACTTCCGCATGGAGTGGGGGAGTTTTCTTTATTTTCAAGGCATTGACACTATTAACCTAATATTTTCCTATAGTAAATATAGATTAGTATTTATTTATATAATAGATAAAATGAATTTAATAGAAGGAAACTATTCATTATAATCAAGTAGGCAAAGAAAATTACAGTAATAAACTAGAGAATACTTGAGGTGGATAGTTTCATGAAAAAATGGTTATCTGGTATTATTTTATTTATGCTTGTTCTTTCATTGGCAGCTTGTGGGCAAACTGAAGAAAAAGCAAAAGAAAGTAATGAAGAAAATAAAGATACAAAAATCGAGGAAGTATTTAAAATTGGTGCGATTCCCGATCAAAATGCAGCCTTCCTACAAACAGGAATGGAAGCTGTTGCAAAACAGTTAAGCGAAGAAACGGGAATGAAAGTCGAATTTGTACCTTCTGTTGACTACGCAGCACTCGTAACAGGATTCCAACGTGGGGAAATACATTTAGCATGGTTTGGCGGATTAACAAGCGTGCAGGCAAGAAACCTTGTGCCTAATGCAGAGTCCATTGTTCAACGACCACGTGACGCTGAGTTCAAATCTGTATTCATTACCCAAGAAGGCTCAGGTATTAATACATTAGCTGATTTAAAAGGAAAATCCTTCACATTTGGCAGTGAAAGCTCTACCTCAGGACATTTAATGCCGCGTTTTTTCTTATCTGAAGAAGGCATTGATGCGAATACTGACTTTAATGGAAAGCCTAACTTCTCCGGCTCCCATGATACAACATACAAGTTAATCGAATCAGGTTCCTTCCAAGCTGGTGCGTTAAACATTTCTGTGTGGGAAGCAGCTGTAAAAGAAGGAAAAGTAGATACAAACAAAGTGAAAGTATTCTATACTACACCAGATTATTATGATTATAACTGGACAATTAATAGCAATGTTGGAGAGGTATTTGGGAGTGATGTTAAGCAAAAGGTAAAAGAATCACTACTTTCTATGCCAGGTAACTCAACAGAAATTGCTGATTTGTTCCAGACTGACAAATTTATTGAAACAAAAAATGAGAACTATGAAAAGATTGAGAAGGTTGCCAAAGAATTAGAGATTATTAAGTAGTAGGTGTTGTTACATGTCATCTAAAACGATGATTGAAGCTAAAAAAATATCAAAATATTTTGAGGGGAAGATAGCCTTATCTTCCCTTTCTTTTTCTATCAAGCAAGGTGAATTGGTTGCCTTAATTGGACCTAGCGGTGCTGGAAAAACGACTTTATTGAATTCGATTGCGGGACTTTTATCACTTGAGGACGGCGACCTCCTCATTGACAGTAAACACCTTAAAGAATATAAACGAGGCAAAAGGTTTGCCAAGAAAATAGGTGTCATTCGTCAGCAGTTCGATTTAATTGGTCCTCTTGCCGTTATTCATAATGTCCTCGCTGGTAAATTATCAGAGTGGAGTCTTTTCAAATCGTTATTTTCCCTGCTTGTCCCCCAGGATAAAGAAGCAGCATTAACAGCACTTGAAAGAGTCGGTTTAGATAATAAACCTTACGAAATAACGGCTACTCTGTCAGGCGGTGAACAACAGCGTGTGGCAATGGCAAGATTAATGATACAGAACCCAGAAATCATTCTGGCAGATGAACCAGTAGCCTCTCTCGACCCTGCACGGGCAGATGATGTGCTCAGCATGCTGACAAAAATCGTTACAGAGGAAAATCAAACATTACTTGCCAGCCTGCATTCAGTAGAATACGCAAAAAAATACTTTAAGAGAATCATTGCTCTCAAAAATGGTGAAATATTTTTTGATTTGCCAACAGAAGAAGTAACCGATGAATTATTAAATGAATTATATCAACTAAAGGAGCAGGATTCAGATGACTAAGCTAATCCCCTCCCTTAGGCTGCATAAAAGATTCATTCTAACTCTACTTTTGATTACGGTTTTCGTTTGGAGTCTTACCTCTATTCAATGGAATTCAGAGCTTTACCATGCTGGCGGGATTCCTACGATGCTGCAAATATTTGAAGGGTTAATCCAGCCGAATTTGGATCCTAGACTTTTATTAGTCGGATTAGAATCTGCTTGGATTACACTTGCGTATGCTGTTGCAGGGATGTCGCTAGCTATTGTTTATGCTTTGATTGTTGGTGTATTAGCCTCTGGAACATTAACTTCAAGCAGGTTCTCGCGCATTATTTCCATCGTTTTTTTTCGTGGAATTTTAGGTTTTACTCGATCGATTCATGAATTAATCTGGGCTTGGCTTTTTGTGGCAGCAGTAGGACTATCCCCCTATGCCGCAATCCTGGCACTTGCTATTCCTTACGGTGGAATTTTAGGGCGGATTTTTGCAGATATGTTAAATGATGTTACAAAGCAGCCTATTCTCGCCTTACTATCAACAGGTTCCACCCGCCTGCAAACACTTATCTATGGCTATCTCCCATTGGTTTGGTCAGATTTTATTAGTTATACAATGTACCGCTTTGAGTGCGCCATTCGTTCCTCAGCGATTATGAGCTTTGTTGGCCTAGGCGGCCTCGGTTTTCAAATCCAATTAGCACTTGCAGATTTGAAGTATGACTCCGTTTGGACATTTGTCTTTTTCCTCATCGCTCTAGTGATTTTTGTTGATGGCTGGAGTAGTTTGGTTCGAAAAGGATTAACGGAGCATAAACGAAGAAAAGGACTGAATTCAGGATGGCTTTCCGTCCTATTTGCACTTATCTTAATTGCCGCTTCCTGGTTTTATATCACAATTGGTGAAAAAGCTAATTTAGGAGAATTATTATCAGAGAAAAACCTGGAATATGCTAGTAAGTTTTTCGGTGGACTCCTTGGAATCAATCAAGATAACCCAGCATTCCTTAACGGAGAAAGCTGGGCATTAGCGTTGAAGCTTACAATGGAGACTCTTGAAATGAGTATCATGGCAATAGGATTTGCAACGGTTGTCGCTTTCATTACCGTCATTCCAGCCGCTAGAAATATAGCGAATGGAAGTCTTACTTTACAAAAGAATTGGTATAACAGCATTCTATATGCTGTTATCCGCCTTTTTTATATCTTTTCAAGGTCGGTTCCAGAATTAGTCTGGGCGATGATGATTATTTTCATTTTTAAACCTGGTATCTTACCAGGAGCATTAGCCCTTGCCCTTCACAACTTTGGTATTCTCGGTAAACTCTGGGCAGAGGTTGTCGAAGATATGGATCCAAGACCTATCCGTAACCTAGCAAGCGCTGGAGCTTCAAAAATAGAAATTTTATTTTATGGAATTCTACCGATAGTCCTGCCTAGATTTCTCACCTATATTCTCTATAGATGGGAAGTAATTATGAGAACGACCATTGTCGTTGGTTTTGTTGGTGCAGGCGGTCTGGGGATGGAGTTTAAGCTCGCGATGAGTTATTTTGACTATACACAAATTACCTTATTGTTACTTTGTTATATGATTCTCGTCATCATTGCAGATTTTGCATCAGAAACGACTCGAAAAGCAGTTAAATAAGAGCACAAGTCATTTCAGGCTTGTGCTTATTTTATTGTTTTTTTTTCTGCTAATCATTTGCTAGTAACTGCTAGTTCATTACTATCTAAAAGATAGTAGGTTTAATGGGTTCCTTATGGCTGTTTTGCAAAATTAAATGAAATAAAAAATTGAAATACTTGTATTGGATTCATGTTTTCTATTATCCTAAGCATAGCACCCAAAATTTAATCAATATTATACATATGGGTTTGAAGTGTTTAGATCATATAGGAGTTGGAGTATTTGGAAACAAAAAGAGCGTTGCCTATTTTATTTTTAGTCATGTTTTTAGTGATGATTGGTTTTGGAATCATCATACCTGTTCTTCCTTTTTATGCAGAAGAGATGGGGGCGTCCCCTACTCAACTCGGATTATTAATGGCTGTTTATTCACTAATGCAGCTCATTTTTGCTCCATTTTGGGGTAGAATATCCGACCGAATCGGTCGTAAGCCGATCATGATGATTGGCATTGCTGGATTATCGTTTTCCTTCTTTATGCAGGCGATGGCTACGGAGCTTTGGATGTTATTTGCAGCGCGTATTATTGGCGGAATGTTATCATCTGCTAATATGCCAACTGCAATGGCCTATGTTGCTGATATAACGACCCCCGAAAATCGTGGTAAAGGGATGGGCATTATAGGGGCAGCAGTTGGACTCGGTTTTGTATTTGGCCCTGCCATTGGTGGAATATTTTCTAAAACAAGCATGAGTATGCCTTTTTATTTAGCTGGGGCATCTTCATTAATAACCTTAGTCATTATTTTCTTTTTATTGAAAGAATCCTTACAAAAAAATAGTGCTGACATGAACCAAAGTAAAACACAATCACGATGGAAAGCATTTACTGGTCCTGCATCCATATTGTTTTTATTACAGCTGTTAATCTCTCTTTCTCTTTCTGGTTTAGAAGCGACATTTGCTTATTTTGCTGCAAAAAAAGCGGGATTAGGAGCGATACAGTTAGGCTATATATTCATGATTATGGGGTTTGCTGGTGCGATGGTGCAAGGCGGTATGGTTGGCAGATTAACAAAGAAATACGGTGAAGGTAAAGTGATTCAAGGTGGAATTATTGTCTCGGCGGTTGGTTTTGCTTTAATCCTTCTAGTAAACAGTTTTGCAACTGCTGCTATATTTTTATCTATCTTTGGGATTGGAAACGGCGTAATTCGCCCAAGTGTCTCTTCCCTGCTGACCAAAACTACAGATTCTGGTCATGGAAGTGCAACTGGACTGCTTTCCTCCTTTGATTCATTAGGCAGAATTGTTGGACCTCCCCTCGGCGGTTGGTTATTCTCACTTTCAATCGGCTTACCTTATATATCTGGTGCAATCATTTCAGTCATAGCCTTAATCGTGTATCAATTTTATCGTTCAAAAGTTTTAGTCTTAAAAACAAACTAGCATATGTAATTAGGACATGCATAAGATAGGTTACGAGGATGTAATTGTTAAAAGGAGTTGAGATGAATGAAAATACTCTCTCATTTCACGACGTTTTTATTCCTATGTATCATTGTTGCTCTTGTAGCCTATCTTGATTCGCCGTACTCATTTATCCATAGCGGCTATTCCTATTCCACCAGTGAACCAGCTGTGGCACAGCCTGTTGACGTAGAACCGCCAACCGATGTACCGGTTTTGGAGAATAGGCTCGATAGTGTTAAACAAATGGACGGGTATTACGTGGAAATCTATCAGGAATATGAATTTTATTATGATGAAGAAGGAAATGTAATTAAAAGAGATCCTACATCGAAAACAGAAAGTGTCCGCTATTGGGATGAACCTTAAAAGCTGTCGAGTAACATTGACAGCTTTTTCTTTTTGGCTGTTTTCGCAAAGATTGTTGTTTTTATTATTGGTTAATAATGTTTTTTGCTTAAGTCACCTCAGGTTCAGACACCATGACTCCTAGATCCATCGAACTTGTCTGAAGTCGCCTCTGGTTCGGACACCATGACTCTTAAATTCATCGAACTTGTCTGAAGTCACCTCAGGTTCAGACACCATGACTCTTAAATTCATCAAGCTTGTCTGAAGTCACCTCAGGTTCGGACACCATGACTCTTAAATTCATCGAACTTGTCTGAAGTCACCTCAGGTTCAGACACCATGACTATTAAATTCATCAAGCTTGACTGAAGTCACCTCAGGTTCGGACACCATGACTCTTAAATTCATCGAACTTGTCTGAAGTCACCTCAGGTTCAGACACCATGACTCTTAAATTCATCAAGCTTGACTGAAGTCACCTCAGGTTCGGACACCATGACTCTTAAATTCATCAAGC
>NZ_JABWSY010000018.1:122191-134811 GCF_013396335.1 Bacillus sp. EB106-08-02-XG196
CATGACTCTTAAATTCATCAAGCTTGACTGAAGTCACCTCAGGTTCGGACACCATGACTCTTAAATTCATCAAGCTTGTCTGAAGTCGCCTCAGGTTCGGACACCATGACTCTTAAATTCATCAAGCTTGACTGAAGTCACCTCAGGTTCGGACACCATGACTCTTAAATTCATCGAACTTGTCCGAAGTAGCGATTAATTTAGAGTAATTTGTACAGAAAGCAACAAAGTTTACGAAAAGAGGTTTTTTTTTTACCATTTAAACGAAGAGAACCTAAATAACACTTGATAATCGAACTGATGTTCGATTATAATAATTGGAGTATAAGGTAAATATTATTGTAATTACTAAAGGAGACTAAAAAATGATTAAACCCTATTTAATGTTTAACAGAGAATGCGATGAAGCTTTTAAATGGTATCAAAAAGCTTTTGATGGAGAGATCATTACTATTCAAAAATATGGGGATATGCCCCCAAGCCCTGATTTTCCTATTGCTGAAAGCGATAAAGACCTTGTTTTACATGTTGAAATGAAAATAACTGAAACGGGATATATTCTGGGCTCCGACTATAGACAAGATTTACAGGATGCTGGAAAAGTGTGTATTAGTATAGAGCTTAATTCTGAGGAAAATGCAATTAGAGCTTGGAATGTACTAAAAGAAGACGGAAACACTCTACATGATCTTCAACCAACATTCTTCGCTAAACTTCATGGTTCGGTGAAGGACAAATTTGGAGTAATCTGGATGTTTACTGTTAGTTAGAAATAATCAAGAGGCTTCCCAATCACTTGGGAAGCCCTAAATTATTTGTCTTTGATTTTGAGAAGTCTTAAACCATTTAATGTGACAATCAGCGTAGCACCCATATCTGCAAATATAGCAATCCAGAGTGTGAGCCAGCCAGGTATGACTAATAGCAATGCAACAAGCTTAATTCCTAAAGAGAATGTAATATTTTGCTTAATGATATTCAAGGCTTTTCGACTTAGTCTTAACGTAAATGGAAGCTTACCTAAGTCATCGGCCATTAAAGCAATATCGGCCGTTTCAAGTGCAGTATCCGTCCCTGCCCCGCCCATCGCAATTCCAACAGTGGAAGCAGCCAATGCTGGTGCATCATTAACTCCGTCTCCAACCATCGCTACACGATCATATTTTTTTCTTAATTCTTTAATGAAGGCTAATTTGTCCTGCGGCAGCAATTCTGCTTTAATATTTGAGACCCCTACTTCACTTCCAATTGCGTTTGCAGTCCCAGTATTATCACCTGTTAACATAATGGTTTCTTGAATACCTAATGAGTGTAGTTTCTTTATGACGGATTTACTGTTTCCTCTTACTTCATCTGCAACCGCCAAGAGAGCTAAGATTTCTGTTTCAGTGCCAACAACCATGACCGTCTTGCCTTTATTTTGAAGGTCGGAAATGGTCTTTTTCAAATACGGTGGAATTCCATCTAGTAAGATTTCATCAAATAACTTTGGACTTCCTACAAAATACATTTTTCCTTTGACCTTACCTTTTATCCCTTTACCAGTTATTGAGGAGAATTCTTCTATAGCAAGTTCTGGGTAAGGCAGATTTTCTTGTTCTGCTTTCTTGATGATTGCTGAAGCTAATGGATGTTGAGAACCGTTTTCTAAAGCTGCAATAATGGTTAAAACTTCACTAGCATCTGTATTCTGCTGGGGGAGATAATCAGTAACAACTGGAATTCCTTCCGTTAGCGTTCCTGTTTTATCAAAGGCAATGGCTCTGATTGCTCCCATTTCTTCTAAATGAATCCCGCCTTTAATCAGAACACCATTTCGAGCAGCATTTCCAATTGCCGTTACAATAGCAACAGGGGTGGATATAACTAATGCACAGGGACAGCCGACCACAAGAGCGGCTAAACCTTGATAAATCCATTTATCCCATTCACCACTAAAGAATAACGGTGGAACCACAGCGACACCTAATGCGACTAGCATAATAATTGGTGTGTAATACTTAGCAAAGCGATCAACAAATGCCTGAGATGGTGCCCTTTCCGCTTGGGCTTCCTCAACGAGATGAATAATCTTCGCAATCGTTGTGTCATCAGCATGTTTGGTTACTTTAACTTCAAGTAACCCTTCCGAATTTAGCGTTCCAGCGAAGACCTCATCATCTATTGATTTTGCAACTGGGACAGATTCACCAGTGATGGCGGCCTGATTTACTGCAGATAATCCCTTAACTACAATCCCGTCCATGGCAATTTTTTGTCCAGGTTTTACAATTAGAGTGTCACCAATTTGAATGTCTTCCACTTCAACCGTGAGCTCTTTATTTCCTCTTCGAATGAATGCTTCCTTTGGAGCGATATCCATTAAGGATCGGATCGATTGCCGTGCCTTATCCATTGAATACGATTCAAGTGCTTCACTTATTGCAAATAGGATAACAACGGTAGCTCCTTCACCCCATTCTCCAATAAATGCAGCACCTATGACAGCGATGGTCATTAAGGTTTTCATATCAAATTCCAATTGGAATAAGTTCTTAATCCCTGTTTTAAATAACCGATAACCGCCAATTAAAATAGACACACCATACGCTAAAATCGAAGGGATGCTCTCTTCCCCATTCATTTGTCCTGAAAACCATCCAATCAGTAAGAATACGAATGAAACGATGACAGTTGAATGTTTTTGTATAAACGGTATTCTCTTCTCTACTACTTTTTGTTTCTCTGGAACAACCTTTATATTTTCAAAGGCTCCTGCTTTTTCTATTTCCTCTATGGTGGTAAGTCCATAAACGGTTAATTTTGCTGCACCAAAGTTTACATTTGCATCTGAAACACCATCCAGGTGTTTTACGTTCTTTTCGAACTTAGTGGCACAGCCTGCTCAGGTGAATCCTTGGACACGATAAACCGTTTTTTCATTTCCTTTTTCTAACGCATTACTCATGATTCCCACCTCATTCAAACGTTCATTTGATTATTATTATATACAATTTTGATGAAAACGGTCAAACAATTGTTTGAATGATCTCATAAAATAATCTGAAATTAATGGAAACAACCGAGGCATTCTTTGAGATTTTGTAGAATATTCAAAGGCAATTTTAGAAAAACTAGATGTATATGGAGGTGAATAAAATGAAAAAACTGCTCTATAGTTTAATATGTATTGCTTTTATAGGCTTTCTTACAGCTTGTGGAGGCGGTGATGAGGAAACAGAACAAGATACAACACCTACTGAGGAACAGGATGGCGATGAACAGGAACAAACAGCTGATGCAGGTAATGGAGAGGCTCTATTTCAACAAAGTTGTTCTTCTTGTCATGGTGGAGATTTAAAAAGTGGAGGAGCTCCGGATCTTGATAAAATCGGCTCACAATACTCCAAAGATGAAATTTTAGATATTATTGAAAATGGTAAAGGCGGTATGCCTGGAGGACTCCTTAAGGGCGACGACGCAGCTGCAGTTGCTTCATGGCTTGCAGAAAAAAAATAAAGCAGGAAAAAACCAGAATGGAAATTCCAATCTGGTTTTTTTGAGCGAATAACGATAAGAGCAATTATTTGAATGATAAAATAGTTTACACTACAATAAAGTAGTTAATCACAATAAAATTTGGTAAGGAGAAAAATATGAAATTTAAATTAATGGTCTTGGCCCTCATTTCTATTCTACTTATTACAGCGTGTGGACAAAAGACACTTAACG
This sequence comes from Bacillus sp. EB106-08-02-XG196, assembly GCF_013396335.1. GTDB lineage: Bacteria > Bacillota > Bacilli > Bacillales > Cytobacillaceae > Neobacillus. Next base: position 125,903 of record NZ_JABWSY010000018.1, read on the forward strand.
AGCCCATCACATTACATAACCAGGATCAAGAGGAAGTAACGTTTCCCTTAACTAAACCAACAGTATTCTTTTTTATCACTTCCTACACCTGAGGACTCTGCCACCAGCAACTAGTTCAGTTGCATGAAAATATCGGTAAATTAGAAGGCATGGATGTAGAAATGTATGTACTTAGCAAAGATTTACCCGAGGAACAACTTCAATTATACAAAGAATTAGAAAGTAGTTATGGTAAGAGCCTCCCCTTTGTTTCTGATCCTGATTTAGAATTAATCGATTTCATGGGTATGAAAAATGGTGATGTAGCATATAGAGGCTATGGGATGCTTGATCAAGATGGAAAGGTCGTTTTTAAAAGCGTGAACGATCACTGGGGAGAGGAAATTGAGAAAACAGTTGAAGAAATTAAAAATGAATATAATAAACTAAAATAAACAACATGTGGCCACAATCAACTAGATTGTGGCCGCATGTTGTTTTTAAAGAAAAAATTTGAGTAGATATATCTAATTTCCCTTATAGCAATAAAAAATGCGAAGTCCTTGTAGATTCCGCATTAACATTATTTAAAAACGAGTGGTTTGATCGTTTGGTTATCTCCTATTAAAGTGATTTCACTAAATGGTGTTGAAGATCCTACTTTTACATTTGCCGAAATTACGCTCCCGCTTCCAACGACTGAGCGGTAGATCTCAGCATTTTCACCAATAATCGTGTTAGGTAAAATAACGGAATCCTTAATGATTGCCCCATGGCCTACTGTCACACCGTAAAACAGCACAGAATTTTCAACCTTTCCATAAACCTTGCAGCCTTCATTTATGATGGATTGGTGTAGGGAAGCATTTCCATCCAAATACATAGGTGGATGGCTCATTCCGTTCGTATAAATAATCCATTCTTCATTTTTAAGTATCGGGTTAGTGTTTACCGATAAAAGGTCCATGTGTGCTTCCCAAAAGCTTTGGACTGTTCCAACATCCTTCCAATACCCATTGAATTGATAGGCATGTAAGTGGCAGTTATCCTGAAGCATAGAAGGAATAACATCCTTGCCGAAATCTTTTGTAGAAAATGGATTGTTTTCTTCTTTTTCTAAAAATTTTTTTAAAATTGACCAATTAAATAAATATATCCCCATTGATGCTAAATTAGACTTTGGATAAATGGGCTTTTCCTCAAACTCGATAATCCGATTTGTCTCAGGATCAATATTCATGATTCCGAATCTGCTGGCTTCACTCCATGGGACTTTAATGACTGAAATGGTGGCATCCGCTCCAGATCGCTTATGCTCTTCTACCATTTGACTGTAATCCATTTTATAAATGTGATCACCAGAAAGAATGAGTACAAATTCTGGGTTTTGATTTTCAATATAGCGGAGGTTTTCAAAAACGGCATGTGCGGTACCTTCATAGCCGCTATCTTCATTAGCATATTGATTAGGCTGCAGTATAGCAACACCGCCAATTTTTCGATTAAGGCCCCATTTTTCACCATCCGCAATATAATTCTTTAGGGTTTCTTGTTTGTATTGTGTAAGGATTCCAACTGTATCAATGCTAGAGTTTTTACAATTACTTAGTGCAAAATCAATAATTCGATATTTACCTCCAAAGGGGACAGCTGGCTTTGCTAAATTCTGAGTTAATTCCTTTAGCCTTGTTCCCTTCCCTCCTGCCAACAACATGGCAACACATTGTTTTCTTGTCATGGGGTTCCCTCCTTTTTATAAAACAATTTCCGTTATGTAATCCTTACTTGCCCTCATTGTAGCACCTGTGTTAAATAGAAAATATCTATAAATTGCGACCGGTTAATCATTTATTCGACGTTATTTCTTTTATCAATCAAAAATAAACAAGAAATAGTAATGGACAAGCAACAAATACAAACGGTTTATGTCGAATGTGAACGATGTAATAATTGAAAAATATGAAAATTGTGTGAATGGATTTTCTCGCAAAAAAACACGCTGATTTTGTATCAATCAGCGTGTTTTTATATATTTTAATGTCCGATAGCCTTTTCAAGATTACCTGGCTTATTATGAACTGCTAACTTTTCTATCAATTTATTACTCTCTTTATTTAGACCAATTAACTGAACTTTAATGCCATTCTGATGGTATTTTATGATTACTTTATCAATGGCCCCTACAGCCGAATCATCCCATAAATGAGCTTGAGTTAAATCTATTGTTACTTCTTTTACATTCTCATTGTAATTAAAACTTTCAACAAATTCTGTTACAGATGCAAAAAATAATTGACCTGAGACAGTGTAGACTTTTTTATGTGAACCTTTTGAAGCTAATGTGGTTACTTTTACTTTTGAAATCTTCGAAGCGAAGAAAATGGCACTTAATAAAATTCCTACCAGAACACCTTTTGATAAATCATGTGTCACAAGAACCGTCCCTACGGTCGCAATCATAACTATTGTGTCAGAGATTGGAGTCTTGCGGATGTTTTTTAAGGCTCCCCAATCAAATGTGCCGATGGAAACCATGAACATCACACCAACTAATGCTGCCATTGGAATTTGAACCAGGAAATCATTTAAAAGTATGATTAAGACCATTAAAAAGACACCAGCTACTAACGCAGATAACCTGCCTCTACCTCCAGATTTCACATTAATAACAGATTGTCCAATCATGGCACAGCCAGCCATACCGCCGAAAAATCCGGAAACAATATTTGCGATTCCCTGCCCTCTTGCTTCCTTGTTCTTATCACTTGTTGTATCCGTCATATCATCTACAATCGAAGCTGTTAATAAGGATTCCACTAACCCAACAATTGCAATGGATAGTGAATAAGGGAAAATGATTTTTAATGTTTCAAAAGTAAACGGAATATCAGGTATTAAGAAAAATGGCAGAGTCTGCGTTAATTCGCCCATATCACCAATCGTACGTACTCCACTGCCAGTCAATACTGCAATTACGGTAATAGTGATAATCGCTACTAATGGAGATGGAACCACCTTGGTAAAACGTGGAAAGATATAAATGATGGCTAAGGCTCCGGCTACCATCGCATACATTGCCCAAGATTCTCCGACAAAGTGTGTTAATTGTGCAGAAAAAATTAAGATTGCGAGCGCGTTAACGAATCCAATCATAACGGAACGCGGTACAAACTTCATTAACCTTCCTAATTTGAGAACACCCATTACGATTTGAATTACGCCCGTTAGGATAGTTGCAGCAAGCAGGTATTGCAACCCGTAATCTGCAACTAACGTCACCATTACCAAAGCAGTCGCACCCGTTGCAGCGGAAATCATCCCCGGTCTTCCTCCTACAAACGCGATGACAACAGCAATACAGAATGATGCATATAATCCGACCATTGGGTCAACTCCGGCAATCAATGAGAATGCAATCGCTTCTGGAATTAATGCCATTGCCACGACGATTCCAGATAGTACATCACCTTTGATGTTTCCGAACCATTGATCTTTAAGTGTGTTACTTTTCATGAAGCACCTCTTTTCAATTCTTTATTTTTTGTTGACTTTCAACTCTCATGAAAGTCAGGGCCGTTGTGAACAAATCACAGTATAAATGATTGTGACAAATTTGTGAAATAGAATGTAAACGCACACATTAATCTTTTCTTCTGTTTTACTCTCCTTTTCTCTAGTTTTCTACCTGAATCAGTGAAAAATAAAAAAACAGAAGGGTCTTAAATACCCTTCTGTCTTCTCTATTCAAGCTCATTTTTTAATACCTCATTTAAGTCTGTCCAATCTACTATTCGGGGATAGTGTAAATGTCGATTATATGACTGGTCCCTAACAAAAACTTTTAAGGAATCATGTGAAAGAGTATCTAAGACCTCAGCTTTATCATCAAAGTAATAATCTAGCTCTAATTCTTTGATTATTTGAACCTTTTCGTGATCCAGCATTCCATAATAAAAACGGTCATCCCGAACAGGGAAACCCTGTTCTATCATCCATTTTTTCGTCCGTTCTCCATGTTCTTTTGGCCTTGCTGTTATGTAATAAATCTCATGCCCTTTTTCCTCTAATTCTTTTAATGTTTCAACCGCACTTGGAAAAGGAGGGCAGTCCGTATAATAAATCTCCTCTAAAGAAGATTTCCACATTTCACTACCTTCTATATCACTTAATCCAAAGGGCTCGTGGATTTCAACTCTTTTTAGCTCATGGAATATTTCGGAAGGTACGTTTTTATTTAACCTTTTATTGTAGATCGTAAATGCATGTTCTCTCAGGTTGATTAAAGTATCATCAATATCAAAACCAAATTTCATATCAAAGCTCCTCGTGAGAGTATATCGGATATCCGGTAAATTTATAATCGCTGCCGATTTGCTGTAAAGATAGATTAGATAAATTTACAGCGTCTTTCATTTTATCGAACCCTGTCCCAGCTAAGAAGGATGGAGCATTGTGACCGCCAATTATTTTTGGAGCCACATACAAGACTACTTTATCAATTAATTTTTTTTCTAAGAAGGACCAGTTGATCGTTCCTCCTCCTTCAATTAGAACGGAAGAGACTAATTTTTCACCTAATATTTGAAGGACTTCCCCTGGATTAACATTTTTTGAACCTGTGGTTTGAAATACCGTTACCCCAGAGTTCTCGAGAATATTTCGCTTTTCTTTGTTAAAATTCTCGCTTGTAAATATCCATGTTTCAGCCAGGTTATCTGTAATCACCTTCGATTCCAAAGGGATCCTTAAAGTTGAATCCAAAACGATTCGAATAGGATTACGGCCATTCGGTATCCGGGTGGTTAGCTCTGGGTTATCTTTTATGACCGTGTTAACGCCAACAAGGATGCCCATGTTTTCATTTCTAAGATGATGGACATCTCTTCGGGCTTCCTCAGAAGTAATCCATTTACTATCAAAGGAATGCGTGGCAATTTTCCCATCAAGGGTGATTCCTGCTTTCAATGTAACAAATGGTGTTTTCTCGACAATAAATTTATTGAAAACTTCATTCATCCTTTGTGAATCTTCTTGAAGGACACCTACAATAACTTCGATTCCGGCATCCTTTAAGATTTTCACACCATTTCCTGAAACAACCGGATTTGGATCAAGGGTTGCAATCACAACCTTTTTAATTCCTGCTTCTACAATCGCTACAGCACAAGGACCTGTCCTTCCGTGGTGGGAACAGGGTTCCAGTGTCACATAAATGGTACCGCCTTTTGCTTTTTCGCCAGCCATCCGAATTGCGTGGATCTCAGCATGCGGCTCTCCTGCCTTCAAGTGAGCACCTATTCCTACAACAGAGTTATCATTGACAATAACCGAACCTACCAATGGATTCGGGTCCGTTTGGCCTTTCATCGCCTGCGCATTTTTTATGGCCAAATCCATATAAAATTCATGATTAGTCATTTGGATAAATCCTTTCATCTTCTTCTAGATGACCTGACTTTTTTATTTTTGTCTGTAAATATTTCTCATTATATTCAGAAATATCTCCCCATAAAGGCTGACGACCTGAAACCTCTAAACCAGCTTCTTTTAATGCATTTAATTTTTTTGGGTTGTTTGTCATTAAGGTTACTGGTCTTTGACGAATAGCCTTTAGAACTTGAATGGCGTCACTGTAATTTCTTGAGTCATCAACAAATCCAAGTCCTTCATTCGCCTCTACTGTGTCATATCCGTTTTCTTGTAACACATAGGCCATTGCTTTACTAAATAAGCCGATACCTCTTCCCTCGTGGTTAGCTAAATAGAACAATGCACCTGTTCCATGTTCCTGAATCATTTTCATCGATTGTTTAAGCTGGTAGCCGCAATCACAGCGCTTACTGCCAAAAATATCACCTGTGTGACAAATGGAATGCATACGAATAATCGCATCCTCACCATATTCAAAGTCACCATATACTAAGACACTTGACTGTTGAAATTCAGCTAAGTTGGAAGATGATAATTTATCGATAATCCTTTCGAAGTCCTCTGTAACCTCATTACAATTTAACCAGCAGTACCATTTGAACTCCACTGTTTCTCCGTATAAATTAACAGGAAGCTTTATAGGTCCAACTAAATAAATTGCACCTTTATTCGTTTTAATTAATTGGATTTTATCTTCTAATACTGAAAGTACCTTAGAATCCAGACTTTGTTTCATTTATTGATCCCCTTTTTTTATTAGTTTGTCATATTCATTTTTATTTCATGCTTATCCTCGAGCACGATATGTTTAACTTTCTTCATAACCCTAAAGAGGGAGCAATCTAACGAGCTCCCTAATAACTCCTATTTTATTATCAATCCTAATAATCGTGCAAATCCTAAGGCTTGGTGTGCTGTAACCTCACAGCCAGCTATATCTTTTAAAGAAACATTTATTTGATCAAAGGTACAGGTACTTAAATCAATCCCCTTCAAAGGAGTTTGTTCAAAATTGGCCTCATTTAAATCACATTCTTTAAATGCCACCTTATTAAAATTGGATTCATAATAGTCAGCATTGCGAAGTAAACAAGAATCAAAACGTACCTGCTTTAGTTTGGAATACCCAAACGAAATCAAATTTGCATTGCAATTTTGAAACAAAACATTTCCGAGTGAGGCATCGGAAAGATTAAGTCCAAGGATTTTAGAATCTTTAAATTCAACACGATGAATACTTCCATCACTAAAATCTGTATTGGATAAATCACAGTGGTCAAAAATAACGTCTGTTAATTCGATACCTTTAAAAGAAACATCTATAAAAGTGACATTTTTAAAAATGACTTGTTCAAACCGTATTCTATGTATTTCTTCACTCTTAATGGAACAATCACTTATGATACTCATTTCATAATAAGGCTCTTCCATTGGTTGAAAACTTGTTGTTGTTAAACCATCTGGTATTTTGGGTTGTTGAATTTTAAAAGTGTTTGCCATTTTAAAACCATCCTTACCAATAATCTAATAGAAAAGACCTTTGTAAAAACAAAGGTCTGCATAAGTATTATTCACCTAAATCGACATTGTGATAAATTCGTTGAACATCTTCAAGATCTTCCAAAACATCGATCATTTTTTCGAATTTTGCTTGTGCATCCTCAGGAAGAGTCACTTCGTTCTGTGCCAGCATTGTTAATTCTGCGACAGAGAATTCAGTGATTCCCACATTTTTAAATGCTTCCTGCACAGCATGGAACTGTTCTGGTTCAGCATAAACGATAACGGATTCATCTTCTTCTAAGATGTCACGAACGTCAACATCCGCTTCCATCAAGATTTCAAGAACTTCATCGGCTGTTTTTCCTTCAAGACCAATAACCGCTGTAGCATCAAACATATAAGCAACAGAGCCGCTGACTCCCATGTTTCCGCCATTCTTACCAAATGCAGCACGAACGTCAGATGCTGTACGGTTCACGTTATTGGTTAAAGCGTCAACGATAACCATTGAACCATTAGGACCGAAACCTTCATAACGAAGCTCAGAGTAGCTTTCTTCTGAACCGCCTTTAGCTTTGTCGATCGCACGGTCAATAATATGTCTTGGTACATTGTACGTTTTAGCACGTTCTAATACAAATTTTAAAGCTTGATTGGATTCAGGGTTCGGTTCACCCCTTCTAGCTGCTACATAAATTTCAACGCCAAATTTTGCATAAATACGACTTGTATTTGCATCCTTTGAGGCTTTCTTTTCTTTAATATTGTTCCATTTACGGCCCATAATGTCCACTCACTTTCAATATTGACTCTACATAAAAATAGTAATAGAAATAGATTGCATCTTCAACCATTTTCTAAAATCATAGGTTATTGCAAATAATATTATACCGTATTTGGACCATTTGTTAAGTAGTAATAAGCATACTTTATAATTGTAACGATAAAAAAGTCAGGAAATTCGTTCCTGACTTTTTTAGGATAATTTTAGTTTTGTGATAAATTTGATTTCATTTTGAAACTTTTCTAGGATTTCTTCAAAGGAGGAATTGATTAATAGAGGGAAAAGATTTTCGAGTGCTTCATGATAATTTTGTCCTAATGCTTCCCGTAAAAGAACATATTCGTGAAAAAGTAATGCTTTCTCAAAATCAATTCCAAGCTCGTATAAGCCACGAAACAAAGTCTCTTTTGGAATTAGTTTAATCTTTTTATAGATTTTTTCATTTTTTTCAATAAATTTTTCTTCTAAATAACGTGTTACATAATCTCTGTATACCATCTGCCCAATATCATTTGTTTCTTTTTTAGTGTAATTAAAGCCAATGACACGACCTTCCTTATTTTCACGAATAATAAAGGTTTTATTGCCTTTTAAATGCTGAATGAAATTCTTTACACCTTTATCAAAAATTTTGTTAAATTGGATGATTTGATGGAGTTTGACAGCAAAATCTGTATTTTCTTCACCGATAACAAATAATCTGTCCACAATAGGCAGAAGTTTTAATACTCCTTCAGAAAGCTGACTCGAAGCATCATAGATAATAATATCGAACTCTTTCTTCATTTTCTTTACGATTCGTTTTTGTTCTGTAAGTGTCAATTTAGAAAAATCATGGATTACCTCGTCAGAAAGACCTTCTTTTTCTAATGTCCCATATGAAATAAATGCAGCTGCTAAATCAGTATTCATTTTAAGCCAATGATAAATGGATAAGGATAATTCCGTAACACCTGATTTCGCCTTTGGTGAATAAAAGCCAACCAAATACATGTTACTCACCTGCCTTTTATTACTATAGTATTTAATTAAGGTTATAAAGGTTAAAGACAAACTCCTGCGTCGTCAATTTTTTTGAAAAAAGGCTCTTAATGAAGATTTAAATTCAAAAAAAGAATGACATCATATGGATGTCATCCAGGCTGTCGAGAAACTCTCGACAGCCTTTTATTTTTTCATAAACTTTAATGATTCACCGCGTTAATTTGATATA
>NZ_JABWSY010000019.1 GCF_013396335.1 Bacillus sp. EB106-08-02-XG196
TTTTTTGAAAAATCGTAGGTTAGACTCTGATAAAATAAAAAATTGCCGAGAAAGATACCCTTTCTCGACAATCTGAGTGAGCTGAGCTCACCCTTAACTTTGTGGTTCTTCTTTGTAATCACATTCCGTACATTGTACTTGGACGCCTTTTTTTAATTTCTTTTCAACAAGCGTTCCTTCGCATTTAGGACAGGCTCTTGGTAAAGGTTTATCCCAGGAAATAAATTCGCATCCCGGAAATGTGTCACAGCCGTAAAAGATTCTTTTCTTCTTACTTTTACGCTCAATGATATTTCCTTCTTTACATTTTGGACAAGTAACGCCAATTTCTTTTACAATGGCTTTTGTATTACGGCAATCCGGGAAATTGCTGCATGCCATAAATTTACCGTATCTGCCCATTTTAAATACCATTGGGCTTGTGCATAATTCACAATCCTCGCCTGCTGGCTCATCCTTAATTTCAACAGACTGCATCTCTTTTTCTGCAATAACAAGATGCTTCTCAAATTCTTGATAAAAACCATCAATGATTTCAACCCAGCGTACTTTACCATCCTCAACATTATCTAAATCCTGCTCCATTTTGGCAGTAAAATCAGCATTGATAATATCTGGAAAGAATTCAAGAATCAATTCATCAACAATTTCACCTAATTCAGTAGGGACAAATCGTTTATTATCTAGTGTGACATATCCACGCTTTTGGATTGTATCCAAAGTTGGCGCATAGGTGGATGGACGTCCAATGCCTAGTTCTTCAAGTGTTCTAACCAATCTAGCCTCTGTATACCTTGGCGGCGGCTGTGTAAAATGTTGTTTTGGTTCAATATCCTTTTTGAACACAACATCGCCTTCTTGAAGATTTGGAAGCATTTTGTCACGTTCTTCAACCTGATCATCTGAACCTTCCACGTATAGCTTCATAAATCCAGGAAACTTTATTTTTGATCCGGTTGCACGGAATATGACATTTCCATTCTGTAAGTCAACGCTCATTGTATCCATAACAGCCTGGGCCATTTGACTGGCTAAGAATCGTTCCCAAATTAATTTATAGAGACGAAGTTGGTCTCTTGATAGAAATTGTTTCAAACTATTTGGTTCGCGTAATGTACTTGTCGGGCGGATAGCTTCGTGAGCATCCTGTGCATTTGATTGTTTTTTCTCTTTTCTTTGTTCTTCTTTTAAGTATTCCTGGCCATATTCCTGAAGAATATAATCCGCAGCCTCTTTTTGAGCTACTTCGGATATACGAGTTGAGTCTGTCCTCATATAGGTGATAAGACCAACTGTTCCAGACGAACCAAGCTCAATTCCCTCGTATAATTGCTGTGCCAGCATCATGGTTTTCTTAGCACGGAAATTGAGTTTTCTAGCCGCTTCCTGCTGAAGGGAGGAAGTGATAAACGGTGGAGAAGGATTTCGTTTACGCTCTTTTTTAGTTACCGAAACCACCTTGAAATTATCGCCTTCCATTTTTTTAAAAATCTCTTCAACATCCTGTTTTGATTTCAGTTCTGTTTTTTCTTTGTTAGCTAAAGAGAAATAAGAAGCACTAAAATGATCCTTTCCCTTAACCAACTCCCCTTCAATTGTCCAATATTCTTCAGGTACAAATGCTTTTATTTCCTTTTCTCGTTCGATGATTAATCGGACTGCAGTAGATTGAACTCGTCCTGCACTTAATCCTTTTTTCACTTTTTTCCAAAGAAGCGGGCTAATATTATATCCAACTAAACGATCTAGAATCCTTCTAGCCTGCTGAGCATCGACTAAATCCATATTGATTGGACGCGGGTGCTTAAAGGATTCTTTAATTGCTTCTTTTGTAATTTCATTAAATACAACACGACAATCTGAATGTATATCTACATTTAAGCTATGTGCAAGGTGCCAGGCAATTGCTTCCCCTTCGCGATCCGGGTCAGCCGCGAGAAAAACTTTTTTTGCTTTTTTTGCGGCTGTTTTTAATTCCTTTAATACTGGACCTTTGCCGCGAATCGTAATGTATTTCGGTTCGTAACTATTTTCAACGTTTACACCCATTTGACTTCTAGGTAGATCCCGTACGTGCCCCATGGATGCTTTTACTTTATATTTATTGCCTAAATAGCGTTCAATTGTTTTCGCTTTTGCGGGTGATTCAACAATTACAAGAAACTCTGACATGCAAATTATCCTCCTCAAGTACTTACAAAAACCTTATCCCTGATTTTTTCCATTTATATGATCATTTTTTAAAAATTGGAAAAAGTATTCATAATTAATACTTCTTATTCTTAAACAAATACCTATTGATGTCAATAACGACGAAACCGTTTACAACTAGTTAATGATAATAATACGCCAAATTATTCCTATTTACACATTCTTTTTTTCAAATATCTGTTGGAAAATGTATAACATATTAGAAATAATTTCAAGCTTTTTTAGAATAAATCTCCAATAATATGAAAAAAACTTTAAAAAACTGCGAATTTATTTTAAATAAAATTGAAATTCAATTAAGGGTATAACCGAAGTTCATCTAAAATATCCTCGCTGCTCATTACAGGTTTTGCCCCCTGCTGAATTAGGTCATTTGTACCCAATGAATACGGATTAAAGATACTTCCAGGCAGCGAAAAAACTTCACGGCCTTCATTGACCGCATAATTAGCCGTGATCAGAGATCCACTTTTTCGTTTTGCTTCTATTATAAATGTCCCGTTTGACATCCCGCTGATGATTCGGTTGCGGGCTGGAAAATGCCATCGTTCCGGCTTCGTATTTGGCGGATATTCTGAAACAACTAGCTGTGTTTTCATCATTTCTCTTGCTAATTCAGTATTTTCCTTAGGATATATACGATTCAATCCACCAGCTATTACAGCAATGGTATCTCCGCCATTCTTCATTGCGTTCTCATGCGCGAGAGTATCTATACCATTAGCTAAACCGCTGACAATAACCACTCCTGTTTCCACTAATGGTGGAAACAGTAACCGAATGGCACTCTTACCATACTGGGTTGCCTGTCGGGAACCTACTACTGCAAGCTTTGGCTGTTTTGCAAGTAAAGAGAGATTTCCTTTTGCAAATAACACCCAAGGTGGCTGATAGATTTCTTTTAATAGGCTGGGATAATTTTCATCAAGGATTGTTATAGCCTTTATTCCGTTTTTTTCATATTGTCGGATTTGTTCAATGATGATTTCGGATTGTAAAAAAGTTGTGGAAGGAAGGTTTGTGTGTGCAGTGGAAGAGAATAAGTTTTGTTGGATGTAACGCGGTTTCATTTGGAGAGATGGGTCTCTCATTATATATTGTAAAACTGCACTCCACGAAATACCTGGGTAGTGCATTAAAGCAATGAGTTTTTCTCTAATATCATCCATACTTTGCCTCCATTATTAATGAAAAAAGAAGAAATAGTCCCTCGTTTGAAGGGACTATTTCTACTATTCTTAGTGTGTTATACACTTATCATATATACCTTGTTCTTTTAGGACTTCAATTAACGTTTCACCCATAACAGATGGTGTGTCAGCAACTTTAATTCCGCATTCATTCATAACACGAATTTTCTCATCTGCTGTACCTTTACCGCCTGAAATGATTGCACCAGCATGGCCCATACGCTTTCCAGGAGGTGCTGTACGGCCGCCGATAAAGCCGACAACAGGTTTAGTCATATTTGCCTTTACCCACTCAGCCGCTTCTTCCTCAGCTGTACCGCCAATTTCACCAATCATGATAACGGCATATGTTTCCGGATCTTCATTAAATGCTTTTAAGACATCGATGAAGTTTGTGCCATTAACTGGGTCGCCGCCGATTCCCACAGCAGTAGTTTGACCAATTCCTGCTTGTGTTAACTGATGAACAGCTTCATACGTTAGTGTTCCAGAGCGGGAAACAACGCCAACATGACCTTTTGTATGGATGTATCCAGGCATGATACCAATTTTACATTCATCTGCCGTGATAACACCTGGGCAGTTAGGACCTACCAAGCGCGTCTTTTTACCTTCCATATAACGTTTAACCTTAACCATATCTAATACTGGAATGTGCTCAGTAATACAGATGGCTAAATCCAATTCAGCATCAACCGCTTCGATAATAGCATCGGCTGCAAATGGTGCTGGAACATAGATAACAGAAGCAGTAGCGCCTGTAACAGCAACAGCCTCTTTCACTGTATTATAAACTGGTACTCCTTCAACCTCCATGCCGCCTTTTCCAGGAGTGGTCCCAGCAACAATTTGTGTTCCGTATTCAAGCATTTGTTTTGTATGAAAAAGGGCAGTTGAACCTGTAATCCCTTGCACAATTACTTTTGTATCTTTATTAATAAAAACGCTCACGTTAATTCCCCTTTCTTTCGATCCTATTTCACAAGTGAAACGATTTTTTGTGCACCGTCAGCCATTGATTCTGCAGGAGTGATAGCCAAACCAGACTCAGCAAGAATTTTCTTACCTAAATCAACGTTTGTTCCCTCTAAACGCACAACCAGAGGTACACTTAGTTGAACCTGCTTAGCAGCCTCTACAACACCCTCAGCAATGACATCACATTTCATGATTCCGCCAAAAATATTAACAAAAATACCTTTTACGTTTGGATCAGAAAGGATAATTTTGAATGCTTCTGTAACTTTCTCAGCTGTTGCACCGCCCCCAACATCAAGGAAGTTTGCCGGATCGCCGCCATAGTGCTTAACAATATCCATTGTTGCCATTGCAAGGCCGGCACCATTTACCATACAGCCGATATTTCCATCTAATGAAATATAACTTAAATCATATTTAGATGCTTCGATTTCCTTTGGATCTTCTTCTTCAAGATCACGGTATTCAAGTATATCTTTTTGACGATATAAAGCATTTGAGTCAAAGTTTAACTTTGCATCTAGTGCCATTACTTTTCCATCTCCAGTTACAACCAATGGGTTGATTTCGGCGATTGAACAATCCTTTTCAATGTAGGCACTATATAAGCCCATCATGAATTTAACAGCTTGATTTACTAACTCTTTTGGAATGTTGATATTGAATGCAATGCGGCGTGCCTGATATGGCATTAAGCCAACAACCGGATCAATTTCTTCTTTGAAGATTTTCTCCGGAGTTTTTTCTGCTACTTCTTCAATTTCAGTTCCGCCCTCTTCAGATGCCATAAGCACAACTTTTGAAGTAGCACGGTCTAAGACAAGGCCCACGTAATATTCTTTTTTAATATCGCAGCCCTCTTCAATTAATAGTCGCTTTACTTCTTTACCTTCAGGACCAGTTTGGTGTGTAACCAAAGTTTTTCCGAGGATTTCGCTTGCATATGTACGCACTTCTTCAAGGTTTTTAGCAACCTTTACTCCGCCGGCTTTACCCCTGCCGCCAGCATGGATTTGCGCCTTTACTACACATACTTGTGTACCTAATTCCTTTGCGGCTTCCACTGCTTCTTCAACACTGAATGCCACTTTGCCATTAGGAACACTTACCCCATATTTTCTGAGGATTTCTTTCCCCTGATACTCATGGATATTCATTTCCCATCCTCCTATCAAACTCTTCAAAAAATTGACTCCGTTTTCATTTTATAGAATGACAGATACCTTGTCCACCATTATGCGTAAAAAAATTATTATCCTCATAATATTATGAATTCTCACGCCCAGCAAATAAAGCGCTTTCATAAAATATGAAGCCAAAAATTAACAACTAATTACTTTTTAACAATAACAAAACAAGCAATAAGCAGCTTGTTTTGTTATTGTTCTTGAAACATGTCCTTAATTGGCGCAAAGCTCTTTCGATGATAGGGCGTAATGTCATGCTTTTGAATCGCCAAGATATGTTCTTTTGTCCCATACCCCATGTTACGCTCGAAGCCATATTCCGGAAATTCAGCTGATAATTTTATCATAAGAGAATCTCTTGCCACTTTTGCTACGATGGAAGCTGCCGCTATCGAAACGCTCTTCGCATCCCCTTTTATGATAGGCTCAACAATATAAGGTGTTTCTAGCTTTACAGCGTCAACCAGTAAAATCTCTGGATTTATAGTTAGTGAAGCAATTGCCGCTTTCATCGCCTTTTTAGTAGCTTCGTAAATATTGATAGAATCAACTTCAGCTGCATCAATCATTGCGACACTAACAGCTATTGCTTTACTTCTAATGATTTCATCATATTCAGTCCGCTTTTTCTCTGAAAGTTTTTTTGAATCATCAATACCTGGTAAGTAAAAATCCTTTGGTAAAATAACTGCCGCTGCTACTACTGGACCTGCAAGCGGCCCCCTGCCTACTTCGTCGACACCAGCAATATATTTATATCCCTGGACACGCCATTTATTTTCATAGACATTCATTTCAAGAAACTTTTCCTGAAGTTGTCGTTCTTGTTCCATTTTCCTATGCCATTTATGTATTAAATGTTGAACCCCTTTACGCTCATCCTGCTGGAGTTTTTGGAATATAGGGTCACTTTCAGCCTTGATGCCATTAAGCTGTTGTTCTATTTCTGCTATTGTCTGTACTTTCATTTTCTTCACCCGTTGTAATAATACCTTCTCCTCCGTTTATTTACAATGACCAAAAATAAACAAAAAAACTCACCACATGGAGAGTTCATTTGTTTATTTATTTTCAATTTTATCCGCTATATCGCTAGGTCTTTCGAAAGTCACCGGTCCAAATTTCTCAGATCTAATTTCTCTAATAACTAACTCTGAAACTTTATCATAGTCAACGACTCCCCCAGCCCCAAGACAGCCTCTAAGCTCACCAATTTGGTCAAACATCTCCACGACGTTTTCTGGGACTGATTCAAGCTTATAGCGGTCCTTAAGTCTCTCTGGATAATTCTCTTCTAAAAACTTAATCGAAAAAACAACGAGGTCCTGCAAATTCAGAAGAGTGTCTTTGATTGCTCCCGTTACAGCTAACTTCTTTCCAACCTCTTGGTCTTCAAACTTTGGCCATAGAATTCCCGGGGTATCTAATAACTCTAACTCTTTTCCTACTTTAATCCACTGCTGTGCTTTTGTTACTCCTGGCATATTTCCTGTCTTTGCAATGTTTTTCTTTGCAAGTCGATTGATTAATGTTGATTTTCCGGCATTGGGGATTCCAACAATCATGGCACGAATGGCTCTTGGATTGACAACACCCTTTGCTCTTAATCGATCAAACTTGTCCTTTAAGATTTCATGGGATGCCTTTACAATATCCTTCATACCCTCTCCAGCTTGAGAGTTAATAGCGATTGCTTTTATTCCTCTCTTAGCAAAATAGGCAATCCATTCTTTTGTGATTGCTTTATCTGCTAAATCGGCTTTATTTAAGAGGACCAGTCTTGGTTTATGTTGAATAATTACATCAATCATTGGGTTGCGAGACGAATATGGAATTCTTGCATCCACCAATTCGTAAATAATATCTACTAGTTTTAATTTTTCCGTGACTTCTCTTCGAGCCTTTGCCATATGGCCTGGAAACCATTGGATTGTCAAAGCAGCCACCTCCTAAATCTATTTCACGATGTGTGCATCTTTTAATGGCCAGTATACAATACTTGTTTTACCGATTATTTTGTCCATTGCGATGGTTCCAATATGCCTGCTGTCTTTGCTGAAACGACGGTTATCCCCCATTACGAACAATTCCCCTTCTGGTACTATTTCAGTACCTGCAGGAGTTTCTTCAAGTGTAAAAGGATCAGTTAGAGGGCCTTCGACTTTCTTCTTGTACTCATCCAAATAAGGTTCTTCGTACGCTTTTCCATTTACATATAAAGTATCATCTTTATATTCGATACGGTCACCTGGAAGTCCGATGACTCTTTTTATATAATCCTTCTGTTCAGGCGCATGAAAGACGATAATATCAAACCGTTTTGGCTCACCTATATTATAGCTTAGCTTGTTCACTATCATACGGTCTTGGTGTTGCAGCGTGGGCATCATCGATAGCCCGTCTACTACAATTGGTGCAAAAAGAAAGTAACGAATGACAGCTGCCAATACAACTGCAATTAAAAGCGCCTTCGTCCATTCCCAAAGTTCATTTTTCTTCTTAATCATCTTTTGTTCCCCACCAATCACAAAAAAATGTTTGATAAGATATGTACGAAAAAAGAGCTTGCAAAGCAAGCTCCTTCTTTTATTATCGAATTTCTTTAATACGAGCTTTTTTACCACGAAGTTTACGTAAGTAGTATAGCTTAGCACGGCGAACTTTACCGCGGCGCAATACTTCAAGCTTCGCAATTTTAGGTGTGTGTACAGGGAAAGTACGCTCAACGCCTACTCCGTAAGATACCTTACGAACTGTGAAAGTTTCGCTAATGCCACCACCACGACGCTTAATCACTACACCTTCGAATAACTGAATACGCTCACGAGTACCCTCGACAACCTTAACGTGTACACGTACAGTATCACCAGGACGAAACGCAGGTAAATCAGAACGAAGTTGTTCTTTTGTGATTTCTTCAATCAAATGTTGCATCGTTTTCATCTCCTTCCAACAGACGCTCATGCACATCTACTATCCTATTTCATTGCAGCGGAACATCTTTATAAGACCATACTGAATACGTTACTCAGCTCAAGTCACAAGTAGTATCTTAACATAAAAGACAACTTCATGCAATATCTACTCATATTCTTTTTTTATTTCATTCAGCCATTTTTCCTGTTCCTTGCTTAATTCTATTTTTTCTAATAGGTCTGGCCTCCTAAGGAGTGTTCGTCGTAAAGCTTCCTTGTTTCGCCATTCTTCAATTAATCGATGATTTCCTTGCAGGAGGACCTCTGGGACCTTCATTCCACGAAAGTCAGATGGTCTAGTATAATGCGGATGCTCCAAAAGACCCGTGCTGAAAGAATCTTTCATATGTGACTCTTCATTTCCTAAGACCTCTGGTAAGAGACGAACGACACTATCAATCACAACCATCGCTCCAAGCTCTCCACCAGTTAACACATAATCACCGATTGATATTTCATCACTTACCACATGTTCACGTATTCTCTCATCGTATCCCTCATAATGGCCGCATACGAAAATAAGATGTTTCTCTTTCGCTAATTCCTCTGCTAGCTTTTGATCATACCGTTTTCCTTGAGGACAAAGCAGGATCACTCTTGAAGCATTACTTTCCGCTTGTTCCTTTAATGCTGAAACTGCATCAAAGAGAGGCTGCGGCTTTAAGACCATACCTGCCCCACCGCCATAGGGGTAGTCGTCTACGGTTTGATGTTTATTATCAGCATAGTCACGGAAATTGACAATATTATAGTGAACAGCAGCTTTTTCAGCAGCCTTATGTAAAATGGAATGCCCAAGCACTCCTGAGAACATCTCAGGAAATAACGTCAGTACATCTATTTTCATCATGAAAGCAGCCCTTCCATTGGTTCAATTAAGATAACCTTTTCCTTCACATCCACTTTTTTCACAACATCCTCAATATAAGGAATCAATATTTCCTTGCCTGCAGGTGATTTAATTACCCATACGTCGTTAGCACCGGGAGATAATATCTCCATAACCTTACCAATTTCCTCACCGCCAGTTGTAGCAACCAAGCATCCGATAATTTCATGGTAATAATATTCATCTTCTTCAAGATTTCCAAGTTGGGATTCTGGCACCTTAATAATTCCGTCCCTAAACTTTTCAACCTCGTTGATATTTTCAAATCCCTCAAAGGTAAGTAAATTAAAATTTTTGTGACTTCGGTGGGTTTTTACCTTTAATTCAATCGGCTTACTAGATCCAGGCATAAACAAATACAATATATTCCCCACTTTATACCGTTGTTCTGGGAAATCAGTTTTAGAAATTACCCTTACTTCACCTCTGATTCCGTGTGTATTGACGATTTTACCAACATTAAACCATTTTTCCATTCTTTTCGTCACCTCTATCTTATTTCCTCAATTATGCCGTCTTTTATAATAATGGTTGTTTGCTCCATTACTTCATCCCAATTGTCGCCCGCCTTTACTTCAACAAGGGCTTGTACTTCTTTTTGCTTTAATTCGCTGCCTAATGGTAGCATATGTAGTTGTTCAATTTGAAACTCATAAAGCTTTTCTTTATCATGGCGTTTTTGCAGTTCTTTTTCAAAGTGACTCTTAAGTGCGCTCGATTGATACTTTTTGGCTTTTTCTAACTTTTTCAACTCAAATTGAAGCTGCTCATATTCTTTTTGCATCTGTAGTTTGCCTGCAAAATATTTATCATGCAGCTTCTGTTTGCTTTGTTCCGTTAAGATTTGCTTCACGATAACAGTTTGAATCAGTTGCATAAAATTGCTCCTCCTCCAAGCTTCTGTTTTTCTGATAGCAAAAAAGGGAGGAAATTCATTCCTCCCTTTCGTCTAGATGCAAAAAGCTATTCACCAATTTCTAGAAAAATTTTCTTTTGTTGTGATGATCCTGCTGCATATACAACAGTCCTTATGGCCTTTGCAACACGCCCTTGCTTTCCAATCACCTTTCCCATATCTGTCTTATTCACAGTTAGATGAAAAGTGATTCGTTGATCATCTTCGTTGACATTAACCTGAACATCTTCTGGAAAATCAACAAGGGGCTTAACAATCGTTTCAATTAATTGCTTCATAGTAGTTACTTGCTGTGCTTAGCATTATGGAATTTTTCCATGATGCCTTGGTTTGAGAAAAGGTTACGAACTGTATCAGATGGTTTAGCACCGTCTTGTAACCATTTAAGAGCCAAATCTTCGTTGATTTGGATTGCAGCTGGCTGCGCAACTGGATTGTAAGTTCCAATCACTTCAATGTAACGTCCGTCACGAGGAGAACGAGAATCTGCTGCTACGATACGATAGAAAGGAGTCTTTTTAGCTCCCATACGCTTTAAACGAATTTTTACTGCCATTTTAAATAAGCACCTCCGAATAGTTTCACACAAGATAGTATATTATCAATTATTAATTCATTTGTAAAGTGTTTTTTCTTTACAGTAGTATTGCCAATTTTTTCAATTTTAAAACGGTTTAAAAGGAAATTTAAATCCGCCTTTTTTCTTGCCCTTTTGCTGCATTCCTGTCATTTGTTTCATCATCTTCTTCATGTCCTCAAACTGTTTTAATAAACGGTTAACCTCAGGAACAGTTCTGCCGCTCCCTTTGGCAATCCTCTTTTTACGGTTTGAATTCAAGATCTCCGGATGTTCTTTTTCTGCTTTTGTCATTGATCGAATGATTGCTTCCACATGTGCAATTTGTTTTTCTTCGATTTGAACATTGTTCAAACCTTTAATTTTATTTGCACCAGGCATCATTTTTAATAGTTCATCAAGCGGCCCTAAATTACGGACTTGTCCCAGCTGCTCCAAAAAGTCATCAAGCGTAAAAGTAGCCGTCCGCATCTTTTGTTCAAGCTCTTTCGCCTTTTCCTCATCAACATTCGCCTGTGCTTTTTCTATTAGCGTTAAGACATCACCCATGCCAAGGATCCTTGAGGCCATGCGTTCGGGATGAAAAGGTTCAATTGCATCCATTTTTTCGCCTAAACCGACAAACTTAATCGGTGTTTGCGTAACAGCACGAATCGAAAGCGCAGCTCCTCCACGTGTGTCACCGTCAAGTTTCGTTAAGACTACCCCGGTCAAACCAAGCTGTTCATTAAAGCTTTGGGCAACATTAACGGCATCTTGACCAGTCATCGCATCCACAACAAGGAAAATTTCGTCTGGTTTCGTAAGTTCTTTAATATCCTTCAGTTCACCCATTAATGCTTCATCGACATGCAAACGTCCAGCAGTATCAATAAGGACGTAGTCATTATGATCTTCCTTTGCTTGCGCAATGGCTTGCTTTGCAATTTCGACCGGGCTAACTTGATCGCCAAGAGAAAATACAGGCATATCTAATTGTTTTCCCAGTGTTTGAAGCTGTTTAATGGCAGCAGGACGGTAAATATCAGCGGCTGCTAGCAGAGGCTTACGGTTGTACTTTTTACGAAGCAGGTTGGCAAGCTTTCCTGTAGTCGTCGTCTTACCGGCCCCCTGTAGCCCTACCATCATAATGACTGTTGGCGGACGATTAGAGGCAGCAATTTTGCTTTGTTCACCACCCATTAACTCCGTTAATTCTTCATTAACGATCTTAATGATCTGCTGGCCTGGTGTTAAGCTTTTTAGTACTTCTTGTCCTACTGCACGTTCGCTGACTTTTTTTACAAAATCCTTGACGACCTTAAAGTTAACGTCAGCCTCGAGTAACGCAAGACGGACTTCACGCATCATTTCTTTTACATCCGCTTCCGTAACTTTACCTTTTCCACGGATTTTTTGAATCGTATTCTGCAGTCGGTCGGCTAATCCTTCGAACGCCATTCATGCCGCCTCCTAATCTAATTTCTCAAGCTCGGCAACCATTTCCATCATCGCCTGCTTTGAAGGGTGTTCTTCGTTAAGCACTTCTTTTACATGCCTTAATAACTTGCTGCGCTCTTGAAATTTCTGAAATAGTAATAGCTTTTCTTCATACTCCTCAAGCATAGCTTCCGTACGTTTGATGTTATCATAGACAGCCTGACGGCTTACATCGTACTCTTCAGCGATTTCTCCAAGTGAGTAATCATCTAAATAATAGAGGGACATATAGCTTTGCTGCTTTGGTGTTAACAACGAATAATAGAAATCATAGAGATAATTTATTCGCGTTGTCTTTTCAAGCATGCGCATACCTCCCTTGTTAAGTGAAAAGCCTTTACAAATGTAGTTTACACAGTCATACACAGTCTGTCAAGAAAATATCTTTACATCAATTTACAGCATTATCCACTTGATCAGCGAATAAACCATATACATATTGCTCTGCGTTAAATTCCTGAAGATCATCCATTTTTTCACCAAGACCTACGTACTTTACAGGAATCTTCAATTCATTTCGAATGGCCAAAACAATACCGCCCTTTGCTGTCCCATCCAATTTTGAAAGAACAATCCCACTCACATTCGTGACCTCTTTGAAGGTTTTTGCCTGAATGAGCGCATTTTGACCAGTGGTTGCATCTAATACAAGCAGGACTTCGTGTGGTGCACCTGGTACCTCCCGTTCGATTACCCGTTTGACCTTTTCAAGTTCTTTCATCAAGTTAACTTTATTTTGTAAGCGCCCCGCTGTATCACAAATCAATATGTCCACTTTCCTCGACTTAGCAGCCTTTATCGCATCAAACATTACCGCAGCCGGATCAGAACCTTCTGCCTGTTTAATAACATCAACGCCGACTCTTTCTCCCCATACCTCTAACTGTTCGATCGCACCAGCACGGAAAGTATCACCAGCGGCTAATAGAACTGATTTCCCTTCACTTTTAAACTTATGACCAAGTTTTCCGATTGTCGTTGTTTTTCCTACACCATTAACACCAACAAATAAGATAACAGTAAGCCCATCCTCTTGAATATTCAATTTGGATGATTGCTCCTCACCAGCATTGTAAATTTCGACTAACTTCTCCGAAATAACACTTTGAACTTCCCCTGGGTCTTGTATATTTTGGCGTTTGACTTCCATCTTCAACTCTTCAATTAGTTTCATGACTGTATCGAAGCCTACATCTGCTTGTATTAAGATTTCTTCTAATTCCTCGAAGAAATCTTCATCCACTTTGCGGTACCTTGCAACAAGGTCATTCACTTTTCCAGAGAAGTTATTTCTTGTTTTCGAAAGACCATCTTTAAATTTTTCTGTAACACTTTCCGTTTGTTTCGTGATTTTCTCTTTTAATTTTTTAAAAAAACTCACCTTTCTTCACTTCCTATCCTTTAAGTTTCGACAAGCTCCTTCGTATCCTCAAGTCGGACAGAAACAAGCTTTGAGACACCTGATTCCTGCATGGTTACACCGTATAAAACATCTGCTTCTTCCATTGTTCCTTTTCTGTGAGTGATGACAATAAACTGGGTTTCTTCACTAAAACTCTTTAAATATTGACTAAATCTAAAAACGTTTGCTTCATCAAGAGCTGCTTCCACCTCGTCTAAAATGCAAAATGGAACTGGGCGGACTTTTAAAATGGAAAATAGCAAAGCAATGGCTGTTAATGCTCTCTCACCACCCGATAATAATCCAAGATTTTGCAGTTTTTTACCAGGCGGCTGTGCAACGATTTCTACTCCCGTATTTAATAAGTCCTCCGGCTGCGTAAGTTTTAAATCTGCTCTTCCGCCGCCAAATAATGCGCGGAACACAGGTTCAAAATGCTCACGAATTCCAGTAAAGGTCTGTTCAAAACGTTTTTTCATTTCTATATCCATTTCATCAATAACCTGATAAAGAGTATCCTTCGCCTCTTGAAGGTCGTTCTTTTGTTCAGTCAGAAATTCATAACGTTCAAAAACTCTCTCATATTCTTCAATGGCTCCAATATTCACACTGCCGAGTTCATCAATCGCCAGTTTTATCAGCTTTACTTTTTTCCTAGCTTCTTCCACTTGCAAGGTTAGTGGATATTGTTCCTTTGCACCCTCAAAGGAAAGCAAATATTCTTCTCTAAGATGCGCAAGTTTGTTTTCAAGTTCAACGTCTAAACGATTAATCTTTACTTCTTCATCCTTTAAAACTTCTACCATACCCTTATGAAGCCTCTTGATTTCCTTTGCTTCGAGCTCAGCATCTTCAAGGCCTGAAAGCATGTGGATACGTTCCTGCCTTCTTGAAGATATAAGGGCAATCGTTTGTTCCTTATCCTGCTGCTTACGTTTTGCGGCAACTTCCAACTGTTCTTCACCGGATGTACTGCCTTCCATCTCAGAGGTTAGCAGCATCAAATCCTCTGTATAAAGAGCCAGCCTCTCTTCACTTTCGTTTAAATCTTCTACTATCAAAGCTAATCGTTCTTTTGTATTTACAAACTGCTCATTTTTAGCTGCATACTCGACCTTTAAATCTGTTATTTCCTTTGTTAGTGTTTCTTTTGATGAGATATCATTTGTTTTTTGTTCTGTTAGTTTTGCAATTTGTTTATCTAAAGTTTCTAGCTTACCTTTAAAGCTAGTCATTGCTTCAAAGAGATCACTTTTACGATTGTTTAAGGATTTCTGTTCCTCTGTCAATTGGCCTTTTTCAAGATCATACATCGCCAAGCGATTATTAATATTCTTTTCATCGAATTCTGCTTCTCGGAGATCACCCTTTAACGTTTGTTCCTCTTGTCTTAATTCTTCTCCAAACTTTCGCATTGACTCTAGTTCTTGTTCTTGTGATTTAATATCTTGTTTTAAAGACTTAACCAAGTTTTCTAAACTAGAGGTTTTATCACTCATTACGATAATTTTTTCTTTCAACTCTTCAAGCTCGCCTTTTCTTGTCAATAAAGAGCTGGTTTTTTGCTTTTGTGCCCCGCCAGTCATCGAGCCTCCTGGGTTGACAATATCTCCATCCAACGTCACAAGTCGACAACGATACTGGAGGATTTTGGCCAGTTCGTTCGCGCCCTTTAAATCTTTCGTTATAACAACATTACCTAAAAGACTACTGATGACCTCGGTATATTTTGGATCGAAGCTTACTAAATCGACGGCACTCCCCACCAATGATGGATGGTTTTGAATGGAGTGTTGTTGTGAGGACGACAACACTCTGCCTTTTATTACGCTTAATGGTAAAAAAGTAGCCCTGCCGAATGAATTTTGTTTTAAGAAGGTGATAGCTGTACGGGCATTTTGTTCCGCATCCACGACGATATGCTGCAAGGCACCGCCTAATGCTGTTTCAATTGCTGTCTCGTATTCTTTTGGCACTTTGACTAGCTCAGCTACAGCTCCTTCAATCCCTGGAAGCTTATTTCCACGGGCTTTTAGTACTTCTTTTACCCCTTGAAAGAAACCTGAATAATCTTCTTCCAGCTCCTCAAGCATTTCTTTCCGTGATTTTGCCTGTTGAAGAATTTGATAGGCTTGATATAAGGTCTTTTCCTGCTTCTGATAATTGTTTTGAGCATTTTCAAGTTTTCGCTGCTTCTCCCTGAAACCCGTGACTTGATTTGATAGATTGCTTTGTACTTCATCTAGCGCTGATTGAATTTGTAACCTCTTCGTTTGAGAAACTTGTCTTTCCTCGATGAATTTTACATTTTCAGAGTCAAGGCGAGTGCTCTTTATTTCCTGCTGCTCAAGCTGCTGGTCGATATATTTCAGCTCGTTTTTCGCTCCAGCTTGGTCATTTATCAGTTCGATATATTCACTTTTTAAGGTTTCAATTTTTTCATCAATATTTTCCGTGAATAACGCTAATTTTACCTGTTTTTCTTTTAACAGATTTTGAAGAAAATTCACTTGTTGTGTCAGCTTTTTTACTAGTTCATCCTGTATATCTTTATTGCTTTTTAATTGAAAGATTTTATCCGTAAGTTCAGTAATACTTTTTTCAAGCTGAGCTCTATTTTGAGAAGCATTTTTCTTACGTTCTTTTAATACTTCTTTCCTGCCTTCTAGCTTTTCTAATTCTTCACTAGCATGCAGGAGAACATTTTGCAAATCAGTAATTGACTCATCGAGCGCAGCTATTTGATTCCTTGTTTCTTCTATTTTTGCTTCCTTTATCTGTAACTTAGACGAAAGCTTAATTTCTTCTTGCTGGTGTTCTTCGAGCTGAGTTGAAAACCGGGTCCACTTTTGATGTAAATCTTCAATATCGTACACCGTTAAGGCTACTTCTATTTTTTCAAGCTCTTCTTTTTTCTCTAAGTAATCCATTGCCATTGAAGCCTGTATCTTTAATGGTTCAACTTGTCCTTCAAGTTCGTGTAGTATATCATTTACTCGATTTAAATTATCCTGTGTTTCTATTAGTTTAGATTCTGCTTTTTTCTTACGATTTTTATATTTTAATACACCTGCAGCTTCTTCAAAGATTGTTCTTCGGTCCTCAGCCTTACTGTTGAGAATTTCTTCTACCTTCCCTTGGCTGATAATCGAGAACGCTTCTCTGCCAAGACCCGAGTCCATAAATAAATCAACAATATCCTTTAATCTGCAAGGTTGTTTATTAATTAAATATTCACTATCCCCAGAACGGGTGACTCTTCTCGTTACACTTACTTCATTGTAATCAATTGATAATCCTTCATCTTGATTATCAAGAGTCAGGGTCACTTCCGCATAATTTAACGGCTTTCTTGTATCGCTTCCCGCAAAAATGATATCTTCCATTTTAGAGCCTCTAAGTGATTTAGCAGATTGCTCACCCAATACCCAGCGAATTGCATCTGTTATATTACTTTTCCCACTTCCGTTTGGGCCGACTACAGCAGTGACTCCTTGAACAAAATCCACCCCAATACGATCTGCAAAAGATTTAAAGCCAATGATGTCCAACCGTTTTAAAAACATATCCTTATCCTCCCTAAAGCTTGGCCGGAATCTTCCTTAGCATTCTTATGTTGTTTAACTATGATGTTTTTGCTTTAAAACCTCCAGCGCCATTTGGGCGGCATGCTGTTCTGCTTCTTTTTTTGATTTACCCGTACCGATGCCTAATTCTTCACCATTTAAAGAAACTCTCGAAACAAATTCTTTACTATGGGCAGGACCTTTTTCAATTAATACTTTATATTCAATCAAACCTGTCCCATCTCTCTGGATTAATTCTTGAAGCTGGCTCTTAAAATCCATCACATGAGAAAAAGCACCCTCATTAATTTTAGGGAAAACCACTTTGTCTAGAAATTCAATTACTACCTCAAGTCCCTTATCCAGATATAACGCACCAATAAATGCCTCAAATACATCAGCCAAGAGCGCTGGGCGTTCCCTTCCCCCAGTCATTTCTTCTCCTTTTCCCAACAAAATTAATTTGCCAAAGCAAAGTTCGTTTGCCAAGATTACAAGCGAAGGCTCACATACGATAGCTGCACGCAGCTTTGTTAGCTCCCCTTCACTCATCATTGGATATTTCTGGAATAGGAATTTCGACACAGTGAGTTCTAGTACAGCGTCCCCTAAAAATTCAAGCCTCTCATTATCTTCATAAGGCTTTCTGCGATGCTCATTCACATAGGATGAATGAGTAAAAGCTTGTTTTAAAAGCTTTTCATTTTCAAAATGAATACCGATCTTGTCCTGAAAATCCTTAAATTGATTTTCTTTTGCGCGATTGTTCATTTCTTTTTCCTTACCTTTTCTGCGCATTAAAGTCTCCACCTTGCATATTTTTTACACACATACCTATCAATAGTTTAAGTAATCTCCAGTCAAAACGCAAAGAAACTTGGCAGTATTTTTGCAATTTGCCAAGTTCTATAATACAGAAAGAAGCTCCGTTTGAAAACGGAGCTTTTGAAAGAAATCCAACGAATTAATTCTTGCTATTTATGTAAGTAACAGCATCACCAACTGTGCTGATTTTTTCAGCATCATCGTCAGAAATTTCCATATCAAACTCATCTTCTAATTCCATAACTAGTTCAACTACGTCAAGGGAATCAGCACCAAGATCATCTTTGAATGAAGCTTCGAGCTTAACTTGTGATTCATCTACACCTAAACGGTCAACGATGATTTTTGTAACACGTTCTAATACCTCTGCCATTGTAGTTCACCTCCCCTCAAGCTATTATAGAGTATTTCGATAAAATAATAAATGTATAAAAAAATATTTTTACATTACCATTCCACCGTTAATGTGAAGCGTTTGTCCTGTAATATATGAAGCATCATCGGAAGCCAAGAAAGCTGTCATTTTAGCAATATCTTTAGGCTCACCTAACCGAGCTAGCGGAATTTGCTTTAACATCTCACCTTTTACCTCATCCGATAATTTATCTGTCATATCAGTGGTAATAAAGCCTGGTGCAATCGCATTTACTGTAATATTACGAGAAGCGAGCTCTTTTGCTGTCGTTTTCGTTAAACCAATGACACCGGCTTTTGCTGACACATAGTTAGCTTGTCCCGGATTACCACTTACACCAACAACTGAAGTGATATTAATGATACGACCCACACGCTGCTTCATCATTTGGCGGGTAACGCCTTTTGTACAAAGAAAAACGCCTTTAAGATTAATGTTAATCACATCATCCCATTCGTCTTCTTTCATTCTCATTAATAAATTGTCTTTTGTGATACCCGCATTATTAACAAGTATATCCAATTTACCAAAACGATCTACTGTTTCTTTAACCATAGCAGACACTTCTTCACTATTGGATACATCACATTTTATCGCAAATGCTTCTTTCCCAATAGCTTTTATTTCATCTACCACTTCATTCGCTTTACCTTCACTGCCAGCATAGTTGACTGCGACATTTGCTCCCTGTCTTGCAAGCTCGAGGGCAATTTCTCTTCCTATCCCTCTGGACGCACCCGTTACTAAGGCAACTTTTCCTTCTAAAGTCACAGATTTTCCTCCTTCAATGCCTCGATTACAGATTGACAGCTTTCCTCATCCGATATCGAGTACGTTTTGACACTGCGGTTGATTTTTTTAATTAACCCTGAAAGTACTTTCCCGGGACCAATCTCAATAAATGTATCAACACCTAAATCAATCATTTTCACAACAGAATCTTCCCATAATACAGGTGAGTATAGCTGTTCAATTAAATTTTCCTTAATTTCTGATGCTGTAGTCATTGGATTTGCCGAAACATTTGCAATCACTGGAATATGCGCATCCTTCATATCAAGACCATCTAAAACCTCACGTAATTCGCCAGCAGCAGGTTTCATTAATGAAGAATGGAATGGACCGCTGACTTCCAAAGGAATCGCTCTTTTTGCACCAGCTTCTTTCGCTTTTACCCCTGCAAGCTCAACACCTTTTCGTGATCCTGAGATAACAATTTGACCTGGACAATTCAAATTGGCAAGAGAAACAGGAAAGCCAGAGTTACTTACTTCAGCTGTTACTTCGGAAAGAGGTTCACGAGCAAGTCCTAAAATAGCTGCCATCGAACCTTCACCATTTGGAACTGCACCTTCCATAAATTCTCCTCTTTTTCTCACTGCAAAGACGCCATCCTCAAAGGTAAATGCCCCAGCTGCTACAAGTGCTGTATATTCACCCAGACTATGTCCAGCAACATAATCAGGCTTGATTGCAGATTTTTGGAATCTTTCTAGAATGGCCATACTTGTTGTTAATAGTGCTGGCTGTGTATTAACCGTTTTGGTCAATTCTTCTTGAGGTCCCTCAAATATAAGTTTACTTAATTCAACCGAAAGTGTTTCGTCTGCTTTATTAAAATATTGCATTACCTCAGGAAACTGCTCAGCAAGCTGCTGTCCCATACCTACCGTTTGTGAGCCCTGCCCTGGAAATACAAACGCTATTTTTCCCATTTGTGCACCCCTTCCTACACTTCTGAATTAGATGTCTTCTCATTTTCAATCGTTTTTTTTATGAGCCCGACAACATCCTTTTCAACCATTTCTCTTGTTTGACGAATCGCACTAAAAATTGCTTGTCCGTTTGAGGAGCCATGCGCTTTGATAACGGGGGCCTTAATGCCAAAAAGACCTGCACCGCCATACTCAGAATAGTCTAATGTGTTTTTTAAAATCTTGAATTCAGGTTTTAACACTGCGGCAGCAAGTTTACTTTTTACGCTGCTCATTAGCGTGGTTTTTAACATTTTAAACATAGATAGCGCTGTACCCTCTACGGTTTTCAACACCATATTACCAGTGAAACCATCCGTCACAACCACATCCGCTGCGCCATCAAGTAAATCCCTGGCTTCTACATTTCCAATAAAATTTAGATTTGCCTTTTTCAAAAGTACAAATGCCGCTTTTGTTAGGTCATTCCCTTTCTTTTCTTCCGTCCCGATATTTAGAAGACCAACCCGAGGGTTAGCTGTTCCTCTAACTTTTTCACAATAGATGGAACCCATTATGGCATATTGAAGCAAATGCTCAGGCTTTGCGTCTACATTTGCCCCGACATCCAATAATAGAAATCCTTCTCCGCCAATGGTTGGTAAAGTAGGTGTTAGTGCAGGCCGTTCTATCCCCTCAATCCTGCCTACAACAAACAATCCTGCAGCCATTAATGCACCTGTATTTCCTGCTGATATACAAGCGTCTGCATTCCCATCCGCTACTTGTTGTGCAGCTAATACCATGGAAGCCGTTTTCTTGCGCCGAACAGCTCTCACAGGTTCGTCCGTTCCGAGTATGACCTCCGTTGTATGTAAAATACTTATCCGTTCCGGATTTGTTAAGTATTCTTTAATTTTGGTTTCATCCCCAACTAAGGTTATATGTATATCTGAAAAAGCATCTACAGCTTTCATTGCACCGATTACGATTTCTTTAGGAGCATGGTCGCCACCCATTGCATCGATTGCTAACTTCATCTATTCTCATCCTTTAATGATTTTTCTGAACGGTACATTTCGAATTCACCTTTAAAAACAAGCTCGTTATTTACAAAACTTGTCACCTCGACAATGGTCCTGCCGATGCCGTCATCTATTTTAATAACTTTAGCTTTGGCAATCACTCGTTCACCTTGTTTAACTGAGCGTTTAAATTGTATGTTTGCTTTTGCTGTTAACGCCAATTCATCATTAATGACCGCTGTAGCAAGAGAATTTGCCTGTGCGAAAACATGATGGCCTCTGGCTATCTGGTTCCGAATAAAGACATGCTCCTCTTTCACATCGAGAATTGAAATGGCACTATGATCTAAATCAATATCAATAATTTCTCCAATTACTTCCTCGATCGGCAGAGACCGAACCTCATCTTCAAATTTTTTCTCTGCAACATATTTTATTCTTTCCCGCAATTCAGGAATCGACAATTCTAAACGATCAAGGCGAATTGTTTGCACACTTACTTGGAATTTATCTGCAAGGTCTTCATCGGTTATAAAAGGATTTTCCTTTATGGTCTCTTTTAACATTTGCTGACGTTCTTTTTTTGTTCTTCTCATAATCAAACACCGTCCGAGCTATTATGACTAGGTACTAATAGTAGTATAAAATTAGAAAAAGCAGATTGCAAGAATAAGTTTATATTCTTGCAATCTGCTTGAAGTTGTTTTTTTTGATTAATCTAGTTTTTCACCTTCTAAAACACCTGTTTCATCGAGCTGACTTCTAAGGAATTCATATTCATTTGCACTCCAAAAGGCCTTCGACTGGATCATGATGGAAGCGTCATTTCTAGCTGTTTCGAGTGTACGGTAATCATGAACCATATCTGCCAGCTTAAATTCTGGGACCCCACTTTGTTTTTTCCCAAAGAAGTCACCAGGTCCCCGTAATTCAAGGTCCTTTTCACTTAAAACGAATCCGTCATTTGTATCGGTCATAATTCTCATTCTCTCTTGACCGACTTCAGACTTTGGATCGGCTAACAAAATACAATAGGATTGGTCACTGCCTCTGCCTACTCTTCCTCGGAGTTGATGGAGCTGGGAAAGTCCAAACCTTTCGGCATCATATATAACCATCATTGTGGCGTTAGGAACATTGACTCCTACTTCTACAACTGTTGTTGATACCAGCACTTGTACCTCATTAATACTAAATGCCTTCATAATCGTATCTTTTTCTTCCGAGCTTAATCGTCCATGCATAAGTCCAACCTTATAACTATTTTGAAAGTGATGAGTTAGAGTGGTATGGACGTCAATGGCATTTTGAACATCCAGCTTGTCTGATTCTTCAATTAACGGGCAAATCACATAAGCCTGATGCCCCTTTACCAGTTCCTTTTCTACAAAAGAAAGGACTCTTCCCAACATATCCGGTTTTGCCCAGTAGGTTTCGATTGCTTTACGACCTGCAGGCATTTCATCGATGACGGATACATCCATCTCACCAAATACAGTAATCGCAAGCGTTCTTGGTATTGGAGTTGCCGTCATGAACAGAACATCAGGATTTTCTCCTTTTTCCCGTAACACTCTTCTTTGTTCAACACCAAAGCGGTGCTGTTCATCGGTTATCACAAACCCTAATTTCTTAAAAGAAACCTCATCCTGAATAAGAGCATGTGTCCCTATTAAAATATCGACTTTTCCTTCAGCTAAGTTTTGAAGAATTTCTCTTCTCCGTTTTCCCTTAACAGAACTCGTTAATAATTCACAGTTAAGTCCAAAAGGTTCTAATAGTCCCTTGAGAGATTCAGCGTGCTGTTCTGCTAAAATTTCTGTCGGAACCATTAATGCCCCTTGGTAACCTGCTGTAAAACTAGCATATAATCCAATTGCTGCCACCACCGTTTTCCCAGAACCCACATCACCTTGCAGGAGGCGATTCATTCTAAGCGGGGATTTTAGGTCTGTTAAAATCTCCGTTACAACGCGATTCTGCGCATTTGTCAACGGAAAAGGCAGAGATTGAATAAATTCCTCAACCTTTGTCACATGATAGTTTTGTTGTATTCCAGGTGCATGCTCCCGTTCAAATTTACGTAATGCCTGCATTTTTAGCTGAAATAGTAAAAATTCTTCATAAACTAAACGACGGCGCGCCTGTTTTACGTCCTCTTGGTTACCTGGAAAATGCATAGTTTTCATAGCATCACTGCGATTTAGCAAACGGTACTTTTTTACCAGAGAGAATGGCAGACTTTCTTCTATATATTTGCCAAATTGTTGAAAGGCAATCGAAATAAATTTCCGCATTCCTTTCGTCGTAATTTTTCCTTTAAGTGAGTAGACAGGCTCAAAGTCTTGTATTTTTGCATTTTGTCCGACCTGCATTTCACTAGCCGTAATCATTTGACGATGGGCATCCCACTTACCTGTAACGGTAATCGTTTCATTCATGATTATTTTACTTTTTAAGTACGGCTGGTTAAAAAATACAACTTTAATAAGATATTGCCCGACAAACATCCTAATCATCAACTTCGATTTCTTCCGGCCAAAATATGTAAGAGAAGGCTCACTATGAACCTTCCCTTCTACAGTAATTTTCTCTTCATGCTGAACTTCTGTAAGTTCACGAAGTCGATAATCTTCATAACGGTAAGGAAAATACTCTAATAAATCCTGAATTGTATATATTTTCATTTCCGCTAAACTCTCAGCTGTTTCTTCCCCAATGCCTTTTATTACGGTAACTGATTGTTTAAGATAATGATTCACTTTAGACGCGCGGAATACCGAAGATCTTGGCTTCGAGTTCACGACCTGTCGGAGTTGCCGCCAACCCTCCCTGTGCAGTTTCTTTTAAAGCTGTCGGCATGGTTAGTCCTATTTTATACATGGCATCAATGACTTCATCACATGGGATCCTGCTAGTAATACCCGCTAATGCCATATCTGCCGCCACCATCGCATTTGCGGCTCCCATTGCATTTCTTTTTACACACGGCACTTCTACCAAACCGGCGACAGGATCACATACCAGCCCAAGCATATTCTTTAGTGTTATCGCCATTGCTTCTGCGCATTGCTCTGGTGAACCTCCTGCCAGTTCAACAATAGCTGCCGCAGCCATTCCTGAAGCTGAACCAACTTCCGCCTGACAGCCGCCAGCTGCACCTGAAATCGAAGCATTATTAGCAACGACAAAGCCAAAAGCTCCCGCCGTGAAAAGAAATGCAACCATTTCCTCTCTAGTAGGATTTAGTTTTTCTTTCACAGCAAATAATGTTCCAGGCACAACTCCTGCAGAACCTGCAGTTGGTGTAGCACATATTGTTCCCATCGCGGCATTGACTTCGTTCGTCGCTACAGCTTTACTTACGGCATCAAGAACAGTTTTACCTGATAAGAAGTTACCTTTTTCAATATATTTTTGTAGAAGCACAGCATCCCCTCCTGTTAGACCAGAGTGAGATTTTACTCCTTTAATTCCCCGTTCAACCGCTTCCTCCATGACTCTTAAATTTCTATCCATAAAAGAAAGTACTTCTTCCCGGCTGCGTCCGGTGACATCCATTTCTTGCTCAATCATAATTTCTGAGATTTTTTTATTTTTGCTAATTGCAAGCTCTACTAACTCAGCAACGTTTCGAAACATATGCCATCCCCCTCGTTGTTATCTGTTCTTGTCCAGCTACAGCGCCTAGCCCCTCGAGGTCACTTCGGTCCAGCACAGAAGCACGAAAAGCGTGACTTCATCCACTTGCCCGCAAGTAGCTGTCGGGGCTGACAAGGCGCTTCCGCTTTTCTTCTAGTCCACTATCTTAGTAACTTTTAGAATATTTGGCAGTAGTTCTAGCTCATGAAGGATTTTATCTTCAATGTT
This sequence comes from Bacillus sp. EB106-08-02-XG196, assembly GCF_013396335.1. Taxonomy (GTDB): domain Bacteria; phylum Bacillota; class Bacilli; order Bacillales; family Cytobacillaceae; genus Neobacillus. Next base: position 25,200 of record NZ_JABWSY010000019.1, read on the forward strand.
TTGGTCAACTTCAATGGTCATCAGTGCAAGCTTTCCAGCTTCTTTTCTTGCAACTTCCATATGCCCAATATTGATTTCGTATTTTGCTAGTACATTTGATACATTAGCAATTGCGCCAAAACGATCATTATGGACCACTAAAATGGCTGGATGGTTTCCTGATAATTTAAGTTCAAAACCATTTAACTCTGTCACTTCAATTTTTCCGCCGCCAATTGAAATTCCAACTAGCTCTAATTCGCCTTTATCATCGCCAATAATCACTCTAGCGGTATTAGGGTGGTCAGTAATCGCGTCTTCTTCTATAAATCGGAGTTTGATACCCCGTTCGTTTGCAATGTCTATTGCATTTATGATTCTTACATCATCGGTATCAAAATCTAATAAACCACCAATAATCGCTACATCTGTCCCATGTCCTTTATACGTTTTAGCAAATGAGCCATATAAAGAAATATTTGCCCATTTTGGCTCCCTGCCAAATAAACTCCTAGCGACTCTGCCAATCCTGGCAGCCCCAGCTGTATGTGAGCTGGATGGTCCAATCATTACAGGTCCGATTATGTCAAACACACTTCTGTATTTCATTCGTTTCTCCCCCTAGGACAAATAAATCTCTTTGGTATCCACCTATATTTATAACACAGAAAAAAGAAAATAGAAGGGTTTCTACCCCTTCTATTTTATCACTTATTCAATTGCAAAGATAAATGAATATAATGGTTGTTTTCCATTATGAAGTTCAACTTCAACATCCTCGAAATGCTCGCCGGCATAGGTTACAAGGTCATTTACCTCATCCTCGGTAACGTCTTCACCATAGATGATGGTTAATATTTCCGAATCCTCATCCACCATCTTAGAAAGCAACTCTTGCGCAACTCTGCCTTTATCTTTGTTTTTTACAACTATTTTGCTTTCGGCAATTCCCATGAAATCATCTTTCTCAATTTCTAATCCATCGATTTGGGTATCGCGAACTGCAAAAGTAATTTGACCTGTCTTAACATGCTGCATTGCTTCCGTCATCGATGCTTCATTTGTTTTAACATCTCCTGCTGGATTAAATGCTAAAAGGGCTGAAAGACCTTGTGGAACTGTTTTAGACGGAATTACATAAATTTCTTCATCTGATACATCAGCAGCTTGCTGAGCAGCCATAATGATATTTTTATTATTCGGAAGAATAAATACCTTTTTCGCATTCACTTCTTTAACGGCCTTAACAATATCTTCTGTACTCGGATTCATTGTTTGTCCGCCTTCAATTACTGCATGTGCCCCGATACTCTTAAATAACTCAGCTATTCCGGAACCCATTGATACGGTTACAATTCCATACTCCTGCTGTTCTTTTGGTGCTTGTGGTTTATCAGAAACTAAAGGTGTGTGCATTTCTCCAACAATATTGGAATGCTGCTGCCTCATGTTTTCAATTTTGATATTGATTAAGCTTCCGTACTTTTGTCCATAGCTTAGACAATCACCCGGCTGTTCAGAATGAATATGTACCTTGACAACCTCTTCATCCGCAATAACAAGTAAGGAATCTCCAAGCTTACTTAGATCATTCCGGTAAACCTGTTCGTCGAATGGATGCTTTGCCAGTTTTGCCTCTTCAAACTTCACCATAAATTCTGTACAATAGCCGAATACTATATCTTCTGTATTCATATGACTTTGGACACTTTTATGATGTTCTGCACTGACCATTTCATCCATCGAAGGATAGTTTTCCGGTGAATCCGGAAGCTGCTCGCCTTTTAATTCAGCAAGAAATCCCTCATAAACGAATACAAGCCCTTGCCCGCCACTGTCAACTACTCCAACTTCCTTTAAAACAGGAAGCAGGTCAGGTGTGCGTTTAAGTGATGCTTTTGCCTCTATTAAAACTTCCTCCATAATCTCGATAATATCGTTAGATTTTTGGGAAGCAAGAACACCTCTTTTTGCTGAATCCTTTGCCACCGTTAAAATCGTACCCTCCACTGGCTTCATTACTGCTTTATAGGCAGTTTCGACACCCGACTCCAAAGCCGCTGCGAATTCTTTTCCAGTGATTGCTGCTTTCGTTTCAATTGCTTTAGAGAATCCACGGAATAATTGGGAAAGGATTACCCCGGAGTTACCTCTAGCACCCATAAGTAAACCCTTTGATAAAGCTACTCCAACTTTTCCAATATGTTCCTGTACATTATTTTTAACTTCCTTTGCCCCTGAGGTCATTGATAAATTCATATTCGTTCCAGTATCACCATCGGGCACAGGAAAAACGTTTAATGCATCAACCATTTTTGCGTTGGCTCCTAAATGATTCGCACCTTGAATCACCATCTCTGCAAAACGTTTTCCATCTAAAGCTGTAATAGACACAAACTTTCCTCCTCTACTTCGGTTCGTTACACCACTTAAGGGTTCGTTACACGAACTCCCTGAACGTAAATATTTACCGAGTCAACGGCAAGTCCAACGGTCTTATCAAGTGTGTATTTCACCTTTGATTGCACGTTATGAGCAACCTCGGAAATCTTTGTTCCATAGCTGACAATTATATACATATCAATATGTACTTCTTCATTCTCTTGGCGAACAATAACTCCACGAGTAAAATTTTCTCTTCTTAAAATTTCTGTAAGACCGTCTTTTATTTGACTCTTTGATGCCATACCGACAATTCCATAACAATCGATAGCGGCACCTCCAGCGATGGTTGCGATTACTTCATTTGAAATATCAATCTGTCCGTACTTAGTTTTTAATTCGATGGACATGAATCGTTCCCCCTTTTGGAAATTGCTCCTTGACTAAAGTCATTTTACTATAGTCAAGAAAAATTTGAAAGCGATACTTTATTCTTATTGACTACATAATCAATAAACATGTATGTCAAGGTATTTTTCTTGAAACGTTTAACAATCACTATTGCATTCAAACAGGTTGTATGATAAATTATTAAAGTATCTTTAGACAATAACGTAAATGCTGTATAAAGCTTTTTGGTAATAAGGAGGGAATCATTATGCCACGTAAATGTGTTGTAACTGGAAGAAAAACAACATCTGGTAATACACGTTCACACGCTATGAACGCTAACAAGCGTACATGGGGTGCTAACCTACAAAAAGTACGTATTCTTGTTGATGGAAAGCCTAAACGTGTTTGGGTTTCTACAAGAGCGTTAAGATCTGGTAAAGTGGAACGCGTATAATATGTGAGGGCATCCTATAAGGGTGCCCTTTCTTACTATCTTACCCATCTATCCCTCAAAATAAAAAAGCACCCATAAATAGGTGCTTAGACATTCTTCTATTCATTCTTTTTAAATGCACCAATCATCGCTCGGACAAGTCCACCTAAAAACTTTGGCAGTTTAATTGTATAAAACTTCATTATGTCCCTCCTCACAATCTCACACATCTAAACTTCTCTCGTACGCCTTTACTATTTTATTCATACGGACGAAATCAGTACCTCTTAAATCGTATTAATCATTACTTCTTATCACTAATAATATGCCTTCTGAAAATGAAAAAGTACCATTATCACTAATAAGTTCATTGCTAATACATAATGTTGAGCCGATGGTAATATGACGATCTTTTAATGGATACTTAAATCCTTCAAGAGTGAGACCTTTCACGTTAAGGGTTAGAGGAACAAAAGAAACATACTTTTTATCTGCCCTCTTACTCATTTTATAACTGCCGGGACCTTTTAATGATAGGATATTTTGATTATCGATTAGAAAAATTTTGACATGATTGTTTTCCAATAAAGGCTTGATTAATAATTGGACATTCGCTAAGAAATGGTCCAATCTGCCGCCGCTTGCACCAAAGATACGAATTAAATCAGGATCTTGTTTTATTGCCCAATTCAAAGCGAGCTCCATATCTGTTTCATTTTTTTCCGGCTTGTACCTTTTCATTTTCTTTACATGTCTTTCGATAACCCTATATTCTTCAATGGATACAGAATCAAAGTCCCCAAAAGCGATTTTCGGGGTAATATCCATATTTATTAGGCTGTAAACCCCTCGATCGACACCAATCCAAACCTCATTGTCACCTAAATATTCATTAAGATTAGGCAGAAGTTCATTAGGTCCCCCAGCTAAGATATTAATATTCACTCTAATTACCCCCTTTTTACTGCAAAAAAAGCCAGCAATATAGCCGGCTTTGTACTGTTTAACCTCTTATTAACGATATGGCAGCTGCGTAGTCCTCTTGATTATAAATAGCTGATCCGGCAACTAGTACATTTGCCCCAGACTCCATACATAGTTTTGCAGTTTCAGGATTTACCCCGCCGTCAATTTCTATCTCAAGCTCTTTCCCTATTGAGTCCGCCATTTCCTTAACTTTCCTAATTTTAGGAAGGACTTCAGGTATGAACTTTTGTCCACCAAAACCAGGATTTACGGACATTAACAACACCATATCAATATCTGCCAAAATATGCTGAATAGACTCAACTGGTGTAGCTGGATTCAAGACTACTCCTGCTTTTATTCCAAAAGATTTAATATGGTGAATTGTCCGATGAAGGTGTCGGCAAGCTTCGACATGGACTGTAATGTAATCTGCTCCTGCCTTAGCAAAATTTTCAATATATTGGTCAGGGTTTTCAATCATAAGATGAACATCTAGCGGAAGCTTTGTAACCGGACGAATAGCCTCCACAATTAATGGCCCTATTGTAATATTTGGAACAAAATGACCATCCATAACATCGATATGGATATAGTCAGCTCCTGCCTTTTCAACCGCGACTATTTCTTCACCTAATCTGGCGAAATCAGCTGAAAGGATGGAAGGTGCAATTTTCACCATCATTAATACCTCGGCTTTCTATCTTTTATTTCTTGTAGGAAATCAACATAATGTTGATAGCGATATTGAGTAATCGTCTGGGTTTCAACCGCAGCTTTCACTGCACATTTCGGCTCACTAATATGTAAACAAGCTCTAAATTTACAATTTTCGCTTTCTCGTGCTATTTCCGGAAAGCAAGACGTAAGCTCTTCTGCCTCAATCGTAGTGAATTCCAATGAACTAAATCCCGGTGTGTCAGCTATTAGACCATTACCCACACTAATTAATTCAACATGTCGTGTAGTATGTTTCCCTCTGCCCAAATGTGAGGAAATATCATTTGTTTTCAGTTCAAGGTCAGGTCGCAGCACATTTAATAGAGATGACTTTCCCACCCCTGATTGACCGGCAAACACTGATATTTTATCTTCGACATGCGGGTTTAACGCTTCAATCCCTGCTTCTGTTTCAGATGAAGTAAGTAATACTTCATACCCCATTTTTCTGTATTGATTAGCATATTTGGTAATGGCCTGCTTTTCCTTCTCATTGGTTAGATCCATTTTTGTAATACATATAAGTGGTTGAATATGATTATATTCAACTAGTACAAGAAAGCGATCAAGAAGCATGGTACTAAAGTCCGGTTCAACAGCGGAAAAAACAAGAATGGCTTGGTCGACGTTCGCAATCGGCGGACGTACAAGTTCATTCTTCCTTTCCTTTACTTCCATAATATAACCTTCACGAACATTTTCGGCTTGAAAAACCACTTCATCGCCAACAAGTGGTGTAATCTTGTTTTTCCGAAAAACACCTCTTCCGCGGCACTGAATCATTTCACCATCATGTAGTACATAATAAAACCCACTTAATGCTTTTACAATTTTCCCTTCAGGCATAGCCACACTCCTTGAAGTTTATTCTAAGTCTTGATAATTCAACGTTTCTTGCGCAATAACCCTATCATCAAGTTGGACTCTGTAACCGCCTTTACCATTGAATGGAATTTTCAATGTGATTGGGACTCTTGTTGTAGAAGTAATTTCAAAGTCTTCCGCAGGCTCGGTCATACTATGGTTCATATCCTCAATATAAATTAGAACTCTCTGTTTTTGCCCTGGTACTATAGGATTGTAATCAATAGTTATATCTCGAGTGACATCTTTAGGCGGTTTTTCTTCCTTGCCTTTTGAAATAACAACAGAAACCTTGTCACCCATACTCATTTCCGTATTAGGCAGAGGTGATTGCGAAATAATGCTGCCCTTAGGAATCAAATCATCAAACTTTTCTTCTGAAATTTCAAATTTAAGTCCAACAGAATCTAAATATTCCTGCGCACCCTTTGTACTGTATTGTGTTAAGTCTCTTAAGACAATCGGTTCAGGACCCTTACTTACTTCTAATCTTAATGTAGTTTCATCAGGTATTATTTCTTGACCGCCTTCTGGATCTTGACTAAGAATTGTACCAGCCTCACTATCATCAAAAACTTCAGTAATATCAATATCCTTAAAGTTCAGATCCTCCAATAAACGACTTACTTCCTCATAGTTTTTTTCAATATAATCTTCTAGTTTTATTTTTTCCTTACCAGTACTGACAAATATCTTGACTGATGTATTTTCTTTTACCGTACTTTCCGCTTCAGGACTTGTTTTGATGACTTGCCCCTCTTCAATTTCATCATCAGGTATATTTTCTTGCTCGCCAGCCTTAAGACCTGTTGCTTCCAATTTGGCTATTGCATCTTCTAATTCCATCCCGCTGATATCAGGTATACTTACATCTTTAGGTGATAATAAGTCTGGTAAGACTGTAATCGTGAATATTCCCAACAATACTAACAATAAAAAGGTTGAAATTAATATAATAGGCCACTTTTTGCGTTTTTTCTTTTCTTTTCCTTTTGAATCAACATCATTTCCTTTGTTTTTTTCCTGATTATGTACCATTGTTTCACCAAGATTTTGCAAAGGACGATCATTCGTAATTACCGGTATTGCTTTTGTCGCTTCATCATCATCTGGGATGACAAATTTCTGTTCATTTAATCTCTCTGAATCAAGTGCTGTTCTTAAATCTTCTTCCACTTCATCTACATTGTTATATCGATGAAAAGAATCTTTAGCCGTTGCCTTCAAAACAATATTTTCAACACTCTGTGGAATGTTCGGGTTCCACCTTCTTACGGATGGAGTTTCCGATTGCAAATGCTTTAAGGCAATGGAAACAGCAGATTCGCCTGAAAAGGGAAGTCTGCCTGTTAATAATTCAAACATGACGATTCCAAGTGAATAAATATCTGACTTTTTATTTGCCATGCCTCCGCGTGCTTGTTCAGGTGATAAATAGTGAACGGACCCCAGAACTGAATTCGTCTGAGTAATACTTGTTGCACTTAGCGCCATAGCAATTCCAAAATCAGTTATTTTTACATTTCCAAAACGGTCTACGAGAATATTTTGAGGTTTAATATCCCTATGAATGATGTGATTTTGGTGCGCATGTGAAATGGCAGAAGTCAGCTGTTTCATGATTTCAATTGTATCTTCAACCTGTAAGGGTGAACTCTGTTGTATGTATTGTTTTAAGGTTTGACCTTCGACATATTCCATTACAATATAATAAAGGTCATTTTCTTCTCCAACATCATAGATACTTACGATATTAGGATGAGCTAAACTTGTAGCAGATTGTGCTTCTCTACGGAACCGGCGTATAAATTCTTCATCATTAGCAAAATCAAGGCGCAGCATTTTGACAGCCACATCACGATCAAGAATCATGTCGTGGGCTAAATACACATTCGCCATCCCGCCTCCGCCAATCATTTCTAATACTTTATAGCGGCCACTTAATCGTTTTCCAATCAACATTATGCATCACCCTCGCTGAAATCAGCAAACTCTACAATTGCAAGTGTAATGTTATCTTCTCCACCATTCTCATTTGCAAGAGAAATAAGGGTAGCCGCTTTATACTCCAAAGGGTCTTCATTAGTCAGAATAGCACTCATTTCTTTTTCATTTACTTTATTGGAGAGACCATCAGAACATAATAAAAGGATATCCCCTTCTTCAAAAATAATGGTTTTAACATCCATTTCTACTGCTTTTTCAGTACCAAGTGCACGTAAAAGTACATTTTTACGGGGATGATGCTCTGCGTCCTCCCGCGATATTTGACCTGTTCGAACAAGCTCATTTACTAGTGAATGGTCTTGGGTAACCTGTTTAAAACCGCTCTCATTAAATAAATAACATCTGCTGTCACCTATGTTTGCAATTGTCACAAACCGATTGGTACTAATTGCCGCCACAACAGTAGTACCCATACCATCGCATTCTATGTTGTTCATTGCATGATTAAAAAGCAGGCTATTTACACTTGTAATTTGGTCTCTTAACCAACTTTCTGCATCATCAGCAGTCGATATACCTACTGAACCCTCCCATTCGTTTTTCAACTGAGAGATCGTCATTTCGCTGGCAACGTCACCAGCACGGTGACCCCCCATACCATCTGCGACAATGGCTAGGCGGTTACCGTCCTTATTTACAAATATTCCACCAGCATCTTCGTTATGTTGCCTGACCTTGCCTTGGTCAGTCATAAATACTGCCTTCAATCCGTTCACCTCGTCTCCTCTTTCCGCTCCTTTGCACGAAGTTGTCCACATGCTGCGTCAATGTCGTGACCTTGCTCCCTGCGAATCGTTACATTTATTCCACGATTTTTGAGTGTTTTTTCGAATGCAAAAATTTTATCCTTCGGGGTACGTACATAGTCCCGCTCGGGAACATAATTAACAGGAATTAAATTAACATGGCATTTTAACCCCTTCAACAGGTCAGCTAATTCCTCCGCATGTTCAACAGAATCATTCACACCGCCAAAAAGGCCATATTCAAAGCTAATTCTACGCCCCGTCTTATCGATATAATACCTTACAGATTTCATTAAGTCATCAAGTTTATATGCCCTGTTGATCGGCATTAACCGAGATCTTAATTCAGTGTTAGGCGCATGTAGTGAAATCGCAAAATTAATCTGCATATTCTCATCAGCAAATTGATAAATCTTCGGAACAATACCGCTAGTGGATACGGTTATATGGCGAGCACCAATCATCAATGCTTTATCATGATTGATGATTTTTAGAAACGCCATCATATTATCATAATTGTCAAAAGGTTCTCCAATTCCCATTATGACAACCGAGCTGACACGCTCATCTGTTTCGTCAAGAGCCTGCTGTACGGTTACCACCTGAGCAACAATCTCCCCTGCTTCTAAATGACGCTTAAGCCCGCCAAGTGTTGAAGCACAGAAGGTACAGCCAATCCTACAGCCAACCTGGGTTGTTACACAGACTGAATTACCATAATCATGGCGCATTAAAACAGTCTCAATTGAGTATCCATCATGAAGTTCAAACAGAAATTTAATGGTCCCGTCAGAAGAAGATTGCTTAATAACGGTTTTTAGAGTCGTGATTTGAAAATTCTCAGAAAGCTTATCACGTAAACTTTTTGATAAATTATTCATATCTTCAAAAGAAGAAATCCTTTTTTTGTACAGCCAGTCATAGATTTGTTCTGCCCGGAAAGGCTTTTCACCATTATTAGTCAGCCATTCCTTGAGTTCATGAAGCTCCAGGGAATATATTGACGTTTTTTTCATGTCCAATGTTGTATTGTTCTCAGTTGTATTTAATTGTTCCAACTGTTACACCTTCTTTCTTAAGCATGCGATAAAGAACCCGTCAGAGCCAAAATCCTGAGGAAGGATTTGTAAAAAACCTTCTGTTACTAATGGTTGGATGGCCTCCGGCATTCTTTCTTTTAGGGTAACATCCACCTCAAATTCAGGATGCTCCTGTAAAAATGTAAAGACAGTATTTTCATTTTCTTCCTTATCTACTGTACACGTACTGTAGACAAGAATTCCACCTTTTTTGACTAAAGGTGACACAGATTTTAATAAATTTTGCTGAATTGTACTTAATTGATTAAGATCCTGTTCTTTTTTGGTATATTTCATGTCCGGTTTCCTTCTCATAACCCCTAATCCTGAACATGGGGCATCGAGAAGTATTCGATCAAAGTATTCCTTTTCAAAATGTTCTCCTGCATTTCGTGAATCCATTGCGATTGTCCTTATATTGCCCAAACCTAAACGTTTAGCATTTTCATTAATTAATTTTACTTTATGTTCATGCAAATCGAGCGAGATTACTCCCCCCGTTAATTTCATGGTTTCTGCAATATGAGTACTTTTACCGCCAGGCGCAGCGCAAGCATCCAATATCAGTTCGTTTTCATTAGGAGCTAATGCATAGGCTGCGAGCATTGAGCTTTCGTCTTGAATGGTTATCATGCCCTTTTTAAATGCCCTTGAAAAGGCTAAATTTCCTTTTAATGCCCGAATAGCTTCAGGAATAATAGGGCTTTTTTCGATTAGAAATCCTTCTTCATCAAGATCCTCAATACATTCACGTATGGTGGTTTTAGTAAGATTCACTCTTGCTGTTTGCATCGGTGCCGTTAGGTTAACTTCACACATTTCTTTTGTTCTTTCCATCCCAAACTGACTGACCCATCTCTTAACGAGCCATTCTGGGTGGCTCGTTTCGATTGATAATCTTTCAATGGGGTCACTAACCACATCCAAAGATGGAAGGCCCTCACGCTGAATACTGCGCAGCACCCCATTTACCATTCCAGCAATCCCCTTGTGGCCTCGCTTTTTGGCAATTTCCACTGCTTCGAATATTGCTGCTCTATCTGGGATTTTATCAAGGTATATCATTTGATAAAGGGTAACCCTTAACAGCTGAAGCACCCATTTTTCCAACTTTTTGCTATTTTTAATAAAGGGCTTTAGAAAGAAGTCTAGTGCCATTCTTCTTTGTAAGGTTCCATACGTTAATTCAGTCAGCAGCCCTGTATCAAGAGAGGAAATATTATTCTTCTCAATGGTAGTATTTAGCAGTAAGTTACTATATGATTGGTTCTTTTCAATCGCATCAAGTAAATCCATTGCGGCTTCCCGCACATTTTTCTTTTTATTCGTCATTTGATTCTCCTAGTCTCTTGCCAACTACGATTTTCGAACCTGCACCTCTGTAAAACTCTTCACTTATCATTTTTGTTTTACCAGCGGGCTGCAGCTCTTTTATCCTAATAGACGTTTCATTACCGGTTGATACTGTAATACCATCAGGATCATTTTGGATGATTGTCCCAGGCACCTCACTCTTTCCCCCTGTTACCTTTTCAGAGCGCCATATCTTCAATGTCTGACCATCTAAAGTTGTAAAAGCAACCGGCCACGGATTTAATCCGCGAATATGATTAAAGATTTCTTCACCTGTTTTGGACCAGTCGATTTTTTCTTGATCCCTTTTTATGTTAGAAGCGAAGGTCGCTTTTTCATTATTTTGAGGTATAGGTGTTAATTTTCCTCCTAATAGCTTAGGAAGTGTTTCTGACAATAATTCAGCCCCTGCAGCACTAAGTTTAGTATGAAGTGAACCAACATTATCTTCCTCAGTAATTTCTACTTCAACCTGCGTTAGAATATCACCTGCATCCAGTTTTTCAACCATATACATAATGGTTATCCCTGTTTTCTTCTTACCTTGGATCAGTGCGTAATGTATAGGTGCCCCGCCCCGAAGTTCTGGAAGAAGAGAGGCATGGACATTAATACAGCCATGTGTTGGTGCTGATAATATTTCCTTTGGCAATATTTGTCCAAAAGCTGCTGTAATGATTAGGTCAGGATTCAAAGAAAGAATCTTTTCCATTTCTTCTTTTTGACGAATTTTTTCTGGTTGATAGATCGGGATTCCACGCTTAATCGCTTCAACCTTGACAGGCGGTGGTGTGAGTACCTTTTTCCTTCCAACAGGTCTGTCGGGCTGGGTAACCACCCCAATAACTTCATACCCATCTTCAATAATTCTACGCAGGACGGGTACTGAAAAATCCGGGGTACCCATAAACACGATTCTCGTCATTCAATTTCTACTCCTTTTAACTCATCTTCCTCGAGATATCGGCTAACCTTCGTTGTAAATAATATCCCGTCCAAATGATCAATTTCATGAAGTATCGCTCTAGCGAGAAATTCTTCTGCTTCAAGCGTATACTTTTTTCCTTTGCGATTATAGGCCTCAAATTTCACGTAATTTGGTCTTGTAACCTCTCCAAACAAATCTGGGAAGCTTAAACATCCTTCTGGGCCATGCTGCTCTCCAGATGTTTTTAGGATTTGCGGATTAATCATCTCAATTGTTCCTAATTCATTATCAATATCAACAATGGCAATTCTCTCATCAATTCCAATTTGCGGAGCAGCAAGTCCAACGCCATCGTATTCAATCATCGTGTCGTACATATCGTCAAGTAATTTAGCTAGCTTTCTGTCAAACTTCACAACAGGGCTGCATTTTTTTTCGAGTACCTCTGCAGGGTACATAACAATCTTTCGTATAGCCAAAGGTGTTCCTCCATCTGTTTCGAAGTTGTCTGATTTTTTTATCAGTTACTATTTATTACTATTCATTTTCACCCAAAATACTTGATCATAACCTTTTATATCAACGATTTTTGCGTATCTTACATTAAAATAAATGGGTTTACATCAATGGAAACTAGTAATCCGCTTTTCGGGTCGTTTTGATATTGGTCCAGTATGATTTTTAATGTCTTAGTAAGCTCTGGTTCACGCTTGTATTTAATAAGACAATGATAGCGGTATCGATTATTAATCCTTGGGATAGGTGAGGCAGCAGGTCCAAGAACAACTGCACGATTAGAAATTCTCGACCGTACAAAAGCAGCAATCTTTTCCGTTGCTGAAACCACACTGATTAACTGTTCATGACTAATAGTAATTAAAGCTAAATAATAAAATGGCGGGTAATGATGTGCCTTTCGCATCATCATCTCTCGATTATAAAAGAGATCATAGTCCTGTGTCCCAGCAAGTTCTACACTATAATGTTCAGGAGTATAGGTCTGGATAATTACTTCCCCCGGTAATTCATGCCGTCCCGCCCTGCCGCTAACTTGTGTTAATAGCTGAAACGTTTTTTCAGATGAGCGAAAATCAGGTAAATGAAGCATAGTATCCGCTGAGAGAACTCCAACAAGTGTGATATTCGGAAAATCTAATCCTTTTGCAATCATTTGTGTCCCTAAAAGAATATCGGCTTTCCCTTCATGAAATTCCTTTAATAGCCGCTCATGCGATCCCTTTTTCCCTGTTGTATCTACATCCATACGAATTACTTTTGCCTCAGGAAGAATTTTTCCAAGCTCATCCTCGACCTTTTGTGTTCCTGTCCCGAAGTAACGGATATAATCACTTGAACACTCTGGGCATTGATTAGGCACATGGCTTTCATATCCGCAATAATGGCATTTCATTTGTTCCTTAACCTTATGATAGGTTAAGGAAATATCACAATTTGGGCAATTCATTACGAACCCGCAATCCCTGCACATAACAAAGGAAGAGTGACCGCGTTTATTTAAAAATAATACAGACTGCTCTTTCCTATCTATTCTTTCCTTCAACAGTTCAAAAAGCTTTCTAGAAAACATGGATCGATTTCCTGCTCTTAGTTCTTCTCGCATATCAATAATTTCAACTGCAGGAAGTGCCCGCTGATTCATGCGGTTAGGAAGAGTTAATAGCTTATATACCCCTTTTTGCGCTCTTGCAAAAGATTCTAAAGAAGGTGTTGCACTCCCGAGGACAACCGGACATTTATATTTACCTGCACGTTCAATCGCCACATCTCTCGCATGATAGCGCGGCATTTCTTCCTGTTTATAGCTTGTTTCATGTTCTTCATCAATAATAATAATCCCCAGATTTTCAAAGGGAGCAAAAATCGCTGACCTTGCACCGACAACCACTTTAACTTCTTTGCGTTGTATCTTCCGCCACTCATCAAATTTCTCCCCTGCTGAAAGTCCACTGTGCAAAACAGCAACTAAATTACCAAAACGCCCCTTAAAGCGATTTACCATTTGCGGAGTAAGGGCAATTTCTGGTACAAGAACGATAGCTTCTCTGCCTTGTTCAATGACATCCTGAATGGATTGCAAGTAAATTTCAGTTTTCCCGCTGCCTGTTACCCCATAGAGGAGGAACACTTCATGAACCATATCTTCAATGGAACCTAATATTGGCCCCATTGCTTCCTGCTGATCATTGGTTAAAGGCAAAGGCTCCGTCCGGGTAAAGGTCCGGTTTTCATAGGGATCACGATAAACTTCCATGTCCTTTTCCGTGAGAAGTCCCTTCTCCACAAGCGCTTTTACGGTTGCGCCTGAGATTTTCAAGTCTGCTGACAACTGTCTCATTTCAATTGGACCGGGGTTCTGAATAAAGTACCTCAATGCTTCTTTTTGCTTTTCAGCTCGTGGTGGTAAGCTATTATATTCAGTTTCTAAGTCCGCTGGAGGTAGAAGCGGGCTGACATATTTTAATTTCTTTTTATTCAGTTTCCCTTTTACTAGATAGATTACTTCCAGCAACCCTTTTGCTGCTTCTCTTTGCAGGATAGGGACCAGCCCATTTTTCAATGCGTCCTCCCAATTTATCGCTTCCTCTTTTTTAAAAATCTCGTGAAGCTGTACAGGTATTTCATTAATCGATACTCCCGCAGATAGCTTCACTTTCTTTTCATATTTAGCCTTCAAGGCAGCTGGAAGCATAGCTTGGAAGGCAAAGATTTTAAAACACAGTGTAGTTTCCGTCAGCCAATTCCCAAGTTCAAGCAATTCCTTATTTAAGACTGGCTCTAAATCCATCGGCTCACAAATTTCACGGAGCTTTTTAAATTCTGATTCAGCTTTTATCTCCGTAACAAAACCTTGAATTTTTCTTGGACCAAAAGGGACAATTACCCGCATTCCAGGCTGAATGGTTTCTAACCATTCTTCTGGAACTAAATAATCAAACTCCCTGTCCGTTTGTTTTGCAGGTACATCAACAATTACACTAGCAACATTCATCTGGTTCCAAATCCTTTGGCAACGCTGTAATAGCTTCAATTATCCTGTAGGCAACATCCAGCTTTGACATTAAAGGCAACTCCATTTTAGCTCCATTTCGCATGAATAACGTAACAACGTTTGTATCAAAACCAAATCCAGCGCCTTCTGACTTTACATTATTGGCTACAATCATATCTGCATTTTTAGCCTTTAATTTTTTAAGTGCGTATTCTTCAACATTTTCAGTTTCAGCTGCAAATCCTATCAGAATTTTGTTTCTCTTCATCGTACCGAGCTTAGATAAAATATCCTTCGTTCGTGCAAGTTCGATAACCTTATCACCAGGCTGCTTTTTCATTTTATGGTCAAAGGAAACTTTAGGAGTATAATCAGCCACCGCAGCTGTTTTAATAATAATATCAGCAGAGTCATAGTTGTTCATGACTGCCTGATACATATCATCTGCACTCTCAACCTTAACTAAATTCACCCCTTGCGGCGGCGATAAATAGACCGGACCAGAGATTAATAGCACCCTTGCCCCTTCATTTATCGCTGCTTCTGCAAGAGCATATCCCATTTTCCCTGTAGAATGATTCGTAATAAAACGAACAGGGTCAATTTTTTCTCTTGTTGGACCAGCAGTGATTAAGACAGTTTTCCCTTTTAGTTTTAAAAAGCTTTTATTTGAAAAATGCTGTTGGATTAACTCTACAATTTTCTCTGGTTCCTCTAGGCGACCCTTGCCTACATATCCGCAAGCTAGATAGCCCTCACTCGGTTCAATAAATTGATAATTGAATGAAGACAAGATTGAAATGTTCTTTTTCACTGCGGGATGGTCATACATATGGACATTCATCGCTGGTGCGATCCAAACTGGTGCAGTTGCAGCCAATAAGGTTGTCGTAATCATGTTGTCAGCAATTCCATTTGCAAGCTTTCCGATTGTATTGGCCGTCGCTGGTGCTACTAGTATTAAATCTGCCCAATCAGCTAAATCGATGTGGGCGATCACATTTGGATTTTTTTCATCAAAGGTGTCGGTATACACTTCATTGCGAGATAAAGCCTGAAATGTTAAAGGGGAAACAAATTTTGCTGCAGAGTCACTGAGTATTACTTTTACCTTTGCTCCTGCTTGGACAAGTTTGCTTGTCAATGCAGCAGCTTTATATACAGCTATTCCACCGGTTACACATACTAGTATCTTTTTATCCATCCATATCCCCCATTTCAATTCCACAAATTATCTATTCTTTTATTATGCTAGAATCACATTATATTTTCATCTTTTTCAGCTTTGTTTCTAAAAATAATGTCTAATTTTGCAATAAAAAATAAAAAAGGCTGACATTTTGCTACTGTCAGACCTTCATTGTTGTTACTTGCCTATATTGCTATCTTTTCCGTATATAGCACCTGTTTCTGATTTCTTAGGAACACGATAAGTAAGTTCACCGCTGTATATTTCTTCTAGCGCTTTCCCTACATGCTTATAGGAAACATATTTAGGTAATCTTTCATCACGTGTTTGCTGCATGGAACGAGCACGCTTTGCTGCAACGGAAACAAGAGAGTATTTTGAATCAATTTTATTTAGCAATGAATCAATCGAAGGATATAACATTTATTCGACCTCCAGTAATTTTTTATATCGGTGTTCTACACGTTCTCTGCGACAATGTTCAGCGACAACAATTGCTTTCACACGTTCACAAGCCAATTCTACTTGGTCATTTTCTACAACGTAATCGTATAATTCCATCATTTCAATTTCTTCACGGGCAGATAACATCCGATTGTTAATTAACTCTTCTGTTTCCGTACCTCTAGTTACAATCCGGTTCTTAAGCTCTGAAAGACTCGGAGGCATTAAGAAGATAAATAAACCTTCTGGGAACTTTTCCCTGACCTGCCGTGCGCCCTTCACTTCGATTTCTAAAAAAACATCTTTACCAGCATCTAAGGTTTCACGTACATAATCTACAGGGGTTCCATAATAATTCCCTACGAACTCAGCATACTCTAAAAGTTTCCCTTGTTTAATTAATTCTTCAAATTCATCCCGTGACTTAAAAAAATAATCAACCCCATTTACTTCACCAGGACGGGGAACGCGCGTTGTTGCAGATATAGAATACTCAAAAGCCGTGTCCGGATGGGAAAATATTTCTTTTCTAACTGTTCCTTTTCCGACACCAGATGGACCAGAAAATACGATAAGCAATCCTTTTTCCTGCATTTTCTATAATCCTACCCTTCATCCATAATTTCATCACGGTCTGCCAGCCTATGGGCAACCGTTTCAGGCTGTACTGCTGATAAAATGACATGGTCACTATCCATGACAATTACTGCACGAGTACGTCTTCCATATGTAGCATCAATCAATGAACCCCGATCTCGGGCATCTTGAATAATCCTCTTAATCGGAGCAGATTCAGGGCTTACAATTGAAATTATCCGATTGGCAGATACGATATTTCCAAATCCAATATTAATCAATTTAATCGACATGATTATCATCCAATCATCAATAATATATTTTTGCCGTGTCAACCATTTTCTAAACACTATTATTCAATATTTTGTACTTGTTCTTTCAGCTTTTCAAGCAAACTTTTGATCTCTACGACTTTTTTAGTAATCGTTGAATCATTTGCTTTTGATCCAATCGTATTCGCTTCTCTATTCATTTCTTGAACAAGAAAATCCAGTTTTCTGCCAATTGGCTCTAATTCGTTTAGGGTTTGAGTAAATTGCTGAATATGACTTTTTAACCTTGTTAATTCTTCATTAATATCAATTTTATCAGAAAATATAGCCACTTCTGTTAATACCCGCGTTTCATCAATTTGTCCCTGTACGAATTCTTCCATTCGTTTCATTAATCGTTCCTTATACAGAAAGACAACTTGGGGAGCATATTCTTTCAGTGCATCTATATTTATATCTAATAGTCCCAAAGAAGTGAGCAAATCCTTTCTAAGCTCTTCTCCTTCCGTTATCCGCATCTGTTTACATAATAAAACAGCTTCTTCTGCAGCTCTAAGTACTAAACTTTCCAATTCTTCATTTCCAGCTTCATTTTCTTCAATATGTAAAAATTCATTACGCGTTAATAAATCCTGAAGTAATACGTTTCCTTCAATATTGAATTTATCCCGTGCCTGTTTAATAAATAGGTAGTATTCTTCGAGCAGCTTCCAATCAACCTGAATTTTTCGAGTTACCGCACCCTCCCCTTCTATCATGATATAAACTTCTGCTCTGCCGCGACGAAGATGCTCAGTTAATTTTTTCTTTATCTTATCCTCAACATTTAATAAGTGTCTAGGCATCCGAATATTCACTTCACTAAAGCGATGGTTGACTGTTTTTACTTCTACATTCACAGAAAAAGAGGCTGAAGCAATCCTGCTTCTTCCAAAGCCCGTCATACTTATAACCATTAAGTACACTCCAATCAATTGAAGATGAGCGCTAACCTACTATGTAAAGTTTATTTATTATCTGGAAACTAACAAAAGGTAATAGAGTAACCTCTACTACCTTTTGGATTATAACACACTTTATTTTGTTTTTCTTAACAAAAATGTTCCGGCTAGTAAAAAAGTTGGAATGGAGGATAGTCCTATAATCAAAAGCCAGTCTTTTGCTAGAATTGGTAAGGTGTGAAATATCGGTTGAAATGGCGGGTAATAGATTACGACAATCATCAGTGCAAGAGAAGAGATAACTGCCCAGACTAAGTACTGATTCCCAAATGGATTTCTAGATAGTACTGATTTTTCACTCCTACAATCGAATACATGGATGAGCTGTGCCATAACGAGAGTAGCAAAGGCAATCGTTTGTGCATATGGCAGATTTGCCGGATTCTGATTATAGACAATCATAAAGGCTAACAGGGTAACGATTCCAATAAGGAACCCCCTTGAAACAACTTTCCAGCCTAATCCTCGTGCAAACACTCCTTCATTTGGACTCCGTGGTTTGCGCTTCATTACATCCTCTTCAGGACGATCTAGTCCTAGAGCCATTGCCGGTAATCCATCCGTCACTAAATTGACCCAAAGAATTTGAATTGGCACAAGAGGAAGCGGCAGTGCCAGGAGCATGGCAAACAACATAACCAAAATTTCCCCTACATTTGAAGCAAGTAAGTATCGAACGAATTTTCGAATGTTTTCATAGATGTTTCTGCCTTCTTCAATTGCCGATTTTATTGTCGCAAAGTTATCATCGAGCAATACAAGAGAGGATGCTTCTTTAGCCACATCTGTACCAGTAATCCCCATTGCCACACCGATATCTGCAGCCTTTATTGCTGGAGCGTCGTTCACTCCATCACCGGTCATCGCTACAATATGGCCACTATTTTGTAAAGCTTTGACTATTTTCAATTTATGCTCTGGTGAGACGCGTGCAAATACGGATACATCATCTACAACATCCTCAAGCTCTTCAACCGACATGTTTGATAATGCATTTCCATCAAGGACCAAACTTTTCTTCGTTAAAATACCGAGCTGTGCAGCAATGGCTTTAGCTGTAATGATATGATCACCTGTTATCATAACAGTTTTTATTCCTGCTTCCTTACATTCTTTAACTGCATCTTTCACTTCTGGTCTTGGCGGATCAATCATGCCTTGGACACCTATAAAGGTTAATTTATTTTCTGCTTCCTGTTCGCTTAAGATAACGGTATTGGCCGAAATAGGTTTAAAGGCAATCGCAATGGTTCTAAGTGCTTTGGCAGCAAGATTATTGATAGCCTCTTGCACTTGACTCTGGACATTTTGTCCAAGATATTGTGTTTTGCCATCCCAGAGGATGGATTCACTTTTACCTATAATTACATCTGGTGCCCCTTTTGTTACAATAAAATTCCTGCCTTGTTTATCTTTAACATGCATACTCATCATTTTTCTAACTGAGTCAAATGGAAATTCCTTGATGATGGTAAATTCATCTAATAGATTGTTGCGGTTAAACCCTGCTTTCATGGCACTTACGAGCAATGCACCCTCAGTAGGGTCTCCGTCTAGAATATAATCTTCATCTTTTATCACCAATTCTGAATGATTGCAGATCATCCCAAAAATAAGCATTTGCTGCAGAGCCTTCTCGTCCTTTGGATGAACCAGCGTATCTCCACGATAAAAATCTCCACGAGGCTGGTATCCAACCCCATCAACCGTCCAAGTGTGACCACCGCTCCATAAATGGGTAACCGTCATTTTGTTTTGTGTCATTGTTCCCGTTTTATCAGAACAAATGACCGACGCACAGCCGAGTGTTTCTACCGCTGGGAGTTTTCTAACAATGGCGTTTTTCTTAATCATTTTTTGGACACCCAGAGACAACGCTACCGTTACAATCGCTGGTAATCCCTCAGGTATAGCCGCAACTGCCAGGGAAACACCTGCTAAGAACATGGTATAAAGTTCATGCCCCTGTAAGACTCCAATTGCAACCACGAGAACAGTTAACAATAAAGCAACACTTATTAAAATTTTCCCCAGCTGCTCTAAACGCCGCTGCAGGGGTGTTTCTTGCGATTGGGCATTTTGGAGTAAATCAGCGATCTGTCCCATCGCTGTTTTCATCCCTGTGGCAATAACAACTCCTGCACCACTTCCCCTAGTAATCATCGTGCCCATAAAAGCGATGTTTTCCATATCACCAATTCCAGGGTTTACTGTCTTTAAACTATCTATATGCTTAGACACGGGTACGGACTCACCAGTAAGGGCTGACTCTTCGATTTCTAAACTTCTAGATTCGATAATCCGTACATCGGCACCAATTCTATCTCCACTTGAAAATTTAATGATATCTCCGGGGACAATTTCTTTAGAAGGGATTTTCACCCACTGCCCTTCACGTAACACGGACACCTGAGGTGCTGATAATTCCTTTAGTGCCTGCAAGGATTTCTCAGCTCTTCTTTCTTGATAGAAGCCAAGGATACCGTTAATAATGACGATAGCAATAATCGCTACTGCATCAATATATTCACCAAGCAACCCTGATAAAAGCGTAGCTGCAAGCAGCACTAACACCATAAAATCTTTAAACTGACTAAAAAATAAGAGTAAGGCAGATTGCTTTTCCCCTTCCTCCAATTCATTAAGCCCATGTTGGGCTATTCGTTTCTTTACAGCTTCCGGTGATAACCCAGACGAAAAGTCGGTATCTAAGACCTTTTCTACTTGATTTATCTCCATCTCATGGAATTTCATCCGACCATCTCACTTCCCCCTTAATTATATGAGACACGCTCTAAAGAAAGCTTATTCAGCCTCGTCCAAAAAAATGCTATGATAATTAAGAGCAGTTACGATAACTGAATGAACAAGGTAAAATGAGACATACTCTAACCTAGTAAGAGACATTCTCTTACCCAGTAAGCTATACTAAAGAAAGAAATAGTTTGAAGTAAAGGATGTTTTCCATGTCATTTGATGGTTTATTTACAAAAGCAATGGTTGATGAACTTGCGCGCACCTTAAAGGGCGGCAGAATAAATAAAGTACATCAGCCTTATAAAAATGAAGTAATCCTCACAATCCGTGCAAATGGAGTGAACCAAAAGTTATTATTTTCTGCTCATCCAAGCTATGCAAGAATACAGCTCACCAATGAAGCATACGAGAATCCCAGCGAACCGCCTATGTTCTGTATGCTGCTAAGAAAGCATATTGAGGGCTATATTTTAGAGGATGTCTATCAGGTTGAAAATGATCGTATGATTATTTTTGAAATTAAAGGGCGTAATGAAATCGGAGATGTGAGCTACAAACAGTTAATAATTGAAATAATGGGCAGGCACAGTAATATTGTACTAGTTGATAAAACTAGAAACATCATTCTTGATAGCGTGAAGCATGTTTCGTTTGCAGTAAACAGTCACAGAGCCATTTTACCTGGGCATCCCTATATTTATCCGCCAGAACAAAATAAACAAAATCCATTCTTGGCAGTTGAAGATGATGTATTGAGAAAGATTGATTTTAATAGCGGCAAGATTGATCGGCAGCTTGTAGAACATTTTGCTGGGACCTCACCGCTATTCGCAAGAGAAGTTATTTTCCAAAGCGGGATTGCCAACCGTACGACCGTTCCGAAAACGTTCATTCAAATGATAGATACAATTAAGAGTGGAGCAATAGAGCCTTCCATCTTATCAACAGGGAATAAGGAAGTGTTCTACCTCTTTCCACTTGAACATGTAAAAGGAGAAGTTAAAAGCTTCTCAACCTTAAGCGAAATGCTGGACCGCTTTTATTTTGGGAAGGCTGAGCGTGATCGTGTCAAACAGCAGGGAAATGATATAGAGCGGTTAATTATCAATGAAAAAGAAAAGAATGAGAAAAAAATTGAGAAATTAGAGAATACATTAAGAGAGGCTGAGAA
Organism: Bacillus sp. EB106-08-02-XG196; assembly: GCF_013396335.1. GTDB lineage: Bacteria > Bacillota > Bacilli > Bacillales > Cytobacillaceae > Neobacillus. Next base: position 47,470 of record NZ_JABWSY010000019.1, read on the forward strand.
AGCCGAGCAGCTCAAGCTCCTAGGTGAACTGTTAACAGCCAATCTCTATGCTGCCAAAAAAGGGATGAAAGAAATCGAAGTGGTCGATTATTATGATGAAATGGGCGGTACAGTAGCGATTTTCTTAGACCCGCGTAAGACACCTTCAGAAAATGCGCAAAAGTATTTCTCTAGATACCAAAAAGCCAAAAATTCTGTTTCCATCGTAATCAAACAAATTGAAATGGCACGTGAGGAAGTCTTTTATTTTGAAAATTTACTTCAACAGGTGCAGTCAGCATCACCAAAAGATATTCAAGAAATTCGCGAAGAGTTAATTGAAGGCGGTTATATTCGCGACCGTCAAAGACGAAATGCGAAAAAATTATCTAATGCCAAGCCGATTCTTGATTATTATCTTTCTTCTGATGGCACTGAATTGATTGTTGGAAAAAACAATAAGCAAAATGACTATTTGACCAATAAACTTGCAGCTAGAGATGAAATTTGGCTGCACACTAAAGACATTCCTGGCTCGCACGTTGTCATTCGAAGTAAAGATCCATCTGAAAGAACCATACATGAAGCAGCGAACTTGGCTGCCTATTTTAGTAAAGCCAGAAACTCTAGTTCCGTACCAGTAGATTTTACAAAGGTGCGGTATGTTAAGAAGCCTAATGGTGCAAAGCCTGGTTTTGTCATTTATGATAATCAACAGACTGTTTATGTTACTCCTGAAGAGGAAATGGTCCTAAAACTAAAGAAAAAATAAAATGGCCCCGGATTTTCCGGGGCTTTTCGTTTATTCGAACTTCTTACTCCACTCAGAAGGGGATTTACTCCACGAAAGTAAGCTTTCTTGATCATCTTTGCTTATGTAGCCCTTTTCAATCGCTACTTCCACTAGATTAACAAAATCAGTAAGTGATTCACTTTTTATTTCTTCTTGTGCGAATGCTTCCCTTCCCTTTTCTAGTCCATATGTAAATATTGAAACCACGCCAAGAACTTCACACCCAGCTTCTCGCAGTGCTTGAACGGCAGTAATCACACTGCCTCCCGTAGAAATCAGATCTTCAACCACCACAACCTTTTGTCCTGCTTCCACTTTTCCTTCTATCTGGTTTCCTTTGCCATGTCCTTTTGCTTTTGAACGAACATAACACATCGGCAGGTTTAATAACTCACTAACCCATGCTGCATGTGGTATCCCCGCAGTTGCAGTACCAGCAATGACATCGGCATCTGAATATTTCTCTAAAATAATAGATTGAAGCCCTTGTGCAATCTCCTTTCTTACTTCTGGATAAGAAAGTGTCAGGCGGTTGTCACAATAAATAGGTGAACGTAATCCTGAAGTCCATGTAAATGGTTCGTTTGGTTTTAATGCTACTGCATTAATGGTTAATAATTTTTCTGCTATTAATTTTTTCATACTTGACCACTCCTCCATGCTACCATCCATTTTTCATAACTTTTCAGTGGATCATTTGATCTTGTGATGGATCGTCCTACAACAATCGAGGTAACACCCGCATTCCTTGCAAATTCAGGGGTGGCGACCCGTTTTTGGTCTCCAGTACTATCTTCTGCCATCCGTATACCTGGGGTAACTGTGTAAAATTTATCACCTAATTTTTCCCGAATAGATAATGCCTCCCAAGCAGAGCAAACAACTCCATCTAAACCGGCCTCTTTTGCTATAGAAGCATAATGAAGAACGGATTGTTCCAGAGAAACAGAAATGAGCTGGTCTATTTTCATTTGCTCCTCCGATGTACTGGTAAGCTGTGTAACGGCTATGATGGCCGGTCGTCTACGACCATGTGCCGTGCCCTCCTCTAAACCTTCTACCGCAGCGCGCATCATTTCTTTGCCGCCAGCGGCATGAACGTTTACAAGGTCGCATTCCAATCTAGCAAGCCCCTTCATGGCGCTTTTTACTGTATTAGGAATGTCATGAAGCTTCAAATCTAAAAAAATCCGGTGGCCGTTTGCTTTTAAGTAACGAATAATTTCAGGTCCTTCCTGATAATACAACTCCATTCCTACTTTTACAAAGAGTTGTTTACCAGTAAAGGGCTGTAAAAATTGCTCTACCTCTTTACGATTCGCAAAATCAAGCGCGATGATGAGCGAGTTTTCCATGGTCCTGCCAGCTCCTTCCCTTGCATTCACTGATATGTTCATAACCTAACTGCTCTATCAGGGCTGGTAATTCTTCAATGATCGTTGGGCAAATATATGGATCCACAAAATTTGCCGTACCTACCGCAACCGCACTAGCTCCTGCATAGAAGAATTCAATTACATCTTCAGCAGACTCAATACCGCCCATTCCAATAATCGGGATATTTATAGCTTGACTTACCTCATAAATCATCCGTATGGCAACTGGTTTAATTGCAGGTCCTGATAGACCGCCGGTGCGGTTAGCTAATATTGGCTTGCCTGTTTTTAAATCCAGTCTCATGCCGACAAGCGTGTTTATCATGGTCAACCCATCTGCACCGCCGGCTTCAACTGCTTGTGCCATTTCCACAATATTGGTCACGTTCGGTGAAAGCTTCACATAGACCGGTACATCTGATACTTCCTTTACCTTACGAGTTAACTGCTTGGCCACCTCTGGTATCGTACCAAAAGCAATTCCCCCTGTTTTTACATTCGGGCAGGAAATATTCAATTCTAATGCATGGACATTGGGAGCTTTAGAAATGCTTCGTGCTACCTCAATATAGTCCTCTTCAAGGGAACCTGCGACATTTGCAATAATAGGAACATCAAACTGAGATAACCAGGGCAGTTCATTACTGATAACTTTTTCTAAACCTGGATTTTGCAGGCCGATTGCATTTAGCATTCCTGCAGATGTTTCTGCAACTCTTGGAGTAGGGTTTCCGAATCTTGGCTCTACCGTTGTCGCTTTAATCATGATCGCACCAAGTTTACTCAAATCATAGAATTGGCTATACTCCTTGCCAAAGCCAAAGCACCCAGACGCTGGCATAATTGGGTTTTTTAGTTTCAAACCAGGCAGCTCTATGTTTAAACGGCTCATATTAGTACCTCCCCTGCACGGAAAACGGGTCCATCACTGCATACTTTTTTATAAGAAACTCCGGAAGGATCTTCACTAGTTTTACATACACAAGCAAAGCATGCCCCTATGCCACAGCCCATCCGTTCTTCTAAGGATAAAAACAACTTTTTATCTGAATACTCATTTTCGATTGCTTTCAACATTGGGGTAGGCCCGCAGGTATATAGACAATCAAACTCTAAATTTTTAATAATATCCGTTACAAAACCTTTTTTTCCATATGAACCATCAACGGTGGTAATATAGGTCTCCCCATTGTCCGAAAATTCATTTTCATAAAATACTGCTGATTGTGTTTGGAAGCCAAGGACATGGATGACCTTTACCCCTTTTGCAATCAACTGATTAGAAAGTTCATATAAAGGAGGGACACCAATTCCTCCCCCGACAAGTAAAGCCGTTTCCCCTGGATTTACTTCATTAACTGGGAACCCATTCCCTAAGGGACCGAGAATATCTAGCAGCATCCCCTTGCCTTTTTCTGCGAGCAGTGAAGTCCCTTTCCCTTCCTTTCGATAGATCATTGTAAATTGTGAATTCACCGAATCAACAGAAGATATACTGATAGGTCTTCGTAATAAAGGGTCGAAAGACTTATCGACCCGAATATGCACGAACTGACCCGGTGCTTTTATCTCATTCACGAAATTTGCTTCAACGGTGAGTTGGAAAATGTCTTTAGCAATTTCTGTTTGGGAGATGATCCTGCATAATTCCTTTTTTATCATGCAAATACCGCCTCCTTTTCCTCTACTGCCATAGCTTCAGCTGAAAAGTTCATTGACTCTATCACTTTAAGTATCGCATCCGCTGTATCTAATGAGGTTAAGCATGGGACCCCATTTTCAACTGCTTCACGGCGGATTCTAAAGCCATCACTTTCGGGCTGTTTTCCTTTTGTCAGTGTGTTGATAATAAATTGTGCTTCCCCATTATGAATAACATCCAGTAATGTTTTGCCTTCTGAACCAATTTTGCCGATAACCTTTACTGGCAGACCTGCAGATTTAAGTACAGCAGCTGTTCCACTCGTTGCCATTAGACGGTAGCCGTTTGCAGCGAATCGTTTAGCCAGCTTTAATGATTCTTGTTTATCTTTATCCGCAACCGTAAACAATACAGTTCCGAATTTTTGAATCGTCATTCCTGAAGCTACTAATCCTTTGTAAAGTGCTTTTTCAAGTGTGCAATCCTTCCCCATTACTTCGCCCGTTGATTTCATTTCAGGACCAAGTGTGATATCAACACTTCTTAACTTAGCAAATGAGAATACCGGAACTTTCACATAAACACCCTTCTTTTCGGGAACGATTCCTGGCATGTAGCCTTGTTCAGTTATCGAAATTCCTAAGATTGCTTTTGTTGCAATTTTAGCCATAGGAACATTTGTGATTTTGCTCAGAAATGGAACCGTACGGCTAGAACGTGGATTGACTTCTAGGACATATACTTGATCCTTGGATATTACGTACTGTATATTTAACAGTCCCACGATGTTTAGGCCTCTTGCCATCTTCTCAGTATATTCAACCAGCGTTTCCTTAACTCTGTCTGAAAGTGTTTGCGGCGGATACACGGCAATGGAATCCCCAGAATGGACCCCTGCCCGTTCGATATGCTCCATAATTCCCGGTATTAATACATTTTCTCCATCGCAAATTGCGTCCACTTCTATTTCTTTACCTGTTAAGTAACGATCTATTAAGACAGGATGGTCTGGATTAATTTTAACGGCATTTTCCATATAATGAAGCAGTTCTTCCTGTCGATATACGATTTCCATTGCACGGCCGCCAAGAACATAAGATGGACGAACAAGTACAGGATAGCTGATTTCATTAGCAATTATTATTGCTTCTTCAACTGATAATGCGGTTTTTCCAAGTGGCATTGGAATATCCAGCTGGACAAGGGCTTGTTCAAATTTATCCCTGTTCTCCGCACGGTCTAAATCCTCTAGGCTTGTTCCAAGTATTTTTACGCCATTCTCTTCTAAACCTGCAGCAAGATTTATCGCTGTTTGCCCGCCAAATTGCACGATTACACCCAGTGGATTTTCTAAATCAATTATACTCATTACATCCTCAATGGTTAACGGTTCAAAGTACAGCTTATCGGAGATACTGAAATCCGTTGAAACTGTTTCAGGATTATTATTAATAATAATTGCTTCATAGCCTGCTTCTTTGATGGCTTTAACAGAATGGACAGTCGCATAATCAAACTCAATTCCTTGCCCGATACGAATTGGTCCGGAACCGAGAACAATAACACTTTGTCTGCCTGTTACAATGGATTCATTTTCGTCCTCATATGTTCCATAGTAGTAAGGTGTTTCTGATTCGAATTCAGCTGCACAAGTATCCACCATTTTATAGACCGGAACCATACCTAATTTTTTGCGTAGATTGTATATATCCTTTTCCTTTTGGTCCCAAAGCTCTGCAATCTTTTTATCAGAGAAGCCTTTTTGTTTTGCTTCCTTAAGGATTTCCATATCCATTGGGTTGGAAGCAAGTTTTGTTTCAAACTCGATGATTCCATGCAGTTTGTGTAAGAAAAATAAATCTATTTGGCTCCACTGATGAATGGTTTCAACTGTAATACCTCGTTTAAATGCTTCTGCGATATAAAAGAGCCTCTCATCTCCAGCTTTGCAAATTCGTTTCTCTATTAATTCATTACTGATTTCCGCTGATCCATTTAGTTCGAAATGATGGACACCCGCTTCTAGTGAGCGGATTGCTTTTAATAAGGACTCCTCAAAGGTACGGCCTATCGCCATAACTTCACCCGTTGCTTTCATTTGTGTCCCAAGTGAACGGTTCCCTGATTCAAATTTATCAAATGGCCATCTCGGGATTTTCGTTACGATATAATCAAGAGCAGGTTCAAAGCTTGCATAGGTTTTTCCCGTTACAGGGTTAAGCATCTCATCTAGTGTTAGGCCTACTGCGATTTTCGCTGCTAGTTTTGCAATAGGATAACCGGTTGCTTTTGATGCTAGAGCTGATGAACGGCTTACCCTTGGATTTACTTCGATGATGTAGTAATTAAAGCTATATGGGTCTAAGGCAAGTTGAACATTACAGCCGCCTTCTATCCCTAATGCGCGAATGATTTTAAGAGAAACATTTCTTAATAGCTGATATTCTCTGTCACTTAATGTTTGACTTGGTGCAACAACAATCGAATCACCAGTGTGAACTCCAACTGGATCAAAGTTCTCCATATTACATACGACAATGGCATTGTCATTTCCATCACGCATTACTTCATATTCGATTTCTTTAAACCCGGCAATACTTTTCTCGAGTAAGCATTGATTTACCGGACTGTGCTTTAAGCCGCTTGCCACGATTTCGTCCAATTCTTCAGAATTATGACAAATCCCTCCGCCAGTCCCTCCAAGTGTATAGGCAGGACGAACAATGACAGGAAATCCTATTTTTCCCACAAATGCGTGTGCTTCTGCTAATTCATGAATAATTTCACTATCCGGTACGGGTTCACACAGTTCATTCATTAAGCTACGGAATAAGTCACGGTCCTCGGCTTGTTTGATGGCAGATAACTTCGTTCCTAAGATTTCCACTTCACACTCTTCTAAGACCCCTGATTTTGATAACTCAACCGCAAGATTAAGACCGGTTTGACCGCCGAGAGTGGCTAATAGCGCATCAGGACGTTCTTTGCGAATGATTCTGCTTACAAATTCCTCGGTTAATGGTTCAATATAGACGGCATCCGCAATCTCTGTGTCTGTCATAATTGTGGCAGGATTGGAATTAACGAGAATAACTCGATAGCCTTCTTCTTTAAGAGCGATACAAGCCTGGGTGCCTGCATAATCAAATTCTGCTGCCTGCCCAATCACAATGGGTCCTGAACCTATTACTAAAATGGAGTTTATATCATTACGTTTTGGCATGTTGTGGAAACCTCCTGTTTTTCAGCTTCAATCATCGCAAGAAACTGATCGAATAAATGGTTTGCGTCTTCAGGTCCTGGTGAAGCTTCTGGATGATATTGAACAGTAAAGGCGGGATAATCTAAATGCTTTAAGCCTTCAACAGTACCATCATTTAAAGCAATATGTGTAACTGCCAGCTGCGTATTTTGTAACGATTTTTCTTCAACAGTATATCCATGATTTTGAGCTGTAATGGCAATTTTTCCTGTCGCTAAATCTTTAACGGGGTGGTTAGAGCCACGATGACCGAATTTCATTTTTACGGTATCGGCACCACATGCTAATGCAAATAATTGGTGCCCTAAACATATACCAAAAATTGGTACTATACCCAATAACTGCTTAATCATATGGACAGCTTCTGGAACATCCTTTGGATCCCCAGGTCCATTAGAAAGCATAATTCCGTCTGGTCGTAATTGAAGGATTTCATCTGCCGTTGTATGGTATGGAACAACAACAACATCACAATTACGCTTATTTAATTCTCGTAAAATTCCATGCTTCATTCCGAAATCGACAAGCACAATTCTCTTCCCTCTGCCTGGACTTGGATAAGAATTTTTTGTAGAGACTCTTCTGACTTGATCAATCGGCATCTTCGTCTGTCTTAGCTTACTAATTACTTCATTAGGATCACTTTCAATCGAGCAGATGGCTCCTTTTAATGTCCCATATTGGCGAATAATCCTGGTTAATTTACGTGTATCAATACCTGCAATTCCAGGGATCTTTTTCATTTTAAAGTACTCATCAATCGTAAATTCACTCCTCCAATTGGAAGGGAATTCCGCGGCTTCTTTGACTATAAAGCCTTTTACTGCTGGATTAATGGTTTCAAAATCATCACGGTTTATTCCGTAATTTCCAATTAAAGGGTAAGTCAGCATAACAATTTGCCCACAGTAGGATGGATCAGAAAGGATTTCTTGGTAGCCCGTCATACCTGTATTAAAGACGACTTCTCCGGTTGTGTCCATGTGACTTCCAAAACCTTCACCAATAAATACTGTTCCATCTTCTAAAATTAGCTGTGCTTTCATACTGTTACACGTCCTTTCTCCCAAGCTACTTCGCCGCTCGCAATTGTCATTTGCGGCCAGCCTTTACAATTCCAACCAGCAAATGGAGTATTTTTTCCTTTTGATAAAAATTCCTGTGGATCAATTGCCTTTTCTTCGTCTAGATTTAATAGAACCAAGTCGGCTGGGGCTCCTACTTCAATTCTTCCGAAAGGAAGTGAAAAGCTTTCTGCCGGCTTTTTCGTCATATAGTGTATTAACTGTTCGAGACTCATAATGTTCTTTAAGACGAAGTGTGTATATAGCAGTGGAAACGCTGTTTCTAAACCAACAATTCCAAAAGGAGCTAGCTTAATTCCCTCATTTTTTTCATCCGTTGTATGTGGTGCATGATCCGTTGCTATAAAATCGATTGTCCCGTCCAACAATCCTTCAATTAACGCATCCCGATCAGCCTTATCTCGAAGTGGCGGATTCATTTTATAATTCGGATCGAGACTATCCGGTATATCATCTTGTGTTAATAGTAAATGGTGAGGTGTGACTTCTGCAGTAACTTTAATCCCTGCTTTTTTCGCATCCCTAATCACACGAACCGATTCTTTCGTACTAACATGGCACACATGATAATGACAGCCAGCCGCCTCGGCAAGCAGCACATCTCTTGCAATCTGTACTGACTCACAAACCGAAGGAATTCCATTTAATCTATTTCTTTCTGAGAAAGAACCTTCATGTACACAGCCTTTATTGATCAGTGTATTTTCTTCACAATGGGCAACAATGGCCATATTCACACTTGCTGCTTTTTTCATGGCTTCGAGCATCTTGCTGGCATCTTGAACACCTACACCATCATCTGTAAAGGCAAATGCTCCTGCATTTTTTAATGCTTCAAAATCGGTTAATTCTTTACCGATTTGTCTCACAGTGATGGAGGCATAAGGTAAGACCCGAACGTTTGCTGTTTCTTGAATGCGATTTTGAAGCCATTCCATTTGTTCAATCGAGTCTGGAACTGGTCTTGTATTCGGCATTGCCGCTAGTGTGGTAAATCCACCTTTTGCCGCAGCGAGTGTACCTGTTGCAATCGTTTCTTTCTTCTCTCCTCCTGGCTCGCGGAGATGAACATGTAAATCGACAAATCCTGGTGATACCAACAATCCCTCTGCATTTACGATTCGATCTACAGTTTCCTCTATTTGATGACCAATCTTTACAATTTCTCCATCTTCAATTAATAAATCTGCCTGTTTTTTTACACCGTTAGATGCTATGTAGCTGGCGTTCTGAATAAGTAGTTTCATTCCCATACACTCCTTTTATACTTTCTATTGCTCTTTTTAAGACTGCCATTCTCACGTATACACCGTTTTCCATTTGCTTAAAAATTCTTGATCGTTCGCATTCCACTAAACTATCTGCTATCTCAACATTCCGGTTTACCGGTGCTGGGTGCATAATAATACTTTTTGGCTTCATTGCCTTTTCCCGTTCCAAAGTCAGTCCAAATTGGCTATGGTACTCCGCTGCTGTATAGCTTCCTTTCTTTTGGTGCCGTTCATGCTGCACACGAAGGAGCATGACAACATCTGCCTCACGAATTGCCTCATCAATTGGTCTAAATCTTGAAGCACTAAGACTATGAGTATCAAACCATTCGGTTGGACCTGAGAAAATAACATCTGCCCCTAGTCTAATAAGCGTATCTGCATTAGAATGTGCTACTCTGCTATGCCTTATATCACCGATAATGGCAATTTTTAAACCAGAGAAACGTCCGAACTCCTGATAGATGGTTAAAAGGTCAAGGAGCGATTGTGTTGGGTGATGACCACATCCATCCCCGCCGTTAATAATCGGTATATTTACTTTTTCAACGAGCTCATCAAAATAACGGTCCTGACCATGGCGGATAACAATGCTGGTAACTCCAATTGCTTCAAGTGTTTTTACTGTATCGTACAAGGTCTCGCCCTTTTGGACACTAGAAGTTTGCACTTCAAATGGAATAACGCTGAGACCTAACCTTCTTTCGGCAATCTCAAAACTTGACTTTGTTCTTGTACTTGCCTCAAAAAATAAGTTAGCAGAAAACAATTGACCTTCTGGACGCCATATCTTTCCATCAGCAAAACCCTGAGCCTCTGAAAGAATTTCATAAATCTCATCCACCTTTAATTCATTCGTGGTAAGCAAGTGATTTACCATGATTTTCCCCCATCCCATTATTTGTAAAAAAACACCCTGATTTAATTTAATCAAGGTGCATTTAATCATACTAAGACCACGATTTATAAAATCGTATTTAGTATTACACCCTTATAGCCTCTCTGGACTACTTTTAAAAGGTTAATTTTCTTTATGCAGTTTTTTGCTTATCTTTTTCTACTGTTTGTTCAAACATATCTTCACTTACTGGTTCTTTACCAGGAAGGATTAGGTGTAAAAGAACACCTGCAATTGCGGCAAATGCCATTCCTTGTATCTGAAAGGATTCTGATACTTTTATAAAAGCACCGCCAATTCCGATAACCAGAATGACTGATGATATCACTAAATTACGTTTGTTACCAAAATCAATTTTACTGTCAACAAGCATGCGTAAACCGGATGAAGCAATAATTCCAAAGAGCAGGATGGAAACTCCGCCCATAACAGGTGTCGGGATTGTACTGATTAATGCTGTTATTTTTCCGATAAATCCAAAGATTGTTGCAAGAACAGCTGCACCGGCTATTACATACACACTGTATACTCGTGTTATCGCAAGGACACCGATATTCTCACCATAAGTTGTTTTTGGAGGACCGCCAATTAATGCAGATATAATCGTTGCTGTTCCATCCCCCAAAATCGAGCGGTGTAAACCAGGTTCTTTAATGTAATCACGCCCAACTACTTTACTTAGAACAAGTTGGTGACCTATATGTTCAGATAGGGTTACTACAGCGACTGGTACCATTAGAAGTGCTAAGTCCCATGTTATTTTAACCTCATAGCTTACAAACGGGATGATGAATTCAGGCATTTCAAACCAACTTGCTTCCAACACTGGTTTAAAATCAACAATCCCGATTGCAAATGAGTAAAGATAACCAACCACGATACCTGCTAAGATTGGGATAATGCTCAACATGCCGCGCATGTATATGGTGAAGATAATGGTGGCAGCTAATGTTACCAGTGCTGCTGAGAAATGAAGCAAGCTATATTCTCCTGCAGGATTATTCATCGCCATATTAACAGCGGTTCCGGATATTGCCAGACCGATAACTATGATTACAGGACCTACTACAATCGGAGGCAGCAGATTCATAATCCAGCGATGACCTGCTTTACTAATAATTAGTGCGACAATCCCGTAGACAAGACCCGCAAGGAATGAACCTATCATGGCCCCCCCTGGACCAGCTGTAGCTTTTGCCGCTATTACCGGAGCGATAAAGGCAAACGAAGAACCAAGGTATGCAGGCACCTGCCATTTTGTAATCATTAAGAAGGCGAGTGTTCCTAAACCACTTGATATTAATGCAATTGCTGGGCTTAACCCAACGAGATAAGGAACAAGGATCGTAGCTCCAAACATGGCGAATAAATGTTGTAAGCTTAAAGTGAGCCATTGGCCAGGATTTGGAATATCTTTTACGTCTAAGATGGGTTTAGTGTTCAATGTTTTCTCCTCCACAATCTTTCTATTTATTAGTGTGTTATTTTCATCAAAAAAAATCCCTCTTTGTCCATGAGAGTACAAAGAGGGTATGGAAATGCCAATTAATCTTTGATGATGGCATTTTCCCCTTTGTCAGCCTCACAGGACTGCAATTAAAGGGTTACTATTCACTTTTCAAAGATACTTACTTGGTCAACCTTATCGACATCTTGTAATTCTACAACTACTTTTTCACTACTTGAAGTTGGAATGTTTTTCCCAACATAATCTGCTCTTATAGGAAGTTCACGGTGTCCACGGTCAACAAGAACAGCAAGTTGTATAGAAGAGGGACGACCAAGATCCATAATCGCGTCTAGTCCTGCTCTAACCGTTCGACCTGTATATAAAACATCATCAACAAGTATAACTTTTTTATCTTTCAATTGTACTGGGATATCCGATCCCTTAACAAGTGGTTCTTGATCATCTGTTTTCTTAGTTAAATCATCACGATATAAGGTAATGTCCAATTCGCCAACAGGTATCGGTTTCCCTTCGATTTCTTCGATTTTGGCAGCGAGTCTCTCTGCAATGAATATCCCTCTAGTACGAATTCCTACGAGGACACAATCTTCAATCCCTTTATTTTTTTCTATGATTTGGTGAGCAATTCTTGTTAATGCTCTTCCGATTGCTTGTGTATCTAATACTACGGCTTTTTGGTTCATTTTCAACACCTGCCTAATTTAATAAAAAAACCTCTCACGCTTTGAGGTGAGAGGTAAAAGAGTTTATCAGTATGGGCATAGGTATCCCAACCAATTATTCCGTTTCCTTCTCAGCCTCACAGGACTGATTTAAAGGCATATTCAACTGTTGTTATCGTACAATAATTCGACAAATGTGTCAACGATTATTTCGTAACTGATTTAAAACCTCTTCAAATTCTACTGGCAGAGGTGCTTCAAATTCAAGGTATTCGTTGGTTCTTGGGTGGTTAAAACCAAGAACTCCTGCGTGTAATGCCTGGCCGTTGATATCAAGTGTTTTCTTTGGACCATACTTTGGGTCACCTGCAAGCGGATAGCCAATATATTTCATATGGACACGTATTTGGTGTGTTCTTCCTGTCTCTAATTGACACTCCACAAATGTAAAATCCTTAAACCGTTCAATCACCTGAAAATGAGTTACAGCATGCTTACCATTATCCACAATCGTCATACTTTGCCGATCTCTCGTGTCTCTGCCCAATGGTGCATCAATCGTTCCGAAATCGTGAGGTATCACTCCATGCACAATCGCTTTATACTTTCGCGTAACGGTCTTTTCGACTAATTGGTTAACTAGCTTTTCATGGGCCATGTCATTTTTGGCAACCATTAAAAGTCCAGAGGTGTCCTTATCGATACGATGAACGATACCAGGTCGCAGAACACCATTTATACCTGATAAATCTTTACAATGAGCCATTAACCCATTAACAAGCGTTCCCGTTAAATGTCCAGGCGCTGGATGAACCACCATGCCGCTAGGTTTATTAACCACTAGAACATCCTTATCTTCGAAATAAATCTCTAAATCCATCTCTTCTGGGACAACATCGAGTAATTCTGGGTCGGGAATACTAATTTCGATTTCATCATTTAAACTGCATTTGTAATTTGTTTTTATCTTTTGTCCATTTACAAGGACATTTCCCTCTTTAATCCATTGCTGAACTTGAGTTCTTGACCATTCTTCATTTAAAGTTGAAATAACTTTATCAATTCGATCGCCTTTTTGCTGTTCAAGAGTGGTGTGTACCATTTTCTCCATATGATTTCTCCTTTGTTTCACGCTCATCACGCAGCATTTGAATCATTAATAATACTACGCCAATGACTAAAGCCGAATCCGCAATATTAAATACTGGGAAGTTATAATTGAAAATATACGTATGAATAAAATCAACAACTTCTTTTCGAAGCAGGCGGTCAATAAAATTACCAATCGCTCCACCCAGCATAAATGCCAGTGAAACACCTAGCAGCCACTTACCCTTTGCTTCTTTTTGAATGTAATAAATGATCGCAATGATTACTATAGCCGTTATGACATAAAAGAACCACATTTGTCCTTGTAGGATTCCCCATGCCGCTCCGCGATTTCGGTGAGAAGTAATATACAAAAAGTCCTCAATTACTGGGATACTTTCACCAAGATGCATTTTTGTGACGATTTGCCATTTCGTCACTTGGTCTAATAAAATAATAAAAATTGCGATTAAATAATAATACACTAAGGAATACCCCCATCTACGAAGACTTTACTTCCTTAGCATTTTAGCACAATCTTTAACGAAACAACAATGGAAGGTTAGAAAAAGCCGGAAATAAATGGTTTCTTATAAAAATGCTCCAAGTTGTCAGAATCCTTTGATGACTTTATTGTCGGCATAATCTTTAAAAGATGTTCTGGCAGAGGTTCACCCGACGTTTCACACTGACCGAAATTACCTTCTTCCAGCTTTTGGATGGCAGTTGAAATATCCGCTAGTTCATCCTCTAATATAGGAATCATCCACTCATTTTTCTGCTTATTATTCAATGATTTTAAAATTTCTATTTGCGTTTTACGGAGTTCCCAAAACAGCTGTTCCTGCATTGCATTCATAGTTGTAACCTCCGTTAAGTCATTTCTTATATTATCTCCCCTTAATTTGACCTAACCCGGGAAAACATTTGACATCAGGAACAACAATTAACGGAATAGGATAAAAAATGAAAAAACCCCATGAAATGATCATGGGGCATTCATTTTAAGCTAAGTGTGTATAGTTTTCTTTAACTACATCTGCACAACGCTCGCAAAGTTGTGGGTGCTCTGAATCTTTTCCAACCTCAGGTGTCACAACCCAACAGCGTTCACAGGTTTCACCTTCTGCTTTCGTTACAACGATGGCAGCAGTATCTAATTTAATAGCATTTTCAGGTGCTTGTTCATAGCTTCCTGCAACTTCAAATCCAGAGATGATAAATAATTGGTGCACATTCTCGTTAATAGAGTCCAATAGGTTTTTCGTATCTTCAGTCACATATAAGGAAACCTTTGCCGTTAATGATTTACCAATAACCTTTTGATTTCTAGCTTCTTCAAGGGCTTTTAAAACATCATCACGGAGCTTCATAAATGAAGTCCATTTTTCTTCTAATGCAGCTGCATTTTTTAGTTCCTGATATTCTGGCATATCCGTTAACTGCACGCTTTCTTCTGTAACTGCAGGAATGAATTTCCATACTTCGTCAGCAGTATGAGAAAGAATTGGTGAAACTAATTTTGTTAATGCAAATAAGGAGTCGTAAAGAACACTTTGGATCGCACGGCGTTCAGGATTGTTAACTGCCTCAATATATAAAACATCCTTAGCAAAATCAAGGTAAAATGCACTTAAGTCTAGGGTGCAGAAATTGTTAATTGCATGATAAATTCCGGCAAACTCATAATTTTCATAAGCATTTCGAACATTTTTAATCAACTTATTTAATTTTACGAGCATAAATTGATCAACTTCACGAAGATTTTCGTATGAAACCCTATCTGTTGCAGGATTAAAGTCGGATAAGTTACCAAGCAAGAAACGGAAAGTATTACGAATTTTTCTATATACCTCTGCAACCTGCTTCAAAATAGCATCAGACACACGAACATCGGCCTGGTAATCAACTGATGCAACCCAAAGGCGGAGAATATCTGCTCCTAGTTGCTTCATTACCTTTTCAGGTACCATGACATTCCCTAATGATTTACTCATCTTTCTGCCTTCTCCATCTAAAGCAAATCCATGACTTAAAACACCTTTGTATGGAGCTTTGCCTGTTACTGCCACTGCAGTCGATAAGGAAGAGTTAAACCAGCCTCGATATTGATCCGAACCTTCTAAATATAAATCAGCCGGGCGAACCAAGTCGTCTCTTTCTAAGAGAACCGCTTGATGAGATGAGCCGGAATCAAACCAAACATCCATGATATCTGTTTCTTTTGTAAACAATCCATTAGGACTTCCTGAATGAGTAAAGCCTTCTGGCAATAGTTCCTTCGCTTCACGCTCAAACCAGATATTTGAACCATATTTCCGGAACAAACCAGAAACATGATCAATGGTTTCATCTGTAATGATTTCCTCACCATTTTCAGCATAAAACACTGGGATTGGAACTCCCCAAACACGTTGGCGTGAGATACACCAATCGCCACGGTCACGGACCATATTAAATAGTCGTGTTTCTCCCCATGCAGGTACCCATTTTGTTTCTTTAACTGCTTCAAGAAGATCATTTCGGAAATCTTTGATGGAAGCGAACCATTGTGCAGTTGCTCTGAAAATAACAGGTTTTTTAGTTCTCCAATCATGTGGATAGGAGTGAGTAATAAGTGAAAGCTTTAAAAGCGCACCTGCTTCTTCTAATGCTTGAGAGATTGGCTTATTTGCACTATCGTAAAATAATCCTTCAAACCCTGGTGCTTCACTTGTCATTACACCTTTATCATCTACAGGGCAAAGTACTTCAAGTCCATACTTTTGACCGACATGGAAGTCATCCTCCCCGTGTCCTGGTGCTGTATGAACACAGCCTGTTCCAGCATCAGTTGTAACATGATCTCCTAGCATTACTAATGAGTCACGGTCGTATAGTGGGTGCGCTGCAAGGATATTCTCTAACTCATTACCTTTTACCTTTTGAATAACCTCAGCATTTTCCCAGCCTATTTCATTCGTTACTGCTTCTAGAAGTGCTTCAGCTATTAAGAATTTGTTTCCATTCGCTGCAACTACTACATAAGTTAAATCTGGATGTACGGAGATTCCTAAGTTTGCAGGAATAGTCCAAGGTGTAGTCGTCCAAATGACAATTTGAACATCCGTATCAAGGACACCTTTTCCGTCTTTTACTTTAAAGCCTACATAAATAGAAGGTGACTTTTTATCCTGATATTCGATTTCTGCCTCGGCAAGAGCTGATTCACTTGACGGGGACCAATATACAGGCTTAAGGCCTTTATAAATATAGCCCTTCTTTGCCATTTCTCCAAAGACCTTAATTTGCTGTGCCTCATATTCAGGCTTAAGCGTAATATATGGGTTTTCCCAATCACCACGAACCCCGACGCGTTTAAATTGTTCACGCTGATTGCTTACTTGTTCAAGCGCATATTTTGTACAAAGCTGGCGGAATTCAGCTACCGTCATCTCTTTACGCTTTACTCCCTTATTTGTTAACGCCTGTTCAATTGGCAATCCATGAGTATCCCAGCCTGGAACATATGGTGCATTGAAGCCGCTCATCGATTTATAGCGAACAATAAAATCTTTTAAAACTTTGTTAAGAGCATGACCCATATGAATATCACCATTTGCATATGGAGGTCCATCGTGGAGCACAAACATCGGACGTCCAGCAGTCCGTTCTTGAACTTTTTTATAAATATTCATTTCTTCCCACTTTGCCTGGATTTCAGGTTCTCTTTGTGGAAGATTTCCACGCATTGGAAATTCAGTTTTTGGCATTAGTAACGTATCTTTATATTCCATTTTCTTATTCCTCCTGTAACACTCGTCATAAACAGAATAGCCAATAGACAAATAAAAAAACCCTCTCATCCCATAAAAGGGACGAGAAGGTTTTATTCCCGCGGTACCACCCTGATAGATAGCACGAAAAAGTACTATCCTCTTTAAGATTCGTAACGTGAATAACCCGCCATAGCTTACCATCCTTAAAAAGAGTTTCAGCCTGGGACTCAAGGGTGATCTTCCAATTCCTCACTTTTTCCAGGCTTCCACCATCCCCGGCTCGCTATCAAAAGTTTATGAAAAAATGTACTGTCCCTCTCATTGTCATTTCCATTCTTTATTAACTTATTAGAAAATTATATGCGAAATAATACCAATTCGTCAAGCTAAGGAATCTTCCTCTTGATGGATTTTAAGTTCTGTTGCATCCACCTCATACTCTAATAAATGATCCCAGTCATCTGTATTTATCATATCCAGCTGAGCTTCTATCAACATTTTAAAACGAGTACGGAATACTTTTGACTGCTTTTTCAAGTCCTCGATTTCAAGAGCAATTTTTCTCGCCTTTGAAAGTGACTCATTAACAATACGGTCAGCATTCTTTTCTGCTTCCTTAATGATGAGCTTGGCTTCCTTTTGTGCATTTCGTTTTACATCTTCACCAGCCTCTTGTGCAATAACAATAGACTTGTTTAATGTTTCTTCAATATTTACAAAATGACCTAAACGGTCCTTCATCTCATTTAAACGTTCTTCCATTTCTTTCTTTTCACGAAGGACTAATTCATAATCCTTTATAACTTGGTCTAAAAATTCATTTACCTCGTCCTCATCGTAACCACGAAAACCTTTATTAAATTCTTTATTGTGAATATCTAACGGCGTTAACGGCATGATGCCACCTCCAAGAATCTTTCTTCTGTATGTATTTAGTGTATAAGCATAAATTCGACAAAGTTTTCGATAATCCTGCTAAAAGCAAAAAATTATTTTTGCTTTCCGACAACAATTCGCCATTTATCTTTTTTTGTTCTTCCTTCAATTGACAAAATCTTTACTCTCCCATAGCCTCTAACAGACAACAAGTCACCCTCTCGACATTCAAAGGAATGATTTTCAATAGACGTCCAGTTCACCTTCACCAAGCCTTGTTCAATGAAAGCTTGAGATTTTTGCCTCGATATATGATGAACACCAGAAATAATTGTATCGAGTCGTAAGGAGGAAATCGTGATGTCCTGTTCCATCCATAAATTATCAACGGTTATGGATTCTTCAAGTTTTAACTCTCTTAAACGTATTGATGCTCTGCCAATTGATTCTAAATTGCTTTTAATATAGTCACTGATTTCAGCAGCAGAGAAAAATTGAACTTGTCCGTCTTTCATGAGAATGTCGCCAAACTTTCCTCGTTTTAATCCTAATGACATAAGTGAGCCAAGAACTTGGGGATGTTCTATAGAAACAAATTTAATAGGATAGTCGATCTCAAAAAGATTAATTTGAAATTCACTTTCTGTCGGTACTAAATAATCAGGCAATATTAATGCCCTTTTTCTTTCACCGTCAGTATTCCCCCCAAAAAGTTGATATTTAATACTTCCATTCTCACCTATTATGGTTTTTAAAATATGCTGCTCTCTAGGATCAAGAAAATCAGTGAGTTTAGATGTATAGCTGGAATCAACAAAGTCCTTCCAGTGTAATACTTGATCAATAAATTCCCGTTCCTCAGGACGAAAATGCTGGTAAATATTCATATTTAACTCCTTAGCCCGTTTAGGCTGGAAAATTAAGAAATTAAGTTTTGCAAAACTATTAAGCCTTGAGGGGCGAAAGATAAGATAAGAAATGCGGCTAAAGGTGATAAGTCCATCATACCTATTGGTGGAATGATTCTTCTAAACGGTTCCAGAAATGGTTCACATAACTTACCAAGAATTGTCCCAATTTGTGAGTCTCTCATATTTGGAAACCATGATAAAAGGATATAAATGATAAGCATCCATTTATATATTCCAATGATTTGGATCAAAATGTTAAAAATCATATCCATTCCTACTACCACCTCGTATCATGATATTCTTGTTCCTTCACTAGTTCAGATATATTGCCAGAAATCTCAACATTATCAGGCGTACATAAAAATATACTAGAGCCGATTTTTTGAATGTCCCCGCTTAATGCATAGACTGCTCCACTTAAAAAATCGACAATTTGTCTTCCTTCTTCATGACCGATGCGCTGAAGATTTACGACAACAGCACGGCGGTTTTTCAAATGATCCGTTATGTCCTGAGCTTCGGCATACACTCTAGGTTCAACTAAAATTACTTTTGCACCCTTTTGTACACTCTGCAGACTTACAACGTTTTGAGGCTTCGAAGGCTGTTTTTGGGGCTTTATTGGTTCAACCTTCTCATATTCATCCTGATTATTATCATCAAAATCATCATCTAAAAAGAAAAATGTTTTTAACTTAGATTTTATCGTCATCTTTTATCCTCCTCACCAGCCTCACCGACAAGTGCCGTTCCTATTCTAATCATCGTTGCGCCCTCTTCAATGGCAATTCCAAAGTCATTAGACATCCCCATAGAAAGCTCAGTACATGGTGCGAATTCAAGATGCAAATTTTTCACTTGATCACGAAGCTCTTTTAACCTTTGAAAACAGGTACGAAGCTGCGCTTCATCATCTGTAAATGGGGCCATAGTCATTAAACCTTCAATACAAATATTCTCGTATGGCTGAAGACTTTTAATAAAGTCAATGACCTCCTCGGGAGCAAGACCATGCTTTGAATGTTCTTGAGAAACATTCACTTGAACCAGGCATTTCACTTTTTTTACCGCTCGTTTATTAATTTCCTCTGCTAATGAAATTCGGTCCAAAGAGTGTATATATTCTACTTTATCAATAATATACTTAACTTTGCGGGTCTGTAGTGTCCCGATAAAATGCCATAGGGGCTTGTCCCCTAATACTTCCCACTTTGTTAACAGCCCATCATCCCGATTTTCACCTAGATTTATTATACCAGCTTCCATAGCTTCCTTGGCTCTTTCTATGCTGACATATTTGGTTACGGCAATCAGTTTCACTTCATCAGGAGCCCGATTTACCCTTTGGCATGCATCACTTATTTGCTGTCTAATATGTATGAGATTTTCTGCAACCTTCATTCTGTGGTCTCCTTCCAGCCTATATAACTTAGCATCCTTCCTGTTTTACCTTGGTCACGGCGATGAGAGAAAAATTCAAATTGGTCACAACTAGAGCATAGTTTAGTAATTTGAATATGATCTGCTGGGACTCCGGCTTTAAGAAGAATTATTTTATTCAATTTTCGTAAATCTAAAGTATACTGTCCATCATTAATTAAATTATAGGGTTTTTCTTCAACATCTACTAGAGTATTTTCTACAAAGTTAATAACATAATCATTAACAATATAACATTTTTCACAAATAGATGGACCTATTGTGACAAAAATTTGATTAGGAAGTATTCCTTCCTCTCCCCATTGCTCTACCATTTTCCGTGCAATTTCATTAACAGTTCCTTTCCAGCCAGCATGTGCAGAACCAATCATCCTGTGTTCAGGAGAAATAAAAAAAAGAGGGACACAATCGGCATAGCAAAGAGTTAATAAAATTCCCTCTTCATTCGTATAAAAACCATCCGTCCCCTTAAAGGCAGTTTCATAGGTATCTGCCCCAAATCCACGGTCAGTACTTGTAATTTTTCTAATAAGGGTTTCATGGGTCTGTTCTGCCCCAACCCAATGCTCCACAGGAAATTGAATAAACTCAGCCACCTTGTTCCGATTATGACAGACAGCTTCTCTCTGGTCTCCAACATGAAAGCCCATATTAAGATATTCAAACACTCCAGTACTGCTGCCGCCTTTTTTGGTTGTTATTCCAGCAACAAGCCTCGGATACTGCTCCATCCAATTTTTAATTGAAAGAAATGATTGATGATCATATGCAAAGGGTTCCATACTCAACCTCATTTGTTTTTTTCTAGTTTACCATGAATCGATTAATTGGTCACCGTAAGATGATATTGATATCTATACTTCCATTTCTTCTGTATTCCGTTCTTCAATAGCCTTGAATCTAACCAAAATTACATCTTGACCTATTTTAATAATATTTTTCCATGGAATAACAATATCTTCCTCCCTTCCAAAAAAGCCTAGGACTTTACCATTACCGGTAACGATAACCGCTTCTATTTTACCTGTGGAAAGATTAATTTCAATATCACCAATATTTCCAAGTTTTTTCCCATCAGACACATTCACTACATCTTTAATTTGAAATTCAGAAATTTTGACCATATCTCTCACTCCCGCCATTTTTATCCTAATGAAAATATATGATTAGATTGGTCAATTTATCTGCAAATCAAAGAAAAAATAAAGCTGTCCAAAAGGAGGAAACTGCAAGCACAAAATAAAAAGGGTGAACCGCCACATAATGCAGCGTTTCACCCTTTGAACGTTCCCGAATATAGTTTCCTCTTGGACAGCTTTAACTTTGAATATTTTTATTCATTTGCTTGATGGCAGCTTTTTCCAAACGTGAAACCTGCGCTTGTGAGATCCCAATTTCATCAGCTACTTCCATTTGCGTTTTTCCCTGGAAGAATCGCTTTCTTAAAATTAACTTTTCACGCTCATTTAGGCGCCGCATGCCTTCTTTTAAGGCAATTTCTTCAATCCAGTGAATATCTTTATTTCGTTCATCGCTTAATTGGTCCAACACAAAAATTGGGTCGCCGCCATCGTTATAAATTGGTTCGAACAAGGATACAGGGTCCTGAATAGCGTCTAGCGCAAAGACTATTTCTTCGTGAGGGACTTCTAATACTTTAGCAATCTCCTCAGCAGTTGGTTCCCGTGAAGTTTCACTCATTAAACGTTCCCTTACTTGTAGCGCCTTATAAGCGATATCTCTTAAGGACCTTGAAACGCGAATAGGATTGTTATCGCGCAGGTACCTGCGTATTTCGCCAATAATCATTGGTACGGCATAAGTGGAAAACTTTACGTTTTGACCTAAATCAAAGTTATCAATCGATTTCATAAGCCCAATACAGCCAACCTGAAACAGGTCATCAACAAACTCGCCTCGGTTGTTAAACCGCTGAATGACACTTAGAACGAGTCGTAAATTTCCGTTGACGAGTTTTTCTCGTGCTGTAATATCGCCCTCTTGCATTTGCCTGAAGAGTAATCTCATTTCTTCATTTTTTAATACAGGAAGTTTTGATGTATCTACGCCACAAATTTCAACTTTATTTCGAGTCAATCCCTTTTCCCTCCTCATAGGAGTTGCTGTACAAAAAACAGTATTTCCTTGAGGAGGAAAAATATGCACTTGTACATTCTTAGGAATTGCCAAGGTATTGTCGAAAAATACGATTATTACTTTGGTTTCAATGGTCTTTCGGCTAGAAAAAAATTCTTTTTTTGTAATCTCAAACCATTTTATTAAATTCTTTTCTTAATCTTTTAATTATTCTTTTTTCCAGACGGGATATATACGATTGAGAAATACCTAGCATATCGGCTACATCCTTTTGCGTTTTTTCTTCTCCATTGGTAAGTCCGAAGCGAAGCTCCATGATTTGCTTTTCCCTATCACTTAGTTGATGCAGAGCTTTGGTTAATAATTTTCTATCTACATTCGCTTCTAAATCCTTCGTAATGATATCATCATCTGTTCCCAAAACATCTGATAATAATAACTCATTACCGTCCCAATCAATATTTAACGGTTCATCAAATGAAACTTCTGATCTAATTTTATTATTTCTTCGCAAGTACATGAGAATTTCATTTTCAATACATCTGGAAGCATATGTAGCCAACTTAATTTTTTTCTCAGGATTAAACGTGTTGACTGCTTTAATTAAGCCAATGGTACCAATACTAATTAAGTCCTCAATATTAATTCCCGTATTTTCAAATTTTCTAGCGATATACACAACAAGCCTAAGGTTACGTTCTATTAATATCGATCTAGCGGCCTTATCACCGCCTGGAAGCTTATTTAAAAGCAGCTCTTCTTCGTCCTTACTTAAAGGAGGCGGTAAGGCTTCGCTGCCGCCAATATAATAAACTTCATCACTTTTAATTCCTAATTTGATTAGTATCTTATACCAGTAGTAGGATAAGCGAAGTCTCCATTTTTTCACACAAGTTCCTCCTTCTAAAATCTGTTTTTACGAGTATAGTATTATTAACTTACTTTCGCCGAATCATCATGCTGTTTTGGCCCTGTGAGCATTTTAGGATGGACAATGCATTGAAAGGCATCATCGGCAGATAATTGCTGAATTGTAAACGATACAAGACCTTTTTCACATAAATAATTTTCACCCTTAGATTCAATCAATATTGAGTCAGGCTTAACAGCAGCGATGAGTTGATGCTCTTGTCCTACCACCCGACAAGGTACAATCCTCAGCCTATTTTGCCATTCATCCGGAAATTCCACATTTCCGAGAATCAGAGATTCAGGATCGACTGCCATTTTTTTTACCGGTTCGGCGACATTTTCTATGATATTCTTAATAGAAACAAACATAACAGGAAGTTTGGTTAATGGATCATAAAGCTGATTTCCACTGTCGACGAGACCTTTAAAAGTATAAGATTCAGCATTAATTCTTAGAGTGACATTCACAATCTGATCAAATTGAATTTTGGTCATTTCCATACCCTCAATATTCCTTTTTGAAAAATGCCAGGCAATTGGAAAACCTAACAAAACAAAAAGCCAGCTAATTGGATCACCAAACCCCGTAACATTAGCAATCACAACTTTTGTTGACATCTCTGCATCAAATTGAACAAAATAATGTGCTCCGATTAATGCTCCTCCTATAAGAAAGGTAGTTACATAAAGAGTCATTAACGCCTTTATGAAAAAAGATAATCGTTTATAACCGAATACAACTAAAACCATTACAACCGAAAATAGAAGCTTTGATATGGGATGGCTGGAATAGGTGTGTAATGGTGTAAACGAAAATAATATGATTAATGAACCAATAAAACCACCTGCTAATAACCTCCATATCCGAATTTGTCTTTTTAAAAAAATGGCTGTTAGGTACAGGAGAAGGCTATCAAATAACAGATTAAGAGCCCAAATAACATCTAAATATACAGACAACCAGTTTCCCCCTTTTAATGTCAAAAGCATTTAGTAGCTTTATGGATTATACAGGGTGTATTAACATCATTTCTATTATTCTGTTTAGGGAAAAGTATAACCTACTTTATGGGCTAAAGTGTGTCACTTTCTGTAATCAAAAAAACAGAAATTTCCACTATAAACAACGTATTTTGTCTAATTTCATTAGAACCAAAAAAGGCATGATCCTTTTGGACCATGCCTTTTGTCAAATTATCTTCTACGATTTCTGTTACGTAAGAATGTTGGTATATCTAATGTTTCTTCTTGGGGAGCATTGTTATGACGAACAGGTTCTTGTGGAGCCTCTTCACGTTTTTGCTCTCTCTTAACTGTACCCAGCTGCGGTTTTGCTTGACCAAATGCTGGACGAGCTGTCTTTGGCTGGATAACCTCTTCATTAAATCCTGTTGCAATAACTGTAACAATGATTTCATCCTTATGATTTTCATTAATGACTGATCCAAAAATCATATTTACTTCCTGATCAGATGCTGTCGCTACAATATCAGCTGCTTCTTGAACTTCATACAAGCTTAAGTTGCTGCCGCCGGTAATATTCATCAGAACTCCTTGTGCACCATCAATCGACGTTTCTAACAAAGGAGAACTAATTGCTTTCTTCGCCGCTTCCGTTGCACGATTTTCACCGGTTGCCATACCAATTCCCATTAATGCAGATCCTTTGTTTGACATAATGGTTTTCACATCTGCAAAGTCCAAGTTAATAAGACCCGGAACTGCGATTAAATCTGAAATACCCTGAACCCCTTGACGGAGTACATTGTCCGCTTCACGGAACGCTTCAAGCATTGGAGTACTTTTATCTACAATTTCAAGAAGGCGGTCATTCGGGATTACAATCAAAGTATCCACTGCCTCTTTCATCGCGCCAATTCCACCTGCAGCCTGGTTAGACCGCTTTTTCCCTTCAAACGTAAACGGACGAGTTACAACACCGACAGTTAAAGCACCTAAATCACGGGCAATTTGAGCTATCACAGGTGCCGCACCTGTACCTGTTCCGCCACCCATACCAGCAGTAACAAACACCATATCAGCACCACGCAGAGCATCTTCTAATTGCTCTTTACTTTCTTCTGCAGCTTTCTTTCCAACTTCAGGATTGGCACCAGCACCAAGTCCTCTGGTTAATTTTGAGCCAATTTGCATTTTTACTTCTGCTTTTGAAAGGTTTAAAGCTTGTGCATCTGTATTAACTGCGATAAATTCTACTCCTTGAACACCATGTTCAATCATTCGGTTTACTGCATTGTTTCCTCCGCCGCCAACCCCAATAACTTTTATAGTAGCAAGAGAATCTAAATTTGTATCAAACTCTAACATGACAAATCCTCCTAATTCGTCGATATTCCTTTTCGTGTATGCTTATTCGAAAAAGAGACCAAGGAATTTTTTTACTTTTGATGACATCTTATCTTCCGGATGTTTTTCTGGCTTTGCTTTTGTTTGTTGTTGTTGTTTTTGAACTTTCTTCTCGATTGGTTCAGAAACAGGTGCCGAAGCGACGAAGGTCCCACCTGGTAATCTAGCATTCTTGTATGCATATTTGATTAAACCAACCGCAGTTGTGTATTGAGGTTCTCTTACTCCTATATAATTGGGAACGGCTTTGCGAACTGGGCTTTGGAATATAGATTGAGCAAGTTCTAATACACCTTGCATATTTGCAGTACCGCCTGTAAAAACGAATCCTCCAGGTAAATCATTTATTCCTAATCGTTTCAATTCATGAGCAATCAATTCAAAAATTTCTTCCATTCTAGCTTCTATGATTTCAGAAACATATAATTGATTAAATTGCTGATGTTGATCACTTCCAATAATAGGAACACTAAAGAATTCATCTTCTGAGGCGTCATCGTAAAAAGCATGTCCATATTTTACTTTGATTTTTTCAGCATCCTCGGTAGAAGTATGTAATACCTTTGAAAGGTCATTTGTAATTAAATCTCCTCCAACGGGAATAACACTAGTTGCAGCCAAGTATCCTTGTTCAAAATAAGCGATAGTTGTAGACCCACCGCCTAAATCAATTAATGCAACACCTAAATTCTTCTCATCCTTTGACAATGCATAATCACCAGCTGCTAGCGGCTGTAAAATAATGTCTGTGATTTCTAATCCAGCACGTTCTACACATCGCAGTGTATTTGTAATAATAGCATTTGATCCAGTGACAAGTGTTCCTTCTACTTCCAAACGAACACCAATCATGCCGCATGGATTATTAATTTCATCCTTACCATCAAGGATAAATTGTTTTCGTATTACTCCGATAATCTCTCTATCCTGAGGAATAGAAACAACTTGAGCTTCTTCTATAACACGTCTAACATCATCATTGGTAATTTCACGATTTTGACTAGAAACCCCTACAATCCCACGACATGGTTCAAGAGCAACCTGATTGCCAGAAATACCTACAATTACTTGTCGTATTTCCATCCCAATCATTCTTTCTGCTTCTTCAATAGCACGTTTAATAGAATGAACGGTATCATTAATGTCAATGATAGATCCTTTACGCAGCCCTTCTGACTTTACATTTCCTACACCAATTATATTGATAGAGTCATTGACAATTTCACCGATGATTACTTTTACACTGGATGTACCGATGTCAAGACTTACATATATTTCATTGCTGTTCATTCTTTGGCACCTCCTTAACATTACTTCAGTCGAACAACATTTATATTTCACAAGATATTTTATAAAAAAGTACGTACCTATATCTTATAAAATTATTCGTCACAACTAAATAATTCCCTTTAAAAAAATCAAATTTTTTCTATTTTTTCTTTGCTTGTTGACCATTTTGTCAATAATATTCGTCTTATTACAGCTATATTTTGAAATAAGCGTACACCAAATGCGAAAACAGCTGCTAAATACAAGTCTACACCAAGATGAACGCCTAGAAAAGCTAAACTTGCAGCAAGTAAAATATTAAAAAAGAACCCAGAAACAAAAACTTTTTCATCATAAATATTTTGCAGATGCGCTCTTATGCCGCCAAATAATGTATCAAGCGCTGCCAGAACTGCAATTGATAGATAATTAGAATATTCTTCCGGAATCCTTATATCTGTTAATAGACCAAGGAGTACTCCAATAATTAATCCTAATAAAGGCAGCCACATTATGTATTCCCTCCTTCATTCGCTTTCAATGACTCTATATATCGAATCCGGATAGGATTATCATATGCGGGGATGGTAACCTCAGGAGTTGGTTCAGAAATAATCAGCTTAAGGTTTTCAGTGAAAAATTCCTCAGTTGCTTTTGAGGCTTTTATCCGATTGTATAATTTTTCAGCTGTTTCAATACTTTCTACACCGACCCTAACTTCTATTGGTAAACTTGTTAATGCATGACCATCAATTTTTGTTTCATTATTGATATCTCTAATGACCGTAGTATTGATAATTCTTTGACCATCTACTGATATATACATGGCGTCATACATATTCAATTCATTCAATAATCTTTTTAACAGTTCAGGTGAAACTTCCTTTGAAACCGGTGCCCCAATTTGGATTTCCTCCAAAATAGGGTCAATTTTCAACTTTAAACCTGGAACTTGAACCTCCGTCAATCCGGCTTCAATTTTCAGTTCTTCAATCGTATCTATTAAAGCCTGTTCCTTACTTTGCTTTTGCTTGGAATCATAGGCAAGTAATTTTTCTTCAATGGATCTAATTTCACTTACCAACTCTGATTGCAATTCCTTTTCTTGGAGCAAAGCCTCCCGCAGCTGCCACAAATCACGAGTATCGCGTTCGACCGGTTCTTTTACAGTTTGAAACTGAATGGCAATCATAAAACCAATTACTGTGGATATTGCAATAAAACTAATATTTTTTTTATGCTTGTCCACTTTTTTCACCTTACCTTTTAAATTTATCTAATGTGGACATATTTAATTTCTATGAATTTCCTAAGATGGGATTCAGAATAATTTCGTTCTGTTTTTCCAGGGTAAAGACAATATTATCGTTAACGAGTTGATCCTTCACACCACCGGTAAGGTTTAATGCAGATGCCAATACCTCAGAGTCACCAATAGCTGTAATGACAAACGGTGCTGGATGTTGAATTCCATCAACCGTAATAACAGGTCCGTCACATAGTATATAAGACTGGCTTGTTAATCTCTGGCCATTAATGGCAATGGCAGCAGCCCCTGAGATGTAAAGTTCATTAATAACTTTAAAAACATGGTGTTCATGGACCAGATAGTTATTAATATTTTCTTCCTTTGGATCGTAGGCCCCGTCTGACAGCTGTACCATTACACCTTGTCCCTTAACCTTAACTTTACCTAAGAACATTCGGTATTTTTCCGCATCTTCGGCAAGGTTTGAATAGGCTTCCGCTTCTTTTGAAAGATCTTTTTCGTTTTCTAATACCTTATCTTGCTTCCGGTTTAATTCTTTTTGTAATCTCCGATTCAATTCCTCAATCTCTATTAGTTGATTTCTTAGGTCTAAGGTTTTTTCCCATTGTTTACTTGTTAAATTTGTGTTTTTTTGCTTTATTTCTTTTTGAGTAAAGTGATAAGAAAATGCAATCATAAACCCAAGAACAAGGCATACAAGGGATAATATTACATGCTTACCCTTCACCTTTATCATTCTCAATTTCTGATTCCTCCGATTCGTCCGCTTCCAATTCATAGGCCTTAAAATATGAACCTACCTCTAAATCGATAATCCCCTTTTTGTTCGGATCTAATTGGCTAATGATTGAAGGATAATGGATCATTTTTTCCGAAAAACTTCGTAATGTGGCACTTACTTCAAAACCATCATTCATGAATAAAGAAATATGATATTGATCCGTTTTTTTCGGGGTATAATGTACTTCAGAGATTGCGTTTAGAACCTCATCCGGAAGCTCTTCAAGGGCAGAGACCATTTCTTTAAGGATAGCTCCCTCTTTAAATTTAAAGAGAATGGGTGCATTGACAGGTAGTTCAGCAACTACCCTATCCTTAAGGATTTTTCCGTTTTC
Organism: Bacillus sp. EB106-08-02-XG196; assembly: GCF_013396335.1. Classification (GTDB taxonomy): domain Bacteria; phylum Bacillota; class Bacilli; order Bacillales; family Cytobacillaceae; genus Neobacillus. Next base: position 77,013 of record NZ_JABWSY010000019.1, read on the forward strand.
CATAACAGGGTAATAGGAGTTATCTGACTCGAGATATGCAATTTTTTTTCGTTCCTCAATCTCAATCATTACTGTATTAGGCCATACAATTTTTACCTTTGCCTCTTTAATAACATTCACCTTTTGGAGATTTATAGCAATTGAATCTTCCTTTACACTCCAAATATTTGTCTTTTTTGATAAATGACTGGTACTGATTATTTCATTTGTTGACAGTAGATCATTACCTTTAATGGTTATCTTTTTAACATGACTTAATGGCGACTGTACATAAGCGACGACGGCAATCATGGTAAAGAACAAAAATAGAAGAAAAATAAGCCTTCTGTTGGCTTTACGACGTCTTTGCTCTTTAAGCTTTGGAATTCTATCCTCAAGAGCGACAATCTTACCTTTATCCATACACTTCCCTCCATTAAGAATAACGCTTAGCATGTCCTAAAAGAAAACCTATGATATCTACCCGCTTTTCCTGCCTAAAAAGCGAAAACAACGGCACGAAAAATCATGCCGTCATTCATTTTCTCAGTTTTTTTCCATATTTATAATGAGTAATTATACCACAAAATTTGTAATAAGTACGACTAATTCTTATTACTTTCGACCAATAATTTCTACCTCAGTTTCCATTTTAACTCCAAATAAATGTTCAATTTTATCTTTAATATACTGAATTAAATCTAGTACATCCTTGGCAGTTGCATTACCGGCATTTACAATAAAATTTCCGTGCATTTCAGATATTTTTGCTCCGCCAATTTGGAAACCTTTTAACCCGGCTTCCTCAATTAATTTACCGGCATAATTTGGCAGCGGGTTACGAAAAATGCTTCCTGCACATGGGAAATTCCATGGCTGCGTTTCTTTACGATAATCTTTGTTTTTTTGCATTTGCGAAACAATAACAGTCCTATCACCCATTGCCAGCTTAAATTCCGCTTCAAGTACGATACCAGGACGTTTCTTTTGAAGGACCGAAGTTCTATAGGTGAACTCCATTTCATCATTAGACAACCATTCAATGGACCCGTCTTCAAACAATATGTGTGCCTTTGTTAAAATCTTACTAATATCAGAACCATGTGCTCCTGCGTTCATGTATACTGCTCCACCAACTGATCCAGGAATACCACTTGCAAATTCAAGTCCAGACAAGCCCTTCTTCGAAATTAATGTTGATAAGCTGACTAAAGAATGTCCTCCTCCAACCGTAATAGTGGACTCATTAATGGATAGATGGTTTAACCCAGAACCTAATTTTATTACAACACCTTCAATCCCCTTATCAGAAACAAGAAGATTTGATCCTCTGCCAATAGCTCTCCAAGGAAGTTTATGCTCCTTAATGAAGGTCATTACTTTTTGAATATTTTCCAATGATGAAGGTTCAATAAAGAGATCAGCTGGACCTCCAATTTTCATGGTTGTATGCTGGGATAGCAGTTCATTTCTTTTCACTTTGCCAATATTTAATTCTTGAATTTCTATTAATAATCCGTCCATTCCTATCACCCTATCTTTCAAAACAAACGTATAGTTTTAGTTTATGCTGAAAACTGTATTGGGCTACTTTTGTTTTCCTTGGACTAGCTGTTTCATTAGTTTATATAGCCTATCAGCAGAGTCCGGCACCCCTAAGTTTTTTGCTTTTATTTTCATCATTTTTAGATTTTCTTGGTCTAACAGGATTTTGTCAATATGTTGAATGAGACTTTTGCTATTTAAGTCTTTCTCGATTAGTAATTCTGCTGCTCCGTGATCACTTAGTGACCTTGCATTTTTTTCTTGATGATTATTCGTGACATAAGGACTTGGCACGAGAATACTCGGAATTCCTAATGAAGTGATTTCAGCAAGTGTCGTTGCACCAGCTCTTGAGACAACTAAGTCAATCCCTGCCAGAACCTCAGGCATGTTATGAATAAAAGGCTTAATCACAACGTTTTTTGGATTCCCAACAAGTTCAGCTTCTTTTTGTACATCAGCATAATGAACATCACCCGTAATATAGAGTACTTGATAGGGCTTTTCACCAAATTCAGAGAGCGCCTTAACTACAGCATCATTGATGGGTCTTGCACCACGACTGCCCCCGAAAATTAATACTGCTGGCATTGTCGTACTTAATCCTGTCGAAAGCCTTCCCCTAATGCCATCTTGCCCAATGACTTCGGAAGCCCGAGGGTTACCCGTAAACACCACTTTCTCCTTTGGAAAAAATTCTCTTGCCTCCTCAAAACAAATAGCAATCTTGTTAACGTATCTGCTTAAAAATTTATTAGTTAACCCAGGAACACTATTCTGCTCGTGGACAATGGTTGGAATATTTAATTTAGCAGCTGCAAATACAACTGGCCCACAGACATAACCACCTGTTCCAATTACAATATCAGGCTGGAATTCTTTTAACATTTTTTTACTGTCCCTAGCACCTTTTAAAAATCTTAAAATCGTTTTAATATTATCCAAGGATAATTTTCTTTTGAATCCGGTAATATGGATGGATTTAAAAGGTATCTTTTCCCGAGGAACTAATGTACTCTCCAGACCGCTCTTTGTTCCTATGTATAAAACTTGCGCATCTTTATTTTCTTTTTGTATTTCCCTTATGAGTGCAAGAGCTGGATAAATATGTCCTCCAGTTCCACCGCCGCTTACTACTATTTTCATATGTCCACCTCAAATTAAAAAATGCTTTACGCTCATTTCTTATCCTATCTTACTATAAAATTAACAGAACGTAAGGATTGCAAAAAGAATGTTATCTAATTGTAAACTAATAAAGGAAATAAATAAAAAGAACCCTGCATCAAAACAGGGTAAATTAATATCTAGAATAACGGCTAATGTTTAATAAAACACCTATTGCCATCAACATTAAGGTTAGGGAAGATCCGCCATAACTTAGGAAGGGAAGAGTGATTCCAGTAACAGGCATTAAACCAGTTACTACTCCGACGTTTATCATAACTTGAATGGCGACCATTGAAATGATTCCAACTGCCAGAAAGCTTCCATATAAATCGGGTGCCCCTAGGGCGATACGTATTCCTCTCCATAACAACAATGCAAATAAAAGAATAATGAAGGAACCGCCAATAAAACCTAGTTCTTCTGCTAATATTGCAAAAATGAAGTCAGTTTGTGGTTCAGGCAAGTAAAAGAACTTCTGTCTGCTTTCACCAAGTCCAAGACCGAATAAGCCGCCAGGACCAATTGCATAGAGCGATTGAATAATTTGAAAACCACTACCCAAAGGGTCTTGCCAAGGGTCTAAGAAAGAGGTGATCCTTTTCATCCTATAGGGTGCAGAAGCAACCAAACCTACAAATCCTGCTAATCCGATTAAACCTAATAAAGCAAAATGTCCCACTCTAGCACCTGCAATAAATATCATCACTACACAGGTGCCAATCATTACTGTTCCAGTACCTAAATCTGGTTGGAGCATAATCAAGGCAAAGGCAATAAATACAAGGCCTAAAGAAGGCACCAGCCCTTTTTTAAAGGATGTGATCAACTTCTGTCTCTCAGAAAGAAACTTCGCTAAAAAAGCAATCATAGCAAGCTTCATAAATTCCGATGGCTGAACGGAGAAGGCACCTACGCCAATCCAGCTTCGCGAACCATTTCGAACATTACCAACCCCTGGAATGAGTACGAGTATTAGCAGCACAAAGCATGTTATCAAAATGACCTTTGACCATTCTCTCCATGTCCAATAATTAATATTCATGATAAAAAACATGGCTGCTATTCCAACACCCGCAAATAGCGTTTGTCTTTTTGCAAAGAAGAACGAGTCATCAAATTTATATTCCGCCCATACCGCACTTGCACTATACACCATAATAAGCCCTACTGCTAATAACGTAAATGTACAAATTAATAATATAAAATCAGGAGTTGTTCTCTTTGTCGGCACACCTAACACCTCGAATAGCAAGTTTTAGGGCTTCGATGTTGTCCAGCTCCAGCGACTAGGAGCTCGGGGTCATAAGCCAATCCAACGAGAAGGTTAAAGAACAACCTTCCCGTTGGCTCGTCTTATGCCTGTCGCTCCTGGGAAAAAATGAACTACTTTTTTCCTTGACCAAGTCGCTTCCGCTTTTCGTTGGACAAGCCCTTACTTAAGCTTATGCACCGCTTCGATAAAAATGTCTCCCCTGACTTCAAAACTTTTATATTGATCCCAGCTTGCACATGCAGGAGATAACAAAATCACGTCACCTGGTTCTGAATATTCAAAAGCATCAGGCACGGCCTTTTCAACATTATCGACCGTGTTTATTTGTTTTATTCCTGCTTCTTCCCCTACCCGCTGAATTTTCGCTGCAGTTTGACCAAAAGTAATTAATGCTTTCACATTTTTCAAATATGGGATTAACTCATCAAATTCATTTCCGCGATCAAGGCCGCCAGCAAGCAGAATAATTGGATTTTTAAAAGCTTGTAACGCGGGTATAGTTGCAAGTATATTTGTTGCCTTAGAGTCATTATAAAACTTTCTGTCCGCAATTTCTGATACGTACTGTAGACGGTGTTTAACTCCTGTAAACGTTCTAAGAACACTTTGTATGGACTCATTCTTAACACCGGTTAACTTTGCAGCTGCCATAGCGGATAAGATATTTTCTAGATTATGAACACCAGGAAGTGCGATTTCATCTACTAACATTACTTTTTCGCCTTTAAAACAAATCCAGCCCTCATTAATGTAAGCACCTTCCGTCATCACACGCTTTGTCGAAAATGGTATAGCAGCAGCTCGGGATTGTTCAGCAATTTCCATCACTTCCTGCTGATCTGCATTATAAATAAAGTACTCTGCTGCCGTTTGATTTTTGGTTATATTCGCTTTTGCTTTAAAATACTCTGCTCTATTACCGTGATAATCTAAGTGAGCATCATATAAATTCGTAATAATGGCTATCTTAGGATTGAATGTTTCTATTCCCATTAATTGAAAGGATGATAACTCGATAACGATATTATTTTCCGCCGTCGCCTCTTCCGCTACACCAGAAGCTACCGTTCCAATATTACCGGCAATTAAAGGCATCTTATTACCTGCATTCAACATTTCAAAAATTAAAGTTGTCGTGGTCGTCTTTCCATTTGTACCTGTTATACCAATGAAAGGTGCTTCAGATATTTGGTAAGCAAGCTCCACCTCAGTTAATACAGGTATTCCCTTCTCAATAGCCCCTTCAATGATTGGGTTTTGATAAGGAATACCGGGATTTTTAACGATGAGTTCAAATCCTTCATCAAGCAGTTCAACAGGATGCTCACCACAAATGACTTTAATACCTTGCTCTAATAACCCTCGCGCCTCTGGATTTTCTGATAATGGTTTTTTATCATTTACCGTCACGAATGCACCAAGCTTATGTAATAGAGCAGCAGCAGTTACCCCGCTTTTGGCCAGTCCAAGGACAAGAATTTTTTTATGAAGATAAGTATTTATCTGCTTCAATTATAACCACACCTCAATATAGATACCTAGTATCGCTAATATTAAACCAACACTCCAAAATGTAACAACAACCTTCCATTCAGACCAGCCAAGCAGCTCGTAATGGTGATGGAGCGGACTCATTCGAAAAATCCTTTTACCTGTTGTTTTAAAAGAGATAACCTGCAAAATAACAGACAAGGTTTCAATGACAAATACTCCACCTATAATTATCAACAATAATTCTAACTTTGTTAAAATTGCTATGGTAGCAATCGCACCACCAAGTGCGAGTGACCCCGTATCCCCCATAAACACCTTTGCAGGGTGGGCATTAAAAACTAGGAACCCTAGAACAGCCCCAGCTACTGCAACTGAAAAAATTGCCACTTCCATTTGCGATTGATTCCAAGCAAGGACAGCATAGGCACCAAAAGCAATCGCGGCAGTCCCTGAAAGTAATCCATCGAGTCCATCTGTCAAATTGACTGCATTTGAGAACCCTACAAGCCAAAAAACAATGAAAAATACAAAAAACCAGCCTAATTCAATGGAGTAATCACTACCTGGGATAGTGATTTCCGTAGGAAAACCATTTTCTTTATAAACAAGATAAAAAATAACTGAAATAATAATTTGCCCTAAAAGTTTTTGTCTAGAAGTTAAACCTAAATTACGCTTTAATGCGACTTTGATAAAATCATCCAAAAATCCAAGTAAACCAAATCCAAATGTCACAAGAATAAGTAAATAGGTTTTAACAGTCGGTTCAGAAAACTTTCCAGTCATGACAAGAGTGGTTATAATAATGGAAAATAATATCATGATTCCGCCCATCGTTGGGGTACCTGTTTTTACTTGGTGGGATTTGGGACCTTCCTCCCTAATGCTTTGTCCAAATTTCAACCTTCTTAAGAAGGGAATAAAAATTGGAGAAAGCAATACGGTAATCAGGAAGCCCATTAAAATTGTGAAAAAAATAACTTGCTCCAGCATTTTATCCCCTCCCTTCTACATTATTATTCGAATTCTTCATAGATATCTTTTCCAACATTACAGCTATATCATATGTTTCTTTATTTTCTTTGAGAAGTTTTTTATTAAAAAATGCGAAATTGGTCATATTCATTTTCTCTCTATTATCTCCGTCTATTTTTTCAAAATAAAATCGTAAAAGATCTAGGACTCCTGAGGTCAGATTTTCAGTAAAAAAGATGGGAAAGTGATTTGGAGTATATTTAGGTATCTGTTTCTTTTTATCCCAAACCGCTGCAATGGCTCCATTTGCGATGGCATCTAAAAGTTCCCCTGAATCATCGCTTAATGGGATAAATAAACCTCTTGTCTGCACTATACCTGCACTGTCAGAAACCATAAAATATAAATGATCCGCCTCTTTTACACCTTTAAAGTCTGGGAATAATGTTACTAAATCATTAAAAGCTAAATACATTTCTATCTCTCCTCGATAGCTTCCCGAGCAACGACTCGGTCATCAAAATCATAAACATTACTGCCAATTATCTGGTATGTTTCGTGACCTTTACCTGCAATTAGGATTACATCACCCTCAGCAGCCTGGTTAATTGCGTTAACAATTGCCTCTTTTCTATCTGGAATGGTGATGTAGTTTTCCCCTGTGGCACCATTTTCCATATCTCCTAATATTGCTATAGGGTCTTCACTTCTAGGGTTATCCGAGGTAAAAATAGGATCTGTACCATAACGACAGGCAATTTCCGCCATCAAAGGCCGTTTTGTTTTATCCCGGTCGCCACCACATCCAACGATTACAAAAACCCTCTTTTTCGCAAAGCTTCGAATCGTTTTCAACACATTTTCTAAGCTATCTGGTGTATGCGCATAATCAACAATAACTGTAAATTCTTGTCCTGCATTTACAAGCTCAAATCTTCCGTCTACCCCTTTAACACTTTCAATAGATTCAATAATTACCTCCATCGAAATATTTGAAACAAAAGCAGCAGCGATACTAGCCAAAACATTATAAACACTAAACTTTCCAATTAACTGTATGTTGATTGGATAACTCTTCTCTTTTAATACTATTTCAAATGAAGTCCCCGCAGAAGTCATCTTAATATTTCTAGCATGAAAATCTGCCTCATTATCAATTCCGTAGGTCACAACATGAGCCGCCGTAGATTTTCGATACATTTCAGAAGCAGAGTCATCAGCATTTAAAATTGCGAATTTAGGTTTATTCACGTCGAATGAGTTTCCAAGCTGGGAAAATAATAAACTCTTAGCGTGCCTATAGTCATCCATTGTTTTATGGTAATCTAAATGATCTTGGGTTAGGTTTGTAAAAACTGCTATATCGTAGTCACAACCATGGACTCTCCCCAAATGTAAGGCATGTGATGAAACCTCCATTATTGCTGTATCTACACCAGCATCAAGCATTTGTTGGAAACCTTTTTGAAGGATTAAACTTTCTGGCGTTGTATTTTTAGTTTCAATCTTCTGGCTGCCTATTTTTGTATACATGGTTCCTATTAACCCTGTGCTCCGATTTACATCAGAAAATATTTTTTCGATTAGATGACTAGTAGTTGTTTTCCCGTTAGTACCTGTGATTCCGATTAAATGCAGCTTTTTTGTTGGATGGTTATAAAAAGCATCAGCTAATACTGCCATCGCTCTAGTTGCATCCTTAACAATTATGACGGGTACAGAAAGAGCTAGTGCCCGCTCAGCTAGTACTGCGGCAGCTCCATTATTCACTGCAGATTCAGCATAATCATGTCCATCGACGGTATATCCTTTAATACAAATAAATAAACTTCCCTTTTGCACCTTACGATTGTCATTTTCAATCGATGTAATTTCAGGATCCGTCCCTTGATAAGGAACGAGGAGGTGCAAATGTTGAAGTAAATCATGAAGTTTCATAATCTCAAATCCTCTCTTGCCTTTTGCAAAAATAACAATTTTTTACATGAAAATTTCTTCTTAAAAAGATTCACCTTATTTTACAGCAAAACCAAGTAGAATTCCATTTATCCTTTGGTTTTTCAAAAAAACAGGCGGCGGAAATCATTCCGGCCGCCTAACTGATAGAACTTTTTAACTCTTTCTTTATTCCTCTTTCCCAAAATAAAGTCTTATTGTTGAACCTTCTTTTACTTTTGTACCGGCCTCAGGGGACTGCCTTACTACAATATCACCTTCACCACTTGCGTCAATTTTAAGATTTAACAGCTGTTCAGTAATCTCAAGTTTCGTTAAACCCGTTAAGTCAGGAAGTGTAATGGGTGCCGTGTCCGGCCATCTTAATTCTTTTTCAATTTGATCTTTTCTAGGTTTTACTCCCATCGCCATAAGACCATCCTTCATTATACTGCCAACGATTGGAGCACTTATGGTTCCCCCGAAGATAAGTCCGCCTTTGGGATTATCTACAGCCACATATACAACGATTTCTGGATCATCTGCAGGGGCAAACCCCATAAACGAAACGATAAAGTTATTTTCCAAATATCTTCCGTTTTGCGCTTTTTGTGCTGTTCCTGTTTTACCGCCAATTCGATAGGAGTCAACAAAAGCCCTGAAACCAGTACCTTGTGCAACAACACTCTCCAGGGCATGTCGAATTTCCTTAGACGTTTCTTCAGATATTACTCTTCGTTTCTCCACAGGAGTATTTCGCATCACGATTTCTTTTGTGACAGGATCAATTAACTCTTCTGCAATATATGGCTTATAAAGAATCCCGCCGTTTACAGCTGCGGCAACGGCTGCAACCTGTTGAATAGGTGTTACTGATACGCCTTGACCAAAAGCAGTTGTTGCTAATTCAACCGGACCTACTCGGTCTAAATTAAATAGAATCCCTGAACCTTCACCAGCTAAATCAATCCCTGTTTTCTGCCCAAAACCAAAATCTTTTATATATTTAAACAATTTATCTTTACCTAATCTTTGACCAAGTTCCACAAATCCCGGGTTACATGAATTTTGGACGACTTCTAAAAATGTCTGGCTGCCATGGCCGCCTCGTTTCCAGCATTTCAGCCTTGCACCCGCAACCTCTACTGAACCTGGATCATGAAAATGTTCTTTTTCTAAATCCACTTTCCCTTCCTCGAGAGCAGCAGCAAGAGTGATTATTTTAAAAGTAGAACCCGGCTCATAGCTTGACCACACGGGAAGATTCCGGTTATATACTTCCTGAGGAACATTCCTGAAATTTGCTGGGTCAAACGTTGGCCTACTTGACATCCCTAAAATTTTCCCATTATTTGGATTCATCGCAATCGCAATAATTCCATCTGGATTATATGTTGCTTCCGCAATATCAAGCTCTCGCTCAATAATAGTTTGAATTTTGGTATCTATTGTAAGCTTTAAATCAAGACCATCAACAGGATGCTCGTAGTCGTCAGCCATATCATCCATTCTTTCACCTTTGGCATTAGCGTAAAACTTAACGGATCCTCTTTCACCGCTTAGCTCTTTATCATAGTAAAGTTCTAATCCCATTAACCCCTGGTTGTCCACTCCGGAAAATCCTAAAACATGAGAAAGATAACTCCCAAACGGGTAATGCCTTTTTGAATCTTCACCAATATAAACACCTTCGAGTCCTAAAGCCCTGATTTCTTTTGCTTTTTCATGAGAAATTTTTCTTCCTTCTTTTATCCTTACAATCGATTCACCCTGGGTAATTTGTCGATATGCATTCTCCTTAGGAATATTTAACACAGCGGCCAGTTTTTCAGAAGTTCCAGCAGGGTCTTTAACCTGTCTCGGTACTACATATACAGTTGGGGCACTAACATTTGTGGCTAACGGGACACCATTACGGTCTATTATCTCGCCGCGCTCTGGTTCAAAAGGAATATTTCTACTCCAAGAACCTTTAGCTTGACCGGTCAACATATCACCCAGTACAAACTGAACATAACCAAGTCGGACATCAATGATTAAAAAGATAAGAATTCCAACGAACAATGCAATCATTAACCTCTTACGGACAGTTACATTTGAAACACGCATAAAATGAACGAGCCTCCTTTATCCTACTCGTTCATTTATATGCTTGTACTTATTTGGATAGAACGATTACAGATACCGTTTTAAGCCTATTATCAGTCAAACGGGACATCTTCTGCAACTTCTTCAGATAACTCACTATTTTCATCAACTTCCTTGTTTTCTTCTTCTAACTTTAAGGTTTCTTCTGGGGTTTTTAAATCAACAATTAAAAAATCTCCCTTGCGTAAAAGCGCACCCTCTTTGAAATTTTGCTTAACCACATAACCGCTGCCTGTAGAATTTAGTTTAACTCCAGTCAGTTTTGCAACCTTCATCACGTCCCTGAGTGACCACCCTGTAAAATCCGGTGCATTCAACTCTCCATCAGTTTGAAGGATAATCTTCTCCCCTTCGAGAATATTTGTGCCAGCAGCTGGAAGCTGTCCCGTTACTTTTGTACCTTTTCCTAAAACAACTGCCTTAAGTTCCTGTTCCTCAAGTTTTTTTATTGTTTCTGTAACAGCTTCACCCTCGAAATCATCTAATTTCGAAGTAGAGGCTTTTTCTTGTTGTGAAGGTTGAATATTCAAGTAGTGTAAACTGTTTTTCATTACAGGATTAAAAACCATTGAAACTGGAATAGAACCCAGGGAATAGTGCTCTATTTCCGGTTGTTGAACAGCAACATATACAACTAATTTCGGATTATCAGCAGGAGCCATGCCTAAAAATGAAAAAATATAATCTTCTTGTCCCCCTAAATAACCGCCCTTAGGATCAGGAATACTTGCTGTTCCTGTTTTTCCTGCTACACTATAGCCATCAATCTGATATCGATTCCCCGTACCCGTTTCTTCATTTGTTACTACTGTTTCAAGAATATCAAGTACTTCCTTTGCGGTTTCAGCAGAAATTGGTGTTTCAACAACTTCAGGCGCATTATCACGAATGATCTCTCCTGTGTCGTGATTAACGACTTTGTCCACCACATGAGGCTTCATCATCTTCCCCATATTTGCAATCGCTGTTGCCGCCTGGATTTGCTGGATTGGCGTAATCGCTGTCCCTTGTCCATATGCAGTGGTTGCTTTTTCAATTGGCCAGGTAAATTGAATTTTTCCAGACGTTTCATTTGGAAGGTCGATACCGGTTGGGCGATCCAATCCAAATTTAGTTAAGTACTCACGAAATTTTTCAAAACCTAATTTTTCATTTGCCAGCTTTGCAAAAGCAACATTCGATGAGCGCTGTACACCTTCAAGGTAGGAAATAGTTCCCCATCCAGATCTATTATGGTCATGTATCGCCTTATCTTTTGATGTTACTCGATAAGAACCGGACTGGAATAATTCATTGGGATCAAATTTTTTTTCTTCAATAGCCGCAGCAAGCGTGAAAATCTTCATTGTTGAACCTGGTTCAAAAGAAGTTTCGACGGCTTCATTATGCCAGCTATTTTCAATCCCTTCCTTCGTTTTAGGATGGAAGGAAGGTCTTTGTCCCATCGCTAAGATTTCACCTGTTTTTGGATCTGCTACAATAGCGATGATTTTCTTTGGATTATATTCCTCTACTACTTTATTCATAGCATCTTCTAAGAATGTTTGAATCTTCTTGTCAATCGTTAAGTAGACATCATTTCCGTTCTCGGCAGGGGTAACCTTCTGTTCACCGTTTGGAAGCAAGTATCCCCATAAATCACTTTCGTAATTGATTTCCCCATCCTTGCCCGTTAACTCTTTGTTTAATGACTGTTCAATCCCCATTTTCCCGACGTAATTGTAGGTTCCATCCTTTTCGTCAATTCTGTCAGCGTAACCAACTAGATGAGAAGCAAAAATTCCATTTGGATAAAACCTTTTTGAGTCGCGTTTAAAAGTAATCCCTGGAAGTTTTAGAGCTTCAATTTCTGTTTTTGTTTGGTGAGAAATGTCTCTTCCCGCTTTTCCAAATTCAACCTGAAACTGATCTTTAGTCAAGCTACTATAAATCTTTGATTCTTCCATATCAATAAACTTTGATAATTCCCTGGCTGTTTTTTCCGGATCCGTAACATGGTTAGGCTTTTTTGGATTCGTGGTCATCTTTTTATCTAAAATGGCAATCAGCGTATATGAAGTGGTATCCTCAGCGATAACTTCCCCTTTTTGGTCATAAATCACGCCTCTAACACCATCCAAATTTCCTGTTCTGCTGTATTTTTGCTGGGCTTTTGCTGCAAGCGGCTGGGAACCGACCTCCCCAGTAAATTGAATGGAAAAGTACCTAAAGAGCAATATAAAAAAGAGCAGGCCGAATACTACAAACAATCCGGCTGCTCCGAAATTCATATATGGCTGTTTCTTGTTCATTTTTCGTGCACAACCTTGACGTTATTTTCGTTTTTTATAAGCCCCATTTGTGTCGCCTTTTCATAAATTCGTTCGTATGAACTAAGTTCACTTACTTGTAACTCAAGGTCGCTGTTTACCTTTTTAAGTTCATTAATCGAGGTTTGAACCCCCTGAATATCCTTATTTACCTGGTAAATTTCTGCTTGATTCGAGATGAGGTTGACGGCACCAAAACAAACCAGCCCTGTAAATACAATTCCGATTATTTTCTCCCCAGGTGTTAGCCAGTGCTTTTTTGTTTTTACAATAGTACGTTCCTGAACCTGTACTGTCCGTTCTACTTGCTGCTGTTGCTGAAATTTCCTGGCAAGACTACTCATTCTTTCCCCTCCACATAATTTTTTTATAATTTTTCCGCAATACGAAGCTTTGCAGATCTGGCACGGTTATTATGTTCTAATTCTTCTTCTGATGGAAGAATCGGCTTTCTAGTAATTAACTTCATAATAGGTTTGAATTCCTCGGGAATCACAGGTAAGCCATGTGGTAAATCTGGAATTTCACTTGCTTTCTTAAAAGCGGCCTTACAAATCCGATCTTCTAATGAGTGAAAGGTAATTACACTTATCCTTCCTCCTGGATTAAGAATATTAATTGCTTTTTGCAAAGATTTCTCGAAAACAGCCAATTCATCATTGACGGCGATTCTCACTGCCTGAAAAATCCTCTTAGCTGGATGTCCGCCCTTCCTTCTTGCAGGAGCAGGAATCCCTTCCTTAATCAGGTCAACCAACTCAAACGTAGTTTCAATTGGCTGATTCTCTCTTCTAGCCTCTATTTTTCGGGCAATTTGCTTAGAGAATTTCTCTTCTCCATAGCGAAAAAAGATCCTAACCAAATCCTCGTAAGACCAATGATTAATGACATCATAGGCTGAAATTTGCGCTTCATTATCCATTCTCATGTCCAGCGGTGCATCATGATGATAACTGAAGCCTCTTTCTGGAGTATCTAATTGAGGAGAGGACACACCAAGGTCATATAAAACCCCGTCAACTTTTTCAATCCCTAGCTTTTCAAGTTCTTCCTTTAGGTATAAGAAATTGCTTTTGATTATTGTTAGTTGCTCACCGTAGAGTGACAATTTCTCTTTTGCATGTGCAATAGCTATTTCGTCTTGATCGAAGGCAAACAATTTTCCGTTATTAGTAAGTTTTGAAAGTATCTGGGAACTGTGGCCGGCTCCACCTAAAGTACAATCAACATAAATGCCGTTTGGTTTAATATTCAATCCATTGACAGCTTCATCTAGTAACACAGTTGTATGTTCAAACATCATTATCACCTTTTCCAATCGAACGATATAAAACGGAGCTATAATAGAATAACTTGTCCATTATATATCAAAACCAATCATATTTTCTGCAATTTCGGCAAAAGAATCTTCGGACTGCGAGAAATAGTCTTCCCAAATCTGTTTGCTCCAAATTTCGATTCGATTGGAAACTCCTAAAACTACACATTCTTTTTCTAATTTTGCATACTGAAGCAATGGTGCAGGAATGTTAATTCTTCCTTGTTTATCTAGTTCACTTTCGGTAGCACCAGAAAAGAAGAATCGGGTAAATGCACGGGCATCTTTTTTCGTCAGTGGCAGGCCTTTAAGTTTTTCTTCAATCAATGCCCACTCTGATAATGGGTAACCAAATAAACATTGATCCAAACCGCGGGTGATGATAAACATCTCTCCAAGGTCTTCGCGGAATTTGGATGGCACAATCATACGGCCTTTAATATCAATGCTATGATGGTATTCACCCATAAACATACCCGGTACCCCCACTTTCTATATAAAATGTACCACATTCCCCCACTTTCCTCCACTTATTTTTTAATAATTCTTGCTTACTAGCTTAAATCCTTTTTTATCCTGTAAATTTTTTCAAAAAAAAAGAAACTTCACAGGGAGTGAAGTTTCACTAAAGTTTAATTACCTTATGCCGACCATTAAATTCGAATTCAAGTTCCATTAATTCTTTAATAAAATTAGTTCCATACTGATTTAAATAATAGAATATATTCCACACTCGCTCTTGAGGGAAACCATCCGGACGCAAGGATAAATCAATACGGTTAAACTTACTAAGAATCACATCAAACTTTGACTTTACTGATTCTTCCAGCTTTGTTTCCATGAATCCGATTTGCTTTAATAGATAGTTTTCATTTTTCTTTAATAACGGCAGCAGACTCTTGTCAAGCTCATTTGTTTTCGCTTCAATCAGCTCATACTGCTTTAAAACTCGAGATTTTAGTGAAGAGAATAGTTCAGATACTTCTTTATCCTTTATGGACTCAAGATATCGATCTCTTTCTTCGACACTACCCCTGCTTAAAACCTCGGTTAGTTCTAATTGCAGCTCATTTAAATCACTTTCAATGGCTCTTTCCAACAAGGTAATGTTTAATCTTGGAACAATAGGCGGCATTTTTATATTAAAATGCTCAAAAACAAGCTTTAATTCAGCCCAATAAGAAATTTCACCCGGTCCAGCAATAAAAGCTAGTGTCGGAAATAGCCACTCTTGCATTAGGGGTCGTGTCACCACATTATTACTAAGTTTTGCAGGATCTTGGCAGGCAATTTCCATTAATTCATCTTTCGAAAAGGAAACTGCACCACTTTTCCCCTCAAAATGATTACTATCTAGATCAAATTCCAGTAAAATACGTTCATTTGATTTTGGATGGCAGTAAAAGATATTCGCTGCTTTTTCAGTTGAATCAATTGTGATAGGAAACCCATTTTTGCCGATTACACTTTGCTGCTCAAGTAAATTATTTGTAACTTCCCTATGGTGTTCAATTTGTTTAGAGAAGTTTTCTTTTTGTAAGAGACGGAAATTACTGTCACCTGAATCCACGATTAATAAGCCATAATCTTTAAAAAGTTCCATAACAATATTGGCAAAAAAGTCAACAAATGTAGTTGATTTCAATAACGCTTCTTCAGCAAAACGAATTAATTGTTTTGTATGGTTCGTTTCCCCAAAATTTTCAATAAGATTATTTACCCATTCCCTGCAAATTTCTTTATTCAGGTTAATATCCGAGACCATCTTCTTTTGTTTAACCTTTTCTGGGTAAGACCATTTGTCTACTCTTTGCTCTACCGGCATAAACAGATGATTAACTTCATGAAAATCATGGTCCTCTCCTGCAATCCAGAATACAGGCACAACGGGAATTCCAAGCTGTCTCTCTTTTTCCTCAGCCAATTTAATAATTGAAATGATTTTATGTATGGAATAAAGAGGTCCAGTAAGTATTCCTGCTTGTTGACCGCCAATGACAACTACACTATTCAATTGTTTTAGTTTTGCAAGCGAGTTATTTACTGCCTCTGATGTTGGAAAACGCTCCATGAATTTCTCAATGTGATCAGCTACTTCTTCACGCGGAAAGCTTCGATTACTTAATTCATCCAATCTTTTCTGATCTTCGCCAAAGTCATTAAACCGATAATGAAAAAAAGACAAAATATCAGGAGATTGCTCTAGATAATTAGAAGCAAATCGGTTAGTTGCTGATAATGAGAGATCTAAAATCTCCATTTAAGTACTTCCTTTCTAATCAACCGTATTCATTCCATATGAGTATAACATCATCTATCCTAATTAAAAAAATCTTTGCTTAGGAAAATGTAAAAGTTACCGCACTCCGCAATATACCGAATAAAGTTAGGGTTATATAAGCTAAAAAGAAGATTAGAAAATTAAATCTCCAATAGCCTTTAAACACCTTCGTAAAGATAATTTCGCCCTTTATTCTCCAATGTATTACCACAAAAACCATTGCAATAATAATTAATAATAGCAGGATCAACCAGAAAAATGATTTTCCCCAGATGGTTATTAATAAAAAATGAACGGCCAAGATAAATAAAATGTTTGAGTAGTCCAAGGCTTTATGAAAAGACTTTCGAGCGTTTTTAGTAATTAGCTTATTTAATACAAAAATGATGAAAAACCCGAGTAGAGGTGCTGTTAAGAAAATAGTGATGATTGATGAAATAAATGAATTCAATTAACTCCCTCCCTAGCCTTTTCTTTCCCTTTTAATAAATAATAGTAATTCTCAATATTTATTGCCTTCTTTTGTTGTTTATTTGCTTCATCTAACAAAAAACCAAGAATCGCGTCTACCTCAGTCCTTCTTCCTGCCTCCAAATCTTTTAGCATAGAGGACTGATTATCACCTGTTTTTTTACATATTCTAATCATATCTCTAAACTTCCTAATAGGATCTTCTAAGTTTAAAATAAAGGCAATTTCAAGAAATAGTTTTTTCACGGCAGCAAAATAAAAAGTGTTTGTAATTAATTCCCCGTTTTTGACTTGAAGAATTGCCGTTAGAGGATTAATTACTGCATTAGCAATTAATTTATTTACCATCATTTGATAATAATTGTCTTTGATTGTAATAGGAAAATGTATAGGTGCGCATGCCTCCGCAAGCTCCATTAGAATTTCAGATTTACCTTTATATAGAGCTGCATTAACAGCTCCTCCACCATTGTGACGTACCGTATTTGAATTCACCTTACTTGCTCCGTGCTCAACGGACCCAACAAGAATGGCAGCGGCATCGATTTTTTCAATTAATTTTAAATGACCCATACCGTTTTGTAAAAATAATAGATTTTGTGGGCTGCAATCGAATTTAGTTAAATGGTCAATTATCGAATGAAGTTGATATTGTTTCACAGCAATAATCGTTAATTCTTCAGTACCCTTCCACTTTGAAATTGGAAAAGCCTTAACGTGGACCCGACTTTGAATTCTGCCATTTTGAAGGATTACTCCCTTTTGATTGATGACTTCAGCTTGTTCGCTCGTCCTAGTATAAAGTGTTACAGAAAAAGCCTTAGCCAAGTATGACGCGAATAATAATCCTATCGAACCAGCACCAACAATGCCAATATTATTCATGATATCCACCCATTTTTATCTATTTTACTAATATTTTAGCAGATACTAGTTTGTAAGTCTGTCCTAAAAAAAGAAAAAAACCCATTTCGATCAGATCGAAACGGGACTTTTAGATTATTATTAACATCGTTTTAATACCGCAAATTCAGAAAACGCTTTCCTTCAATCAAATTATTTAAAGAATTTTTCGTGTATTTGTTATATAATAAATATAATTCATTTTGAATAATCTTATCATTAATCCCATTTCATATTATTCAGCAATAAATGAATATATACAGTTCTTATGCAAACCAATTCTTAGGGGGCTAAATTATGGTAATGAAGGTTGAAAAATTAAAAGTAAATTTTAAAACACTAGAGGAATTTAAAAAATTTAAAGAATATGGAATCCAAGAGCTTTCTATGCTCGAGGATTTAGAAGCAAATATGGTTGATAATGATAGCGACTCTCCTTTTTACGGGATCTATTTCGGAGACAAACTAGTAGCCCGTATGAGTCTATATCAAATTAATGCGAAGTTTGATCGTTATTTCTATCCTCCACAAAATTATTTAGAACTATGGAAGCTTGAGGTTTTACCAGAATATCAAGGCAAGGGTTATGGGAAGGAACTTGTAGAGTTTGCTAAAGGCTTGGGTCTCCCAATTAAAACAAACCCAAGAGTACAATCAAGAAACTTTTGGGAGCATATGAACTTTACAAACGTTGAATACGACATGGAGCGCGACAGAGGCGAAAACCCACTTGTATGGTATCCCGAAGGTGTTGAACCAGCTCATAACGAATAAAAGCGGAAGCGTCTTGCTCAGGGGCGACAGGCATAAGACGAGCCGGCGAGAAGGTTGGTCTTTACCTTCTTGACGGATTGGCTTATGACCCCGAGCCCCTTGGCGCTGCAGCTAGACAGATAAAGAAAAGCGGACAAATTGTCCGCTTTTTGCTATTTTTCAACTCTTTCGAGGTTTCCGTTCTTATCCATTTGAAATTTTACTTTTTGTTGTCTATCTTCTTCTTGCAAGACAACCATTTTTCGTGCTCTTTCCATAATTTCAATTAAAGAACGGTAGTCCTCCTCGATTGCTTTTAGGTTTTTTGATAATCTTTCATTTTCGGCTGCAAGCGAATAAGATTTCTTTTCAAGATCTTTAATTTTTTGAATAGACTTCTCTTTCGCCTCCTCGATGCTTGACGCAGCAGAAGCTTTCTTATGAAGGTCATCTAAGAAGTGCAGCACGGATTGGAATGTAACACTTTCACTCATGGATAAAGCAGGTGATGCCGCCTCTTCATTGGTTAACTCTTTTTGATAATCTTTTTCCGCAGACACGCCCTGTTTTTTTAATTCCTTCCGCTGTTTTTTTGCAAGTTCAATTCCTGATTTATATTGCTTCCTTACAAACGAATTCCAGCGGAAACCGCAAGCAGCGGATGTTCGAGACAGCTGTTTCCCCACTTCTTCAAATGCTTGGAGCTGTGTCCCGCCTTCTCGAATATGTCTTAACACAACTTCAGCTAGCAATAAATCTTCATCTTGGGACCATGCATCTTGGCGAGTTGGTGACATAAGTCAAATCCCTCCTAGTGTTTTTATTCATACATATGCATCTACTAGAAAAGATAGACTGATTAACAGATTGTCTTTATTCTTATTTCTTCGTTTTTTTACTAATAAAGTTTTGGACATATCTATGATGGGAATCACTTTCCCATAGAACACTACAATTATTGACTTCTTCTTCTATTCTTTCTGGAAGCTTACTTTCCTTCCATTTTCGAATCCACATCATTTTATATGATTCTAATACACTTAATTCAACAGCTAACAGTTTCTCCAAATAGGCTTCACAGGAAGAGATGGGGTCCTTTGAATATATAAAGTCTATAAAACCGGCTTCTTTTAAATATTCAGCAGTTTGAATATCAGCTTCCATTAAAAGTTTCATACTGCCTGCAGCTGGTAGTTTTTCTGCTAAAATCGTGCCCCCGCCCCAACCAGTGGTAATTGCTTGTTTACCCTGAACAAATCCAGCTTTTACCCCTTCTCTCGCTAAACGGAAATCACAGGCGGCAGCAAGCTCACATCCCCCGCCGATGGCCGTACCATTAATAAGAGCAATTGTTGGTTTCGTCATTGTCAGTATCGAAATAAGAATTTTTGACATTTTTGAAAGCATTACATAGGCCTCTTCTTTTGTTTTAAGCTGGTGGAATACAGATAAGTCACCGCCTGAACAAAAAGCAGTGTCACCTTCCCCTGTAATAACAAGCGCCTTAATTGAAGGGTCATCAGCTAATGAAATGGCTTCTGTTAATCCCTGCATGACATCATAATTAATCGCATTTCTTTTATCACTTCTTGCGATTGTAAATAATAAATAACCACTATCCCTTTTCTCAATGGTATATGACAAGCTGCTTCCACCTTTCTTTTCTGTTTGTATGTATATAAAATCTCGGGTAACGACAAAAGCACAAGGGCATATTGCGCCTTGTGCTTTATCCTAATGGAAATTAGTCGTTAACAACGTCTTTACCCTTGTATGTTCCGCAAGCTTTACATACGCGGTGTGAAAGTTTCATTTCACCACAGTTTGGGCAGCTTACCATACCAGGTACGTTTAATTTAAAATGTGTACGACGTTTTCTTTTTACAGTTTTAGAAGTCCTTCTAAAAGGTACAGCCATTCTTCCCACCTCCTTAAAGAGTATTAAGAAAGTAATGAAGGCCAGGAATGCTGGTTCTTCACTTTGCTTCTTGTTTTGCTGATTATGATTCGGAAGAAGAATTGTTTTTGTCAAAAAACTTTGCAAGACCTGCTAGTCTTGGATCAATCTTCTTAGATTGATCTTGATCATGAACAACTTCCCAGTCCTTACCGGATTGTGGTGCAGCATCTTCATGATTAACATCCTCACAGAACACCTGCATTGGAACTTCTAGTAAAAGGATTTCTCTAATGACTGGCATTAGATCAATTACTTCCCCTTTTACTTGATATACTTCCTCTTCAGTTTCATATTCTGAACCTTGTAAGAGGAAAGTTTCAGTTGTGTCGACATTAATCGGAAGCTTTACATCCACTAAAGTACGAGAACAAGGTAAGATTAAATAACCTTCTATTTTCAAATGAAATGTCACTTTTGTTGAATCAATGTCACCCCGACCGGTAATATGCATCGGAGATACTTCACGAATCGATGGATCCGTTTCAATAATTTCATCAACTCTAATCGTATCATCAATCAGAAAATCCTTGTTTCGATATTTTTGTAATTGGCTTAATGTCCATTTCAATTGAATCACCCCAAGGCAACAAAGGTAATTATAGCCTTCGATTAAATTTTTGTCAATGTTTTTTCTTTACACCTAAAAACGTGATTTTCATTTTATTTTTTTCCAAAACACTTTCTTCATACTAGCTTACCCAGTTCAATCCTTTTACAATCTCCGCTTACCATTATTATGAACGAATATCTTATTATGGTAGTTTTTGCTATAATACGTTTACCGTAAAATTTACCATGATATTAAAAAAATAAGGAGATATTTACTCATGAAATCTGTTGGTGTAATTGTTGAATATAACCCATTTCATAATGGACATGCCTATCATCTGCAAGCAGCAAAGGAAACAGCTCATGCTGATCTTGCTGTAGCTGTTATGAGTGGAAATTTCCTTCAACGCGGTGAACCTGCTCTAGTTTCTAAATGGTATAGGACAAAAATGGCTCTCCTTAGCGGCGTTGATATTGTCCTAGAACTTCCCTATCAATTTGCTACTCAAAAGGCTGAAACCTTTGCAAATGGTGCAGTCTCGGTTCTAGATGCCATCGGGTGTCATTCACTATGCTTCGGAAGTGAAAGCGGTGATATTTCAACCTTCCAGCAAACAGTGGATTATATGGAGCTGCATAAAGATTGTTTAGATGAAAAAATAAAAATGAATATCAAAACAGGTGTAAGTTTCCCTAAAGCATTATCGTTGTCTTTTCAATCATTGTCAAGTACTGAAAACCTATTAAGTTTAGATAAACCAAATAATATCCTTGGTTTTCATTATGTAAAAGCGCTAAAACTGCAAAAAAGTTCAATCATTCCACTTACGATAAAGAGAAAAAATGCTGATTACCATGATGAACACTTTGCCACTGAGACCATCGCAAGTGCGACAAGTATACGAAAAGCACTCTTTACTTCTAACAATAGCTCCATTGAACAATATGTACCTAATACTACAGGCACATTGCTCAAAGAATATTTAAATGAATATGGGAATTTTCATGAATGGGAAAATTATTGGAGTTTTTTACGTTTCCGCCTGCTCCATAGCAATCCAGAAGAACTAAGAGAAATTTACGAGGTTGCAGAAGGAATAGAAAGCAGATTAATAGCAGCAGCACTAGAGTCCTCTACCTTTAAAGAATTTATGGAAAAAGTAAAAACAAAACGCTATACTTGGACCAGAATTCAAAGGATATGTGTCCATATCTTAACCAATACAAAAAAAACAGAAATGAGCGGTACTTTAGAAAAAGCTTCTTATTTAAGACTATTAGGAATGACAAAAAGAGGAAAAGAATACTTAAATAAAAATAAATCACAATTTAATCTTCCACTCATTTCAAAACTATCAGCTTATAAAGAAAACGATATTTTACTCGATATTAAAGCATCACGTGTTTATTCCTGCGGGTTAGGAAAACAATATGGGAACATCCTGTTACAACAAGAATTTAAACAACCGCCTATTTATGTAGAATTAAAAAGATGATGCCTCCCTGAGGCACCATCTTTCTTATTTCATAGGTAATTTCTGCAAGTAATTAATCGCATCATCAATTAAGTCTACCGGGACAATCTTCATTTTGGAATCAATTTCAATTGCTGTCTTAACCGCTAAGTTGTAATTGGAATCACTGATTCCCTTTTCATTTGGGGCAAAGAAAATTTCTGCCCCTGCCTTGTCTGCAGCAACAATTTTTTGGTCAATCCCCCCAATAGGTCCAACTACTCCTTTGGAATCAATGGTCCCTGTTCCTGCAATTTTGTAGCCTTTCGTAAAGTCCTCTTCCATTAACTGATCATAGATTTCTAATGCGAACATCAATCCTGCCGAAGGACCGCCAATCTCGTCTGTCTTAACGGTTACTTTGGGATTCACAATAATTTCCTTATCATCAACCAAAGAAATCCCAATACCAACCTTCTTTGGTTCCTCTTTGAAAGCCTGAAGCATAACTTTTACTTTCTTCGTTTTATTATTCCTCATAATCGTTAATTCTACTTGATTGCCAGCCTTTTTGCTGCCAACAAATTCGATAAAGCTTTCAGAAGATGTAAATTTCCGACCATCAACCTCAATTATACGATCGCCAGGAAGTAATTTTCCCTCTGCTGGCATATCAGGTACTACCTGAACAACGTAGACACCCTTATATTCGTATTCAACTGGATAACCGGCCTTTTTATAAGCTACTTCAATTGCATTCAGCTTCGATCCTGCCATCATGTGAAGCTGCCTTGCGTTGTATTCATCCTGCGTTTCCGTTTCATGTAAAATGTCATCCACAGGATAGAGTTCAACATAGTCAAAAAGCATAGCCTCCGCATAAGAATAGATATTGGCTCTTCCCATTCTTACAGTTGTAAGCATAAAGCTGCCCTTACCTTCTTTTCGGTCGTCTACCTGAATGATGGGGGCTAGTTCTTTGGCAATACCCGGTTTTGATACATAAAAAGGTAATGAAAAGAAAATGCCCGCAATCATCAGCAATGCTATAACTATGGAAGAACCTGTAAATATTTTTCTTCTCATAGCATTTTACCCCTTCCATCCCTCTATAACATATTTTATTTGTTCTATTTGTTTTTTTGTTTCTTCTTCTCCAAGAGTAATGATTTCGTCGATATTTGTGAATGCACGGGAGCTATAGACCTCAACTGGCGGACGAATCATGATATCAGAAGCTATCTCACGATTAATAAGGATTTCTGTTTGCATAATATCAATACTCTGCATAATAACATCATAAATAGAGGTGATTTCCGCATTACGCTTTACCCTCGATACGTCAACAGCAATCACAATATCTGCACCCATTTCTTTCGCAACGGATACTGGAACCCTATCTGACACTCCACCATCCACCAGGATTCTTCCGTTATATTTTTCAGGGACAAAAATTCCAGGGATAGCTATACTTGCTCTGACAGCCTCCGCCACGGGACCTTGCTTAAACACAACTTTTTCACCAGTAAGTAAATCGGTTGCTACAATGCCTAAAGGAATGGATAAATCCTCAATATTTTTACCGTGAGTAAAAACCCTAATAAAATCCTTCACCCTTTTCCCTGCAATAAAGCCCATTTTCGGAACAGTAAAATCTAAAAAATATTTTCGTTTAAATGCAGTTGATAATTTATATAAACGGTCGATTTCAATGCCTGCCCCATAAAAACTGCCTACTAGTGCTCCCATACTGCTGCCGGCGATTATATGAATAGGAATTCCAGCTTCCTTCAAAACTTTTATGACTCCTAAATGGGCAAATCCCCGTGCTCCTCCAGAACCAAGTGCTAATCCTATTTTAGGACGCTCCATAGCATTCCCTCCTTTTCATAAGCTTTAAAAGCATTATGACAATACAAAATATGTTAGGGGAATCTCGTTCAATCTTATGGTCTAATTTAGCGTTATATGAGTATATTTGTGTTATATGGGGACAAGGCCTGATGATTAAACAAATGAATAATCCTTATTTTAACATTATTTATTTATACAGTATAACAAAACCCTCGGAGAGGAGGCTCTTTCTTTGCTTCAATCTAAAATAAAAACAATATTTTTATCTATATCTGCTATCATTTTAGCTGGTTCCATGATTGCATATCCTAAGGAGTCTTTTGAAGCCTCCATCCGTGGACTTAATATGTGGTGGGAAATTGTTTTTCCATCATTGTTACCGTTTTTTATCGTATCTGAAATGTTAATTGGGTTTGGGGTAGTCAAGTTTATTGGTGTGTTATTAGAGCCGCTCATGAGACCTTTATTCAGAGTTCCTGGTGTAGGCGGGTTTGTTTGGGCAATGGGAATGGCTTCTGGATTCCCGGCAGGTGCTAAGTTGACTACAAGGCTGCGCCAGGAAGGTCAGTTAACCCAAATTGAAGCAGAAAGGCTTGTTTCCTTCACAAACTCCTCAAATCCATTATTTATCTTTGGCGCGGTTGCAGTTGGTTTTTTCCATAATCCTCATTTAGGAGTCATTTTAGCATTGGCCCATTATTTAGGAAATATTTGTGTGGGTCTTATGATGAGGTTTTATGGCAGGGAAACCCCCGATAAAGCGAAGGACAAACAAGGAAAATTCATACTAAGGTCTGCTTTCTCAGCACTTCATCAAACAAGAATAAATGACAACCGCCCCATTGGCAAACTTCTAGGCGATGCCGTAAGTTCTTCCATTCAAACTTTGCTAATGGTTGGAGGATTTATTATATTATTTTCAGTTATCAACAAGCTTCTCTTTCATCTACATATTACTGCTGCGCTCGCAAAAGGTTTTGATCTTGCTCTTTCATCATTATCATTTCCTGATATGCTTAGTATTCCTTTCATTTCAGGATTATTTGAAATTACAATGGGAAGTGATTTAACAAGCCGTGTCGGGGACGCTACTTTACTCCAGCAGGCGATTATTACAAGCTTTATCCTAGGTTTTAGCGGTTTTAGTGTTCAAGCGCAGGTAGCCAGTATTTTAGCACAGACTGATATTCGCTTTAAACCGTTCTTCTTTGCAAGAATTGCACAAGGGATATTCGCAAGTTCTTTTGCTTTTATTTTGTGGAAACCCATTTATGTTCGGTTCTATCAAACAGAACAGCCATCTAATGCAATCCCGGTTAGTTTTTTTGAAGAAGGTACATGGATGCATACTTTATACCATAAAATTATTGAACTTGGACCAATCATTACCATCCTTTCCTTGTCGTTATATGTATTGCTCTTGTATTTTCAATCAGTAAGAACACCAAAAAAGCCTTAGGTTCCCCTGAAGGCTTTTTACGTTATCTGTTAAATTTTTTATCTAGTGCATTTTTCACAACAGGTGGTACAAGCTCTGAAATATTGCCATTGTATTTTGATACTTCCTTAACAATACTAGAGCTTAAGAAAGAATATTGGCTATTAGTCATAATAAAGAATGTTTCAATTTCATCATTTAGCACTCTGTTCATGGAGGTTATTTGCATTTCATATTCAAAGTCTGAAACCGCACGTAATCCGCGAATGATAGCATTCGCATTAACTGACTTAGCATATTCAACAAGGAGTCCAGAATGTTCGTCGACCTTCACATTTGGAAGATCCTTTGTTACTTCTTTTATTAGACTTATCCGCTCCTCAACACTGAAAAGCGGGTTTTTTGATGAATTATTCATGACACTCACATAGACCATATCAAATACCTTTGCGCCTCTTCTGATGATATCTAAATGACCAAACGTGATTGGATCAAAACTCCCAGGACAAACAGCAATACTAGCCACAAAAGACTCCCCCTTATTCCTCACTATGCTGCGAATAAATTGTAATCGCAATCATTCCATACTTTTCATGCTTATATTGTGAAAATTCCCCTGCACTTACTGGTAATTCAACATCATGACTATGTTCGCAGATTATGTAACCGCCATTTTTTAATAACCTATATTCCGAAATCTTTTGCATTAAACTGAGTAACTGCTGCTTTTTATACGGCGGGTCTAAAAATATGTAATCAAAGTGAATTTCCCTTTTTACTAAGGCTTTTAATGCTCTGTCTGCATCATTCCGGTACACTTCCGCCTTATCCTCCATCTTACATGCTTGGATATTCTCATGGATGGTTTGAATCGCCTTGGCGTCCCGGTCGACAAAAATGACTTTTTCTACACCTCTGCTTAGCGCTTCCAATCCTAATCCACCGCTGCCAGCGAATAGGTCCAGTCCTAATCCACCTTCAAAATATGGTCCAATCATATTAAATAAGGCTTCTTTTACTTTATCAGTTGTTGGTCTTGTTGTATTTCCAGGGACAGCTTTTAAGGCTCTTCCTTTACAAACTCCTGAAACGACTCTCAATATTATCACCACAATTTTTTCTATATTCTATTTTTAACATTATCCTATCATAATTGACTAAACTAGCCAACTTGTCGGATTATTTTGCGAAAAATTATTTTAAATACGTATAAGCTTGAGCGTTGTGGAAATAATGTAAGTAACAACATCAATTCGAGGATGTTGTTGCCAACCGCGGAGAAGACTTACGTTTCCCCATAAGTTCTTCCTCCGGTTTCTCCTCTCCCTTTGCCTTCTATCCTTTATCGAGGATGTAGAAGGACCCTGCAGATGTATGTCTGCAGGGTTTTTTCTTTTGTTTAAAGCTTTATATCCAAAAATATGATAAAGTATGGAATAAATTCTTAAACAAAGGAGAGTTATCTTTGATACAACGCTTTATTGAACTAGGTGAGGGTTATTCGGATATATATGAGTTACTTGAACTAGCGAAGGCTAATCAACACCGGCTTCTTCATATGATGGCATTTCATACAGAAAAGAATGATAAGCAAGTGACATCTCTTGCAGTCGTTTTGCAGCTCACAGATCCTGGAAAATTCCAAGCACTTTATATTTGCCGTGAAGGTATCCCTAATCCAAACTTTACTCCGAATAAAAGATATGATTTATTTCAGCAGACTGCAGAGGAACTTGGAAAGCAAATCATTCAATTATCAGTTAAACCATCTGCCATTTTCCATGAAAAAGACTTGTACTATCAACATTTAATTGCAATATTGAGACTAAATCATTATATAAAACCGTTACATTAAAAAAGCTTCAGCGCGTTTGCGCTGAAGCTTTTTTATATACCCATTTTATAATCATATTCTTTTGCTTTATCTGGTGATGAATTTTCAAATTCCATCTTTAAGAAAGGCTTATATGACGGTTCTACTTTCTTAACAAATGAAAAGGAATTTATTTTTTCCATAATCACATCAAGTTCATCTTGATTACAATAAAGTACAACATATTTTAATTTTTTTGAAACGTAATGAACATTCCCAAAACGTCTTAACATCTTTGCTTGCTTTAAGGAATATAGCCAAATAACCAATCCTTGCCTTTGAACGAACATACTTATTTTCCCCTTCAATAAACCATCATTTTAATAAGTCTAGCATATTAAAACTCTCTTTTTCAATTCAAACTTTACTGATGATTCGGTAATTTTACCAAAACTCCAAAGGATAATGGTGATTCATATGGATTTAGAGCCAATTTGGCAGCTATTTATTAAGAAACTCTCAACGAATAAAAGTATTACAAATGTACACTGGAAAAAAATAACTGGAATCCCGTTTTTATATATTACCATAACCCCTAATTTATCTCAGCAGACTCTTGAGGAATTCATTATCAAGTGTTCCATTGTAGCAATGAAGGGTCACCGTTTGCACAGTGAAACAATTTTTGTGAGGCAGGATGGAGTTCTTTTGGTTTATCGGCACCGGTTTTATGTACCTCAAGAAAAAATGTTTTGCTGCGGGAACCTATGCGTTGATTGTACGCGGTTAAAAAGGTAAAAAAACGGCTTAATCAGAATTAAGCCGAATTTTTATGCTGAGCAACCGCAGCTTCCACCACCGCCACAGCCAGCGCCATGGGAATCAGAATGGAAAAATGGGTTTCCTGTAGGAACCTTAATATGTTTAGAAACTGCCCCTCCCACCTGCATACTGATTTCATCGAGCAGATTTTGCAGGTCATTTTCTGCTAATTTGAATTCAGCTACATGTGGATCTAAGTCCATATCCCGTTTATATTCACGAATTTGACTCATTACCCTTTTATAATCTGGATGATATTTGCCAAACCGCTGCACCTCTTCATAAAGCTCCTTAAGGTTTACAAAACGGTTAATCTTCTCTTGCGTTTCTTTATTCGACTGCATCTTATATAGGCAAATCTGATATTGTTCTAAAATGTCAGATTCAAAAACCATTTGTGCTAATTCCTCAGCGTATTCTAATAGTTCTACTCTTTCTGATGTAGCTAGCATGTAAGCCCACCTCCATTCACATTTTAACATGAATGTATGCTGAAAGTGAAATAAACTACTACTTAGGGATATTTACCAAGAACTCATTTGTTAATCCGTATGATTTGTTGTGCAAATCTACAACCTCCAATTTAACCTCATGTTCCCCTGGAGGAAGACCTTTAATGATAAAGGCTGCTGCGTTTACCTCCCTCGTTCTTTTCCCATCTACCCAAACTACCAGCTTACCTACTTTCTGACCCTTTTGATCTGATTGCCGAAAGCTGATTCCAGATAAAATACATTCAACAAATACATCTTTGCCATTCGTTTTGGATTGAACAAAAAACGAGGGCGCCTTGTCCGAATATTCACTGAATACCGGTGATGCAGTTGAACCTTGGAAGCCAGAAAGGATACTAACTAAAAATATAGAAAGAATGGTTAATTCCATGTACTTTTTCAAATCATCACTCCTTTTACCTGTATTGTTCACCTCGTTTATTTTTTTTACTCTTTACTTTTTTAACGAAAGGCTGTGTTAAATTGGGCTGTTGATTTGTGCTCCACTAAGGAATGCTACCTCGAATAATCACCGCAGGGACAGGCCGTCTCTGCCTGTCCCGAGGCGCTTCGCTTTCCGCAGGCGGTTCGGGAAGCCTCCTCGACGCTAAAGCGCCTGCGGGGTCTCCCCTGTCCCGTCCTCCTGCAGGAGTCTCGCGCCTTCCGCACAAATCAACAGAGTTCTAAGATCAACAGTTACCTTTAACACAGCCTAACGAAAAAAAGACCACAAGCTAAGTGGTCCATCATCAATCTTGGTCTTTCATAGACTGAAGCATGTAAAACATCATGGATGCCATTTGTACATTATTTGTAAATTTCTCAACCTTGTGTGGAATGGTTTTTTTATAGTAATGAAGTGACTCAATTTCTAAAGTCTGCAAATCATAGGGGTTCCTAGATAACTTTCGATACCATAGCGGCTGTTCTCGTATAAATTTCTTTAATTCTTTTTGGCCATTTAAATATTCTAGTACATCTCTTCTCATGGAAACTTTCCCTTCTGTTAGTCTTTACGAAATGAAAAAGGATGTTTGTGTTCAACTTTTAATGGGGCCTGTTTAGGTTGACTGCCCTGAAATTGGGAAAGTACGCCTTGAATAGCCCCTAGCGCTTGACTTAAGTTATTAACATAATGCTGAATTTGATTGTGATCCATTTTTTGTACGGTTCCAAGGATTGTTGATATCCAGTCTCCATTTTTATCCTCTTCCTTTTCAGCACTAGGACTAGTTTTAACCCCTAATGTTTCCCAACGATTATCTTCTTCTCCAAGTAGATACCAATCTTCATATAACTCCTGCCAAGTTGAATTCCCATTCCGTACTTCCTTAATTAACGCCGGGTTGTTTTTCACAAACTCTTTAAATTTAATCACGGAAGGATGTAAATTTTTTTGCATAATACTTCACCCCTGCCCAAATCCAATGTGCCTATTATACGATATGTGCTAAATTAAAAATTGTGAAAAAACTACTTGCTGTAAAAATTATATTTATAATGGTAAGATGACTTCAGAATGAGAAACGAGAGAGGGATTACTGATGAAAGATGCACTACATGAATTATTAAACAATTGTATTGAAAAAGGATCTGAAGAGGATTTAGATGCACTTGCCTATTTATTAGAAGGATTTCAAAAGAAAATTGATAAAAAGTATACACAATATATTGATGGGCTCATACATATGGAGAGAAAAATAGATAAAGAAAAGAAAACCTGTGAAATCACTGTGCCATTAAATGCCGTTTGGAATAATTCATTAGATATGGTTCATGGAGGAATCACTGCCACTCTGCTTGATACTGTTATGGGGACAGTTATAAATGCCATCCTCCCAGAAGGTTATGGAGCGGTAACAAATCAATTGAATATCCATTATATTGCTCCTGGAATAGGCGACTCACTCCTTTGTAAAGCTGAAATCATTCATCACGGCAGCAAGACGGTTGTGATTTCAGGAGAAGCTTTCCGCTCGGACGGAAAAAAAATAGCCCATGCAACAGGAACGTTTTTTATTATTCAAAAATAGGGTAAACGAGGAGAAAGAACAAAATGGTTACTGCGGTTGTCATTCCCATTCTTTGCCTTTACTTCTTTTGGTTTACTAGAAAAGAAATGAAACTAAATGATAGTAAGTGGCTAGCAGCTGCTGATGTAGCAAAAGAAGCGGTTCTGACCGGTGAAATAAAAAGTATTAACCAAGAAAAACAACGTTTTTATTATCATCGGTACATACTTTTATATGAACTTACAGTCCAAACCGAAACAAAATTAATAAAAGCTAAAAAAATAATCCCAATCAGAAATAATATTGAAATTGATACTTTTTCGGTTGGGGAGGTATTAAGAATATATGGCAGCTGGGAAGGAAATCATTTTCATTTTAACGAATACCAACTGGTGCATATAGATAAAAAGTAAAAAGGTGACTAGCTAGTCACCTTTTTACTTTTATCTAATCCTCAGATTTTTGAATAAAGTTTTGTGTATAATATTTTTGATACACTCCAATACCTAGGTGAGTGAAATCCTCATTTAATAATGACTCCCGGTGACCTTTACTATTTAACCAGCCCTCGGCCACTGCAGGACCATCAGTGTAATTAGCAGCAATATTTTCACCAGCAGACTTATAGGCAACTCTAGCAGCCTCTAGTCTATCGGAAAGACTGCCAAACTTCTTAGAGGTATGGGAGAAGTCATTGTTATCTGACATATCCTTACTATGACCATAGGCTACTTCTGATGTCTCCTCATCCCATTTTAAACTTTTCACATTATGCCTTATCCGCATAACATTGGTGATATCATGTATTTCTTTCTCAGTTCCTTCCTCAATGACTCTCCACATCTCTTCACTAGGCTCAAGCGCTTCAATTAATTCACCGCTATAGACTAGTTCGTAGGGACGCTGTTTAATTAAGGTTTCATCGTTCAAAAAGCGTACACTGGAGAGGCTGCCAGTAAATTTGTCTATATATAATTGGGCAAAAACATCTCCCA
Source organism: Bacillus sp. EB106-08-02-XG196 (assembly GCF_013396335.1). Taxonomy (GTDB): domain Bacteria; phylum Bacillota; class Bacilli; order Bacillales; family Cytobacillaceae; genus Neobacillus. Next base: position 108,958 of record NZ_JABWSY010000019.1, read on the forward strand.
ATTTTATTAATGGACGAATATTCAAATCAGTATCATTCAATTCAAAACGATAAGAATTCCCCTTAAACTCAATATCTATATTTGTATCAATAGACTGCGTATTAAAAATTTCCTCAATTGGCTGTCCTATTTTAAATGGTGAAACATCCAAATTATCGCCTATTGCAAATACCGTTACCACTTTGTTATTCTCCACACCAACCTGGACATAACGGGAGTAGTCAGTATTATAAATATACCATTGATACCCATATAAAGATTCATCGATTCTTTGTGGTTCACCTAGGATTCCTTTTAAATAGGTGAGATTTTGACCAACGAGTAAGCCCATACCACTGTTTGGATGTTCACCAGACGTTTTCTCTTGGATATTATTTTCCCGATTTTGATATAATGAATTGTTCATTTCTAACGTATGTTCATCAGTAATTAAAACTTCATTATCGCCATTTTCATTTATACTTGCATAAAAACCAATGGTCACGAAAATCGACGCTAGGATGAGGATTCTGAAGAGAGTACGCAGTTGTATTCACCCTCTCTATTACATTTCATTCATAATATGTCTTATTTTAATTATTATATCACCATTATCATTGTAAGTAATAGAGAATATTAAACTTGTCAGAAAAATATAATTTATGTAAAAAAACAGATACACCATTTTGATGTATCTGTTCTTCCTATTAGTGTTGTACCCCATTATAATTTTGCTCTGAGATTTCTGTAAGTGCTTCTTTCGCTTGATCATCTGTCAATTCTCTAATTGCAAAATCTCCCAGAGAAACAATACCAATTAATTTATCCCCTTCGACAACAGGGAGCCGGCGAATTTGGTTCTCTGCCATTAAATTTGCCGCCTCCTTGGTTGTAGAGTCTGCAGATATTGTTACAAGTTTACTACTCATAATATCTTCCACTTTTGTTGAACCTGGGTGTTTTTCAGCAACGCCTCTCACCACGATATCACGGTCGGTAATCATACCTACAAGCTTATCCTTGTCAACAATGGGAATAGCTCCAACATTTAATTCCTTCATCTTTACTGCCACTTCAAAAACATTATCCAACAACGTGCAACACTCTACATTATCTGTCATAATATCACGTATCTTTTCCAATTCTACGCCCCCATTTTTACATAGTTTTGCTTTACCATTTTCTTATGTTTACCAAAAAGGAATGATTTATTCGATGATGTATTCATTGCAAGTTTACACATTTTCAACTATTATTAAATTGAATTAATTTGCTTAGGTTAGGCATTGTTTCTAGGAGGGACTAATTATGAGATTCGAGAATACTGGCTATGAAAAGATGAAAGCTGATTTAAACCGTTTAGATGATGTAATGCTTGAGTACGGTTTAGTTCGAGAAGGTCAGTGGGATTACGACCGTGTTACATACGACCGTAAGTTTGAGTTAAAAGAAGGAACATTTTACTTACGAGTTCAAGGCTTTGCTGTAGAAGGAAATGTTGATTCTAATAAGGCCGTTATCGAGTTAATAACGCCATTATTAGGTAAACATTATTATCCTCACGGAGTAGAATATGGTGAAGGGGAAAACTTCCCAACATCGCTAGTAAATCAATGCAAGAAAATTCTTGAGGGTGTAAAATCCGAAGTTGATAAATTTGCTTTGTAAGCAAAAAGACGCATGAATACCATTCATGCGTCTTTTTTTATTTGGGCTGCGTTCAAGCTGAATGTTGATTTTACTGTGTTTGGAAAATAAGCGGAGTTTTTCCGCTTATGGTATCCAAATCATTGGATTTTGTCTTATTTAAAGCAGGTAACCGGAATATTTCCGCTTATATCGGCTTCTTAAGGTTCCTTTATATCAATAGCCGGAAATTCTCCGCTTATGAATGATCAACCCTACACGAAAATCAACAATGAATCATAACATAGCCTATTTAAAAGAAATCATAAAAATATGGCTTGTTTTGTGGGAACAGTTTTTCTAAAACTTCTATTTCTGTTTCTTGACACTGTATGTAACCTAGTTCAAATAATTCTGCAGGGCGTTTGTAACCAAATAGTAACGCGGTCAATGAATTAATATCTAATCTTACACCTCGTTTAGGAGGCTGAACACAATTACTTCCTTGCTTGTCTTTATAAACTTTTACTTCTCCATCACTAAGGAGATAGGTGCCATTGTTCCAAGGCGCATATTCATCTTCAATGTGCAGGAATACCTTATTATTGATGTTATTAAAAGGATATTTATTTAGGCATTGCTCAGCATCGACAACACGTGCCATAAAATAGGGAGTAACCTCCATCTTTACTTTTGGTTGATGCATGATAAATGGCAAAAGCTCATGGTTTGAAGTTAGTATGCTGACGTTATCAACCATAGAGTCATGCTGACAAATAAAATTCCACAATCCGCACCTTGCCTCTCTATTTAACGCAACAAACTCTTCAACTTCCATTTTACTCTCTTTTACTTCAAATAAGATGTACCCTATTGGTTCATCATTTTTGTTGTAGTAAACGGCAATCTTACCCTCACCATAAATGTTATTCGTCCACCACGATTTCTCACGAACAAGCATCCCCATATAATTATTACTGTACTGAGCATAAACGGCTTCTATATCAGGATGATGGCTGTCTTTTGTAAACCGCTTAATGGAGCCAGGCTGATTTTCTAAAAACTTAAGATCCTTTTTCTCAATAAGCAGCTTCTTATTTTCAGTAAATACTTCCCAGCCGAATTTTCGGTAAAAGCTAATATCAAAGGGGTGTAATAGTGAAACAAATTGCTCTTCATATCGCATTCTTTCTAATGCTGTTATTATTAACCTTTTTACATACCCGTTTCTTCTAAATTCAGGATATGTTGCAACCCCTGCTATACCACCCATTTTCCATTGTTTATCCTTCATATTAATATGATAAGGTATTATATGAAGCTTGGCACAAAGACTATTATCCTCCCACGCTCCTATTACTGTATGTCGTTTCAGCATTTCTAGTCTTTGAGCAACACGATCCTCAGGTACTTTGTATTGAAAAGCATACATTGATAGCTTAAGTGATTCTAAATAATCCTTTTCCTCAAGTTCTTTGATTTCCAAGTCCATCACTCCCTTTATTAAAATATTTCTCTTAATAGCCAGAAATTCCTTTCATAATAATACAAAAAAGTGCCATTGCAGGCACTTTTATATTCCTAATATTGCTTTTATCGTCGAGGTTGTTTCTCCTCCCGTGTAAAAAACATAAAGTAATAAGTATACGGCCACACCAGTGATAGCTGTAAAAAACCAAATGACACTTGTAATCGGACCTAGTTTTCGATGTTTGGTTAAGTTATTTTTATAACCTGTATAGAGTGTCACAATTCCAAAAACTGCTCCAGTGGTTGCTAAAGTGATATGAAAAATTAAAAAAATTGTGTAATAAATTTTTAAATTGTCTGGACCGCCAAAGGCCGTATTTCCAATAAAAATAGTTCTTGATGCATAAATGATAAAGAAAATAAGTGCAAATATTGCAGCTGTAAACATTGTCTTTTTATGTGCTTCTATTTTCCTTTGTTTAATTTGCCACCAGCCAATCGCTACCGTAATAGCACTTAAAACGATAAAGCTGGTACTTATCGTAGGTAATATTGCTAGGGAATTCATGGAATTAGCCTCACTTTTTTATATTTTCTACAATAATTTTAGTTTAGTTATCCCTTTTTTTCAATAAAAAGAAAATCTCCCAGTCAATTGGGAGATTTATTCGATAAGCGAAGGCTTCAGAGTCGACTGGTTCAGCTCATTATCAGAGTCAGCCTTATCCTTTCGGTACCATTCAAAGAATACATGTCCTAAGATTACACCATAAACAATTTCTTGAATAATCTTCATTAAAACTCCACCGAGCTGCTGATCATGTAATAATGACATCGAACTAAATAACTCTGGACCACTAATGCTCAAACCTGCAAATGTTGCTGGTCCCACACAAAGACTCATCACCTGTGCCCATACTTCGGGATCAGAATAGGTTGCATAGATGGAGCCGGGTGCAAATATGATTAAGGCACATGCTGGAGTAATTAAGATACCATCCGCAAAAATATAACCAACCTTTTTTAATCCACTTAATCTTTGATGTTCTGGAACGGGGTTTATTAACGGCCACCACATCAAAATCGCAACAATAAAAAGAAGAGACGAGTAGCCAGCATGGAACCAGAAGTTTTGCATAACGCGGTCAAAAATCATTGGTATATGATAAAAAGAAAACAATCCATTAAAAACAATTAATGCTATAAGTGGTTTTGTGAAAAACTTAAACAAAGCATTAATTAGCCTTACTTTGAAAAGCTTTCTCCAAATCCAAACCGGAATACCAAAGATAAATATTGGCGGTATGACAAGCACTAGGACTGCCATTTGAATCATATGGACGTAAAACATTAAATGAGCCATTAAATCTAATGGAGACCCTTTTATAGCATAGATTAGTGAAATCGATAGCAAAAATAACCCCGCTTGCTTCGTTGTTAGTGGTTCACTATCAACAAACTTGCGGCGGAATTTAATTGTAATTAAAAAGTATACTGCAGTTATTGCAAGCAGACATAATAGAAAGTACGGGCTCCAAAGTGCTTTAAAGCCAAAAATACCTAATGTAAGCACCGCATATCACCTCTAAATAGTAGTTAAATCAAAATTATATTATATACGTTATTCGACGTCTGACAAAGAAATAAAACAAGTTTCCTATAAAAAGAAAATCGGCATACGCCGATTTTCTTTACTGTTTACCACCAAATAATTGTTGTAAATGTTAACACTGTCACTAAGCCAACAAGCAAGCCTGAATAAAGAAACAAAGATGGTGCCTCATGTCCTTTATGACTCATATGCATGAAATAGTAAAGCTGGAAAATAACTTGAACAATCGCTAGTAAAAGAATAAACGGCACGATAAACCAAGCCGAAAATCCTTTAACAGCTACTACAGCAAAAGCAATTAACGTTAAGAAAATCATCAAAGCAAAAGATACAACTTGATGTCTCATTTCTTCAGCGCTTTTTTTTCGACGATATTCAATGTCAACTCTTGGATTCCCTGAATTTAATTGTGAATTTGCCATCAGTTTATCCCACCATTCCCATTAAATAAACTACTGTAAAGATAAATACCCAAACTACGTCAATAAAGTGCCAATACAAACTTGCAACGTAAAATTTAGGAGCATTGTAAAGGTCCAAACCGCGTTTATAATTGCGAACAATTAATGTTGTAATCCATAATAGACCAAATGCAACGTGACCACCGTGGAAACCAACTAATGTGTAGAAAGCAGATCCAAATGCACTGCTTGTAAACGTATGATGATATTCATGCACATAGTGGGTGAATTCATAAATCTCTAATCCAAGGAAGCCCAAACCTAAAAGTAAGGTAAGTATTAACCAAAGATTCATTTTTTTAGCATTAAAGTTCTTCATGTGATACATAGCATAAACACTTGTTAAAGAACTTGTTAATAAAAGCATTGTAGCTACAAATGTCAAAGGCAAGTCATACAAATCTTTCGCTAATGTATGTGTTGTATCAGGTACTTTGTCCTTAAGTGCTAAGTAGGTAGCAAAGAGAGAAGCAAAAAGCACCGTCTCTCCACCTAGGAAGAACCAAAAGCCTAAAAATTTATTTTTTGCTTCAAGGGTTGATTTTTCAGGCTCTGCAGGCCATGTTTCATACGTTAATTTATCTTCTGCTTGCATTATGCCTTAACCCCCTTATCCTCGTCATCAATCAATTCTTCTTTATGAATATGGAACCCATGGTCATCCTTAACAGAACGTAAGAACATAGCTCCAAAGGTGATCAATAAACCAATAATAAGAACTGGTACTGACCATGCTTTATCATCCATGTTAAACAATGCACCAAATGCTGCAACGAATAAACCGAAAGCAATTACAAATGGCAGGAATGATGAATTAGGCATGTGAATATCGCCTAACGGTTCTGCAGGAGTCATTCCTTTTTTGCCTTCCATCTTTTCTAACCAGTAAGCATCTAAACCACGAACCAATGGAAGCTGTTTAAAGTTATAGAATGGCGGCGGTGAAGGTATTGCCCATTCAAGTGTTCTTCCATCTCCCCATGGATCATTTCCAACGCGCACATTTTTCACTGATGTCATGATGACATTGTATAAAAGGACGAGCACACCTAATGACATGAATACTGCACCCAGTGAACTAATTAAGTTTGAAAGTTCAAATCCTTGGCCCGGAAGGTATGTGAATACACGACGCGGCATTCCCCATAAACCTAAGAAGTGCTGAATAAAGAACGTCATATGGAAACCAATAAAGAATAACCAGAATGTGATTTTTCCTAATGTTTCATTTAACATTGTTCCAAACATTTTCGGCCAGTAAAGGTGAGTTCCTGCGAGAATCGCAAATACTACACCGCCAACGATAACGTAATGGAAGTGAGCGACTACGAAATACGTATCATGGTATTGATAGTCAGCTGCTGCTGATGCAAGCATTACCCCTGTTACCCCGCCGGCAACGAATGATGGAATAAAGGCTACAGCATAATGCATTGGAGTGGTGAATTTAACGCTTCCGCCCCACATTGTTAATAACCAGTTAAATATTTTAATACCGGTTGGTACACCAATTGCCATAGTCGCAACAGCAAAAATCGCATTTGCTACTGGCCCAAGTCCAGTAGTGAACATGTGGTGAGCCCAAACCATGAAGCCTAAGAAACCGATTAATACAGTTGCGAATACCATCGAAGAGTATCCGAACAAACGTTTTCTTGAGAACATTGAAAAGATTTCCGAGAAAATACCAAAAGCAGGAAGTACTAGAATATATACTTCTGGATGTCCGAAAATCCAGAATAAATGCTCCCAGATTACAGTGTTACCACCCATAGTTGTTACAAAGAAGTTCGATCCAAACATACGGTCAAACATCATTAATACTAGACCGACTGTTAGTGGTGGAAATGCAAATAGAATTAGTGCAGAAGTGACAAAAGTAGTCCATGTAAACAATGGCATCCTCATATATGTCATTCCTGGAGCACGCATATTAATGATTGTTACTAAGAAGTTAATACCACCAATCAGTGTCCCTAGACCTGATATCTGTAAACCCAATACGTAGAAATCAACGCCATGACCTTTGGAGGCCATTGCAAGGGACGCATAAGAAGTCCAACCAGCATCAGGTGCACCATCAAAAAACCATGAAAGGTTTAGAAACACTCCTCCGAAGAAGAATAACCAAAATCCTAATGCATTGACAAACGGAAATGCGACGTCACGCGCTCCAATTTGCAATGGCATTACGGCATTCATAAAAGCAAAAACTAGCGGCATGGCTGCAAGGAATATCATTGTTGTTCCATGCATGGTAATAATTTCATTGAATAATCCTGCACTAACAAAATCATTATTTGGTACTGCAAGCTGGATGCGGATAAACACAGCCTCTAGTCCGCCAACTACAAAGAAAAATCCACCTGCAATCAGATATAGGATGGCGATTTTTTTATGGTCAACAGTCGTTAAATAATCCCATAAAGTCGCGCCGAATCCTTTTTTTTGTGCGTAGGTACTCACGCTTTTTACCTCCCTTTCTACCGAATCCCCTATTATTCCTGGACTTTTAATCCCATTAAATATTCTGTTACATCATTAATCTGTTCTTCTGTTAAAGAATAACTACCTGTCATTAAGTTGCCTGGCTTGTATTTTTCAGGATCTGTAAGCCATTTTTTCAAGTCTTCTTCACTGTGATCCAATACACCTGCTATACGAGAACGTTCTCCAAAGTTTGTTAAATTCGGAGCACGTCTTGCTTCTGGCGGTGTACTATTTGCAGGTGTAACAGCATGGCAGCCTATACAACTATTATTGAAGATTTCTTGACCACGTTGAGCACTTTCTGTTTCTGCTAATTTTGGTTCTTCAACATCTTTCATATCTGCAACCCAGTTTTCGAAGTCATCACGGCTCATGGTTTTAACTTTAAAATCCATTAATGCATGTGATGGTCCACAAAGCTCCGCACATTTACCGTAAAATAAATCCCCAGCTTCTTCAGCCTTTTTGCTATCAAACTCTAACCAGAATTTATTAATATTTTCAGTATTTGTGTCAAGCTTACCACCTACGGCAGGAACCCAGAATGAGTGTTTAACATCAGAAGATATTAAATTAAAATATACCTTCTCATCTGTTGGAACCACTAAATCCTGTCCAGTCACAATACCTTGGCCTGGATATTCAAATTCCCACCAATATAAATTAGAGCGGACATTGATGACAAGCGCGTCTGAATCTTTATCATCCATTGGTGAAACATCTGCTAATTTAAATGTTGCAGATACTGTTGGAACTGCTAAAAGTAATAATAATAAAATTGGTACAACAGTCCAAATAATTTCAAGTTTGTGACTTCCTTCTACCTGCTTTGGAATCTTTTCATCCTTACGTCTAAATTTAAACAAGACGATAAAGAAGATTACCATTACAACTATAATAACCCCTACCATAATCCATGTACTTAGTGCCATCAAATCATATTGAATTTGCGCAACTTCACCAGCTGGCCTTAACGTCGATAGGAACGGTTCGCCGCATCCTGAAAGGATAAGCGAAAGAATCGCAAACATCGAAATTAAACGCCATTTTGCAAGCCTTTTCATAGCTAAATCATACCCCTCTTTCGCTAAATGAATTCTTTGATACTTTCTGTGATCAAAAATGTATGTAGTAGTATTCTTTCTTAAATATATATATTTCCCTTATTTAAGAAAGAACATTCTAGCTAAACCAATGTGACAATGACCATTGCGACAAAAATAATCGTTAAGTATTGCAATGAATACACAAACATTAGTTTTGCCCACTTAATATCATCTTTGATCTTATATCCATAAATCCCTAATACAAGCCAACCGATATTTAACACGGTTGCCAAAATTAGAAATGGGATTCCTAATGAAGTAAGTAATAAAGGTGTCGGCAATAATGCAGCTACCCATATTAAGATGTGTATCTTGGTTGTTTTAAATCCCTTTACTACAGGAAGCATCGGGATTCCCGCAGCTCTATATTCTTCTACCCGCCTCATCGCTAGTGCATAAAAATGGGGTGGCTGCCAAATAAACATAATAATGAACAGAGCCCATGCCATCATATCAAGATTTCCATCAACTGCAGCCCAGCCGATTAAAGGTGGTACAGCACCAGAAATACTGCCAATAATTGTGTTTGATACCAATTGCCGCTTAGACCATAGTGAGTAGAGCACAACATAACTAAAAACCCCAAGCAGTCCAATCACTGTTGCAGTTACGGTAGTAAACAATAGAAAAATTGTTCCTAGAACAATTAAGAAAACACCCAATCCAAGTACCTTCGAAGGAACTATTTTCCCCGTAACCGTAGGTCTTGATTTTGTTCTTTCCATTAAAGGGTCAATGTCACGATCAATAAAATTATTTATAGCGCATGAACCCGCAATAATTAGGGAGGAACCAATAACGGTAAATAAAACTATATCTATGTTGCTTAGAAAACTTTGACCACTAAAATGCAGGGCCAGCCAAATGCCAGTAAAAGTTGTTATAAGATTTGAATTTACAATCCCAATCTTTATAAGTGCCATAAAATCTTTCCACATAGTGGATTTTGCCATATGTGAATTAAGACCCGTTGAGCCATTTTCAATCGTTGCTTCACCGTATGCCTTTGAATTTGGCATCTTTCCCCCTCCTAAATATGTTGTAATTATTATTATAATCCCGATAGATAACTTTACCAAATTATAATAGTTATTTAAAAGCTATTATTATTTTATAATATTGTTATTTAAGGAACACTTTCTCTGTATATTAAATCACACTTTGGTGTATTTTTGTGAATTTTTTTTGAATAATTTTTGTCTAAATTGTGTCCGCGAGTATTTAATACCCATTATACTACATATTAGAATCTTTAGATAATAATATACACTCTAATTTAAGCAAAATCTAAACATTTCCTTTGTGTTATAGACAACAAAAGCAAATATTAAAGTTGTTATATATAAGTTTAATTAACCAATCTTTATATTTATAACAGACACCTATCAATTTAGTAGTAGTTTTCACTATAATAATAGTGTTAACCTAAAGTTATCCGCAATCTAAATTTTAATAAAAGTAATACAAAAATTTCAGTTTTAATTCTGTTCTTTTTCCTGTGTTTTCGTTATGATAAGGTAGTACTTTTATCGCTAGATATTCCAAATCATTATACTTACAAAATATTTAACAAAAAAATTTATTAGACTTTTATTTAAGAAGGTGATTGTTTGCGACGTTCTTTAAAGTGGTTAGCTGTGGCAACTACTATTGGAATGATACTAGTTTTACTTGGGGGCGCACTTGTTACAAAAACAGAATCCGGTATGGGGTGCGGAAGATCTTGGCCATTATGTAATGGTGAGTTCGTGCCAACGGAGATAACTCCTGAATTAATTATTGAACTTGCTCACAGACTAGTATCTGGTGCGGTCGGTTTTATGGTACTCATATTATCTATTTGGACTTGGAAAGTAATCGGGCATATTAGGGAAACAAAATTCCTTTCCTTTCTTTCTTTTTTCTTTTTACTATTACAAGGATTAATTGGAGCTGCAGCTGTTATATGGGAACAGTCTGACTTTATCCTCGCATTACACTTTGGTATATCACTCATTTCTTTCGCCGCTGTATTTTTGCTTACTTTATTGATTTTTGAAATTGATAAAAAGTTTGATGCAGATAAACTTACTATCGATAAAAGAATGGGGTTTCACATTATTTCTATTTCTATTTATAGCTATTTTGTCATTTACACAGGTGCCCTAGTCCGCCATACCAAATCAAGTTTGGTCTGCCGTGATTGGCCGTTATGTATCAATGACAGCCCCGCACTTCCAACTAACCTATTTGAATGGGTGCAGATGGGACATCGTGCGGCAGCTGGTCTCATCTTTATTTGGATTGGATATGTTACTTATTTAGCAGTAAAAAGGTATCGTCAGCAAAAAGTTATCTATTGGGGCTGGATTAGTGCGTTTACTTTAGTATCTCTCCAGGTTTTATCCGGAGCTCTTGTTATTTTTACTCAGTTAAATCTTTTTATTGCTTTGATGCATGCATTATTTATTACGTGTTTATTTGGTGTACTAAGTTATTTTCTCTTTTTATTATCAAGATCACAAAAAAAACAATAAAAAAAGTTGCCGGGTATTATACTTGGCAACTTTTTTTATGACTATTTATCCAATTCAAGCAGTAAATCTCCAGTTTGAATTGCTTCCTCACTTTTTACGTAAATTTCTTTTATTACTCCTGAAAAAGGAGCTTGAACGGTTGTTTCCATCTTCATAGCCTCGGTGATTAGGAGATGGTCTCCTCGTTCCACTCGTTCACCTTTATCCACTAATACTTTGACAACTGTACCAGGCATAGTGGCCGAAATATGTGTCTCATTTTTAGGATCTGCTTTTAATCTAGATATTACCGCTGCTTTGATACTTTCATCCTTAATATTTATCTCACGGGGCTGACCATTTAGTTCAAAATAAACGACACGTGTACCATCCGCCTGCGGCTGACCAATTGAGACAAGTTTAACAATAAGTGTTTTTCCAGTTTCAATCTCTACTTCAATTTCTTCCCCAAGCCTAAGCCCATAAAGGAAAGTAGGTGTATCTAAAAACGATATATTTCCATATAGGTCAACCGTATTCAAATACTCTTTATAAACTTTTGGATAAAGCGCATAGGAAATCAAATCAATATCTGAAATGTTTCGTCCCAACTCCTTAGCTAACTCTTCCTTTAATTCTGAAAAATTCACATCAGGTAGTAACTCGCCAGGACGAACCTCCAATGGTCTTTTCCCTTTTAAAATTACGTTCTGCAGTTTTTCTGGGAATCCTTGATGCGGCTGACCGAGATACCCCTGGAACAATTCAACTACAGAATCTGGGAAGTCAATTGAGTCTCCATTATTATGGACATCTGCTTCTGATAAATTATTTTGTACCATAAAGAGTGCCATATCCCCGACAACTTTTGAAGATGGCGTAACTTTTACGATATCCCCAAACATATGATTGACCCTGGTGTACATTTCCTTGACTTCATCCCACTGATCGCCAAGTCCCACACCTTTCGCTTGCTGCTGTAAATTACTGTATTGTCCACCTGGCATCTCATGCTGGTACACCTCTGAATGTGGTGCAACCATTCCACTTTCAAAATCGTGATAATATTTCCTTACATCCTCCCAATAATAAGAAAGCTGTTCAAGAGCATTAATATTTACATTAGGCTTCCTATCCTTACCTTCTAATGCGTAATACAGAGAATTTGCGCTTGGCTGTGAAGTAAGCCCCGCCATCGTACTTAGGGCTGTATCCACAATGTCTACTCCACCATCAATGGCACGAGCATAGGTGAAGATCCCATTTCCACTTGTATCATGCGTATGAAGGTGAATTGGAATATCTATTGTTGCTTTTAGTTCAGATATTAGTCGATAGGCTGCTTCAGGTTTTAGCAATCCTGCCATATCCTTTATCCCCAATATATGTGCCCCTTGATTCTCTAGTTCTTTTGCTAGTACTTTATAATAGTTTAAGTCATATTTTACTCTCGTTGGATCAAGAATATCACCGGTATAACAAATTGCTGCTTCGGCGATTTTTCCACTGTCCCTGACTGCTTCAATAGCGATTTCCATTCCTGGCACCCAGTTTAAGCTGTCAAAAACTCTGAATACGTCAACCCCTTCTTCCGCAGACTTTCTAACAAATTCTCTGATAAGATTGTCAGGATAATTTTTATATCCCACTGCGTTGGAACCGCGGATTAACATTTGAAACAAAACATTTGGAATTTTTTCACGAAGCACCCGCAATCTTTCCCATGGATCTTCTTTTAAAAAGCGATAGGCTACATCAAAAGTTGCTCCTCCCCACATTTCAAGAGAAAATAGGTTCGGCATAAGCTTTGCTGTCGGCTCAGCTATATGCAAAATGTCGGTTGTTCTTACCCTTGTTGCCAATAACGACTGATGTGCATCTCTGAAAGTAGTATCCGTTAATAATACTTTATTTTGATTCTTTACCCATTGAACGAGTCCTTCTGCACCATTTTGGTCCAGAATTTGTTTTGTTCCGTCCTGGTAAGGAACATCATATTTTAATTTAGGCACTCGCGGTTTCGAAAACACCGGTCTTTTCTTTTTTTCAACACCTGGGAAGCCATTGACCGTAACGTTTCCAATATAGGATAGCATTTTGGTTCCACGGTCCTTACTAACAGGAAATACGAATAACTCCGGAGTTGAATCGATAAATGAAGTATCATACTCCCCTCTTCTAAAATTCTCATGTCTTACAACATTCTCAAGAAAAGGAATATTGGTTTTTATTCCCCGAATTCTAAACTCCCTTAGATTCCGAACCATTTTAGATGCTGCTTGTTCGAAGGTTAATGCCCATGTAGATAACTTCACAAGCAAAGAATCATAATAAGGTGTGATGACAGCACCTTGAAAACCATTTCCTGCATCAAGGCGAACACCAAAGCCCCCTCCAGAGCGATAAGCCATAATTTTTCCGGTATCAGGCATAAAATTATTAAGCGGGTCTTCTGTTGTAACACGCGACTGGATCGCAAAACCGTTAATCCGAATCTCTTCTTGCGGAGGAATTCCGACAATTGGACTATGTAAATCCTGACCTTCAGCCACTAAGATTTGCGTATGTACAATATCAATTCCTGTTACCATTTCAGTTACAGTATGTTCAACCTGAATCCTTGGATTTACCTCTATGAAATAAAAGTCTTGACCAGAAACAAGAAATTCAACTGTCCCTGCATTTAAGTAATCTACATTCGTCATTAGCTTAACTGCGGCTGCACAAATTTTCTCCCGTAATGAATCAGTTATTGACACACTAGGGGCTACTTCCACTACTTTCTGATGACGGCGCTGTACAGAACAATCCCGGTCATACAAATGGACAATGTTACCCTTTTTATCTCCAAATATTTGTACCTCTATATGTTTTGGTTTCTCAATTAATTTTTCCAGATAAACTTCGTCACTTCCAAAAGCTGCCTTGGCTTCTGATTTGGCACGGTCATATGCTTCTTGCATTTCCTCTTGGCTCCTTACAATCCGCATTCCGCGTCCACCACCGCCAAGGGCCGCTTTAATAATAATCGGATAACCATGATGGAAGGTAAACTCTTGAACTTCTTCGATGTTATCGACAGGTCCATTGCTGCCTGGAATTACAGGTATACCTGCCAGTTCAGCTTGCTTCCTAGCCTTGACTTTATCACCGAACATATCAAGATGCCTTGATGTTGGTCCAATAAAAATAATACCTTCTTCTTCACAACGTCTTGCAAAATGAATATTTTCTGATAAAAAACCATATCCTGGATGAATGGCGTTTGCTCCGCTAAACTTAGCAATTTCAATGATTCCATCAATATCTAGGTAGGCATCGATAGGTTTCTTGCCTTCACCGACTAAGTAGGCCTCGTCTGCTTTATAGCGATGATAGGCTCCAGTATCTTCCCTAGAATAGATAGCAACGGTTTTGATATTTAATTCAGTACAAGCCCTAAAAACCCTAATAGCAATTTCTCCTCTGTTCGCAACTAACACTTTATTAATTTGTCCTGTCAATTTTGGCACCCCATATCTCATTTTGATAAAAGCGCAGGGAATACTTTGTTCCCCGCGCTACGTTCTAAATTGATATACATTTCCATCTTGATGACTACTATTCTTTTCTTGGTGCTGTTGTTTATATTTATTTTCGTATCTAACAAACATTGAGACGTTCACTAGAATACCTGCTGCAATAGATAGTTGTAAAAGTGAAGATCCTCCATAACTTACAAATGGTAAAGGGACACCTGTTAGTGGCATGACCCCTGAAACACCCGCAAGGTTGATAAAAGACTGAATTCCTATCATACTAGATATCCCAATAGCCAATAAGCTGCCAAAGGGGTCCTTACAACGAAGACCAAGATAAATGCCTCTTAATACAATATAAGCCAGCGTAATGATTACAAAACTAACACCCCATACACCTAACTCTTCCGCGATAACTGCCATAATAAAATCTGTGTGGGATTCAGGTAAATATCCTAGCTTTTGAACACTCTTTCCTAATCCCAAGCCATTTACCCCGCCAGAACCAATCGCAATATACGAGTTTGCTAGATGAAACCCAGAATCTAGTTCATCTTGGAAGGGATTACTTAAAACTTCAAATCGTTCCAAACGTTTTTCAGAAAAAATTTCATCCTGCAGCACTAAAATAACAGGTGATAGCAGAATCATTCCTAGCAACACTAATTTGGTAATTGTTTTAATATTCATTCCTGAAGAGATTATAATTGTACCCGCAATCAGACCAATAATAAGTGCTGTACCAAAGTCTGGCTGGAAGGCAATCAATCCAAGTACGATTACTAAGTAGGCTAATGGCGGAAGTACACCATGATTGAATTTGTTAATGTATGCCTGTTTCTTCGCATAAACAGCTGACAAATAAATAATAAGTGATATTTTTACAAACTCCGCAGGCTGAATACTAATAAAACCAAAGTCATACCAACTTTGTGCATTTCCTCTAACTTGTCCAAATACAAAAAGCCCTAAAAGACCTACGATAGACAATCCAACCATTGGCAGTAAAAATTTTGTGCTTTTCATTATTTTGTAAGGGAACAGGGCGATGATAATAAAAATAAAACCCGAAGCAAATAGGTAGACCTTCTGTTTTTGATAAAAATAATCACTTTCAACTCCATATCTTTGGACGCTTGAAGCCATACTGGCACTATAAACCATAACTAATCCAAATAAAGACAAAAGGATGATTGCAATAATTAGTGAATAATCATAGGATTTTAATATTTTTTTTAACATGTTATAACTTCCTCGTTTTTAAAATTGTCGTTATTGCTATTATAATAGAAAATGGAACGATTTAGTTGAGGAAAAGTTACATTACTACAATCTTTTGAATGGGAATATTCTGAAAATGGAAAAGGTTAATAAAAAACTCAAACAACACATCATCATTGTTTGAGTTTTTCAGCTATTTTCTAAGGGATGCTTCATGAAGCGCAGATAATTCTCTTTCTAATTTATCTAGAATCGCTTTGCCATCCTTGACTTCAATTAAGCCTAATCTAACCGCAAATTCTATCTCTCTTGATAACCCAAACATTTGCGTATCCAATACCTCTTCATAAAGAGGGCATTGAGGCATCGTGAGATTTTCCATTTGCACCTTAATAAGCTTTAAAATTTTTTCAGCGTCTGCCTGTAACAAGGCATAGGCTTTTTCCTGATGATTCACTATCATTTCAGACGCCAACATTGATCCCCCCAATTCAGAGCGATAACCCAACTTATCTATAAATTTTACCTTTTACTACAGAAAAATGCAAGAACAATAACCTCGAGGGGCATATAGTTCCTTGATATTCCTTATATGACATTCATTCTATTTCACGTTATACTTTAATAGATATGAACTGGAGGAATGAATGATGGAAAATATAATAGTACTATCTGGAAAGGTAAAATATTCAATTACTCTCGATCCCACAGTTTGGATTTTTGATGATCGAAAGGTGGATTTGACTACATACTTCTCTACATCTTTTGAACACAAAAGTGAACTTGAGGAGTACACTAAATCGGTATCTAAACATTGGGACCGAGAAATCATGGAGGGTGCTGTCTATCCGCCAACATTAAAAACGGAGAAGAAATATGAGAAAGAAAAGGTATTAACAGGTAGTTTCGGTATTCCTATCCTGCCTTTTTTAAAAAATGCAGAGCTTAAGGACGATGCTGTTTCTTTAACCATAAAAACTTTAACATCAGAACATGAGATATCTCTTGAAATGGCCAAGAATCTACTATTAGGTTTTTCAAATGGTGGTAAACCACTTTTAGAAGATGGACCTGTCCATGTTTATTTCGGTGATGCTTCTAACCTATTACACCCGATAAAAAATGTTAGAGAATTTATTATAAAATAATAAACAACGGGTGCCAATTTGGTACCCGTTTTTAGCGATTAACACCTTCATTTGTCTCATAGTTACAGCAAATCGGCTGCCAGCCTGGCTAATCCTGATCGTTCCCCTTTTAACAGCTTAACATGTCCGGAAATTACTTGGTCTTTAAAACGTTCCACGACATAGGTAAGACCATTATTGTAGGCGTCAAGATATGGATGGTCTATTTGTTCAGGGTCTCCCATTAAAACAATTTTGCTGCCCTCACCCACACGTGTAAGGATTGTTTTCACTTCATGCTTTGTTAAATTTTGGGCTTCATCAATAATAATAAATTGCTTCGGCAGACTTCTTCCTCTGATATAGGTTAAAGCTTCTACCTCGATTGAACCCATTCCTGCAAGGATAGCATCCAATTCCCCAGGCTTTTTAGTATTAAATAGGTATTCAAGATTATCAAATATCGGCTGCATCCAAGGTCTTAGTTTTTCTTGTTTTTCACCGGGCAAATACCCTAGATCCTTACCTACCGGTACAATCGGCCTTGCTACTAATAGCTTTTTAAATTCTCTAAAGTCCTCTGTCTGCATTAGCCCAGATGCCAGCGCCAGTAAGGTTTTACCTGTCCCTGCTTTTCCTATTAAGGTAATAAGCGGGATATCTTTACGAAGCAGCAGCTCTATTGCCATCGTTTGCTGCACATTTCTCGGGTGAATCCCCCATACATGTTCTTGATTTATGGCAAGTTTCTTTACCTTTTTTCTTGTTTTATCGACCATTCCTAACGCTGACGCAGACCCTCCTAGTGCGTCTTTCATGATTAAGTATTGATTTGGATAAAATGAATATTTTCCAATTTCCGATAAAAGCAATTCACCTTTTTCATAAAAGGAACCCAGCAATTCTACTGATAAAAAAACTTCCAAAAAACCTGTGTAAATATGGTCAATTTCGACCACCCTGTCACTTAAAAAGTCTTCAGCAGTTAATCCAATCGCGTCTGCCTTTACCCTGACTAGTGTATCTTTACTTACAAGGATTACTGGCTTTCCATTTTCCTTTTGCTGTTCTTCCGTTGATAAATTTTTTGCAACTGCAAGAATTCGATTGTCATTTGTTTTTTCTACAAAAATTTCCTGTAATTCATGAAAAGCACGATGATTAAGTTCAATTCTAATCGTTCCACCATTTTCAAGAGGGATTTTTTCATGAAGCTTACCCGCTGCTCGCAATTCATCAATTAATCTTGATACATGACGGGCATTTCTCCCAATTTCATCCATGTACCTTTTCTTTGAGTCCACTTCTTCAAGGACAACTGCAGGAATGACTACTTCATTATCTTCGAATGAGAATATGGAATACGGGTCTTGTAATAAGACGTTTGTATCTAACACGTATATTTTACTCAAAGCGACGCCTCCACTTTTTCTAGTTGATTGGTTTGTTAATCCGTTCATTACAAACCTATTGCTAGATAGGACTTTGGTAAAATATATGTTTGTTCGAATAAAGATAGAAGGATTTCCGCACAATAAATGTAAGTTGAGTATAACGAAATTCCTGAGAACACAAGTGAATCGTTTATACAACTCTATCTGGAGGTGGATTTTATAATGAAGAAGCTTTTCATATTTACCACTTTAGTATTGGTCCTTGCAGCTTGTAACAACAGTAACAATGCTCAAAATAATGAAAAGCAATCATTGGTTAACGTTAAGAACAGTTATATAGAAGATGTGGACCGGAAAACTGGGCAGGAGGTTTCCAAACGATTAGTTGAACTTGCAACTAGTATTCCAAATGTTCATGATGCAACTGCAATTGTCATTGGCAGATATGCCATTGTTGGTATTGATGTAAATTCAAAGATTGAACGATCTCAAGTGGGCTCAATCAAATATTCAGTCGCGGAAAGCCTGAAGGAAGACCCTTATGGTGCCCGTGCAATCGTAGTGGCTGATGCAGATACAAATCAGCGTCTGAAAGAAATTGCAGAAGATATCGAAAAAGGAAGACCCATACAAGGTATAATGGAAGAACTTGCCGACGTGGCAGGCAGACTTATGCCTGAAATCCCTGGAGATATGATTGACCCTAATCCTAAAAATGCTCCAGAAGAACCAAAGAAAAAGCTTAAGCAAGATGAAAAAGATAGCTTAGATAAAAAACAAAATGAAGAATCAAATGAACATATGAACTAAAAAAGCAGAGCTTATATTTGTTCTATTGAAAAAGCTTAGTCAATTTGACTAAGCTTCAGGCTGTCGAGAAACTCTCGACAGCCTTTTATTTTTTCATAAACTTTAATGATTCACCGCGTTAATTTGATATAAT
>NZ_JABWSY010000001.1:0-323770 GCF_013396335.1 Bacillus sp. EB106-08-02-XG196
GACTTGCATGTATTAGGCACGCCGCCAGCGTTCGTCCTGAGCCAGGATCAAACTCTCCAAGAAAGTTGATTAGCTCATAAATGTTACGTTGGCTTAGCTTTTATAAAAAAGCTAAAAAATTGTTTGTTGACGTTCTTGTTTGTTTAGTTTTCAAAGAACAAATTCTTTCACTTATGAGCTTTTCCTACTAAGTAAGCTCGAAAGCGACCTCTTTAATTTAGCATATCCATCAAGATGATGTCAACAACTTTTTTAATTTCTTTTTTTCGTTGTGTGACTCACTCGTGAGGACGAGATTTAATATAACATGTTCCGAAAATGATTGCAATATAATTTATAAAGTTTTTTTGATTCATTTATTTTAGGTAGAAGTTAAACAACAATTTACTTTAGCCATTTGAAGGGGAATAAAGAGTATTCAACTGTCAAAGGATAAATCAAATAAGTGGTGGACTCATAATTTCAACCAATTATGTATATGTAATTAGTAAGGACTTAAATATTATAAGACTGTACGAAAAGAGAAAAGTAAAACTAGCTTTTTCAACTATATTTAGTAATAAGTAATATTTCTTTATTTTTCATGGAAGGGATATCGTATAATAGTAATAACTATATTCTAATTATCACTAAACACAATAATAATGGACGTGAAGTCAATGGAGAATATTGATTACGATATATTATTAAAGCTTGGAGTATCAGCGATTTTAGGGCTTATAATTGGGCTTGAACGCGAATTAAAGAGAAAACCTGTAGGACTTAAGACAAGTCTTGTAATATCTGTAGTGAGTTGTCTACTTACAATTGTTTCAATTGAATCTGCTTATATGTTTCCCGCTTCTGACGATGTAAGAATTACCATGGACCCTCTTCGTCTTGCTGCGCAAATTGTTTCTGGTATCGGTTTTCTAGGAGCAGGCGTAATCCTTAGACGGGGAAATGATAGTATATCTGGTTTAACAACGGCCGCGATGATTTGGGGAGCAGCTGGAATCGGTATCGCTGTTGGGGCTGGTTTCTTTATCGAAGCGTTTGTTGGTGTCGCCTTACTAATTATTAGTGTAGAATTGGTACCATATGTCATGAAGTTCATTGGTCCAAAGCAATTGCGTGAAAAAGAAATTAGTCTTCAATTATTTATTAGAGACAAAATCCAAATTGAAGATGCCATTTCATTTATAATCGGCAGGAAATATATTATCCGCAGGATCCGTATAAAGGATTTAGATAACGGTGACCATCTCGTGCAAATATTAGTTGCGGTAGATTACCGGGAGAAGACTACCGATGTGTATGATTCTGTTTCAAAATTAGATGGCGTTCATAAGGTTGAAATTGAAAGCATGGGTTAATTTACTTTTTACTGAAGAAAAAAGTAAAAATTACTATTGCAAGAATGGTATGAGAAAGATATAATTTTTCTTGTACCACATACGGGGGCTTAGCTCAGCTGGGAGAGCGCTTGCATGGCATGCAAGAGGTCGTCGGTTCGATCCCGATAGTCTCCATACTTAAAAACCCTTGCCTCGCAAGGGTTTTTTTCTATGTCATTCTTCTGCTTTTACTAGAACTGGATTGGCTCCTGCCTTTTTCCCCTGGTCTGGTATTCGTACGTTTTCCCTTAATAGGACTCTTCTTGTTCCCTTGATCCTTCAATGATCCTCTTCCTTGTTGTCTCGTACTGTTCTTACCATCACTTTTCCCGTCGGTTGTACGAACTGACTTTCTGTTTTTATTCGTTTTAAATGTCCTTTCCTTTTCCGACTCTGAAGTTGAACTTGGTTTTTTATCTTCCTTTTCCCCACTATTTCCTAGGTTTTGCTTTTGAATCGTAATGTTAAGCTCTTTTTCAATCATGTCCAGAGTTGGGCGATCATCCGAAGAGTATAATGTGATGGCCAATCCCTTTGTACCGGCTCTTCCAGTTCTTCCAATTCGATGGATAAAGCTTTCGGCATCTTGAGGAATGTCATAATTAAATACATGTGTCACCCCTTCAACATCGAGACCTCTTGCTGCGACATCGGTCGCTATCAACAGTTGAACATCCCCGTCCCTGAAGCGTTTCATCACTTGCTCTCTTTTGGCTTGCGACAGGTCACCATGCAGTTCATCACATAAAAATTTGTGAGATTTAAGAACATCATACAACTTTGAGACTCTGCGTTTGGTCCTACAAAAGATAACAGCTAAATATGGTCTATGTGTTTCAACTAATTGAATCAATGTTGCTTGCTTTGCACGATCAATCGTATGAATAGCAATTAGTTTAACATTTTCGGCAGGGCCCTGTGTTTTTTCAACTTGGATGTATTCAGGCTTACGCATATGTTTATTAGCTAGTGTCCGTATTTCCTCTGGCATTGTTGCAGAAAACAGCATAGTCTGACGAGTCTTAGGTGTTTCCCTAATAATATCCTCAACTTCATTCAGAAAACCTATATGGAGCATTTGGTCTGCCTCATCAAGAACTAGAAATGAAGCTTCTGATAAGTGAACTGTTCCTCTTCTAATATGGTCTAACAGCCTGCCTGGTGTCCCAACAACGATTTGAACATTTTTCTTTAGTTTCTTTAGCTGCTTATCAACATCCTGGCCTCCATAAACTGCCAGCACATCAACACCATCCATATCTTTGGTCAACTTTTCAAATTCCTCGGTAATTTGTAAAGCCAATTCTCTGGTTGGGGTAACAATGAGTGCTTGTACATGTGGTGCAAGTGGATTTATTTTTTCTAATATGGGCAGTATGAAGGCAAATGTCTTCCCCGTCCCAGTTTGGGCCTGTGCAATTACATCTTTTCCGCCCATTACAATGGGTATTGCTTTTTCTTGGATTGGAGTTGGCTTGGCTACACCGTAACTCCTCAACTTTTGTACATTTGACTTAGAAATACCTAATGATTCAAAATCAGGCAAAAAAATCCCTACTTTCTCTACTATAAACATATAAACAACAAAAATTATGTCTTATTAATATTGAGTGTTTAACATCGAAAAGGCAAATATTCTTATTATAAGAAAAAAAGACCTTATCAGGTGATAAGACCTTTTTATAGATTACTAACGTTTCTCAATGTAGTAATAACAACTTTCACCAAAATCCTTACGATCTAACAAAGTGTGCTTTTGTATTCTTACCCAGGTCAGCAAGTCTTCTTTTACCGATGGTTCATTTGAAATGACCTCGATAATTTGTCCACTGATCAACGCTTCCGTCTTCAATAACAGTGATTTTATTAACTCGCCGTATTCAGTATGACCTGCATCATAGATTACATCCGGTACATATTGGAGTGACATTCATTAAACTCCCATCACATTGTATTCAAACCTCTAATAACATCTATTATAAAAAAATGTTATGATAAGATAAATTCAATTTATCTATTCTACCGATAAATATAAATCGGTAATTTGAATAAAGGGGCAAAGTCTATGGATTTACACCAATTATTTGTGTTTACAAAGGTAGTTGAGCATAAGAGCTTTTCTAAAGCAGCCGAAGACATCTTTTTAAGTCAATCAACAGTCAGCTCCCATATTCAAACACTTGAGAGAACTCTTAATGTAAGTCTATTTGATCGTGTTGGCAGAGAGAATATTCTTACACCATCCGGTGAGCGTTTGTATCAGTGGGCACTAAAGCTCTTATTATTGAAGGACCAGGCGATGTTGGACTTAAAGAAGGGTGTGACCGAACTCAGGGGAATTATTCGAATCGGTGCAAGCTCTGTGCCTGGGCAATTTATGATTCCAAAGATGGTCAAGCAATTTAGAACTCAATACCCAAAAGCAACATTTCATATTAACCAATCCTCCTCAAAAAATGTGGCGGATAAGGTTCTAAATGGGTCTGTGGATTTTGGTATTTTAGGTGAGAAATATGAAAACGAAAAGCTATGCTATATTCCCTTACTTAAAGAAAGTTTAGTCCTAATAACATCACATCATTCTGATATTGTTGGTTCTGTAGATATTCATGAACTCTTAAAGTATCCTTTTATTATGAGAAACGCTGATTCTGGAACGAATTCACTTATTGAAAAATTTTTGACGAAAAACCAAATTTCAAAAGACCAAATGAATATTGTTGCTTATACAGAAAGTGGACAAAGTTTGATTCAGTTCGTACTCCAGGATATAGGTATAGCAATTATATCGGAAATGGCTGCAAGGGAATATTACGATAGAAATTTACTTAGGATCCATGATATTAATGGATTCGATAATGAACGATTTTTCTATCTCGTTTATAACCAAAACAAAACCCAATCGATGTTATCTAAATTATTTATTGAAAGTGCACACGAACTCATTAAACCTATAAGTCCAGACGAAATAAAATGAAGAAAAGGAGGACCCGCTTGAGTGGGTTCTCCTTTTATGTTTGTGTACTTAATTCTTTTAATTTCTTTTTATCGATTTTTCCAACATGTGTTTTTGGGAGCTCATTCAAAGATATAAATTTCTTCGGAATTTTATATCTTCCAAGTTTTCTCTCACAATAGGTTTTTAGTTCTTGTTCATCTAGAGATTGAGGATGTTTCTGAACGATAAATGCGGTAACAAGTTCCCCCCATTTTTCATCTGGGAGTCCAATTACGGCCACTTCATCAACCTCAGGGTGAGCTGCAATCCAATGTTCAATCTCAAGTGGATAAACATTTTCTCCACCCGAGATGATCATATCCTTCTTTCTTCCGACAATATAATGGAATCCATCTGCATCTTTCTTCGCCAAGTCTCCAGTATGAATCCAGCCTTCTTTTTTCGTTTCTAGCGTTGCGAGTTCGTTATTCCAATAATGCGAGAAGGAATGTTTTCCTTTGATTAAAAGTTCTCCAACCTCGTTTATTGATACTTCGTGACCCTCATCCTTTATAAGTTTAATAGCGTTGAATAACATTGGTTTTCCAACTGACCCGCGTTTCACTTGCGCTTCCTCTGGATGAATAAAGAAATTATTTGGGCCAGCTTCCGTTAACCCATACCCTTCTTTAAAATCTAATCCTTTTTTCTTAAAAGCTTCATAAACGTGGAAAGGACATGGGGCCGCACCTGATAAAAATACTTTCATAGAAGGAAATTCACTTCTCTGGAACTCTTCCGTTTGAATGAGTAAATGGTACATCGTTGGTACAAGGAGAATAATCGTACAGCTGTACTGTTCAATCGAATTCACTACTTTTTGTCCGGTAAACTGATCTCCAATAACAACAGTCCCTCCGGTCATTAGGATTGGCAGCGATAATGCATTTAGTCCGCCTGTATGAAACAGCGGCATATAGTTGATTGTTACATCCGCTTCTGATAAATTCCAGCTAAGAACAGTGTTTATAGCGTTCCATTGAATCGATTGATGGCTTAACACCACTCCTTTTGGTTGACCGGTTGTTCCCCCTGTATAGATTATGGCTAAGGGATCAAGTTCAGTGATTGGGTCAAAATGATTACCTCTATCTAATTGAGCTGTACTCTCTTCATACTTAGAGTCTCCAACATAAAAAGAACTTGGTACTACAGCTTTTAAAGAAGTAAACACGTTCTTGAACTTCTGATGGATACCAAGTAATAAGGGTGAACAATCCAGCAATATTTCATTTAATTCATATTCTGACAACCGCCAGTTAAGCGGAACAAATATGGCGCCAATTTTTCCACAAGCAAAAAGCAAATCAAAATAGCTAATATTGTTTGGCGACAGAAGTGCCACCCGATCACCTTTTTTCACTCCTTGACTTTTTAACCATCCTGCCACTGAGGACGAACGTTTATTTATTTCTTCATAAGTCCAGGATTTATTTGTATCTTCATCTATAATTGCCTTTTTATTTGGCGATAACCTTGCTCTATTTTCAAGCCAGTCAAGTTCCCACCTCACTGTTCAATCTCTCCTTCACAACTAGATGAGAATATCTTACAGAATTCTAGTTACATCAAAGTTACAAGAGTTAGGGTAAAAAAACGGCCCTAAAGGCCGTTTCTTTACATCATAATCCCACCGTCTACATGTAGAACAGCCCCGTTTATATAATTTGATTCATCGGATGCTAAAAACAAGTAGGCATTTGCGATTTCTTCAGGCTTCCCCAGCCTTGCCAGCGGCACCATCTGTTTCATTTGGTCTAATACCTTTTCAGGAACCTTTGCTGTCATTCCTGTTTCAATAAAACCAGGGGCAACGGCATTTACATTAATCCCTTTGCGGCCAAGCTCTTTGGCCCATGATTTTGTCATGCCGACCACACCTGCTTTTGTTGCCGCATAATTCGTTTGACCAACATTTCCATAAACGCCTGAAACAGAAGATGTATTTATAATTTTTCCTTTTCCATTTTCAATCATAGACGGTAAGACCGCTTGTGTACAATGAAACACTCCTGTAAGATTAACATCCAAAACTGCTTGAAAATCCTCGATGGATAATTTCGAAAGCATCGCATCTTTTGTAATTCCCGCATTATTTACTAGGACTCCGATGTTTCCGTAAGCTTCACGGACCTTTTCAACCATTTCATCTACACTCGAACGCTGTGCTACATTCACTTGAAAAAAGGTTACTTCATAGCCCTTTTCCCTTAATTCTTGTGCCCTCTTTTCACCCTGCTCTGCATTAAAATCAGCCATGGCCACCCTTGCACCCTCTTTGGCAAAAACTTCCGAAGCTTTTAAGCCTATTCCATTTGCCGCACCAGTAATAATAGCCACTCTGTCTTTTAATCTCATTTGAGCACCTCATTCTTTAAAAAATTTGTTATTTCTTTTAGTAATTGAGGTAAATCATCAATAAGGGGGGAATGCCCACAATCCTTTAACTCTACAAATTTAGCTTTTGGTCCTAAATCGTCTACCAATTCTTTTGTCATTTCAGCATTAACAACAAAATCACGGTCCCCTCTTAATACAAGGACAGGTACATTAATTTGATCCACTAAACCATTTCCATCTACCAGTCCATTATGATGATGACTGATATTAAACGTATTGTTTGAATGATGTACCTCAGCTAAGTTTCGCTGTGTTCTCATATCCTGCACATATTCGTCATACAGGTCAGGTTCAGGCTGATTTTTTGTATAAATAACGGCGTTCCATATTAGTTTTAATAAATCAACATTGTTCGTGTCATAGGCAGCTTGAACAGGCAGGGTTCGAATTAAGTCACGTTTAATATCTTCATAGGAGGAAAATCTTCGGAGTTCCTCGTTCTCACTCGTTTTTCCATCAAACGGGTAGCCTCTAGTAGATTCTGAAGCTAATAAAATCAGCTTATTACAATAACCAGGATGATCAGCAGCAAATTGCATGGCGACAGCACCTCCTGTTGACCAACCCACAATCGCAAAATCCTTTAAGTCAATTGCATCGACAAAGAGCTTTACATCATCTGAAAAATCCTTGATTGAAGTAATAAGTTTATTGTAGCTAGATTTTCCAAACCCTCGTAAATCCAAAGCATATAACTTATATTCCTCAGACATATTATCTAGGACAAGGTCCCAGTGCTTAGAGGAAGTCATGTTTCCATGGATCAACAATACCTTTTTCTCACCTCCTTCCCTTTCTCGAAAGGCAATAGTTTCTCCATTTTTTAACTGTACCTCTTTCATCGTCACATTACCCATTACATCACCCTTCCCCATTTAATTGTAGAGGCTCCCCAGGCATAGCCAATCCCAGCACTAACTAAAACGACAATGTCACCCTCTTTTACCTTCCCTTCTTTTACGGCAAGCTCAAGAGATAATATTTGATCAATCTGCCCGATATGACCATAGTCCTCCAGATAGATTGATTGCTGGTGTGATAAGCCCAATTCTTTTAATACATATTCATGGGCAGACTTTTTCATGTGGAGCATAGCTATAAATGAAATATCTCCAACTTTGTATCCACTTTTTCTAACGGATTCCCGAATTACCTTCAGAAAATTAGCCATAGACTTCTGTTCCAAACGCTGTTTCATTCCCTCAGGATCAAGGACATCCAGCATATTTAGCCGCTGATCAATAGCTTCTTTAGTAATTGGATTTTTTGTACCGCCACTAACAACCACCACATCCTCTGAAAAGGATCCATCTGTCAGCAGCTCAGTTTCTAACAAGATGTTTTCGTTGTGGTCTTTTTTCAAAAGAATTGCCCCGCCGCCAGCACTTAGATTAAACATGAAACGCGTCCTTGGGTTCTGGTAGTCGATAAAATCCCCATTTCGATATCCTCCTGCCAGCAACACAGTTTGGATTGTTGAATCCGCTATTATCAAGCTTTTTGCTACCTTAAGCGCCATAACGGTTGTTCCACATCTTAAAGCTACATCAAATGCCCAGGCATTTAAGGCTCCAACCTCTTCCTGTAGTTTGATGCCAGCCGTCCAAAGTGGATATTCCTTATGCTCTTCACCAATATAAATAACGACATCAATCTCCATTGGATGTATTCCTGCCTTTTTAATGGCTTGCTTTGCTGCCTTGATGCCCATTTCACACGTATGATCATCAGGACCAGGAACATATTTCTTTTTTATCCCCATCTTTTCTTCAACAACATGTGCAGGGATACTTGCTTTTTCTGCTATCTCTTTACCTGTTATATAATCCTGCGGGAGGTATAGACCTGTACTTACGATTCCTATTTGCAAAATATCCACCACCTAGATTAAGTGTCTTCTACCATCGACATCATAAAAGCAGTAGCCTCTTCAATGGTCTCAAATAAAGTTTCTCGCTCTTCTTGAACATGGGTTACTTTAATCCTCCATTGTTTTTTACCAGTCTCTTTTTCAACATCGGCTAGTTGAAAACGCACGACGAAGGAAGCAATTTGTAGTGGTTCCATTAAGCCTCCCTCTAACCTGCTAAATTTTCTTTTTTCTTAACAGGCTGCTGTTTTTTTCGTTTCCAAGTGAATTTCCTTAATGTCCCCACAATACCTAGCGGGAAGAAAATAACAACCAAAATATAAATGATACCAAAGAAAATAATCCAACGTTCAAATATCCAATGTTCTTTTGCCAGCTCTGTTAATCCATCGTGGGCAAATTCAATTAATCCTGCCCCAATAATGGCACCAACTAAAGTGCCTACTCCGCCGATAATCGTCATCAATAAAGCGTCTAATGTAATATCCATTGCAAATACACTAGTATTCACATATCGAAGTGACATCGCATAAAAAATCCCTGCAATTCCTGCTAAAACACCTGAAACAACACTAACAGCAATCTTATAGTGTAATACTTGATAACCTAAAGACTCTGTTCGTTGTTCATTTTCTCGAATGGCCTGAAGAACTCTTCCAAGAGGGGAGTTGGTAAAGCGTTTTAAAATCATAAAAGTAGCAATCATTGCAGCCAAACAAATGATGTAAAAATTAGTCCTATCAATAAACAGTTCCGGTACTCGAAAGGTAAATCCATCATTTCCAAATGTTAAGATCCGCCATTTTTCTGCTAATACCAAAAACAATCCAGCCAATGCCATGGTTAACATCGCGTAAAAATGGCTTTTCAATCGCAGTGTAAGTAAACCAACAATAAAACTTACGATTGCCGTGATAAGAATCGTTGCCAGCACCGCATAAATAAAATGAAGCATAGTTGGTTCAAAACGCTTCATGAATATCCCAATCGAGTAGGCCCCGATACCAAAAAACATCGCATGACCAAAGGAAACAATTCCAGTAAAGCCTAGTAATAAATCGTAGCTCATCGCAAGGATGGCAAATACAAAAATTTGGGTTAACAAAATCAACATATTTCTAGATTCATAGACGAAAGGCAAGAGAAACAGGAAAGCGGCAATGATGATATAAATAGCATTTATTCTATTATTAACAATCCATTTCATACTCTCACCCCTTCCCGCCAAACAGTCCTTGTGGCTTTACAATCAAAACAACTGCCATTAAAAGCATGTTTACTGCTAATGATAATTCCGGTACATAATAAGCCATGAACGAACCTGATAACCCAACTAGGATCGCCGCCATGACCGATCCTGTGAAATTTCCCATTCCGCCAATGACAACTACAATAAACGCTAATATGGCAAACTCCATCCCCATACCCGCGTGTATGACACCAGAGTATGGTCCAAAAAGTACCCCGCCAAGCGCTGCCATGCCGGAACCAATCATAAATACAAACATAAATACCTTC
This sequence comes from Bacillus sp. EB106-08-02-XG196, assembly GCF_013396335.1. Taxonomy (GTDB): domain Bacteria; phylum Bacillota; class Bacilli; order Bacillales; family Cytobacillaceae; genus Neobacillus. The sequence continues at coordinate 10,163 of NZ_JABWSY010000001.1, forward strand.
TTAATATTAATTCCCAGTGCCTGAACCATTTCCTTATTCATAACCCCTGCCCGGACAACCAGGCCAATTTTGGTATTTTTCAGCAAAAATTGTACTCCTGCAAAAACGAGCAATCCAACTACTATGATAAATACTCGATATTTAATGATAATCATATCGCCAATTTCCCAGCTGCCTGTCAAATATTCTGGAGGGTTAGCTGTTAATTGATTAGGTCCCCAAACAACTTTTAACATCTCTGATAGAACCAACATTAAGCCGAGAGTAATTAAAATTTGCTGAACATGGTTTCCGTAAACTGGTTTAATAATCCATTTTTCAGTAATAATCCCTAGTATAAAACCTGTAAGAATAGCCCCAATAATACCGATAAAAAAACTTCCAGTACTGGCATAAATCCAAGTGCCGCTATAGGCACCCCAGGCAAATAAACCGCCGTGGGCAAAGTTAAGTACATCCATCAGACCGAAAATAAGTGTTAGTCCTGCTGCTAATAGGAAGATCAGCATGCCTGTTGCCAATCCATTTAATGTTAAATTGAATAATAGCTCCATTCAAACCTTCCTCCTTCCCTAAGCAATCCCCAAGTACTTTCGTTTCATTTCCTCATCTTCTTTTAACTGTTTCATAGTTCCAGTGCTTACCGTTCTTCCATCATCGATAATATAAAAGCAATCACCGATGGTACTAGCCATCATGAAATTTTGTTCTACTAATACGATCGTTGTTTGATCCTTCATTTGCAGGATCGATTCCATCACCTTCTCGACGACGATAGGGGCTAAACCTTTACTTGGTTCATCAATTAATAACAGTTCGTTATCATTTACATAGGCTCGGGCGATGGAAAGCATTTGTTTTTGACCGCCGCTTAATAACCCGCCGGGCTTTTTCCAGAACTTTTTTAAGTCAGGAAACAAATTTATGATATAATCTAGTCGCTTATTCGTTTCATCATTTTCTTTTTGAATGGCTACTTTCATATTTTCTTCAACTGTCAATCCTGCAAAGATACCTTGGTCTTCTGGAACATAGCCGATTCCCTTTTGAGCAATGGTGTAGGTTGGTAAAGCATGGATTTCTTCTCCTTTATAAACAACACTGCCTTTTGAGGCTGGATTTAGTCCCATAATCGTCCGTAATGTGGTTGTTTTTCCGGCACCATTTCTTCCTAACAGTACCGTAACCTCACCTTTTTTCACTTCAAGCGAAACACCCTGTAAAATATGATACTGTCCAATAAACGTCTCGATATTATTAAGCTTCAGCAGCTGTTTCATCGCTGATACCTCCCAAATAGGCAGACTGGACCGTTTCATTTTTCATTATTTCCTCAGGAGTTCCGTCCGCCAGCAGCCTGCCATTAAATAGCACCATTACAGAATCTGATAAATCGAGGATCATATCCATTTTGTGCTCAATTAATATAATTGTCCGATTCGCTTGCTCTTTAATTCTTTTAATGACATCTAATATGGCTGGAACATCTTCTAAAGACATACCTGCTGTCGGTTCATCTAATAAAAGAACCTCTGTTTCAAGGGCTAGGAGCATAGCCATTTCTAGCTTTCGCTTTTCCCCATGTGCCAAATTGCTCGCCAATGAGTCCACTTTATCGTCTAAAAGCACAAGACGTAACCATTCTATAGCCTTTGTTTCAAATTCTGTGTATTTCTTATAATGAAATAACATCTGGTAGCGAACTCCAGCCTTTGATTGAACGGCCAGTCTTACATTTTCAAGAACCGTTAAATTAGGGAAAACATTGGTAATTTGAAAGGAACGTCCTATTCCTTCTCTCGTTCGCTTTGTCGAAGAAAGTTTTGTGATATCCTTTCCCCGAAAATAAATTTTTCCATTTGTAGGGGTTAATTGACCGCTTAAAAGATTAAAGAATGTTGTTTTTCCAGCACCATTTGGACCAATGATGGATTTAAAGTGTTTTGCTGGAACGGAAATGCTGACAGTATCAACTGCCGTATGCCCTCCAAAGGTTATCGATAAATTTTCTGTTTCTATTAGGGTTTTCATGTTTTCACCACCAATCTTGGAGATAGAAATAAGGAAGAGGGTGACCATAAACAACAGGTCTAACCCTCATATTTTAAAAGAACACTTTATTAATTACGTACTGGCGGTGCGGTTTCTTCTGGTGTTAGTTCTCTAATTAGCACTGGGACTGGATATGGTACGCCATCTTTCTTTTCTAGTTTAATGGCATATAGTGCTTGAAGGGCCTGGTGATCTTCAGGACGATAGGTCATTTTTCCTTTTGGCGTTTCGAAGCTCATGCCTTCCATGGCTTCAATTAGTGTATTACCATCAGCATCACCTTCGGTTTTCTTTAATGCTTCTACAATTGAAATCGCTGCACTCATCCCCCCTGGTGTGAATAAATCAGGAACGTCCCCATTAAATCGCTTCTTATGTTCAGCTACGAGCCAATCATTAATTTCATTTTTTGGCAGATCGTGATAGTAAACGGTAAAGCCTTCCATGCCAATAAGCGGCTCCATTGTAGCCAAAGCTGCGATATCCGGCGCCCCTGTTGAAATTTTGATGCCCTTGTCTTGTACCTTCATATCTGAAATCTGCTTCCAAGGAGAGTTTGCACCCGCCCAAACAACAAATAAATAATCAGGCTTAGCATCAATAATCTTTTGAATGTTCGAAGTAAAATCAGTTGCTGCTGGGTCTGCATACTCTTCTAAAACAATATCTGCACCAAGTTTTTCAGCTGCTTCTTTAAAAGCTGCTACTCCATCACGGCCAAACGAGTAATCCGGTGCCAGAGTAGCAATCTTCACACCATCTCCAGCGATAGCAGCTGCACCCGCAACGGCATCCTGTGAAGAATTTCGCGCTGAACGGAAAATATATTTATTAAACTCAGAGCCTGTGATACTATCAGCGGCTGCTGGTTCAACAATCATGATTTTTTGGTATTCTTCAGCAAGCGGTAATACCGCTAACGTATCAGCTGAACTGGATGATCCCACTAAAAAGTCAACTTTATCTTCTTCTAATAGTTTAGTAGCTTTTTGAACAGCAACTTCTGGCTTCGTTTCTGTATCTTCAACCACAAACTCTATTTTTCTGCCTGCAACCTCCATTGTCCCTTCGGTTGCATATTCAAGACCAAGTTCAAAACCTCTTAACGTTTGTTTACCATATGATTCTAGGGCACCTGTTGTTGAGGCAAGAACTCCAATTTTAATTGGCTCCTTCGTCTCAGCCTTTTCACCGTTTCCCTTTGTATCTCCCTCTGTCTTGTCAGAGCTGCATGCTGTAGCAAATACCATCATAAAAATAAGTAATCCTAATAAGAAAACTCTGCCTTTACATACCTTCACTTTTTTTCCCCCTTATTATTTGTAAAAAACTATTGCAATACCTTTAAGTTAATAATAGAAGATGAGAGTTACAAGCAAGTTACAAAAGACGAAAAGCGGAAGCCCCTAGGCGCTGCTGCTAGACAAAAAAATACAGCTCAGTTGAGCTGTACTAGGTAAATATAGTTAAGTTTATTGCAGGGATCTCATCTGGCTGTCGGTTGCTTTTATTAGTTCTCCCCACGTGCTGTATCCGCGATTTTTGAATTGCCATAAGAGCTCAATAAATAAATAAGCGGTGGTTAACGCGTCGCCTAATCCGCTATGCCGGTCATAGATTCTTGTTCCAAAAGCCATTGCATATCGTTCTAAATCCCTCATATCGTAGGACGGTGCAATAAATCCGATAAGATCAAGCGTATCGATGGTTAGAAATTTTTTCAAAGCAAGTTTTTCCCTGCTAAATTCACTTTTCAATGCAAGCACATCAAAACTGACATAATGACCTACCAAACATACGGCTTCTCTCGATTGTACATAATCAAAGAAACTCATTATTGCCTCTAACGCTTGTGGTGCACCCTCTACCTGCACATTAGAAATAGAGGTCAACTCTACCGTTTCCTGAGGAATTTTCCGATTAGGGTTCACATAGGTCTGAAATGTATCAGTCTCACGAACCTCTAGGCCTTTTATAGAAACAGCACCAATCTCAATGATTCGGTCCATTGTCGCTACCTGAAATCCTGTTGTTTCTGTATCAAAAACAACAAAATCAAGATTTTCTAGGGGAGTTGACAGCGGAGTATTTTCATATTTAAAGGCACAAGCTACATTTTTTCTGCGAAAAAACATTACCACCCTCCTCTAGGACAGCTACAAAGAAAAGTGTGCAAACACCTGACCTTGAAGCTCCCTTAATGTTTTTAAGCTTAATATCAATTCTTCTTTTTCCCGGGTAGACAGCCTAGTAAAAGAGACAATAGATGTCAGTTCATTGCCGCTTTTCACCTGCTGCCAGCGTTGGTTGACATATAGAGTTAAGATATGGCTGACCGCTTCCTTGAGGTCCTGTGCAAATGCCTCAGAAAATACTCTTTTATTCATAAGCCAATCAATTTTTTCTATCGGGGTTCCCGATTGGTTTCCATGCAAAAGAGATAATATTTGCAAGCTATGATGATAGGGAAATAAAACCTCCTTTTTCATATCAATGTTTTTTCGCTCAAGCTTAAATAAAGAACGAATAGGGTGATCAAGGGTAGGAATCAGTTGCTCTCTCTCTATTTGCGCCAGCTGGTATAAAAAAATTCTCGACCTTTCCATTTGATTTGAAACCACGTTTTCAAACATTTCATGCAATTTATCACTGCCTGTAATAAACCGGTATGAAAAGAGGTTTTCAGCTAATAACAAATTGTCATTTGTCGATTGAAGCATCCATTTTCGAAGACGTTCTTCCCAGACCGCCAGAGACCCGCGCCATTTCTGCTCACTGCACATCATCAAGCCTTTACACCGTGCATAACCGGCTGCTTCCATGTTGTCAGTAATCTCTCTTCCTAATTCAGCAAAATAGGAATTTTCCTTATCCCCATCATCCTCATAAACAAGAAAATGATCTTGATCAGTCAGGATAAACTGCTCTTCACGGCCGCTGCTGCCCATTTGATAAAAGGCAAAAGAACATGGCTTCCGCCTTCCGATTTCCTCCAGCTTTTGAATAGATAGCTCTACTATTCTTAAAACAAGACGATCGTACAAATTGGTTACGATTTCGAAGGTTTTTAATATAGGAATCCGGTCTCTCAACAGGGTTCCTATCACTTCATAAATCGCACTCTTCACCATTGGAAGGCTGTCCATATCAGCTTGTTCAATCTTTTGAATGGTCTTCATAACGTTTTCGCTTTTTTTCCGTAATAAATCAGACAATGTAACGATTCCTACCACCTTTGAATCTTCTATTACGGGTAAGTGTTTAATTCCTTTTAGAAGAATCATTGAAATGGCTTCATAATAAAAAGCAAATCTTGAAATAGATAAGGGATTCTGGGTCATAATTTCTTGGGCTGCGGCCGTCATTGGCATACCTTGGGCAACCACTCTTGACACCATGTCCCTTTCAGTAATGATTCCTTTTAAAATCTCCCTTTCTATTACCAAAACTGAACTTATTCTCTTTTCATGCATAATCCGGGCTGTTTCCTGTACAGTTGTTACAGACGTAACTGCGACAACTTTTTCACTCATAATGTCCTGGACACGAATCTTAATCGTATCATTTTCACCATAATCCCGTGCAAGCTTGACCTGCTCAGCTAGGGATGTATAAATATCCCTTAAGCGAATAGCCACCTGTGTCAGTAAATAGTCACGGACTGCCGGATCATCCCATCTCCTTGTTACGACCTCGAAAGGAATATATAATACCTTGACAGCACTTACAGCTTTTACCTCAACCATGACATCGTTTTTCATACTCGGCTTTGACACCCCAAGTAAATCAGCTAATTTTGAGAACCCGATCATTTCCCCTTTTTGTAAGACCTCCAAGACTTCTTCTCTGTCATTGCTTTCATTTCTGATAAATACCTCCGAAAGACCTTCTATCATAAGCAGAAGGCCTTCACGGGGTTTATCTTTTTTGAACATCTTTTCATTTTTTTCAAAATGACGGATTTCACATAGGGATAGAAGTGAAAGAGCACTGTCAGGCTCCACCCCACAGAAAAAGGGGTGAAACCTGACTGCCTCTAAATTGAATAAATTAAACTGATTTTGGTCCATCATCATTCATCCATACATCGCCATTTTTATAAACCATTTGCTCTGGATAGCGAAGGTCCATAACCTCATCCTGAATCTTTTGAGAAGGAGCCGGTGTCATAAGTGAAACTACGATGTTGGCAGTAAATGCAGCGATTGCACCGAAAACTCCTGCACCTGTATCAATGATTCCGAGGATCGTAAATCCGCCATACTTCGCTGCAAAAATGTATGACAAAGTTACGCCCAAACCAACCAGCAATCCAGCAATAACACCTTTTGAATTTGAACGTTTCCACCAAACACCAAGCACAAGTGCCGGGAAGAAGGTTCCAGTTGCAAGCGCAAATGCCCAGGCAACGATTTGTGTGATGGCTCCTGGAGGGTTAAGCGCGATAAGTCCCGCGAAAAGAGTCGCTAGGACGATTGACCAGCGTGCAACAGACAGGCGTTTTTTCTCGGTTGCATTTGGTTTTAAGACACGATAGTAAATGTCGTGGGCAAATGATGATGAAATAGCAATCATCAAACCGCCGGCAGTTGATAATGCAGCTGCCATTGCCCCTGCTGCCACTAAGCCGATTACAAACATACCAAGATTTGCAATTTCCGGTGTCGCCATAACAACAATATCATTAGAGATAATTAATTCACTCCACTGAAGGATTCCATCTCCATTTCCATCTGCTACCTGCAGCTTGCCTGTATCAACCCAAGTTTTTGTCCATGCAGGCAGTTCTGTTATTTTGCTGCCAGCAACCTTTGTCATCAGAATGAACCGGGAAAATGCAGAATAAGCGGGTGCCGACAGGTAAAGCAGCCCGATGAACAACAAAGCCCAAGCACCAGACCAGCGGGCAGCCTTCATTGTTGAAACTGTATAGAAACGGACAATTACATGCGGCAATCCTGCTGTACCAGCCATTAATGTAAACATAAGTGCCAAGAATTGCCACTTTGTCCCATTTGTAAATGGTGCAAAATATTCAGAGATACCCAATTCACGATCGAGTTCCCCCATTTTACCAACAAGCTCACCATAAGAAATCCAAGGCATTGGGTTTCCGGTAAGTTGGAGTGACATGAAAATAACTGGTATTAAGTAAGCAATAATTAAAATGATATACTGAGCTACCTGTGTCCAAGTAATTCCTTTCATACCGCCAAACGCTGCATAGAAGGCAATGAGAATAACCCCAATCATTGTTCCCACTTTAGCATCAATTTCAAATAAACGGCCAATTACCACTCCTGAGCCAGAAAGCTGTCCAATAGAATAAGTAAAGCTGATTATGATTGTACATATAGCTGCAATCACTCGGGCCGTATGGCTTTCAAAACGGTCACCGATAAAGTCTGGTACTGTATAGCGTCCATACTTTCGCAGCTGCGGTGCCAATAGGAATGTCAACAGCAAATATCCTCCCGTCCATCCCATTATATACGCAAGACCATCATAGCCAAGAAGCATGATAGTTCCAGCCATACCAATGAATGAAGCGGCACTCATCCAATCTGCCCCAATTGCCATCCCATTAAAAATTGGCGGAACACCCCGGCCGGCAACATAGAAATCTGATGTTGCTTTTGCTTTGTTATAAATGGCAATACCAATATACAATGCAAATGTTGCTAAGATAATAGATAATGAGACCAAAAATTGTATATCCAATGTCATCCCCCTTTTTCAATTACAAATATTTTTTGTGAGCTCCTATCGCTAAGCTTACAGACAGCTTGAACAGCAGCTTGTCGGAATTAATGATCAAGTACCTTTCCCGAACTGATCTGCTTATTTTTCTCCTCGTCAATCCCATATTTCCTATCAATGGAGTCACCCAGCTTTGCATTGACAAACAGAAGGATAATAAAAGTTATTACTGCTCCCTGTGCTCCCATAAAGTAATGAAATGGAAAGCCGTTAATTGTAATTTCACTCAAAGGCTCTGCCATAAGGACTACCCCAAATGAAACGATAAACCACACAATAAAATAAATAATCATATTCCGAGTTTTTTCCCGAAAATAGCTGTCTGCTATTTTCTTATCAATTTTCTTCAAAACCCCACCCCCGATTAAATTGATTGAATTTCCATGAAATAAAATTGCTGGTAAATGGATTTTTCTCGGCACCACCCCTTTTTTTAGAAACTGCAGCATGACTGGCTGCTATTCTCACCGTGCCCATAATCGGGCTCGGGAAAAATCATTATCTTAGACTGAAAATGAATTTGACTGTTTCTATAAATGGTGCTGGTACTAGGATGATTTGAATGAGGAAGTAGGCAAAGATGGATAGGATGGGTACAGCTAGAAAGAATGGCCTTTTCTTCTTTAGAGCAAGAAAAAGGCAGACACCTGTAATAATCAATAATGACAATAAAACAAGCAAATCGTTTCCCCCTTCATAAAGAAAGCGTTATCATTTTTTAGAGTTCTTTTGGCAAGTTAGTTTTTTAAGAAGTCTAACAAACTATCCTTCTGACTAGATTAAATTTTGGGAAAATTCCCACTTTATTATTATGTCTAAAAAATATTCTTAGGTCAAGCACTACTAACAAAAATTAACAATTTTATATTGGGTTATACGCAATATAAAAGGAGCCATTTCATAAAGAAATCGCTCCGTTCATTTTGTATGTTTAAATTCCTAGAGTTATCGTATTAGATTCCTATATTTTTCTGATTCGATAATCATGTCATGCATTTGATTTGTGGGTTCCAATGGAGAGACCCCAAGTTCTTCTTCCAAGACTGTCATACATTTTTGGTACCATTTCATTGCTAGTGGGCGATTGTTTTTTCGATAATAGCAATACATTAATAATCGATAGGCTTCCTCCCAAGTCCTATCCCTTTTAAGTATATTTTCACACCAATAAATCGCTTGTTCATATTCTTCTTTTCGGACCATAAACTGTGCCATTTTTTCTGCGCCCCGTAAAAAGTAAACCAGCATACTCTCCCTTTTACTTAAACACCAATCATCATATCGCCGTTCTGGCAAGTATTCTCCTAGATAAAGCCTCAAGCCCTTTTCTAAAAGGGGTATCACTTTTTCCTGGTATGTTTCACTCAAACCATTTTGAATCAGAGATTGAAATAGGGTTGTATCTAATTCAATTTTGGCATGTGGATTTATTCCATAAAACATCCCTTCTCTTATAATGAAAAATGGAGCTGCCCTTGCCTTACGAGTTGGTTCAAGTACATGCTGGAGACTATTTAATGCAACTTTAAAGTCACGGTCGGCATGTTTTGTATCCTGATTAGGCCAAAGAATTTGGAGTATCTCCTCTTTGGAAATAAGTTCGTTTACTGTAATAAAGAGCTGAAATAATTCCTTGCCTTTTTCACGCTGCCAATCTTTTTCCCCAACTTCCTTTTCCCCTAACCAAATTTTAAATTGCCCAAGTGTTTGAACTCTTATCGAATATCCAGGATGTGAATCCAATGTCGTGATTCCCATTTCCTGAAGGATTTTTACGGCTAATGACTTTTGAATATCTCCTTTCGTGCATTCGATTAATAGTGGAACAAACATTTGTAAATCCCTTGGACTGAAAACTGACACTTTATGAAAAAAGAACTCAAAATCATTTTTTTGAACCATATATAAGAACTTATCCATCGTTTCTCTAAACATGTCTTGATCTTTTTCTAAATAGTAAATATAGGCCAGCCAGAAACTAGATAACATCTGTCCAAAGGAATCCTCACACTGATAAAATAATTCTCTCGTTTTTTCTAAGCAGGAAAGACCTTTATTTAGTCTTTCATTATAAATACAGGTGATCCCCATACATAGGGTAATAAGTGCGGAAAGCCAGATATCTTGAACTTTTTCAGTCTCCTGTAAGGCCCTTTTCCCTGCCTCTAATGCCCGCTCATATTCTCCCCTTGTCCCATAAAGGATACAAAGTCCCATTAACGGTTCGGCTTTTCCTCTTTCTACATTCAGCCTGCTCATAATTTCTAATGCTGTATTGTAGCATTGTTCTGCCAAATCCGAATCATATTTATTGAGAATTTGCACGGCATGCCCCATCCGAATCCAGCCGCATGCTTCCACAAAAGGTGCTTTTAAACTAATACCTTGTTGTATGCCTGCCTGTGCTAATTCTTTGGCCATTAATCCTTCTCCTGTAAATGATTCTATTAATGATAAAAGTAAATCTGTTTCTCTATGGGATTTGGGAAGTTCTATCCCATTTTTATTTGATAATTCTTCTTTTTGGTGGAGAAGGAATCTTTTTGCTGCTTCAAAACGACCTGTTCTTAAATACAATCTTGCTTCAATATTTCCATCCAATATTGATGGGCTGTACGTTTTTGCCTTTTGCAGCCATTTTTCAGCGTTTGTTGATTTTCCAGAGTTTAAAAGATTTTCAGAGAGCAAGTAATATAACTTTGCCTTTTCCGCTTCTGAACTTATGCTTTTCTCTCTCGCTTCAATAGCTTCATATAATAGCTTCTCAGCTTGATGAGGCTGGATGGTGTCTAAATAAATCTTCGCTTTTCCTTCTAACGCCTTGCTCATCCCGAGAAAGTCGTGTCTCTTCTCAGCCTCGTTATAGGTTTTATCATAACATTCCTCGGCCTCGTGAAATTGAGAGCGATATCGGTGGACCTCTGCTTTTAGGAACCAGAGAAGATAATACGTATCTAACTCAAGCACAGGAATCAATGTCAATTGATCAGACAGGCTTTTTAGCTTCCCAGCTTCAAGCATTTTAATCCCATTTTCTTGTAAGATTGATGCCATTGCTTTGTAATGATTAATTTTTTTATAGTGATAGAGTGCCTCTTCCCACATCAGTCTTTTTTCATAAAATCGTGCACATTTTTCATGAAGTTTAGTGAAGGTAGTCGGGTTATTCTTTAAGAAGGCATTTTCTAAAAACTCTTTAAAAAGTGCATGGTAGCGATAATGTTTTAATCCAATCTTTTGAATGAACAAATTTCTCTCTTTTAATTGCTCGAGCATGGTAGAAGCACCTTGAATTCCAATGACTTCATCACAAAGTTCTTCTTCAAGAATATCTAAGATTGATGTTTGTTCCAAAAATTGCTGAATCATTGGAGGCTGTTTTGAAAAGACTTCCATAACTAAGTAGTCAAATAGATCTTGAAGTGAGAAGGAGGAATGTTCTAAAAGGGTTGAAATATCTCCAGTAAGTGGAATCTGTTGTGCAATCATACACAATGCAATAATCCAGCCTTCTGTTAGCTGATAAATACTTTCTAAATGAGCGGGCTCTATTTCTAGTCCATAGAGGTCGATTAATAACAATTCCATTTCTTCAATGGTTAGCACTAAATCTTCCCGGATAATTTCTAATAGCTGCCCGTTTACCTTCATTTTCGTTAAATACTTCCAGCCCGGCCGGCTGCGGCTTGAGATAACCATGTGTAAATTAGAGGGAATATGCTCCAGTAATTTCTCAATCCAACTATTGATCGTGTAGGAATGTTCAATTTGATGATAGTCGTCCAAAATTAGTGTGATATCGGAATTAGCTTCAAGAACTTCATTAATAAATAAGGAGCATAAATAACTTAAATCTTCTTCTCTTATGTAGCGGTCCATTGTTTCGATATACTTCTCAATATCCTGCCCGAAGTCAGGAATATATCCTCTTATTGAATGGATGATATAGGAAAGGAACGGAAGGATGTCGTCATCCATTGATGAGATGGAGTACCAGCAGCCTGGGATATTTTCATCCCTCATAAATAAAGCAAGAGCCGTACTTTTTCCAAAACCAGCCCCTGAATGAATAATGGTCAAAGGATATTCTGGAATTTTCTTCATTTTTCTCGTAAGCTTAGCTCTTCTAATAAATTCATCTTTGACAACCGGAATTCTCAGTTTTGTTTGAATGATTGGCAGCTTCATTTATTTATCCTCCTTTCTAATTTTTTCAATTTTTACACTATTTTATCATACTATTCATCATAATTCATTTTTCTTGTCATGCCGACGTCAACAAACTGATTAATTCCCCGTTCACAATAAAAACTTGCACAACAAAGAAAAAAGGACCGAATATTTCGGCCCTAATTCACGATACAATTATTAAGTTGGGATACGTTGCTTCCTGTAAAGTCAATGCTTAGCACTTTAGCTGCCATATCAGGAAAGGCTGTTTTTAAAGACTTCTCAAGTAATTTACCCTTTCCCTCTTCACAAAAACATAAAACTGTCGGGCCCGCTCCACTTAAGGCCACACCGAATGCCCCTTCAGATTTTGCGAAATTTGCAACATCATCATAAAATGGGATCAGCGGCTTCCGATAAGGCTGGTGAAAAATATCCTTTTCCATCATCTTTCCGGCCAATTCCCAATTCTGACTAAGTAGTGCTCCCACTAATACATTTGCGATTGAAGAAGCACGAATACTGTCTTGGTAGGAAAACTCTATTGGCAAAACACCGCGAGAATCCTTAGTCAACAAGCTTTCTTTCGGGATGACTGCAACCATTTCAAAAGATATATCAGAAATAGATACAATATCGACCTCTCCTTGTTGATAACTGCCGATTACTAGTCCCCCATAAAGAGAGGCACCAACATTATCTGGATGGCCTTCTACTTCAGTTGCTAGTAATAGCTTTTCTTTTTTTGTCAGCCCTAAATCTCCAACGTAATCAGCAAGTTCAATTCCTGCAATAATCGCCGATGCACTTGAACCAAGTCCACGAGCCAATGGAATGTCACTTTCAACCTTGATTTTACAAGGATGCAGCTCCTTACCATATTTAGCTGCCGTTTGAATGGCAATTTGACAGATATAATGCTTTTCGTCTGTTGGGAAATCCTTCAATTCATCTGAAGTTGAATAACATTCCCACTTCTCATTTCTCTCTACTTCTAAGCGTAAATATAAATTAACGGCAACTCCCATTGAATCAAAGCCTGGTCCAAGGTTTGCAGAACTCGCTGGTATTTTGATAACAAACCTTCCAGCATTTAGAGTCATTGGTGGACAACTCCCCTAATGTGTTCTGTCACAGCTTTCTCATCATTTGGCAATTTCTTTACATCCACAAAGCTGCTTTGAATAGCCGTATCCGGATCTTTTAAACCATTTCCAGTAAGCACAGCGACGATTTTAGATCCCTTTTCAATTTTGCCTTTTTGGAGGGACTTCATCACACCAGCGATTGACGCACATGAAGCTGGTTCAGCGAAGATTCCTTCAGAGGCGGCGATTTTCTTATACGCAGCTACAATTTCATCATCACTTACTTCATCAAATAGACCTTTGGATTCTTCAACTGCGGCAACAGCTAAGTTCCAGCTTGCGGGATTTCCAATTCGAATCGCTGTTGCAATCGTTTCTGGATTTTCAAATACACGATTATGAACAAGTGCTGCTGCTCCTGCTGCTTCAAAACCATACATTCTAGGCAGTCCTGTTCCCTTACGGTTTGCGTATTCTTTAAACCCTTTCCAATATGCACTAATGTTACCCGCGTTTCCAACTGGTATCGCTAAAATGTCTGGAGCTGCCCCTAATTGATCACATACTTCAAAGGCTGCTGTTTTTTGTCCCTCTAAACGATATGGATTAACCGAATTAACAAGTGCAATCGGTTCTTCTTCACTAATATTGCGGACCATCTTTAGTGCTTGGTCAAAATTCCCCTCAATGGAGATAATTTCTGCTCCGTACATCATTGCTTGAGCAAGCTTCCCTAAGGCAATTTTTCCTTCAGGAATAACAATAATACAACGGATTCCAGCACGGGCAGCATAAGCTGCAGCCGCTGCGGAAGTATTCCCCGTTGAGGCACAGATAATCGTTTTACTGCCAGACTCTATCGCCTTTGCAACTGCCATTACCATCCCGCGGTCCTTAAAAGAACCTGTCGGATTTGCGCCTTCAAGTTTAACGTATAGCTCTACATCCAGTTCCTTTGAAAGCCGTTCAAGCTTTACTAACGGGGTATTTCCTTCATTCAAGGTTAACATAGGTGTTTCATTAGTTACTGGTAAAAATTCTTTATATGCTTCAATTAATCCCGGCCATCTCATAATGATTTCCTCACCACTCTATATGCACTTTTTATTTCTTTCACCGCTGGTAAATCATTTAATTCGTGAAGAATAGCATCGTAATTTGTCAGTGAAGCCCGGTGTGTAACTAAGACAATTTCGGATGTTTCATTCTTTTTAACAGGAAGCTGTAATATTTTTTCAAAGCTGACACCATACTTTGCAAAGATGGAAGTAAGTTCTGCAAATACTCCGACCTCATCTTGTACATGAATTCGTAAGAAGTATTTAGAATACTTTTCATTATCATCCTTTAAGCGCTTTGGATATTGTGGTGTTACCGCACTTCGGCCATTAACACCAAGTCGTAAATTTTTCATAACCCCAACTAAATCTGAAACAACTGCTGTTGCCGTTGGCAGGCTGCCAGCACCTGGTCCATAAAACATTGTCTCACCAACAGCTTCACCATATACATAAACAGCGTTATATTCATTTTGAACGGAAGCCAGTGGATGGTTGTCAGACAAGAATGTCGGCTGGACACTTACCTCTACTTTTTCCCCTTCACGGTGGGCATATCCTAATAACTTCATCGTATAGCCTAACTGTTTTCCATAACGTAAGTCTTCTTCTGTAATTTTCGAAATTCCACTTACCTTTACATCGTCAAGGTCAATATGCATCGAAAAGCCTAAAGTAGCTAATATTGTCATTTTCCTGGCTGCATCCAGTCCCTCTACATCTGAAGTAGGGTCCGCTTCGGCAAATCCAAGCTCTTGCGCTTCTTTAAGGACATCCTCATAAGCTAAACCTTCTTGGCTCATTTTTGTTAAAATAAAATTAGTGGTTCCATTTACAATCCCCATCATTTGGGTTATGCGATCAGAAGCAAGGCCATCAACTAAGCCTCTTAGAATAGGAATGCCTCCTGCAACACTTGCTTCATAGAATAAGTCACATCCATTTTCAGAAGCAACAGATAACAATTCTGATCCATGAAGCGCCATTAAATCCTTGTTTGCCGTCACTACATGTTTTCCTTGACGGAGGGCACTAAGCAAATATTCCTTTGTTTCTTTAACCCCGCCCATCACTTCAATGACAACATTTATATCGGGATCATGCAGGATATCAGATGGGGATGACGTTAACAAAACTGGATCCACATCAACTGGTCTTGTTTTATGTATATCTTGGACCAGGATTTTCTTTACGACAACAGGACAGCCCACCTGATGCATTAATTTATCTTGATGATTTTTAATAATTTTCACAACACCTGAACCGACTGTTCCTAAACCGAGTAACCCAATTTTAATTGCTTCCATATTAATCCCTCCCACACTGTCTACCACATGCGTACAATTGTATTTATATAGTAGACATTATATGATTCTCTCAATACAATTACAATAGACTAATTTTTTTAAAAATTCAATGTAATCGCTTACCACCGCACCAACATTGGTTTGCATCTTTTAAAAAAATTTTTAAATTTGAATACTCAAAAAATTATTCATTTTATCTCTTTACAATAGTAAAGGTATCGATGTAGAATATTCTTTAAATTCAGGTAAATATTAAAAAATGTATTGATGAAGACGGCAGTAAGAAAATGCTTAAGAGAGCCGGTGGCTGCTGTGAACCGGTGCAATTTCTTAATCCTGCCCAGCCCTTCTGAACTGGCAGACTGAAAGTTTTAGTAGGAATGCCCGGGAAAACCCGTTAACATGTTGAGGCTGCACTGTTTCCAGCAGCAAAAGAGGGTGGCACCACGTTGATCACGTCCCTCATAACAAGACAAATCTGTCTGTTATGGGGGATTTTTTTTATTTTAAAGCGGAAGCGCCTTCGGAACAAGCACAGCTTGTTCCTGCGATGATTAATCGCAGGAGCCTTCCTTGGTGCACAGGGGCGACAGGCATAAGACGAGCCGGCGGGAAGGTTGTTCTTTAACCTTTCTGACGGATTGAATGAAATGTGGAGGCGACTGCTCTGGGACGAAGGCATAAGACGAACTCTGCAAGAAGGCGCTTTTTGCCTTCTTCAGGGGGCGGCTTATGACTCGAGTCCCAAGGAGCCGGAACTAGACACGCTTATGACCCCGAGCCCCTAGGCGCTGGAGCTAGATAATTTAATCTTATATTTAAAAACGGAGAGGATGAGGAAAGAATGTTTAAGGTACTTGTAACAGATGGTATTAGTGATACTGGATTGAAAAAGTTGTTTGATCACCCAAATTTTATCGTTGAGCGCCAGCCTACACTAAAGCCCGAAGAGCTAAAGAATATTATTGGAGAATACGAGGCTTTAATTGTACGAAGCCAAACAAAAGTTACAGCGGAACTGCTTCAGTATGCGGACCGTCTTAAGGTAATTGCCCGTGCAGGTGTTGGTGTAGATAATATCGATGTGAATGCAGCTACAGGAAAAGGGATAATTGTCATTAATGCTCCTGGTGCCAACACAATTGCCGCAACTGAACATACTTTAGCGATGATGCTCTCTATGGCAAGAATGATTCCTCAAGCTCACAAAAAAACCGTTGGAGGAGAATGGGATCGCAATTCTTTCAAGGGTGTTGAATTATACAAAAAAACACTTGGTGTCATTGGTATGGGGAAAATTGGTACCGAAGTTGCAAAGCGTGCTAAAAGCTTTGGAATGAATATATTAGGATATGACCCTTACTTAACGGAAGAGCGAGCCGAAAAGCTAGGTATGAAAAAAGCTAGTCTTGATTTAATCGCACGCGAGTCTGATTTCATTACGATTCATACACCACTAACAAACGACACCAAAGGGCTTGTAAATGACGACTACCTCAGCAAGACAAAAAAAGGAGTCCGATTTATCAACGTCGCACGAGGCGGAATTATTGATGAAAAGGCATTGGTTAGAGCCATCCAAGCTGGGCATGTTGCAGGTGCTGCACTTGATGTTTTTGAAAAGGAACCTGTGGCCGATCCAGCATTGTTAGATAACCCTAATATTATTGTAACCCCGCATTTAGGAGCATCTACTGTAGAAGCGCAGGAAAAAGTTGCCCAAGAAGTAAGTGAAGAAATCATTGAAATTCTCGAAACACAGTCCATCCGCAATGCTGTAAATATGCCGCAAATGTCAGGCGAGGCACAGCAAAAAATGCAGCCATACCTACTCCTTGGGGAGCAGATGGGGCAGCTTGTCGTTCAATTATTAAAACATGCTCCTTCTAAAATAGAAATCAATTATTATGGAGATTTAATTGAGGAAGATACGGAACTATTAACTCGAACCATGATTAAAGGAATCCTTTCTTATCATTTAAGTGATTCTGTTAATTTAATTAATGCGCTTCATCTTTTAAAAGGACAGGGAGTTTCCTATAATGTCCAGAAAAATGCTAATAATAAAGGCTTTGCCAATTATATGGAGCTTTCCATCACAAAAGGCTCTGAAACAGCTAAAATTGGTGCGACAGTCTTAAACGGCTATGGTGCAAGAATCGTGAAAATTAACGAGTATCGTATTGATGTAAGACCTGAAAACCACCTTTTACTGGTAAAACATCAGGACGTCCCTGGTATGATTGGTAAGGTTGGATCTCTACTTGGAGATTATCAGATCAATATTGGAACGATGCAAGTGGGCAGAACAACGGTCGGCGGGGAAGCCGTCATGGTGTTAACCCTTGATAAGCAAATTACTACAGAGGTAATTAATGCCCTCACACAAATTAACGGTTTAAACGCAGCCCAATCTTTAGAGTTAGAAAATGTTGATTCCTTTTACCCAGGAAGACTTGAGTTAGAGAAAATTAATTAATGAAAGAAGACCAAATCTGTTATGGATTTGGTCTTTTTCTTATGTATTATAGGAGTTGGCGAGAACAATGAGAGCCCGTAATCGTATAAAAAGTGAAGAAGCGGTCACTCATAAGAACGATGAGAGCCCGTGCCCTTCTAAAAAGGGCAGTAGCGGTCACTCATAAGGTTGATGAGAACCCAGGCCTTGCAATCCCTCTTAGTTTTTCTCGATAATTCTCCTCACATCGAGCACCGAATCCAGGATAAAGTCTGCCTCGTGCTTTTCAAAGTCACTTCTCGCATCTTTTCCAGATAATCCAGTCAATACTGCAGCAAACTGACATCCCATCTTTCTCGCAGCCAGCAGGTCTGCCAAAGAATCCCCCACCACTAGTACCTCTCCGCCATCCTCAATTGGCAAGGTCGTATTTAAACAATCCTCTACTGAAGTTTCTCTGCCTTTATGACCCAAAATATACGTAAACGGATCTGGTTTTGACAGTGATCTTCTTTCATTTAATCCCTTTTCCGCTTTCAGGACATCATCCGCTGTGACAATATGATTGATATCAAAGTGTTTAAGCCAGTCTAAATGGTGGAAAGGTTGAATGGTTTCAAGCTCTGGTCTCCCCGTTCCAATTCCTATTTTTACCCCAGATTCCTTAAGGAATGTAAAAAGACCATCAATTTCTGCTTGATCTGCTAATGTGGTTTCGTTTGCTAGAAAGCCTTTCTTTCCTAGCTGCACAGAAGGTCTGCCAGTGGATTTTTCTACATTCTTATCACCAACGTACCATTCCTGACAGACATGTTCACATACTGACCAAAGCTCACTGATGCCACTAAAAATACCTGTATGAACCCTTAGCTTCTCTTCCGCTAACAGATTTAAATAATTGAACAGTTCTTGCTTTGTTTCAATTGACTTATTAAAATCAGATACAAATTGATTGAAATCTAATTTCACCTCATAATTATGTAGGACCCTGCCTATTTCAAGCAGTACTTCTCTATTAATTGGTTTTTGCAGCCAGGTGTTTATTCTATCCTGCTCGTTTTCCTTCATTTGAGATAAAAGATGAATGAATTGATGACCAAAGGACAAATAGATCATATCCCAATTTGCATTAAGACCCCTTGATTTCATTAGCTTAAGGACCTCATCATTTTTTCCAAACACAGTCTCACGGATTACCTTTATTTCTGTTGGGCTATAATCCGTTTTAAATTTTTCAGGTGACAATGCCAAATAATTATTACTAATAAGCAACTCCCAGACAGTTAAGGCTGATGCATCAAAGTAATGCTCCTCACTTAACAAAACTCCATCAACATCAAATAATATTGTTCCAATCATCTAAAACACCCTCTTCTCCAAGTCCACTTTATTCCGTTATCGTAACACAGCAAAGACCTATATTTAAAGTAAATAATGATTGATGAAAAAACACTGAAACTAGAAACACAGCTTAACGACTTTTGTTAAGCTGTGTTTGATATTTTATCTATTATAAAGAAGACTATATATCTAGCCCTATTGATATATATTTTACTTCTAAAAATTCTTCCATTCCGAAGTGACCGCCTTCACGGCCGAGACCGCTCTCTTTATAGCCGCCAAATGGAACTTGAACAGCTGATGGCAGGGCATCATTAAGACCAATGATTCCGTATTCGAGTTGTTCTGTGATTCTAAAGGATCGGCTTAGATTTTCTGTATAAACATATGCCGCTAATCCAAAGCGGGAATTATTTGCCCTTTCAATCACTTCTTCTTCGGTTTTGAAGGTCGAAATCGGCGCAAGCGGACCAAAGATTTCATCCTTCATACATTCCATATCGTCGTGGATAGCGGTTAAAATTGTTGGGGCATAGAAATAGCCATTCTCTTCAGCAGGTTTAAGCCCGCTATAAGTGACTTTCCCTCCCTTTTTAACTGCATCATTCACAAGGGATTCCACTTTTTTATAAGCTGCTTTATCAATTAATGGTCCGATGTCGGTCCCTTCTTCGAGGCCATTTCCAACCTTAAGCTTTTCTAATTCTGCTTGGAAAAGCTCAATGAATTGATCCGCTATTCCTTCTTGCACATATACGCGATTCGTACATATACAAGTCTGACCTGCATTCCGGAATTTTGAATGTACCAATCCCTCCGCAGCCTTTACTAGATTCGCATCATCCATGACAATAAATGGGGCGTTTCCTCCAAGCTCCAGCGATACCTTTTTAACATTTTCAGCAGCACCGCGCATCAACGTTTTCCCTACTTCAGTCGATCCAGTAAAGGTTATCTTGGTTACACGGGGGTCCTTCAGCCACGTTTCGCCGATTTCTGCTGACCTGCCGGTGATTACATTGATTACACCATTAGGGATTCCTGCTTCATGGGCAAGCTCCACCATCTTTAACGCGGTAAGCGGGGTCTGATTGGCCGGTTTTACCACGCAAGTACACCCTGCTGCGAGGGCTGGTGCCACTTTTCTAGTAATCATAGCTGCCGGGAAGTTCCAGGGGGTAATCGCTGCAACCACCCCAACTGGTTCCTTTCTAACAAGAATTCGTTTATTTGGGTGGGATGCCGGTATCGTTTCTCCATAGATTCGTTTCCCTTCCTCCGCATACCACGAGATAAATCCGTTAGCGTATTGAACCTCACCCAATGCTTCTTTTAATGGTTTACCCTGCTCCATCGTCATAATCCTAGCAATTTCATGTTTGTGCTCATCAATCAATTGATACCATTTCATCATAAGCTGATAGCGTTCATCAGCTGTTTTTTTCGACCAAGGTTTAAATGCCTTGTGGGCCGCATCAACGGCTTGCTCCGCTTCAAAAGCACCCCCGGTTGGCACTGCCCCTAAAACTTCCTTTGTGGCTGGGTTAATAATCTCGGTAAATACCTCAAAATCATTCCCGACCCATTTTCCATCAAGATACATAGGATAGATTTGATATTTTTGCGTAACGATATCCATATTCCATTTACCTCCCAGCCGGAACAGCAGAGTTGTTCAAATATACAGCCTCAAAGCTTTCCTCAAGTATTTGTAATCCTTCCTCCAACTGCTCATCTGTAATGGTTAACGGCATTAGAAGGCGGATAACGTTACCATATAGCCCTGCACTTAGCAGCAACAGCCCTCGCTCACCTGCGGCTTTCACTATTTTTCCAACTGCCTCTTTATCAGGTGTTTTACTGTGACGGTCTTTAACGATTTCCATTGCACACATGGCGCCAAGACCACGGACATCTCCAATGCTATCGAAACGTTCAGCAAGCTGTTTCATTTTATTCGTAGCTCTTGTACCTATTTTTTGAGCCCTTTCATTAAGGTTTTCACTCTCAATGATATCGAGGACGGTAAGTGCTGCCCTGCAGCCTAGTGGACTTCCAGAATAGGTTCCGCCGATTTCGCCAACCTCTGCTGCATCCATAATTTCTGCTCGGCCAATGACCCCGCTAATCGGCACTCCTGCTCCCATTGATTTTGAAATGGTGATTAAATCTGGCTCAACTCCAAAATGTTCAATCGCAAAATATTTCCCGGTACGGCCGAATCCCGTTTGAATCTCATCTGCTACAAACAAAATTCCATACTGTGTACAAATTTCTCTAACTCTTTGAACAAATCCTTTATCTGGTACGATAAATCCTCCTTCACCTTGAACCGGCTCCATTACAACAGCAGCAATCGTTTCAGGAGCGACTTCCGCCAGTAAAAACGTTTCAAATTGCTCAATAATCATTTCAGTGTATTGTTGTTCGCTCATTCCTTCAGGCCGGCGGTATACATATGGATATGGCGCCTTATAGACTTCGGGAGCAAACGGTCCAAACCCGAACTTGTATGGCTTGACTTTACTCGTCATCGTCATCGTCATTAACGTTCTGCCGTGGAAGCCTCGTGTAAAGGAAATAATTCCTTGTCGTTTTGTATATTTTCTAGCGATTTTCACGGCATTTTCAACTGCTTCTGCACCGCTGTTAAAGAAAGCTGTCTGCTTATTAAAATCACCCGGTGCAAGCTGACACAGCCTCTCAGCAAGATTGATATAGGACTCATACATCATGACATTAAACCCTGTATGGATAAATTGACTTGCCTGCTCTTGCAGGGCCCTGACCACTCTTGGGTGGGAATGGCCGACATTTACTGTTCCAATTGC
Source organism: Bacillus sp. EB106-08-02-XG196 (assembly GCF_013396335.1). Taxonomy (GTDB): domain Bacteria; phylum Bacillota; class Bacilli; order Bacillales; family Cytobacillaceae; genus Neobacillus. The sequence continues at coordinate 32,228 of NZ_JABWSY010000001.1, forward strand.
TCCAGCAAAATCAATAAAAATATTTCCGTCTACATCCTCAACAAGAGAACCCTGTGCCTTTTTCACAAAGGAATGACAATTATTACTGATTCCCTTTGGGACATATTTTTTTCTCAACTCTAGTATTTCTTTTGATTTTGGTCCGGGTATCTCTGTTAGCTGCTTAACAAATTTCTTTTCCAATTCCATGCTCCCCCCTTATAAAAATAAATCGTTATGCTTTTACCAGACTTAATACTTCCTTAAAGGTGCTGATTACCATATCGACTTCTTCATAGCCAATCGTCAATGCTGGTTCAATTCTTATCGTCTTCGAGTTAATTAATGTTCCTGCCACAAGGATCCCGCGGTCAAACATTCCTTTGGAAACTTCATAACCAATTTCATCCTTATGGAATTCAATTCCAATCATCAATCCTTGGCCGCGAATTTCAAGGACCTTATCTTCATGTCCTTTCGCTGCTTCTTTTAACTCTTTTAGGAAATACTCCCCAACTACTCCGGCTCTCTCTGGTAAATTTTCTTCGATTAAAACACCAATGGTGGCAATAGCCGCTGCACATGCTAATGGATTACCGCCAAAAGTCGTTGTATGCATAAATGGGTTTGGAAACCAGCTTTTGAACACTTCTTCCCTTGCTACAATCGCACCTGCTGGCATAACACCGCCGCCAAACGCTTTTGCTAGACAGATAATATCTGGGACTACATCATACAAATCGGCCGCAAACATTTTTCCGGTACGTCCCATTCCTGTTTGGACTTCATCAAAGATTAATAGAGTACCATATTCATCACAAAGTTCACGAACCTGTTTTAAATATCCCTCTGGCGGGAGAATAATTCCTCCTTCACCTTGTATTGGCTCTAAAATGACTGCAGCAACATCTTCTCCAACCGCTGCACATACCTCGAATGTTTTTTTCATCATGTCAAAATCACCAAATGGTACATGACGGAATCCTGGAATTAAAGGCAGAAATGGTTTACGGAACATTCCTTTGGCTGTTCCAGATAATGCACCTAGACTTTTGCCATGGAAAGCACGTGTCGTTGAAATAAAAGTCGTTCTTTCACTATACATTTTCGCAAGCTTTAATGCTGCTTCAACACTTTCCGTTCCACTGTTGGTAAAAAAGGCATATTTCAAATCACCAGGGGTGATATCCGCTAGAATTTTCGCCAGCATCGCACGCAATGGATCAAGCAGGTCTTGGCTGTGGAGAGCTTGACGTTTCAGTTGATCTGTTACTGCCTTTACGACCTTGGGATTGCGGTGGCCGACATTATAAATACCAAATCCGCCTAGACAATCAATATATTCCTTGCCGTTTACATCCTTAAAGCAGGCACCATTATCTGACCATTCAACAGCTGCAAATTGACCATCCTTTGTCACCGATTTACGGTACGTTAAAAATCCTGGGTTTACGTGCTCACGGAAGCCATCGACCGTTTCCTTTGTGATCCAGGCTGCTTCTTCCTTATTCACCTCTTCCTTTTCTATTAAACTTAAAACCTTATTAATGTATTCGCTAACTTGTTGATTCTGCTCAGTCCTTGCCTCACGTGTTAAATCGATACTCATATGATCGCTCCTCAATAGTTTATTAGTTTGAAAACCAGCCAATTGGCTCTACTTGTAAATTAATATTGATTTGTTTAATTTCTTGGAATTCCTCTAGCCCGAATGTTCCAAGGCTTCGTCCAATTCCACTTTGCTTGTAACCACCCCATGGTGCTTCATTATAGGTTGGGTGATAGGAATTCACCCAGGTAATACCAGATTTCAACTTTTTAATGACTCGTAAGCCCTTTGCTCCATCATTCGTGAAAACACCGCCAGCAAGTCCATAAACGGTACCATTAGCAAGCTTTACTGCCTCTTCTTCATCCTTAAACTTCTGAATAACAACGACTGGTCCGAAAATTTCTTCCTGCACGATTCTCATTTCCTGATTCACATCAACGAACGCCGTAGGCTCGACAAAGTAGCCGTTATCTAGTCCATTGCTTACGATTCGGTTCCCCCCGCAGGCAACGCTGGCACCTTCCTGTTTTCCTACCTCAATATAATGAAGGACTTTTTCCAAATGCTCCTTGCTTACAAGCGGCCCCATCTCTGTTGAAGGGTCATTCCCCGGTCCTACTTTAATTTGCTTCGCTCTTTCTACAAAGCGGGCGACAAATTGATCGTAAATACTTTCTTCTACTAGAATTCTTGACCCAGCCGAACATACCTGGCCAGCACCAGCGTAAATGCCAAACAGCGCATAATCGACCGCAGTTTCAAAATCAGCATCAGCAAAAATGATGTTTGGCGATTTTCCGCCTAATTCCAATGACACTTTTTTCATTGTGTCAGCTGCCGTTTTCATGATATGTTTGCCTGTTTTTGTACCCCCGGTAAACGAAATCATATCGACTTCAGGATGGGATGCGATTTCATTACCGACAACTGCTCCGGCACCCATGACCATATTGGCGACTCCTTTTGGCAGTCCTACTTCTTCAAAGATTTCGAATAGCTTTTTCGGTGTAACCGGTGTTACTTCTGACGGTTTAAAAACGATTGTATTTCCAGCGGCTAAAGCCGGAGCAATTTTCCAAACACTCATTAGGAGCGGATAATTCCATGGAACAATCAGACCGCAGACTCCTACAGGCTCACGGACAACCATCGCCTGCATAGGGTCGGCAACGTGATAGGTATAGCCGTCTGGCTTTGTAATCAGTCCTGCATAATAGCGGAAGCATGCTGCCGCATCGCCGACATCAAATCCAGCTTCTCTTAATGTTTTCCCATTATCCATCGTTTCAAGCTGTGTTAATTCATCTGCATATTCCTCAATTTTGTCCGCAATTTTAAATAAATAGGAGGCTCTTTCTTGAGCTGAAATTCCTGACCAGACACCTTTTTCGAAAGCACTCCGAGCTGCAAAGATCGCCGCCCGTGCATCAGCAACTGTTCCTTCAGGGGCATATGAAATCACTTCTCCATTTGCTGGATTAATGATTGGACGTGTTTCCAGAGTTTCAGACTCTTTCCATTCACCATCAATAAACATCTTAAGGTTAGCAATGCGGTTTTTTATCTCGACCATTATCAAGTCCTCCTTTATTCTCTCTTACTATCTATATTTGCAAGAACTGTGCCAAAGTAGAAAAGTGGTCATTACCGGGTGTTCTCCAAAAAGACGATTTAAAGTTATTCAATTTTGCATAACTGTATCTATCTGTGCATACATAAAAAAGCTGCTTCAGATTGTAATCTGAAACAGCTTTTCATTAAAGAGATGTTAAGTTTTCTATTTTAATATTTTTTTCATTTAGTATTTTTTGATATTTCCTGCTAACTGAGGATTGGCTGATTCCTAATGCTTTTGCAGCCTTTGTGGTTGTTTTGTATTGGTTCATAGCTAGGACAATCAGCTGCTCCTCTACATGTTCAATCGCCTCATGTAAAGGAATAACTCTAGTAATCATCGGCTTTATCTTTTTATTATCAAAGCCCAGCGATAAAAACTGACTGACAAACTCTGCATCTATGGCAGGATGATCAGCGGTAACCACTAATCTTTCAATTATATTTTGTAATTCACGGACATTTCCTGGCCACGAATAAAATTCAAGAACATTAATCGCATCTGGTGTTAAATGGTAATTTCGGTCATACCTTTCATTCAGCTGCTGTAAAAAATGAAAGGCAAGTAACGAGATATCCTCAGTCCGTTCCCTGAGCGGCGGAATCTGAATCGGAATAACATTTAGTCGGTAAAATAAGTCTTCTCGGAAAGTCCCATTTTCCACCATTTTTTCAAGCCTTTTATTGGTGGCCGCAATGATCTGGACATTCACCTTAATAGGCATTGTACTGCCAATCGGAATAACCTCTTGCTCCTGGAGAACACGTAAAAGCTTTACTTGAAGATGCAGCGGCATTTCACCGATTTCATCAAGAAACAAGATTCCGCCATCTGCTTGTTTAAAATAACCTTCTTTTCCATTTTTATCTGCACCTGTAAAGGAACCCTTTGCATATCCATACAATTCACTTTCTAATAGATTTTCAGGGATTGCCCCACAATTCATTTTAAGGAATGGCTTGCCAGAGCGTTTCCCTAGTTGGTGAATGGCTTGAGCAATTACCTCTTTACCCACACCAGATTCACCATTAAGGAGGACGGTCGATGAAAAGTCAGCAATTTTCTTAACTTGATTCATAATCTTTTCCATTTTAGGGCTGCAATAGAAGAGCTTTTTTAAAAAGCGATCCTTACTTTTAAAGTCATCTAATTCTTTTTTATATTGTTCCGTTATTTTCCGTATTTCCTGTAGTTCACTTTTTAAACGCGTTGTTTCCGTAATATCTCTCGAAGCAATGATAATCCGATCCAGCTCATTTTCTTTATTAAAGACAGGATTGCCAACAGCAAGAATTTTCCTGCCTGTTTTTGTTTCCTGGACAACGGAAACTTTTTTTCTTTTTTCGATTACTAATCTTGTTACTGATGGGGTAAAGAGTCCTTGATCCTCAAGCTCGAGGATATTTTTTCCAATCAGCTCTTTAAGGTCTACATTCCAGAAATCATGAATGATATTGTCACTATATCGAATCAATTCCCCAACGGCATTAACCACAAGAATCTCATCGTAAATACTCGACAATATCGCATTCAAGTCACGATTCAAATCCTTTATATATTCAATTTCATTGGCCATGTCCTCGACCATTGGCAGATCTTGAACAACAATAATCATCCCTTCAACTTCACCGTTATCGGTTAAAATAGGACAGTAATCGACGAGAACTCCCGTGTCATCCGTAATTTCTAAATGATTCAATATTGTTTTTCCTGTAGCAAACACGTTGTTAATCTGTTGAGCACTAAAAATAGATCCCCCTGGATAATTTAGTACCTGTTCTGCAGTAGATTTAATCATCTTTAACCCTGATTCATTGCAATTTATTATTTGTTTCTCTTTATCAAGTACAAAAATCCCCATTGGTATCGAGGTAAGAAGGATTTTCAGTAAATCTACACTCTTATTTTCTTGTTTAAAAAGCTCTGCCAAAACATCTTCTCTTCGTATGTATCCTAACGGTTCGCCGTCCTCACCTATTATGATTGCGAACGGCTCACCAATAATTTGGAACAATGAGGGGAAAGAAATATTCTTATTAAGGAAACAAATACTTTTGATAGATTTTGCCTGACCTAGCAGCGCCTCTAAGGAATAATTTTTGCTTTCAAGCAGCTCAAGTAATAGATTATTGATTGGTGCATAGGTAAATAATTGACCTTGTTTTTTTAAGAATATAAAGGGTTCTTTGCATTGGTCTAAAGTTGATTTCAATACAACTTCTTCATCTATATTAATAGATACTATTGGCTTAATCTTATCCTTTGCGACGGAAAACATCTTTTTATCCCCCTTTATCTTTTCACTCTTATATTATCACTATTTCGAATTTTTTAAATAGAAAAAAGAAGATGCGGTATCCATCTTCTTTCTCGGTATTTACTCACTGCCCGTTACAAATAAATCTTCTTTTATAAAGGCAAGGACCATGCCGGGAATAACATAGTCCCCTTCCTGAACTTCAAGTGATTCGACCTCACCACTTAAACCCATTTGAATCATTTGAACCTTACCTTCAACCGTTTTAATTTGAAATAATGGTTCCCATTCATATATTCGTGTTTCACTTTGGATTGAAACTTTTTCAACAACCCCATGGCATGGACTAAGTACCACTCCAAAATACATCGTATCACTCCCCTAAATTATTCTAGTATTGTTCCTGAAAGGGCCCTGATTGTAATACAAGGCCGAAAAAATCTTGAAATTCTGCAATATCCTCTTCTTCGATTCCTAGACGATCAGCCCAATAATGTGGAGCATAGGTGTCCTCTTGGCAGAGTAAAACCATATTCCCCGTTTGCATCGAAGTGACCATCGCTTTACCATAGAAATGATTCGAGTGACCAATGGTCAAGTCGTAGCGGTGATTATTTGATATGAGACAAAAGTAATGCATGAGCTGCTGATCTTTTTGTTCTGAAAGAATATCAAGCTTCATTTCCTTGTCCTCCTTTACGTTGGGTATTTTAATATTTCAACCAGCCTCTTAGCCTAGAGGTTTCTGCCAGCTTTTTAATTCCCTCAATATAGGCAGCAATTTTCATATTCACTCCATATTTTTCAGCGGTGTTATACACATTCTTAAAGCTGGCTGTTATTTTTCCCTTTAATCGAGTGTCCACACTTTCCTCTGTCCAATAATAGCCTTGGTTGTTTTGGCACCACTCAAAGTAGGAAACAATTACACCACCGGAATTTGCAAGTATGTCAGGGACAACAAGAATTTCGCGCTTATCCAAAATTCTCAGAGCCTCTTTGGTTGTAGGTCCATTCGCTGCTTCAATCACAATATTGCAATTAAGCTTGCTCGCGTTTTGTTTATTGATTACACCTGAAATGGCGGCTGGAATCAGGATATCACATTCTTTTTCTAGCAGTTCTTGATTGCTGATACTGCTACTAGGTCGCTTGGTTATGATACCGAAAGAGTCTCTATTTTCTAAAAGATAGGGGATATCCAAGCCATTTTCGTCATATAGACCACCAAGTGCGTCCCCAATTCCAATTACCTTTGCCCCTAAATCATATAAATACTGAGCCAAGTAACTGCCTACATTTCCAAAGCCTTGAATAATAACCCGCATATCCGTTAAAGGAATGCTCTTCAATTCGCATACCATTTGAAGCGTATATAATACACCTTTCGAAGTAGCCGTCTCCCTGCCCTTTGATCCCCCCAAAGCAATTGGTTTCCCGGTAATAAAACCTGGCGAATCAAATTCACGAATATGGTCATACTCATCGAGCATCCATGCCATTATTTGCGAATTGGTGTACATATCAGGTGCCGGTATATCTTTCGTCGGTCCGACCATTTGGCTGACTGCTCTTACATACCCCCTGCTTAATCTCTCTAATTCATCTAGACTCATATTGCGTGGATCACAGACAATCCCACCTTTTGCCCCGCCATATGGCAGGTCGGTGATTCCACATTTTAAACTCATCCAGCCAGCCAGCGCCTTTACCTCTTCGGGTGTAACATCTGGATGGAAGCGAATACCTCCCTTAGTCGGTCCTGCAGCATCATTATGCTGTGCCCGGTAGCCCTGGAAAATCTCTGTTTGTCCGTTATCCATACGAATAGGAATACTCACTTCCAAAAATCTCATTGGCCTCTTTAAGAATTCAAAGACTTGCGGAGGATAGTTCAGTATGTCAACTGCTTCCCTGAGAATTTCCTGAAACTCAATAAGTGAATTATCCTTTTCCTGTACACCCTCATTCTTTTTCAAAACTAAAGATTCGATAGCCATCCTAACACCTCATTTTTTATTGTTATTAATCTAATTGGCAAGTTCCGTGCCAAATGAAGAAATCCACTATTCCAAAGCTTTACTTATCGTTTTTCTAGCGAAATAAAATGAATACTATGAAAAAATGACTGTATTATTCAAATTTGCATAGATAATAAAAATAAAAAAATACGCACTCCTGTGAGGTGGAATGCGTATTTTTACCGTTTACTTATACTTCAGCTTCTTCTGCCTTATATTGAGGTGGTGCTACTCTGAAGGCTTTTGTTAGAAATACAAGGTAGACAAGTCCGATGAGGAACCAGCCGACACCCATGATTAAAGAACTAAGTTCAAGATTGATCCAAAGGACTCCAACTAATCCGGCTCCAATCAGCGGCATGATAACATAATCAAAAAATCCCTTTGGAGTCCGGTGCATTTTTTCACGGACAGCGAAATGACTAACCACCGAAAGATTAACAAACGTAAAAGCCATTAATGCTCCGAAATTAATCAGTGAAGTGGCAGTTACTAAATCAAAGAACCAGGCTGATAATGAAATCACTCCAACGATTAAAACATTTATTGCAGGTGTTCTCCATTTTGGATGTACGTATCCAAACCATTTTTCCGGGAATACTTTATCGCGCCCCATAACATACAAGAGACGGGAAACACTTGCGTGAGAGGCAAGTCCTGACGCGAGTGTGTTCACAAAGGTTGTACATAAGAAAATCGACTGAAACAGCTTCCCGCCAACATAAAGGGCAATTTCAGGTAAAGCTGCCTCCGAATCAATGAATCTCGAATTATCTGGAAAAAATGACTGGATAAAAAATGAGGTGGAGATAAAGATTACCCCTCCCCATAAAGCTGTAAGGAGAATTGCTTTTGGGATTGTTTTTTCAGGATTTGGCGTTTCTTCTGATAATGTCGTAACAGCATCAAAGCCAAGGAATGAAAAGCAGAGTATTGTCGCTCCTGTTATCAGGATTGGGATGTTCATACCTTCAACAAAAAACGGCTGCATGCTGAAAACAGTTCCCGTTCCTTCTCCTGCATTTAGCCCTTTAATAACTAGGATGATAAAGACAACCATGATCAGTATTTGTATAAGAACAAAAAGTGTATTGAAATTTGCCAGAACATTGACACTTCGTAAATTTAAAACGGTTACAATGCCAACAAATACTAATACCCAAATAAAATCTGGAACGGACGGAAACAAAGCATTTAAGTAAAGTTTGGTTAACAGCGCATTTACCATTGGCAAAAATAAATAATCGAGTAAGGATGACCAGCCAACGAGAAAACCGAGATGCCGATTCATCGCTTTTTGGGTATAGGTATAGGCTGACCCTGCCTGAGGGAAAACCCTTACTAGCTTCCCGTAGCTAACCGCAGTGAAAAGCATGCCAACCAAGGCAATAACATAAGCGGCAGGTACATGCCCGTTTGTTTCACCAGAAACAATTCCAAATGTATCAAATACTACCATGGGTGTCATATACGCTAAACCCATAATGACAACCTGCCATAGCTTTAACGATCTTTTCAACTTTACGCCATTTTCCACATATCATTCCCCCTCTTAAATTAAAGCGTTTTCATTCCGATGTTACCCCTTTGCCTGCTATAAATTTTTTATTCCCCCTCCACTTTCTAAATTCACTAAGTATCTATGCAAGTTATATGCCAAAGTTAAATTTCATGAACATACCGTTGTGTTTATCCGTTTTTTTAAAATTAATGGGTTATAATGAACAAATAATAGAAGGTTTTAAATTTTAAGAATTATTCAACTATGCATACATTATTCCATATTAAATAACCACTTGTCACTATGGAATGGACATATATATTCGTTACCGGTTTCTCCAAAGATGTTGCCACAGAGGCACAAATAACTCCTATTCGTTACTGTTTTGGTTAAAACTGTCTCTACATGAGCACTGTTCGATCATGGCACAAAAATTGCATCATAAAAAGGAAAATAGGAAATGAGGGAAATCGATGCAATATCCTTTAACACCGGATGTTAAACCAGAGTTTTGTACCACAGGGACCTTTATGAGGTTACCATCAAACAGAGAAAATGCTAAATTAGCGATTGTCGGTTTGCCGTTTGATACAGCGGCTTCCTTCCGAGTTGGGGCACGCTTTGCACCTCAAGCAATACGTCAGGCTTCAATGACGTTATTCCCCTACCATCCTATTCATAAGGTGTATCCATTTGATGCATGCAACGCCATTGATATTGGGGACGTATCGGTTATTCCTCATAATATCCATCGAAGTTATGAGTTAATGGAAAAAGCAGTGATGGAGTTAATGGAGCAGGGGATTATCCCAATTGGACTAGGCGGCGACCACTCCGTTACACTAGCAAATCTTAGAGCTGCAGCCAAAATCCACGGATCTGTAGCATTGATTCATTTTGATTCACATACTGATACTTGGGATACTTATTATGAAGAAAAATATTGGCACGGCTCACCATTCATTCGTGCATATGAAGAAAATTTATTAATTCCAGATAAGGTTTTTCAGGTTGGTATTCGCGGAACCCTTAATCATCCTGGAGATATCGAGTCAAGCAGTGATTTAGGATATCATGTGATTACAACACCTGAATTAAAAGAACGTGGTTTTGAAAATGTTGTGAGGGAAATGAAAGAAAAAATTGGAGATACACCATGTTTCCTCAGTTTTGATATCGATTTTGTTGATCCATCCTGTGCACCAGGAACAGGAACGCTTGAGGTAGGCGGGTTAAACAGCTTTGAAACCTTACAAATCATACGTTCCCTGACAGATTTTAATTTTATTGGTTTCGATTTAGTTGAGGTACTACCGCCATACGACCCAACCCAGATAACCTCATTACTCGCTGCCACCATTATTCATGACTTTGCAAGCCTTGTTGCACTAAAATTAAAATAAGAACGTAAATAAATTTAAAAAAGCAGTGGTACACTATATTCAGTGTCCACTGCTTTTTGTATGAAGAGTATTTTTATTTTGCAAAACGGTGATTTCCAATTGTTACTGTTACTTCACGTGAAAAGATCCATTGGCTAGATGCGGTTTTTGGATTGTAGAAAAATAGAGAGCCATTTCCTTTTCCTTGGAAAGCAAGTGCTTCATTAACAGCCTTTTTGGAAGCTGCGTCAGCTGGTTGATTGATCTGTCCGTTTTGAACTGGCGTGAATGCATAGTGTCCATTTGAAATTTGATAGATAACTTCTCTTACTGAATTAGGAAAATCAGGGCTAGCCACACGATTTAAGATAACAGTGGCAACCGCAACTTTCCCAGCATAAGGTTCCCCTACTGCTTCTGCTCGCACAAGGCGCGCCATTAACTCTTTATCAGCTGCTGAAATAGTAGCATTTGGGATTACTAGATTTGAACCAGCATATAATAGAGAACTAGATGCATTGTTTGCCTTCATTAAGCTTGTAACGGGTACTCCATACTTTGTTGCAATCTTCCAATAGGTTTCACCGTATTGTACTTTATGATTTGTAGCAGCTTCTGATTTAGTAACACCTGTAAATGCTGACAATGAAAAGATTAATCCCGTTGCAATGACAAGTTTTTTTAATTTATTCATGTTTTGTAGCCTCCTCGTTGTTCGTTTCTCTACAAATAAGGCTATCAGTTGTAACATACTTATTCATTACCCAATAAATCCCATCCTTAAATTAGTATAAAGGGCGCCCGCTATGAAAGCCTTTATCTATTATTTAGAAAAATAATCCATTAACATAAAACTTCCTCTATCATTCCAAAGGTGGATAATTGAGGTAAGAATATTACATTCTATTGCACCTTTATTGCATGAAATCTCATTGTAACAAAGATAATCTTCACTAAATTGACATAATATCCCTCAATTTGGTACAGGATTCTATAATGAGGCTGGACTGCATGTCGATGAGTTAGCAGAACGTTTACTAGCAATTGGCGGCAGACCTGTAGCAACTATGAAAGAGTGCCTTGAACTATCTTCTGTAAATGAAGCAAATGGAAATGAAAGTGCTGAGGAAATGGTTCAAACCATTATCAATGACTTCTCTATTATCATTGGGGAATTAAAAGAAGGCATGAGCTTTGCTGGAGAAAAGGATGATGAAACAACAGGGGATATGCTCCTTGCTATTCATTTTGGTTTAGAAAAACACGTTTGGATGCTGACAGCATTTCTCGGAAAATCGATCTAAATTTTTAACTAAAAAAATAAGACTCAGCAGCTGCTGAGTCTTATTTCTATTCTCCCTTATTGCCGCGTGCAATCAATACTAAGCAAATCGTAATAATCGTGAATGCCGTAAATGCCAAGATTGGAATGGTGATAAACCCAAGCCAATTAATATAATCTTTCGAGCAAGGCACACCGCTTTTACACATTTCAAACTGCTGCAAATAAGGAATCTTCTGCAATGCAGTATGGTAACCTGAAATTAGCATCCCGATGATGGATAGTGGAATCGTGTATTTCACAATTCCAGTATCGTTCCGATAAAAAGCCACGCCCAAAATAATAGCTAGTGGATACATAAATATCCTCTGATACCAGCATAGTGTACATGGAATGTAGAGAAGGACTTCACTAAAATACAAACTTCCAATGGTTGCTATTAAGGCTGCAACCCATGCAAGAAGTAGAGGTTTATTCATTTCCTTTCTCCTTCGCCGCTTCCTCCACTAATTCATTTAAATCGTCCATTGTTTGTCCATCAAATCGCTTTCCATTAACAAAAATAGTCGGAGTTCCTTCTACACCTAATTTTCCACCAAGAGCCTCATCTTTTTCCCATGCTTCCTCTGGGGCTTTCGTATCAAAATAGGCAGCTACCTTTTTAACTTCTTCCTCACTGGCTATTTCTTGTAGCGTCTCGGTAAGGAAATCCTCTGTAAATACATCTATGGTTTCATAACGTGTGTCTTCCGGCTGCTTATCGTAAATAAGTTCATGAAACTCCCAAAATTTATCATTACCCAGCTCATGATAAACTGCTTCTGAAAATTTCGCAGTTCGCTCGGAATCAACATTGATAAATGGATAATGGAAATAATAGAATTTCGCTTTTCCGGTATCAACGAATTCCTTTACAATCAGTGGAACAGTGGTGTCAGTGAAATTTTTACAATTCGGGCATTTGTAATCACCAAATTCTACAATTGAAACAGGTGCAGCTTCTTCACCAAGAAAGGGTTGATTTGCATAATCAATCTCTTCTTTAGCAGGCTCATCGGATTTTTGGTTATTAGCTAGAAAGATAAATCCAATAATACTGATTGCAATTAATCCAATGATCCAAAACACAAATTTTGATGATGAGGAGGACGGTTTCGCCGGTCCTTTTTTAGTATTTTTTTTTCGTTTGGCCATGTTCAAACTCCTTAGTATATTTTATTAGAGTTTATCACCTTTGAAAAATAAATGCATTTAACAAATCCCGAAAAAAGAGCATACCCTATAGGCATGCTCTCCCTATCATATTTATATTATTTTTAAAACAGCAGGCTCTATAGATGTGGCCAGCCTTCATTATCCCAATACAAGGGTCTAATTTGCAAAGTAGGCTTCCCTTTTTTCAAAGAATCATAGGCATGATTAACGAGAATGGAAGAGTTGTCGGAAGAATAAATGGCACAGTGTCCAGGGCCAATCCAGCGATCATCTCCTGCATCGATTAACGTTCCGCCGCCATCCATCATTGAAATTCCATTTTTATCTGTATAAGGTCCGGTAATATTCTCTGACCTTCCTACGACGATTTTATAGGTACTCTCTACTCCTCGGCAGCAAAAATCAAAGGATACAAACTGATAATAAAAACCGTTTCGGTAAACGATAAAAGGAGCTTCAATCGTATTAGGCTGTTCGGTTCTGCTTGAAATCGAAAGCAGTTCCGCACCTTCTGCTATTTTCATCGTCACAGGATCTAATTGAATTAGCTTTATTCCAGACCAGAAGGATCCGAAATTTAACCATGGCTGCCCTTCTTGATCAAAAATTAAATTCGCGTCAATAGCGTTGTAATTATCAGCTTCTGTTGAATGGATGACATGCCCCCTGTCCTTCCACTCATATTCAGGATTTTCAGGGTTAAGCGTTGTATTCGTAACTAAACCTATTGCTGAAGTATTTTTCCCGAATGTAGATACAGAGTAATAGATATAATAAATACCATTATGATAGTAGATATCTGGCGCCCAAATACTTTCCTCTTCCTTCTCGGGTACATACTCTTTGCTCCACTCTGGTAGAGAAGTAAATATTGGACCTTCCTGCTTCCAATTAGCACCATCTTCTGATGATTTTATTTGGATTCCATTTCCTGTGTGAAATACATACCAGCGCGAACCCTCTTTCGCCAGCACAGGGTCATGCGCCCATAAATCTCCCTTAAGGTTCCAATTCATTTCGTAAAAATTAATATTGTCAAAGCCTTGATTATTATTCATATTCATTCCCCTCTCATTATCTATGAGCTAATCGGTATTCTTTGTTTTTTATGAACAAGTACTTTGTTCTCCCAAGCCCTGCTTTTCCATCTATAATACATAATGATTCCTCGAAGCCATTCATCAGTGATAAATGCAATCCATACCCCCGCTAAACCTAATCCATAATGAATCCCTAGGAAATAGGATAAGGGTACAGCGATTCCCCACATTGACAGCACACCCATCTTTACGGTAAAAAGGGCATCACCTGTTGCTCGCAGAGAGTTAATTACCACTAAATTAAATGTCCTCCCTGGCTCAAGAATTAAACATAGTAGTAAAAGGGTACTGCCCGTTTTAATAATTTCTTTATCATCGGTAAATAAACTCATAATATTTACCCGGAAGATTGAAACAAAGATAGCAATAAAAATGGTGATAATAAAACTAACCTTTAGACTCTTTAATAATTGACGATAGGCCGCTTCGAAATCACCTGCTCCAACCTTGTAGGCTATTAAAATCTGCGTCCCCTGCCCAAATGCTAGACCAAACAGCATGATAAAAGACATAACATTCCAGGTATAAACCCGTGTAGATAATGCTGCTGCACCCAGCATCGCAATTACCGCTGTCATCGCCATTTGACTAGTATTGTAACTTAACTGTTCACCTGCAGACGGTGCGCCAATTTTCATGATTTTTTTAATATGAGTCAGATTGAAATCCAAATAATCCTGTATTTCAATTCTTATTGGAAGTCTCTTATACATAAAAACAAAAGCAATAACCAGTGCGGCTGCCCTGCTAATAGCAGTAGACAGTGCTACGCCTTTTACACCCATTTCTGGGAAACCCAATAATCCATAAATCACCAATGCATTTCCCGCTAAATGGATAATGTTCATCATCACAGATACAAACATTGCTTCCCTTGAAAATCCATTTGCTCTCAGAATGGCTGAAACCGTTACTAAAACGGATTGCAAAAACAATGTTCCGCCAACGATGGATAGATACTCAAATCCTATTCCAGCAATATCGTCTTCTAGATGAAATATCCCTAAAAGCGGCCCTTTGAAAATCACCAGCAGCAGACTCACTACTAAACCAATACCCAGATTGATGGATATTGATATGGCAGAGGCTTGCTTAGCCTCCACTCTCATACCTGCTCCTAAATATTGTGAAATTAGAACAGCCGTCCCCGATGCTGTAAAGTTAAATAGGATAATGGCAAAAAAGACAAGTTGATTTGCTACTCCTATTGCAGCCACTACATCATCAGAAATATGAGAAAGCATAATGACATCCGTGCTTCCCATAATGGTTTGCAGAAACAATTCTATGAATATTGGCCATGTAATACCACGTAAAGTTAATCGCCTATCTTCTTGCTCTTTTAAACTTTGCATAGCTTTGCCCACCTTAAAAATTACAGAAAAAGATTCATATCAATATAGCTGATATGAACCTATTTTCTTCTAAATTATCTATTCATTTTTTCAAAAATTATCATTCAGGTGTACCAAAGTTAGGCGTTCCATCTGGATTCCATCCAAACTCTTTGGCACAGGTATGGCGATTTGGATCATACAACGGGTCGCCGACAATCTCTGTATAATTTCTAACATGGTAGACAAGTATATCTTTACTGCCATCTTCAGAGACAGTGAAGCTATTATGTCCTGGACCATATTGGCCTGTTTCATAGCACGTTTTGAAAACAGGTTCCTTCGATTTACTCCAAGAATGCGGATCCATTACGTCGCTATTCTCATCTGCAGCCAAAAGTCCCATTGCATAATTCTCATCTGTTGCACTACCGGAGAAGGAAATGAAAATTTTTCCGTTTCTCTTCAAGACAGCCGGTCCTTCATTTACCCAGAATCCAATCGTTTCCCAGTCAAACTCTGGTTTCGCAATCATAACTTGGGGCCCTTTAATTGTCCATGGATTTTCTAAAGCTGCTATATAAAGATTGGAGTTACCTTTAATAGCAGGGTCTTTTTGTGCCCAGACAAGGTACTGCTGGCCTTTATGCTCAAACGAAGTAGCATCAAGAGCAAAGGAATCCCAATCGGTGTTAATTTGTCCTTTTTCCTCCCAATTACCTTCTAGCGGATTAGCAGATTTATTTTCAATCACAAACATTCGGTGCTGAAAAAGGCCATCGATAATTTCCTTTGATGGTGCAGCAGCGAAATAAATGTACCAACTTCCATTGATATAATGTATTTCTGGTGCCCATATTAGTGAGCTCATGGGACCTGTTTCATGCTTGTTCCAGACCATAACAGGCTCGGCCACTGCTATCCCTTTAATTGTTTTAGAGCGCCTTACTTCAATTCCATCATATTCAGGCACAGAAGCTGTAAAGTAGTAATAACCATCTGTATGTTTATAAACCCATGGATCTGCTCGCTGCTCAATAATCAAATTTTTTGCTGTTTTAGCTTGATCTTTCGTTACAGAAACCATATAAATCTCCTTTCAAATCCTGATGCCAGAACTTTATTTTGCGTCTGGTACGGGAACGCCGAAATTTGGCGTTCCATCTTCATACCAAGTGAACACTTGTGCACGAGTATGACGGTTTGGATCCCATAATGGATCACCAACAATTTCACGATAGTTACGTGCATGGTAGATGATAATATCTTCGCTGCCATCTTCAGATACTGTAAAGCTGTTATGACCTGGACCATATTGGCTATTTTCTACATTTGTTTTAAATACAGGTTCCTCTGTTTTCAACCATGAAGCAGGATCTAATAAATCACTGTTTTCATCCGCTTGTAATAGCCCCATACAATAGTTGTAATCTGTTGCACTGGCAGAATAGGAAATAAAAATTTTACCATTTCTTATCAAAACAGCTGCACCTTCATTGACTAAAAAACCAATGGTTTCCCAGTCATATTCAGGCGTAGTGATCATTACCTGAGGTCCTTCAATGGTCCATGGATTGACCATTCTAGCGATGTAAAGGTTAGAATTTCCTTCAATCTTTGGATCTCTTTGAGCCCAGACATAGTACCTTTGGCCTTTATGTTCGAAAGTGGTGGCATCTAGAGAAAAAGATTCCCACTCTGTTTTTACCTGCCCCTTTTCGACCCAATTACCTTCTAATGGATTGGCAGAGACATTCTCAATGACATACATACGATGGTCAAAAATCGCATCTTCTCTTGCTGCAGCGTAATAGATGTACCATTTACCATCGATATAATGAATTTCAGGTGCCCAAATATTTGCGCTCATTGGACCATTCTCATGTTTTTTCCAGGCAACTACAGGTTCTGCACTGCCCAAGCCCTGGATTGTTTCGGACCGTCTAACCTCGATTCTGTCATATTCGGGAACAGACGCCGTGAAATAGTAATAACCATCTGTATGCTTATATACCCATGGATCTGCTCGCTGCTCGACAATCGGATTATTTAAAGTTTCTACCTTTTGCATTTTATTTCACCTTTCTTTTTAAGAGAGTTCACTTATTATTTTAGGATAATTGGCGACCTCATTTAAAAACCTTAAGGCCGTGAATCGGTTTCTTAGCTTATGCGCATCAGATAAGCTTCTTTTTACAAGGTTATCATCAATTCCAAGCTGCTCAGGAAATGTTGCTCCGCCCAATTTTTCTAAAAGTCCACCAAGCTGTGACGAACTTGGTACCTCACCGTAGAGGGCAATAATTTCTTGTAAATTTTCAGTAATATTCTTTTCGAGTTGGTGATCACAAAGAGAAGCTAACCTCACTGGATCCGTAATAACCTCGATAAATTCTTTCTTATATATATCTGCGAGGAGTGATGTAGAAACACCAACCTTTGCTCCATGAAGCACAGCTGGCCGGTTTTGTTGTAGAAATTCCATTTCCCAATAGTGTGAGAGATGGTGTTCCCCACCTGAAGCTGGGTGAGATTGTCCAAATAAAAGCATTGCTAATCCGGACTTAATGAGGGCTTTAATAAGAATTTGAATTCCTTCCTCATCACCTATTGATATTTTCGTGACGTTATCAATACATGACTCCAACGCCTCACGGGTAATTTTTGCTACCAGCGGACAATAAGGTTCTCCCTTTACGAGATGACTAAATTTCCAATCTGCTAGTGATGTATATTTTGCCACCATATCACCAAACCCTGCCGCAATCATTTTTTGCGGTGAAGCCTTTAATACAGCTAAATCAGCAAATAGGGCCATTGGCGCGGTCATTTGAAACGTTGTTTTTACTCCTCTAATAATCAATGGAGCACCCAAGCTTGTAAATCCATCTACAGAAGGAGCTGTTGGAGCAGATATAAATGGAACTCCTATTTTTGCACTGGTAAATCGGGCAATATCATGCAGGGTGCCAGCCCCCACAGCTATAATTACATCCGCTTCTCTTGGTAATTCTAATAATGCTTGGACTAATGATTTCTCATCTGCTACGACATCATTATTTGCATCCGGCTGAATTAGACATACCGAATAATCAATATTTTTTTCGGTAAAATGACGTGATAACTGTTTCCCGGCAGCATTTAAGGTGTTTTCATCCGCTATTAAGAAAGCATGTTTGAATGCCTTGTTTTTCACAAAAACAGCAGCTTCTGCAAGTGCATCGTTAGCTACAACCATTTTTTCAATTGGTATGGAATTGTGCTGGTTTCCACAATCACAGTTATGGGCTAGAGTCATAAGTTCACGAATATATTCTTCCACCTATTGTTCCTCCTGCTCCTGCATAAACTTATCCCTGTTTAGTTATTTTCAATTCCAAACCTATAGATGGTTTTAGATGAATACTCTTCTTCCTTTTCTAAAATCCAAGAAGGAAACTGTTGATTGTGGATTGCATCCGGAAGTCCCTGTGTCTCCAGACATATCCCCAAATATTTCCTGGAAGGTACTCCGGAAATTAAGCCTTCTGATTTCATCTGATTACCTGAATAAACGACAACACCAACCTCATCTGTTTCAATTGTCAATGTACGTCCGCTCTCTGAATCCTTCAGAACAATTTCATTATTATGCTGTTTATTTAAAAGAAATGGGTGATCGTACCCTTCACCTGCAAGCTTATTTTGCGGATGCTCCGAGATTACACCTGTCTGGATTAGTCTTTCAGATGTAAAATCAAAAGCTGTACCTTTCACATCTAGCATTTCTCCGGTTGGAAGGAGCTCGTCATTTAGTTCAAGAAACTTATCGCTTTTAATCATTAAGGAATGGTTTAGGATATCCCTTTTTAAATCTCCACTTAAATTGAAATAAGAGTGATTGGTCATGTTTAACAAAGTTTTCTCGTCCGAAATGCCGGTATAATGGATAGAAAATTCATTTTTATTGTTTAAGGTATATGTAACAGAAACTTTCAGATTACCAGGATAGCCTTCTTCACCATTTGGGCTCAAATAGGTGAAACGAACAGCTGCTTCTTGTTCATTTTCAATTATTTCAGCATCCCAAATCACTTGGTTAAAGCCTTTCATTCCACCATGAAGATGATTATTGTTTTCATTTTGAGCTAGGGAATATGCATGTCCATCAAGTTCAAACGATCCTTCCTTTATTCTACCTGCTACACGTCCAATCGCAGCACCTAAAAAGTATGAATCCTTTTCGTATTCATTTAGTGTGTCATATCCAACAACGATGTTTTCAAAGTTACCGTCTTTATCAGGCGTTTTTATTTTAGTGATGATACAGCCGTAGTTAATGCAGCCAATTTCTACTCCAAGACCATTTATCAAATTAAATAAAAAAACGGTTTGGTTATCTTTTCTTCCAAACTCTTCTTTTACTACCTTCATATTCATCCTGCCTTTCCATCCCATTAGGAAATGATTAAGTAAAATGATTCCATACCATCTTCATCATGAAACTGTCGACGAAGAAAGTATGGAAATCATTCAATATTACTTACACTTTGCTAAGCGAATAACGTTCCAAGATAACTTTGGCAGTACAGCAGTTACTCCGCCATTCTCTGTTTTAGCATTTCCATTTGAATGAGGTGCTACTGGAGTTCCTTGGGCTGAATTGGTTTGCTTTACGTTTCCGTCATTTTCAAGAACAATATGTTCTACTACTTCATATCCCTCGAAATTACGAATGTCCACTGCTAATTCTAAGCCTTCTTCAAGGTGGCGGTTAACCGCAAAGATGGTTAACTGTTCATTTTCTTCATTAAAAACGGCCGTTGACTCTAAATATGGAACATCCGTAAAGTCCTTACTATCATACTTAGGACTTGAGATGATTGGATTTAGCGAAACCCCTCTACCATAAACAGAAGTATGCATATATGGATAGAAAATCGTTTGCTTCCAAGCCGGACCATTTTCTTCCGTCATAATTGGTGCAATAACATTGACCAATTGAGCAAGACAAGCAATTTTTAAGCGGTCGGCATGCTTCAACATCGTGATGAGCATACAACCTACTAATAATGCATCTTCGAAATTATAAATATCTTCAAGCTGTGGAGGCGCAATACTCCAAGGCTCAATTTTCTTATCTGCTTCATTGCTATGGTACCAAACATTCCATTCATCAAAGGCAAGGTTAATTTTCTTTTTCCCACGTTTTTTTGCTTTAATATAGTCAGCAATTGAAATAACGGAACGAATAAAATCATCCATTTCAAGGGATAGTGCTAAATAATTTGAGATATCATTATCGCGGTTACCATAATATTGATGAAGGGAAATAAATTCAACATGGTCATAAGTATGATCAAGAACGGTTGCTTCCCAATCTGCAAAGGTCGGCATGTTTCGGTGTGAACTTCCACATGCAACAAGCTCGATAGTTGGATCCACCCACTTCATTGCTTTTGCGGTTTCCTGAGCTAGACGCCCATATTCAGCTGCAGTTTTATGGCCGATTTGCCATGGCCCATCCATTTCGTTCCCCAGACACCAAGTCTTAATTTTATATGGATCTTTTACCCCATGTGAGATACGTAAGTCACTGTAGTAGGAACCGCCTGGATGGTTGCAATACTCTACTAGGTTTCTAGCAGCGTCAATGCCCCGAGTACCTAGGTTTACTGCCATATTTACATCGGCGTTAACCAGCTGAGCCCACTTCATAAACTCGTTTGTACCCATTTCGTTTGTTTCCGTTGTACGCCATGCTAGATCTAAACGGCGTGGACGACTTTCAACTGGTCCTACACCATCTTCCCAGTTATAACCTGAAACAAAGTTTCCACCAGGATAACGTACAAGCGGAACTTGAAGTTCTTTTACCATTTCAATCACATCTTGGCGGAAGCCATTTTCATCTGCCTGTGGGTGTCCTGGTTCATAAATACCGCCATAGACAGCCCGTCCTAAATGTTCAATAAAAGAACCATATATACGATTATCAATTTCAGAGACTTTAAAATCCTTTTCTAAAATCATCTTAGCTTTGTTTGTAGCCATCATCACTATTCCTTTCTCTAGCTAACCTTTTCCCACTTTGGATTCCCTGCCAACGGGCATGCTTTGTTTTTAAATTTGGCCCGATAGCGGACAATGGAACCGCTATGAGCACAAGTGGTCCCGTATTGCAGGGAAGGGCATGAAGTACAACTCTTTAATCTGGCTTCGTAGACATCATCGGACACAATAACAGACAAATCTTCCTCGGCTTCTTTCACAAGTTCCTGGATGACCTCTTCCGTTACCATTACACTTTCTGTGCAGCCTTTACATAGACTCTTTTCAGTCACTTCTTTCCCGCCTTTTTCTATTCAATCACTAATGTAACGACTGACATAGCTGGAAGTTCGATCACTAATTTGTTGTTTTCAACGGCAACTCCAGTAAAATCAGCTGGTTTAACAACATCTGGCTGTTCAAAAGTATTATGAGCATTCATACTATCTGCTGTAAGGATGGTTCCAGATACCTTTGAATCTACCGCACTTACACCACGTAGATCTAAATCAATAAATGCTTCATTTTTATGGTCAATGTTACATAAGCTGATGTGAACTTTGCCTTCTGTATTTCTTGATGCTGAAACTGTTACATGCGGCAGGACATCCCCATTGTTTTCATAAGTGCCTAATGTCGAATCTACAGCCAAAACCTCTGCATCCTGGTGCACTTTGTACATATCAAATACATGGTATGTTGGAGTTAGAATCATCTGCTCTCCTTCAGTAAGAATCATTGCCTGCAAGACATTAACGGTTTGAGCAATATTTGTCATTTGAACGCGGTCAGCATGGTTGTGGAAGATATTAAAATGTAAACCTGCAACTAAAGCGTCACGAATTGTATTTTGTTGATAGAGGAATCCTGGGTTCGTTCCTGGTTCTACATCAAACCATGTTCCCCATTCATCAATTATCATTCCAACACGTTTTTCTGGATCATATTTATCCATAATCGTGCTGTGTTTTGTAATTAATTCATCCATATGTAGTGCCTTTTTCATCGTGATAAACCATTCATCTTCAGGGAAATCAACGGCAGATCCTTTTCCTAACCAGAAATCTCCAGGAATGGTGTAATAGTGAAGGCTTAAGCCATCCATTAGCCAGTGTGCATTTTTCATTAGCACTTCTGTCCAGTTATAGTCATCAACGTTTGCACCGCCAGCAATTTTATAAATCTTGTTGCCGCCATAATCTCTTACATAGGTTTGGTAACGTCGATAAAGGTCTGCATAATATTCAGGGCGCATATTGCCGCCGCAGCCCCAGTTTTCGTTCCCTACTCCAAAATATTTTAATTTCCATGGTTCCTCTTTGCCATTTTCACGACGCCAATTTGCCATTGGAGATTCGCCCTCAAATGTCATATATTCAACCCATTCAGACATTTCCTGAACAGTACCGCTTCCTACGTTTCCACAAATGTATGGCTCACACTCTAACAATTCACATAACATCATAAATTCATGTGTTCCAAAGTGATTGTTTTCTACAACTCCGCCCCAATGTGTATTAACCATACGCTTACGATTTTCCTTTGGACCAATACCATCTTTCCAGTGGTACTCATCTGCAAAGCAGCCGCCTGGCCAGCGAAGAACAGGAACTTTAATATTCTTTAGTGCAGCTAAGACATCATTACGAATACCTTTTGTGTTAGAAATAGAAGAATCTTCGCCAACCCAAATTCCTTCATAGATACATCTGCCAAGGTGTTCAGCAAAATGGCCATAAATATTTTTATTGATTTTTCCTTTTGTAATATCCGCGTTTACAATTACATTATTTGACATAAAAAAACCTCCTGTTTCTAACATTTTTTTAGTGTTCCTTTATTAAACACTAGGGCTATTATTGCTAATAGCCCCTAATGAATGTTTATATAAGATTCGAATTAACGGTAAATAAGCTCGTTCCAGCGCAGTTCATTATTGAAGGAATGAGTGTTAGTATCGTTATTGATTACTACCATTTCAATACCTGTTAATTCAGCAAAATCTCTTAATTGTTCAGTTGTTACTTTAGTGGAGTAGCCAGTGTGGTGTGCTCCTCCAGCCTGAATCCAATTTTCAACGGCCTGGCTTAAGGATGGCTGTGTCTTCCATAAAACTCTAGCTACAGGAAGGTTTGGCATATCTTTTTCTGGCTGTACAGCATCAACTTCGTTCACAAGCAAACGGAAACGATGTCCAAGATCGATAATCGATGCATTTAGTGCAGAACCGCCTTTTCCGTCAAACACGATTCTCGCAGGGTCTTCTTTGCCGCCGATTCCAAGCGGATGAACCTCAATCTTAGGACGAGTTGCTGAAATTGTAGGACATACCTCAAGCATATGGGCACCCAGAACCATTTCATTCCCTGGCTCAAAATGATACGTGTAATCTTCCATAAAGGATGTCTCTTCGTTACCAGCAATAATTTTCATTAATCTAACTAATGCTGCTGTTTTCCAGTCACCTTCTCCAGCAAAGCCATAGCCTTGTTCCATTAAACGTTGAACAGCAAGACCTGGCAGTTGACGCATACCATGTAAATCTTCAAAAGTTGTCGTAAATGCTGTATAGTTTCCTTCTGTTAAGAAAGCTTTCATTCCTAGTTCAATTCTTGCTTGATAACGAATAGAGTCTCTGACTGGACCTTCTGTAAGACCTTCAGGCACAATATCATAAAGCTCTTCATATTCAGTTAAAAGCTGATCTAATTCTTGGTCAGTCACCTCATTCATCTTTTGAACTAAGTCACCAACACCATATCCATTAACAGTCCAGCCAAATTTAATTTGTGCCTCGACCTTGTCACCTTCTGTTACCGCTACCTGACGCATATTATCGCCAAATCTTGCTACTTTAAGGTTTTTGCTTTCTGCAAACGCTGCTGCTGTACGCATCCAGCTGCCAATACGCTCTCTTACTTCAGGATTTTCCCAGTGTCCAACCACTACCTTCCGCTTAATATTCATGCGGCTGTGGATAAAACCATGCTCACGGTCACCATGTGCGGATTGGTTTAAGTTCATGAAATCCATATCAATGGAATCCCATGGAATATCGCGATTAAATTGAGTGGCTAAATGTAATAGTGGTTTTTGAAGTGCAGCTAGTCCTGCAATCCACATTTTTGATGGTGAGAAGGTGTGCATCCAAGTAATAAGACCTGCACAATTTTCATCTGCATTTGCTTCTAAAATCAATTTACGAATCGCATCGGAATCTTTTACAACGGATTTAAAAACTAGTTTATAAGGAACAGATGAGTCATCATCCAGACCATTCACAATCGTCTTTGAGTTTTCTTCAACTGCACTTAGTACATCTTCTCCGTAAAGTAATTGACTTCCAGTGACAAACCAATATTCATACGCTTTTGTAGTTAACAAGGTAAATCCCCCTTAGAATTGTTTGCGAAACATCTTAATAGTTTAGTAACATACTTTTTAAGATAGACCATTTAAAGATTGTTCTTTGTTTGTCTATTTTTGACCATAGTAGGCATTTACGCCATGCTTGCGAAGATAGTGCTTATCTAGCAAAAATTGATCAATTGGGTCTATTTGCAAATTTAATTGAAAAGTATGAAGGGCCATTTTGGCTACTTCTTCAAGTACGACTGCATTGTGAACAGCCTGATTGGCGTTTTTCCCCCAACAAAATGGTGCGTGGTTTGAAACGAGTACACCTGGCATTGCTAACGGATCAATACCTCCAGTTTCAAATGTTTCAATAATGACATTTCCTGTTTCCAACTCATATGCCCTCGTTATTTCATCTTTTGTTAATGTGCGTGTGCAAGGTATTTCGCCATAGTAATAATCTGCATGTGTTGTACCTAAAGCAGGAATGGAACGGCCTGCCTGTGCCCAAGCAGTTGCCCAAGGAGAATGTGTATGTACAATTCCACCTACATGTTGAAAGGAGCGATAAAGTGCAAGATGTGTTGGCGTATCAGAAGAAGGACGCTTTCTTCCTTCGATGATGTTTCCTTCCAAATCTACTACCACCATATCCTCTAGTGTTAGCTCTTCGTATGGAACACCGCTGGGTTTAATCACTACGAGTCCTCGATCACGATCGATTCCACTAACATTTCCCCATGTAAACGTAACAAGTCCATGTTTTGGAAGCTGTAAATTAGCTT
The DNA here is from genome assembly GCF_013396335.1 of Bacillus sp. EB106-08-02-XG196. Taxonomy (GTDB): domain Bacteria; phylum Bacillota; class Bacilli; order Bacillales; family Cytobacillaceae; genus Neobacillus. Next base: position 57,638 of record NZ_JABWSY010000001.1, read on the forward strand.
CCAAAACCTCTTTTTTCAATTTTTCTAGCATACTGTCTCCTCCGTTTTCTCTATGGAGTTTTCTTTCTTAATTTTTTTCAATGTCTTCATTACATTGTTTTCACCGCGTCCAAAGTAATCATATAAACGGGCATACTCATTGAAAAGCTGATTATATACGTCTGCGTTAGCTTTAATAGGTTGGTAGATATACTCTTTTACTCGGCCCATATCCTTTGCAGCTTCCGTAATATTATCGTAGCCACCGCGGTCTTTTCCTGCTGCAACTGCACCGAACATGGCAGATCCTAGTGCCGGCGTTTGAGATGAAGCAGAAATTTTAATATCCATATCTAGTACATCAGAGTAAATTTGCATCATCATGGTATTTTTTTCAGCAATGCCTCCAGCTGCGAATACTTCGTTTACTGGAACACCGTTGTTTCTAAATGTCTCAACAATCATTCTAGTACCAAATGCGGTTGCTTCGATTAGAGTCCGATAGATTTCTTCAGGTTTTGTTAATAAGGTTGCCCCTAACAGTACTCCCGTTAGGTCAGCGTCAACAAGAGTAGAACGATTGCCATTCCACCAATCTAATGCTAATAGACCGCTTTCACCCACTTGTAGTTTGCTAGCTTTTTCGGTTAATAGCTGGTGGATATTGATTCCTCTTGCATTTGCTTCTTCTTGATAGCTTGTTGGTACACAGTTTTCTGTAAACCATTCAAAGTGGTCGCCTACACAGGATTGTCCTGCTTCATACCCCATGTATCCTGGGATTACACCGTCCTCAACGACACCACACATACCTGGAACTACTTTCTCTTCCTCACCAAGCAAAATGTGACATGTAGAAGTTCCCATAATCATTAATAATTTGCCCGGCTCGGTAATTCCAACTGCTGGGACTGCAACGTGAGCATCTACATTCGCTACCGCAACAGCAGTACCAGTTTTCAAGCCTGTTAGTTTAGCTGCTTTTTCAGTGATTTCTCCTGCCTTGGCACCAATCGGGAATATCTTTGTTGATAATTTTTCCTCCACTACATTCTCCAAACGCGGATCAAGCGCCTTAAAGAAATCCTGTGATGGATAACCATCCTGCTTATGCCAGATTGCTTTGTAACCAGCCGTACAGCTGTTACGGGTGATTTCTCCCGTTAATTGCGAAATAACCCAATCCGTTGCTTCTAGTATTTGATCTGCACCATCATAAATTTCTGTTGCTTCATTTAAAATTTGCCAAACTTTTGGTATCATCCATTCAGATGATATTTTGCCTCCATAGCGAGATAAGAACTTTTCCCCACGGGCTTCAGCTATTTCGTTTAATCGATTTGCTTCATCTTGTGCGGCATGATGTTTCCATAACTTTACATAGCTGTGAGGATTACTGCTTAGTTCTGGATGAAAACATAAAGGTGTTCCATTTTTATCAATCGGCAGGACCGTACAAGCAGTAAAATCTATTCCTAAACCGATAACATCTTCTGCTGAAACTTGTGCTTTTGTTAAAACTTCTGGAATAGTAATTTCTAAGACCTCAAGGTAATCAGCCGGATGCTGCAAGGCCCAGTCATGTTCCAACTTTGTATTTCCATCTGGTAAAAACTCATCCATTACACCATGTGTATATTCCTTAACAGCTGAAGCAACCTCTCTCCCGGTTCCTACTTCAACAAGTACCGCTCTTCCTGATTGTGTTCCATAATCTACACCAATCGAATATTTAGTCATTACTTATCACCCTGCCTTTTATGTAAGAATACGTTTACAAAAATATAATTTTTTATTTGAGTTTCATAGAATGTTCATCCTATTACTTCTCGATTATTTAAACGCTTCCAATAAATACACTATCATGCCATCCGTACAAGAATAATGATATAAAGTTAATAATTATTCTTTCAACCTTACAAGTATGTAAGTAATGTAAAATTAATTCTTAACTTGTACGTATAACCTTTAAGTTGATTGTACCACCTATCTCTATTTTTTCAATGGTATTTTGATAATTTATAAAAAAAGTTTTGAGCCACAATAATTATCCTTTTTAATATAGGGTCTGTTGATTTGCGCTCCATTAAGGAAAGCTTCTTTGAATAATCACCGCAGGGACAGGCGGTCTTTGCCTGTCACGAGGCGCTTCGCTTTCCGCAGGCGGTTCGGGAAGCCTCCTCGGCGCTAAAGCGCCTGCGGGGTCTCCCCTGTCCCGTCCTCCTGCAGGAGTCTCGCGCCTTCCACGCAAATCAACAGAGTGCCCATATCACATTTTGCTAAAACAAAGCCTAAAATTTAAAAAGGTAGGTACAACTCAATGGTTGTACCTACCTTCATTTAGCTTGTCTATTCTTTAACAACTCTAACACCGAAGACTTTAGGGACTTTTTGGCCTTCGTGCGCGCGAAATTCTACTGTTACTATATCCTTGTCCATGGTGGCATGATACGGTATTTCGTACTTTACTAGGACGAACTTATTCATTTCTTCCAATTCTATTTGACTATTTGTCAGTACAACTCTATTCACTACGATATCGAAGGAACGCATGGTTTCTATTTCATTGGTGTACATGACAACAAGATAGTTTGAGTCGTCTGGAAGAACGTTTAAAGTAAAGGAAAAGTGTCCATTTGGCCATGTATCTCTGTATTTACGATTTGACAGTACACCATATCCAACATGTTCACCCTTAAAGTCATGGTCACGTTCTGGCTGCATTTCTCCAGGTTGGAAAAAGTCGACTGTCCTCAATTGAAGATCACGCTCTTTCTCAATGGCAGATGTATAAGAGATTTCAGCCTTCCTCCATTCTTCCTCTGTGAAAACATCCCAATAAACAGAGGTGCTTCGATCATGCATTTGATAGAAAGGAATTAATGTAACATCACGAGGGACGCCAAGGTGATTCATTTCAAATTCATGTACTTTACCATTAACTGCAATAACCTGATTCAGTACATTTGAATCATCTGTCACTAATACAGGTGTAAATAAAAGGTCAGTTACATCCTTTTCGTGGTTTATCGGTCCCAAGTCCCCTGCAAGAACGATTGGTCCATTCAAAAGGGCTAGTCGATTGGGGTTATCACTCATTTTTTCAACTCTTAATGTCATCGGTATCTCAAGTTCAATACTATCTCCGTTATTCCAAACTCGCTCGATTGTGATAAAACTGGATGGCTCGGCAGCATGATTGAACACCTCACCGTTAACGACTACTGACATTCCTTGTTCTGCCCAGGATGGATACCTGACTGATAGGGCGAAGGATTTGGGATCCTTGGATTTGACTTCTAGTTTAATAGAACCATTTTCGGGATAGGATGTGGTTTGTTTGACAAACACTCCCATTTCACTCCAATCTAATTCAGAAGGAATATATTGATTTACAAATAGAGATTGCTCATTTTGGAAGTAAATAGCATTACCATAACTTGAATGATTCTCCATTCCCGAGCCGACACAGCATGTAAAATCATTAAATTTGGAGTTATAAACCTTGTGCCCTCCCATATCTAATGAAACAAAGTAGGTTACTGTCCCCTCTATAGGGTGCTGAGAAGCTAATATGTGATTGTATAATACTCTTTCATAAAAATCGCCTTGTTCAGCCAGAACATTCCACTGAAACAGGTGCTTTGTCAGCTTTAACATATTATATGAATTACACGTTTCACATGTATTTGCACCAAGCCGGTCATTCAATTTACCTGGCTCACCAAAATGTTCATTGAGACTGTTCCCTCCGATTACATATGAATGCTGATGAACCATTTGCTTCCAAAAATACTCAGAAATACGGCGATAAGATTCTATATTAGATATTTCATATTGACGGGCCGCACCGACAACTTTGGGTATCTGGGTGTTCGCATGTCTGCCTGCTAATTCATCTCTTCCATCGGCTAGCGGATTCAACAACTCATGATGATGAAATAGTTGCGATAATTTCCAAAACCTGTCATCCCCTGAATCATCAGCAAGGTCAGCCAACACCTCTGTCATTCCCCCAAACTCACATTTTAGAACGTCCTGTACCTGAGTATCAGTTAGATTAGCAAATACATCCTCCAGCCATAAACCAAGCTTTATCTCAACATTTAGCGCCTTTATGCTATGCGTTAACTTATATGCATCACGTAACCCAGCAAACAACTTATGAATGGAATATAACGGCACCCAGCCGCCATTCAAATCAAACCCCTGCGAACGGATGTCGCCAGCCTTTACTTCTTCAAAGATTTCCCTTCCTCTGGGAACACCTGATATATAACCAGTTCCATGGGCTTCTTGACATTCTTCTAATTCATCGACGATGTAATTTACTCTTTCACGAAATCTTTCATCATCATTTGCTGCTGCCATCATGGCACTGGCCGATAAATAGTGGCCAAGTGTATGCCCCGAAATACCCTGTGCTTCCCATCCCTGATAGTGTACCGCTTTTGGCTGCAATCCTGCGTACTCACGAAACCTGGATAGCAATTTGTCTGGCTCAAGCTGCAGCAAGTACTCTTTATTTAACTCCACCGCATGCTTAAGAGGTCCCCCAGTAATACGAACTCGTTCTAGTCCAAACGGTTTTACTTTCATATGATATCTCCTCATTAAAAATTTTGGGTTTATAGTAATCAACAGACAAGTTAACAGAGCGAAAATTATAAAAGGCACTTATCAGAAATAAAATGATAAGTGCCTTTCCACATTTTCTATTAACTTTATAAACTACGAATCAAAAATGCACCTGCATATGATTTAGTTGTCTTAACCTTTTACACCTGAAATTGCGATTGATTCGATGATTTGTTTTTGGAAGACAATAAAAACAATCAACATTGGCAATAACGCAATCACAGAAGCTGCCATAATTAGCGGGTAATCGCTTTGGATTGCATAAGACGCATTAAAGTTTGCAATAACGAGCTGCAAGGTTTGCTTTTCTGGTGAATTCAAGTACAGAATAGGACCTAAATAATCATTCCAAATTCCCATGAACCACAAAATTAACTGTGCCGCAACCGCAGGCTTAATCAATGGAAAGATAATTTTGTAAAAGATTTGAAAGTGAGAGCACCCATCAATCTTTGCCGCTTCCATGATAGAGGTAGGAATACTTGATAGATACTGTCGTAAAAAGAAAATCATGAATATGTTACCAAACAATCCTGGTATGATTAATGGTAATAAACTATCAATCCATCCCACAGAAGAAAACATAATGAACTGCGGAATCATAATGACTGGATACGGAATCATAACAGATGCAAATAACAGTAAGAATATTTTATTTTTCCCGCGGAACTGCAGCTTAGCAAAAGCAAAGGCAGCTAAGCTAGATGTGAACGTTCCAACAACTGTTACTGAAACTGCAATAATTAAGCTATTACTAATACCAGACAGCAGCGGCCCCATAGACCAAATTTCCTCATACTTAGCAAATGAGATCACTTCAGGAATCCATACTGGAGGTAAGGCAAATACATCTTCTTTTGATTTAAGTGAAGTTGAAAACATCCATAGCAGCGGTGCCACCATGAAGATAGCCCCTGCACTTAGAAAAAGGAAAACAAAGGCATCGGTAATTTTATTTTTTTTCTTTTCAGACATTGGTTCTGCTTTAACATTCTTTTTATCTGCAATTGCAACTTCCATTATTAAATGCCCCTTTCTATTACTCTGTTAATCACCTGTATTAATCCAATTCAAAGGAAGATTTTTCGTTTATCTTAAACTGGATTAGGGTAATAATAAAGATGAAAAGTCCCAGTATTAAGGCCATTGCAGATGCATAACCTAATTGGAAGTTACCAAATGCTTTTTGCCATACATAAAATACTACTGATGCTGAACTATATTCAGGACCACCAGTTGGTGTCATAACGTTAATTTCCGTAAAGATTTGGGCACCGCCAATAATATTGGTTACAATAATAAAGAATGTTACTGGTTTCACCATTGGCAGCGTAATATGCCAAAACGCTTGAAATGCATTAGCACCATCCAGCTTCGCAGCCTCGTAAAATGATTTTGGTACACTTTGCAGTGCTGCTAAGTATAGAAGCATTGTATAGCCTAGACCCTTCCAAACAGCCATGATAATTAATGCTGGTTTAACGGTAGAAGTATTTTGCAGCCAGTTAGGGCCCTCAATTCCAATTAGGGCAAGGAACTGGTTCACTAACCCGTAATCCCCATTGTAAGCCCATTGCCATAAAATAGAGATCGCTGCAATAGAAGAAACAACTGGAATATAGTAAAGCACTCTAAATGTATTCGTTCCAGGAATTCCTCTATTTAATGCAAGAGCAAGCAGTAAGGCCAACACAATACCGATTGGAATACCCAGCATCATATAAATAGTGTTAAACATAGACTTATAGAAATACTCATCTTGGAATACATTAATAAAGTTTTCTAATCCAATAAAGTTCATTTGTCCTAGACCGTCCCAGTCAGTAAAAGCACCATAAAAGGAATAAACGAGGGGAACCATAGCAAATATGAGGAATCCTAAGACTGGTGCTGCAATGAAAATATAGGCATTTCTTTGTTCTGTCCGATACAGTTTGGACGTTGCTTTCATCTTTCCTCACCCTTTCAAAAACATGAATGAACATTTCCCTTTTTCTAAATTTCTTATTAAAAAAATTTAGATAAAAGGAATAAATGGTGCTAGTCAGATTCTTAAAACTAGCACCATTTACACTATGTCAAAGCATCAATTTTATCTATTACTTAGAAGATTTCTTTTCTTGCTCGATTGCTGCATCTAATAGTTTTTGCATTTTTGGCTGTGCTTCTTTCACATACTCTTCAGCTGTCATCTTCCCATCAAGAACTGGTTGTATGTTTTTGAAGAATTCATCATACCATTCAGCAGTATAAGTCTTTTCAGCAGGGAATCCGCGCCCATAATCATTGATAATATCTAAGAACTCTTGCTTATTTGTAGGTTTAATAGATGTATCAGCAGCCCATTGCTCAGCAATCGTTACACTGTTTGGCAATTGAACCTGAGCATCAACTAACGCTTGGTTTCCTTCTTGGTCAGCAGATAGGTACATCGCTAACTCAGCCGCCGCTTCAGCATTTTTCGTTGTAGCTCCTACACCGATACCAAGGGAACCCACCCATGCAGCAGGTTTACCTGTTTTACCAGCAGGCCATGGAATTAAATCATACTCAAACTTTAATTGTTCTGCATATGTTGCCATATCCCAAGGACCAACCGGGAAGAATGCTAATTCGCCCTTCATCCATCTTTGGTACGTATCAAGTGTTTGTGCTTCTGCAATAGAAGGAGTAATTTTGTATTTATTTTGTTGATCTGCAAACCATTGTACTGCTTCAGCAAATTCAGGAGTATCAACTGTTACTTTTGTGCCAGTTTCATCAATCCAGTCTGCACCATTACTCCAAGCAATCGGCTGCAAAGCCCATTGAATGTTGAATCCAGCACCAAATTGATCATTTTTTCCATCGCCATTTTTATCTTTTGTTAACTTCTGTGCTACATCAATGAATTCATCTAATGTATAAGGCTTGTCTTTGTCAGGAAGTGGAATTCCTGCTTCTTCAAACATCGTTTTGTTGTAACCTAATGCAAATGGACCTAAGTCTTTTGGTAATCCGTAAATCGCACCTTCGCCAAGTGTTTCGCCATCAAAGCGATATTTCGCGATACCTTTTTCCCAAATATCGTCGATTTTAACATCTTCTGATCCTTCAACGAATTCGGTAATATCTTTTAATACGCCAGAGTTTACATAAGCTTTTACTTGAGCTGGGTTGTAGAAGAAAACATCTGGAATCTTCTTACCAGCAATCGCTGCTTTTAACTTCGTATCATATTGATCCGGAGCAACTTGAACCAATGTAACTTTAACGTCTGGATTTGACTTTTCAAATCTCTTTACAGTAGCCGTATAAGCTTCAAGTTCTTTAGGCTGACCTCTAAACATAAATGTAATCGCTGTTTTTCCATCTTTAGTCTTTCCTGAGCTGCTTTCCTTACTAGCACAACCACTAAGAATGGTACTGATAATCAACAATGCAAGAAGTGTCATAATTCCGAATTTTTTAGGTGTTTTAAACAATTGAATCCCTCCACAAACTATTTTATAATTTTTTAAGAATAAAACAATTTCGTGAAAACCTTTGAAAGCGTAACCACATTTTAAAAAAAATGAAAGTAATAGTTACCGGATTTATATGTACGTACATGTTGGATGATTACATTTACGACCTCCTAGGCTGTAATTTTTCATAAATAAAGCTTGAACGCAATAATAGATATACGTTCTATTTTTCTAAAGCTGTACTTCTATGAAACTTTGAAAGCGTATTCTCTATACTTCAAATAATAATATGCCTGTTCGTACATGTCAATCACTTTTATTAATTTTTTCATTTATGTCCGTACGTGTTTAATAAAAACTTTATCCGTGTATAATTTAACCATAGCAAATAATGATTCTATTTGTTAATATAAGACTATACATTATTCGTTGTACGTATAAGTTAATTTTAGTATACGAGTTGAAAGTGGTGAAACCGTGGCACAACAAAAAACCAAGTATAATATGGTAAAAGAAAAAATAACAGAATGGATCACTAGCGGCATCGTCAAACCTGGTGAAAAAATCTATTCCGAAAATGAACTGGTTAAAATGTTTGGTGTCTCTAGACATACCGTTCGCCAGGCTGTTGGCGATTTAGTACACGAAGGATGGCTCTATCGAGAACAAGGAGCGGGGACGTTTTGTTCATTAAAAAAAGAAACCGCTCCTCCTCAGGTTCAAATCTCAAATGGAAATGGGAAAAATATTGGTGTAATAACAACCTATATATCAGATTATATCTTCCCTTCTATTATTAAAGGGATTGAGTCATATCTAACAACCCAGGGATATTCCTTAACATTTGCATGTACTGACAATGATGTAGAAAAAGAGAAACAATGCCTGCAAACAATGTTGAGCAGAAATATTGATGGGCTAATTGTTGAACCAACAAAAAGCAGCAATTATAATCCGAACATTAGCTACTATTTAGAATTAGAACAAAACAATACCCCTTATTTAATGATTAACCAATACTATTCACAGCTGATGCCTCCGCATATTATTATGAATGATGAAAATGGCGGCTTTATTGCTACTGAACACTTAATTAAGCTGGGTCACAAAAAGATAATTGGGATATTTAAAACGGATGACCTTCAAGGGGTAAATCGTATGCAAGGCTTTATCCGAGCCTTTAGAGAGCACGGACTGCCGTTTTTTCCAGATATGGTTATTACCTATACGACAGAAGACCAGCATACCAAGCTTCTAGAACAATTAAAACGCTTTTATTCATCGGCGAAAATGCCTACAGCAATTGTATGTTACAATGACCAGATGGCATTAAGTGTAATTGAGATGTTAAGAGGCTTTGAATTAAGTGTTCCAGAAGATGTATCAATTGTTGGATATGACGATTCCTTTTTAGCAGAAGCAACTGAAGTGAAGTTAACATCTGTTTCCCATCCGAAAATGGAGATGGGTATTGAAGCCGCGAAATGGATTGTTTCAGCAGTCGAAGGGAACAGCAGCAGTAATCCACAGTCTATCATATACGAACCAGAGTTGGTTATACGAAATTCTACTTCAGAAGTGAAAAAGCCAAACTTAGTTAGTTAATATCCCTTCAATTAGTTTACTTTCTAAGCAAAATTGAACACCCCTATTTGATAACGGGGTGTTCAATTTTTATCTTTAGTTGAGGAAATATGGTGAAAATATGAAACAAGTATTCAAAGTACTAGAGTTTGTAACAGCTTTTTTCCAATTGAATCTCCTCTGGTTCTTATTTTGTCTACCGGTCATTACAATCTTCCCTGCAACTGTGGCAATGTACTGCGTCATCCGTCAATGGGTATTGCATAAAGACTATAGTGTCTTTCGCTCTTTTTTTGAATTCTTCAAAGAGAATTTTAAGCAAAGCTTTATTTTAGGGATGATCTGGACTGTCTTTGCAGGGCTGTTTTTTCTCGACTTTATATTAATGAAAAATCTCGGCTCTTTCCAGTATATCCTCTTACCAGTTTTGTCTCTATTAGGTATCGTGATTCTTTTCATCACTATTTTTATTTTTCCAACCATTGCGAACTATAATGTGAATTGGCTGACTGCCATTAAGAACTCTCTGTTCTTTTCCGTTCGATATTTCTTTGTAACTCTCTCTGTGATTGTTTTATTTGTTTTGACAGTATTGATTCTCTATACCTGGTCCGTTACTTTTCTATTTATTTTCTGTGTTTACGCCTGTTGCAATTACTATTTGTGTCATCTTGTTTTTAATAAGATTCAAGCTGTTCAATCTTCAAAATGAAAAAAAATGCCCATTTAACGGGCATTTTTTTGTTAACGAGTTCTTTATTCATTAAATCCTTATGGTATTCGATGATACAAGATTTGTTATGCAGGTAAATATCACAGGAGAACATTATTAAGTATTAGAAGGATCTTTTAGAAAGTCCTTAATTTCATCAACAGTAAGCCCTAAATTTATAGCTTCTAAAATGAGGGCTAGCCATTCCTTATCTAGTTCTTTTTCATCTAATAGAGTCCTTAACATAGCAATTTGTGTCCTCCTAAAATATTAGTTTCATCAAAATACAGTTATAAAGTCCATATGAAAATAGTACCACAAATGTTCTTTATATAGAACATAAATATTTCTAAAAATTACGACAATAACTTACATATAATTTTTAGTAATCCGAAAGTAGACACAGACACATTATGCTAATTACTTGTTTATTTTCGACTTTTGTTGTATTCATAAACCATACAACATTTTTTAAATAGCCAGGGACTTTAGTAAATAAATCTTTGGATAGTTTGATAAAATAGAATGATGGTATTTCATTGAAGGAGTTTAAATAATGACTGAAAAAAAACATTTCACAGGATTTATTGGAACATACACCAAAGGAGAAAGTGAAGGAATTTATTCTTTTACCTTAGACACGGATGAAAGGACTATAGTAGACGTAAAAGTTGCAGCTAGGTTAGAAAACCCAACCTACCTAACAATTAGTTCAAATAATAGCTACCTATATTCAGTTGTAAAAGAAGGAGGCTTAGGAGGACTAGCAGCTTTTTCTATTAACGACAACGGGGCGTTAACGTCAATTAACAGTCAATTTTCAGAAGGACCATCACCATGTCATGTAAGTGTAGACACTAGAAACAACTATGTTTTCAGCGCTAATTATCATAAAGGAACAGTTGAATCTTATTTAATTAGCCCAGAAGATGGCTCGATACAGACAGTTTCATCCATCATTCAGCATGAAGGTTCTGGACCTGATCCTAGACAAGAAAAACCACATACGCATTATGCTGGATTAACACCTGATGAAAAATATTTAACTGCTGTTGAACTCGGTATCGATGCCCTGATTACCTATAATGTAAATGACAATGGCACACTTGAAAAAGCAAACCTATTACCAATAAAAGCCGGAAGTGGTCCAAGGCACCTCGCTTTCCATCCAAATGGAAAATACGCGTATATTATGACCGAGTTCAGCTCCGAGGTAATTGTGTTAACCTATCATCCTGAGAATGGACAATTTACTGAAAAACAGTACATTTCTACTCTTCCAGAGGATTTTAATGAAAATAATCAAGGAAGTGCAATACATATTTCAGCCGACGGACGCTTTGTTTATGCAGGTAATCGCGGTCACAATAGTATTGCAGTCTTTCATGTCAATGAAGAAACAGGGGAACTTGATTTCGTGGAACATACCTCTACAGAGGGAGATTGGCCGAGGGATTTTGAAATAGACCCTAGTGGAAAATTTATTGTTGCTTCTAATCAGGAATCAGGCAACTTAGTCCTATTTGCAAGAAATGAAAATACAGGAAAATTAACTTTATTACAATCAGATATTAAGGTACCATACCCGGTTTGTGTTAAGTTTTTAGAAAAGTAGGGCTTAACAAATAAAGGATGTGTTTCGATGGATTTCATTCATAGTCAGGAATCCTTGACAACAATAGAGTGGATTCTACGTGCTGTAGTAGGCTATTTTTTCTTGATTCTAGTTGCCAAAGCAATGGGCCAGCGTTCGATTGCACAGCTAAGACTGCTTGATTTCGTGATTGCACTAATAATAGGGAACATTATTGCTCATCCATTGTCCGATGAACACCTTGGACTGAAAGGTTCCCTTACCACTACAGTGGTGTTGGTGATCCTGTATATTGGCAGTGTGTATGCTGTGTTGAAATGGCCGCGAATTAGAAATCTAATTACTCCCCCACCGATTACACTAATTAAAGACGGAGAGATTATCTCTAAAGGGTTGAAAAAGGCAAGAATATCAATCGATATTTTATTGGAAGAATTACGGGAAGAAAAAGTAGAAGATGTTAAAAAAGTGGCTTTAGCATTGTGGGAAGCAGATGGGAAAGTATCCGTTTTTCTGGATCCAAAATATAACCCTATTACACCTGCAACATATAAAATGAAACCTGAACCATTTGACCTTCCAAAAACGATCATTAAGGAAGGAACCATTTCTTCTAATGTTTTGAAACAATTGGACAAAGATGAAGTCTGGGTTGTTGAGAAGCTAGAAAATCTGTATCATACAAATATTAAAAATGTGCTGCTTGCAACCATTGATCAAAAAGACAACTTAAAGGTTTTCCTGTATAAATAAAAATAGGGCACCGTTAGGAACTAATCCCTTACGGTGCTCTACTTTTGATTTAGAACTATTTTAAAAAATCACCTTTACCAGTCCTGAAATCCTTTTTTTGTATAACGATATGTACATTTTACTTATTGAGCTTCCTTGTGGAATCTCTCCTAGTTCACATGAGAGGTCAAATTTTGATGGAAGTATCCAATGACGAATTTCTATCAAACTGTGCTTAACGGTATCATAGCTGAAAAATTGGTAGTCAAAGAAGTCCATATATTGTTTAAGACCCTTAACTTTACGATGCTTCCAAAAAGTTTTTCTTTTAAAAGGCAGCTTGGCTACATGATTTAAATGTGGAAACTGTTCATATACAATGGATAAAGTCCGAGTTACCCTTTTTAACGTTTGGTGAGATTCAGCCATTTTAAAAAGTTCTTCATAATCCAACTCATCGCTATATTGATGAATCATTTGGATAATGTCTATAAAATATTTCATAGAGTCTAAATTATGCCTCCATCCGTGCAGGCAAATCATATAAAAGCAATGCAAATGGGAGAGTTCTCTGATATGTGAATATTGGCCAATCGCTTTCGAATCTCTCCAAATATTGTTTATATTAAATCTAGATGTATCTTCTTTTACAAGCCCCCAATGCAATTCCACCACTAATGGAATGGGAGAATTCGGAAGTTTTTTACTAAAACTGTAATGGAAATGTCCAGAAATAGGTTCCTCTTCAACCGAAAATCCTAACGCTTTTACTGACTCAATGGATTGATTTAAGTCCTGAAAACGGACTAATAAATCAATGTCAGAAGTTGCTCGCGCACCGATATGACCAAAGTATTTTTCAGCAAAATAAACTCCTTTAAGTGGAATCACATCAATTCCTTGTTCTTCAAACCTTCTTAATAGCATATTCGTCTGATTTTTTATAAAAAGGTTTTGAAAAAGGCATGTATCATAGTTTTCTTTTAAATAGGCTTGAAAAAAGGTTGGGGTTTGATCGAGTATTCCTTGCTGCTTTAATAAATAATAAACCTGGGATTCAATCCCATCGTGCTTAATCTCCCTAAGGACTTTATGAAAGTAATAATCATCGATTGGCAGTGGGACTTGGGTTTTATATAAGGCTGAAACAAATTCAAAACTCACGGTACCCACCTCCTTTTTATGATTTTGAGACCAAAGATAATGGACTTACTCTTTTTGAGCTATAGGATGATTTATTGAGTTTTCGGTATAATCCATTTTGATTCATTAATTCATTATGAGTTCCTCTTTGAACAATATTCCCCTTATTCATAACTAAAATAATGTCGGCATTTTGAATAGTAGACAATCGATGAGCAATAATAATCGTTGTTCTGCCTTTCATCAATTCCTCAAGTGCTTCCTTTACATAGAACTCCGTTTCTCCATCCAAAGCCGATGTTGCCTCGTCTAGTAAGAGGATTGGGGCATCTTTAATAATAGCACGTGCAATCGCAATTCTTTGCTTTTGTCCGCCAGATAATTTGACTCCATTTTCACCAATTTGGGTGTCATATCCTTTTGGCAGTGAGAGTATAAAGTCATGTATCTCAGCGCTAATGGCCGCTTCGATCATTTCTTTCTCCGTTGCATCCGGGCGTGCAATCATTAGGTTTTCTCGAAAAGTTCCAGCAAATAAAAACGTATCCTGTGGAACATGGGCCATGGAACTTCTTAACTCTGAAGCTGTAAATTCTGTAATTGATTTACCAGAAATATATATTTCGCCTGAATGCGGCTTATAGAATCCTTGTAAGAGGTTAAACAATGTACTCTTTCCCGCGCCGCTCGGACCAACAAGGGCAATCACTTTTCCTGCAGGAATCTCTAAATGAAAATGATTTAGTACATGATTATTTTCTACATAACCAAAGGTAACGTTATCGAACTGAATTGACTCTACCTGTTCAATTGTTGGCTCAAATGAAGGTAAATCTTTTAAATCAGCGGTTTTTTCAAGAACATCAAGTACTCTCTCTAGTCCTGCAACAGATCGTTGAAATCCTGCCCAAAGACTTGCAAGCCCTGTTAATGGATAATATAAATGATTGACCAAGTTTAAAAAGGTTAACAAAGCGCCCACTGTCAGGACACCTTTTGAAACAAACAAGGCACCTACGGTCAGATTTACCAGAAAGGTGACTGATCCAATAATCTGCCCCCCCGTGTAATACCATGACTGAAGCTTTGTATTATCCAATTCTAATTTAAACAATTCTTGATTCTTGTTCTCGTATTGTTTGTACTGAAGCTTTTCAAGCGTAAAGGAACGAATAATAGCAAAGCCGTGAAACGTCTCATTTAGCATATTATTGATGTCCCCTACTAATTTGTGAATCAATCTTCCATTTTTCCGTAGCAATAAACCAAACACGAGCCCAGCTAGTGCGGCAATCGGTGCAATAATAAGACTTACCAAACAGAGTGTCAAATTTATATTCGCCAAATAAATAAATACAACAATATAGACAATTGGCAGTCTAAATAGACTAAGAAGACTACTTCCAATTACACCATCGACACCATGGATATCGTTAGAAAAATGGGACATTAATTCACCCGTGCGAAGATTTGAAGCATCCCTTACTGGCAAACGTAAAATATGGTGAAACAAATGGTTTTTCAGGTCCATTTTCACACCATTGGTAGCAATTGTATCAAAATATGAATAGGTAACATCTGAAAAGATATTTAATAGAATCAGAAATATGCCAAATGGAATAAGGGACAGTATTTGTTGAAAGCCTCCGTGAATAGCTGAATCTGTAACCTCACCATAAAATTTTGCAAAGGAGATAGTTAAATAGATATTCACTCCTAATAAACCAATCAAGACCAAATAGGACTTCCACTGTTTCATGAGGAAAGGCTTCAACAGCGAAAATGTCCGGCGAATATCCTTCATGGTAAAATACTGTTTTAATATTGCTGCCATTTGTTCTTTCATCATAAGGACACTCCATAAATGACTAGAATTGTAATTTGTATTTCATATTAATAAGTTTCCGCAAAATACCAGAAAGCGCTGGGATCATAACAATCAATTTCCCCCATAAACGTGCGCTGAGCTGATTAGAGGTTATATTGATATTTTGTTTCTCGATAGATATCAATCTTCCAAGAATTTTATCCTCTTCAATTGGCTGGTCAAACCCTAGGTTCGTATCACCTTTGAAAAGGAATAACTGTTTGTTGTTGATTATCTTTTTTTGAACAAAACGGTGAGCAATTAACTGGCCAGCTTCCGAATAGAACAAGATAACATCACCCTTTTTTATAAAATCGGGGTTACACGGGGTAAATCTACATAAATCACCTTGTTGGATATAAGGGAACATGCTATCTCCATATGCCGGAAGATTCAACCATCCATCCTTATTAATTACCCTTTTTAATAGACTGAATGTGGTTTCATCGAATAACATTTTGAATCAGGCCACACTCTTCTAGATTAAGTAAAAATTGTTCAATATCTTTTTTAACCTGTTCTTTGCTATCAACTATTTGATAAATATCCATGATGGATTCTGTTAGGGTTTCCACTGTCTGAGCTTCCTTCAATAAGGACCAACAGTGGCCTCCCACTTCATTGATTTTTGTGATCGTGTAATCATCAGTATTTAGAATAATCCACTCTCCATCAAGCACAGTTGTATCATAGTCGTCTTTGTAAATGAATTGTGTCATCAAGAGACCAGCTCCTAAAATTGTTATTTTTATAAAATGTGGCTCATATTCTAACCTAGTTAATATGGGAATAAAGAAATGATTTTAATAAATAGATCAATGGGGAGATACAGCATCACCATTGATCCTCTAAGTTACGACTTTGATGGTGGTTTATCTATTGGTTTTGATGGCGGCCATGGTTTTTTTGGATCATAAGGGTCAAGTGGATATTGAATACCATTACTTTTTCCAGGGTCACCAGATACAGGTCCGTGTCCTTGATTCCAGCTTTGAGAAGTTTCAAAACGTATAGATTGACGACTTAAGACCATTGGCCGATTATAAACTTTCATCTTTAACATATTTTCACCTCCTTAATCGACCAACCAAAAAAAATATTACTGATACCAGGTAAACCATTCCTGCCACTCTATACCTAAACTCTACAAATTAAGAAATCAACTTCCAAAAAGTATTATTTTTTTGAAAGTTAAGGTCATAAACCGATACGTTCTTTACTAATTTAGTCAACAAATTCAAGATTGTTTTAATTTCATCTTGGCTATGAGGCCAAAAAAACACTTTATCCATTAAATTAATAAGTGCATCCGCCATTGGTAATTTGGTTCGATCATTTTGAAGTGCTTGGTAAATAATTTGAATACTTTCTAGGGTTACTGTCCCTTCAAAAGGTTCTGCCTCCAACTCACTCCGGAACGGTGAATTATAGACTTCAACATTTCCTGAATTAATTTTTACAATTGTGGCCTCATCCGAAAGAAGCATTCTAGGAAACGATAGTTTTGCAGCAGTTGATTTCCCAGCACCAGAATGACCAGAAAAAATATGTGCCTTTCCATTTTCCATTACGCATGAGGAATGAATTAACAAACCCCAATTATGATAAACAATAAAGGCGCTATATAAATTCATTAAGGCGTGTTTTAAGGCAAGTTCATTAAATACAGAAATGGTTGCAGATTTATAATCCGAGTTAATTTCAATTAAGTAATCCGCACGACAATATTGTATTTGGTTATTCCCTTTTGTAATTTTTACTTGATAATCAATGAAGGAAACTCCATAACCATCATTAATCTCTATAACAAGGTCTGGTTGTTTAAAACAAATGTTAGTTTGAAAGTTTTTTTGAAGCATTTTAAGTAAAACCTTTGATTTACATATGATTTGGATAAAATGGTCGCCAATTTTTGTATTTATAACTTCCATATTGTCTCCTCATAAAAAACTTTATTTAGAAAAGAAGTTTCGGAAATCCAAAATTTCTTTCCGGTTCTATTCCATATTAAATGCCAAATCGTATTCCTGTACTCTGCCAAATTTATTATAACGCATATTCAGTTCTTTTTAAAGAACAATATCTCCTGAAATATTTTCTTTTTTTAAATAATATTATAAAAAAAGTTAGGTACCAAGATAATGGGAAGTATCCTAGTATTTAAGATACTAATCGTTATAACTAAATAGAAACATTGGTCTTTTCCTTTTTAAAAAAAATTGTTATTTTTCTAAGAAAAGAACCCACTCCTGAGTCTGTTTTATTATAGTATTTTTGATGGATGAAATACCATATTGCCAAAACCCCTATTGCATTTTTTATTAAGTCTATAATGGAAAAAGACCTAAATGGCACGAATATTTGATGAATCTCATCCGAAAGTCCATATAAAAGTGAAATGGCTATAGCCAAAATCTCTTTCCTCTTACTTAATTGTCCATAACAAAGCAACGCCAATATTATTAGAAAGTAAAGGATGCCAAATTCAAAAAGATGGGCAAATTCCAATGTTGATCCTATAGAAAGAATAACAGCATCACTTAATACTTAAGATAAGCCACTAACCGATTCAGGGTCAAAGTAACTAGTTTGCTGCCAAATTAAGAACATATAAATAAATGGAAATAGTGTAATGATAAGACGACCAATAAATAGCATTTAGTAGCACCAATCCTCATTTTCTCACTATAAATTTATTTTCCTAACCTTGGCTATAATATATTTATTTAGCACTATACCAAATGGCAAAGCAATAAGTGTCAGTAGCTTTTGAGGTGAATGCCTTAAAACACCATTACTTTCTGCAAAAATGCTGCTAGATACATAATGTATAGCCTGCTTAAATTTGAAGAGTAATGATGTGTTTGGTAATTTCATCATTTCCATTCGATAATATCTAAAACCCTTCGGACTAAGTTTATATTGTTTTATTATATTCATGGACGATCCATCAGGCAGATACTCCACACAACAAAGGGCCTCATTCATTAGCAGCAATTCATATTCTTGGTCTAACATTAAATATTTATATGAAAGCGGTACTAATTTTTCATTTTGATAAATAGGGTATGGATACTTCTTTGTTAGTTTCGTCCGATAAACTAACTTTTTGTCTCCTTTAACTCCGTACTTATTATATAGATTAAATAGTGTCGAGGTTTTAATATCCTTTGGGAATTCTGTTCCAATTATTTCCCCACTAGTAGTGCAATCAAGGCCAACTATACCACCTATTTCTTCACTACCATTCTCTTTCCAAAAAGAAACAATTTTTTCAACCGCATCGTCTGGCATAAAGTCATCGCTGTCTATACAAACATTTAATTCTGTAACGATCATGGAATAAGCAGTATTATGCGCTCCATGCATCCCCTGGTTATCCTGGCGATGATATCGAATTGAAATAATATTTTCATCCATCCAACTTCTAACTAAATCTTCCGTATTATCAGAAGACCCGTCGTCAATAACTAACCAAATAAATTCTTTTGTTGATTGTCTCTTTAGACTCTCATAACAGTTGTGAAGTGTATATGCCCTATTATATGTCGGGGTAAATATGGTTAATATCGGCAAGATTATCACCTCGAATTTGATATATAAAAATCTTCAAGCCAACTTGCTGTATTTTTTATATCATAGCCTTTGTCTCTTAACATTTTTAGTTTAGAAGTATTACGTTCTCTTTGTTCCATACTAAAGTTCTCTAGTTCAGCAACCCAGGAATCTACACTTGTTAGTTCTAAAAACTTCAATAAATCTAACCCCATGTCAACCTCGTTAGTAATTTCATCGGATATCAAACAAGGTATTCCTGCAGCTTGCGCCTCGATAAGAGTGACTGGCAATCCTTCATGTAAAGATGGAAATAAAAATAGGTCAAAAGCTTGTAGTAATTGGTTAATATCGCTTCTGACACCCAGGAATTTAACTTCTTTTTGTAGATTTAATTCATATACTTTTCTTTCAATATCTTTCCGTAATACGCCGTCACCACATAATAATAAAGTTGATTCTGGTTTTCTTTTAACAAATTCCGCAAAAACTTCAATTAAAAACATGTGATTTTTTTGTTTTGTAAATCTGCCAACATGTCCAATAACTATTTGGTCACTAATCCCTAATTCTTTTCTTTTCCTCATTCTAATATCGGGAGAATAACTAAACATCTCTGGTTCTATTCCATTATTAAGTAGTCTTGCGTCATTTGATTTTCTGCCAAATAACCATTTGGCAGCAGCTTGGGAGCAGGCTAAGGTATAATCAGAGTTGGATGGAATAAATAACCCTGAATACCATTTATATCCCTTGGCCAAAAGGCCACCTTCCCCGCCGGTATTATGACTGTGAGTTATACAATATCGAATCCCAGCTCTCTTTGCAGCACGAAGTACAAAACCACTCATCCGATTTAAATGAGAATGTACAATTGTATACTCGTTATTAGTAGAGAAAAAATTGTTAAGGGATTTTAAATATCCAAAATGCCCCACTTCGCTAACATAGGGAATCCGATGTATGGTCCCCCCAAGTTCCTTAATTTCACTATCAAAAATTCCTTCTTTACACGTTAGGAAATCGAATTGAACTTTGGTGCGGTCTATATTCCGATATAAATTCATAACCAGCGTTTCAGCACCGCCCCTGTTCATATTGACTACTACGTGTAGAACTCTAATCGGTTTACTCATCACTATCCTCCTATTTGTAGCCGTTTCATATAACCTATTGGGCGTTAACTCTACAAAACTAGGAATGGCTTAAACTTCCCAAATTATTTTTATACCATTCTATTGCAGCTTCAATTCCTTGCTCGAAACTCCATTCTGGTTCATACCCAAGCATTTCTTGTGCTTTAGATATATCGGCATTACTATGCTTAATATCTCCTTTTCTCGTTGGTCCAAAGAGGGGTTGAATATCCTTCCCTAATGCATTCAACAACTGATTATAGATATCGATTAAAAACTCTCTTCCACCGTAAGCAATATTGTAGGCATGTCCTGCTGCTTCACTCTTTGCATTACATGCCTTCAAATTAGCCTCAATTACATTTTCAATATAAGTAAAATCCCTGCTCTGCTGCCCATCACCATTAATCATTGGACTTTCACCGTTTAGTAATTGTTTAATAAATTTTGGAATAACTGCTGCATATACTCCATCGGGATCCTGTCTTCTTCCAAATACATTGAAATATCGTAAACCATAGGTTTCAAGATTGTATAGCTTTGTATAGAGCCTTCCATATTCTTCATCTACCCTTTTGGTAAGTGCATATGGTGATAATAAATTTCCTTCCTTTCCTTCCTTCTTAGGTAGATTGGGCTCGTCACCATATACGGATGAACTTGAAGCATAAACAAATTTTTTGACACCACTCTGTCTTGCTGCCTCCATCATGTTTAAAGTACCTTTAATATTAATCTCTTCATATAGTAGAGGCATCTCAATACTTCTAGGTACGCTTCCCCATGCAGCTTGATGAAGGACATAATCTATCCCTTCACAAGCTTCCATGCATCTACTAAATTCACAAATATCTCCTTCAATGAATTCATAGTTAGAATTAGATATAAACTGTTCTACATTTTCTCTTTTTCCCGTTGAAAAATTATCAAGTCCTCTAACTTGATAGCCTAAATTTAGTATTGCTTCAACTAAATTGGAACCAATAAATCCTGCTGATCCGGTTACTAAAAACTTTGATCCTTCTGGAAACCTAATATTTTCATATCCCATCTTTATAACCTCCAATATAAAATGCCCATATTCTCTGCTTTTGTTCGATTAAAAACTCCCTTGATATCCATTAATACATGTTTATTATTTTCAACAACTGTGTTAAACTCAGAGGCTGCCGCTACTTCATTCATAGATTCAAAGTGAATATACTTATACCCTGATGGTTTAAACATACCTTTTACGGCCTCTAAACTAATAGATTTAAACTCATCATGTGGAACGGCAAAGATTATTGCGTCCATATCTTTAATTTCATGGACCTCACTTGGATTAATTCTATATTCATGCCAAAGATCGTCTCTATCCGCTAGAGGATCAACCACTTTTACCTGTATTCCATACTCTTCAAGTTCCCTAATAACATCTACTACTTTTGAATTACGAACATCTGGACAGTTCTCTTTAAAGGTAACTCCAAAGATAGCAACTTTTGATCCATTTATTTGTTTATTGGCCTTTATCATACTCTTTACCGTACTTTCAGCCACATACTTACCCATATCATCATTAATTTTTCTTCCTGATAGTATAATCTGAGAATAATAGCCCATTTGTTCCGCTTTGTAGGTAAGATAATATGGATCTACACCAATACAGTGGCCGCCTACAAGACCAGGATAGAATTTCAGAAAGTTCCACTTCGTTCCTGCCGCCTCTAGTACTGATTTGGTATCAATGCCCATCTTATTAAAGATAATCGAGAGCTCGTTCATAAAAGCAATGTTAATATCTCGTTGGGAATTTTCAATCACCTTTGCTGCTTCAGCTACTTTAATGCTTTCCGCTTTATAAACACCGGCATTAACAACTAACTCATACACTTTTGCCACGATATCAAGCGTCTCTTTATCCATCCCTGCAACTACTTTAATAATAGTTTCCAATCTATGTTCTTGATCCCCAGGATTAATTCTCTCTGGTGAATATCCAACTTTAAAATCTACTCCACACTTTAAACCAGATTCTTTTTCCAAAATGGGAACACAGATTTCCTCAGTTACTCCTGGATATACAGTAGATTCGAAAACAACAATTGATCCTTTTGTTAAATTTCTAGCAAGAATACGACTGGCTGATTCTACCGGGGTTAAATCTGGTGTACGATCTTCTCTTACAGGTGTTGGTACTGCTACAATATGAAATTTTGCCTCTCTTAGCTTTTTTTCGTCTGAGGTGAAATTAACTGCTGTATTTTTAATTACTACATTTCCCACTTCTTTTGTAGGATCAATACCCTTTTTATAGAGTTCAATCTTTTCCTTATTCACATCAAAGCCAATGACATCAACCTTCTTTGCAAAGGAAACGGCAATAGGCATACCAACATAGCCAAGTCCAATTAGTGATACTTTTTCTTCCCTGTTAACAATCTTTTCGTATAAATTCATATCGTTCCCCCTTTAAATTCTTAATTTCATCCATATATGCTTGAATCACAATTTTCCTATCATATTCTCTTTCCATCTTTTTGCGACCAGCTATGCCCATTGCTTTTTTTTGCTCATAAGGCAGATTAATAAATTTAATTATGGCTTCAACTAAACTATCAACACTCCTAACTTCAAAACCAAAACCACTTATATCTTCGTCAAAAGTTTCTTTACAACCAGGCACTCTAGATGCCAGCACAGCACGTCCTGATGAGGCAGATTCCAGCAATACATTAGCGGTTCCCTCATGATAGGAAGGAAGGATGGTAGCGTGAGATTTTTTGATAAACGAATGTACATCTTCCTGTTGACCGTGATAGTTTATTACCTCTGATTTATTTAATTCACCTAATTGTTGTTGATAATCTTCTTCACAATGACCAATTAAATCAAATTGAGTATTTGGATATTTTAGTTTGACAATTTTAGCCGCTTGCAGCAGCTCCTCTATCCCCTTTGATTTCATGATTCGTCCAATAAAGAGGAATCTGTTATTCTGTTCATTCTCGGGATATTCTTCAAGAGTATGTTGCTTTAAATTCACACCGGAACCAGGAACCAATCTTGTCTTGTTCTTTATAATCTTCTGATCAATAAAGAACTTTAGATTCGTTTCATTTTGAAAAAATAAGCATGATGCCTTTTTTAATCCAAATTTATAAAGCATCACCGTGACCCTTTGAATTAGACCTTTATTTTCAACTGCTGTACCTAGCCCTGTGATGTTTGTGATGTACGGTGTTTTTGTCATTCTACACGCTAGGCCCCCATATACATTCGGTTTAATCGTATAAGTTAAAACAACGTCTGGTTTGATTCGTTTTATTATATTTATGTAATGAAACAAAAGCTTTAAATCTTTAATTGGATTGGTTCCACGTTTATCTAGATGAGTCTCTACAAATTCACACCCTAAACTTTTTAGCTTTGGTACATAATCATCACTTGGTAACGAAATATAAACCTCATTATTTTGATTTATTAGTTCTTCTAATAATTCTTTTCGAAAATTATATAAACCCATACCGAAGTTAGCTAAAACAAGAATTTTCATTTTTTAAACTCTCCCTAACCGGTAGCAAACATAAGCTCCAGCTTCAGTTATATCCCCATCCACGATTGCATCTGTCAATAAAACAACATTTTCCTTAGAAAATTATTGTTCATTAAAAAGAACAATGAATCAAAAAAAATCAAGAGGCTTTTATATTTAGATACAAGCCCTCTCTCTATTCTATAAATCGTTTGAATCTATAGTTATAAATAATATTGTAGTTCTCTATTGAGAACATGTTTATATGATTATAATATTACTTAAAGGCATTATAGTCAACACTATATTTTAAATGACTTGTTATTATTTTGAAATAGTTGTAAAAATTTATCCACTAGACAATAAAAGGATAGTAGAATCTGTAGCAAAACACTCCCAACATAAGATAACCTATAATTGTGCCTATTCCTTTGCTCATATTTTGTATAATACTTCCTAATTCAACCTCAAATAAAAAGAGGACTGAATTCAGCCCTCTAAGATTGTAACTATTTTGTTCAATATTCTTTAGTTATCCCATTCACCGAACTTAACTTCGTAGATATTACCGCTACTATAACCTCCATGGATAGCATATATTTTCGTCTTATCCACAGTACCGATAACATTGGTTAGGTATGTGTAATTAATTACGTTTGTTGAATCAAATGGGAATGTTTTAACTGCTACTTCATTATCATTAACAAATGCTTTCATTGTACCATTCCAATATTCAAATCTGAAATCATAAAGTGTAGCACGAGATAATCCGTATGACGGTCCTATTTTGTAAATACCATAACCAACTCCATTGATAAGAGCACCAACAACAGGTAAGCCAACTGAATTGTTACCTACCGTTCCTTTATAAGCAATAGCAAAATTAGGTTTTGTTGTTGTTATAGCCATCCCCCAATGGTTACCATTCCAGTGATAAGTAATGCCATTCTCATCTGTTCTTAATTGGTTATAAACAGAGTTTGTACTTCCCCAACTAGTTTTACCAGTAAAATCTGGGTCATTAACCAATAGTATTTGTTCATTTTGAGCGTTATATTGTTTTGTCCAAAGAAGTGTTCCTGTTGGCGGGTTAACGACACTTCCTCCGCCTGTCCCACCTGAGCTTATTTGCGACACTGCATATTGAAGGGTAGCTAAATCTGTCCTTAAATTAGAGATTAAATATTCAATATATTTTCCACTATAACTAAAGATAGGAGACTTTGCACCATCACGATTTTTGTATGAAACATATCCTAGGCCACCTCTTACAAACCAATAATTAACAGCAGCATTTTGATGTTCTGATTCGTCCATATACATCAACAATAACCTCTTTTGATCATCAATCGAAACACATGGGGAATGAAAGTTTACACTATTTGTAGCATTTGCATAAACAGTCGTTTCATTGAACGTAAAGTTATCATTAAGTGCATTCTCTACTGTTGCAATATAATGAGTTATACTGCCTGTTTCCCCTGTGTTCGAATTAGCAGTTGTTGAGTAATATCTTGAAGCTACGAATACTTCTACAATGCCATCATGTACGTATGCAGTAGCTCCTGATGCATTCATATTAAGAATAGAAGTCGAATTTTTGTAATTTGTCCATGTTGCCCCGTTATCAGTAGAAAACGAAATTAGAGCAGGTTCAGGCACACTACCTGCGGGTGCTCCGCCTGTTGTTCTCCTTGCAAGACTTATTAGTTTGTTAGGTGATACTTCAATAATACACGGCTCAGCACTAGTCGTACCGCTAGGGTAATTAGTACCTACAGATACAAATGTCCAATTAACCCCATTGTTATCTGAATACATGAGTTTTCCACGAACTTCAGTTTGTGCTCCAAACCCGCAAATTAATCTACCGTTAGATAATTTCGTAATGCCCCAAATATTGCTAGAGGTAGTTAAACTATTGCTGGGACTTACCACTATTTGCCCCCGGTCTACCCAAGTCACCCCACCATCTACCGAAGTAATTCTCTGGTAAATACCATTTTTTCGAAGGAGGTACATATAGGTTCCATCTTCGAATACCATAAAGTTATTTGAGGAAGATACATCAAACGTAACTGCATTCCCGTTTGTATCAACCACTGAAATCAGCTTGGGTGGTGTTGATACAAGTGTATCAGGATTAATTGTACAAAAATATTGTTTTAATTCAGTAAATACGTGAGCATTAGCCCCGTTAATTAAAACAGCGTAAACCCCTCTTTTTTTATCAAATTGTAGATTGCTAGGACACCACGCATTATAGTTTGCTGGTGGGTTAAATATCTCACCTATTGGCTCAGTTTTATAAACCTCAAATGAAGTTCCGCCGGTACTACCTGAGACGGAAATAGTACCATCACTACCTAGAGTAATACCGTTACCGACCTTTACCCCTCCCAATGTAGTTGTACTAGCTATAGGCAAAGTATAGGCGGAAGGAATAAAGGGTTTGTTTAGTAAATCATTATAACTTCCAGTAGTTGCTACAGTAGAAAAACTAGGCTTCCCGAGAATGTTCGACCAGGAAAAGTTGTTTACTAAAACATTCCCCCCGCTTGTACCAATATATAGTTCTTTTGTGTCCAAACAAAAACCGAACTCACCCTCACTAAGAACAGGTAAATCTGCTTTTAATCCTCTGCGGATTTGAATCTTTTGTGTCATTTTCTCAACCTTCTTATAATTTATATTAAATTATTTTCAATAAGGTGAACATCATAAGCTGCATTTGGGTGGTTCTTACCTGTAGTATATCTTATTTCCTTTAGTGTATTTTCCGCGAAGTATGAATCACCTTGAGTTCCAAGGTGGATATTAAATTGCCCTACTGTACCACCCTTGCCGTTAAATAAATTACGAAATATTCGCCAATTTTGTGTTCTTTCCCATATATATATATAAGATTTATTAAAGGTATTATCAAAAATAGAATGGTTTGCTCCTGCTGTCGTTACAATACCTAATGTGGAGTTAAATGTATTGTTTTTAACAATATCACCCACCATTGCATCCCAGCCATCTTCCCAGACAGTATCACACCCCGGTGGTCTTCCTCCATTACCTGTGAATGTATTTCCTGATATAGACCAATCTTGTCCACCAGTCATTGCTAATCCTGAAGTCCAACTATCTGAAAGTATAGAGTTTTTAATAAAACATCTTCGCGGTATTCCTAATGTGCGTATAAAAGCAACTGCACCATTATAATCTGTATCACCGGAAGTAGGGGCCGTATCCTGATAAACGACAATCTTTGCATAGTAGGCATTTTGTGGTTTATCGTAACAGTAATATTGCAAATTGTACCGTTGGACTTCAAGAAATTGACGATTAACATCATAAAAATAAATGCTGTATAATCGTGAACGTAAGAAACGATAATCCCAATAACCTTGATTATAGCCCACCATATAATAATTTCCTAAACGTGATATATCAATAAAGTTAGGTGTGCGGAAATGATAAGTAACGATATTATCATCATTAACACCTGAATGATCAATATTACCTGGTTCAAAATTGGAATAGGTAAACCAGGCATCACCTGTACCATCTTTCATACGTTTAGTTTCTGTTTTAACGTTAAAACCAGGTGATTTACTAAAAGTGCATAATTCAAACCCGGATTTGTAGGCATCACCAATTAGTAAAGAAACACAATCTTCATGTGACCCTGCAATAGTTGTAAAGTCCTTTTCCCCATATACATGTGCATTAACCAGTTTTGTGTATTCCACGTTATCCATTTTAAACATTTCATATCCGGTCGATGTTTTAGCACTAATTTCGATATTTATCTTGGAATTGTTAAAGTCAATTATCATATTGCTAGGAAAATTTATTGTACCTGCCATTGGCGTAACAAGATAAGTTCCATATGGGAATAAAATCTTTTTATACCCCATTGACTTAGCAAAGTTTAAAGCATTGATAATTCCAATTGTGGTTTCAGAAGAATGGGTATTATCTAAATAAATACCATAACTTGAAGCTGTTACGTAATATATATCCGTTGGTGTTAGAGTTTGTATTATTGGCTCTTTAACCTCAACTGTAAAACTTTTAGAATATGTTCTTGTACGATCAAAAGCTGTAATAATTGAAGTTCCCTCTGAGACACCTTCTAAAACCCCATAATGTATCGTGCATATTTCAGGGTTCGATGTTTCCCATTCAACTATATTGCTATACATCACATCATAGGGGTATCTTGTAGCCATAGCGGAGAAGTTTTCACCTACTTCAAGGGTTTCGATGCTTTTATTTATAGAAATCTCCTGAAATAATCCACCATCTATTAATTCCATTTTAAATGTTCCGCAATCCACTAATGTATCCGGGGTTCCTGTAAATAAACCACCATCCACTAACATTCACCTCCATCAACTTTTACTGTATTGATTTATTGCTTTTAAATAATTGGTTAAAGTTGCTTGTCCCGCCACCGGTTGCATTTGTTAACTGAAGCTTGTCCTCCAGTTTGGGGTAGTCTGTCTAGACCCCCAGCATTTGGTGATAAATGATATATTGGCATCTCTCGAAAATATCGCTTTTGGTTCTTACCATTGAAGAAGTAAGCCTCAGTACTAGGATTTAAGTGGCTGCTTCCTAAAACCTTTTGTTCTTCTATTCCATATATATGAATGTAATCAAAAATGTGTGATTAATTAAATGCAGCTTCCAGACATAGAAAAGGTTAAGAAATGGCTAGGTGTGGGAAAACTAATTTAAATTAAAGTCGAAGGGAATTTTCGGATAAAAGAGGAAGTTTACCCCACCTTTTAATAGGAATGGTGGGGATAATCAAAGTTTTCAACAATTTCAGAAGAGTAACCTTCAGTGTTCCACAAATGAATAATGCAGTAAAGATTATGGACCATAAAATATTGAAATAGTATGTTACTATTAAATAGTAACTGTAATCCATCACCAATACATATCAACAGAAATACAGTTACTAAATTTCCCATTAGGTTAACCGTAAAATTATGGCATTAACAATTTAAAAAAATACTTATTTCTATAAATTAACCAATTTTCTTAGTTCTAAACTTTTTATATTCTAGTTTTGTATAAAAAAATTGTTTAACTCTCTTTCTCATTGGTTCTTCGTAACAGTGATATAGCAGGGAACTAGTAATCAGAGTAAGAATAAAGCATAGACAGATTAGTAAAGTCATGTTAATATCAGGTTTCCATAAAAACAAAATATATGACAGTATAAGATTATGAACCATATAAAATGAAAAGCTTATTTCACCTAAATAAACTAAAATTTTATTTTTTAATAATGTTGAAATTATTCCTTTTTGGAATGCAAAAATAAAAATTATTAAACTCCAAAAGGGAGCAAAAACTAACCCATAACGAAGATTGTCATTAAATTGTGGAGATAAAACAACTGTTACAATTATCATTATTAGGGTAATAATCTCAAGCAATGTAGCATTAGTTTTTGACATTTTTGAAAAGTTTTTTTGGAGTTTGAGGTATATTACCCCTAATACTACTCCTACTATAAACTCAAAAATCCGGGTAACTGGAAAAAAATAAACAAACCATCTTGTTAAGGCCAAGTTACTTGGCAAAATCGAAAATAAAATCAATAAAAAAACAAAACAAACTACTGTAATAATACCTATTCTAAGAAGATTGTCTTTGTATTTTAATATCAGATGGACAATAAAAGGAAACAAGGCATAAAAGAAAATTTCATCTGATAGACTCCAAGAAACGCCATTAAATGATATGTTTCCGAAAGGGATAAAACTGTGTATTAAGCTTAAATTTGTTATAGCTTGAAAGACATACAGAATAGGTTCATGTTTTAGTGGAATAAAAAAATAGTATGGGACTGCAAAAAGAAATGTCAGTATATGAATCGGATAAATCTTTGAAAACCTTGCAATAAAGAATTTTTATAACTCTTTATTATTTATTACTCCTTCAAACAAAGCGCTATAATTGTAAACTAATATAA
Source organism: Bacillus sp. EB106-08-02-XG196 (assembly GCF_013396335.1). GTDB lineage: Bacteria > Bacillota > Bacilli > Bacillales > Cytobacillaceae > Neobacillus. The sequence goes on from NZ_JABWSY010000001.1 coordinate 87,524, forward strand.
AACCAGAAAGTACGAAGAAAAAGCTTACTCCTAAAAATCCCGTTTTATAATCTTTTAAAAGCCCTGCATGAAAAATAAAAACCAATAAGGCTCCGATGAATCGAAACGAAGTCAATGTATTAAGTTTTGTATCAACTCTGTTCAAATCATTTTGATAACCAAATTTCAAATTTCCCCACCTCCTCCAATTATTATTAATTACCTACATTTTCAAATACATAATTAAAATGGAAAAAAAGGATTTCAATAAACCTTTTGTCCACCTAATTTTCCTCTAAATTAGTAATTAGCAATTCAGCAATTTTAAAGTCCATAGCATCATCAATATCAATAGAAGTTTCTTTTGACATGACTAGAGCATAGCATTTTTCATTATAGATGTTTTGAGTGGACATTAAGTGTTCGCATTTAATTATATACAGTGCACCATTAATACGATAATACGTCGGTAAACTTTGTCGGGGAACTTTTACTAAGTCTTGGTTTAAAAAGTTCTTGAGAGAATGATCTTCCGGTATCGTATTACACCACAATGGTGAATGGTCTACTTCACACACTGATACTACAGTTTTGGCTTTTTTATCCTTGAAAATTTTATATCCATTTATGATATCCTCTGATTTTCTAAGTGGTGAAGTTGGTTGAAGTAAAAATACAGTATCAAATTCTTTTCCCATTTCCTGATAATTAAATAAAGCTTCTTTAACAACATCCCAGGATGAAGCATTATCAGTTGATAACTCATCACTCCTTAAAAATGGAACGCTTGCCCCCCACTCATGTGCAATCCTTGCATATTCATGAGAATCAGTTGATACAAAAATCTCATCAAATAAATTAGACTTTCTAGCAGCTTCAATTGTATAAGCCATTAATGGTTTTCCATTTAATATCTTAATATTTTTATCCAGTAGACCTTTTGAGCCACTTCTAGCTGGAATAATTGCAATATTACGCAATTATCTCACCTCATAATTGTAGAATTTTTTCTTCAGGATAATTCGGTTATTAAATAGAAAATCTTTTAAGGTTACAATTACCTTGTCTGATGTTTCTCCATTCCCATATGGATTATCTGTCTTCTTTGCTTTATCTTTGAATTCTTCAGTTAATGCTAAATCAATTGCCTTTTCAATATCACCATGTCTTGGCTCACAATCAATTACACTATCTGCTTTCATTCTACCTTTTTGACGGTCTCCAATGTTGATTGTGGGGATACCAAAGCTAGGTGCTTCTAATAGCCCGCTTGATGAATTTCCAATTACTAGAGTACAATATTTTAACGCACTTAAATATCTAATAATACCTAATGAAGTAAACGCTATAGCATTATTGTTTTCCTCTATATAAGCATCAATCATATTATTAATAATGCGTCCATTTGCATCAGCGTTAGCCTTTGTAAATATAAAATTCATATTTTGATATCTTCTACATACATCCAATAAAGCTTGGAACTGCACTTCTGAATTGTCATCTTCTAAGGTTACCGGATGAAAAGTTACCATCGCATAGGGGTAATCCAGTTTGAAACCGATTGAAGACTCTAACTCACTTTTATCCATTAAATTTTGGTTAAAAATATTCTCTATACCTACTGCTCCAACACAAAATACCCTATCTGGATGTTCTCCCAATTGAATCACACGCATTCGATATTCTTCGGTACTTGTAAAATGTAAATAACTTAGTTTCGTAATTGCATGACGAATAGCCTCATCTACAGCTCCTTCAGTTGCTTCCCCACCGTATAAATGGGTAATTGGAATTCTTTGATTCATCGCTGCTATACTAACCGCCAATGTCTCATATCGGTCTCCGAGAACAATTAGCATGTCTGGCTTCAATTTTTCAAAATAATCTGCAAAACTAATCATTGCTAGCCCCATAGATTTAGTAATCGCTGTAGGCGTGTCCGCACTTAAAAGCATTTCAATTTTCTCATCAATAGCGATTCCGTCCTGCTCGATTTCCTTATAAGTTAACCCGAATTCTGGTGATAAATGTGCTCCTGTAACAACTACACGCACATCAAATTCTGAAACATCATTTAATTTTTTTATTATTGGTTTTAATAGTCCATATTCTGCTCTTGTAGCAGTAAGAATACTTATTTTCTTCACAATTCGATCAACTCATCTTCTTCAAAATCTCGAACAGCTGTTTTTCCAATTACTTCAAACCATTTCATTGGACTTACTCCATTTCCTGGTCTTTTAACAGTCAAATTTCTTTCTGTAAAAATCTCGCCTTTTTTTATTTCACAATTAGCAATAATACTTTTTCTAGCAATCACCATATTCTTTTTCTCTGATTCTGTAGGTGATTTTTCACCGTTGCCTATTGCTAATTCCACATTCCTTATAGCACTAATCATGGCCTTAAGTTCATTTGGTTCTAAGCTTGCCTTATGGTCTGGTCCATCCATATTTCTATCGAGGGTAAAATGTTTCTCAATTACAGTTGCCCCCATCGCAACTGCTGCAATTGGGACTTCAATACCCTTTGAATGGTCTGAGTAACCGAAAGGTAAACCAAACTCATTATGTATCGTTATCATTGCTGCTAAATTTACATCAGTAAACGGTGTAGGATACTCTGTTGTGCAGTGAAGTAATGTTATTTCTCCAGACCCATTTTCTATAAGAACATTTAGAGCAATCCGAATATCTTCCATCGTACTCATTCCTGTAGAGAGAATAACCGGTTTTTTTAATTTTGCAATTCTGATTAGATAAGGAAGGTTCGTAATTTCTCCAGAAGGGATTTTCCACTTTTTCATGTCTATACTATTTAAAAAATCGATACTATCAAAGTCAAAACCCGTTGAGAGAAATTCAATCCCTGTTGATTTACAATATTCACTTAGTTCAAAAAATTCTTTAAATGATAACTCTAATTTTCTTAACATATCCAATTGACTCTCATCAGAATTAGTTTGGAATTTTTGATAATCTGCCTTTTTAGCATTCTTTGAGACAATATTTTTTGATATAAAGGTTTGAAATTTTATACAGTCCGCACCGGATTCCTTGACACTATCCACCATATTTTTCGCTATTTCTAAGCTCCCATTATGATTAACTCCAGCTTCTGCTATTATGTAAACACTCACTTTGGTCAAACCTCCTTACATGGGTTTCCGTATGCAACAACACCATTACCTATATCATTCAACACAACACTTCCCATTCCAATCATTGTATTTGAACCTATGCTTATTTGCTGCTTAATTACACTTTTTGCACCAATATGCGTTTTTGCACCAATCCGAACATGACCACAGAGAACCGCACCTGGAGCAATATGAGAAAATTCTTCAATAATGCAATCATGTTCTATTACAGCGGATGTATTGATAATGGCACCGTTATGAATAAAAGAGCCAGCATTAATCACCGTATTTTTACCTATAAAAATACCATTATCTAACTTAGCTTGATTACTTACATGAGCAGTTCTATCAACAATGTTTGGAATCTTAAACCCTATTTTTTCTAACAGAATAAAAAGTTTTAAACGGAGTTTCGGATTTCCAACACTACCTACAGTTACAAAAGCTTCATTAAATCCTGTTTTATATAGTCTTGATAGATCTTCATCACATCCAATAATGGGTACACCTAAGACGCTTTCTCCTATATTTTCCTCTTGATCAATTACACCAATATCAGAATACTGATTTGTTTTTAATAGGGTATCTATTACAGATTTACAATGTCCTCCTCCACCTATTAAAAGAATTTTATTATACATTTTGCACTAACCTTTTCGTCATCTTTTCCATTTCATCCAGCTGTCCCATATCAAGCCATGCATTTTCACTAATTGGATAAACACCTATTTTTTCTCCAGCTTTCTTATATTTATCAATGATGTCTGGAAATCCAATAGCTTTATTTTCTTCAAGTTCTTCAATCACTCTTGACTCAACGACATACATACCAGTATTAGTAAAGAAGGAGAATTTTGGTTTTTCCTTCATTTCCTCTATTTCACCAGTATCATTAATTTGAATAACACCATAAGGTATTTTAATATTTTTTAGAGAGCATACCATTGTTATAAGATTTTTCTCTTTCTTATGATAATCATAGATTTTTTCATAATCTCCATCGATGAGGATATCACAATTTGTTAGAATAAATGTGGAATTTATTTTCCCTTTTAGTAAACTTAACCCACCACCAGTACCTAAAGGCTGGTCTTCGTCAACATAGTTGACTTCATAGTTTTTCTCTATTTCATTGAAATAAGCCTTAATCATATTTTTTTTATGATTAACGACAAGAAAGTATTGATTATTTCCATATTCATTAAAGCTATTTATAATATGTTCTGCAATTGGTATTTCTCCAATAGGTATTAAAGGTTTAGGAAGAACTTGAGTATAAGGATATAATCTTGTTCCTAGTCCACCAGCCATAATAACAACAGGAACTTGAAGATCCTTTTGTCGCTTAATTTCATCATTCCATAACACTACTGATACGATATCTTTTTCATTATTTAAGATAGGCAAAGCCTCAATAGAATACTTTCTCATATATTCTTTTGCAGACATTTTTTCCTCTTCATAGATATATTTCGGGTTGTAGTTAGCAATATCTTTCACTTGTGCTTCTAGGTTACCTTTTTTTAGTATCCATCGTCTAATGTCACCGTCAGTAATTGCAGCAACAAATTGTCCATCTCTTATAACGAAAAGTACTTTCTTAGCCACTTTATCAAGTACTTCCATTGCTTCTATCATCGTTGAATTTTCGTCAATCAAAAAATCATTAATATCCAATCTATCCACCCCCATTAATCTATTGATTTTTTTCTGGACTCCTTAAGCAATCTATTACGTATTGAACATCTTCTTTGCTTAGGTTTGAACTGCATGGTATATTAATAACATGTCCTAAATAGTTACTAGCCTTTTCAATTTTATATGCTTGGCACCCTACATAAGGACTCTGCTCACTGATTAGGCCCCAAATTGGTCTTATTTGTATTTTTTTTGAAGCTAAATATTTTATTATTTCATCTCTATCGAGTGGATATTCATCATTCACATACAATGAATAGAACCAATAGTTGCTCCTAATGCCCTTTTCAAAATTAAGAATTGAAAGACCCTGAATATTATTTATTTTCTCTTTATAAAGTTTATAATTATCTCTTTTAGTTTGGATAAAGCTCTCTAATTGCTCTAGTTGGGCTAATCCGATTGCTGCCTGAAGATTCGTCAATCGATAGTTATAGCCAATTTCATCATGTATATAATACAACTCGTCACTCTTAGCCTGCGTTGTGAGATGCTTCGCCTTTCTTAACAGCTCTTTATCATTAGAAACAATCATTCCGCCACCACCGGTGGTAATAATTTTATTCCCATTAAACGAGTAAACACCCACCGTACCTATTGTACCTGCGTATTTCCCCTTATACTTGCCTTCGGTATAATAAGTTCCAATAGCCTCAGTTGAATCTTCGATTACCTTTATATTAAACTTATCAGCTATTTCCATTATTTGCTCCATATTAGCCATATTACCGAATACATGGACAATTATTACGGCTTTAATATGCCTTTGTGTCTTTTTGTTGATTAGCCTTCCATCTATTAAACTACATTCCATTTTGCAAAACTCTAAAAGTTTGTCCGCATCCATACAAAGAGAGTCGTCACAGTCCATAAAAATTGGTTCCGCACCAATATACTTAACTGGGTTAACTGCAGCAATAAATGTTAGTGTAGGGACAATAACTTCATCATCTCTTGTAACACCACAAACTTTAAGTGAGATGTGAAGGCCAGATGTTCCATTTTGAACAGAAACAGCACCTTTTGATTTTACATATTCAGCCAACTTTTCTTCAAATTCATTAACATAAGGACCACCAGTTGAAACCCACTCCGTTTCAACCGCATGCGTGACATATTCTAATTCTCTTCCTTTTAAGGTAGGTACAGAAAGAGGAATAAATTTCCGACTCATGTTTCACGCTCCTAAATGTTATAAATATCTGTTTTGTATTTATCTAAATTATTTTTAAAGAATTTAATTGTTTCCGCAAGTCCTTGTTCAAAAGTATATTTCGGCTTCCAGTTTGTTAAACTTTTGATTTTTTCATTAGACCCAAGCAACCTGTTAACCTCACTATTTTCCGGCCTTAACCTTTGTTCATCACAGACTATTTTTACTTTTGGATTGATTTGTCTGATAAGTTCTTCTGCAAGTTGGCCTATTGAAATTTCGTGTTGGGTCGCGATATTAATTTCTTCACCAATGGTATTTTTTGATTTTGCGATTTCAATAAAGCCATTAGCCGTGTCTTTTACAAAGTTAAAATCCCTAGTGGGAGTCAATAACCCAAGTTTTATTTCTTCCTCTCCTGAAAGTAACTGAGTAATAATAGTTGGAATTACAGCTCTTGCAGATTGACGTGGTCCATAGGTATTAAAAGGTCTAACAATTGTAATTGGCATATTAAAACTTCTATAAAACGATTCAGCTAATCTATCTGATCCTATTTTCGTAGCAGAGTAAGGTGATTGCCCTTGGTAAGGATGTTTTTCATCAATTGGCACATATTGTGCGGTACCGTAGACTTCAGATGTCGAAGTAATTAGTAATCTAGAAGTTTCTAATTCTCTTGCTGCCTGCAATACATTTAGTGTACCTTTAATGTTAGTGTCTACATATGTATCCGGTGAATGATAGCTAAAGGGAATAGCAATAAGCGCGGCTAAATGGTATACCTCCTCCATTCCTTTCATTGCCTCTTTTACACCATTCGGGTCTCTTATATCTCCTGTAAAAACCTCAACCTGGTTCATAATATCCTTTGGAAGTGTATCTAACCATCCCCAAGAATTAAATGAGTTATAGTATGCAAATGCTTTGACTTTATGTCCTTGTTTTACTAATTCTTCAGTTAAGTGGCTCCCTATGAATCCATCTGCCCCTGTTACCAAAATTTCTCTCATTTAACTTACACCTCATATATTTATTCGGATTTTATTTCTTGTTGTATTTATTATTTAGTTTAATTAATAAAAGAATATATCTAGTAAAATTCAGTAGATACAATATTCACTTTGTATCTATTGAAGCACCAATAAATTCACCATTATTATCAAATAATTCATCAAAGTTTACCCGTGGAAACACTTCTAGTTTTCCTCCCCTTGTCGCGTTATAAATTTTCACACCTTTTTTATCGCAATATTTCTTCGCAGACAAATAAGCTTCTGTCATAGAATATAAATTTACGGGATTTTCTTTATTGTGTTTAACTGTATAATTTTCATCAAAGTGGTCTTTTCCCATCAACTCTTTATTAATATCAATACTCCCGTCTTTTTTCTTAGTTATTCCAAAATTATGGTCAACACCAATAAGATAAATATTTTTAAATCCCATATATGCTGCAAGCTGAATATTTGCATATGTAACTGTTCCATGTTGGAATATTTTTTTTGACACGTCATTACTGAATCTTGGTAACGCATTATTTTCAAGTTCATAATAAGATCTTAAAAAAATACAATCTTTATCAAACTGTTTTTTTAACGAAGGATAACTTGTATTTGAAACAACTACAAACATCTGCTTCTTTTGCATGTTATAAACTTCATCAAAAAATTTACTTGCCATTAATGAGTCGGTAATAGTATAGAAATAAGGTTTCCATACAGTTTTATCTAAAAGTAAATTAATTCTATTGCAAGAAAAAGATACCTGACTTTTAATTTTATTTAGATCTTCTACTGTTAAACTTGGACCGTTCCCAATAATAAAGCAGCTTTCGCCCATATGACGGTTTTTAAGATTCTTAGCTTTTTGTGACAAAGTTCTTATTCTTATATTTATATATGATGGTTTAATATTTTTTCTATATGTCCATATAAAGAATGACAATACATTATTAGTTGATTTTTTTATTAAATTTATCATTTTATATCTCCAAACAATTCATCAAAATTCCTTAGTTCAAATACATCTAGATATGTAACTCGTGTTGCGTTAAATATTTTTCTATCGGAACTTCCATATACTAATTTCGCTTTTTCCATTCCAATATACATTTCTTCCGGTGCCTGTCCTGGTCTCTTTTCGTTTACTTTAATGTAGTCTTCACTAAAATATATTTGCGAATTTTCATCTTTTTTTAAGCACGATAAATCTTTTGTTTTTGAAATTGCCCCTTTAAAATTGTAATCATGTCCAACCAAAAACACTTCTGAAAATCCCATATAATGAGCTATTTGAAGCATATGATATGAGACAGTTCCTGAAGAATACAACGATTCCATAATATTAGTTGAAAAAGAACCGCGTTTGTTCTTATAAAAGTTATTATTAAAATATATATCTGCATTAAATAAATGTTTATAAACCTTTAATGTAAATTTTGTCTTTGCTTCAACAAAATTTATATCTTTAACATTTTCCTCTAATACTATGGGATCAACAACCATATAAAATGTTGGTCTCCAAGTAGTCTTTTTAAAGATTTTATAAATTTTATTAGAAGCAAAAGTAAATTCACCTTTCAATTTTTCTAAATCCTCTGATTTCAAACTGGGGCCATTACCAATAATGAAACAACGCTCACCTTTATATTTGTTTTTTAACCCTAAAATTTTATAGTTATTTTTGGTTAAAGGGATATTAAGTTTCGCGAAAGAATTAACAATATAAAAGATAATTAAATATAGAGTATTGTAAACTTTAATTATACTTTTTTTTACTTTAAACATTTTCATTCTCCTAAACTTAAAGGCTAAATTGGTGTTTTTGGCATTATTATTTTTTCACAATCAAATCAATAAATTCTCTAACTGCTCCATTTCCACCATTAGATTTACAAACATAATCTACTACATCAATAACCTCATTCATTGCATCTGCTGGGCAAGCTTTTAAATAGCAAACTTTCATACAATCAAGATCGTTTACATCATCACCGATATACGCAACATTTTCATAAGTTAACTGGTATCTCTTAATTACCTCGTCCAAAACCTTCAGTTTATCGTCAACACCTTGATAAACTTCTTCAATCTTTAGTTCAGCAGCACGTTTCGATAATATCTCTGATTTCTTTCCTGTAATGATAACGGGTATCATATTATACTTTTCAATATTAATTAACCGGTAGCCATCTTTTACATTAAATGCCTTAAATACCTCACCACTATCACCTACATAAATTTTCCCATCGGTAAGAGTACCGTCTACATCCATAACTAGCATTTTTATTTTTGATAGATTTTTATCTTTAATCATATGATTATCCCCACTCCTAGAATATCGTTAACTCTTATTGTTCCTACCAGTTTATTATCCTTAACGATTGGCAATGCAGAGATATTATTATCTTTCATCATCTTAAGTGCATCTACTGCGAGCATTTCAGAACCTATATATAATGGTGTTTTAGCCATTACATCATCAACTGACAAATCAAAAACATTCACTTCTTTTGTAAACGTTCTTCTTAAATCACCATCCGTAAAGACTCCGACTAATTCATGAAGTTCATTTACAATATTAATAATCCCTATAGCTTTAGTACTCATTTCAATAATAGCGTCCTTTAACTTAGTCCCTGCTCCTACAACTGCATTTTTGTCCCCTGCATGCATAATATCTTTTACTTTTATTAGCAGTTTTTTCCCAAGAGAGCCAGCTGGGTGATACATTGCGTAATTATGTTCATGGAATCCATAGATCTTCGATAAACAAACTGCTAGTGCGTCTCCCAAAACCATTTCAACCGTTGTACTTGATGTAGGTGCCAAATTCATCGCACAAGCTTCCTTAAATTTAGGAAACACAAACGAGTAATCACTATATTTAATAAGTGATGAATTTTGATTACCAGAAATCCCTATTAATGTTGACCCTATTATTTTTATATTAGGTAGAATTCTAGTGACCTCTTCACTTTCTCCACTATAGCTAATGGCTATAACAATATCATTGGGAGAAATCATTCCTAAGTCTCCATGTAGTGCTTCCGCAGGATGCAGAAAAAACGATGATGTCCCTAGACTTGACATAGTTGCGGCAATCTTTCTCGAAACATGCCCAGGCTTCCCCATACCTGTTACAATTACCTTGCCGGTACACTTGGATATTAATTCTACTATTCTTACAAAACTATCATCTAAAGCATCTTTTACAAGGTTTATTGCATTTACCTCAGTTTCAAAAACAAATCTTGATTCGGAAAGAATATCTATTTGATGTTCGATGTTCATTTCAGTTTGAGCAGCTAATTGATTCAACATCATGCACCGCCTTATATACTTTGATAAGCTTTTTAAGTATAACTTCAATCTCATCAAGTCTAACCATATTAGGCCCATCGGATTTAGCATTATCCGGATCTTCATGTACTTCCATAAATAATAGATCAGCACCAACAGCAATAGCTGCTTTCGCTAAGTGTTCTACATACTCCCGATTCCCACCAGTAGACGTTAGGTTTCCACCAGGCTTTTGAACACTATGGGTTGCATCAAAAACAACTGGGTAACCGAACTTTTTCATTTCAATGATGCTGGTCATATCAACTACTAGATTGTTATAACCGAATGTGTTCCCTCTTTCGCATAAAAGAATGTTTTCATTCCCTGATTCTTCAACCTTAGTAATGACATTTTTCATATCTTTAGCAGATAAAAACTGCGCTTTTTTAATATTCACCGGCAAGCCAGTTTCAGCTGCTGCTATTAATAAATCTGTTTGTCTACATAGGAAGGCTGGTATTTGAAGCATATCGACAACCTCAGCAGCAATCCTTGCTTGGTAAGGTTCATGAATGTCTGTTACTACAGGTAACCCTAACTCATCTTTTACTCTTTTAAGAATACGTAGACCCTCATTTATTCCTGGACCTCTGAACGCTGAAACAGACGTTCTGTTCGCTTTATCGAACGATGACTTAAAAATAAAAGGAATACCCAGTAGTCCTGTAATGTCTTTCATTCTTGATGCCACTTCCATCACTTGTGTTTCTGATTCTATTACACAAGGACCAGCAATCAGAGAAAATATATTATTATTTATTGTAATGTTACCGACTTTCATTGTTTTCATTTTAATTTCTTCCTCCTAAAATAAAATCTTTATGCTCTTTCATTATTATGTGTATAAACTGGAAGTTTCCCACTTGCTAACATATACTCTTCTACCTTTTCAATATCTTTAGGAGTATCGACTGAAATTGTTTTACAGTGTGCGTTAATATAATAAATGTCCTTCCTATTCTCTATAAATCTGAAAGAGTCATTTTCTTCAATTTTTTCAATTGGTCCCCGTGCAGTATTATGATAGTATTGTAGAGCTTTTTTAGTAAAAGCCCCTACTCCCACAAATTTCTGGTATGTATAATTCATACCACCTTTAGGGAATGGTATAGGGCTGCGCGAAATGAACAGACAAATCCCATCTTTATTTGTTACTATTTTTAAATTCGTTGTATCCACTACTTCAACCGGATCAGTAAAATCTGTCATTAGATTTGATACATAGAAATCTTCTTTTTCCAACTCAACAGGAATACATTTTATGATATCTTTTGCTTCTATCACTGGCTCGTCACCATTTACCATTACATATAGATCTGCATCTGTTTTTTGGGATACTTCATAAAGCCTTTCTGTTGCTGTATCATGCTCCTTTGAGGTCATGATTACTTTTGCACCAAAGTCTTCACATACTGATCTAATTTCTTCGCTGTCTGTAGCAATATATACTTCTTCAAAACATTCAACTTCTTTAGAATGTGTGTAGACCCACCAAACCATAGGTTTTCCAAAAATATTTGCTAAAGGTTTATTATAAAATCTGGCAGAACCGCCTCTTGCAGGTATTACTCCAACTATTCTCATACTTGATACCACGCTTTCAAAATAATATTTTGTCAAAATCTATTCTGTCAAAGACTTCTAGTTTCCCTCCACGAGTTGCATTAAAAATTTTTATATTGTGATTGTCTGTAAATTTTTTTGCAGCTTTAAATGCTCTGGTTGAAATTTCAATATTTGGAATATATAAATCCTCTTTGTCTGTATTATAGTTTTCAGTAAAATAGTCTTTTGCTGTTTCATCAGATACAATTTCACCGTTATCATTTATCATCTTACTGAAGTTATGGTCAACACCTAATAGATAAATCTCTTTAATACCCATATAAACTGCCATTTGAATGGCCGTATAGGCTACTGTATTTCCCCAGTATATGCCTTTAACGATGTCTTCAGAAAACCTCGGTTCGACATTCCTATCACCAAACTTAAAGATATAATAATTTGCATTATTAAAATGAATCTTATAATCCCATGGGAAGTTAACAGGGAAAAATTTGTTTTCTATCTTTAATTTATTTATCTCTTCTTTACTTTTAAAAATAGTTTTATCATCTTCAGAACAGTAATAAGTAGGACGCCAATCTGTGTCATCAAAAATATAGTAAATGCGATTAAAAGCAAATGTAATTTCATTTTTTAAGAGATTGAGATCTTCAACTGTTAAACTAGGACCATTACCTACAATGAAGCATCTGTTTCCTTTATGTTTATTCTTCAATTTTTTAAGTTTTCTCCCATTAGAGGTATATGGGAAAATAAGTGTTCGAGATAATTTTATTGTCCTGTACCTTTGATTAGTTATATATTTCTTTATTACCATTTGACTACTCTCTCAAAAATAATTGTTTATATTTAATGTGGAGCCTCCGTGCATTATGTTTTCCAAGTATTAGTTTCCCAAAATTAATTACTCCAATTAGTGTTGTTTTATAAAGGGGGTAATACCATTTATGCATAAAAGCTACTTGTTTTTGGTCCTTTTCAGGTCTCCATGAAGAGGTGAAATGATGGATGCAATAAGTTTTTTTAGAGAAATCTCTATTTCCATTAGCATCAATTGGACAAAAATAAGTTCTAGGATAAATACAGAATCCATTTAAAATCTGGAATTCGTTATTTACTTTCAACCCATATTCTTTTAATATTTCTGTCATAAACCGTACATTGGGAATATCCTTAATACTTCCATCCTCGTTTATAAAGTGAAGGCCATCATAGTATTCCAAAAAATTCTTTATTACTTTATGTCTCGGAACACTTCCAATTATCCCAGTTGAAACATATTTATCATTTTCAAAACAAGAAAATGCCTCATGTAATAAAAATTCATCTATGTTTTTTGTTAACTCTACATCCGTATCTAAATATATACCTCCATAATTGTAGAGGATAAATAATCTTGCATAATCAGAAACAAAAGCATATTTTTTTTTGTCATACGCTTCCTTTGTCCAAATACTAGAATTTATGTCGAAATTAGATTCATTCCATTCAATAATTTCATAATCAGGGCAAAACTTTTTCCAACTAGATATACAATTTTTTATTAATGGGGATAATTCACCTTTCCCAAACCAGCAGTAATGAATTACTTTTGGTATCATAAAAGTCATTCCTCCGATATTCTTTTAATTTTTCCCAGCGGATTTATTTGCTATCAAACCTTGCTAGCATATTTATTTTAGTTATTAATAAAATTATACAATCTTACCATTTTAAACTTTATTAAAAGTATAATAATTTTGGTCTTCCAGGAAACGTTAGGTAATTTAAAGTCCTTCAATGTTTCAGTAACTTTGGGGTGATACATGATTCTTTTAATCATATCTATTCTTTTTTTTTCATCTACCTCTGAATATTTTATTTGTCCTAATGCATTTAACGTAAAATACAACATATTAATTTGAATTTGTCTCGAAAAGTCAAATTCAACAACTTTTCCAAAATATTTTTCCATTCTTCCATTAATTTTAAGATAAGCATTCCATTTTTTTTCATTGTATGTATTCGTTGTAGAATTTGGGTTGTAGAAATAGTTATAATAATAATGACCTTTTAAGTAGTAAAAACTGGTAGCATGAAACATAATCTTCGATCCTAGTATTGAGTCTTCAGAATAATGGATATCTTCATCGTAGTATAGACTGTTATTTTTAAGAAATTCTAAATTAAATAAACAAAGCCAATTTGAAATAGTAGGTGGAAATTCAATATCCTCAAACATGATTAAACAATTGAAAAGTTCATTTTTTATGTCATCTTTTGAGTAATATCCCCCTCGTATAGGTTGTGATCGCTTATCTTCATAATCATTTGATTTTTTCTTGTAATCGCACATAATAAAATCCAGATCTAAATCTTCAGCTTTATTAAACATTTCCTGGTACATTGGAGGTTCAATCCAATCATCCGAGTCAATAAAACTTAAGTATTTTCCTTTTGCCATTTTAATACCGTCATTTCTAGCAGCTGAAACCCTAGCATTTTTTTTATGGATTACTTTTATCCGTTTATCCTGTTTTGCATAATCATCACAAATTTCACCAGAACTATCCTTGGAACCGTCGTTAATTAGTATAATTTCAAAATCTTGAAATGTTTGATTTAATACACTATCAACACAACGGTGTAAATAATTTTCTACATTATAAACTGGTATGATCACACTGATTTTTGGAACCACCTTTTTCCTCCTTTCAAAAAATTTGATATATATTTACCTTACATTGACTGTTTTAATTTATGATCTACAGATATTAACTTTCCTTTATCCACTTTAAAAACAATATCGCAATTTTCTATTGTACTTAGTCTATGAGCTATAATGATTAAAGTCTTCTCACCTTTTAGACCATCTATTGCTCTCATAATCTCTTTTTCAGTACTGTTATCTAAAGCAGATGTTGCCTCATCTAAAAAGATAATTTCCGGATTATGGTACAATGCCCTAGCAATCCCAATACGTTGGCGTTGTCCTCCAGAAAGCCTTACTCCTCTCTCCCCGACAATTGTATCTAATCCTTCAGGAAGTGAATTAACAAAATCCTCTAACTGAGCATCTTTAATTGCCTTTTGAACAGCAAGTTCATCGATGTCATTATCATCTATTCCAAATGCAACATTTTTCCTAATGGTTTCATCTGATAAATATATGGATTGTGGGATATAACCAATTTTATTTTTCCAGATTGGCAAAAGTTCATTTAACTCCTTCCCATCTAAAAATACTAGACCCTTCTCAGGTTCCAAGAGACCCAGTATTATATCAACAATAGTTGTTTTACCAGCACCAGAAGTTCCAACAAAAGCAACTGAATTACCAATAGGGATGTTTAAAGATACATCTTTTATTGAATATTCATCTTGGTTTGGATAACGGAAGTATACATTTTCCAAATTTATCGATTTTTTGAATGTCTTTTCACCTTTAGCCACCTTTACTGGTTTCGACTCATTGATTTCTTTTTCAGACTTTGTTTTTCTTTCTAAATTGTCTTCAATTAAATCATTGTAAACTACTGTTAAAGCTGGTTGACTGAATCGTATTGTTGATAAACTAGCAACAATTCTATTTATTGAAGGCATAAGGCGAAAAGCTGCCATTGCAAATAATGACATAGTTGCTACTAAGTTGGTCGAATTGGTCCCTTGAAAAACAATAATAATCATCGTAATAAGGACAACTGAAACTAATAATGTTTCGATGAAAAGCCTGGGTACTTGGTCCAGCATATTTTTAAAAATAGTATTACTAGCCATGATTTTACTTTGTTTTTCATATGAATTTACAAAGTAACGTTCCTTTCCTGAAACCTTTATTTCTTTACTTGCCCCTAATCCTTGATTGACCCATTTAATGACCTCACGGCTAATCTTTTGATTTTCCTTTCCTAAATAAGTGATTTTAGTACGGAAAATTTTAAAGAAAATAAAAATACTTCCGCCTAATAGAATTCCAGCGGTTAGAGTAGCTAATGGTGCAGTAACGATTAGTAAAGTAAGTATAGAAATAACGACTAGAATTTCAGTCAGTAATTGAAAAGTTGCTAATAATATTCCATCAAATATTTTGGCCACTTCACCATTTACATTTCTTAATAGTTCAGCGGAATTCCGTTGCAAATGAAATGTATAAGGTTTGGTTAAATACTCTTTAAACATTGAACTTGATAGTTTTACCTTTTGATTAAAAATGACTCTGTATTGTAAATAGTAAAACCCTAGTAAGTAGCCATTTTTTATAATAAAAACTGTAAGTAAAATGCCAACAGCAAATATAATAAAAGCATTTACTGATTGAAAGTTTAACAATTTGTATGCAAATGATAAAAACGGTTGTTCTTGTATCATTGTAGGATTTGTCACTATTCCAACAAAAGGAACTATTAAACCAATCCCTGCCGTTTCAAATATAGCAGCAATGATCATCATAAAAAAAAGTAATAAAAACTTTTTCTTATCTTTTTTATTAAAGAGTACCCTTAGCTTTTTAAATGTATCTTTCAATTTAGTCACACCTTAAATTTATTATTACCAACCGTTCACTATAATGAACGATAACAACAAAAAAAATACGTATTTTACGATATCTTAAAATTATGGTTACCAAAGTTTCCTTTTTTTAAAATTATAAACTACAATATGTTCTTATTAAAGAACATTCCTTCGACATTATTCTACAGTTGATCTGTAAATCCTTATTGTTTAACTCCCATCAAACTACAACTAAAACTAACTAATTATTTTATATAGCTTTTCTAGTTCATAACTATTACTAAAATCTTTATGTTTTATATTGTTGATTATAGTATTCTTCAATTTTTGATTATTATAAAATTCCTCAATCCCCTTCGCTAAACCTGGAACACTTAGATCACAGATTGCTCCTTCAACCCCATTTTCTATCTGGCTGGATGCTGTTGGATAATTGGTAATAAGGATTGGTTTACCTAGTATTTTGGCCTCAGTAACAGTTACTGCTTTTCCTTCATACCTAGAAGGTTGAACGTATAAATCACAATTTTTCATATAAGGATATGGGTTTGTTCTTTTACCTAAAAGGATAAAACTATCCATTAATTTATGTTTAGAAATTAAATCTTTCAATTCCTTCTCGAATCCGCCGTAACCGATAATATACCACTTAATATTAGTTAACCCTTTGTCATGTAGTTGTTTAAGAGCTTCTATTGCTAGGTCAAACCCTTTTACATAAGATAATCTGCCCACAGATACAAGATTAAAATTTTTATCTTTTACATCATTAAGTGTTAATTCTTCCTCCGCCATATTTTTTATGAAATTAGGGGAAGTTATGTTTTCAACAACCATTACTTTTTCTTTTAAGGTTGGATAGGTAGTTAAAAATGCATCCCTGCAGGCATCTGATACTGACGCAATATGATTAAATTGATTCCAAACTTTGAGATCTAGCTCGTTATCAATTTCCAACTTACTATAATCAGTATGCACCCAAGCAATTTTTTTCTTTGCTTTTACCTTATTGGCAATAATATCATGCGGCCAAGCATAGCTAATTGCTACATCATATTCCTTATCAAGTTCTGGCAAAAAGTAAGAAGAGTATTTTTGAGTCAGCTGCATTTGTATATATCCAGCACCCTCTTCCAAGCTCCGGGCCACACACTTCATTTTTGCGATATACTTTGATACAACTCTAATAAAAGCTAATGTATATTGTTTTTCTTTAAGACATAGAAAAACAGGTTTTCGAAATACAGAGTACTCTAATATCTGTGGCAATAGATTCACTGACTCTGGGATTAAACTCATAAACTCGCCAACATGATGAAAGATTAATAGATCAACATTGTATTTTTCATAATCAAAGCTTTCCAACATATTAATTAAACTTCTTTCAATTCCGCCAATTTCCATATTATAAACAGATATTAAAATATTCTTTTTCATCCCTCAATCCTCACCTAAAAGAAGTATTAAACACTAAACTGCACTACCTTATCTATGCTTTTATAAGGTTTTATTTCTGTCTCTCTTTTATTTATAAAGATTGTATTAGGTGGAACGATTCCCTTAACGACACTCCCTGCGGCAACCACCACATTATCTCCAATATGGGTATTTCTTAAAATAACCACATTTGATCCTATCCAAACATTCTCACCAATGGTAACTTCTCCTCTTATAAGATGGTCAGAGGTATTTTTTTTATAATTATGATCATGATCATTAATACAGACATTTGGCGCAATCTTAGTGTTGTTCCCTATCGTGATTCGGTTCACACAATTAATATTACAATTGTCGTTAATAAAAACATTATTCCCTATATTAAGTACTCCTTCATAATCAATCCGAACGCTCGCGTTTTTCCTTATAAAAACAAATTTTCCAATATAAATCTTTGCCCTATTATTAAACACTTCTATCTTACTATTGGCTTGAAGAGAAAAAATGGAGGATTTAATATTTTTAAAATATATGACTTTGTAAAATCCTCCCCTTAATATGCCAACCAAATGCGAAAAATTCATCAAAATCGTAATCAAAAACCCACGTTTTTTACTCTCGGATATAAGTGTCATAACTACTTTTTTGATCATACCGATACTCCTTCTACAACTTACTTCAACGGATACATTTTTCTTAATCTAGCAATATTGTGACCGCCTATTAGTTTTGAGAGGACAAATTTTACTTTTCCTTTTAATCTTGTACTTAATGGGAGCCAACTCTTATAAAAATGATGGATGGCATAAGTTTTTTCAGAAATAAACGACTGGCAATTGATATAGTCATAGGGAGAGAAATAGGTCTGAGGATAAAAAACTCCAATTTGATTAATTTCCTGATAATGACCATTAGGTATTAAACCCTTTCCTTGAAGCAACTTAGTAATAATAGCAACATTTGTTAATTGATTAAATGTTCCATCCCTTTTAATGAATTTTTTCTCATTATAAGAATCTAGAAATTCCTTGATTAAAGAACTTCCCTTCTCTGCTCCAATCGTGCTTGTTGCAATATAGTTTTCTTGCTCAAATCCCCAAAAGGAAGTATGAAGTAAAAGGTCATCAAATGATTTAAAGACCTCAACATCCGTATCAAGATAGATTCCACCGTAGTTGTAAAGGGCATGCACACGTACATAATCACTGACAAAAGCATATTTCCCTGCGCTGTAAGCTTCTTTCACATATGAATTTAATTCTAGATTAAAATTATGTTCATTCCATTCAATAATTTCATAATCCGGTAGTTGCTTTTTCCAGGTCTCTATGCATTTTTTTACAATTCCTGGTTTTTCCTTTCCTCCAAACCAACAGTAATGGATTGTCTTAGGTATTTTGTTAATATAGTCCATTAAATTACCTCAACTTTCCTCTACTCTTGTATTCTGATTTTTCCACTTAATAAATTCAATTAAGGTTTTATATTCATTAATTTGAATTCCTGTATCCTTTAATTCTGCCACTAAATCAATCAAATCTTGATCCAGTTCTTGTTGAAACCCGCTTGTATTTAATGGTCTTAAAAATATATCTAATTCCACATCTAGCACTGCTGCGATTCTTTTTACAACCTCTATGGAAGGATTCCGATTTATATTACGTTCTATATTACTTAAGTAGGACTTTGATAAATTAGCACGTTTGGCTAATTCTGACAAAGTCAGTCCCTTTTGCTTGCGAAATTCATATATCGTTTTTCCAATCACGACTCATACCCCGTTTATCATAAAGTAAATTACTATGATCTAAACATATCAACTCTTTCCTTCCTTTTATTAACAGTTTGTTTGATATGGTGAATAACAGTGTTTATATCCTCTTCCGTCATATTCGAACCTGAAGGTAAACACAACCCGTTATTAAAGAGGGTTTCTGAAACGCTTTCTTTGTCATTATGAGGATAATATTTCCCCCCCTTAAATACTGGTTGAAGGTGTAGTGGCTTCCAAACTGGCCTTGCTTCAATATTTTCCTCACTTAATGTATTCAGTATATCTGCTACTGAAATTCCAGCCTCATTCTCATTTATTGTTAGAGCTGTCAGCCAGCGATTAGAAAAGGTATCAAATAACTCAGGCATAAAGGTAAATCCGGGATAGTCTGAAAGTTCATGATAGTATCGTTGAAAAATAGCTCTTCTTGCAGCTATCCTTTCGTCCAATACTTCCAATTGTGCCCTTCCGATACCAGCTAAAATATTACTCAATCTATAGTTGAATCCTATTTGACTGTGTTGGTAATGTACCGCAGTATCACGTGCTTGTGTAGCTAAAAATCTTGCTCTTTGTAAAGCCTCACGGTCATTCGAAACCAGCATTCCTCCACCTGAAGTGGTAATAATTTTATTCCCATTAAAAGAGAAAATACCAAACTTTCCAAACGTTCCACTTGCTTCCCCTTTATATAACGCTCCAAGCGATTCCGCTGCATCTTCAATGATGGGAACTCCGTATTGGTTACAGATAGTTGAAATTTCTTCCATTTTGGCACTTTGACCGTATAAATTGACAACAATTACCGCCTTCGGAAGAGCCCCGTCCCTAAATGCCTCTTCAAATGCTCTTTCCAACGCTTGCGGTGACATATTCCAGGTATCGGGTTCAGAGTCAATAAAAACTGGTTCAGCTCCCTGATATATTATAGGATTGGCACTCGCAATAAAGGTTAGGCTCGAACAAAACACTTTATCCCCTTTACCCACATCTAGTAGTAGTAGAGCCAGATGAATGGCTGCTGTACCTGAACTAAGAGCCACTGCCTCATTGACTCCCACATAATGAGCTATTTCCTTTTCAAATTCATCTACATTTGGACCAAGTGGAGCAATCCAATTTGTTTCAAATGCTGTATTAATATATTTATGTTCCTTTCCACTCATATGTGGAGAGGATAGAAATATCCTTTTTTTATAGGTCGTTTTTTCCAATGACTTCACCCCGCGCTCACTTTATAATTCTTCTTCACCTTGGCAGGTGTACCCACAGCCAGACAATTTTCAGGAAGGTCACCAACAACAGTTGCCCCTGCGCCAATCATTGTCCATTTACCAATTCTTCTATTTGGAATAATTGTTGACCCGCTTCCCAAATAGGAACCCTCATGCATTTCGACTGTACCAGCGATAGTACTATTAGGACAGAGGTGAACAAAATCTTTTAATAGACTATCATGTTCCACAACTGAGCCAGAATTGATAATACAATGGTTACCAATCATCACATCTGCATTAATGACCGCCTGTGGCATGACAACAGTACCGTACCCTATTTTTGCACTTGGGCTTATACTTGCAGAAGGATGGACAATGGTTAAAAAATTATTTATGCTAAAACCCAGGTTTTCAACAACTAATTTTCTTGCTCTGTTATCCCCAATAGCCATCACAAATTTAATACCATGATATTCTTCCTTAAGTTGATTTGCTGCTCCAATAGGTGCACAAATGAGTTTGTCTACTATTTGAAATCTTTCATACTTATTATCAAGATATCCTATAATTTGGAGACCATTGGTTGCCCGAATAATATCAGAAACCACTTTACTGTGACCTCCATGACCAATGACAACAACCTTCATGGATTTCCCCCTCCCATTGTGGAGTTAGATCCTTTAAAGCTCTCCACAGTTGCATTACCTGGTTGATTAATGCCTTCCGATATGATGACTATATAAATGGTAAGAAAGAGAATTTTCATATCAAGGAAGAACGATTGGTTTTTAACGTACCAAACATCTAACTTGAACTTTTCATCCCATGAAAGAGTATTCCTTCCATTTACCTGTGCCCACCCCGTTATACCCGGTCTAACGTTGTGACGTAAGGATTGCTCCTTTGTATAAAGTGGCAGGTATTCAATGAGCAACGGTCGTGGTCCAACTAAACTCAAATCCCCTTTTATCACG
The DNA here is from genome assembly GCF_013396335.1 of Bacillus sp. EB106-08-02-XG196. Taxonomy (GTDB): domain Bacteria; phylum Bacillota; class Bacilli; order Bacillales; family Cytobacillaceae; genus Neobacillus. Next base: position 109,298 of record NZ_JABWSY010000001.1, read on the forward strand.
TTCCATAATTGTGGATATTCATCTAAGCTGTATTTTCGAAGAAAACTTCCAAATGAAGTTATCCTTATATAATCTGGCAGCAATTGACCTTGATCATTTTTTTCATCTGTCATCGTCCTAAACTTGTACAAAGAGAACCGTTCTCCATTTAAACCAGGCCGTTCTTGTTTAAAGATAATGGGAGATCCGAGCTTCTTTTTAACTAACAAAGCAATTACGATAAAGATGGGAGAAAGAAAAGCAAATAGTATTATAGATATCGCTAAGTCAAATAGCCGTTTCATGTTTTATCCCCCCAAGCTACTTGGAATCTGCTAGCACCTGTTTTTTTATCTCTTCAATAAGATCTTTAACTTGGACGTTTTCTGCCTCTATACTCTTAATATAAATATTCATCATAATCTCTTGTAATTTCTGTTGGGTTAAATGTTCAGATATATCCATTTACTAACCTCTCTTAATACTATTTATTACTAATTAAAAAGTCCTCACTTGGTATGAAGTGAGGACTTTCAATATTTAGACTTTCTTTTTAACCGTTTGGATTTTTATTCTGCCAGCGCCAAGCATCCTCACACATCTCATTTATCCCTTTCTTTGCAATCTAGCCGAGATTTAGTAACTCAACACATGTGTGGCTACTAATATATCCGGCTCCCCAAGTAATTAATATCGCCATTTATTTCCTCCTCTTATTTTTAATTAAAATAATCCGTAGAGTTAACCCAAATAATTACTTCTATATATAATATTTAAATTGATTACACTCTCGTAGAAATAATAGGCAAAATAGCATAATAGTATTGCATAATATACAAGCCTTTGATCTTTTTCTCTAAATACCTTGACGATCCATGATAGTAAGATTATTTGATATAGTTCAAAATAAATATTAAATCTGGCAAAAATCCAATTTCCCATTGATATAATCATAAATGACAACCCGATTATTGCCATATTTACAATAACGTCACTATCTGGATAAATTTCTCTTAGTTTCTCTCTTCCAAAGAAAGCAATGACCAAGGGAATTGCAAACACAATAACCCTGATAAAATTTGCTCCTCCTTCACTAAATTGGCTATAAACACCGTACTGACTATCTTCAATGGCTGAGAATAATATTGTTGAAAACTGATTAAATCCTAAAACAATGATTGCTGAACCAAGTAATAGGATCATAGTTGCCTTTGTCCATGCTTTATACCTTACTAAGAAATAAATAGGAATTAAGATTAGTGCACTTTGGTGGAAAAGCGATGCAAAAATAACTACTAATAAATACCTAAACCAATTACCCTCTATTAAATACTTTGTAGCAGTAAAGAGAATAGCGGTTGCTAAACATTGCCTAATTCCATTCATTGTGACTAAAAACAAGCCACCTGTTACATAAACATAGATACTTAATTCAAATAACCTTGAATATTTATATAACCCAATAATGATTAAAACATTAGTTATCATAGCCGTTGTAAATATTAGTATTTGTGGATCTGCTGAATATCTTTGTAGTATCATCTGAAGAACACCAAATCCGATATCATCCTGGGATTTAATTAATTCCCAGTTAAAATCGTTAATTTTGTAGGTATGCATATAGAAGAAGGTATCACCTATATTATTACGTAAACCAGAAACTAAAATAAAAGAAATGATGGTACCAAATGCTAATAACTTATTGGGTTTTATTGACACCAATAAACCATTTAATACCAAAGTGTTTGAAAAATAGCGTGAGAACAGAGAAAATAAAAAAACTATCGTAAGATTGAGCCATAGAACAGTCATACAATAGACCCCTTCAGAGTATTATGAAAATTCAAGTTAGCTTTATTTAATCAGTTCCTTGTCTAAAGTTATAGATAAATAATTCAATAGTTGTTCTCTTAAATCCTTATGCTTCAAGGCAAATTCAATTGTAGTTTGAATAAAGCCCATTTTATCCCCCACATCATAACGTGTACCCTCAAAATGATATGCATAGACTGCTTCGAATTTATTTAGAGTTGCAATTGCATCTGTAAGTTGAATTTCTCCACCAGTCCCTGGCTGTTGCTGACTTAGGATTTCGAAAATTTTAGGACTTAAAATATAGCGACCAAGAATAGCTAAATTGGATGGTGCTTCTTCCTGCTTTGGCTTTTCTACTAATCTATCCACACTGTAAAAACGGCTTGTCATTTGATTCCCACCTACAATTCCATACCTAGAAACATCTTGTTCTCGGACAGATTGGACCCCTAGAATTGTGGCATTATATCTGTTATACTGTTCAATTAACTGTTTTAAACAAGGCTTTTCAGCCTGGACAATATCATCTCCCAAAAGGACTGCAAACGGTTCATTACCGATAAATTTGCGGGCGCACCAAATGGCATGACCCAATCCTCTTGGTTCCTTTTGTCGGATGTAATGGATGTCGACAAGTTTAGACGATTTCTGTACTTCACTTAGTAACTCATACTTTCCCTTATCTATCAAATTTTGTTCTAATTCAAACGAGTTGTCAAAATGATCTTCAATAGCCCGTTTCCCTTTCCCAGTTACAATGATAATATCTTCAATTCCAGATTCTACAGCTTCCTCTACAATGTATTGGATTGTAGGTTTATCGACAATTGGCAGCATTTCCTTTGGCATTGCCTTAGTAGCTGGGAGAAACCTTGTTCCAAGACCTGCTGCAGGTATAATGGCTTTTCTTACTTCCATTGATTTCGCACCTCATTAATTTATTGGTAAAGCTTCTATTATAGCAATTTCCTGTTTTTGTACCACTCGATTATTGGCCAGATTTAATAACTTATCCCTTATTTCTTTCTTTTCTAAATGGTGGAATGTTGAGATTAGCTCTTCAATTTCCTGTAAATAAAGATTTGAAGTTTTACCAATATAGATCTTTGGATAAATCTGTTGCTCCTGAACTTCGTCCTCTTTTAATAGTTCTTCAAAAAGTTTCTCCCCTGGTCTCATTCCAGAAAATTCAATCCCAATTTCTTCAACTGAGTTACCTGATAGTTTGATTAAATTCTTAGCTAAATCCACTATCTTAACTGGTTCACCCATATCTAAAATAAAAATCTCCCCTCCTTTTGCCAATGCCCCGGCTTGAAGTACAAGTCTTGATGCTTCGGGAATCGTCATAAAGTACCGGACCATATCAGGATGAGTAACTGTAACCGGTCCACCATTTTCAATTTGTCTTTTAAATAATGGGATTACACTCCCTCGGCTCCCCAGAACGTTTCCAAAACGAACTGCAACAAATTTAGTATCACTTACACTATTCATTGATTGAATAATCATTTCAGCAAGCCTTTTCGTTGCCCCCATTACACTAGTGGGATTTACAGCTTTATCTGTTGAGACCATTACAAAGGTATTGACCCCATTCCAGCTGGCAGCCTTGGCTGCATTCATGGTCCCAATTAAATTATTTTTTACAGCTTCTTCAGGATTTGCCTCCATCAATGGCACGTGTTTATGTGCTGCTGCATGATAAACAATATCCGGCTGATATGTACTCATGACATTCAGCATTTTCTTTTCATCCTGTAAATCAGCAATTACAGGAATATATTCAGTTTCTATATTTTTGAATGTGTCTTTCAATTCCATCTCAATGGAATAGATGCTGTTTTCCCCATGACCCAGCAATACTAATTGCCTTGGATGAAATTTTGAAATTTGACGACAAATCTCAGAGCCAATGGAACCACCTGCTCCAGTAACAAGGACAACCTTCCCCGTAATATTCTCAGTGATACTATTAATATCTAATTCTACCGGCTCTCTTCCAAGTAAGTCCTCCACCTGCACATCACGGAATTGTTTTACCGATACCTTTCCAGTAATCAGGTCTTCAATCATTGGGAGACTTTGTGTTTTCACATTCGTTTTTGCGCATTCATTAAAAATAGTGCTAAGTTCCCTCTTATTAAGTGAAGGAATAGCAATAACGATATGATCTATTTTTAGTTTTTTTACCGTTGTCTCAATCATTCTAATTCCACCTATGATTGGTATTCCAAGAATCTCTAGCTGATGTTTTTTGATATCATCATCTATGAAGGCGACAGGTAAAAGATTATCTTCACTGTTTTTTTTGAGCTGTCTAGCAACCATCATCCCTGCAGATCCAGCACCAACAATAAGCGTTCTTTTTTTGTTACTAGCTCTATTAAGATGGGAGTCTCGATACATTCTCCCAAAAAAACGAGAACCACCAATAAATGACATATTTAGAAACCATGTTACTGTAAGCAATCGTAGGTGTATTTCTTGAACCGCTACCTGTTGAACTACGGCTGCAATAAGAATAGAAATAGATACTACCTTCATGATACTTAATAACTCGCCTATACTAGCATATTCCCAAGCTTTTTTATAAAGATGAAGTTGAAAAGATAGGACATGATGACTAATTATAATGACAATTGCACTTAAAATCATTTGAGGAGCTATAACCTTTATTGTTCCACTTACTAAAAAACCGCTAAAAAAAATAGCTGTTATGACAATACAAGAATCAAGAAATATAAATAAGGATAAACGTTGCCGATAGGTCATACTTTTCCTCCTTCACCAGATTAGACTCTTTTCAACCTTATTTTGATCGCATTGTCTATTAATTTTCGAATTTCTTCTAGCTGGTTTTTGTCTGCGTCCTGCTTAATATACCTAATTGCTTTTGCTATAGATTTTGGATAAAGATCAATATCTTTCAAAATAACAACTCCTTAAATAAATATTAATGATAGGTTTTACTTCAAAACCTATCATTAATATTTATTTAAATTTGGGCATCTAACCCATCCTCACACCACACTATCGACGACTAGCGTCTAAGGTCCTTTGACCCACAGCATGACCGAGTGCCTCCATTGATAACGGAGAGGAGACATCACCTGAATCTTTCGAAATAACAATATCTTTTTCTCAATAGAGAACAACAGTTTTAAAAAATTTTAGTTATTGGTTTATTACAACTCCAACTAGTTTTGCTTTTGCAAATTCCAATACCTTTTTAGCCTCAGTAGCTTTTTCAAACGTTGTTTTACCGTTTTGAACGACCAATACAACCCCATCACATTGCTTTGCTAAAAGCTTTGTATCTGTTACATCCAAGATAGCATTGGAATCAATTATAACTACTTCATACGATCTTAAAGCCATCTTTAGAAGATCGTTCATCATTTGTGAACTTAATAATTCAACCGGATTATTCGAAATTTGGCCACTAGGTATTAGGTCCAATCTACCCATTTCCGTATGAATGATAACATCATAAAATGAAATTCTTCCGTTTAATATATCTGTCAGTCCATCAGAGTTTTGCGTTTTAAAAAATGAGTGTAAAGAAGGATTCCTTAAATTAGCATCAATTAATAGAACCTTTTCATTTCTTTGTGCAATAGTGATAGCTAGGTTAGCAGCAGTGGTTGACTTTCCTTCTCCATCACTTGGTGATGTAACTAAGAAAATTCGACTTTTCTCTTCAGCCATAGAAAATTTTATATTTGTTTGGATCATACGAAATTGTTCAGATATAATCGAATCTGGATTGGAAGAGGCTATTAGATATCTTTTCTTTGCATTTGATTTTTTTCTTTTATTAATAACCAACTGGCTCACCTCTCTGTTCCAAATCAGATTGGACCTTTTTCCTCTTTCTAATATTTCTTTTATTCATTTTTGAAACTTTTCCAAGTACTTGGACACCAAGCATTCTTTCTATCTCTTTTTCTGAACGAATTCTATCGTCCAAAGTTTCTAATAAAAATGCTAAACCAACCCCCGCTACTATTCCTCCAATAATTGCTATGATAATCTTATTATTCGTTTTTGGGTTAATAGGCGCCGGGTTAATTTTCGCCTTTGATAATGAGCGTATATAGTCTTCACCAACTATTTTAGGTACCTCTGATTGAAATACTTTTGCCGTGGTGTCTGCTATAACAGCTGCTTGGACAGGATCAGTATCTACTACACTAATGCTTACCACTTGTGACCCATCTACACTTTGCACACTTATTTGACCAGCTAATTCCTCTGCGGATTTACTTAAATTTAATTCCTCAATAACTAAATCTAAAATTGAGGAGTCTCTTACGATAACCTGAAGTGTCTTTCTTGACTCTTCATCAGCACCAATGATAATTCTAGAAGAAGATTGATAGAGCGGAAAAGATGCTGAATTGTTAATAATTATTCCTGCTATAGTAGCTATAATTGTAATTACTACAATCAACCAAAACCTTCTCTTAAGAACTGTGAATAATTCAAGTAAATTAATTTCTTTGGCTTTTCTTTTGTTCTCACTAATTTGATTAAAGTTATTCATTAAATCACCTTTTTTTAAGACTTGATTTTTTTCGTTCTAAATAAAGAACTAATTTGATAAAAAAAATAACTTCTTTAAAAGGATTATTATATTTTTACCAAAGTTCATCTCTATAACATAATTTTAGTTCTTTATTAAGAACAAGTCAATAAAAATTAAACATACTATATAATTATAAAAAAGGTGATAATAACTCATTTAAACACTAACTTCTAATTGCTTTTTTAACAACCTACTAAACATTCCATGTTTCTCACTTGCTAGTTCACTAAACTGTCCTTGTTGAATAATTTCACCGTTATCTAATACTATTACTTGATCTGCGTTACGAATTGTTGATAATCGATGTGCGATTATTATAATTGTCATTGATCCCTTTAAGTTTTCAAGTGCATTTTGGATTTTAGTCTCGTTTTCTGTATCCAAAGCACTAGTTGCCTCATCTAAAACAAGAATCGATGGCTTACGTAATATAGCTCTGGCAAGGACTAGTCTTTGCCGTTCTCCTCCTGAGAGTTTTATACCTCTATCACCTATCATAGTATCAAGACCATAGGGGAGCCTTTTAACAAAGTCTGCAGCCGCTGCAAATTCAAGTGCCTCCCAGATGTGCTCATCTTTTGCACTTTCATCTATAATTAACAAATTTTCACGAATTGTAGTATTAAACAAGAATGGATCTTGGGGTACATAACTGATTGAACGCCTTAATGCAAGTAAATTTTTACTTGTTAAGTTTTTCCCATCAATAAAAACTTTACCTTTTTCAGGCTGATTAAGCCCCATTAATAAATCTATTAATGTGCTTTTTCCAGCACCAGAGCGACCGACTATGGCTGTCATTCGATTAGCGGGAAATAGCAAGTTAATTTTTTGTAATGCATATTGCTCTGTTTTATTATATTTAAAATATACATCTTTACATTCTAGACCTTGTTTTATCATGATTGGATTTACGTTATGCATCATTCTTTCATTTAACTCTCGTTCCTCAATACATTGATTCTGTAGGTCTAGGAGTTTCTTAAATGAAGGTAATGCTAAACCTAACTGTTCTAAATTTGATTGAATTCCCGTTATTCTTGGCCATATTCTAGAAAATATAATAAGTATTAGAAACAAAGAAGCAGACTGCCCTTCGAACATTTTTATTGTAATAAAGATAAAAATTCCAATTAATAATGATGATACTACTCTATAAATGAAGTTTGATTTTGTTTTTAAATCCACTGCTTTTATTGAGTTCCTAACCATTTTTCCATTTAGTTCTTTGAACCACGAAATGTGGTGTTCCTCTAAGTTGTTACTTTTTATATCTTTTATACCATTGAAAGAATCAGTAATTCCTGCCATATATGTTTGTCCCAACTCAATATTATCTTTTCCTAATTTACTAGTCTGTTTGATAAATCTTCTCGAGAAAAATACCAATAATAGTCCAAATGCAGTAACAAATATGGTCACTTTTATTGAGAAAAAACAAGCAATCCCAATTTGAATAAGTGTAAAAATGAGGGAAGCAATAAAACTAAAAAAAACACTTATACCTCCACTAACACGACCAGTTTCCGAAATCATTGAGTTAATGAGGTCTGATTTTCGACTTTTTAAAAAGAAACCCCAATTTGCCAATAAGATTAATTTATACGTCTCTTCTCTTATATAACGAGCAAAGCCTTGTTGAATTTTTACGTTCAATATAGTTTGCTGCCTTTGAAAAAAACTTTGTCCTACCATTAGTAATACGAATACACCTAAGATTATTGATAAAGCGGTTGTTTGTGGAATACCTTGAAAAATGAAGGAAAACTGTTCTAAATAACTATCATTTATATTCAAATCTACAATTTTCGTTAAGTGAATTAAGGGTAATAGCAAAAAAATACCAATACCTTCAAATAGACTAATTACTATCATTGCGGAAAGGTTAAAATATAGTATTTTCCCTGAAAAGGAATGGATAAGTTTTACAAAATGCATTATCTCTTTCATTTCGGATCCTCCAAGGATAATTCTTGCTTTATTGCCTTTCTCCATATGCATAAAAAAGGTCTTAGTATAAAATATAAAAAATGGAGTTTTTTTGGTAATGGTAATGTTACTGTATCAATATGAAAGGGATATAAAGAACTCAGTAAAAATAATACCTTTTGCTGAAAAGACATTATCGAAAATAAGTGGCGGCCATGATATAGTGAAACCTCTTTTGGTAAAGTGTCATTATGCAAATTCACCATTTTTTCCAAATAAAATACTGCAGCTTGAGCCGTTAACCTAGATCGATTGCTCGTAATATACCTCTGCATTTCTTTAGTTATATTAACATTTAAAAGGTTTGAAGAAAGGAGAATACTTTGTCCAACAAGATTGAAATTGTTGTATTCTTTCGTAAGGGAATGAACTTTTTTCCAATCTATTTCCTGTCCAATCATCCTCTGAATGTCTATTAACCAACGAAGACGAGACCATCCGTGTCTTGCACCATGAGAAACCAGAAATAAAAATAAATCCTCCCTGCCCAGCAAGTAAATTGAACTGTTAGTAGATATGCTTTTTCTCTTACGCTCCCATAATTCTGAAAATCTTGGTTCCTTTCCAGGTCCTGGATTTAGTCTCCAATGTATTTCTAGCTTAATATTTTTTGAGGGATGAAAATAAGTTACATGATGATGTCTCCATTTCCAATCTTCCAATACACTCATTATGTAATCATCTTTTATAAAACCATGGATTTCTAGGATTTTATGCATATTATCTAAATCTTCAATAGGAATAAGTAAATCTAAATCTCCACATGTCCTTAATGAAACGTCCCCATAGACTTCATTACCTAGAAATGGTCCTTTTAAAAAGATGGCTTTAATACCATTAGCATTAAATACTTTCGCGAATTGTTCCATTTCGCCACTTAATTGCAGCATTTTGAAAATATTCCTCTTATAGAATCCATTAACGGTTTGAACAACAGAATGAGGAATTAAATTATCATTATATTCTTTAAGAATAGAAGCTAATAATGGATAAACCCTATGATGCAATGTTAAATCCAAAAACAATTTCCAATCTACCTTATTGTGTTCATCTTTTAAATATTTTTGAACATAACCATTATCATCACTCTTTAACATTTCAACTATAAGAATTAATTCTTTAGGAATATCCCGTACGTCGAGACTGAATTTTTTCACTGTAATTACTCCTTATTTATTAATACCTCGACTTTTTTTTGCAAATTTACCTACAACTACAAATTGCTTCATTTCCTCAGCACCAGTCAAATAAAGAGGACCACTTCTTAGCCAAGCATGAGCAATCATTTGTCCGTTCTCGTCTTTGGCTGTCCCTAAATAAAGGGTACTATCAATTTGCCGTCGTTCTAACATTTTCATACAGGCCATTGCCTTTATTAAGCATTTGCTTTCCCAAAATGTATATTTACTCATAATATGGATAGCATGGGATATTTGTTTAACGATTTTAATATTTACGGGAGCAATTTCAAAAGATGTTTCACTCATTCGAGAGCCAAGAAAAGGGGAAACCTTACTAAAAGGGAAGGTTTTTAACATGCGTGCCCATGCTAATAAAATATAGGCTTCTATTAATAAATTTCTCATTTTTACATCTGAAGTAAAAAATAACCATATTTTTTTCACTTTTCACGAATCCTTCAGACCTTTTTCAATCATAATTATTTTTTCATTTAATAACTGCTCTAGAAAGTGGATTACATCTTTCTTACATTGACTATCTTCTACATTAAACTCGTTAGATAATTTAGAAACTAATGTTTTAATAGTAATAGGCGTTCCAATATTTCCCCAAATATAACCACCGATTACACCTAAATTGTAGTATTTTCCATTATCAATACTCATCATTACAGTTTCTCCATCCATATCACTTATAATATTTCCCGGACTTTGTACGATTATCGTTTCGGTATAAAGCTTATTTGTATTTAACATTTTCATTCTCCTTGTTTATACAATCTAATATTTGTGAAACCAGCTCATTAGCTGTAAATCTGTTTCCTGGTCTCCGTATTTGGTACATATTTATCTGATTAATAATTTTTGTTGAATTTGTAAAATGCCAATTGGTTAGCCCTAGGTTTGGGATAAGTATATTCCTGTACGTATGGATTAATAACGTCTGTAATCGCGAAAGACCTTTAAGTTGTTTAAGCTCTATTTCTTCATTTTCGGTAAATGTTAATTCAAATAAACCAGCTAGTTGTAATGGTACTGATGAGAATTGGTCTTTAATAGGAATTGCAAATTTAGTTTCTCTTTGATAAACAGATTTATATTCTCGACTGTCTATTCCAAATTCATCTAAGCTTTCCTGCCAAAGTTTCTGTTGTGGATAGGCTGGAATGATCATTGGTACATTTTCCTTAGTAAAGTAAACACCTATTACATCATCTGTTAGCAATTTATATCCTTTACGAAGAAATGCTGATGCTAAAGTAGACTTCCCAGCACCAGAATTACCAACAATAGCATAAGCTTTTCCATTTATAGCAATTGCGCTACCATGCAAAGGAAGTATACCTCTTTGCATCAAGATTGCCCCCATGCAGCTACCTAATAAATATAGCCTTATTACATCTTCTTTATATTCATTTAAGGGGCTTACGGAAATTCGGCATCCTTCTTCTATAAGAAAAATAGCAATATCCGGAACCTTAAACATTACTAAACGTTCATTCATGACAAATCTGTTTCCGGAATCAGACAATTCCAACCATAAATTTGATAGGTCTTTAAAATTAATCTCTATATCTGTAGATTCCTTATCGCTTACTACTTTCAATAACTCGGGGAAATGGATCTTACTTCTCACTGAAAATCCAAAAGCCTTATAGATAAAATCACTAGCAATTTGCACCATCATATTCACTCCAATGAATCCCGATTATATAAAAAGCCCTTATATCAGTACTTTATATAAGGGCCTTTTATGTATGTCAAACTAATACCATCTAGATTTAATCTTAAAATTTCAAATAGATAAGAAAAAATTATACCTATCTAAAAAATAATTCTAATATTTCTCTATTAGCTTTTAGAATCTAAATGGTTACCCTGTGAATCAACAGGGATTGGCTCGCCTTCGGCCCAGGTATCATCATATTTGGTTCCAGCAACATTGTGCATTGTCATTTTTACATCTAACATTTCTAGTACTGGTTTTTGCCATTCTCTTTTCATTTAATCACCCCCTTTCAAAGTATTTTTTTACTAAACGAAATACGATGACGGCTCTTAATAATGTTCTATAGTCCGGATCGGACATACATTCTGGTCTTAGTCCCTTTTCACTTTTTGATAAGGCTGCCATTAATACCTCTCCATTAAAAAAATTCATTACATATGATTCATTAATAAGTTCTTTTACTTCTTCAATGAACATATTCCAATTTGGAATCATTCGATGAAGCCAATCGGCAGCCTGTATACCTCTAACCTGTTGATTTAACCTGATCTCGTCTGGTAATATACCTTCTGTTGATCTTCTAATGAGAGCCCGGTCTAACCCATTTTGAACAAATTGGTCTTCTGGCACTGAGAAGCAAAAACGCACCACACGAATATCATTTGTAGGATCGCGTTTCCATAATTTATGTCTCAATGACAGTTTGGCGTTTAATGTATTACCAGAGTTCCAAGTGGAAAGTTTATCAAATACGATCCTTCTTTGTTCATAGCTATTTTGAGAAACTAACCATCCAGAATTATCAATTCCAAATTCTCGCAACTTTGAATATACGTGGGTTCTCTCTGCGAACTCTGGGTTTATCAGCATCGGAAGTTCTAGTTCTCTATCCTTAACACCCATTTGATTAATAAATGGAAATCCATTTCTAATAATATAAGGGAGTAATCGATATCTGGCTCCTCCAGTTTTCATACTATATTTGTGTAATTCTTGAAGAAGTTGTATCCACTTAAACCTTTTTAATAGAATTGCATAATAATTTAGTGCCGAACCCCAAGAAATAGTCGAATTCCCTTTATCACCATTTAGAAGTATTCCAACACCTTTTTCGTGTGCCTTATCAAAAATTCCCCTTAACCAGAAAGAGTTTTCTGCAAATTTGTACGGCATTTCCATTACTTCAATAAAGTCATCGATTTCAGTATAAGAACTTCTCCCTTCAAAATCATAATAATGGTCAGATATCCCACCTACATATTCAACAGTTTTCTTAATATATGGTCGCTCGTCAGTAATAATTTTTTTATGAGTGAAATCGACGAAGTCTTTAGGCGGAAAATAACTGAAAGTATGTAACGTCTTATTTTCCTTTCTTAATTCTTTTGCTGCAAACCCTACGACAGCACCCGAATCTAACCCCCCACTTAATTGAGAACCAATTTCTCTAAATGTTCTTAACCTACAGTTAACAGCCTCCTGAAAAACCTCTTGAAATGCCTCAACATATTCTTCATTTGACCTTAATTTTAATTTTCCTTTTGGGGTAAAGGTACTATACTGATTCAGATGAATCTTTCCTCCGACAATTGAAATTGAATGAAATGGAGGTACCTGTTCAATATTTTTAAAAGGAGTCATACGAGCATCAACTGTATCAATCATCCCAGTAATCGCTAAAAATTCAGCTATATAATTTTCATTTAATTGCTTTTCAATATAAGACAAGGTTAACAAAGGTTCTATAGTTGTACAAAAGGTGAATCGTGAATGATTTTTGAAATAGTAAAGTGTCCTGTAACCGGAAGGATCTCTTGCACCAAAGACCTGTTGCTTTATCTCGTCCCATATCATAAAGGCAAAATCACCTATTAGATATTTCGGAGATTCCTCTCCCCATTTATGATAAGAAAGCAAGATGAGTTCACTATCCGTGATTTCTTTTCTTTTTCTTTTATCAACTTGTAATCTCTCATATAATTCATCCCGATTATCAATAATCGCATCAGCGGTAATAGCTAATTTCCTTTCATGATCATAGTAGGGAAGTTTTTCACCTATAGATTCAGGTGTGATCCATTGGGCATGGCATCCAAGAAACACTTTGTCGCTATGCCAGGTTTGAACATCATCGGCTGGAAATTTTTCTAAATCCTTCATCATTCTCCTGCCATGTTCGAGATTAATAGGTTCATCGTTAAAATGATATATACCAGCAATAGCGCTCATCTTTTCCTCCTGCCATTTCTACATCTACGTTTGATTTTAAAAGGATATAAACTTAGGATTTAATACAGAATTCAGTTCTTTAAAATGAACAACAACAGCATAGTTAATTAAAGGATTCTTAAAAGAAATCCATTACTTTGCAAACATATCATTAATGTTGATATAGTGAATAATAATAACATCGATATCTTTATTTTCACTTCCATCAGTTCTTAATAGAGAACATTTTTATATTCCTATCATAAATCTTCCCAATTTAAGAGTCAACTATTTTTTGAATAATAAATACGTTTTATTTAAGAGAATTTTTTGACAATATTTTAATGGTTTAAAGGAACAATGAAAAAGGAATTGACACACCCGAAAAACTGTAGTAAATTTTATAAATAATCTAAATATTTATGTTCTTATCAAGAGAGGTAGAGGGAATGGCCCTATGACGCCTCAGCAACCTTCAATGTCTTATTTCATTGAAAAGGTGCTAAGTCCTACGAGTTATTTGTTAACTTGTGAGATAAGGAGAATGACCTATGCGACCGTGCATCCAAAAGTCTTCTTCTTATAGAAGGCTTTTTTTGTTTTTATAAAGGAGGATAAGGGAAATGACGTATAAAATTGACACGAAGTTAGCTCAAATTGGAAATCGAAGTGATAAGGTGACAGGCACCGTAAATCCTCCTGTTTACTTTTCAACAGCTTACCGTCACGAGGGCATTGGACAATCAACAGGATATGATTACTCAAGGACAGGAAATCCTACTCGGCAGCTCCTTGAAAAGGCGATAGCTGACCTAGAAGGGGCAGATCAAGGATTTGCCTGCAGTTCGGGTATGGCAGCAATTTTTACGATTCTTTCCCTCTTTCAGTCTGGTGACGAGTGGATTGTCAGTGAGGATTTATATGGAGGAACGTATCGTTTATTAGAACAGGGATTTAAAAAATGGGGACTCCAGACTCAATATGTTAATACTTGCAGTCCAGAAGAAATTGAAAGCAGGATTACTCCACAAACCAAGGCGATTTTCCTTGAAACCCCGACCAATCCACTTATGCAGCAGTCTGATATCAGTGCTGTCTCAAAAATTGCAAAGAAACACGGAATTATTCTAATTGTGGATAATACCTTCTATACCCCCCTTCTCCAGCAGCCTATCGAGCTTGGAGCGGATATTGTTATTCATAGCGCTACAAAATACTTAGGCGGTCATAATGATGTCCTTGCTGGTCTTATTGTTGCTAAGGGGAAAGAAATTTGTGAGGCGCTGGCGTTTCATCATAACGGAGCGGGTGGCGTACTTAGCCCTTTTGATTCCTGGCTGGTGATGCGCGGAATGAAAACTTTATCTCTTCGTATGCAGCGGCATGAAAGCAATGCGAAATCAATAGTGGAATACCTTTCTGCGCATGAAGGCGTAACAGATGTCCTTTACCCAGGAAGAGGTGGAATGGTTTCCTTCCGCTTACAGGATGAGTCCTGTATTAACCCATTCCTGCAAGAGCTTTCACTGATTACGTTTGCAGAAAGCCTTGGCGGGACAGAAAGCTTTATTACCTACCCTGCCACGCAAACCCATGCTGATATTCCAGAAGAAATTCGAATTCAGTCAGGTGTTTGTAATCGACTATTAAGATTCTCTGTAGGACTAGAAGATCCAACTGATATCATTCAAGATCTTGAACAGGCATTAGCTAAATTAAAAGAAGGAGTGATGGGATAATGAGTTCGGAAGAATATCGTTTTGAAACAAAGCTCCTTCATAATCAGCATAAAGTCGATCCAAACACAGGAGCAGTAAGTGTGCCCATCCAGCATGCTTCAACCTTCCATCAGTTTGATATCGAAAGTTTCGGGAAATACGATTACGCTAGAAGTGCAAACCCCACAAGAGAAGCACTTGAGGATGTAATCGCTGAATTAGAGGGTGGAACAAGAGGCTTTGCTTTTTCGTCGGGAATGGCAGCTATTTCTACAGCCTTCCTCCTCCTTTCTTCCGGGGATCAT
Organism: Bacillus sp. EB106-08-02-XG196; assembly: GCF_013396335.1. Lineage (GTDB taxonomy): Bacteria > Bacillota > Bacilli > Bacillales > Cytobacillaceae > Neobacillus. Next base: position 124,813 of record NZ_JABWSY010000001.1, read on the forward strand.
ATCGTTATTACGGAGGATGTGTATGGCGGCACATATCGGATGGTCACGGAGGTACTGACTCGTTTCGGAGTACAACATACATTTGTTGATATGACAGACCTTCATCAAGTAAGGGCGGCAATAAAGCCTAACACCAAAGCATTCTATGTTGAAACACCGTCTAACCCTACATTAAAGGTTACGAATATTAAAGCAATTAGTGATTTGGCTAAAGAAATTAACGCCATTACTTATGTAGATAACACTTTTTTGACTCCCGAGTACCAAAGACCTTTAGAGCTTGGAGCGGATGTAGTTCTTCATAGCGCAACTAAGTTTTTATCCGGTCATAGTGATGTGGTAGCAGGTCTCGCAGTTGTTAAAGATGAAGCGTTAGGAAAGAGACTGTACTCCTTACAGAATTCCTTTGGTGCTGTACTTGGGGTACAAGATGCATGGCTTGTACTTAGGGGATTAAAAACCCTTCATGTCAGACTAGAACAATCTCAAAAATCTGCTCTGAAAATTGCTGAGTTCCTAGAGGAACATCCTCTTATTGAAAAAGTATATTACCCAGCTCTTAAAAATCATCCGCAGCATGAATTGCAACAACACCAAGCAGCCGGAGCTGGCGCTGTATTATCATTCGAACTCCATAATGAAGAAGCTCTTAGGACCTTTGTCTCAAATGTAAAATTACCTGTATTTGCAGTGAGTCTTGGCGCGGTAGAATCAATTCTATCCTACCCTGCTAAAATGTCACATGCAGCAATGCCTCAAGCAGAGAGAGAAAAGCGTGGAATCAAAAATAGTCTCCTCCGCCTTTCTGTTGGTTTAGAGAATCCAGATGATTTAATAAAGGATTTTTCACAGGCCCTTCAAGTGGTAAATGAACAACAACTGACTGTAAAAAGAGGCCGATAATATGAGTCTATTAGAAAAATTAGAGAAGCAAATACTAATTGCTGATGGTGCCATGGGTACTCTCCTCTACTCTTTTGGAAAGGATAGTTGTCTTGAAGAACTAAACCTATCACATTCAGAAAAGATACAGGAAATCCATAAAGCCTATATTGATGCTGGTGCTGACGTGATTCAAACAAACACGTATGCAGCCAATTACTTAAAATTACAAAGATACGGTCTTGAGGATTCTGTTAAAGAAATCAATGCTGCCGCTGTCGAAAATGCCAAAAAGGCTGCCCAAAAGAATGCATATGTTCTAGGAACGATTGGCGGCAATCGCGGGATTAAGAGCAATACCGTTACCATTGAAGAATTAAGAAGAAGTTTCCGTGAACAATTATATTGCTTATTGTTAGAAGGGGTCGATGGGCTGTTATTAGAAACGTTTTATGACCTGGAGGAACTTCGTACTGTTCTCTCAATTGCAAGGAAAGAGACGAATCTGCCTATCATCGCTCAGGTCTCCCTTCAGGAACCAGGTATCTTACAAGACCGAACGCCCATTAATGAGGCGCTTACGAGTCTTGAAAACCTTGGTGCGGATGTAATTGGCTTAAATTGCCGGCTTGGTCCACATCATATGCTTAAAAGCTTAGAACAGATTGAACTTCCTGCACATGCATTTCTATCAGTCTATCCAAATGCAAGTCTGCCAGCTTATACGGACGGGAAATTTCACTATGAAGGCGATGCCGATTATTTTAGGAAATCCGCCAAAGCTTTCCGAAATGAAGGTGTTCGTTTACTAGGAGGCTGCTGTGGAACAACACCTGAGCATATCCGGGCATTCGCATTAGAATTGAAAAATAGTGAACCGGTTACGGAAAAGGTCGTAAAATTTAAACAAAGGGTTGTCGTTGAAAGTAATGCTCCAAAACGAGATTTCCAGCCACTAGAGGAATTAGTCAAGGAAAAGCCATCGGTAATCGTAGAATTAGATCCTCCTAGAAAACTAGATACAACCAAATTCTTTGAAGGGGCTAAGGCATTAAAAGACGCAGGTATTGATGCCATTACTCTTGCAGATAATTCGCTCGCACAGGTCCGGATATCGAATGAATCACTTGGTTATCTTGTAAAAAAAGAACTAGGAATGCGACCGCTTATCCATATTTCCTGTAGAGATAGAAACATTATCGGCCTCCAATCTCATTTAATGGGACTCCATACACTTGGAATGAATGATGTATTGGCGATTACAGGTGATCCTGCGAGAGTTGGCGACTTCCCTGGCGCATCGTCCGTCTATGATGTTTCTTCATTTGAGTTAATACAAATGATTAAACAATTGAACGAAGGCTTATCCTTTTCGGGAAAAGACCTAGGGCAAAAAACAGCTTTTAGCATTGCCGGTGCCTTTAATCCAAATGTTCGTTCAGTAGAAAAGGCCGTAAAACGCCTGGAGAAAAAGATTGAATATGGCGCAGATTATTTCATTTCACAACCTGTCTTCTCTGAGGAAAAATTGATTGAAGTATATGAGCATACCAAAGACCTTAAAGCACCTATTTATATTGGGCTGATGCCTCTAACAGGCAGCAGAAACGCGGAGTTCCTTCATAATGAAGTACCAGGAATTAAAATCTCCCAATCTATTCGTGACAGGATGTCGGCATTAAATGATCAACCGCTTCTAGCAGCACGTGAAGGAATTGAAATAACGAAATCGTTAATTGACACAGCACTAGATTTATTCAATGGGATTTATTTAATCACACCATTTTTACGGTATGAACTAACAACAGAATTAGCCATCTATGCCAAACAGCGTGCAAGTCAAGTAAGGGGGAACAACTATGTTGAAAGCTCCATTAAGTGAACAACTACAAAAACGGATTCTTGTAATGGACGGTGCCATGGGTACCATGATCCAAGAGGCAAATTTATCAGCAGAGGACTTTGGTGGCGAGCAATATGAGGGCTGTAATGAATATCTGAATGTTACAGCACCTGAGACAATCGCGAAAATTCATCGTGAATACTTGGAGGCTGGTGCTGATATCATTGAAACGAACAGCTTCGGCGCTACAAGCATTGTTCTTGATGACTACAATCTAGGCTTTAAGGCTTATGAATTAAATAAAATTGCCGGTCAAATTGCCAAAAAGGAAGTTGAGAAAATTTCAACAGCTGAGTGGCCGCGGTATGTTGCCGGTTCAATGGGACCGACAACAAAAACGCTAAGCGTCACAGGTGGAACAACCTTTGAAGCACTTGCTACTTCTTATGAGGAGCAGGCAATTGGGCTGATTGACGGTGGTGTTGACCTCCTGCTGCTTGAAACAAGTCAGGATATGCTGAATGTAAAAGCTGGCTTTATTGGAATAAAAAATGCATTTGATAAAACAGGCAAGGTTCTTCCCTTAATCGTTTCCGGTACGATTGAGCCGATGGGTACAACCCTGGCAGGACAGTCCATCGAATCCTTTTATATTTCGTTGGAACATATGAAACCTGTGGCAGTGGGATTAAATTGTGCGACAGGTCCGGAATTTATGCAGGAGCATGTCCGTTCCCTTTCCAATCTTGCTACATCAGCGATTATTTGTTATCCAAATGCTGGGCTGCCTGATGAAGAAGGACATTATCACGAAACACCTGAAACGTTAGCAAAGAAGCTTGCTGACTTTGCAGCCCATGGCTGGTTAAATATTGTTGGCGGCTGCTGTGGTACTACACCAAATCATATCCGTGCCATTTCAGAAGAGATGAAAAAGTATTCACCGCGGGAGGCACAGTCCTCTGATTTCCATATGGTATCAGGGATTGAACCATTCGTTTACGATGATCCGACACTGCGCCCGATAATGGTCGGAGAACGTACGAATGTCATTGGTTCTCGTAAATTTAAACGACTCATCATTGAAGGTAAGATTGAAGAAGCAGCGGAAATTGCTCGTGCCCAGGTTAAAGGCGGTGCACATGTCATAGATATTTGTCTTGCTGACCCCGATCGTGATGAGGCAATTGACATGGAGACTTTCATTCCAGAAGTAGTGAAGAAAATAAAAGTTCCGCTTGTTATTGATTCCACAGATGAAAAAGTAATCGAACAAGCACTCAAGTATTCACAAGGAAAAGCGATTATTAATTCCATTAATCTTGAGGATGGCGAGGAAAGATTTGAGGCAGTTGTTCCATTAATCCATAAATACGGTGCTGCTGTCGTCGTTGGTACGATTGATGAAAAAGGTATGGGTGTTACAGCTGAAAAGAAATTGGAAATAGCCAAGCGATCTCATGACATTCTCGTCAATAAGTATGGTTTAAAGCCCCAGGATCTAATATTTGACCCACTTGTTTTTCCTGTTGGTACAGGTGATGAACAGTATATTGGATCTGCAAAAGCAACGGTGGAAGGTATTAAGCTAATTAAAGAACATCTACCTAAGACACAAACCATTCTTGGGATTAGCAATGTATCCTTTGGTCTTCCGCCTGTTGGCAGAGAAATATTAAACTCGGTGTTTTTATACCACTGTACATTAGCAGGGCTTGACTATGCGATTGTAAATACTGAGAAACTAGAGAGGTTCGCTTCCATCTCAAAGGAAGAAGTCACATTAGCAGAAGCCCTTTTATTTAACACGACAGATGAAACCTTAGCTACCTTTACTGAATTTTATCGAGGCAAGAAGAAAGAGACAAAGAGTACCGTACCAAATATGAGTTTGGAAGAACGACTCTCTTACTACGTGATCGAAGGTACGAAGGAAGGTCTTTTGCCTGATTTGGCTTTAGCAATTGAAAAGTACCCTGCTCCGCTTGATATCATTAATGGACCATTAATGGAGGGCATGAAAGAAGTAGGAAGATTGTTTAACGACAATCAGCTGATTGTTGCCGAAGTTCTCCAAAGTGCTGAAGTTATGAAGGCATCTGTCTCTTATTTAGAACCTTATATGGAAAAGGGTGATGTTTCTTCTTCCAAAGGAAAAGTCATCTTAGCAACTGTAAAAGGCGATGTACATGATATTGGGAAAAACTTAGTTGACATTATTCTTAGTAACAACGGATATGATGTTCATGATTTAGGGATTAAAGTATCACCTACAGAATTGGTTCAAGTGATTCAAAAAGAAAAACCGGACATCGTTGGATTATCTGGCTTGCTGGTGAAATCTGCACAGCAAATGGTGTTAACAGCACAGGATATGAAAGAAGCTGGAATTTCAACTCCAATCATGGTAGGAGGAGCTGCCCTTTCTAGAAAGTTCACCGATACCAAAATTGCAAAAGAGTATGATGGACTTGTTCTTTATGCCAAGGATGCTATGACTGGATTATCACTCGCAAATCAGCTTCAATCGCCAGAAGAGCACGAAAAACTGATTGCTGAAAAAAGGGAAAAACTAGCCGCGATTGAACTTCCGCGCGATTTTCCTATTCGTTCAGCTGTATCCACCGCAGTTAAAACAAGACCATCTGTTTCGACTGAAGTACCGGTTTTTACACCGATGGATACTAAGAAACATATCTTAAAAACTTATTCACTATCCCATATTGAGCCTTATATTAATATGCAAATGTTAATTGGACACCACCTAGGGGTAAAAGGAAAAATTGCAAATTTACTTGCTGAAAAGAATGAAAAAGCTGTAAAAGTAAAAGAAGTAGTTGATGGATTATTAGCAGATGCTAAACAAGGTAATTGGATTTTACCAGCTGCTGTCTATCAATTCTTCCCTGCTCAGTCTGATGGGAATAAGATATTTATTTATGATCCAGAAGAGCCTAATACTGTTATTGAAACATTTGATTTTCCCCGTCAGGAATCTGCACCTCATTTATGTTTAGCAGACTTTGTAAAGTCTGTAGACAGCGGAGCGAAAGATTATGTTGGTTTCTTTACGGTAACTGCGGGAAGAGGAATCCGTGAAAAGGCAGACCAGTTAAAGGCTGAAGGCCGTTTCCTTGAGAGTCATGCCCTACAAGCTTTAGCACTTGAATCAGCAGAAGGCTTTGCAGAGTTGATTCATCGTCAAATGCGCGACCGCTGGGGTTTCCCAGACCCGCTAACGTTCACCATGCAGGATCGATTTACAGCTAAATATCAGGGGCAGCGCTTCTCATTTGGTTATCCAGCATGCCCGGAATTAGAGGATCAGAAGAAACTATTTGCATTAATTCATCCAGAGGAAATTGGGATTGAATTAACGGAAGGCTGCATGATGGAGCCAGAAGCATCCGTATCAGCCATGGTATTTGCCCATCCAGAGGCGAGATACTTTAATGTTTTAAGATAGATAAAGTCCGCGGATTGATTCCGCGGTTTTTTTTAACTTTTGTGATTTACTCGCAATGACTTTGAAACCATTTTATTCCATCTGGCGATATCCTTGAGGGGGTCGCACACTGTACGTTTTAAATTGCTTGTTGAAGGTGCTTAAAGTCTGGAATCCGCTTGCATAGGCAAGGTCTATCATACTCATGTTTGTCGAACGAAGGAAGTCCATTTCGCTTTGTAAGCGCAGCTGTTTAAGAAATTATTGGGACTAAGTCCAGTCAACCTGCGGAACTCATTAAAAAACATTGTTCCCCCCATTTCTGCCTGCCAGGACAATGTCTCAATTTTTATCGGCTTCTGGTAATTTTCAAGCAAGTACTCCACAATTTCAACAATTTCAGATGATGGTATGTCCAAATAATCTTCAGATTGAGATTCTTTAGTAAACTGATTCACTTGCAGCAAAATATTAATTAAATGTATATTTTACTGGTCACCCAAAGATTTTCTTTTTTCAACACAATGGAGCCTTTCTATATAGAAAGACTCTAATTTTTTGTGGTTATCTATATAAATACCTATGGGAGTAAACAAGATATTTGTTATGTTTTTCTAGGAGATTAGAACCTACCTTAAGAAATAAAGAAAAAGTGAAGATAAATTTTTTACAATGACGATATAAATAAAAGATCGTCGTACCTGTTTTTTGGACTAGGTCTTAAAATTGAGAATAAAGGTTTTATAAAGTGAATATTGAAAGATAGTCAGTTGAAAGACCATTGGACATGAAACCTGTCCCACTGTCCATTGTCAATCAATAGTGAGAATATTTTTAAGTTTTTAGAAGAAAAATTTACATGTACGGGGGAGGTAAAAATGCTTGAATGAATACAGCCTTTATAAAAGTGAATTACTGCATGATAAATACTATCCAAAGGTTATATCGTATTATTTTAAACAATGGAAGGGTTTTGAAATGCCGTATCATTCTCATAATGAAATCGAGATTATGTATGTGATTGAGGGAAAATGTGTTGTCGAAACCGCTACCGAAACAGTACCCATGAAAAAAGGAGATTTAATTTTACTCGATTCAAACATTGCGCATCGTTTGGTTGTAGATAATGAAAATCCTTGTAGAATGTTAAATTTAGAGTTTTTTTTTACAAACAAAGAGAATGTGGGATTTTCACCATCTTTCAAAGAAATTGTCAGAACGAATGGTATGCTGTCTCAGTTCCTTTCAAAAGCTTATCCTTATATTGTGTTAAAAGATTCAAGTGATATTTACCATATACTAAAAAGTCTTGTACTTGAGTTAGACGAGAGAAGTTTAGAGAATAAGTTGATGATTCAACTCCTATTTTCTCAACTATTTATTAAAATTGGCAGATTAGCGATTGAATATGAAAATCAGAATTCTTATCAAGTAAATTTATATATCAAACAAATCCTATCTTTCCTTCACCAGAATTATGACTGTGAAATTCAGGTGAAGGATATTGCAAATGTCGTTAATCTACACCCTGTTTACCTACATCGTATTTTCAAGGCAGAAATGGGATATACGGTGATGGAATATTTAACTTCATTGCGAATCAAAAAAGCTAAAATGCTGCTTGCTCACACAGAAATACCCATCATTGAGATATCTGAATACGTTGGTATAAACAGCCGTCAGTACTTTAGTACACTCTTTAAAAAGCACACTGGTAAGACTCCCGGTGATCATCGAAATACGCTTAACAAATAATTTCAGTCAAGAAAAGATTGTAGACGTTAGTATTTTATACATCGATAGATTGAGAAGGTTAGAATATTGTTAACGCTTTCTTATATTGCTTGGTAAGATAAAGAAGATATGACAGATAAGCTTCTCCATGCATTTGAAAATCACCCGGAATTTAGTAAAACGGAAAAGGTTCGCATTGATATGCTAAGACGTTTTGGCTATTACAGCACTGAATCAAATGGTCATTTAAGTGAATATGTGCCTTGGTACCGAAAACGTCCAGAAGAAATTAACGATTGGATTGATCTTGGAAGCTGGATAAATGGTGAGACCGGGGGATATTTAAGAGTTTGTACGGAAGGCAGAAATTGGTTTGAGACGGATTTTCCGAACTGGATGAAAGAACCTGTTCGTGAATATAAAGAGGAAAATCGTGGTGAGGAACACGCATCCTATATTCTTGAAGCCCTAGAAACTGGAAGAGTATACCGAGGACACTTTAATGTCGTTAATAATGGGATTATTTCAAATCTACCAGATTACTTGATTATCGAGGCGCCTGGATATGTTGATCGAAATGGTATTAGTATGCCACATGTAGGAGAGCTGCCACTGGGCTGTGCGGCAGTTTGTAATGCTAGTATCACAGTTCAACACCTTGCAGTGGAAGCTGCAATTCATGGAGATGATTATCTATTACGTCAAGCCATGATGATGGATCCATTAGTAGGAGCAGTGTGTAATCCGAAAGAAATTTGGCAGCTTGTAGATGAGATGCTAGTGGCGCAGGAACAATGGTTACCACAATATCAGGATGCAATCGTAAATGCTAAAAAGCGATGAGAATCCGGAAAATCAATTCAAGCTAAGCACAATAAAGGTGCAGCGCGGCTCAAAGTCAAAACAGTAGAAGAAATGGCTAAAAACCGAGAAGCAGCAAATAAGAATGCTGGTGAATCTGACAAAGCGAAGGAACGCCCTTCTGCAGTGAAATAAATGGAATAAAACGGGGATGCTGGACGTTACTTTTAAAGGATTTAAGTATTAAACAATTATGAAATAAGGGGGATGGGAAACGATGATTCAAAAAAAGGATGTAGAATTTTACAAAGAAGAAGGTTATTTATTAGTTAAAGGCGTGTTTAATATGCAAGAAGTCGAAGCTATGCGAAGTGGTATAGACAATATCATTCGACGAGCAGCTGAAGCAAAAAGGGATGAGAATGCCGCATGGGATGGTGATTATTTGCCAAAGGAACAAATAAGAAGACTCGTATTGAAGGGATTTCATAACGTTCATTATCATGACTCTGTCTTCTTAAATGCCCTATTTCATGTAAATATGGTCTCTGTATTAAAAAAATTAATAGGGCCAAATGTACAACTTCATCATTCAAAAATGCTTGTGAAGCCACCTGAAAAAGGTGCTGCATTTCCGATGCATCAAGATTACCCTTACTTTCCTCATGAAAAACACAGCATGTTGGCCGCAAGTGTACATTTAGACGAAAGTAATGAAGAAAACGGCTGTCTGCGTGTCATCCCTAAGTCACACAAACAAGGTGTCCTTTCGCATGTTGGGCGACACTACTTAAATCACAAAGAATATCCTATTTCTAGTGGAACACCTTGTCCAGCTGAACCTGGAGATGTATTATTTTTCAATTATTTAACGATTCACGGTTCTGATGTAAACAAGAGTGGACGAAATCGCAGAAATGTTTTATTTCAATATCGTGATGCATCGGATTTCCCTATAGAAGATACACATTTTGATTGGGGAATGGGATTAATGGTTAGTGGTGAAAATCCTCATTTTGATAAGGTGACACCAAAGTATACGATTGGTTAATTTCCAAATATTATAGGAACATTTGAATACAATAATGTCTCTTATCGGATTTGTTGCTTCTAATCAAGAATCGAGCAATTTGGTTTTATTTTCAAGAGATGAGAATACATGAAAATTAACTCTTATACAATCTGATATAACGATGCCACATCCAGTTTGTGTTAAGTTTTTAGGATAATAGACAGTTTTTACAATACTTCAACCTTACAATACATCTATTTGAACAATATAAAATATGGGTATCTAATTTAAGATACCCATTTTTGTTTTATATGGTCCAGTAACGCAGGCCGATAACGGCATCTTAACAAAGCTTAGGCCTGATAGACGATTCGCCCTTTTACCATTGTCCACAGGACCTCGAAACGATCGTTCATTAGAACTAAGTCAGCATCTGCACCGGATTTAATCCGGCCTTTTTTCTCTAATCCCAGTATATCTGCGGGTGACTGCGTCGCCATCTTAACTGCGTCCTTTAAAGAAATTCCCAATTTAACTGTTTTTGCCAATGCTTCATTCATTGTCACCGTACTTGATGCAAGGGTACCGTCGTCTAACATAGCAACTCCATCCATTACGCGAACTTCATGACCCCCGAATAAGTATGTTCCATCCCCCATTCCCATAGCTTGAAGGGCATCTGTAATTAACACCATTCTATCTGGACCCTTTTCCCTGTATAAGAGCCTTACAATGGCTGGATGAAGATGGACATCATCCACGATTGCTTGAACACTAACACTGCTTTCTTCAAAAGCTGCTAAAATCAAACCCGGGTCACGGTGATGAATTGGCCGCATCCCATTAAAACAATGAGTAACATGGCTGGCACCACACTTAAATGCTTGTTTCGCATCATCATAAGTGGCATCAGAATGGGCAATAGCAGCAATGATCCCTTGTTCCTTTAAAAAAGAAATCATCTCAAGACCGCCTGGCAATTCAGGCGCCAGCGTCACCATGCGGAGCAATGGACCAGTTTTCTGCATGATGGTTTTCATTTCTTCCAAATCAGGATGCCTTAAATACCGCTCATTTTGCATACCTTTTCGTTTTACATTTAGATAAGGACCTTCTATATGAATGCCAATGATTTGAGCCCCAGGTTCGCTGCCAGCCAGCTCTTTTACATTGGTAATCATTTCAAGAAGATCTTCTAAGGAGGAAGAAACTGAGGTGGCTAAGAAGGAGGTGCATCCTGTCTTTGCGCAAGCTTTAGAAACTGCTTCCACACTTCCAACAGTACCGTCCATCATGTCAAAACCTTCTGCTCCATGAATATGTACATCAATCATTCCTGGAATTAGAATCTGGCCGTTTCCATTGATTTCATAATCAGCGGAAAAGTCAGAACACCTATTGCCAGTATGAACCGATTCAATTTGCCCATTCCGAATAAGTATGCTTCCAAGTATTGGTTCTTCATCGAAGATTACACGAACATTACGAATTAAAATAGAATTCATGATTTTGATAGCCCCTTATTTTTAATAGTTTTGAAACATTCCTATTTAATATATTTTCAATGTTTCCCGCTAAACTTAGTTCGCCTATTGAACAAACCAAGTTTCTACGAAATTTGATATGCCATCTGGCGATACTCTTTAGGGGATCGCCCCGTATACCTTTTAAATTGTTTATTGAAGGTACTTAAGGACTGAAATCCGCTTGCATAGGCAAGGTCAATGATACTCTTGTTCGTCGAACGAAGGAGGTCCATTGCGCTTTGTAGGCGCAGGAAGTTAAGAAATTCATTTGGACTAAGTCCAGTCAACCTGCGGAACTCATTAAAAAACATTGTTCTCCCCATTTTTGCCTGCCAGGATAATGTTTCAATATTTATAGGCTTCTGATAATTTTCAAGCATGTACCCCACAATTTCAACAATTCCAGAAGATGGTAATTCCAAATTATCTGCAGATTGAGATTCTTTAGCAAACTGATTTACTTGCAGTAAAATATTGATTAAATGCATATATTGACGGGTCACCCAAAGATCTTCTTCCTTTTCTTGATCTTCCATCGCAAATACAGCCACCTGCCTTATTGCTCTTGCGAAAATCGTGTTAGACGGGATAATGGGCTGTATTCCTTGTGCAGTATAGAAAGGCTTAAGAAGCTGAATTCCATCAGGGATTTTACCTACAGCAGACGGTGTGAACAGGAGGAGAATACATTCGAACGGTTGATCAGGCTGAGCAAAACTCCAGTGCGGCTCGAATGGACGGCATAAAAACACATCTCCCGGCTTCCCGAGGTAGGTGTGTTCGTTAAACCTATATTCTAATTCATTATTAATAACTACCCCTATTTCTAAACAATCATGGACATGCAAATCATGCTCCTCATGTGACCCCCATACACGGCAAAACGCAAACGATCGCTGTAAACGTAAGTGTTCTACATACATTTTTCACAACTCCTAAACAATCTTTTCTTTGAACAAAATGATAAGTTTTCCGCTTAATTGGAGGAGAACTTAATTTTTTGGATATGGTAGAGTAAAACCATTAATATTCTACAGAGGTGAATAAATTTGAGAATTTATATAATTGGCGCGGGCGTAATTGGCCGGACACACGCGGAAGCGGCAAAAAAACTTTCCGAACAGATTCAATTGAGAGCTGCTGATACAAATCCTGCTGCACTAGAAGCATTTTGCAGCCAATTTCCTGAGACAATTGGCTTTACAAGTGTGGAAGAAATGCTGAACTCCGAGACTGCACAAAACGATGATATTGTAATTATCTGTACACCGCCGACGGCACATTTTGATCCCTCAAGACTTTCAATTGAGTCTGGCCGCCATGTTCTTTGTGAGAAACCTCTAGCGATGAATGGTTCTCAAGCTCAAGAAATGGTCCAGCTTGCAGAAAAGCATAACCGATTATTAGGATGCTGCAGTGTACGTTTTAAAGGCATGCCTCACATGGAGGCAGTAAAGAAAGTAATCAAGTCCGGATCTCTAGGTGAAATCTATCATGTTACGTTTGTTAACAAATGGGAACGAAGCCGATCAGGAATCGAATATCAGCCTGCAAGCCGCTGGTTTTTAGATTCAACACTAAGCGGCGGAGGCGTGTTAATGGATTGGGGACCTTACGACTTTGCCACATTGAATGACATACTCAATCCAACCTCCATTGAGATAAATACTGCATGGACAGCGAAGCCCCATACTGAAATTGATCCCATGGATACACCCTTCGATGTTGAAACTCATGTCGGCGCCTTCATGACTTTCAGCAGTGGTAACCATCCAATTCACGTCCATTACGAGCGTGCTTCATGTGCACACGGAGAAAGTTATGTAAGGGCGGAAATCGAGGGTACACTTGGTTCACTTAGGTGGACACCATTTGATTCTAGGCAGCCTGTCTTCCTTCGTTACGATAAGCACGGGCAACTTGTAGAGGAACAGGTAGAAACAGGACCGCGAAGTGAGTACACGATTTTCGACAATCCACTCCTTCACTTTTATCGAAAAGTGAAAGGCATTGAATCACATGCTAACGTTAATCAACAAGCACTGAATAATTTTCTCTGCCTTACATCCATATATACAACTGCAGAAACCGAACAAAAACAACTGATAGAAATGGTGCAGAAAGGAGTAACACTTTGAACATCAAAGGATTTTCATCAAATATGTACGGCTGGACAGAACGCTGGAAAATGGATGGCAAAAAACCACATTGGGAAGAATTATTCCGCGCTTGTGCAGAAGCAGGTCTTGATGCTGTCGAGATTGATGCTGATACTGAAAAACTAAAATTGGCACGTTCCTTTGGACTGGCCGTATCAGCCTCCTATGTCGGTCTCCCTTTACATATACCATTCAACAATCTGGATGTGGAGAAAACGGTGTTACCTTTTGCTGAACGCTTGGCTGTAACAGAAGGCTCCGACTTACTCATAAATGCTGATCCAATCAGCTGGAAAAATGTAGTTCCTAAGGCAGAGGATCATTTCAAGCAGCAGGGCGAGAACTTATCTCGTATTTCCGAACTTGTTGCCCCAATGGGTTTAGAAGTTTGTCTGCATAATCATGCCGCTGACAATCACAATGCTAAAGGAGATCTAAGATCGGTCATCCAATATGCAGATCAAAGTGTAGGACTGTGTGTAGATTCCGGCTGGGCCCATGTATCTGGCTGCAATCCCATTGAGTGGGTTAATGCCTATACTGAACGGGTCTATGCCTTTCATTTACGTAATCAATATGGGAATGTGCCATCTGAAGACTTACTAGAAGGAGATATTGATATCGCCTCCCTGCTCGATTCCGCAGGAGCCGCTCAGTATAACGGCTGGCTGGCACTCGAACTATGGCATCCCCGAAGCACTCAACCTGTCCGAACCATGACGGAGGATGTGGAGCGTTCACTCGACTTTTTAAGGCGTATTCTATCACAATCATAAAATTAGCCGCAAATAGTTTAAAATTCTTCATGATAGAGGCGGAAACCGATCGATTCGGTTTCACGCCTTTTTGTATGAATTAAATAAGAGCTTCGACAAACGGCGGCTTAAGCAACGTTCGCCTAAACATAGTTTAACCCTTCAGGGAATGGAAGCGGTATAGGAAAAATCTCGTTTAAATAACTGCCAAGAGTTGGATTTCCTTGAAGGATTAATTTTTCTAAAGAAGCGTTGTCTAAGATCATTGACTTTTGATTGAAAATTAGTTTTTTGCTGCTTTTATCAACCTCTACTATTTTGACTTTTCCACTAAAGAAAGGCTCTGCTTGTTTTAACAACAAATCCAGGTTAGTAATTTTAACCGTCCCTGGGTATGATGCATTTGTTTTTTCTAAAGAGTTTAGTAGTTTGTTAAGCTCTTTTTCGTACAAAGGAATTGAACATTTCAGAGATTTTATTCCATTCTGGAAGGTTTCTGCTAAAATGGTTTGGATAGCTTGCGGTTCCCCTCCCCATTCAATGACTTGTGCTGGCTGATCACAAGAACCTAATGAAGAATTGGGAACCCCCAAAACTACAAATCCCTTTATGTCATTTTCAGATTGGGCAACTAATATCTTGTGTTCCATTTTTAGAATACTAGCAAATCCTGCTGCTTTATATAGGACTGAAAAATCATAAATACTTTGTTCAACATAAACAGGACGAGCCTGAAGTAATTTTCGCAAATAAAACCAATCAAACGGGGATAATTCCCTAACTAAGTAGCCTTCATTACCTAGTAAATCTCCCTTATTTATTTCGTATTTAAATAATTTACCATAGTAGGAACAGCCAGCTTTTAAGTACATGGGTAAACTTCCTGATACAAATAAAATGGAAGCGTCAGCCCTCTGAACATGAGTAAAAATCCTACCTAAGAGCATGCTGGCAAAGCCTTTTTTACGATGGCCTGGATGAGTACAGACAGCACCGATTGAATAGGCTTTAATCTCTGCATCACCTAGATGGATGATAGAAGGAACTAAGCCAATATATGAAACCAATTCATTATTTATAAATGCTCCATATGATTGATTTAGTTCAGGTGAAAACACCTGGGGGAAGGCTGCCCCCATCGAAATATGCCCCTCGTCCCGGAACACTTTGTCGGCTAATTTTATTGCTTGTTTGTACTCGGTTTCCGATTTTAGTAATCTTAATTCTACCATCTTGTTCTCCATTCAATTATTTAGTAATGTTATATTTTTCTGCCTTACGAATCCTCATTACTTATGGAACTCTGGTCTTGGTTTTGTTTTATTACTAGGGACTAGCCCATCTATTGTTGGCCACCCATTCTTCCATTTAATTGGATCAATCATTAGGGGGCGTCTTGTTGCTCCATTTGGTAAAAGTGGATTATCTTTTTCTACTGCATGATAAACCATCCAATCTGTACCTTTATCATCTTTTATTATCGCGTTATGACCTGGACCTGAATATAATTTGCTTCCCTTATCATTTGGGAAATTCCCCATTACAACCAAGGTTCCTCCCCCTTGTATTAGATCTTTCCCGTCTTTATCAATATATGGTCCGGTTATACTCTTAGAGCGACCAACCGCTACATTGTAACCACTTTTTGCTCCTTCACAGCATGACCCTCTTGAACCAAAATAATAGTAATATTCACCACGTTTGATCAAGTACGAAGCTTCAAAAGCATTCCCAGCAATATGGAATGGATCCCCTATCGTACTTAATCGATCCTTTGAAAGTTTAATTCCAAAAATCCCATGAAAGCTTCCCCAAAATAGATAAGCTGTATCGTCATTATCTACAAAGATCATTGGATCTATTGAATTTCCTATACCAATCGATTTACTATCAAATAATTTCCCCAGGTCTTTATAAGGACCCCCTGGTACATCCGAAACAGCAACTCCAATTCCCGGATTCACATCTCCCCATATTGAAATTGAATAATACAAATAATACTTTTTATTAAAATAACTAATATCAGGGGCCCACAGTGATCCATCACTTTTCCATTCAGGCTTTTTGTCAAAGGCTTGCCCTACATATTTCCAATCCACTAAATTTTTTGAACGGACAATTGGAATCAAACGAGCACCTACTTGATCTCCCCAGTCATCTTCAGTTCCAAAGGCATAAAAATATCCATCTTTTGCTTTTAATTGAGGGGTCTGCTAGTACCGGTTCAAAAACAGGGTTTTTGTATGACAATGCTGGTTCTTCCTTTGATGTAGAACAACTACTTAATAACATTACTAAGCTGATGACTATAGTCGTCAATATTTTTTTCATTCTGCTGTTCTTCCTCTCAATCTCAGACTACTTTCGGAGAATCGTTAAACTAAATTAGCTGTCCTTATAATCTTTGCTGGCAGTTTGTTGAATTGAATCATCTGTTGACACAAGTTTGTTACCATTTCAAGATTTTCTTTGTTAATATCCATAAAATGAAATTCTGTATCTTGGAATTCTTTTACTGCTAGAATATCCATCATCAATCTTCGAGTGAATCCAATACTCCCAGCGCCCATCATTGCAATCTTCAAAATAGATTGATTGCCTCCAATATTTTGTTCTAGATAAACAACACCATAAAAAGTATTTTATGGTGTTATCTATGGAATTTATTGTTTAGAACCATATTTTAAATGTCTTAATTTCATAAGGTGAAACGGAGAATGAAAGATTCTTATTCTGATAATCAGCTTCCTTTTCTGCTTCTTCAATCAAGTTACATTCGACCGCTTTTTTAATTGGTTTTGCAAAGGAGACATTTATTTTATTTTTGTATTGTTTATATTCGTAGAAACGTATAAGAATTGCATCGCCGTCTTCAGCTTTTTTCACCGTTTCAAGCAGAACGTTGTCTTGGCCAATCTCGGCAAATTGATAGGAGGCTGGCAAATGCCCATCAAGGTTAGCTGGCAGTTCATTTGCAAATAATGGAACATTCAAATGATAGGCTTCTTTTACAATATTTCCTTCACGCCAATCCCCTTTATGTGGAATTAGGCTGTACGTAAATTCATGGTTGCCACGGTCGGCTGTTTCATCAGGTTCAATGGAAGACTTGATTAATGTTAATCGGATCACATTGTCTTTTACATCGTGGCCGTATTTACAATCATTAAGTAAGCTGACTCCGAAGTTACCTTCAGAAAGGTCAACCCATTTATGTCCCACTACTTCAAAGCGCGCCTGGTCCCAACTCGTATTCCAATGAGTCGGACGCTCCATATTACCAAACTGAATATCGAAGGTTGCTTTTGTTGAACGAACATCAACTGGGAATGCTGCCTTTACTAATGTTTGTTTCTCCTGCCAATTGGCTTTAGTAATAAAGTCAATTCTTGGTGAATGTTTATAAACCGTTATATATTGTGTAATTGTAGAATCATAGAACTCCCAAGTTAATTTAAGACTGCCGCGAATCGGACCTACCTCATGCACCTCTACCGCTGTTAAATGGTCGATCTCACGCATCTTTTCTTGATAATATAGGTCAACATCCCAGGCATCAAAGTTCATTGGTTTATCCTCAAACGTCTGAAGGACATTTCCCCTTGCCCCTTCGGCAATAACTTCTCGTTCTAATACTTTATCAAATAATGAAATAATCTGGCCTTTTTCATTAAAAGTAATTTGGTAGTAATCATTCTCCATATATTCCTTCGTTACAATAAGACTGGACCCCGAAGCTGATTGTTCAGCGAGTTTAAACGTTTTATATCCTAGTGCTGGTACATTTTTAGCTTGAACCAGTACCTTTTGGCTATCCTCGGCTTGAATGACCTGAGCTGGCAGGGTGTTTCCTTCTTCATCCACAATGGTTGTTGTTTCTGTGAAAATTGAAGAAACAGGTAATTCGATCAAACCATCCCGTTCAAAAGATAGAGAATTGTAGACTATAATAGCATCCTCATGAGTTTGAATGTTTTGTTCAATAGAGCCTTTTGCTTCTTTAAGAACATTTTCTCCTATACTCTGCACGGCTTGGTAATCTCTGCGCGCATCTTCATTTACCTGACGAATAGAGGAGCCTGGTAAAATGTCATGAAATTGATTTAGGAGTAATAGTTCCCAGCCTTCATTTAAAGCAGCATGTGGATAATTTTCCTTGCCGCTGAAATGGTCAGCAAGTGCACTTAACCATTCCGCATTATGATAGGTAAATTCTGCTTTACGGTTTGCTTTTTTTAAGGATGCCTGAGAGGTATAAGTACCCCGGTGATACTCTAAATACAATTCTCCATCCCAAACCGGTAATGATTGATCTTTCACCGTGTCTTGTAAACGTGCAAAATAGGCTTCGGCCTTGTCCATTTGAACTTTTGGCAGACCTGGCAGATTTTTCATGGCACGCGCGGTTTCAATCATTTCTTTTGTCGGCCCGCCGCCGCCATCACCCCATCCAAAGGCTAGTAACAGTTCATCATTTACTTCCTTTTGCTGGTAGGCATCCCAAATTCCTTTTACACTTCGAGGTTCCAGCATTCCATTATACGTATAGGCTCTTGCTCCCTCCTCAGGGGTGGTTATAAAATGGGTAAAGATTTCCGTGCCATCAATACCGCGCCAATTAAACGTATCGAATGGGAACCGATTATATTGATTCCAACTAATTTTGGTTGTCATAAAAGTGTCAATTCCACTTTTTTTCATAATCTGAGGCAGGGCCCATGAATATCCAAATACATCTGGTAGCCAAACAACCCTCGTATCAACACCAAACTCATCCTTCATAAACCTTTTTCCAAACTGAATTTGACGAATCAATGACTCTCCATTCGGGAGATTGGTGTCTGGCTCAATCCACATTCCGCCTGTGATTTCCCACTCACCAGAAGCAATTTTTTGTTTAACTTCTGCAAAGATTTCAGGATAATCCTCTTTTAAATATTTGTATAATTGGGGCGATGTATGGATGTATCGGTATTCAGGATATTGACGCATGAGATGCAGGACAGTTGAAAAGGTCCTGGAGGCTTTTTCTCTTGAATGAACCAAGCGCCATAACCATGCCATGTCAATATGAGAATGACCAAGTGCTGTAACCAATGGCTTTAATTCCTCTATTTCACTTAATTGCTCCACCTCTGTTTTCAGAAACTCATAGGCATCTTGAATAGATTGATAGAAGAAAGCTGAACCCGGCTTTATAAAATCTACTTTTAAGATTGACTCATTTACTAGCTGCAGCATTTTCGTTCTTCTAAATTCATTTTCATCTAGGACCTTCACTGTATTTATGAGTGTATGAGCAAGATAAAAATACTTTTCTGTTGGAACATCAACACATGCAAGCCTGGCCTTTTTAAATCTTCGACGATCAGGAGGATTCAACACCCCGCTCCATGCTTTTAGGGAAATTTGAATCTCACCTTTTTCAAGAGGCTCTGGCGGAAGCCATGCTTCCTCATGCCAGACATCAATTCCCTGTAATGGGACGCCATTTACATATAACAAAGATTCGGCCGTTGATCCTCCGCCATCTCGAGGGCCAACCAAAAAATGAAGAACCAAGCATTCTTTTTTCCAGTCCTTAGGGACAGTGATCGTGGTCCTAAACCAAGCAGATTTATCATACCCGCCCCAAAAATCGCCTACCTGGAAGTTTGTCCAGTTCTGATCATCAAAGTCAGTTTTGTACGCATCCTTATCTTCATCACCAAATTCCCACTCTTTATAGCGAAAAACAGGGATATCTAACGTTTCTTTATAAATATAATTCTTCAATTCTGTTAAAAATTTCTCAATCTTTTCAACTGTAAAATACAACATTAACACTCCTTGATCAAGGGTTAGTTTTTCGCAGTAAACGTAAGCTTTTTACCTTCATTGATTTCACGTATTATGCTAAGGTCAACCTTTGGCTTCCTGTCATAGGTTAAAAGACCATTAATTTCCTGTTCAACATCTGTTATTTGGGTATAACAAAATCCTTGAACAAGCGGTGATTCCAGCAAGCCAGAAACAACTTGATAATATCGCTCAATAAAATCTTGGTCATTTGCGGCAGATGTATAGCCCCATCCTTGCCATTCATTTTTCTGATAGGCAATACCGCCAAACTCCGAAACCATAATGGGCTCACCCTTATGTTGAAAACCAGGAACAAATAATAGTCGGTCTGCAGGTGTAAACTGTAATGTACTATCAAGCTTGGAATACCTTTCTTTTAAAACTTCCTTTTCACCTTCATAGTCATGAATAGTTAAGATATCTGAAACGGTGTGTTCCCATCCGTCATTTGAAATGACTAGACGCGACTGATCCAATGATTTTGTTAAATAGTACATACTTACTAAATGATTCGCTTGACGGGGATCTCTTTTTAATCGAGGAACACCCCAGCTTTCGTTAATAGGAACCCACGCAATAATGGATGGATGATTATAATCTCGTTCTATTGCTTCCTGCCATTCAGACGAAATTCGTTTAATAGCTTTATCTGTAAACGTATGGCTGTTCGCCATTTCACCCCAGACAAGAATTCCTAAGTGATCTGCCCAATATAGATAACGAGGCTCCTCGACCTTTTGGTGTTTCCTAACCCCGTTAAAGCCCATTTCCTTCGTTAATTCGATATCTCTCTTTAAATCTTCATCCGTTGGTGCGGTTAGCAGGCTGGCAGGATAATACCCTTGGTCTAGAACTAGTTTCATATAATAAGGCATATTGTTTAATTCAATTCTTCCGTTATTAATAGAAATTTTTCTCATCCCAAAATAGCTGTCAACTTTATCAACAATCTTATTTTCTTCTTTTAAAAAAAGTTTAACAGTATAAAGAAATGGTTGTTCTGGGCTCCAAAGCTTTCCGTTACCGCTCTGGAAATCCTTCAACGAAACCACTTGTTTATTCTTGCGTTGAACAAGATTTACTTTACAAGACTCTTTTGCAACAACTAGGTCTTGAGAATAGATTTCTATTTCCAGCTCTTGTTTATCTGACGCATTCTGAATAAGGTATTCGACCGTTACTTCACCTGTATCAATGTTTGGTGTTAGTTTTACTCTTTCAAGGAACGAGTGATTGACTGGCTCCAGCCAAACACTTTGCCAAATGCCGGTTGTACGGGTATAAAAAATCCCTTCAGATTCCTTCTCCCAGTATTGTTTGCCACGCGGCTGCTCCAAGTCGGTTGATACGTCTTCTACCCTTACAACCACTTTATTTAATCCGCCCATTAAAGCATCTGTTATATCAGTGGAAAATGATGTATGCCCTCCTTCATGAACAGTAACGAACCTTCCATTGACCCAGACAGTTGCACGATAATCAACGGCACCAAAATGCAGCTGTATTTGTTTCCCCCGCCACTTGTCCGGAATCATAAATGTTTTTTCATACCAAACAACATCGTGGAACTCATTGGTATGAATACCGCTTAGTTGTGTTTGAAATGCATACGGAACAGTAATTTCTTGTTGATAGTCATGATTCACATACCACTCTTCTCTTAAACCATTATTGTGATCATCGAATGCAAAGTTCCATTGGCCATTTAGATTTAACCACTCATTTCGTCTGAAATTAGGTCTTGGATATTCTGGTCTAGGAATCATAGTAGTCATCGAATTTTCGCCTCGCTCATTAATTGTTTAAGAGTATCTACATTAATAGAAAGACTTTCATAAGGATCCCTTTCAAATTCCTCCTGCTCAACCGTGAACCACTCAACACCAACTTTATCCCCCATCTTAATTAGCGAGGCAAAATCAAGTTGACCTCTCCCTACTTCAATCCCAGTCTTTGTACCATTAACCATTTTCATATCCTTAATATGCAGGGACACCACACGACTTCCATATTTTTGAATGATTTCTAACGGATCTTGATCCGCAAAAGCGGCCCAATAACAATCTAATTCCATTTTTACTAAATCAGGGTCTGTGTGACCAAATAGCAGATCAAATCCCGTTTCACTTCCAAACTGTTCAAATTCAAATGCGTGGTTATGATAGCCGAAAGTAAAACCTGCCTCCTTGCATGTTTCTCCAATTTGATTCAGTACTTCTGCTGTTTTCTTATAATCCTCGGCTGTCTGTCTCATTTCCTTTGGAAGCGCAGGACAAACCAGTAAGTTATTATTAATGGCGCTATTGTATTCAAACGTCCTTTTTAATTCATCATCCAATAACTTCTCAATCCCTACATGTGCCCCGGCAGCGAGGAGTCCATTTTCTTCTAATACCGTTTGTAGTTTATTAGCTGGTGTATCATAAAAGCCCGCAAATTGGATTGCCTCGTATCCTAGCTCAGCCGCTTTTTGAATGGTCCCTAAAAAATCTTTTTCGGCATCTCTCCACACAGAAAATAATTGTAAGCCAATTTTACTCAATGGAAATTCCCCCTATTTAATAAATAAGAGGCAACTTAAAGAAATACTGCCGCCTCCCATTTTTTTAATTTTCAGTTAAACCTGAATATGTTCACTTAATTTAACAGCCTCACCTTTGGCCGCTGATTCGTATAGACCATTAATGATTTGTTGAAGATAGACACCTTGTTTGGCGGTGCTTAATGGTGTTGTTCCTTCTAAGCACGCATCCACAAATCTACTAAGTTCCAGTTCATGATAATCTCTCTTTGGTAAATATGCCGGAGTGAGATCAATTAACGATTCATGTTTTTCCTGATAGATTTTTAGTGGGAATACATCTGCTCCACCATTGTCCCCCATTAACGTTACATTCATTTCATCAGCTTTCTCAACATTCGCAGCAAATGCAGACTCTAATAGAATGGAAGCCCCATTTTTGAAAGTAATCATTCCGCGTGCCATATCTTCCACCGAAAAATTCTCCCAATCCCATGATCCCATGAGGCCTAGTCCTTTTCGGTTTCCTAGTTTTTGATAGGTTACTCCAAATACGGTATCCGGCTCTGGATAACCCATTAAATATAATGCCGTATCCAGCATATGAACCCCGATATCAATTAAAGGTCCTCCGCCTTGAAGTTCTTTGTTTGTGAATACCCCCCAGCCAGGAATTCCCCGTCGGCGCATTGCCGTCACACGTGCAGCATAAATATCACCAAGTTCACCCGCGTCGATAAAGCGCTTTAACACTTCCACCTGTGGTGCATGACGATAATGGAATCCATAGGTTAGGATTTTGCCAGCTTTTTGTGCTGCGTTGGCCATTTCTTCTGCTTCTTTTGCTGTCATAGCCGGCGGCTTTTCACATAGGACATGGCACCCTGCATTTAGTGCGGCTAGTGTGGCATGATAATGGAATTTGTTTGGTGTACAAATACTGACAGCATCCAATTTTAGAGTCTGAAACATTTCTTCATAACTCGTAAAAGTATGGGGAATATTAAATTCTGCTGCTAATTCATCAGCCTTTTCCTCTACAACATCACTTACAGCAACGATCTCAACTTTTTCCCCGCATTTTAAATAGTTTGGAATATGTGCATGCTTTGCAATGCCGCCCGCTCCGATAATCCCTACTCTTAATGTGTTCACCATTTTTCTTTGCCTCCGAATTATACTTTTTGTTTATCCATTATTATTTCAGCTATTTCTACTCTTCGTCCTTGATTGTGTGATATCATTGCTGCCTGGTTAATTAACGTTAACCCTAGTACATCTTTATCTGTAATGGTTGGTTCAGTTTCATCAATGATAAAATTTACCCATTGCTCCATCGGCAGCGGAAGTGGTTCTGGCAGCTTTTCAGGGGCATCCCATCCCTCGCCTGCCTGTTTAGAATTTAAGGTGATCTTATTATCTTCTATTAATAGAGTTCCTTCCGTTCCATACAGCTCCAGCTGGAAAGGGCTGCGTACTGAAAGAAATCCTGTTTCAATCGTTCCTAAGGCACCGTTTTCATATTCAATAATAGCGACGGAATTATCATCCACATCATAGCCAAATTGTTTTTGTAACCTTGCCGTAACAGCTTTTACCGGTCCTGCAAGACGATTGGTTAAATATATCGGGTGCGCTCCTAAGTCAATAAATGCACCACCGCCGCATTCCTCTTTATTAAAAAAGTGTTTTGGAAGCCATCCGTTTGGGTGTCCCTCAAACGGAACAGCACCATTATGTGCTAATCGGCAGCGAATATAGGTCAGTTTCCCTAATAGCCCTTCATCAATAACCTGCTGGGCATATAAAAAGTAATTTTCAGTCAGCCGGGGCAAAGAAACCATCAACTTTACATTGTTATTACTCACTGCCTCATAAATCTCTTTACAATCTTCCATCGTAAAAGCCAATACCTTTTCAGTAAAAATATGTTTTTTATTTTTTGCCGAAAGCAGGATGATCTCCTTGTGAAGGTTTGTTGGTGTATCTACAATAACTGCCTCAATCTCCGGATCAGCTAACACTTTCAGTAAATCTTGTTCAAAAGGAACACCTAGCTTTCCTGCCCACTCATTGCCGCGTTCGGCATTTTCGTCCCAGACTACTTTGATTTCCAGATGTTTATTTTGAGTTGCCTGCCGTGCATAATCATCAGCATGGACATGCCATTTACTTAATAAAGCAACCTTTACCACTTGTATAACCTCCTTTTTGCATATTGATTTTTATAGTATGTTAATTTCATAGAAGTCAGGGGAAAAAACAAACTGGCTGCTTTATCCCATCACTCCTTTCTAACTAGAGAAAGTATCACCTGATATAGGTACTACAATTACCTCCACACCTCTTTTTTCAATTTCCTTTAGAATTTCTTTATCTGCAAGATCACTAGTAATAAATATATCTGCTTGATTAAAAGGGCAAAAAGGGGTTAATCCTGATCTTTGAAGCTTGCTGTGGTCAGCCACAACAATAATCTTTTGTCCTGCAGAAACCATCGCCCGTTTCATTTCCGCATCATACAAATCAGAGCTTGTAAACCCATGCCTTAATGAAATTCCAGCTGTCCCAAGGAAAACATAATCGGCATTGTAGTTTTGTAATTCAGTCTCTACCTGCGGCCCAACAAGACTCATTGAATTCTTCCTTAGTTTCCCGCCTAATAAGTAGATCGAGGCAGTTTCATCTTTGCTGCATTCCTCTGCTACGTTCATAGCATTGGTTATAATCGTTAAGTTACTATTATCTGGTAAGTTTTTTCCTACATACCAAGTTGTTGATCCTGCATCAAAAATGATGGTTTGACCCTCTTTTATCAATTGGGCTGCAGCCTTCCCGATTAATTCTTTTTCAAGAGAATATTGTAACTTTCTTTTATCAACAGGAGGAATAAGAAATTGGCTTTCATCCTCCTCTATTAGGACTGCACCGCCATAGTTTTTCTCGGCAACGCCCTCTCTTTCAAGTTGATTCAAATCCCTCCGGATTGTTTCTTCTGATACATGAAGTAGCTCAACAAGATCAGAGACCTTTACACTCTTATTTTTTATTAATAACTCTTTTATTAACTTACGGCGCTGCGACACAATCATGTACTTTACTCCTTGTCATTAAGTAAATGCTCAGTAGACATTTCTTATTCTTCCCACTCCAGTAAATTATTTTCAAATACAGGTTGTGACGAATCTTTTGGAATACGGAATGTCTTTATTTCTGACGGCCTAAACGTAGTCTTTATTTGTCGATTCCATTTAGGTAAAGAAATGATGGCAGTAGTTTCATCATTTGCTGTTTCATAGGCACGCAGTATTAGATCCTCATTGTCCTCTGCTTGCTTTATGACACTAACTATGACATTCTCAACATCAACTGACAAGAAGGAATCTTTCTGTGGAAGGTGACCTTTATGATAGGTTTCAATAATGCTAATAGGTTTTTGGTTCAATTCGGCTGCACGTTTTACAGTCCCTGCTGTTTCCCAATTTCCTTCATGCGGCAGCAAGGAGTATGTGAATCTTTGAATTCCCTGATCAATAAATGAATAATACCTATCTTCTTCCGGAACCAGCGGGTCATGATGTGCATAAATTGGGCTGCGAAGGACCGTCATACTCATTTCTTTGTTATGGATGTCAAAGCTGTATTTGCCGTCATTTAGCAAGCTGAATCCGTATATCTCGCCTGTAGCTGGATGAGTTCCAGAAGTATCAATCCAGTTTTGTCCAGGCTCCTCTTCACCATTGCCCTCTCTAACAATATGCCCATAAGGAATTTCATAGGTTGATTTTCTGAAGATAAGATCAACAGGAAACTTAATCTTTAGTGCTTTAAATTGTTCCTGCCAGTTTAATGTACAATGGACATCAATCTGGTTTAACTCTTTATACATAGTAAAGTCTTGATGCAGTGTTGATCTTCCATATTCACTAATAACGCGAATAACCGATTTTACTGGGCCATGTTCCACCAGTTTTACACTCGTGGCTTTGAAGGTGCCATCTTCGCTCTTAAACTGAAGAACATTATGCGACCACGTGTCACTAAAATCGTTCATGACGACTGGTCTTGCCGCTGGTCCCCCTAGTATTTCCAGGTTCTTTTGTTTATCATATATACTTGTGACAAATCCTGTTTGTTGATCGATTTCAACTCTAAAATGGTCATTTTCCATACTAGTATCATTTGCCTTGATAGATGTGAATTCTTTATCAGTTTCACGTTGTACGATTTTATATACTCGGTACCCTATTGAAGGAAGATTGGCAATAAAGCTAATGCGTGAACGGCCCCCAGCGGTTGCCTGCGATTGAACCACTTGCATCGGAACTTGATTTCCCTCTTCATCTACTAAAATATCCTCAGGCTTTAATCCACCTATTTCCTGTTCAACATTTACATTACTGTTCCACGAATGAGGATTAAAGATAACAATTGGTTTCATCCCTTTTTCTTCTTCTATATCAATTCTCCATGACAAAGATTGGATGGCATAGTTGACACCCCGTTTAGCGATTGACATTGCCTCTCCGTGCATATCCCGCGCATCTTCATATGCTGCTTCAATACTTGTCCCTGCTAAAATATCATGAAATTGATTGAATAATACATTTTTCCATGCCTGTTTATATTCAGCAGCCGGATATTTTTGCCCGGTTGCCCAATCCGCAAGTGCCGAGAATTTCTCAGCTTTAATAAGGGCATTTTCTGCCTCGCGGTTCCATTTTTTAATTCCTGAATGTACAGAGTAGCATCCGCTTGCATGGTGCTGAAGGTCATCATGGACAACCGGGAACGGAAGATTCTTTACCATAAGGTCATCAAAAAATTTATTTACTGTACTAAACAAAAGTGTTGGATAGGACGGATTTTCATTTAATTGTTTAATACTTTCGATATTCTCCTTTGTTGGACCGCCGCCATGGTTACCAACACCGTAAAATGTCATTAAATCATTAAATGGTGCTTTTAATTCCCCTGCATTTCTACGTACATGTTTTTCAACATCCTTGCCCCATGTGCAATATTCAAATGGTATACGATAGGCTAAAACGCGTGAGCCGTCATCTGATTCCCACCAGAACAACCTTCCAGGAAGTCCTTTTTCCTGCGGGCTTGGACGCATAAAAATATAGTAATCCATACCGCTTTTCTTTAAAATTTGTGGAAGCATCCCATGGTGTCCAAAACTATCCACATTGTAGCCAACCTTCGCTGTCACCCCAAATTTTTCTTGGAAATAACGCTGTCCATAAAGCCCTTGGCGAACAAACGACTCCCCGCTCGGAAGGTTGCAATCCGGCTGAATCCACCAGCCGCCGACAATTTCCCATCGTCCTTCTTGAATACGTTGTTTGATTTCTTCAAACATCTCAGGTTCATTGTTTTCAATCCATTCATAATTAGCGGCGGAACTATTCGTGAATACGAAATCAGGATACTCTTTCATTCGATCAAGCGCAGACCTAAATGTTGCTTTTGTTTCCTGAAATCCCTCTTGCCATTGCCATAGCCATACGGGGTCAAGATGAGCATTTCCAATCATATGTAAGGTTTTTTCTTTTGTCTTCGGCAGTTGTTTTTCCATTATCGTACTATTTTTATTATTCATTTTCTGCACCTCCTAAAATTGGCAAATCCTTAATCGTTACAAGTGCTTCGGCATGCTGTCCGAAACGTCGCTTACCTACAGTAAGATCCACTGCAATTCGTTCCCTGTAGCCCGTGTATCCTTGCGGAATTGTAATCAATGTTGTAAATTGTACGGCTTCATTGCCTGGCAGCTTCGCATTGAATTCCCTGTTATTGATTTTCCAGCCTGCCGGCGTAATCATTTTCGCGATAATATCGCTTTCTTCTGGGAATGGGTTCTTTATTTCAACGGTTACTGAAAAGGTTTGTCCTGACTGTACCTCTGTCTGGTATGGCACTATGGACGCACCAAATCCTTCCGCTCCAAAATCCAGCTCCTCTAAAGGCAGGAGGTCTTTATGGAGTTGTTCAAGCACCTTCCCTTTTTCATCAACCCGTAAAAGAAATTCCTCCGTTACAACGATTGGATCCCAATGTCCAGAAATAATAAGGTCAGGTTTAACAGACTTATAGAGTTCAGCACTATCAACATAGTCGCTTATTCTGAATCGGTTATGGTACACATAATTGAATTGACCATTTTCACCTTGATATTGGTCACCAATGGCAAGAACTTTTTTCCCATCTACGCTAAATTCAATAGCAGCAGCATATAGTGTATGCCCTGCCTGCTCATAAACAATAAATTCATATTCTTCCCACTTAAATATCTGGTTTAAGGGAAGCTGCTTATCCACTTTTATCGGATCATACCACAGACATGGCAAATCATATTTTTTAGGGTTCTCCAAAACTTCTGCCACGTTCTCAGGGCACCAAACCTCAGTTCCTTCTACATCCCGCAATAGATTAATTCCTGCCACATGATCATCATGGTAATGGGTGGGAATGACAACATCGATTTTTTCAACTCCGTACTGTTCCTTTAACCTTGATAGAGTATATAACCAAGGTCTTCTTGATGCTCTGTCACTCCCAGAGCCGATTCCGCCAATAAAGTCGTAACCAAAGTCAATAAACAGCGCTTTGCCGCTTTTGGATAAAACGACGTAGGCATTAGACATGCTTGTGCAGTTTTGTAATAAATGAGGTGTAATTGCTTGATATGGATTATCCAGCAATTTAAATAATCTAGGATTCTGCATTCTTTGTTTCATTAATAGTGCATAACGCTCAATAAGGAGTTCCATTGCTGAAGATGGCTCCTCCATTATTTGCCCATGAGAGGGCAGAAGTAAATCAGGTTCCCGATCTTTTAAATCTAATAGTGAAAGAACACTTAAAGCAATGCCCTCACCGCCGTTGTAAGACCATTGTGTAGCCGCCAGCGACCAAACCTTTCCAGGTCCATAAATTAAATCACCTGTGAACGCTGTCTTCTTATCATCAATATCCGTTATTATGGTAATGGAACCAATGGAATGGCCTGGGCTGGGAATAATCGTGAACTTGAGTCCGTTTATCACATGTGCAGAATAATCCTTTAATGTTTTATACACTGGTACAGATTGAAGGATTGAAAAACGGTCTTGTCTCATATTGTAGTTATTAGTAATTTCTCTAGCCAGCCAGTGTTCATCCATATGGTGAAATAAATCTTGTTCACTGTGCGGTACCCAAATTCGGATCCCTTCCTTAACAGCAATTGGAAGCCCCTGGCACTGATCCCGATGATGATGGGTGATAAAAACGTCTGTTACACTCTCAACCCCGATTGTATCAAGATATTTAAGAACATTCCCATCCCCAAAGTCAATTAAGACCGCCTTTTCTTCGGTCTTAATAACGTATACATTACAAGTATCTTCATATAAATAAAGATTAGTTGAGATTTTCTTTATCACAATATGAATGACCCCTTTTCGTCAACAGCTTTGGATTCAACATATTCAATCAATGAGTACAAAACGTTCCCAGCATATCGTTTCGGATGGCTCCGTACTTCACTGGCCGACTCCTTCAGCCAGTTAAGCGGGGACTTAATGTCCTCAATATTTTCCATTGCCCTTAAAACATCGATGGACCTTCTTCCTGCCCACGCCCAGCTTTCCATCAGCTCTATCCATGGGACCAAATTATTACGCAAAGCATAATTGGTCATTCTAAATTTAAGCTGGTACCCCGCTTCGTCTAGTTCGTTCAAGTAATCATAAAGGTTTTTAACATCAACGCTAACTGATGCTTTTTCGCCGGATTGCAGGGAACATAGGGCTTTTGAAGTTAAATTTTCCAATGGCGCTGCCTTTGAATAATCCAGACATGAATGCAGACAATTTTCAGCAAATAGACGTAAAGCCTGGTAGTTTTCCACTCCACCAATTGTTTTCAGTGCATAGTCCCAAGAGGTCCACGGGTCATATTCTTCCGGATTGTTGAAGAAGTCCGCAAAGGTTAGTAAAGCGACTTTTGATGCTTCTGCCTGACTCATCGTATTGACAATGAACCCTTTACATACTTTTATAAGAGAGTTTTCGCGGCCGGTTATAGGACCGATATGCATTTCACTAGTCATTGCTAAATCATTTACAGGGTAGTTATCCCAAATAATCGGCTTTCTTTGAACCGCAGCTGCAAAATCAGCTGCATCTTGCTCTGAAATTGTCTTCGAACAAATCTCTGGCCCTGTATAAAAGATGTCAATTTCTTCGTTCAATCCTTTACCCAGTTCATGAATATAGTCACTAAATGGCGCTGTACCATGATAATCAGTTGGACAAAGAGAGAGCCTGCATGTTTTATCAAGTGATTTTAACCAGTGATTCAAACGGTTCGCAACATGAACATGTGCTTGTGCATAACTGGTGAACTTTTGCACTTCTTCCTCATGTTGAAATTCCGCAGCTATATCATCTAACATGATCATAAAATCCCTGACACCAATTTTATAAAATGCTTTAAATTTTTCCGTAATTAACTGAAAATCCTCTTCACATGCATAATTAATTGAAACACCAGATCCAATACTGTAGGCGAAATCTACTCCAACGTTCCTCGAATGAGCAACGGTTTCAGCAAACTGTTCCATAATAAAATCAGGATAAGGCTCCCGCCAGCGGGCGCGATGCTGACGGTCATTTTTTGGTCCATATATGTATAGATTAAACCCATGATCACCCATAAAGGAGATTAAATCCTTTCGCTCAGGAGCACTGTAAAATAATCCATAAAATCCTTCTATCACCCCTCTAATAGGGAATGGGGACTGGCTCATCAAAAATAACCTCCTTTAAAGATAAACTGCTCTCGAATCTCTATAACAGTTTCTATGTTTCTATAAAAGAACTTCTTTTTTATACCGGAAAGCTTGCTGCCTGTTGGGCGCTTCCAAGAAAGTACTGGATTTTTTCAATTACTGCAGCCTCAACTGCATTTTGGGCAATCTCTAACTGCTCCTTTGAAAGTGCTTTGCACTCCTCATTTGTCATTCTTTCTTTTCTTCCAAGGGAGTTCAAAAGTGCAAGTTCTAAATCGGTTGCGATATTCACTTTACTTATACCGCCGTTGGGAAGCATTGTCGCCTCTTTAATCATTTCAGATGGTACACCAGATCCTCCGTGGAGAACTAAATGAACAGGGGTTAAGTTTCTGATTTCCTTCAAGCGTTCAAGGTCGACCTTTGGCTGTTTTACCAGATAGACACCATGTGCCGTTCCGACCGAAACAGCCAGCGCATCACAGCCTGTCTCGTTCACAAATCGCAAGGCTTCTTTCGGATCGGTATAAAGCTCATCATCATTGTCAGTTTCTACAAAATCAGTTGTTCCGATTTTCCCAAGCTCCGCTTCAACAGAAACACCTTTTGCATGGGCAAATTCAACCACTTCTTTACTTATAGAAATATTTTCATCCAGCTCTTTTTCAGAAGCATCGATCATGACAGAAGTAAATCCAGCTTCAACACAATCCTCAATAACGGAAAATTCCTTTGTATGGTCAAGATGAAGGACAACGGGCACTGTGATTTTCTCTTCTTCCATTGCCTTGTAAAATGCCTCTCCAAATTCAAATGGAGTAATACCATAACGAATTAATTCTTTTTCGGATATTTGGATAATTAAAGGAGATTTTGTCTTTTCTCCTGCCCGTAAAACCGGACGAATCATCGGTGTATATCTTGGTGAGAAGGAGCCGACTGCATAGCCCTTTTTTTCAGCTTCTACCAAAACTTCTTTTAACGGCAGTACATTTATAAGATTAATATTCTTTTCCATAAACTTGTCCCCCTTTGATTTAAACTCTCTTGTGAAAATTTTGATAAAAGTTCCGTAAATGCAGCTGAAGACCCATATACCCTTCTTCGTACAAGCGTTTATATTCATGATGGTACTGCTGATTAGGTATTATTTCTTTAGGATTAGTAAATTGAATTGCCTTTGCAGCCTCTTCTTCGTCTTTATATACACCTGAGCAAATCCCTGCTGAAATTGCGGCTCCAAGCAGGGTCGCTTCATTTATTTCCGGGATAGCCAAATGGCAGTTTGTAATATCGGACTTTATTTGCATCCAGTAATGGTTTTTTGTCCCGCCGCCAACTGAAATCATTTGATTAATTAGCCGACCACCTATATTTTCAGCACTTCTGCGAATCGATTCCAGTTCATACGCAGTTCCCTCCATCATCGCTTTCAAAAGATCTTCACGTTTATGAGATGTCTTGAGACCGATGAAAGCAGCTCTTGCAAACGGGTCAGGCTGTGGGGAACCACTCCCAGATAAGTATGGATAGTATAAAATACCTGACGGCCCTTCTATTGATCGAGCCGATAGACTAATAATTTCATCATAGGACATTTTTTGATCCGAAAACTGATTTCTAAACCATTCAATTGAACCCCCTGAGGCTGAAATTCCTCCCATCCAAAAGAATTTATCCCTCACAACATGACATCCAAATGTAAGTCCTGATGCAAAATCCACTTCTGTAAGCTGCTTTTTTTCTATCGCCCCTACAAGTGTTTCAGCTGTACCAATAGAATCAAATACACTTCCAGGGGTGACAGCACCAACGGCAAGGGCAGCTGCAAGGTGGTCATGACCTGCAACTGTAACAGGTATCCCTTGAGGTATTCCAAGCTCTTCTAACTCTGTAGACAGAGTGATTCCCATTTTTGTTCCGCTCGGCAATGCCTCCGGGAATAATTGGTCCGATAAATTGAAATGCCTAATCCAGTCCTGGTCCCAAGAAAGTTGATCAATTTGAAACGCATAGGTTCTTGCTGCTAAAGAATAGTCTGTTGCAAAATGATCGGTAAGCTTATAGGCAATAAAGTCTGAAGCCGACAGCCAGACTGCATCGTCCAAAATGTCTGTTTGCTGCTTTCTCAAGTGGATTATTTTTGCAAGTCCATATTTATAACTGCTATGAAGACCCGTTTTCTGAAAGCGATGTAAAGGGCTGTCCTCATTAGCAATTTCCTCCGCTTCACCTTCAGCACACCGGCTGAACCAAGGAATGAAAGGGGTCCTTGGTTTACCAGTCTGCCTGTCCAACAAGAGACCAGTTTCCGCCATACTTGTAATGCCGATAGCCGAAACTTTTTCCTCACAGCAGAGCATAACTTCCTTTAAACAACTTGTAATATTATCCCATATATCTTCAGGCAAATAATACGGTTCTCCTTGCTGGTTATAATGGGCAATGGTTGGACGAACAGAATACTGAATAACTGATCCATTTTCTTTAAATACCCCTGCCTTACAATGAGTAGTCCCAATATCAATCCCAAGTAATGCCATTAGTTAAACAATTCCTTCCTTTAAAATTCCATTAGGTTCGGATTATCCCTTAGATCCAGCTGTTAAGTTCATTCCTTCAATGAAGTAACGCTGGAAGAAGAAGAAAATGGTGATAACTGGAAGTAATACCATAATCGATCCTGCCATCAAAAAGTTCCATTGCGTATCATTTTGACCTTTAAATATTTGTAATCCCAATTGCAGCGTATAGAGAGACTCATCGCTTATGTATAATAATGGACCAAGAAAATCATTCCATGCTCCGTTAAAAGAAAAAATGGCAACAGTGGCAATCGCCGGTTTTGCCAGTGGAATGAAAATTTTCCACCAGATATAAAGATGATTAGCACCATCAATTTTGGCTGCTTCAATTAATTCATTTGGTATCGTCAAAAAGAACTGTCTAAGCAAGAAAATATTAAAGGCACTTCCAAAGAAAGCAGGGAGAATTAACGGTAAATAGGTGTTTAACCATCCCAGCTTGGCATAAATCACATATTGCGGGACTAATGTAACAAACCCGGGAATCATCATCGTTGCAAGGACGATTGCGAACAAAACATTCCTGCCTTTAAACTGGATTTTTGCAAATCCGTAAGCAATAAACGAGTTTGCCACAACATTTCCGATTACAACGAAAAAAGTAATAAACAGCGTGTTTAAGGTATATTGCAAAAAAGGACCTTTTTGTAGTGTTATTAAATAGTTTTCCCAATGCCATTCTTTTGGGATAAAGGTTGGCGGATAGGTCATGATTTCTTTCATATCCTTCAAAGAGGTGGCAATCATCCACCAGATTGGGGATAAAATTAACAGACTTCCTAAAATTAAAATGATCAGGACAATCGTCTGACCAGTTTTTTTCTTGAAATTCGCACTTTTAAAATAGTTTTCCTTTGTTTGGGCTGCTGCACTCATTTCCGATCCTCCCCTTCATAATGTACCCAGCGCGGGGCAATCTTTAGGTTGAAAACTGTTAACACAAGGATGATGATGAATAATATCCAGGACATGGCCATCGCGTAACCCATATCGAAAACCTCAAACGCTTTGTTCCACATATGCAAATTGAAGAATACCAGTGAATTGGCTGGTCCACCGTCTCCACTCTCACTCATTACGTAGGCTTCCTGGAAAATCTGGAAGGCTCCAATTGTACTCGTCACAAGATCAAAAAAGATAACCGGGGTAATCATTGGCAATGTAATATGAAAAAACTTTCTAAACGAGTTAGCCCCGTCAATCTCAGCTGCTTCATATAAGGACTGTGATACACCTTGAAGGCTTGCTAAGTACAAAAGCATTCCGCCGCCGACACTCCACATTTTCATAAAAATTAAAGCGTTCTTTGTCCAGGAAGGATCTGTCAGCCAAGCAGGACCGTCAATCCCTACAAAACCAAGCAGTGTGTTTACCAATCCTGAAGAAGGACTTAAAAGCTGCATCCAAAGCAAATAGACGCCTACACCGGATAAAACAGCAGGTAAATAAAAAATGGTTCGAAATACTCGCATCCCCTTTATTCCCTGATTTAAAAGAACGGCCAACAGGACAGCCCCCGTCGTTGTTAACGGCACAGAGATTACGACATAGTAAAGCGTGTTTTTCAGTGAGAGCCAAATTAGTGGGTCATTTGTAAACATTTTTTTGAAGTTATCGAGGCCGATAAAATCCATTTTTGAAGTGATGTTGAAATTGGTAAAGCTTCCATAGAGGGAAAATATTAGTGGTCCAGACATAAAAAACAGAAAACCAATAATCCACGGTGCAATAAAAAGGTATCCCTGTAATCCTTCTTTTCGCTGATATGAGGACATTCCTTTTTGTTTTTTATTTTTTATTGTTATATCTGGTTTACTTGATACAATTGGTTCCATCTCGTTCATCCCTTCTGTCAAGGTTAAACAATCAGGGAGCGAATTGATGTCACTCCCTGAACAATTTCCTATTATTTTTTGTTAGATTTAACTAATTCTTCTACTGCTTTTTGAGCTGCATTCAATCCTTCTTTCGGTGATTTTTTCCCTAATAGAACGGACTCAATTTCAGGCTGGATTAAATTGATATAATCAGGTGCTTCAATTGGTGTTGGAGTTAGTAAGGTTTGTTTCATATTTTCAGCTGCTTCAGAATAAACCATTTTTCCTTCTTCTGAAAATTCTGAACTGCCTGCAGATTTTTCTGC
The DNA here is from genome assembly GCF_013396335.1 of Bacillus sp. EB106-08-02-XG196. Taxonomy (GTDB): domain Bacteria; phylum Bacillota; class Bacilli; order Bacillales; family Cytobacillaceae; genus Neobacillus. The sequence continues at coordinate 160,842 of NZ_JABWSY010000001.1, forward strand.
TGCTTCTTTGTTTGCTACAATATCAAAGTTTTTAACAGCCCAGTATTCCTGTGCCTGAACATCCGTTAAATACTTCAGGAATTCCCATGCTTCATCAGGATGTTTTGCTCCTTTAGGAATTTCAGCGACAAAGCCGCCGCCCCAGCTTGAATTGCCGCTTCCTTCTTCCATTGCTGGCAGAGGTGCAACACCGAAGTTCATACCTTCACCGTAATCTCTTATTTTCGTGAAGAAGTTTGCATTATCAGTAGTAATTGCTAGTTTACCAGCAACAAATGGATCTGCAGTTTGCTCACCAAACTCTGCCTTGAAGGTATTAATAATTTTATCACCGTAATAGTCATAATAGTTTTTCATCCATGTTAAGGCTTTTACATTTGTTTCATCATTGATAATTGCTTTATTTGCATCAAAATCCCAGTAACCTTTTCCATCTGCATTGATCATCCAGACATCTGCTCCGATTCCCTGGTTTGGCAGATAACCGATTCTTTCATACCTATCTCCTTTTTTCACATCAAGCTTTTTACCCATTTCTTCTAACTCTTCCCATGTTTTTGGAGGTGTATTAGGGTCAAGGCCAGCTTCTTCAAACATATCTTTATTCCAGAACATTAAACGTGTATCTGTGTTGAAAGGGAGTGCGTATGGATCTCCTTCATACAAACTTGCATTATACAATTCTGGGTAGAAGCGGTCTTTCACTTCTGGATCTTGCTTTAAATATTTTGCAAGATTAGTATTTTGATTATTTTGCGCACGGTGTCCTACTGCGTTAATGTCGTTAATGATTAAGTCTGCAGGATTTCCTGCAGCGATTGAAGCTAAGTTCTTAGTCCAAACATCCCCCCATGGAAGATATGTATGTTTGACTTCAATTTTATCCTGAGATTTATTGAAATCATCGATAATTTTTTCAATGATTGGCCTGCGTGTTTCAGAACCCCAAAATGTCCAGAAGTCGATAACAACTTTTTCGCCGTCTTTAGAATTACCGCTAGACTTTGTCGCTCCGGATTCTTTGCTTGAACAGCCAGCCAGGATTAAAGAGAAGCTTATGGCCAGAATTAACAGTGACACTAATGTTTTTCTTACTGTTTTCATTCATTTTCCCCCTAAATAGATTATTTGTTTTTGGTCACAACCCTCACAAACTATTGATTTGTAATTGTAAATTTTTCTCCCTCAATTTTTTTCTCAGAGGCCTATGGAATTATATCGTTTCTTGATGCATTCATTGACGTTTGTTGTGGGATGTTGTGGACTTATTACTATTATTATATGAATACGCTTTCATGTCAATTGATTTTTGAAAATTCTATTAATATTTTTGCCATTTTCAAAAAAAAGACACAATTGTGGTCAACAGGCTTCATCTATTGCTATTTCCGGTAAACCTCTAATGATAAAATGTGCAGAAGTCGTGCAGATTAAAGCTATTGAGCTCGCAAATAGTAATAACCCCACGCCCGTAGCAAACATGAATAGCAATAAAACCAACAAAAACCCACACGACATCAAAAATGTGATAACGGGGTTCCGGATTCCTAGCATAAAAGCAAAAAACAGTGTTTTATACCACGGGAACTGATAGCGCAGAAAAACAGGAAAACTATAGGACACGGCAATTAAAAATAATAAGCTAAACAACAATACTGCATAGCGAATGGTCACAAAGATATCAGCTATTGCATTTCTTAGAATCAGCAGGTCTAAAAATAGCAAACCTCCAATTAGTACAATGGAAAGTCCAAGCGGATAGCTTTTTAGAAATAATCTCTTAAACTCACGAAAATAGACTTTAAAATCTGGCTCATGCTGATCTTCCCTAACCCATTTGTCCATTACGCTAAACATTGTAGCTGTTGCTGGGATCACGGTAATGACCGGTAATGAAAACAATATCCAGATCGCGTTTAAATATAATAGTCTCCATAGCCACTCCATTAAAAAAGTAAGCGCTCTGCCCATATCACTCTCTCCTTTACATGTAATCAAAGAGAATGCCGGCGAACACCTTTTAAGCAGTCTCGGCACTCTCTGACGCCGTTCCTATTTAACTATTTACCTTTTTATCTGCTTCAAGGACCTCCAGTGCTTCGAGGGCAACTGTTAGAGATTGAATACTGTCTTTATAGGTTGCTAGCACGAATTTAGGATTTTGTTCTTCAATGGCCTTCGCGAATGCCTCCAGTTCAAGCTGATATAGTCCATGTTCCTCCGCCTCGAAGGATACTGCTGTCCCCTCCAACTTACCGCTTACACTTCCTTTAACAAGATCAAGTGTTAAATGCAGCTGGTCGGAAATCAGTTCTATTTGCGTAAATACATCCGGATAGGACCAAGTATGGGTATGATTTTGTAATATTCCATTTTGGTATTTCATCAAAAGGGTAAAGCTATCCTCAACCGTAAAGTCCCCGCCTTTTTGAACAACCAGATTGCCTTGGTAACCAGTTACTTTCTCTACTTCCCCAAGCAGATAGCGGGAGAGATCAAAGATATGAATCGCCTGATCAAATACAGGCCCACCTGAAATTTCTTTATTAAAAAACCAGCGCGGCCAGTTTGGTCGAAGTGCTAAACCATCAAGCATGGCACTGCGGACCCATGCAACCCGTTTGCCTTTAATAAGTTCTTTTAAGTAGGCAACAGCAGGACTGTACCGGTACATAAAGCCAACACTGTTAATGACTCCAGTTCTGTCTAGTATCTCATCGACTTTTTTAGCCATCTCGAGATTTTTTGCAGGCGGTTTTTCTATAAAACAATGAATCCCCCGTTCCGCTGCTTCACGGACAAGAAACTCCCGCACTTCTGGGGGTGTACATATAATGACTCCATCAGGCTTACTTTCCTCAAGCATTTTCACATAATCAGTAAAACCCTTCACACCAAATTTATTTGTGGCTTTTAAGAGGGTTTCTTCATTTAATTCACAAACACCAACTACTTTAATTCCAGCTATTTTCTGCATCGTACTTAAATGCCCCTGGCCTTGCCAGCCAGTGCCAACTACTGCAATCCGTACCATCATTTCATTCTCCTCATCATTTTTTGGTTAAAAGGTAATTAAAGCAAAACCGACTAGGAATCAGACTTGCTTTCATCTAGTAAACTCTTAACCCATTGAAGAGCACTGGCGCAGTCATCAGTTGGATCAAAATCCCCCGCTTCTTGCTCAATTGATACCGTCCGGTCATAGCCAATTTCTTTTAGGGCATATACACACTCAGCAATACCGGCAATTCCCGTTCCAAGTGCGACAGGATTATGCATACCTGCTTCCCTTACATCTTTTAGATGTACATTAAGTAAGGAATCCTTTAATTGCAAAATCGCTTCAGATGCAGAAAAGTCCTGTGTTCCATACCACCCCGTATCAACAACAGCACCAAGCAAGTCTCCATAATCACCGATAATCTCCTTGATTTCATCAGGATGCTTTTCTGGATGGTTCTCTACACCAACCTTGATCCCAAATTCATTACATAGACTATAAATGACCGGAGCTGACTCTTTGGAAATGCCGCTTGTAATTAAGTCAATTCCTAGCATTTTGGCTGTTTCAAAACACAGCCTCGTCCATCTTGGATAGCGGATTGGGTCGCCAAGCGAACAAGAATAAGAATAGACGCTTAAACTATAGCTCTGCCAAATTTTCTTTAATTCTTCTGCAAAATAAGGAGTCATAAATTTAGGAAAAGCATGTCCCATCCATAATTCCATATTTTGAAACCCCGCACCTCGTATATCCTGGCAAATGGTGTTGAATTCAGCTAAGCTAAATGTTTCAATTACTTTGCGCTCAGCTTCTCCCCATGCTTCCATACTTGACTGGTAGTTCGTTGCACGGGCAAAATAATTTGCACTTTGAAAGCCAATGATCATTATGAACACCTCTATAAAATTTATCCGGAAAATGTTCCAGCTGTTACAATCCGGTGATACGAATTTCTACCTAAAGCTCCTTCAGGCATTTTCCATGGTGCATCGTGGTTAAGCCTCTCGACCTCTAACTCTTCAAATCTGTAAATCTCACCATTAAGCCATTGATCAATTCGATACTCTGCGGATTCTAACCTTGAGAGTATTCCTCCATAGCGGATATCAATAATTTCCCAGCCAAAAGGTTTCATTGTTGAAAACCATAGTGAACGATGAAGCTTTCGTAAATCATCGACCATATTTCGTAGTGTTGGCAGCTCACCTTTCAGGCGTGTTAATCTCTGTTTATCATTTTGATCAAAGGCACCCTTTAATTTGATGCCTATGTCTGCTTTAATACTCAATACATGAGCCAGCTGGGTATAAAAACTAAAAATCCCTGCCCAGCTTGTGTTCCTGTCTTTCGCTTTTTCCAAGCGTGAAGCCAAATTTGCGTAATGTTCACTTAAATGCAAGGAACGAATATTCTCATCATATAAACCGAGTAAAACATCTTGCCATAACAAAAATTTAGATGGATGTGATTCATGCAGGTTATCTTTATAAACGCCAGGTGTCTCATCGAATTCATTTAAGGCAACAAAATCATCCCAATTGCCACCGGTGCAAAAATGGAACCGTTTGGCTAACTTCTTTTGACTCACTTCACTTGCATATCCGTGTTCGGCAAACAACTGCAGGCCAGCCAAACCGGTAAATGGATGTGTTTCTGCTCCGTTATCGCCCCACATGGTTGCAAATACCTCGCGGATTCCTTCTTTTTTACAAGCTTCTAAAGCGGCATTCGTGGTAACGATTGTTTTTCCATAGTTCGGAGCAATGCCATTCCAAGTCCATACGCCCCCGGCGAAGATTGGCTCTGAACCAAATTCTTTATGTTTTCTCAAGAATATTCGGTAAAATTCTTCATCCGTATGATAATAATCCCAATAAACAAATTGAACATTTTTTGGCATAGATTCCATGACGTCCTCTGGGATGTTAGCAGTTAAATCATAGTAATTTCCTGATTTGGAACCAAGTCGAAAATACATATCGCTCCAAATCATCGGTTTTAAGGCTAACGATTCTGCGAGTGATACCACCCTGTGAAGATGCTTATTCATAATATCAAAGCGTTTTTGATATCCATGCTCCTCCAAATATTTCCCTAAGCCAAGCTGATGTGCTTCGTCCATTCCGATATGGATACGCTTGCTTCGGAATGGCCGTGAGGCAGCTTTTAACAATTCTTCAATAAATTCATAGGTTTCTTCACTATCTGCTAATAAAATATCGGCGGTATCTCTTATCTTTGCTGCATAATTCCATTTTAGTGCCTCTGTTAAATGGGCGAGTGTTTGGATACATGGAATTATTTCAATGCCGAAATGATCTGCATAGTCATCACAGGCTTGTAATTCCTGCTCGGTATATCGGCCCCTCATATAACCGAAATATGGATATTTCTCAACAGTAAAGGTATCCTCTGTGTACATCATGACAATATTCAAGCCCATTAAAGCCATTTTTTGTAAAAGGGTATGAATCCCGTCTACGGTCATTACGGCATTACGCGAACAATCCACCATAACACCATTTGTTTTAAATTGTGGCTCTTCAGTTATTTCAAATTGATTACCTTCATTAAACTCCTGCAGCCACAATCCTAATGCACGAAAAAAGTGAATTTTTTCTTGATAGCGGATTACTCCATGGTCTTTCTGGCAGGCAGCCTTTAATGGACCCGTTATTTGTTCCACAGTGATAGGAATTCCATCTTTCGATTGCTGAATATCCAACTCTCTGCAAATAATCTCTAATCCTTGTTCAAGCCCCTGCAAATCACCACTAAAATGAATATTCATCGTAACACCTACAATTCAAACCAATGGTTTTGATTCAGTTTCTTGTACCAGAAATAGCTGTCTTTTTTCGTTCGCTTCAATGTATGATAATCAACATGAACAAGACCGAATCTCATACTATAGCCATAGGACCATTCATAATTATCCATCAATGACCAAACACAATAGCCTTTTAAATTCACACCTGATGATAGCGCACGACTAATCTGTGTTAAGTGCTGCTTTAAGTAGTTGATTCGTTTATCATCACAAACACGACCCTCGACAGGATCCTGATTATACGTTGCACCATTTTCTGTGATGTAGATTGGTACCTCGCCATATTTATTTTTTATATCCATCAGCACCTTGTAAAAGGCATCCGCATAGATGGTAAACCCGATGTCGGTTTTATCAAATAAACCATCAAGATGTTCACAATCAAACGTTCCATTTCCTTCTTTATATCTCGATACCGTTCCAGTATAAAAATTGATTCCTAAAATATCGATAGGCTGCGAAATGATTTCCATATCCCCTTCTTGAATATTTACTTTTGCTCCTTTTTTTGCAAACCAATCTACTAAAATTTGCGGGTAGCTTCCTTTATATACGGGGTCTAAAAACCATTCCATAAACCATGCCGAGATTCTCTTACAAGCCTCGATATCTTCTGGTCGATTGCTAAATGGTTCATACCAAGTAACATTTGGCGCAAAACCAATTTCTCCAGAAATACCAAGTTCTTTAAATCGCTTTACAGCTCGTCCATGTGCCAGCAAGAGGTGATGGGCAACATCAAGAGAAGTTTGGAGATCTTTTTCCCCAGGAGCCTGCTCGCCAACGAAATATCCTAAAAAGGAAACACACCACGGTTCATTAATCGTTAACCACGATTTAATTTTTCCTGAAAACTCACGGAACAATAAATCAGAATACTCAACAAATGCCTCAATTGTTTGTCGATTCTTCCAACCGCCCTCATCTTGGAGAGCTTGCGGTAAATCCCAATGATAGATGGTACAAAGTGGTTCAATTCCATTTTCTAATAGCTTATCGACAAACTGATGATAGTGGTCCAGCCCTTTTTGATTGACGTCACCTCTTCCGTTTGGAAAAATTCTTGGCCATGCAATGGAGAAACGATAGGTATTCACACCTAACTCCTTTAATAATGCAATATCTTCATCCATTCGATGATAGCTATCACAAGCAGTATCACCATTGTCTCCATTTAGGACCCTGCCAGGAATTCTGCTATAGGTATCCCATATAGACATACCTCTGCCATCTTCGTTATAGGCACCTTCAATTTGATAAGATGCTGTCGACACACCAAACCGAAAATCTCTAGGAAAAGTAATGATTGCCATAATTTTCATACCCCTTTCTTTATAACCATTTATATTCTTCTTGAGATGGCTTCATTTTCGTCCGCCTGATCCGTAATGAGGATATATGGTTGAGGGCGGAGAGTATTCATATTCTTCTCGAGCCAGTCACTCCACCTTTTTTGGTCTTTTTTAATACTGAGTCCGCTTAATCGTTTTAATTCTGTATATGCCTGCTTACTAAGTAACGAACGTACATCATCAATATAGGTAATTAATATTTCATACCCTTCAGAACTGCCGCACCGTGCTAATGCCCTGCCGACAGCTAGCTCTAGGAGGGCTCTCCTTTCTAAGAAAAAGTCTGCTTGATAGCCTTCATAACAATACTGATTGCTTATTGCTGGAATTGACAGTAGCTGTTTAAGGAATGGAACTGCGTCCACATCACCTAATTTTTCAGCACCAACACAAAGCGCATGAATGTAATAAAAAATCCCCCACATTTTGTCTGTAATGTCTTCTTCAGTTGGATTTAGCAGATCAGCTACCCGCTGCCACACCTTAATAGCCCGTTTATCCCTTGTTAAGCCTAATGAGTAAAGCAAATAACACACATCTGGCATTGCCCCATGGTCAGGAGGCATCGTAACATACAATATATCCGCCGTCCGTTTAGGAAGCTGTTCCCCTTGAAGCATGGTCATTATTTCTGAGATTAAGGTTGGCACTCCAGTTGTTGAGCCATACATTGCTAAGGCTTGAGCGATTCGCACCTTACGAGTACCTACTGCTCCCGCATTTTCTTTTTCAAGGAAAGGAATGATGCGTTTCCCTACTGTAGAAATTTCAACAAATGGTATTCGTTGTTGATAGATCTCATTCATCCGCATATTCGAGTATTCATAGAGAGGCTCATTCACCTCAATGGAATCTATAAGTGCAACTAATTGCTCATCAGAATATTGAAAGGGCTCAGTAGTTCTTGTCAAAATTTGTTCAGGAATCAGGCCCTCTTTCACAATTCTCTTCTGCAAATTCGAATATTCTATTTGTCTAGGAAACTTATTTTCCTTTACAGCCATCGATGCTGCCAATGCTGCAATCCCGCCGAGATTTTCTAAATCCGATTGCATTCGAATCGCAGGCAGTGCATCATGTGTAGCAGAAATAGCTTTACCGACCACTAAAATTCCATCTAGCCCTTTTGGTAACAGCATTCTGTATGGGATTTCGATTTCAAGGTTTGGTGGAATGAACCCAGCATTCAGCCAGTTTACTTCGCTAATCCCCTTCATATCATGGTTGCTGAAATGAATATTAATACAATCGTGCCAGCTCCTATGAAGCAATTGATCACTCATATTCATTACAACATCACCTATAATATGGCGGCTTTCACGAGGAGCTACATAAATTCCGTGATCATGACAGCCAGCAACGTCTACACTCCATCTTCTTCTTCCTGAGAGAATTGCTCTTGTGTAGTCATGGACATCTGACACATTCACCATACTCGTAAAATTATTTTGTAATTTTCCCGGTTTGTTATATTGAGCCAGCGAATACCACATTGTAACGTGATCACGAGCAGCACCATAGACAAATTCTGCCCCTGCAAAAGCTGCAAGATCACCATCACCGGTTGCATCAATCACACAGTCAGCTAATAGGGAACATGCCCCCCATCTTGTCGCGATCATACTTCCGCATACACGAGTCCCTTTTGTAATTGCTCCAAAGGTAATCGTATTGAACAGCATCTCAATTCCTAAACGGTCTGCTAATTCTAACAGCGCATACTTTTTTGCCTCAATATTCCATTTATGACCCTTATAGTTAATTCTTTTCTGGACATCATGGACGAGTTTCGTTATCTTCTCCGCATAACCATGGCGCTTCCCAAACCAATAGCTGTCAACTCCACCGAATGTACCTGTTCCCCCAAGCCCAGGATTGAGGTCAACAAGGATGGTGTTCATTCCTTCCTCTGCAGATACAATCGCCGCAGCACCACCACTAGAGCCGCCGCCGGCAACTAGCACCTCGGCCTTTTTAGAAAGGAAGACTCCTTGGGCGGGAACGTTCCCAAAATCATGACTCTTTTCTAAAAAATCAACCGGAATTTTCACTTCATACTCAGTAATAACTTCAGCAGTAACACCTTTAACTTGAATTATCTGCTGATTCATCATTGAGAAATCGGTTACTAATTCCGCAAACTGTTCGCCAAAGGATGCTGCCTTTACTGGATCAAGCCAATTCGTATTGTTATTTTCATATAGGTCTTTATAAAAACTCCACACGTTTGGATAGTTAACTGCTATTTTTTCAAGATGGAAATTATGATCAGTCTGTATGTCCATACAATATGGACCCTTTAATTCATATGAACTTGCAGATAACAACGCTTTACTGAACGCAGGGACCTCTTGAATTAAAAACTCACTAAGCGAGATTCCTAGTTTTTGGGCGATTGTTTCACGAATCTGATTTCCTTCTAAACTATTTTCAGCCTCTAAATATAGTTGGTATTCCACATAGACATGACCATTCTCATGATAGCCATGAAAAAGGTTAATCATATTTTCCTTTATGTTTAAATCTGTTGGAACGGATATTTCCGCTTGGTCAATCTCTTGGACATTCGTAAACTCTAAAACGCGCTTATAGAATGTCTGCTCTTTTTCAGCGGTAGATTTCAAAGCATCTTCGGTTAAAAAGGTAGTGATAGCCGTTTCCGTTGCATCGACAATTCCTTTACATCGGATTAGCTGCCGTCCTGATTTATTTGCCATCACCAATCCATTCCAATCAGCTTCAAAGCGAGTGATAGTGATTGGAAGTGAACTATACAATAATTCAACACCAGCAGCAAATAATAGGTCCTCAAGATGTATTTTCAATTGATCCATCTGAAAAACAATCATATTTCCATTCTGAACAGGTTTCCCACATGCATTTATACAAGAGTCGATTAACTGGGATCTAAATGAATGAGATTGCTTAATCCAAGGGCTAAGTGAAGCGGTCATTTCACCGCCTAAATAGGTTCTGGATTCCACCACCATTACACGTTTACCTTGCTTGGCAAATTGCAATGCACTCGCAATACCTGCAAAGGATCCACCGAGTATGACAACATCGACTTCTGCTAAAATAGGAATATCACCGGCAGGCAATTGAGGCTTTTTCATATTCATTACCTCCCTCACCTTAGTCCGTTAATTCTATTTCTAGAAGCACTTCACCATCAATGGCTTGACAATCAATCGTATAAATATCCTGGTTAACGGAATCACTTTCGATCGGTACCACTTCACCATTAACAGTTGCTCTTAATGGTTGTCCTTCAGACAAGAATGCAAAGACTCCGCCTTCTTTTAACGTAAGCTTCAAACCACACTCTGTGTTCCAATTATTTATAATTCCATGATTACAAATAAACTTATTGATAAGCCCAATCGGAGTAATCGAATCTGTTACTGGAATCAGGAGGTATATAGAACTTCCATTCTCGGCTAATTCGATATTGATCCGTTCTTCTTTTTTCAGCTTCCAATGTCTCTTAGTTAAGACATCAAAAAGGATGAACTCTTCACCTGCTAAATTTGGCACATCAATTGGCCCGATAGAACCTTTAACGGTTTCATTTCCTACAAAAATATTAAATGCAGCAACAACACCTGCACCTTTACTTGAGTTCCAAATTTTTAGCGGCACCCTCGTTTTGAATGGATCGATAAACAAGCAATCCTCTGTTGGCACTCCAGGCTGGTCACAGCGTATAATTCGGCCATCACTGTAGATTAACGGCCAAATCATTTCTGGATTCGTGCTATCAACAGCATCACTGAAATAAATGGGTCCCCCACTAATGACGCGCAAAATCATATTTTGCTGATCATCATGGTTTTTCGTCCAATACATATCCCAATCGCCCCAATAAAAGGCACCGTGGTAAAAAGAATTATAGGCATTTTGCAGCGCATGTTCTTTAAAACCATTCATTTCTTGCGGGACAAAATCATCGCTATTTCGTGATACAGCGGAGTATGGACGATGCCAAATATTTTCTTCAGCCATTCCCATACAGTTGATAACCGTATTATTAAAATGTAAAGAACAGGACGCTTCAAGTGCTGTATGAGCACCGCTTGCTGCTTCACCGACTGACTGGTTATGAGCCATAAAGTTTGAAATGGCACTTTGACTATCGACCTTAACAAAATCGATTCCATCCTTTTTAAGCTTAGAATGCCAGGCATGCCAAAAACCAAAGCCTTCTTCCGCGTTAGGTGATGGGATTAAACTGCCGTTTTTCGCTTGGTATAAATGCTTATCTAAAGATTTGGCTAAAGAACTATCTGGTGCAATTCCTTCCCAATATCCTGCAAGCGTGTGCCACACACCTACCCAGTTCACTCCAAACTTCTGCTTAAGTGAGGATACAGTACTTGATAATCCATTAGGGAATTTCTCCTGGTCAGCATCGAAGGATTGCAGTTTTCTTCCATTAACCTCTGACCAGCCATCATCGATCATCACCCATTTAACAGGGAGATTTTTTTGCTGCAATTCTTCAGCTTTTGTGAGAATTCCTTCCTCATTTACCGCATGATAAAAGGCATCCCAGCTGCACCAGCCTAAATAATCCAAAATTTCCGGATATCTCTTTTCCTCTCTAGGCAAGACACTTTGACCACAGAAACTTAAAGCCCTCTTTACATTGTCATTCACTAACTGGAAAGGATGGTTTGATGCACCAAAAATAAAGGCAAAGGTACTAATCTGGTTATAGCCGCCATGAAATGGAGAAACAGAAATCTGCAAGCCCTTTTCAGTGCCTGACAAATCTGTACGTGCTTCTTTATCACAAACAGGAAGCAGATGAAAATAACGATTATCATTTTTTAAAAGCAAGGATTGTGTTCGTTCAGGGATTTCCTTGATGTTGTTCGTAAAAAATGGGCGCGTCCACCAATCTTTATGTTGATAGTTCGCCATTGCCTGATACTCTTCTATATGGTTAGCAATCGTAATGTTAATTGCTTGCTGTGTTGCAAAATAAGCTTGTTTTTTGAACAGTTCATCATTTTTAATAGATGCAGTTACAAATGATGTCATAAACGAATCATAACAGCGGAATGTTAATGCTGCCGTTACCGTTTCCAAATCATCACAATAATGATAACTATATTCCTTATAGGTGCCGAGGAGGTCTTCCACTGTATTCTCTGACGCGGTTTTGAGATTTAAAGATATAGTAGAGTGAGAATCAAGATTTACTGAGACTTGAATTCCTGATAAAATACGCTGATTATGGTAAAGACAATCTAGCTCGTCTTGTTTTTTATCGAATTGAAACATAGTATGACTCCTTTAGTCTTTTTTGGTCTGGACCTATCCTTCGAGTTCAAGTGCATATTTAGCAACAGAGAGAGACGCTAGGTCACCAACACTTTCTTTTAACCCTGAAGGAACAACCTCGCAAACCTCGAGCGAGAAAGGAAGGGCTTCTTTTCGTAGTTCTTCCATCACGATTGGTTTTAATAAAGCTTCTTGCCGCAAGTAAATGCTGCCGATAATAATTTTTTCGGGATTAAGCATATCAATTAAAAGAGCTAAGCCTCTCCCTAATTTCTGCCCAACTACTTGATAAATCTGATTGGCCAGCTCGTCCCCAGCATTTACAGCTTCTGCAACACTTTTGGCTGTGATTTCAGCAATTTCTTCCCTTGAAGAACAAATCTCGGTCGTTTTTCCTTGATTGAACCATTCATTAACCATCCTTTGAGCTAAACGAGCAATACCGCCGCCGCTGCAAAAGCCTTCAAATGATCCGGCCTTCCCGTATCCGATTGGACCGTCCTGTTCCAAACGAACATGGCCGACTTCACCAGCCATATCATTTGTACCCGTATACAAGCGTCCATCCAATATGAAACCTGCACCCATTCCCGTTCCGAATGTTAGAAAGACCATGTTGTTCGTGTCTTTTCCTGCGCCCCACTTCCACTCAGCCAGCGCACATGCATTTGCATCGTTTTGGACAGAAACTGGGACTAGAAAACGTTCTCTTAGCGGTGTTAAAACATCAATCCGGTCCCAGTTTGGTAAATTTGGAGGCGATAAGATGAGCCCTTTCTTACTATCAAGCGGACCGCCACAGCTTATTCCAATGGCTGTTAAAACAAAATCTTCCTGCTCAAATAACATTTTCTCTAATGCATCCATCATTTTCGTCAGCGCTTTTTCGGGGGTATCAGGAGTAGGAAAACTTTGTTTTGCTACAATCTGAATTCCTTGCAGATCTTCAATACCTACTACTACAGCACACTTTGTTCCACCGATATCTAAACCTGCTAAAACGGGTTTCATCCAAAGAACTCCTCCTCAAGCATGATGCAAAGGGTGTGGTAAATAGGCAGATGCCTTTCCTGAATATCCGGTGTGCCATCAAAAGGAACACAAATGGTAATATCACAAAGCTCTTTTAAAGCCCCGCCACTTTTACCAGTGAATCCGATCGTTGTTATTCCAAGCACTTTTGCCACTTTTACAGCATGGTTAATATTGTTCGAATTACCTGAAGTACTAAAGCCAATGAATACATCGCCGAGTTTTCCGTAACCGTAAACCTGTTGTGCAAACACCATGTCAGGAGCAACATCATTGGCAAAGGCTGTCATCAGTGCCGAATGGCTGACAAGCGAGATAGCAGGGAGCGCTCCCTGCAAATTTTCACCAAGATAGTCTCCATCTGCAGTTTCCCTTAACTTTGCTTTGATTGTTTGAGGTAATGGCCGCTTCGACATAAACCCCTTCATTAATTCACCAACAACATGCTCACAGTCAGCTGCACTGCCTCCATTACCAGCAAGCAGCAGTTTTCCATTTGCTTCATAGGACTTTTTAATCGCATTAAAAGCTTCAATAATACTGTTCTGACATTCAAGTAATTCTGGATATTTTTCAATTAGTTTTTCTAATCTAGCATTCATCGTTACATCCCCTATTAAAATCATTCATTAATTTTCCTTAAGATGGTCAATCGCCTTAGCAAAGAAATCAGGACTCCCAAAACTGCCTGACTTTAAGACAAGCATCATTGATGGCTTATTTAAACTCATACATGAGGGAAGACCGGGTTCAATTTCCTTCCAGACTCGAAGACCTTCAATCCCAAGCCTGCTGCAAACAGAAGCAGAGGTTTCACCACCTGCTATTAACAGGCGATTAGCATTAGTCCGTTTTACCGTTTCATCAATTACAAACGCTAATGATTCAGATACGCTCCTTGAAACTGCCGTATTCGAAAAACCTAAACTTGCGGCAATTTGTTTTGTTTCTTTCACAACATCCGGGTTATTTGATGAGTGCACCAGCACATCTTCACCCTTTGTTAAGCAAGTGACAAGTTTCGTGATAAGCTCCTCTTTATGTGCTTCCTTTTGCCCAGAAAACAACAGACGTGATTCCAATTCCAATACAGGAAATCCACGTTTCTTCATTTCTTCCACTTGCTTAAAGGTCTGTGGCATTAAACTGCCAGCGGCACATAGTATTCCTGTATCTAATTTTGGAATTTTAATAGATTGTTGTTCCTTTTGACCTTGATTCATTACGAGTGCTAATTCTTCTGCAATGCCTGATGCCCCGCAGATAATCTTTTCCTCTTTGATGGCTCTTGCAATGACTTGTAAAGATAACTGGTCTCTAACATCAATCAGCAAGTAATTGCACTCTGTACGCATGCGTTCAATTTCTTGTTTAAGTAATTCGCTGCCTTGATCAATGATATCGACTTCCACAAGGGCTACTTTTCTCTTTGTTTGTGCTTGTAAAATTTCAACCAAGTTAGAGTCGTGCATCGGATGTACAGGGTCATGACGAAACTCAGAATCTGCTAATTTTTTTCCATGGACATAATGCTCTCCATTTATCGTGGTTCTTCCGTTTTTCGGGAAGCCAAGTACAACGACAGCAAATTCACTTTCAAGCGCATCTAGCATCGCATCAAATTCAGCACCAATATTTCCACGAAAAACCGAACATGTTTTATTAAAAAATTGTTCACATCCTAGTAACTGAAGATTTTTTGTGCTCGAAAAAACCTTCTCGTAGGCTTCGTTGTAGGAATCGAGACGAGAATTCGTATCGATGATTAATACTTCTGGTAGGAACGTTCCTATTTTTGTTTGTGAAAATGTGTAAGGATAGACATCTGTCTGCCAGGCTGCTTTCGCATACATAATTCCAATATCATTTGCTCCTGTAATATCATCCGCAACAATTCCGATCAATTTTCCCACTTCCTTCGCGGCTTATATCCTGAATCATGAAGAAAGCTGTGTATCTTATTATCCGAAAGCTCTTGAAGAACGATACCGGAGCTGCGGGAAATGATGAGCATGCGGCATGCCATTTCTAATGTTTGCAGTGCCATTTTCGCTTCCTTAATGCTTGTATCATAAACAAGGACTCCATGGTTTTCTAATAAAAGAATGTTGGCGTTTTTCGCCTTTTCTCGAACGAGTTCTCCTAATTCAATTGAACCAGGATGTGCATATGGGACACGTTCAATCCGTTCTAAATAATACATCCCTTCAACAAACCAAGGTGCATGTGCGTCGAGATGGGAAGAAGCGATCAGCGTACTATATAAAGGTGAGGCGTGGAGTACTGCACCGATTTCAGGCCTAGTTTCATAGATTGCTTGATGCATTGGGACTTCTTTCGAAGGCTTTGGACCGAAACTAGGACTCTCGTTAACTTCTAAAGAGCATTCGGCAAAATCTTCTACATCTAAATCGCCTAAATAAGTACCGCTTGCCGTAATAAAGAACGAATTCTCCTCCGTTTTAGCACTGATATTCCCTGAATTTCCCCAGGCAAGGTCATATTCCATCATGAATTTTCCTGTTTCCTGCAATTGCTTTTTTAGTTCTAGCAGTTTCTTATCGATGACCATTTTTACTCATCCCATTCAATTAGATTCGTTTCCCTAACTAGATTTTCGCTATCTTTAGGGATTCGGAAGGTTTTGATTTCTGAAGGTTTAAAGGATGCCTTAAAGGAACGATTAAATTTCGGCAAAGTGATTTCAACTTCTGCTGCGACTTTATTCGTTTCATAAGCGCGAATAATCAAATCTTCATTGTCTTCTGCTTTCTTGATGGCGCTTACGAGCACATGATTCGCACCACTTATGTTCACATATGAATCTGTTTGTGGTAATGAACCTTTGTGGAATGTTTCAATAATAGCAATTGGTTTACAATTTAATTCCGCTGCTCTTTTCACTGTTTCTGCATCTTCCCAGCTTCCTTCATGTGGAAGTAACGAGTATTCAAAGCGCTGAATTCCTTGGTCGATAAACGTATATTCCCCGTCCTCCTCTGGAACAAGTGGATCATGATGGGCATAAATTGGACTGCGCAATACCGTTAAAGAAAGCTCCTTATTGTGGATACTGTAACTATATTTTGCGTCATTCATCAAACTCAAACCATATACGCCTTCGTGGTTTGGACGAACACCTGTTACATCCACCCAGCTTTGACCCGGTTCCTCTTCGCCATTATGTTCCCGCTCGATTGTTCCATATGGAATTTCATATGTTTGTTTCCTAAAGATTGAATTGATAGGGAAAACAAGCTTCAGCATCTTGAACTTTTCTCGCCAATCAACAGTAACATTCACATCAATTTGGTCTTTCTCTTGATACATGGTGAAGTCCTGAATTACTATAGAGCGTCCGTATTCACTTTTCACCCGAATCACAGATTTAACTGGACCATGCTCTGCAAGGTAAATCTTCGTCGCCTTAAACTTGCCTAATCTATCATTAAAATGGAGGGTATCATGGCTCCAAGTATCTGTTTTGTCATTCAGGACCATCGGTATCGCTGCAGGACCCGAAAAAACTTCATGCTCTACTTGTTTATCATATAAACTCTTAATCCAACCTGTTTCCGAATCAAACTCGATTCTAAAACGTTCGTTTTCCATGGAGTATTGGCTTACATTAATTGGTTCACCCACTGGTGTAACGCTGTTTAGTTCTGTATAAAGCTTGTACATACGATATCCCATGGCCGGTAAATCAGCTAAAAAGTTTAAGCGCCATCGCCCCCCTGCTGTTGCTTGTGACTGTACTGTTTGAAATGGAACAGCATTGCCTTGATCATCCACTAAAACAGAGGTTGATTTAAAGCCGCCAATTTCAATTTCTACATTCACTTTGCTCACCCATGCATGTGGGTTAAAAACAACAATTGGTTTCATTCTTTCATCTTGTTCGATATCAATTTTCCATGAAATCGATTGAACCGCATTATTTAAGGCCCGGTCAGCAATCGAGATAGCTTCGCCATATAAATTTCTTGCATCCTCATAGGCAGGCTCAATACTCGTACCCGCTAAAATATCATGAAATTGATTAAATAAGATATTTTTCCAAGCCCGTTTGAATTCAACTGGATACGGTTGTCCTGTTAACCAAGAA
Source organism: Bacillus sp. EB106-08-02-XG196 (assembly GCF_013396335.1). Lineage (GTDB taxonomy): Bacteria > Bacillota > Bacilli > Bacillales > Cytobacillaceae > Neobacillus. The sequence continues at coordinate 178,457 of NZ_JABWSY010000001.1, forward strand.
GCAAGAGCTGCATATTTTTCAGCTGTCATCACGATATTTTCTGCTTTACGATTGTATTGTTTCACGCCAGAATGGGCAGCATAGCACCCGCTTGCATGGTGCTGAAGATCATCATGAACAACAGGTAAATCATTTGTATTTTTCATTTTTTCAAAATATTCTTCAGGTGTTGAGATTGTTAGATTAGGAAGACTGGCATCCTCATTTAACCGATAGATACTCTCAATGTTTTCTTTCGTTGGTCCGCCGCCATGGTTTCCTACTCCATAGAAAATCATCAGGTCATTGACGCTGCCTTTAAACTCGCCTTTACTTCGATGGACAATTCGATCAAGCTCTTTGCCCCATGAATTATATTCCTGCATAATTCGGAACGCCATTACACGTGTGCCATCATCAGATTCCCACCAAAAGAGCCTACTGGGAAGACCTTTTTCATTTGGTGCAGGCCGCATAAAAACGTAAGAGTCCATTCCACTTTTCTTTAGAATTTGTGGAAGCATGCCGTGATGACCAAAACTATCAACATTGTAGCCAACACGAGCTGTTACACCAAATTTCTCTTGAAAATAATGCTGGCCATATAGACCCTGTCTTACAAACGACTCACCATTAGGGATATTGCAATCTGGCTGAATCCACCAGCCGCCAACAATTCGCCAGCGCCCTTCTTTTACCCGCTCTTTGATTTCAGCAAACATTTCCGGATCATTTTCTTCTACCCATTCAAACATCGCTGCTGAACTACAGGTGAAAATGAAATCCTCATATTCTTTCATTCGGTCCAAGGCTGAACGAAATGTGGCTTTTGTTTCTTGGAATCCCTCTTGCCATTGCCAAAGCCAAACTGGATCTAAGTGAGCATTTCCAATCATATGAAATGTTTTATCTTTCATTTCCTAAAACCCCAATCTGTTGATTCTTTTTGTTATTGGTTGAAATGACATGCTTTATTATCACTTAATAAAAATTGAGTGATTTTTTCTGATACCGTTTCTTCGACAGCATTTTGACCTGCCTGCAATTCATCTAATGGTAATAGCCTACATTCAACATTGGTCATTCTTTCCTCTCGTCCGATTGCCTTTAACACAGAAAGCTCTAGGTCAGTGGCAATATTTACTTTACTTACACCGCCGTTTGAAAGCTGAAATGCTTTATGGATCATTTCACTCGGTACACCGGATCCGCCATGAAGCACTAAATGGACAGGTGTTAACGCACGAATACCACTTAAACGGTCATAATCAACCTTTGGTTCACGAACCATGTACACACCATGTGCTGTTCCGCATGATACCGCTAAGGCATCGACACCTGTTTGTTTAACAAATTCAGCTGCTTCAATTGGATCAGTATATAATTCTTCATCTTTATCTGTTTCAATAAAATCGGTTGTACCAATCATGCCAAGTTCTGCTTCCACAGATACTCCTTTTGCATGAGCATATTCCACAACCTCTTTTGTAATTTTTACATTCTCGTCAAATGGTTTTTCTGAAGCATCAATCATGACAGATGTGAATCCAGCTTCGATTGCATCCTTAATCACTTCTAATTCTTTCGTGTGGTCTAAATGTAAAACAACGGGGACTGTAATCGCTAAAGTTTCTACTTGTTTATAAAACTCATCCGCAAATTCAAATGGTGTAATTCCATAACGTTCTAATTCTTTTTGTGAGATTTGAACAATAAGTGGTGAAGCTGTTTTTTGTCCTGCTTGTAAAACTGGTTTAATCATTGCTGTATAACGTGGTGAAAACGAACCTGTTGCATATTGAAATTTTTCTGCCATTTTTAACGCTTCGGTTAATGGGAGTACATTAGCTGGTTTTACTTGATTCATCATTATCATTCCTTTTATTTAATAGTTTGTAAGGTGTTTTTCACTGCTTCCATACCTAGCTCGGGACTCGTTACAAAATGGCGCTGCTCATCTGCCGGAAAAGTAGAAACAACCCTTGCCATTGATGCTTGAGCTAGTACGACGATATCTACTGTTTTTGCTAATTCACGTAAAGCCTTCGAAAGGTCCGAATCATGACCATCTTTATCGCCTGCCATTAATTTCTGATAGGCGGATGCAACTAGAATAGGTTGAAACTCAACTGCTTTCTGCTTCTGTGCTGCTTTTTGTTTTAACAATTCTAAGGTCGGTTTTAGCGTCGTTTCCAAAGTTGCCGCAACCCCAATTTTTGATGCAGCATTTACTGCATATTCTGCCATCGCGTCATCAATGCGGACGATTGGTATTGCTATTTTTGATTGAGTTAAGGAAACAAGTTCTCCTATTGAAGAACAGGCATTCAATATACAATCAGCCCCCTGCCCATGTGCAACCCTGGCATAACTTTCCCAGCGTTCAGCAATTTCATTGATATTCCCGCCATTTTTACTTAGCTGCGGGAGGATGGAGTCATCTACTAAATTGACAATCTCGCATTCTCCAATCATTTTCTGGGCTAAATCCTTTAACGGCTCAATGGTGACTGGAGTCGTATGGATAATCGCAAGCTTCTTTTTCATCTCTTCATCCCTCCAATTTGATAGTAAGATAGCTGCTGCCGATATTAGTAAACTCAACTAACCATCATGGCTGACCAGGATGGCTAATTGAATTTTCAATTAAGATAGCTTCAAATCGCTATTAAAAGTTAATGCTTCCTGGGCAGCATAGAGCACTAGACCAACACACCAGGAATGAGATAGTGTTAACATCATTCCCTTCGGCTGAAAGCAATTCGTATTATAAAAACGCTCAGTGACCATTCCTTTATAGGCGTTAAAATCACCATCTTTTCTCGCAATAAATTGCAAGAAACAAGCGATATGATCTCGTGTTCGGTCCAAGTAATAGGAATCATCACTATATTTCCATAAACGCAGCATTTCTGGCACACAAAACAGTCCATAATTATGTAAATGCTGATTAGACGGCGATGCTTGGTCAGCACCACGAGAGCGGAAGTCGTACTGATTCAGCAATGTATGCTCTGGAAATGCTAGATTGTAAGTCCAACGGAAAGTCATTAACCAATCTGCTGCAGATTTTGCAAGCACTAACCATTTTTCATTTTTATCACTTTCATAGAGTAATACATATGCGACCACGGCATTATAAGCATCTTCAGATGTTGGTGTTAAATGGACATCTTCTGGCGCTCCATAGATGTATTCATCTACCACAAATCTCTCATAATAATGGCCTGCCTTTTCTGCTGCAGCACGATATATTTCTTTTTGAAAAAATGTACTTCCTTCTAATAAAGAGGCAATCCATAAAATACCTCCTGCACCGTCCCACTCTTCGACCTCTCCCGTTTCACAGTGGTAATAAGAACCGAAATTTCCATCAGGACGCTGGCGTTCTACAGCAAAATTCAAATTAGAGGTTACAGCCTTTTCCCAATCAGGGTGGCTATATCCTAACTGTTTCTCAAAGGAAAGGGCACGAACCATAAACAAGGCTGCCTCAGAAACCGTTCTTGCCTGCAGCCAAGTGTTTTTCGGATTCCAGCCAGTTCCCCAGCCTTTTCCGAGCACCCATGACGCCCAAAACGTACCACTCGGGGCGAGTGCCGATGCAATATTATTTATAACATCGATTGCGGCATCCACATATTGCCCTATCCCATTTTTTCTTCCATATGTTAGTAATGCGTAGGCGTACGGTGCCCCGCTGACCCAGCCGACATGCATATGGGGGCGGTCTCCCATTCCTTTTACATTGTTATTAAACTCACGGTCAAAGGCAGCAGTTTCTGCTAGAATCCTATGTTCAGGCATATAATGCCAGCGATATAAGCCATGTGCGGTTAATTCTGCTGCTTCTTCAAGTCCGATCCACGGATTTAATGCATACTCTTGCTGATGCTGCTTATAGATTTCACGCACGAAAGGATCATAGGAATGTAAATCAGCTGAGCCTGTATAGATTTTCACTCGCAAAGTGACACTTTCACCTGGTTTAAAGGTATATAAAGAAATATCCTTTGGCTCAGGAATTGGCTGCCCAACAAATGTGACCGGTTCCTCTTTATAAGGAAAATTCACCCAAATGGAAGTTTCAGATTCATTTCCTTTAAACCCTAAACCTGTCAACCCAAGTGCAGACATTTCCTCTACACAAAAAGCACCGCACATCTCATCATTCCAAGCAAAAACGGCTGGAAGTGCCGCACGGTCTGCTCGAAAGGACCAGTGATCAGATACCATTTCTTCATGATTGCCATTACGGTAATCATATCTTGGGTATTGCCTGGAATTATGCTCAAAACGATTCTCTTTGTAAAAGGCACCGGGAATCATCCAAGTCGGCTTTCCGTTTCCTGCTAATTCGGCTTTAAACTGTAATCCAAAATCACCTGAAACCTCCTGCTTGTAGCGAACGTTTAAGTCAACCTGTATATAATGACTGCCATCTTGGTCAGGTTTCCACTCAGATTGAACAGAGAATAACTCCCCTTCGCCCGACACGTGGAAGCTGTCATCCACCTGATTAACTTCTGTTATTTGGATATCCTCTACTGTCTGTTCACCGTTATATATTTCAAGCAGTGATGACAGTTTTAGAAAAGCATTATTGCTCTTTCGTTCTGATGAATACACTTCAATTTCATTATGATGAAGGTTAATAATAGTACTCAAGGAAATCACACCTTTAGTTTGTAAAATTCTAGCAGGTTATCTCTAAAAATTCGCTGTGCAAATTCAACCGCTTCACTTTCTGTTAACATTTGGTCTTGTACTTTTTCGACTAAAACGTCTCCTACAATCTTACGGGCGAGCTTCTGATGAGCATAGGTTCCTTCAATAAAATTGTAATCTCCTCCAAAACCAAAGATCTTTGTTTGCGGAACCATTTCAATCATTTGATGCAATATTTGTTTCGCAATTGTAGGAGAAAGGATATAAACCCATGTAAAGTCTGCATATACATTCGGATAGTTTTTCACAATGTTCAAATATTCTTGGTGGTATGGAATACCGCAATGTAACAAAACAAATTTTGCATCAGGATAAGCAAGTAATAGTGGAATTAAATCAGTAACATTTGAGTTTGTAATAATATTGCCGTTCCCCGAAACACTGGTTTCATGATGTCCTGTATGAATCTGAATCGGTAAATCATGTTTTATTGATCCTTGGATAATATGATGAATCAAGTAATCTTGTAAAACAATCGCTTCCTGCTGCGACATTGGCTCGTCTAAAAACGAAGAAAGCAAGCGATTAAAACATTTTTCCGCTTCATATAATGTTGGTTTCGACGATTTAAGCGTTCTCCAGTAGGCATGTCCGAGCTTTGTCGCAACCATCCCTTCAGAGACAAATTTATTTAATAAGGCATCAACAGCATGAAGATAATCCTGGAATGTATGAACATTCACTCCTGAATGCCTTTCAATTACCTGTATATCCTTAATTGTTCTCAATTTATATGCGTAGTCCAAGAACATGACTGGACGAAAAAGAGAAAAATCAACATTCGTCGTATAAGCTAGTGTAATAGCCAAATCAATACCCGACTTTTCCTTTAACACTTTCGGATACCAATGATCATCATTTGTAGCACCTCTTACCTTTTCATTTAAGGATAATATGCTATTAACAGACCATTCTTCCATTCCATATAAGTCCTGTACAGCTGTATTTAAAGTACGTGCATAAGTTGTATTTTTTGTTTTTTGATAGTAGGTTAAAAATTGTTCAGCTTTCTCTTCAACACTTAATGGTGAATTATTGCTTAAGATACCGCGTTTCATTCCAGCCGTTATTAAGTCTGACTCTAAATAATGAAGAAGACCAAAAAAATCCACTTTATTTTTTCTTCGAATTTCCACCGGATCAATGTGTTCATGGCCATCGATAATGCGAATTTTGTTAATTTCTTCATGGATACTACTCATTATACTGCTCCTCTCAAAGATGAAAGGATGACTTAAAAGAATACATTAAGCCATCCTTAACTCTTACAACTTGCTAATTAATCAACCTTAAGTTCAGGGAATGAGTTCTGTACTTCTTTTTTGAAGTTTTTAATCACTTCATTAATATCAGCATTATCTTTGATTCCCTGTCCTGCTACTTTTCTCCACTTACTTAACACTTCTTCACCATACTTGTCTGATTTAGTTCCAGGAATTTCCTTCACCATTTCGTAATATGGCTTTAAAATATTTTGCTCACCAAACATTGGAGTTTTGAATGTTTCTAAGTTCTTTTCATAAACAGTTAATAATCCTGGCATATTTCCTGTTGCTTCTAGGTTGTGCTGCTGCCATTCTTCACCTGCAATGAATTCAATAAACTTATATGCTAACTCTTTATTTTCTGACTTTTCATAGATTGAACGGTATGTCCCACCCATGTAGAATCCTTTTGGAGTTTTCGCCACGCCGTATTTATCATTTGCGCTATCATCTTTGTTATCAACCATGAAGCCTGCCCAAGCTGGCATTGCATTTAATACAACACTTCCATCATTGATGGCATTTCCCCAGCCTGCTGAGAAAAATTCAAGCTTTGCATCAACGTCATTATTAAAGATTTCTTTTTGAATTTCATAATTCTCTTTCCAGCTATCAGCGATCGTTAATTTTCCATCCTTCACCCAAGGCTTGGCGTGATAGGCTTCAACATTGTATACATCACCAAAATGAGAAATTAAATGAACCTGTCCATTACTTTCTTTATTCACTTTCTTACCTAATTCAATAACTTTATCCCATGAATCTACCATGGCACTGATTTCATCTGGGTTGTCAGTTCCTAAATATTTTTTAGCATTTTCTTTGATATACCAGAATCCACCTGGTGAAGAGTGGTCAGAAATCGCTCGTACATCACCCTTACTATCTCTGCCTAATGCTTCTACATACGGAACGTAATCTTTAACAAGATCTTCAGCACCCATATCAGATAGGTTCGCTGCATACTTAGAATTAATAAACTTGTCAATATAGGCTCTTTCTAAGTCAAAAATATCGGGTACACCTTTACCTGACTGAAGCACATTTAGAAGCTTTGTTTGATATTGATCGCCAGGGAAGATTTTCACTTCAACCTCTGCATCTGGATACTTTTTCTCAAATTCTTTGGCCATATCTTCAACTTGTCCAAAGAATGTCCAGATTGTTAATTTACCTTCTACTTTATTGCTATCACCTTTTTTATCATCAGATGCATTTGTATTTTCATTGTTAGAACATCCTGCAAATAATGCTAGAACAAGAACAGAAGCTAATAGGATTGAAAGCCACTTTTTCATATAGATGTACAGCCCCTTTTTTGGTATAATTAACGTCTATTGTTTTTCTTATCGTTCTCTTTTAGTGCCTAAGACCGTCAATTCTTTCACACTTAATCGAGTTTGATAAGTTCTATATTCTTCAGTGATGGATGGTTCATCCTTTCACTGAAGTTTTTAATTTATGTATTTTTCACATCACCCCCATTAGTTTAAGAAGGATTACCCTTTTAATGCTCCTGCTGTAACTCCGCTGATAATTTTCTTAGAAACAATCGAGAAGAAGATTAAGATTGGAATAACTGATATAACAATTCCTACATACATGGCTCCAAAGTCTGTTGAGAATTGTGATTTTACCATTGCAATCATGACAGGCAGCGGCTGCAGTTCATTATCGAACAGAACAATCATTGGTGTTAAGAAATCGTTCCACTTTCCAATAAATGAAAAGATTCCCAATGTTGCGAGCGATGGCATTAGCAATGGCAATACTAAACGGTGGAAAATTTTCAACTCCCCGCAGCCATCGATTCTACCTGATTCTAGAATTTCTGTTGGGATACTAGAATCACACATTTGCTTCATAAAGAAGATACCAAATGCATTTGAAATCGATGGAAGAATGAGAGGCCAATAGGTGTTTAACATTTGGAAGCTATCCATCAACTTGAAAAAACCAATAATACCTAACTGCCCCGGAATCATCATCGTCCCTAACACAGCAAGGAAAAGAATATTCTTATATTTGAAGTTATATTTTGAAAAACCATAACCTGCTAGTGCCGAGAAGTATAGATTCAATACAGTTGAAGCTACCGTAATAAAGACTGTATTTGCAAAACCTCGCCAAATTGGCACAGTATCTACTAATCTTTTATAGTTTTCAACAAACTCCCCACCAGGGATAAGCAACAGCTTCCTCGCAATATCTGAATTCGTATGGGATGAAGTGACCATCATACTGTAAAATGGCAGCAAACAAGTAAATGCCACAGCAATCAGTAAGAAATATACAGCAAATTTACCTAAAAATACTTTTGCATTAAACTCTTTTTTTGTTTTGCTTTTACTTAATGAAATACTTTTTTCTACAAAACTATCATTAGCTTTCATAAGGATCCCCTTTCATTCCAAGCTGAAAGTCTCCTACTTTTCTAAAGTAAAAAGATATTTTACTGTTCAACTTTGTTCATTTTTGTAAATTTCATTGAGATTAATGAGAAGAACAAGATTATCACAAAGATTGCATAAGCAATCGCAGCACCATAACTATAATCAAAACGTTGGAATGCGGTTTGGAATAGGTACATTACCATTGTCAGGGTTGAGTTATCCGGCCCATTACCGAGCATTAACGGTGCATCAAATAATTGCAGACCTCCGATAACTGATGTAATAAAGGTAAATAATAATACTGGTCTTAATAAAGGCAGGGTTATTTTTGTCGCAATATCCCATTTTGAAGCTCCATCAACTCTAGCTGCCTCATACAACTCTTCAGAAATCGATTGAAGACCAGCGATAAAGACGAGCATATTGAATCCAAAGTATTGCCACATAATCACTCCTGCAACAATAAACCTTGAAAGCCAAGGGCTGTTAAACCAGTTTACTGGATCATCAATAAGCCCAATTCCCATCAAAAATTTATTAACACTCCCTGTTTGCCAATCAAACATTAAGCTGAACAAAACCCCTAGTGTGACAGGTGTAACGATATTAGGGAAATAGAACACAGCGCGAAAGAAATGCTTCCCTTTAATAAACTTTTCGTTCAGGATCATGGCTAACGCTAATGCAAGTATCAATTGCGGAACGATTGATAAAATCCAGATGATTAATGTGTTTCCTATCGCTTTAAAAAAGAATGTATCTTGGAGTAATCGTGAATAATTATCTAATCCTACAAACACGGGGTCTGAAAACCCATCCCACTTCGTAAAGCTTAAATAAAGCGAGAAGATAATAGGCACTAAACCAAAAATAAGAAATGTAATGAAGTATGGAAGCACAAAATAGAATCCATATTTTGATTTATTAATAGAAGAACTTCTCATGTTTTCACAGCCTTTTAAACTTTTTTGTCCACCTTTTCCTATTTTTCTTTGGATTTTTCAATGTCATTTGAGTAAAGTCTATTAATCTAGGAACTCGACTTATTTTAAGTTAGAAATCGGCTCAGATATTTTCCTGCATGAATCACGGATAATTAATTCAGGTTTTAAAAGATGGCGTTTTGCTGGGTACTCTTCTCCAGTTTCCATCCTGCTAAATAATTCCGTTGCTGCTTTCATGCCCATTTGCATAAATGGCTGTTTTACTGTCGTTAATGATGGATATACCCAGCTCGCCAAAGTGATGTCGTCAAAACCCGTTATCGAAAAATTAGTGGGAACATGATATCCTCGCTCTTGAAACGCTCTTAATGCCCCAATTGCTGTTTCATCATTGGAAGCAACAACCGCAGTGAAATCTCCGTCAGCTAGTAACTGATTCATCGCATGATAACCACCCTCATTCGACCAGTCAGTAGTAACAATCCAGCTTGGATTGACTTCTAATCCTAGTTGTCCGATTGTTTCAAGATAACCTGCTAAGCGGCAATTTGTGGCCGCAGCATCCTCTGGCCCTGAAATATAGGCGATTTTTTGGTGTCCAATACGATGAAGGTAGCGAACAAGTTCAGCAATACCGTAATAATTATCTACATCTACCGAAATGACATTCGGAACACCAGCAGAATCTCCAAAAACGACAACTGGGAAACCAGCTTCTGCTATTTCAACTAATTCTTGTTTGTCTCTTTTTCTGAAGCTAATCATAATGATTCCATCAACATGTCCTTCAAAAAATAAATTTTGAAAATAAGACTCCTTATATTTATTTGAGGTCATACTGTAGAACACACAATTAAAACCTTTTTCCTTAGCTACCTCTTCAATTCCTCTGAAAATGGATGGATAAAAAATGTTCGTAATACTGTCAACCACAATACCAATGGTTTGTGTTTTACTTCTAACTAATCTTCTCGCATTTTCATTACGGTGATAGTTCAATTCCTTTATCGCCTTTTTTAATGCTTCTTCTGTTTCCTTTTTTACTGGTAAACCATTCAAATAACGAGAGACAGTGCTTTTTGATGTATTGGCAAGTTTAGCCACATCTTTGATTGTAGGATTCATTATTGCCCTCCTCTCCTTTAGTTTAATATTTTTCTTTTCATAAATAGGAACGTTCCCAAAATAGATAAAACCAAATCATTCCTTTAATTAAACGCTGTTGCTCAACTACGTTCCTCAATCCTAGTAGAATAATGCTCACTTTTTAGGAAAATTCACTTTACGAAAGAATAGAGTTCCTACTACCAAAAGAATAGAAACCGTTTTCAATTAACAAAAAATTTTTTTTACAACCCTTAATGCTATCGTTAATTTGGTAACCCAGCAGGATATTGTACGCATCCTACTGGGAAAGCCAGGAAAACTAGGAACGTTCCCAGTTTGGTGTAAGAATTATTTGTATATTTAAATTTTATGGTATCTTTATACTTCTGTCAAACAATTATTCGACTTTCTATTAAAATATATGCGATAAGGTTCGATTATTGCCGAAATTACTTCCATTCATCCTCATGATTAAAAATGTTTACCTTTTGATTTTTTACCGCATTCTCCGCAAACAAATACATCGCGGCTGACCACGATTGTCCTGCAAATCCCATCGGACGCCCTGATTGACCATGGAACCATTCATTAAATTCCCACTTAGCTTTCTTACCTGCTTTATTCATGCTTGCCAGTTTTCCTAGTTGAAACTCAGCTTCTTCAAATCTTTTCGCTTGAATAAGTGCAGCGACATAGATACCGCCAATGAAAGGCCATGAGCCACCATTATGATAATGGTGTGGCAAATTAAGATTGCGAACCCGATAATAGTCGCGCCAATCCTTTTCACCCTCGTGAATAGCAGGATATAAGGCTTGTACCGGAAAAGGTTCATTGATTCCACACCCCTGGATATAATCGAGGATTTTATTAGCCTTTTCTTCATCCGCAATCCCAAAAACGATTGCTAACAAATTACCTAGCGTATCAAACCGGTCTGCATAATCACGAAATCCCATATATGGAAGATAAAATGGTCTTTCCACAAGTTCTGTTTCCACCCGCTTAATGGGATAAAGCCATTCTTTACGCTCCTTTTTAACCCAGTCCATTTTTTCCTGATTTTCTGGCGTAATCCACAATAGAATATTAATCTTCTCTTTAACATCTCTTGCATTTTCATAATAATAACTGGAAGGAAGGCTTAATGCTTCTGCCATATGGCCCATACACTTCCAGGCTGCAGCATATAATACATTATCGAAAAGGACATTGTATCGGTTTGCAAATAAATCCGCCCAGTCCATCGCTTCATGGACCTCTAATAAGCCGCACTCATTTGAATCTTGGTAGCGTAACCAAAGCAATGCTTTTTCTAAATTGCCCCACCATTTTTCTAAAAATTCCTTGTCCCTCGTTTCCATAAAATATGAGTAATGGCCTATGATATACCAAAGGTTTCCATCCACACAGCCTGCATGAATCGAATCCTCAACAGCTTGTCCTTTTACACTCTCATCATCGAGCTTCCCGCCATGGGCGATTAACGCAGGATCAGCTACATTCGGAAAACCAACATTATGGGGGATCTTTCCTAGTTCACTTTGAAATCGTCCCAAGGTTTCCAATGAACGGCGATGAATGCTCGGGCCGATATCATCCTGACAGACAAGAAGGCCCAGTCCACAAATCATACTATCCCTTGCCCAAACCTGTTGATAGGCGGTACTTGAGCCAAGCAGTCCAAGCTCTCCACCATTTTTCAGTAATATTTTTTCAGCTTTTTCTCTGCCTAATTCTACTATATTTTCTACCATATCAGTCTCTCCCCACTGGACTTTAGTTACATATTTCATTTCCTTGCTTTTAAACCTATTAATCTAACAGAGAGTAGTTCTTCACACAGTCACCAAAGATTTCTCAAGATCTTCGATTAAGTTCGTTTCCTTGATTGGCTCCTCGGGTTTTTTCGGGATAGATAACGTTTTAATTTCAGATGGTCCAAATTTGAGCTCAATCTTCCTGCCCCAATTCTTCAAATCCACGTTGACTACAGTTTCTTGGTTATGGGCTTCATAAAGACGAATAATTAAATCATCATGATTTTCAGCCTTTTTTAAAGCAGAAAGAATAATATTGTGCTTGTCAATCTCAATAAATGAATCTTCTTGTGCTAAAGAACCTTTATGATAGGTTTCCACAATGAGCTGCGGCTTTTGATTCAGTTCTAATGCATGCTTAACACTTCCGGCTTCTTGCCAGCTATTTTCATGTGGCAGCAATTGGTAGGTAAAGGTTTGAATCCCTTGATCAATAATCGGATAATCCTCGTCCGGATCTGGTACGAATGGAGCATGATGGGCATAAATTGGGCTTCTTAGAACCGTTAAATTGATACTATTTCCACTTACATCGACACCATATTTGCCGTCATTAAGAAGACTTAAACCATATATATCTTTCCTTTGTTTGCTAATCGTGCCTGTTACATCAATCCAATTTTGCATTGGCTTTTCATCTCCGTTTGCCTCCCTTGATGCATGCCCAAAAGGAATCTCAGAAGTTGCATGCCGTTGATTAAAACTTACTGGAAACTTGAGTTTTAACGTTTGGTAACTTTCTTGCCAATTTACTTTCACTTTCACTTCAATCTTATTCAACTCTTTGTACATGATAAAGTCCTGGACAATAGTGGATGATTGAAACTTAGACGTTACCCGGATAACTCCTTTTACCGGACCTTCTTCCAGCTTTTTAATCCGGATTGGCTTGAAGACACCGGCGATTTCATCAAAGCGAAGTTTCCCATGTCCCCATGAATCGGAAGAATCATTCATGACATAAGGGATAGCAGCATCACTTTTGAACACTTCGATTTCCATCTCTTTATCAAATAAACTGCTGATTCCACCAGATTCTTTATCAATCACAAGCTTGAAGCGGTCGTTTTCCATTTCGTGATCGGTTACTTTTACAGATTCAAACTCTTTTGTCGGCTTAACCGCACGAAGTTTATACGTGCTATATCCTAATGGCGGAAGCTCAGCCAAAAAGGCAGCTCTTTTTCGATTCGGTATTTTCGCAACAGAATCAATGATTTGGTACGGCATTTCATTTCCACGAACATCTTCAATAATGAATTCTTCAGGCAATAAATAATTCACAAACAGCCCATACTCAATTTCAACATTTACCTTTACCGGCCATGAATGAGGATTAAAGATGACCATTGGTTTCATGTCTTTTTCTTCTTCGATATCTATATTCCAACTTAACGATTGGAGGGCGTAATTCATATTTCTTGATGCAATACTGATCGACTCGCCAAATAAATCTCTAGCATCATCATATGCTTCTGAAATGCTTGTCCCCGCTAAAATATCGTGGAATTGGTTAAATAAGATTCCCTTCCAAGCCTGATTCATGTCTTCTGGATACGGTTGACCTGTCGTCCAGTTGGCAACCGAGGAAAACTTCTCAGCCATTAAGGTAAGATTTTCAGAATAGCGATTTAGCTTTTTTACTTCGGAATGAACAGAATAACAACCAATCGCATGATGGAGCAGATCATCATGGACAACCGGGAGAGTTTCCTTAAAACCCTCTACATGGTCAAAAAATTCATTTGGTGAACTAAGAATAAGATTAGTATCTTCCATCGTTTGGTTTAGTTTTTCAATAATCTCGATATTTTCCTTTGTCGGCCCGCCTCCATGATTACCAACACCATAAAAGCACATAAGATGGTTGAAAGAATGCTTAAGTTCATTTTTACAATGCTTGATGTGATTTTCTAGATGGTCAAAGGTGCAATATTCAAAGGGAATACGGAACGCTTTTACACGTGAACCATCTTTTGATTCCCATAAAAACAACCGGCCCGGCAGCCCTTTTTCCTCTGGCCCCGGTCTCATAAATACATAAGAATCCATTCCGGATTTCTTTAATATTTGCGGTAGCATTCCATTATGACCAAAGCTGTCAACATTGTAGCCAACAGTCGCAGTAACCCCAAACTTTTCTTTAAAATAGTTCTGGCCGATCAGCCCTTGACGGACAAATGATTCACCACTTGGAATATTGCAATCCGGCTGAATCCACCAGCCGCCACAAATAATCCATCTGCCCTCTTGAATTCTTTGCTTGATTTCTTGAAACATTTTTGAATCGTTTTTTTCAATCCATTCATAATATGCAGCAGAACTTGATGTAAAAATAAAATTCTCATATTCAGTTAGACGGTCGAGTGCTGAACGAAATGTCGCCTTCACTTCTTGAAAACCTTCCTGCCAGCGCCAAAGCCATACGGGATCGAGATGTGCATTTCCAATCATAAACATTCTTTTCATAGTTGAATGCCTCCAATTCCAATTTCCATCTTCTCAATGGTTAAAAACAAATAATGTCTCATCTTTAATTTGAAACCGCCTTCACAAAAAAAATAAAAAAGACTTACCTTATTTTTTGGATTCATTATAACATCCTACTTTAACTTTGTATATCCAATAAACTAAGTTTACGATATAGAGTATATCCCCCTATTAAGAAAAATAAAATACTAATTACACTTCGTTTAATTGGTAAGCATTTTCGTGTCCAATGGATTAAGAGGTCCAAAAATGGATTTTCTGATTTACTCACCAACTGCCAGTATATGGAGCATTCCTTGACATTTCCCTCCTAAAACGATATATTTACCTAGGTAACTAATGTGAATTTATTAACTTTGGAGTGAATTTATTTGACCAACCACGCATTATTTCATACTCTACATCAACTTTCCCGACAACTAACCAATAAACTAAATGAAGCTCTAAAACCTTTTGGATTATATAGTGCTCAGTGGTCTGTCCTTTTTGTTTTACATACAAAAGGCTCACTAACCCAAAAAGAACTCTCTGAGTATTTATTTGTTGAAGCTCCTCCCATGACCCGGACGATTCAACGTCTTGTTAAACAAGGATATGTAAGACAAATACCCGGCAAGGACAAACGTGAAAAGTTTATCCAATTGACCGAGGAAGCAGTAAAGGAATTTCCCATCTGGGAACAGGCTGTTATGGAATGCAATCAGGCATTATTAAAGAATCTTCCGGAAACCTCACAACAAGAATTATTAACATTGCAAAGCATTTGGTTAAAACAGCTTTTGTAAAAGGAGTGCAAAAAAATGAACAAACCTAAATTATGGACGAAGGATTTCATTAATATTTCCTTGAGTAACTTTTTTCTATTTCTAACTTTTTATATCTTGCTCGTAACTCTGCCTATTTTTGCATTACAGGAATTTGACAGCAACGCATCACAGGCGGGATTAATGACAACCGTTTTCTTGCTTTCGGCCATCATATCCAGACCTCTAGCCGGTCAATGGCTTGAACGTGGCAGCAATAAGAAAGTGTTATTAACGGCTCTAATCATTTTCGCAGCCGCTTCGCTTTTATATTTCTTCCCAAAAACGGTAACAGGCTTTCTGATCATTCGTTTATTACACGGAGTAGGCTTTGGAATGGCCACGACCGCAGTAGGTGCGATTGTTGCAGACCTTATCCCCAGCTCACGCAGAGGGGAAGGAATGGGATACTTTGTAATGTCGACAAACATGGCGATGGTCTTAGGACCGTTTGTAGGTTTAACAGCTATCCAACAGTGGGGAGCTAAAACAATGTTTATCCTGACTGTCATTGTCGCCATTGGAGCGCTAATTACTGGTCTTACCGTCAAATTATCAAAAAACGAGGAATCTAATCGAAAGGTTATTGCTCCGGCTTTCTCATTGAAAAGCTTTATTGAACCTTCAGCAGTATCGATTGCCATTGTCGGCGGTTTTCTAGCCATTGTATATGCTGCCCTGCTTTCCTTCGTATCTGTTTATGCAAATGAAATTCATGTTCCCGAAGTTTCAAGCCTATTCTTTGTGGTCTATGCGATTATTTTATTAATGTCTAGACCTTTTACAGGAAGATGGCTGGATCAATATGGTCCTAATGTGATTGTTTTCCCATCCATCGTCTTGTTTGCCTTTGGTATGTTTGTCTTAAGTCAAAGCAGCGGAGCGATTATGTTTCTCGTTTCTGCCGGAATGATTGGTTTAGGATGGGGTACTCTTTTTCCAACCTTCCAAACAATTGCCATTCAAAACGCTGCACCTAGAAAACGCGGTTTAGCTACCGCTACCTTCCTATCAATCTATGATATTGGTATTGCACTCGGCTCATTCTTGGTGGGGTTAATTGCAGCAAAAATGGATTTTAGCTCTTTGTACTTCTTATGTTCTTTCTACATTCTTATCGGAGCACTTCTTTACTACTTCATGCAAGTTCGAAAACCAGAAATGAAACGCAGCCAGCAGTACTTAAAAGGAAAAGAGCAGTAATGGACTAGAACCATCGTTAGTTTTGATGGTTCTTTTTTACGTACTGAGCAGTGATTTTTACTTTTCCCATTCATTAGGTTACACTTTTTTTGTATGTTAATTATTCGAATGGAGGTTTTTACATGTTAGATGTTGTTGTGATTGGTGCTGGACCTGCAGGTGCGAGTGCTGCTTTATTTACAGCGAAAGCAGGAAAGAAAACATTGGTGATCGATAATGATAAAAGTGCTACAAAGCGAGCATGGATGGAAAATCATTATGGTATAGCAGAAATCTCCGGACCGGACCTCATTGAAATTGGTAAGCAGCAGGTAACTAAATTTGGCGGCGAAATTGTCCAAGCTACTGTTTCCAATATTACTAAAGTTGACGGTGGTTTTAAGGTCGAAACAGACAACGGAGAGCACGAAACTAAGCATGTTATTGTTGCCACTGGATTCCTTGTTGATGTTGCTGAAAAAGCAGGTATCACAACTAAGCCTGGCACGGAGCCAAGAGTCAAAGCGATTTTTGATGTAACTCCAGAAGGAAAAACGAGTGTAGAGGGTATTTGGGCAGCAGGAACGGCGGCTGGTGTCAGTGTACATACCATTATTACTGCTGGTGACGGAGCGAAAGTGGCGATCAATGTGATCAGCGAATTGAACGGCGAGCGTTATGTTGACCATGATGTATTAAAAGCCTAATTATCATAATAAGACCCCCTTCGTGAGGGGGTTTTGTTTATACCTCTAAATCTTTTCCTTCTTCAACAATATGAAATAGAAGATGAGCAAGATGGTGAATCGGACCATATTCTTCTTCCTCTTCACTGACTTCTTCATTAAATTCAAGATCATTTAGATAAAGAGCTGTAAATTCATAAAAATCCTTCAATTCGAAGGAATAGCAGCCCACCGGGTCTTCACTGCCATCCTCTCCAGTTGGATCTTCATATTGAAGCACCATGTATGACACATCACCATCGGCGTCTTCTGCGTCGAAAAAGACAAAAAAGCCAATGTTCGTATCTAATTCAAAAAGATGTCTTGTACCTCCTTCTGTTGCTTTTTCAAAGTCTTCCTGGCTTAGCTTTTGAATCTGCATAGAATCTACATTATCTTCTTGATGAAAACCAACAATAAATGATTTCATATTCTTTTCCTCCTTGTTAAACACATATAAACTACTTTTCCCTTTATTTATAGTTTTAATTACGTTATGAAGAAAATAAAAAAATCTCGACAGCAGACAACTGTCGAGATGGCTTTTATGATTACCCTATTGGCGGATAAATGGGATCTGCTTGTGCTTCTGAATAAGCCTTTGCAACATCATATGATGTATTTTGACTGTTAGCATCATTTACAGGTGTTGCAAGAACTAGTAATGAGAGTGAAAATAATATTATTATAGCCTTTTTCATTTTCTTCCTCCTCAAGTAATTTTGGATAGATAATTTACAGCCTGCATATATTTCCCCTGTTGATTATAGTGCTCAGAAAGGAGCTTGTAATAACGGATTAATTCCTCTTTATGTTCTTTCGATCCCTCTAAATAGGGGATTACCTTGACCTCTAAATATTTCATTGCCTTTTCAGGGGAATCCATATGAATTAAGTAAAAATCAGCTAAAAGACCCTGCTTTTTTATGCCAGTTTCTTTTGAAAGATCTTTTACCTGAAGAAAATATTCCTTAGCTTTCTCCATGTCTGATAATTTGTAATTGATTTCACCAATTCCATATAAAGTTACAAGATAGTTTTGATTTTTTAGTGGCTGTAAAGATAAACTTTTTTCATAATAGGTTAATGCTTCTTTCACGTTGTTCATTTTGTCCTGCAAATAACCCATATTATGATAGATTTGCGGAAGCATTCTTTCTTCCTTTAACAATTCAGCATTTCGGATTAAGTGGTTAAAACAAACCTGTGCTTCCTCATATATTTTTGAATTAGTATAGTTAATCCCCAGCAGCATTAGCGTATGAAGAATTCGATAAAAATTATGCTGATTCATAAAGATTTGCAGTGCTAACCTTCCAAAGTGTATGGCATGTCCAGGTTGATCGAGTGAACTCTTTACAAAAGTCCAGTGATATAAGAATTCTCCATTCGTTGGTTCATTGTTGTTTTCTATAAATAATTCATCGAAAATTTTATCTGCTTTTTTATAGTGACCCTTATATAATAAGAATACTGCATTATAATAATGGAATAAATACCTTTCATGTTGGGAAAAATTTTTCTTTTGCTTATGTAATAAATCTCTTTGTGCCTCAGCCTCTGAAAGTAATCCCTTGAATAATAGATAGCGATATTTATATAATTCATATAAATACATATGTGCAGAAAAAGGGACAACATGTTCAATCTTCTTAAGTTTTTGATAGATATCTTCTATTTCTTCTCGTAAATAAAAGTTAATTTTATCACCAAAATCTCTTAATAAGGTTTTAATTAACTCCTCTTTTTCCTCCATTTCTTCAAAGCTTACTTCCAGCCTCCCAAGCAATAAGGAGATCGTCTCTTCATTTGCGTCTTTTGAGTTATTTTCTATTTTACTTAAATGGGGAATAGAGCAAATTCCAGCAGCAAGTTCTTTTTGCGTGATCCCTTTTTGGGTTCTGTAGTATTTAACTAATGGACCAAATTCCATAACATAACCACCTTTAGAAGCTCTTCCTTTTTCCTATCATTTTATACCAACTAAGCCACCTCTTCCACCTATTTGTTCAGACTATTTAAAAAATTGTTAATTGCATAGAAAAAGCCATCTGTTTGCGATAAACAGATGGCTTTTTTCCTATTATCGTACCCTTGGGAAACCATAACCAGATGCATAATCGTCGCCAATGGCTGCACCTGTTCCGCCATTAATATCATAAAGTTTTGCTCTGTCCTGAAGCTCTTTACGAAGCTGTGTGTGTGACATCGAAGGATTTTCGGCCCAAAGCTTGGCTGCTAATCCTGATACATGAGGTGTAGCCATTGAAGTTCCGCTGATGGTATTGTAAGAACCATCATGCCATGTAGACTCGATTGCTCTACCAGGAGCAGAAACTTCTACATCGCGTTCTTGAATGACATAATCACCATCCGTTGCAGGATTGCCTCGAGAAGAGAAATCAGCTACACGATATGTACCGTTTTGCTGAACATCTTCTAATGCTGCTACCGCTACAGCATTGACTAGTGCACCTGGATACCCAATGGTATTGCTTGAAGGGCCATCATTTCCAGCGGCTGCAATGACTAATACCCCTTTACCATAAGCATAATCAACCGCATTTGAAATCAGGGTGTCCTTTACACTAGAACCTAATGACATGGAGATAATTACTTTTGAACTGGTCCTAGCTGCCTCATCTGCAGCTTTACGAATGGCAGAAGCAATATCATCTGAATATCCAGACCCCCGATTATTTAATACTTTATATGCCCATAGATCAGCCTCTGGTGCCACTCCATATATCCCCTGGCCTGTTCCGCCGTCTGCAAGTACTGTACCTGCTACATGCGTACCGTGACCATTTCCATCTGAACAGCTGCCCTCAATAAGCGGTGATTTGTTCTGTGTAAAATCCTTACATTGTTCGACTCTATTTGTTAGATCTGCGTGACTTGTATTAGCACCCGTATCTAGGACAGCCACCTTAATTCCAGCGCCTCCAGAGGTTGACTGAATAGTAGAATCGTTATATATGGCTTGAATTCCCCACGGTGTTCGATCACTTGGACCAGAATTGGCAGAACTGCCTGGTTTAGCGGCAGCCTCTTTGTTCGGTGCCAACTGGACTTCTTCAACCTTTTCAATCGTTAAGTTTTTATTTTTCAATAGTGCTTGGTATTGCTTGCTGTTAACCGTGGTTGTAAAACCCTCTGCCCCAAAATCCCAACGAACTCCAACATTTTTCTTTGCCTGTGCCTTATCAGCGGATGGGCCTTGAATGATAACCCGAATAGGCTCCTCCTGGCTCTTTGGCTGCTGACCGAAGGCACCTGTTGCAAACATGGATACCCCCATTACAAAGCTAAGTACTGACACTCCTGCCACTTTTCTCTTTTTCATCCACATTCTCCCCTACTTTATCAACTCCAGGCTTGGACCTGTTTCTCTATTCTATTTAGAATATTCAGAATATGTAAATGAGAAAATACCTAGAAAAGTTGGGAAATTTTTCGATTCCATTAAAAAAGACCCTGAAGATTTACTCCAGAGCCTCCTACATTTTACATGTATTACGTTAAAAGTATTTCTTTTTCCAAAAAATTAACGCCGTTAAGGTAGATAAAACACATGCTACTGTGATTGAAATCCAAAAGGCGTGCGGGCTGTTTTGCAGCGGTAAATCCACATTCATCCCATAAAAACTGAAAACGATCGTTGGAAATGAAAGAATGATGGTAAATGATGTTAAGAACTTCATGACAATATTCACATTGTTGGAAATAATCGAAGCAAATGCGTCCATCATCCCACTTAGAATGGAGCTGTATGTCTCAGCCATCTCAATCGCCTGGATTTTTTCAATCATTACATCTTCTAATAAATCCTTATCTTCCTCATACATTTTTATATAACTAAAACGAAGAATTTTATCTAAAACGACCTTATTGGATTTTAGGGAAGTTGTAAAATAAACAAGGCTCTTTTCTAAAGCAAGAAACGCATACAATTCTTTATTTTTCATCGATTGGTGAAGTTCCCGTTCAATCTCATTTGTTCTTTTATTAATTTGTTTCAAGTACCGTAAATAATAGGATGTAATAATGGCCAGAATTTGCAGAGCAAATCGGTTCTTTTTAAAGGTATAAAACTCTTTTATTTTATTATTCTTAAAAACTTCTAAGATTGGTGTATCCTTTAATGATACAGTGATAATACACTCGTCGGTTATAACAATTCCAATCGGTATGGTCTCATAGATGGGAAAGCCAGCATCATCATGAGTTATATAGGGATAATCTACGATGATATAAACCTGGCCATCCTCACGCTCAATTCTTGGACGTTCTTCGTCATCAAGGGCGTCTCTGATAAAGTCAACATAGATGTTAGCTTCATCTGCAACCCTGTTAATTTCTTCTTCGCTTGGGGCGTACATATTTATCCAGCAGCCCTTTGAGATATTTTCTACCTGTTCAAGTACTTTTGTTTCACTGCTTTTATAAATCTCCAACATGATAAAACCTCCTCACTTACTTGGTACGAGGAAGCCAAACTACCTTCTTAAGAGCTGATATTCCTGAAGAATCCAATTCAAAGATAACGCTGACTTCCCCGCTGCTACTAGGGTCCGGGTCTATTGCATAACTCAAAAATATCAACTCCTCAAAGCATAAATTACTTCATTATCATAAACCCAAAATCAAAAAAGCACAAACAAGAAATTATTCAGGAAAATAGGGGTTTAAGTGAATTAATACTTCTTCAATATTGTCGTATCTTTCCATCATTCTCCCTTTAATTAACTTAGCTAGGTCATGGCCTTCCTTAATGGTTTTAAAGTGGTCAATGGATATTCTTAGATCAACTAAAACATAATGACCATGTTCCCTCGCTCTCATCCGATCTATTCTCTTTACCTCTGGAAATTCATTCACTACATTCATATATTCTTGTAATGTGGCGGCATCAATATTACGTTCAATTAAGATATCAAATGCCTCCATTAACATTTCCTTGGAGATTTTAAAAATTAAGTAAGCTACAAATATACTTGCTGCTTTATCTCCATAGTGTAAGATAAAAATATTAAAATGTTCGCCCATTATAGAGAGGAGAACCCCAATAGCTGCAGCGATCGAAGCCGCAATATCTGCTTTGTGGTCAAAGGCGATGGCTTCAATTGCCTTACTATTATGCTCTTTTGCCACCTTTAATGAAGAACGGTACAGAATAATCTTAGTAATATAGGAAATGATTGCTACCCACATCGCTAAGTAGCTCGGTGTTTCTACCTCATGGAAGAACCCAGCGATTCCTTCATAGACCACATAAATGGAAACGAGGAAAAGTAAAATTCCTACGATCCCGGAAACAATCACCTCTGCTTTTCCATGACCATATGGATGTTCATTATCAGCAGGTTTATTGGCAAGTTTAATGACCAATAAAACGATTACAGAAGCAAAAACATCAGCAGCAGAATGAATACCATCCGCAAAAACAGCGTCACTATTTCCATACCAGCCTATGAAAATTTTCCCTAATGTTAAGATGATATTACTAATCACACTAATCCAGGCAATTTTCTTAGCTAAGGATTCCCTCATCTATCTAGTCCACCTCAAAAAAAATTTCTACTTCTCCACCTGAGTATTCCCATTAATCTCCATCTTCATTTCTTCCTCTTCTTCTTCGACGGTGATTCTGTTAATCGCGTCATGAAGAAAATGAAAAGCCTCATCCAATTCTTCCCTTGATGGATACTTATCTTTGTTCATAATTATCAGCTCCTTGATTTTTGTATGAGTAATCCTTGAATAAAACGTAGAAAATACGGTTGTACCAAATTTATTAAAGGAGTGTGCAGCATGGATAAAAAGAATTCTGCGAACAACAGCACTGATCTCGCTGGTCGTATTTACGAAACAAGCGATTATCAAAAGAATGATGTTATTGCTACTGGCCTTTCGACCACCCATGAACAGGCAAGTGACAGCTATATGGAAGGCGAAATCGACACATCCACTGATGACGATTTAAACGCAAAGGATCTTCCAATTGCCCAAAAGCCATTCAGAAATAGATAAAAATTAGGAAAACAGCTTTCCAAGTGAAAGCTGTTTTCTTTTTTTACTTTTCGTCGTCTACATAAGGATCATGTTCATAGGCCGGCAGGTCTCCAAAGCTTGTCATAATTCCTTCTTCATCAAGTGACTGTTCATATCGTTCATGCTGCGGGTTTGGGTACACGGTAATATTGTTTCCATACATATCATTCCCTACAAAGTTTTCATAATCCTCCACATAACCTTCATTTTCATCTGGTTCACTCCCAACATCATTGTAGTGCTCTTGTGGAAAAGCTAGATCCGATGGTGTATCGGATGTTCCCCATTGTTCTACAATCTGCCAAGAATCCTCAGCGTCAAAGGCTACATTTTCATCCTTTGAATCCATATCAAATTTTCCAAACGGCGGCATTAATACTCCCTCTTCAATAGGTCGATCATGTGAAACAACCTGATCTGGACTATGTTCCTTACAATAGGTCGTATTAGGCAATGCCTCCAATCGCTCATAAGAAATCTCATTCCCACATACTTCACATTTTCCATACGAACCATTTTCCATTGCTTCAAGTGCTTTATTAATATTTCTTAGCTGTAAATCAGTATGCTCATTTAACGCAATATCCTTTTCTCGTTCATACAACTCTGAACCTTCATCTGCAGGATGATTATCATAACTTGATAACTCCCCCATCGATTCATGAAAATGACCTCGTTCTAAACCATAATGGTCATTTTGCTCGAGACGCTCTTCTATTTCCTCTTTTTCCTTTAGTAATTGCAAACGAAAACCAGCAAGCTGCTCTGTCGTTAACATAGTAAACCCCTTTCAAGGCTTATTGCTTATCTATATCGCCCATTTAATTTCACCTTTATCTAGTACCTTTTTATTTTCATTGATTTGGCCGATGATTATGTAATTAATTTAGTGATTCCAACAAAAACCTAATTGCTCTTATGAACAAACTGAATAAGTTTTTGGCGAGCGTGTATCTTAACATATAGAACGATATTAGAAAAAGAAAAGAGGGGACTTCAATGGTAAACGAAAATTTTAATAAATTCAAAAAAGAACAGCAGAACCACCAAAGCGTATATTTGGGCGGCGCTAACCAACAACGCGGCAAGAATGACCCAGAATATAATAACCAGGACAATACAGATAAATCAGCAGGAGCAACTGGGAGAAGTGTGAATGGGCAAATCGAGTAGCGGGGAAAATGAACAAAAAAATATGAAGTGGTGGCAGCTTTCGTTATTTGGGGTGGGGTGTACAATCGGTACAGGATTCTTCCTAGGGTCCAGTATCGCCATCAAAATGACAGGACCTGCTATTCTAATCGCCTTCATACTAGCAGCGGCTGGAACCTATTTGGTCTTTGATGCACTGGCAAAGATGACTGTACAGGAACCTCTAAAGGGCGGGTTTAGGTCCTATGCGAAAAAAGCCTTCGGCAGATGGGCTGGATTTAGCAGCGGCTGGGTCTACTGGATGTCAGAGGTTTTAATTATGGGCAGTCAAATGACCGCTCTTTCCATTTTTTCGCGATTTTGGTTCCCAAAAATTCCACTATGGGCATTTGCTGGTGTTTATGCTCTCCTTGGACTAGTTGTCGTCTTAATCGGCGTAAGTATACTAAACAAATTAGAGAATATTCTTGCCGTCATAAAAATAGCGGCGATATTAATGTTCGTTGTCATTGCTTTATTGGCGATATTCGGAGTGATTGATGGAGACCGGCCTATTCAATATCCTGACAGCAGGAAGGATTTAATTCCCCATGGGTTATTAGGGTTATGGTCCGGGGTGATTTTTGCCTTCTATGCATTTGGGGGAATTGAAATTCTAGGCTTAATGGCTACCCAATTAAAGGATCCAAAGGAAGCTCCTAAGGCTGGCAAGGTAATGCTGATAACTCTTATGGTTATCTACATACTCTCCATTGGTCTTGCTGTCTTAATGGTTCCATGGAATCAGTTTAATGGTGAGAAAAGTCCATTCGTTAATGCATTAGACAACTACAATTTAACGTTTATTCCACATCTTTTTAACGGAGCATTAATCATTGCAGGATTTTCAACGATGGTTGCCTCCCTATTTGCTGTTACCAGCATTCTTGTTACACTCTCTGAAGAAGGAGATGCACCAGGATTATTTTGCAGGCAGGGGAAACTAAAAGTACCTATTCCCACTTTACTCATTACCGTTTTGGGAATATCTGCTTCAATTGTCTGCGCCCTTTTAATGCCAGGCCATGTTTATGAATACATTACCACCGCAGCAGGACTCATGCTCCTTTACAATTGGATTTTTATTTTAGCATCATCATGGAAATTATTAGAGGTAACAGCAAAGGATAAAATTAAATACTCCATTGGGATCCTGTTCATTCTTATCGCAGTTAGTGGAACGTTATTTCATAGCACAAGCCGGCCTGGTTTCTTCATTAGCCTGGCTTTCGTTGGTATTATTGGCTGCATAACTTTAATTATGAATTTCAAGTGGAAAAAGAAAAAGAAGAAGGGCAAAGTACTTAGTCCTTGGCCAACTGCTTAATTGCCAGCGCTTATATTCGCTGGCTTTTTTGAGTTATCCAAATAAAACATTAAAGGCTTGGAAGCCAAAGTAAATCCCGAAACCAATCAGAGAGACTCCAGACAACAGCGAAATCCCGACGAGCAGCTTTGATGTTAAATACTTCCGAAAATTACTTGCAATCCCAGCCATCGTAATATCCCAAATAAGTAATCCAATAAAAATGGCACTGCTGTAAATGATTAATTGACTTGTTTCATAGGTTGCAGCAGTCTTGGCCAGCACAGAGCCGTAAATCCCCAGCCAAAATAATATTGTTAACGGGTTAGATATCGACATAAAGAAACCAGATAAAAAGGATTTTACTAAGTGTTCATCCTTCCTTTTCTCCCCTATGTTCAGCTTATTAGCGGATAGCATGGTTTCAATTCCGGTGTAAATTAGGACAAAACAGCCAAATAACCATAAAAATGTTTTCATAAAAGGCGTTTCAAGGAAGTGAACAACTCCAAAATACACAATCAACATGTAAACCCCATCAGCTACGACCGCCCCTACCCCAATAAGCCATGAATGCATAAAACCATGTTTTATCCCTTTATCAATTTGGGCGGCATTAATGGGACCAATAGGAGCCGCCAGCGACAATCCCAGCAAAATATAACTCAAAAATACATTCATCCTAATCTCTCCCTGAATTGAAATAGAAGCCTGTCTATCAATTTCTATTCAGGAAAAAGGGGTTGTACCACTTTATTTTCAAAGAAAAGGAGTTTTCTTTTGGTAAGAAAACTCCTTATGCCGTCTTTACAGTGTTGAATACAAAGTATTTTTGCCCTAGGTAATTACCTATTGTATATAACACACATCCAATAAGAACAGCTCCATTTTGTTCAACAAATGTACTTACATAATGAAAGGAGTTGAACCAAATCATTAGCCTTTCACTAAAGAAATAAGCTCCAAAATAGCATATGAGTATGATGGTTACAAATCTTGGCAGCCCTCTTTGAACGGAAACCGTACTATTGAAGGTAAAAGATCGGTTTAATAAATAACTAATACAAGCCCCCGCTGAATTTCCCACTAAGGTCGAAACCCAATACGAAAGATGCAGGGCATTTAGTAAAACGAATATGATAAATAAACCTACACATGTATTGATAACCCCAACCAGAAGAAAACGAATGAAAGAATTAGTTCGTTTTATAAAATTCCTCCTCCTCATTTTTTCTAATTAAGTGCCGCCGTGGGATTGGCATAGAAAAGGTATCAATATCAACAATAAACTTGGGACGCTGCTTTGATTCCTTATAGATTTTTCCTACATACTCCCCAATTAGCCCGATAGCAATTAACTGCAGGCCGCCAATTAACCAGATAGATGTTATAAGTGACGTCCAGCCTGTTTGTGTTTCCCCTAATGTTTTTAGCATTAAAAAGTATACGCCAAATAACAGACTTAGGAAAAAGGAAACAAAGCCGATCATTAACACAAAGCGAATCGGTGAAACAGAAAAGGAGGTAATTCCATCAAAGGCAAAAGCCAGCATTTTTTTTAACGGATACTTTGTTTCACCTGCTTGTCTTTCTTTACGGTCATAGTAGACAATATCCGAACGAAATCCGAGGAGTGGAACAATACCGCGTAAAAAAAGATTTACCTCTTTAAATTCTTCTAACTCCATTAAAGCTCGTTTACTCATTAAACGAAAATCCGCATGGTTATAAACAAGATCAACACCCAATTTTTTCATTACCTTATAAAAACCTTGAGCCGTACTCCTTTTAAAGATGGTGTCAGTATCCCTTCGCTTTCGAACGCCATACACAATCTCATTTCCTTCATTAAACTTTTGGATAAATTCACGAATAACCTGAACATCATCCTGCAGGTCTGCGTCAATAGAGACAACACAATCTGAAGAGACTTTTGCTGCAAACAATCCTGCTAACAAGGCGTTTTGATGACCAACATTTCTTGATAATTTTATTCCGCGGACATGCTCATTTCTTAATCCTGCTTTATAAATGATTTCCCATGTTCGATCCTTACTTCCATCATCTACGAACAATATCTTGGTTTTGTTAGAAACAAGCTGTTCACTGATCAACTCTTTTACGAACAGGTCAAGTTGATGAATGGTTTCAGGTAAAACATCTTCTTCATTAAAACAAGGCACGACTATTGTCAGGACAGGCTCCATATCTGTAATAACCTCCGATGTTTACAAAGTCTTGTATAGATAGATTTTCCATGCGGAACTTTTCGATTCAAATATCTTATCCAATGTCAGTTGATTTTCATCTGAGTTTGTAATGGGCAGTGCAGACAGGATATACTGACCACCCATCTCTTTAAACACGGATGTATTTAATTGCAGGTTGTTTAATTTCCTTTTAGAGTCCTTCTTAACCATATATTTTTTCCCTAGCTGGTCCGTAAAGAGATAACAGCGGCCGCCCCATTGATCAAAGTATTTGTGAATCGTTTTATTTTTTGCTAATTCCGACTCTATTATTTTTCTAAATTTGTGCTTATAGGTTAATGGATAAAAGTTATTATAGGTATCTAGCGTGTAAAAGCCATTATACTGCGAAATGGCAGGATGAATTCCGATACTAGCTACCCGATAATTTTCTTGATCTTGTCCGATGTGCTCTTTAATCTCTGCAAATAATTCCTCCGCATAAAATTCTTTAACTGTTGGCTTTTTCTGATAGATAATCTCATCATTAAATAAACATAATAAAAGAATTTGCAGGATAGCCAACCATTTTGCCGTTTTCGACCAGCTATGTCCTTGAAGGGAGAGTATCTTCAATGCCAGGGCAAATCCAACATATATGACCATCGGCCTTAAAAAGTGATAGCGGGCAAAGTTAAAGGTATCCATAAAGTGAAACCTTTTCGTTAATGGTAACCAGCCTTTATAAAACCAAAAAGCATACCAGAGAGATAACAAGATATTTAAGACAAATAAAAAGACAAAAAGCTTTTCCTGTCTCCAAAGTTTTTTTGAAAAGACAAAATAAAGGGCAATTAACGTAACGGGTAAAATAAATAAACCATGCACCGTCATGACATGCGTATGTCCTAAAACATAATTTTTTAGCGTTAATCGTACTACTCTCCATAAGGGTAAGGAAGCATGGAAATATTCGTCACGGCTGTTTGGTTCAGTGGAAAATAAAAAGGAATAAATCAATCGGTATTCAACGAGCATGAAAATACAAGTCATATAGGCAATAGCAAAAAAGAAACGAAGATTCCATCCTTTGCCTCTGACAACATCCAAGAGCCAAAAGATTCCCATGGCACTTAAAAAAAAGAAAAAACCTAGAACGATACTTGCGTAAAAAGGAATTAACGCTAGGACTATGTAATCTTTCTTCGTTCCTTCTCCGTTTCGAATATTAAGGAAAGCCCACAGTGCGAGCGGCATTCCCAGTGTACTAAGCATTCCTGATGGCCAAAAGGGAGTTAAAGCAAATGCCAGCGCTGTACCAATCTGCAGGAAGATCCACCTATCACCTGCAAGGAGATGTTTTTTTAATAGTAAATACATCCCTATAAATGCGACTATTCTTGTTAATGCCTGACTGAGACCATAGGCAATCATAGTTGGAAATAACGCATAGAGCCAAACAATGATACTGTATTCCGTTCCAAATGCATTTCTTGGCACCCCATTTATAATTTGGGGAATCACAGCATTTACATCTCCAAACATTTGACCGCTTCTGGCTAGAACTTTATACCATGCTAAATTGGAATCCAAGTTATCATGAACACGGATATGAGCGTCCTCTTGGAGAATAAAGAGTGGGGAAAGATAAATTGTTAGAATTAGCAAAGCAAAAAGGATGAACTTCAGTTCTTTTTTCGTATCAGTGTACACTCATTCACACCTCGTAAACCTGTGTCCTCTATTTAACCTTATGTTTAATAAAGTTTGCATATGGAATGGAAATTATTCCTTTT
Organism: Bacillus sp. EB106-08-02-XG196; assembly: GCF_013396335.1. Classification (GTDB taxonomy): domain Bacteria; phylum Bacillota; class Bacilli; order Bacillales; family Cytobacillaceae; genus Neobacillus. The sequence goes on from NZ_JABWSY010000001.1 coordinate 208,429, forward strand.
TATCAATTGTTTTCCTCCCTAAAAAGGCTTTAAATAAAAAAAATAACCTTCCGAATGAACGAAAGGTTATTTTTACTATGATTTAATGCTTTATTTGTATATTACCGTATACATTTAAGAGAAGGTCGAGCTTTTGGCTGCATTGAACAACATTTGGGTTCGAGAATCCATATTGTTGTGCTAAACCAATCATTTCTATCCTCGTTTTTTCAATATCAGTTAACAAATAGTCCATGCTAGTTTCCATAGCTCCAACCTCTTTTCATGTTTATAACATATTTATATTATTAACCTTAATTTATAAATTTTAACAATATAATACAAGTAGAATTAGTAAAAATTATTGTATCTTTCGTGAACATTATTCTAGTACAATATTCCTAACGGGTTTATTCTGTACTTAATATAGATTCGAGTTCCTTTACAAGAGTCTTCCCTGTTTCAATATACTGTTCAGGAAAACTGGCGTCCTTATCAACTGGTTCGGAAAATTGATTTAAAGTGCCTGCGTCACCAATATGGTCATCAAGTCCTATTTGATATTTATGAGACAATAGGAATGGAGTGCCAAGCTCCACTGTACAGTTTCGTGCGTCTAACTGTCCATCGATGGCTGAAAATGGCAGCCTCAGAAATTGATATCCCACTTCATCATTTATTTTGTAGTCAAAGGCACCATGGTCATAATCCCAGTTACCGCCGATTGAATAACCGATTGGCTTTAATTTTTGTTCCAGCTTATACAAATCAAACTGCTTACCTTCTACACTTGATGGTATTTCAATCATGATTAAACCCCCTTATCATCATTATTATTTATTAGTTTCTCCAAAGGCTCTTTTCTTAAACTTTGTTGCTTTTTGAAACAAAATTTAAAAAAAGAGCCTGCAAACTAAATTCAAAATCGCAAAATAACTATTTCCACGTTAAAATCGGCTTTAAGATTTTAACAACAATCTTTACGAAAACAGCCCTCCAAAAAAGATAAAAAATAGAGTACTGATTTTGTCAGTACTCTACTTTTTTATTTGCTGTGCTGAATTGGGTCTGTTGATTTCCGTTCCAGGCACTTCGCTTTCCGCGGGCGGTTCGGGGAGCCTGTCTAGCTGCTGCGCCTAGCCCCTCGAGTCGCTTCGGTCCCAACGTTGAAGTCAAAGAACGACTTCATCGTCAGGCCCTCCAGCGCTTGTCGGGGCTGTACAAGGCGCTTCCGCTTTTCCTACTCCTCGCCGCTTACGCGCCTGCGGGGTCTCCCCTGCCCCGTCCTCCCGCAGGAGTCTCGTGCCTTCCACTCCAATTAACAGAGTGCCAAAATCAATCAATTGCTTTTAAAGTCTTTTTTCTAATTCAGCCTTTTTCTCTTCAAAACCTGGTTTTCCTAATAATGCAAACATGTTTACTTTGTATGCTTCGACTCCTGGCTGGTCGAATGGATTTACTCCTAGGAGGTATCCACTCATTGCACATGCCTTTTCGAAGAAATAGACTAGGTAGCCAAATGTGTATTCATCCAATTCAGGAATGGATACGATTAAGTTTGGTACGCCTCCATCTGTATGTGCAAGCATTGTTCCTTGGAATGCTTTGTTGTTTACAAAGTCAACGGATTGTCCTGCTAAATAATTTAAGCCGTCTAAATCACTATCTGCCTCTTCAATCGTCAATTCATGGCGTGGTTTTTCCACCTTAATGACTGTTTCAAACAAATCACGGCGGCCTTCTTGTACATATTGTCCTAAAGAATGTAGATCGGTTGAGAAGTTAGCGGAAGAAGGGTAAATTCCTTTTTGGTCTTTTCCTTCACTCTCTCCAAATAGTTGCTTCCACCATTCTGAAAAGTATTGAAGTCCAGGCTCGTAATTGATTAGCATTTCAATCGTTTTCCCTTTATTATAAAGAGCATTTCGAACAGCTGCATATTGGTAAGCAGGATTTTCTTCTAGCTCTGAATGGCTGAAGTCTTCTTGTGCTTTAGAAGCTCCCTGCATCATCTTATCAATGTCCGCACCACTTACAGCTATAGGAAGTAAACCAACTGCTGTTAATACTGAATAGCGTCCACCAATATCATCTGCGATAACAAAGGATTCATAACCTTCTTCATTGGCCAAGGTTTTCAGTGCACCTCTTGCTTTGTCTGTTGTTGCATAAATTCTCTTCTTTGCTTCTTCAGCACCATACTTTTCCTCAAGAAGTTTACGGAAGATTCTAAAGGCTATCGCTGGCTCCGTTGTCGTTCCAGACTTTGAAATAACATTGACGGAAAAGTCTTTTCCGTCCAGGACGTCCATAACATCTCTCATATAAGTGGAGCTGATATTATTGCCAACAAAAATAATTTGTGGTGTTTTACGCTTTTCTTTTGGCAGGGCATTGTAGAAACTATGCTGAAGCATTTCAATTGCAGCTCTTGCGCCTAAATACGATCCGCCAATCCCAATCACAAGGAGTACATCTGAATCGGCCTTAATTTTTTCTGCCGCTTTTTTAATACGTGAAAATTCTTCCTTATCATAATTTGCAGGAAGTTCTATCCAGCCTAAAAAGTCACTTCCTGCTCCTGTCTGTTCATGCAGGGAATGGTGTGCGACCTTCACGGCGTCGCGTAAATATGTAATCTCATGTTCTGCAAAGAAGGCTAACGCTTTTGAATAATCAAAACGTATGTGTGTCATGTATGTAATCCTCCAATATTTTATTTTCAATACTCACTTTAACCAATGCTGGACAGATTATCAAGAATGGGCTTCCCTTGTAAGCGTACCCATTTTCGCCAATTTTTTTACATTTTAAAGATTTTGTCGAAAAGGAAAAACGAGCATTAAAAATGCCCGTTATTTTTTACAATGACTCACGGTAAATCTTTTCTACATCTTCTCTATTCAATTTAGTAAAATTGCCAAATTCACCGTACACCATTGCTTTGTCAGTCATCAAGTCAATTTTGCTGTCATCAATATTATAGTCTGCTAAACGCCCAGGTGCTCCAATACTATTCCAGTACTCACGTAATTTTTGAATTCCTGCTAGGCCTGCTTCCTCTGCACTTTTCCCTTCTGGATCAACCCCAAACACTCTCTCGGCGAGCTGTTTAAAGCGCTCTGGTTTTACCTTAAGATTATGTTTCATCCAGTGAGGAAATAAAATCGCAAGGCCCCCGCCATGTGGGATGTCATATACAGCTGAAACGGCATGTTCAAGATTATGGGTAGCCCAATCGCCGCGATAACCCATATTTAGAATACCGTTTAAAGCCATTGTCCCATTATAAAGAATGGTTGCTCGATGTTCATAGCTTTCTAAGTCCTTAAGCAATTTAGGTGCAGTTTCCATAATAGTTATTAGTAACGATTCACACATACGATCCTGGAATAATGTATTCTCTTCTAAATGAAAATAATGCTCTAATACATGGGTCATCATATCGACAATTCCATATATCGTTTGATCTCTTGGAACGGAAAAAGTATGTACAGGATCTAGAATCGAGAATTTCGGAAAGGTATGCGGACTTCCCCAGCCGTATTTTTCGTTCGTTTCCCAATTGGTGATAACAGATCCAGAGTTCATTTCAGAACCTGTTGCAGCTAAAGTTAAAACTGTTCCAAAAGGAAGTGCATCTGTTACGGCTGCCTTTTTTATTACCAAGTCCCATGTATCTCCGTCATATTTAGCGCCAGCGGCAATTAACTTCGTACAGTCGATAACACTGCCGCCGCCAACAGCTAAAAGGACGTCAATACCTTCCTTTTTACATATTTCTACTCCCTTACGTGCCGTTGTAATTCGAGGATTAGGTTCTACCCCCGGTAATTCAAAAACCTGTGCATGTATTTCTTTTAGTAGGTTTATCACCTTGTCATAAAGACCGCTGCGTTTAATGCTGCCGCCGCCATAAACCACTAAGACCTTTTGTCCATAGAGAGGTATTTCCTTTTTTAATTGCTCAAGCTGCCCTTTACCAAAAATTAATTTGGTCGGATTCCAAAATGTGAAATTTTGCATGAAATGCACCATCCTTTCACATTTCATTATTATTGAAAAAAATTTTTTTTGCAAAGAAACAGAAATGAATATTTATATACATTTATCTGCAATCTAATAGGGAACATAAATCTGATAGGAGGAATCCTGCTTGAGTACGATTCAAAGAATTGCTTTAATTCTTACAATCATCGGTGCTATTAATTGGGGATTAATTGGTTTTTTTGGATTTAATTTAGTGGAAGCCATTTTTGGTGATAATTCAGCGCTATCAAGAATTATTTATGGATTAGTTGGAATCGCTGGACTGATTAATCTTGGACTTCTCTTCAAGCCAAATGAAGCGTATGTACGGGATCCAGAAACAGAAACCACACGATAAAAAATAGAAATCCTTGCAGTTTTTTGCAAGGATTTTTTTATATCCAGCCTCTAAATTCTGAAGCTTCTACCATTTTTCTTACACCAACCATATAAGCGGCAACACGTAAATTTACATTGTGTTTTTTTGAGATAGTATAAATTTGTTGAAAAGCACTGACCATCTTCTCACGTAATTTATCTGCCACTTCTTTTTCATCCCAATAATACCCTTGCTTATTCTGGACCCATTCAAAATAAGAGACCGTCACTCCTCCGGCTCCAGCCAAAACATCAGGAACTAGCAGTATGCCACCTTCAGAAAGAATTCTTGTTGCTTCCCTGGTCGTCGGGCCATTGGCAGCTTCCACTACGATCTTGGCCTTTATACTTGAAGCATTTTTAGCTGTAATTTGATTGGAGGTCGCTGCTGGTACAAGAATATCACATTCTTGTTCAAGTAATTCCTCATTGGTAATGGTTCCGTCAAACAGGCTAGTTACCGTACCAAAACTGTCACGGCGCTGAAGTAAATACTCAATATTTAGGCCATCCGGGTCGTAAAGGGCGCCATAGACATCAGAAATCCCAACGATAATGGCCCCCGATTGGTGCATAAACTTTGCAATGTAACTTCCAGCATTACCAAATCCCTGCACAATAACACGGCATCCCTTTATCGAAAGTCCTCGTATTTTTGCAGCTTCCTCTATACAAATGGCTACCCCTAGTGCTCCTGCTTCTTCCCTGCCTTCTGACCCCCCAAGAAGGAGTGGCTTTCCTGTTATAAAGTCAGGGGAGTCAAATTTTCGGAGACGACTATATTCATCCATCATCCAGGCCATAATCTGAGAATTTGTATACATATCTGGTGCCGGGATATCTTTCGTTGGACCCACAACTTGACTAATGGAACGTACATACCCGCGGCTTAGGCGTTCAAGTTCACCCAATGATAGAGTTCGAGGGTTACATAGGATACCACCCTTTCCGCCTCCAAAGGGTAAATCAGCAATTCCGCATTTCAAGCTCATCCACATGGACAATGCCTTTATTTCATCTTCATTGATCTTTGGATGAAAACGTACACCGCCGATGGTCGGTCCTACTGAATCATTGTGCTGCGCTCTATAGCCAGTAAAAACTTTAACAGACCCATCATCCATCCGAACCGGAATCCTCACATTCAACATTCTGATAGGTTCTTTCAAGATCTCAAACGCATTATCTGTAAACCCCAGTCTTTTTAAAGCATCATGAATAACAACCTGCGTGGAGGTAAGAAGATTTAAGTTCTCTTTCTCTTTATCATTTTCACCTGCACTTTTTTGTACATCATTCTTCCCCATTTTGGCACCTCAGTTTTTTTTCATTTAGGCAAGCACGTTATTAATACGTTCTATTGCCCAATCTAATTCTTCTTTCGTAATAATCAGAGGAGGAGCGAAACGAATCACAGTATCATGCGTTTCCTTACATAAAAGCCCTTGCTCCTTTAGTTCTTCACAATATTTTCGTGCTGGCTCTGTTAATTCTACCCCGATAAACAAGCCACGGCCTCGTACTTCTTTAATCCTTGGATTACGAATTTCCTTTAATTTTCTAACAAAATATTCCCCTAATTCTAATGATTTATCGGAGAGCTTTTCGTCAATCAGTACATCCAGAGCAGCAATTGATACTGCACATGCCAGTGGATTTCCTCCGAAAGTAGAACCATGAGAACCTGGATTAAATACACCTAAAATATCATTATTTGCCACAACACATGAGATTGGGAAAACACCGCCGCCAAGTGCTTTACCAAGGATATACATATCAGGCTGTATTCCTTCCCATTCGCACGCAAACATTTTTCCGGTACGAGCTAAGCCAGCTTGAATCTCATCTGCAATAAAGAGAACATTATTTTCTTTACATATGTCAAAGGCTGCTTTCATAAAGCCTTCAGGTGGGATAACAATTCCCGCTTCCCCTTGAATTGGTTCAATTAAAAATGCTGCCGTATTGGCGGAAATAGCAGACTTCAGTGCTTCTAAATCTCCATAAGGAATAAGGTTTATTCCCGGAAGCATTGGTCCAAATCCTCGTTTATATTCAGCTTCAGAGGACAAGGAAACTGCCGTCATCGTTCTGCCATGGAAGTTTCCTACACAAGCGATAATTTCAGCTTGGTTCTCATCAATCCCCTTTACATCATAGCCCCAGCGTCGTGCTGCTTTAACTGCAGTTTCAACGGCTTCCGCACCTGTGTTCATAGGGAGTGCCATTTCTTTACTTGTTAATTTACATATTTTCTCATACCATGGACCTAATTGGTCATTATGAAAGGCACGTGAAGTTAACGTTACCTTATCCGCTTGATCCTTTAATGCTTGAATAATTTTTGGATGGCGATGGCCTTGGTTAACTGCAGAATAAGCACTTAACATATCCATATATTTATTTCCTTCTGGATCCTCTACCCAGACTCCTTCAGCACGTGAAATAACAATTGGAAGCGGGTGGTAATTGTGTGCCCCGTATTTTTCGGTTTGTTCTATTAAGCCTTTAGTTTTCTTTTCTGCTGCCATTAAACTTTTCCTCCGTTTCGTTGGTGAGTTATGTACATACCTATTGTAGCCGAGCATTTAAAAAGAATGAACAAATACAGAAAAAATCTTATTTTTAAATAAAAAAACCTAGCTCCTGCTAGTTAATAGCATGGTGCTAGGTTTTTTTATGCTTATTATTTCTTGATTAAATCTTCGCGTTGAGATTGGTCAATCCATTCTTGCAGCTTATCTTTTAACGTGTTAAAGCCTTGTTGTCCATCAACTTCTGGTACAATTGCAGCTGCTTGACGCTTACGAGGTTTCTTTGGTTTAGCAACAGCCTGTTGAACAGGAGCTTCTTCCGTTGCACGAATAGATAAACCAATTTTTCCAGCATTTTCATCAATTGACAATACTTTTACGTTAACTTCATCTCCAACTTTAAGATGTTCGTTAATGTCTTTTACATAACCATGTGTGATTTCTGAAATATGCACAAGGCCTTGTGTATTTTCATCTAATGCTATGAACGCACCATATGGTTGAATTCCAGTTACTTTACCTGTTACTACACTTCCAGTTTCGATCTTTTCTGTCATGAAAACACTCCTAAGAAATAATTATTTTATCTTCTATATACGCAATAAGAAATTATAGCACATTGTGAACATATAATCAAAAAAGGTTTTCCTCAGGAAGGAAGAGAAAACGTTAACATAATGTTCAAATAGGATTTTTCCTAAAAAAAAGAAATTTATGTTAAAATAAAAATGAGATATTGTCTTAGTGGGAGAGGTGATTATTGTGAATACAATTGGCAGTACGATCAAAACGTATCGAGAACACTTGAAAATGACAAAAGAGGAACTGGCACAAAAAATTAGAGTAGGGATTCATACAATCGAAAAATATGAATCTGGCGAGCAAATTCCAAGTAGGCAAACCATTTTAAAATTGTCTACCGTCCTTGACATTCCAGCTTCTGAACTATCTTTAGACCAACTCGATCAACACATTTAATTTTTATTATGACTGTATAAATTAAGCAAAGATGGGAAATCATTAATTTATAAGCTTTCTAGTATTCCCCCCTTTTTTGAAGTGGACAACCTAATAAGGTGTGTCCTCTTTTTTTTGAAAAAAAATCTAGGAATATGTGTGAAAAAAGAGACGACTGGAGAAATTATTATCACGAACAATTCAATAGAAGGTGGGTTACATACGTGGAAGAGAAGGTTTTTTACCGTAACCAGCTAGTGAATGATATTAATATTTATTATGAATTTTATCCAAACCCTAATTCCGAAAGGACACTAGTCCTGCTTCATGGATTTCTTTCCTCCACTTTTAGCTATCGTAGATTGATTCCCTTTTTAAATAAAGAATATCAAGTCGTTTCTATTGACCTCCCTCCTTTCGGAAAGAGCGGGAAGAGCAACCAGTTTGTTTATTCCTATCGTAATCTTGCCCAAACGGTTATTCAGCTCATTTCTACACTTGGTTTAAAAGAAATTACTCTTATTGGTCATTCAATGGGCGGGCAAATTGTCCTCAACATCCTGCATCAACAGCCAGAATTAACAGAAAAGGCCGTCCTGCTTTGCAGTTCATCCTATTCCAAACGTTCAAAACTGCCATTGATCATTGGCAGTTACATTCCTTATTTTCATCTTTATGTAAAGTTTTTTCTCGCTCGTTCAGGTATCATGCAAAATCTTCAAAATGTCGTACATGACCACTCCTTAATAAGTGATGAGATGCTTTTTGGTTATGTACAGCCTTTTTTAAAGGATGAAATTTTCCTTGCCTTAACCAGAATGATTCGCGACCATGAAGGGGACCTCTCTACGATGGTGCTCAATCAAATTGCCCATCCATGTTTATTAATTTGGGGTGAGTATGACAAAGTTGTTCCGTTATCTGTCGGGAAGCGCTTGAAAAATGATTTAAGAGAATCTGAACTGGTTATTTTAAGGGAAACGGGTCATTTAGTTCCTGAGGAACGTCCTGAGGATGTTTTTCAGCACATTAAACAATTCTTAGCCTAAAAAAACGACAGCAAGCTTAAAGGTATCTTTAAGCCTATGCTGTCATTTTATATCGTACATGAGTCATTTTCCTTTATCATCAGCAGTTCATTAGCAATGTTCAAGCACTGTTGTATAGGTATGATTCTCTCAAAGGAAAATTCATATATACTTTGTATTCTTGCTGCTAATGCCTCTGGGTTGTCTAACTCATGAATGGCTTGGATGGTATCAGCTATCTCGGTGTCATAATTTCCATTCTTTAATTTGAAAGGGTCCCATTCGTTTAACGCATCCACAAATTGCAAATTCGTTTTCATTTCACTTTCCATGAGTCTCCTCCTTCTGCTTTTCTATTTCAGGACATATTCTGCAAGTACTGTTTGAAGTTCATAAATATTTAAGTTCTTGTTAAATTGTTTTTGAAGTGGGAGTGCATTACCTGAGATCCAGATTTTTAATTCTGCGTCCAAATCGAAGCTTCCCGCCGTCTCAATGCTAAAATGGGTAATACTTTTATAGGGAATGGAATGATACTCAACCTTCTTTCCTGTTAGCCCCTGCTTATCCACTAGAATCAGCCGTTTATTGGTAAAAATAAATAAATCTCTAATCAACTTATACGCTTTTTCAATTCTTTCATTCTCCGCAAGAATTCTAGCGAATTCCCTTTGTGCATCTGCAGGGTTTACCTCTGCGGCATTTCCCATCATACCATCAAAAAATCCCATCAAACCCACACCTTCCCTTACTACTTTCTAAATTATTATATATGAAAGTTTTATTAACAACCATCGCTATTGGATTAACTCCAACAAATGCAGCATCATTTTTTCACCTGTAATGATGGCTTCTCCTCCTCCTTGCGCAAATGAATCACTTCCGCCGCCCTTACCATTAATGATCGAAAGTGCATTTCCTATTACCTTTTTCATGCTTGCATTTTCTGCCGTCCCTCGTGCACCAACAAGCTGCAGCCTATTTTCATTTTGAGAAACGAATAACACGATGGTTTCTTCATCCTCTGCAATAATCATCCGGGCTAATTTTTGCAGTTCCTGAATACTTCTGTTTTGAAACACACCACTAACAATTTTGTTATCACCTTTACCCTTTTCTAATAAACCCTTTGCCTCGTTGTGCAGCAGGGTCTCAAGTGATTGTTCTAATTCTTTCTCCATTGATTTACTATTTTCTAGAAGCCGAGTTACTGCCTCCTGCATATCCTTTTCAGGGGCATTAAGTAATTTCGTTAGCTCTATAAGCACCCTGTTTTTTTGGTGAAACTGTTTCAAAACACGATTTCCGCAAACAAATTGAACGCGGACTTTTTTCTTTTGTCTTTCCCAGTCTATTATTTTTATGGCTTGGACTTCACCCGTTGCATTCGGATGAGTTCCTCCACAGCCGTTATAATCAAAGTTTGGAATAATGACAAGCCGAATATCCTCTTTTACCTTTGTCTCTTTTCGCAAATCATAATTAACTAACTCATCTTCTGTTACCCACTTCGTTTCAATGGGTCTATTTTCTAATATAATCTTGTTGGCTAGTTCCTCTACTTTCAATGCCTCCGATTCCAAAAGATTAGCTGCCTCTAAATCAATTGTTAACGTTTCATTTCCTAGATGGAAGCCGATTGTTTTGTGTCCATATAGTTGTTCAAAGGCAGCAGAAAGAATATGTTGTCCAGCATGCTGCTGCATATGATCATATCTTCTATCCCAATCGATCACACCATATACGGGAGAGCTGACATCATGTACTTCGCTTTCGAGGTAGTGACGAACTTCCTCATCTGTTTCCTCCACATTTAGTACTTTAATGTTTTCAATGGTTCCAATATCATGGGGCTGTCCTCCGCCTGTTGGGTAGAAAGCAGTTTGATCCAGCACAATATAGTCTTTTCCATCCTCATCTTTTCCTTTTGTAACAACTTTTGCTGTAAATGATTTTATGTATGCGTCTTGATAAAATAATTGATTTTTCATATATGAATTCTCCTAGATTTATTATTAATAAAGCCTGTCCTTCAATTATGAAGAAACAGGCTTGTTACGTCTAATTATTTCTTTCCATCCTTGGATATTTCACCGCATGCAATCCTTGCACCAGAATCTCCTTCGGGCTGGGTCATCCCATCATCTTTTTCTTCATGAATCACAAGGGAGGTTCCATCCTTGGGAAAAAGGGATTTCTTCCCCTCTTTTAACGTTACATTAGCTGCCATTAATTCTCCCTTTACAGACCCATCATCGTCTACAATTAAATTAGGAAGGTCACCAGCATGCGAGCCCTTTGGGTGTAAAAGACCATGCTCTTTATCATCGGGGTTTAAATGTTCGCCAGCTGATTTAAAATCTGGAGTTTTGCATTGACCCTTATCATAAATGTGAAGGGCATGCTCACCTGGAGGAAGTCCATTTAACTTCAAATATAATTTTACTCCACTTGAAACTTCTTGAATTGTAATGGTTCCAACAGAATCTCCCTTATCATTTACCATTTTAACATCAAGTTTTGTAATCTCCTTTTCCAAACAACCCGTGAGCAGGATAATTGGAATCATCATCCAAACTCGCTTCATACAAATCCCCCCAAAATAGACATTTTGTCATAGTATTATCTAGGGTCGGGAAAATTATTTAAAAAAAAGAAACAGCTTAATGTTCACTGTTTCCTTGACTATGCTGTTGAGACATTATTTTTTCTTCTAGTTCTTTCGCTTTCATAGCTTCACGTTTAGAGATTTTGATAATGTACCTCATGGTTAAAAAGGCACCGATTAAAAAGATAGTAAACGTAATGGCCGCTGGGCCATATTCGGATTTATCTTCAGGAAAGTATAAAAATAATGATAATACGAATGGCTGAAACATTTTTCTCTCCCTTTCTATAAAGGAATGTCACTAATGATTAATTATAGCAACAAAAAGTGTATCCTGCCATAAATTGAATCTCACAAATTATTTCAATACCTTAATCCCTTTAATCACCACATCTTTTTCTGGTTTATCCTTTGGGTCTACAGGCGTTTCAGCAATTTTATCAACTATGTCCATGCCCTCAACCACATGCCCAAATACGGTATGGCGATTGTCTAGCCAAGGTGTGCCTCCTAATTCTTCATAGGCCTCAATTACCTCATTCGCAAAGCCAGCCTTTTCCATTTCCGTTTTAATGGATGGATCCACTGATTTTTTCTGCACGATAAAGAATTGACTTCCATTCGTATTTGCTCCTGAATTAGCCATCGATAAGGCTCCACGTAAATTAAAAAGATTGTTTGAGAATTCATCCTCAAATGGCTTTCCATAAATACTTTCCCCACCTGTTCCATCTCCATTCGGGTCACCACCCTGAATCATGAAGTCGTTAATAACCCGGTGAAAAATCAGACCATCATAATACCCTTCTTCACTATGCTCCAAAAAATTTTCTACTGCTTTTGGAGCATATTCGGGGAATAATTTAATTTTTATGTTTCCCATAGTCGTTTCTATTTCAACGAGTTTTTCATTTTCAGAAACCTCATTCGAAAGTTGAGGATAAACTGCGTTTGCCACTTGATCGCTCCCTTCCTTTTCCTCTGCATTCGGAGCAGTACTCTTCGGTGCCGCTTCCTCTTTCTCCTTGCTTGTCCCACACCCGGCCAAGACAAGAACTCCAATGATTAACAGTAATAAAAATTGCAAATTCTTTCTCATTTATCATCCCTCCATTTAATTAATTTAACCGATAATTTTGTTTTTTGCACTTTGTTTTTTATATAATAAAGTAAGGTAGTAGAGTGAGGAGGAAAACTAGATGTCAGAATTGCAGATTGGCGAAGTTGTTACCGGCATTTATAAAACAGGAAAATATATTGGGGAAATAACCGAGGTTCGTCACCAGCATTATTTAGTCAGAGTTTTAGCGGTTTTAAAACATCCAATGCAAGGGGATTTACATAATCCAAAAGAAGCGGATGTACTTATTTTCCATGAGAGGAAAGCTCTCTCCTATCGTGAGCAAGCCAATATCCCAAAACAAATGGTAAAGCCTTTCAAGGAAGAAGTGCCAGACTATCTCGAATCATTAAGACAAGCAGTTGATAAAATGATAACGGAACTTACAGAAAATACAACCTCTTGGGCAGAAATGAGTTTAAAAAGTATTGCATCTTTAGAAAAAGATTATTTTAAATAAATAATTTAAGGCCAAATCAGTTTGAATGATTTGGCCTTTTATGCGAATTCATTTAATAGTTTTGAAAAGTCAATGCGGTCACCAATCGTAGTTGGTTTGGGCTTTTCTAAATAGCGTTTATCCTTTTCAACAAGCCGGAATATATTGTAAGTAGTCAGCGCATCATCCAGTGCCCTGTGATGTCTTCCAGTTCCTTCTTTACCATATTCCTGTACGGCCTTCCATAATCCTGTTTGATTTTGATCGCCAAAAAACCGCTTATATTCCATTGATAAATCCAATTCTGTGGCTTTAAAGGGAAATGCCACACCTGCTTCTAAACAATTATGCCGAAGAACCTTCATATCCATATTTCCCCAAGTGACGATGGTAGTTTCATATTGATTATTGAATTCACCTAACTTTCGGATGAGTTCATAAAATGAAATTCCCTGGTCAACCTGCTGCTGTGAAATATGTAAGAATGATTTACAGCGTTCCGTTAGGATTGGGAATTTAAGTGGTGTTACATAGGAGGAGAATTGCTCTGTAATTTGATCATCAACAACTGCCACGAGTCCAACCTCAATAATCTCTGCAAAAAAATTCTTCATACGAACATTTCGTTCCGGCATTGTAAATTCAAAATCAATAAAGATAGTTTGTCTCTTTTCCTTCATTCTTTCACCACCTTTTTGACACTTTTCTTACTACCATTATATAAAGAAACATGTACAAAGTATTGTACTAATTCTCTATATTTCTTATATTATATCACGAAATTGACATGAATTTTTTAAATATTTTTTCAATTGTATTAAAAAAAAGATGGAATAATTCCCATCTTTATTTTCTTTACTTTTTTAATTGAATAATGGCGATTGTACATCTTGATACGCAAATAAGACGATCTTGTTCATCACTTATTTTGATATCCCAAACCATTGTGGACTTTCCTTTATGAAGGATCGTCCCAACAGCAGTTACAGTTCCCTCTGTGATAGGCCGAACATGATTTGCATTAATTTCTAAGCCAGCAGCACCTTCTGTTTCTTTATCTACCAATTCAAATGCACCAATACTTGCGACTGTTTCTGCTAATGCCACCGAAGCACCGCCGTGTAACAATCCAAATGGCTGGCGAGTCCTTTCATCAACAGGCATCGTTGCGATTACTTTTCCAGCTTCTAAATGTGTTATTTCAATCCCTAACGTTTCAATCAAAGTGTTTTTAATCATTGCATCTGCCCCTTTCGAAATCTATTCCTTATATTCTCTTTGTCTGTGGAATTTCCCTTTAACAAAAAAGAAAAAACAGCCTCGAAAGCTGTTTTTTGCAAACAAACTAATAATAAAAAGGTGCTCCGTATCCAGGGTAACCATATGCCGGCGGGCCATAAACAGGGTAACCATAAAACGGGCGGGGATACCCATAAAATGGCCGAGGATAGATTAAAGCACTTCCTAACAGTCCACCAACTAAACCACCCAAAAATGGCAGCCCAAAGCCAATAAATCTTTGGTTATGTTTAGGATACGGGCTTCGATAATAATACATGCAGCCAAACCTCCTATTCGCTATACTTGCCTACACTACTTCATATGCGAGTAAGGAAGAGATGGGTTGGGCCAATTACTATTTTTCAATGGGTTCAAAGCGTTCAACAAATAATGCAAGCGTTCGAGTCATTACACCAGTTGCCCCAGCCGGACCAAGATCGTGTTCCCTAGAAGTCGTAGAAGTACCCGCAATATCTAGATGTACCCAAGGAGTACCTTCTGTAAATTCACCAATAAAGGCTCCTGCTACAATCGCATGTCCCTCACTGCCAGGAGAGTTGTTTAAATCTGCAACCTTACTATTTCTAACTCGCTCTTTGTCTTTCTCGAACAACGGTAACTGCCACATTGGCTCACCAGCTTCCATTGACGCTTCTAAGACTTGTTCATATAATGTTTCGTGATTCGTCATAGCACCTGTTGTGTGAAGTCCAAGCGCAGTGATAACCCCGCCTGTTAAGGTTGCAACATCAATTAAATATTCTGCACCATGGTGTTTTGCATAGGTTACAGCGTCTGCTAAAACAAGTCTGCCTTCTGCATCTGTATTTAACACTTCAATTGTCTTCCCGCTCATAGAGGTGATTACATCGTCAGGTTTAAAGGCATTACCGGAAATCATATTATCCGTTGAAGGAATTACTGCGACAACATTTTGTTCTGGTTTTAATTCCCCGATGATTTCCATTGCACCAAGAACAGCCGCAGCTCCTCCCATGTCTGTCTTCATCCCTACAATGCCCGCTTTTGTTTTGATTGAATAGCCGCCCGTGTCAAAGGTGATTCCTTTACCAACCAATCCTATAACATCCTGCCATTGTTCTTTCCCTTGATACTTTAAAACAATCATCTTAGGTGGTTCTGTGGAACCTTGGTTAACAGCTAGAAAAGCTCCCATTCCCAGCTTTTCAATCTCTTCCTTATCAAGAATTTCAATTTCAAAATCATATTTGGCAGCAAGCTCTTGTGCATATTCCGCCATGTCCTTTGCTGTCAGCAAGTTACCTGGAATATTTACTAGTGTGCGAGCTGAGTTGGTACCATTTCCAAAAGCAAGCCCCACTGTTAGCGAAGCCTTAATATCCTCTAAATCATTATTTTCACTGTAAACCGTTATTTTTTCTATCCTTTTTTCTGGTTCATTTGATTTTTGCTTGTAGCCGCGGAATTGATAGCTGGCTAATGCATATGCTTCGCTTACAGCATGTGCTGCCTCTAGTCTATCTAATGAATCTGCTGTAAAAGAATCCACAAGGACAGCACATTCTTGAAGCTTGCTTGCTTTTAGAGCCTTATATGCTCTCCCTAAAGCCTCACTCAGCCTCTCGAAGTTAAATTCCTTTTCCTTTCCAAGACCCACAAACCAAATTCTTTTTGCACCGATTTTACCAAAACTATGTACTTTGCTAATATTTTTAAACTTGGCAGAAATATCCCCAGCTCTCACAAGTTCCGTTAATTGCCCTTTGAATTTCTCATCCAGGTTTTCAAGGATACCGCTGAACTTCTCTTGCTTGTCAAAAAGTCCAATAACTAAGCCCTCATGTGCTGCTGAGAAATCTATTTCATTTTTAACCTCAAACATGTTTCCACCTCCAAATAAAATACCTTTTTATTATATCGGAAATATGAATATATTTCGACTTTCTAAATATATTCATTCCATTACAACAATAAAAATAGCAGGCTCGATGCCTGCATTATTTTCTCTCTGAACCAATATATTGCTGACGGAATACCTGCATGGATTTGTCTTCATTTAATGCTTGTAATTGGGACTCTGTAAGTTTTCCATTACCCTGTTCAATGATATAAACATCGATTTCCTTTTTACCCCACTTGTTATAAACATCATCAACTGTTTCATAATAAAGATCGACTTTATTTCCTTTAATAGCCCCGCCTTTATCTGCTACCACCCCTAACCCATACCCAGGAATGAACAGAATCGTTCCAATCGGAAAAACCGATAAGTCTGCAGCTACAGTCGAATATAAATCTCGTTTTACTTTTACACCTGAATAGGTAATTCCATACTCAGGATGGTTTTCATTTTTACCTGTGGATTCAAAGCCTGCTGTATATCCTGTTGCAATTACTGTTTTTTTCGGATACTTTGACCAGTCAAAGGCATCCTCTAATGGCGGCGTCACAGCGTCTGTTTCGCTAGCAGCTGCGTGTGCCTCGAGTTGGACTATTTGTTTAAAAAAGAATTTGAGATCTATACCTGTAATAGATTGAACAGTCACTAGAATGGCGAGCAGAAAAAGAACAGTCATTGCAAAACGCTTTGTCCAATTTTTGATATTATTCATTAATAGTTTTCACTCCTCCCAAAATATTCATTTCCCAACATGCTCGGAATTATTCAAAAAGGAGTAAAAACCATTTTGTATCCACAAAAAAAGACCTTTTCACAAAGGAAAAAGTCTTAAAACATTTGATAGCCATTTTTTCGCAACAGTTTAATGGTAACTCCGGCTGCAATTGCGCCAGCTAGCCCACTCAGCAATATGAGGATATCAGCGGTTGCTAATGAACCCAGCTTTTGACCAAGTTCCTGAAAAGCCACTTTACTATTTGTAATGTATTCAATGAATTTAACTTTATCAACAATAAAAATAGCAATAATCGGATATATGAATGCCATGATCCAAGACATTCTTAAAAGCATATTTAGTATAAAACCAATTCCAAAAAATAACACAAAGAATAATAATATCGAAATAATTAATACAACAATGCTCATCTGCATGGATTTACCCCCTTTACACATCATTAATAAGTTTACTTAATGTCCATTGGGGAGTCAATCCTAACACACTATATATCTATACATGGGAAATACTTCAAAAAAATAGCTTCCCGAAGTATCTCGTGGAAGCTGCTCTAATTAACCGTATAAGCTAGAATTAATACTTTTCCTGTTTTTTTCCAGAGCCCTCGCAGCAGGTGCATGTTTCAGAACCCCCAAGCAGTAATTGAAAATATCCTGTTCCTGAACAGTAATCACAATTTTTAGTATCTAAGCTAGTTGTTTTCATTCAAATCAGCTCCTTGAAATATTATTTAAATTTTCTGATAATATATCAAGAATTTGACCAAATGGAAAGGACGAAATTCAACCAAAAATGGGTAAGAAAACGGATACATCACAAGTTTTCTTTTATTTACTAAATGTTACTTAAATTTTCTAAAAATTAAAAAAATAATTTGTAGGCACTGTATTTAAAGTGGTCCCCTGGGTTTAGTCCATCATATCCAGGCTTGGTAACCGATTCACTGTGATTGATCAGGAAGTGCAGCATAATCGATGCATCTTCTTCTTGGAGGAGTTCTTGAGGTGCGATAAACCTTGCTTCAAATAACTCATTTTCTTGATGTTTAATACTCCCTTCGTTGAGTGGTTCAAGTAAAAAAACAAGCATATTATCACTAATTTCTTCAGAAATGACACCTGTTCTTAGCCCTATCAATCCCTTAACAACGCAATCTAAACCGGTTTCTTCCTTAACTTCTCTAACAACCGCTTCATCGGCCGTCTCTCCTTCGTCCACAAAACCTGCAGGCAGTGACCACTTTCCTTTTAGACCGCCGTACCGCTTTTTAACAACCAGCCAATGACCCTCAGATGATTTGACTATCCCTCCAACCGCTAACCAGACCTTGCCTCGCTTCTCTTTATTACTCATAAGATCTCCTTCCCGCCAAAACGATTTATTTCTATAATAACAAAAAAAGGACAGATATCTCTGCCCTTTTTTTGAGGAATAATTATACTGTCTAGCTTCAGCGCCTAGGGGCTCGGGGTCATAAGCCAATCCGTCAGAAAGGTTAAAGAACAACCTTCCCGCCGGCTCGTCTTATGCCTGTCGCCCCTGGACAAGGCGCTTCCGCTTTTCAATTAAAAAACGTTAAATTTACCTTTTTTCAATACGAGTCCAGCGCCGCCAATCATGAATAATGAACGATTGTCGACTACTTTTTTCATTAAGGATGCTTTGCCGCCCATTACCTTTTTACCAAATACAACACCAATGGCATCGTCATGACCAAGTGAACATACAGTTCCTTTATTATCGAACGTAAAGGTTTCAAGGTCGGTCTTGTTGCGAATTAATGCAGCCAAGTTACGAGCAGCGACTTCGCCCTGCTGCATGGCAATTTGTGCGGTAGGAGGATATGGACGGTTGATTTCTTCGTTGATAACAAGTGAACTGTCGCCAATGATAAACACATCATCAAATCCAGGTACGCGAAGGTCAGGCTGTACTTTTACACGGCCTCTCATTGCTTCAAATCCTGATTTTTCAATAATGGAATTTCCACGGACACCCGCAGCCCAAACGACCGTTTCCGCTTTAATTTCACGAGGTTCTTCTTCACCTTTTGCTACAATAATTCCATCAGGTGTACATTCTTTAATCGCTGTTCCAATTAAGAATTCTACCCCTTTACGCTCCAATGTTGATACAGCGTAGTTAACAAGCTCTGGGTCGAAGCCTGGAAGAACAGTTGGTGCTGCCTCTACACAAAGAATTTTTACTTTGTGTGAATCCACATCGTATTCGTGACACAGCTCAGGTACTCGATTGGTTAATTCACCTAAGAATTCAATACCAGTAAAGCCTGCACCGCCTACAACTATAACCAAACGATTGTCATTCTTTTCTTCTTCCATATTATAAGTGGCAAATTGATACTCAATATGCTCACGCAATTGGCGAGAAGAATTAACATTTGTAATCCCAAAAGCATACTCCTTTAACCCTTTGATACCAAAGGTTTCCGGTTCGCCCCCAAGAGCTATAACGAGATAATCATACTGTACTTCGCCCTTTTCTAAGATTACCTTTTTCTCCTCTTTATTGATTTCAATAACCGTATCCTGGACAAAATCAACTTTACTTCTATCAATAACATCACGTATGTCATAACGTACACGGTCATGATGAAGGGTGCCTGCAGAAGCCTCATGCAGCCATGTAGTTTCATAATGGTAATCATTCTTATTAATTAAAACAATATCTGCTTCATTCACTCCAACAAGCTTTTGCAACCTTACAGTTGTCATAAGCCCGCCATAGCCCGCACCAACAATAACAATTTTTGGCTTTCTCAAAGTGATCACTTCCACCTTTTTTATTTTGAGTAAAATACTTGTTCTTATCTTCCTCAGCTTTGATGATTTTTATTTTGATTAGAGGAAAAAACTATGTGATATAATTCACGTACAGTGACACAAAAGTTTTACTTTGTTGACACAAAAGTTTTACTTTGTTGACACAAAAGATTTACTTTTTTGTCACAAAAATTTAACATCTATCCTCCATACATATTATGCTAAACTCTTCACAATTTCAAGTAGTTTAATTGATTATTTTTTATAAAATGGGTTGATTTTACCCTATACTAACTGTCTGAATATTTCCTGAAAGTTGTGAGGATTTTATGTTTTTGTTATATTATAAGGAATAGAGTCTGTTATTACATAAGTTGGGGGGATACATGGTGCAAGAGAATCAAAAGGTTTATGACATAACCATTATTGGGGGCGGCCCTACCGGTCTATTTACAGCTTTTTATGGCGGCATGAGACAAGCTTCAGTAAAAATTATTGAAAGCTTACCACAATTAGGCGGTCAATTATCGGCACTATACCCGGAAAAATACATTTACGATGTTGCAGGATTTCCAAAAGTCCGTGCACAAGAATTAATTAATAATTTAAAAGCACAAATGGCAAAGTTTGAGCCAGCCGTAGCGTTAGAACAATCAGTCGAGAAATTGGAAAAACAAGAGGATGGTACTTTCAAATTAACAACCAATTCGGAAGTTCATTATTCAAAGACAGTTATTATTACAGCAGGTAATGGAGCTTTCCAGCCACGGCGTTTAGAACTTGAAAGCGCTACACAATACGAGCGTAAAAATCTTCATTACTTTATTGATGACCTTAATAAGTTTGCAGGTCAAAAGGTTGTTGTTTTTGGCGGCGGCGATTCAGCTGTGGACTGGGCATTAATGTTAGAGCCTATTGCCAAAGAAGTAACGCTAGTCCACCGCAGAGATAAATTCAGAGCCCATGAGCATAGTGTTGAAAACTTGCATAACTCCAAAGTCATCGTTAAAACGCCTTTTGTGCCTGCAGAATTAATTGGCGATGACGACGGCATTAAACAAGTTGTCCTAACAGGGGTTAATGGAGAAGGCAGAGAAGGCAGAGAAGCCATTGATGTTGATGCCGTCATTTGTAACTATGGTTTCGTTTCCTCTCTAGGTCCTATCAAAGAATGGGGCTTACAAATCGAGAAGAATTCTATCGTCGTTAATTCTAAAATGGAAACAGCTATTCCAGGAATTTATGCTGCTGGAGATATTTGCACATACGAAGGTAAAGTGAAATTAATTGCCTGCGGATTTGGTGAAGCACCAACGGCCGTTAACAATGCGAAAGCATTTATCGATCCAAAAGCAAAAATCCAGCCACTTCACAGCTCGTCAATGTTTGGAAAGTAATGAATAAAGGCGCCCTTATCAGCGCCTTTTCCTTTGTTAACTATTAACATTCTTCCGGTGTACCTGTTGCTGTTGCTGTTCTGAATGATGAGCCACAGCCACATGATGCAATGGCGTTTGGATTTTCAATGGTAAATCCGCCGCCCATCATCGATTGCTTATAATCAATTTTTGTCCCATTTAAAATAGGGGCATCTTCTTTAGCCACAAGAATTTGAATTCCATGCTGCGCAAAATGGAGATCCTCTTCCTTCACTTCATGATCAAAACCCATACCATATGACAAACCACTGCAGCCTCCACCCTTTACACTAACTCGTAATAGGGCACCTTCTTCTTCATTGTGTTTCATCATTTCTCTTATTTGAAGTGCCGCGGCTTCCGTTATAATAACTGCATCGTTACTCATAGATTTCTTCCTCCTTTATTTGAGGTCTTTCTTAATAGTATATACACTGTGTCTTCATGACTCAACTAATACGTTTCTTATGAGTAGTATATGATAAGAAAATAGGGAAGCAGTATACGCTCCCTATTTTGCGACATTATATTAAAACATTGGATTCTCATCTAAGTACTGGTAAATATTTTCCACAAGTTCATCAGGTGTATCGCCTGTTACAACTTCACCGTTTACAAGTGCGTAAAGAGTGGAAGCGCATTTCCCGCAATAACCGAGACAACCATATTCAATAATATCGAGATTCGGGTCTTTTTCTAACTTCTCCAGTGCTTTTTGAGCACCGCTTGCGAGATTACTGATACAAAATTCAATAATTGGTTTATACATGGCAATCACCTCTCCACAACTTATTATCCTACTATCTTTCTCCAGTTGCGTCAAATACCATGTTTCATGTGATTCTGTCAATAAAATTGTTATATGTGTTGTTATTTTGTCATATTTCAGATATACTCTTAATGGATTTAAAGGCTGTATTACAATTATTTTTATCTTAACCTAGCTTGCTAGGTCTCATATTTTTACCAAAATATAGATTATGATTACTGGTGTACACAAAGGGGAAATAAAAAATGAAAAACCTTGTAATTCTCGGTGGCGGATACGGCGGAATGAAGATATTGAGTGAACTTCTTCCAAATAATTTACCTGAGGATGTAAGAATTACACTTGTCGACCGTGTTCCATACCATTGTTTGAAAACGGAATATTATGCCTTGGCGGCAGGAACTGTATCCGATAAGGAGCTGCGTGTTTCTTTTCCAGAACACCCTCAATTAGAGATTAAATATGGAGAAGTTACAGGAATTGAAAAAGATAATAAAAAGGTTCTGATTAAAGATTGCGAGCCCATCAGCTATGACGACTTAATCATTGGTCTAGGCTGTGAGGACAAGTATCATGGTGTACCAGGTGCAGATCAATATACCTACAGCATTCAGAGCATTGAAAAATCCCGTATGACCTATTCTGTACTAAACAATTTAGGACCTGGGTCTGTTGTTGGTATCGTTGGTGCAGGGCTTAGCGGTGTGGAGCTTGCCAGTGAATTGAGTGAAAGTCGTGACGATCTAAAAATTAAACTATTTGATCGTGGTAAGCACATTCTTCCTGCCTTTCCTGACCGCTTAAGTAAATATGTAGAAAATTGGTTTCATAAAAATAATGTTGAAATTATCAACAACTCTAATATCACAAAAGTGGAGGAAAATTTACTTTACAACCATGATGAGCCAATTCCATGTGATGTGATTGTTTGGACAGCTGGTATCCAGGCGAATCAGGTTGTTCGTGAATTAGGGGAAGAGATGGATCGCTCAGGCAGGCTCATTATTACTCCTCGTCATCATTTACCGAATGATGAGAACGTTTTTATTTTAGGGGATTGTGCAAGTCTCCCTCATGCCCCAAGTGCTCAATTAGCAGAGGGACAAGCAGAGCAAATCGTCGAAGTGTTGAAAAAGCGCTGGAATGGTGAGGAGCCTCCAACAGAATTCCCAACGATTAAATTAAAAGGTGTTCTAGGTTCTCTCGGTAAGAAACATGGCTTTGGAATGATGGCAGACAGAGCGATAACTGGCCGAGTTGCTCGTCTGTTAAAATCCGGAATCCTCTGGCTCTATAAGTACCATAACGGTTGATATAATAAAAGCATTCCAGCATGAATCTGGAATGCTTCTTTTATATTTCTTTGTACCCGTACTTTTCCAACTCATTAAAAATTGTTTTTAGCCGCGGGTTGCCTTCACCGACAATTTTATCTTTAATTACTACAACAGGATAAAACATATCTTCTTCAATGACTCGTTTGGCAAAGTTTTCTTTTTCACTGTCAGTAGGTGGTTGATAAATGTCAACATATGTCATCTTGAATTGCTGCTCTGGGAACTTCCTTGCAATAGCAGCCTCTAGCCATTCGAATGTTTCCTTTGAGGAGGGTAAATTCACACAGCTCGGGCATAATTGTTCGGCACCATAGAGGATAATTTCAACTGTAGTATTTGTCATTCCATCCATCCTTGCTTTTTCTTCTATTTTACACCATTTAAACTAGTAAACATAAAAATATGGTTGTAAATGTGCGAATTCCCATTTCATGAGAATGGATTTTTCCCTTCAATGACATTATAATATAAGGAGGAAGGAGACGATAAGTATGGCAGAACAAGTACAAGAAATGTTTGAGCAGGTTCAGGAAGTATTAGATAAATTACGTCCATTTCTTCTTCGTGATGGAGGAGATTGCGAATTAGTTGATGTTGAGGATGGTATTGTGAAACTTCGTTTACTAGGTGCATGCGGAAGCTGTCCGAGCTCAACCATTACCCTAAAAGCAGGAATTGAAAGAGCACTTTTAGAAGAAGTTCCTGGCGTTGTTGAAGTAGAACAAGTATTTTAATAACCAAAAAAAGCGATTGCTGCCCTAGCAATCGCTTTTTTATTATCTCATGGTTAGCCAATCTAATTGAGGAATATTTAATGGTTTTAAAGGTGCTCCTACAGTATGATAAAAGTTGCCTAGAAAACGCTCATATTCTGTTGATTGTTTTAACATCTTACTTAACTGCTCTTCAAGAAGTTTCTTTTCCTGCTCCGATCGAGTGATATAGTAATTTTCAATGCACTCAAAGTAATGCAGCGGGAATAATAAGCGTGAGAATAATAACCGCCACGAAAAGGAGGTTAAAGGGGCCATACTTTGATAATCAACAAAAAACTGTCTCACATCCATTTCGTAGGTTTGCGTATTTCTGAAATATCGCTCTCTCGTCCATTCTGCTAAGTCACGGCTGCGATGATCAAAAACCCAATCAAATGGGTCTTTAATGTAATAATTAGCTCCCCAAGAGCCATTTGAAAAACGTTCATGGCATACGGTTCCACTATCGGATTCCTTTGGTTCATCGTCAAGCTCAGTATCCACCAAATACTGGATTGCATTTTCCGTTAATCCGATATAATAGGGAAATGAATCAATAAACATTCGTTCAAAATCATCCTCAGGTGTTTGATACAGAAGCTCGCTCCATACTTTTTCAATTTGGTCCAGCCGCTTTTCCCATAATTGTTTCCACTGCCCAATTCGGCTAGTCCTTTCGATTTTAAATGGCACTGTTTTTCCGCGTTCATGAAATTTAGCTAACTTTCTTCCTAATTTTACTTTTACCTGTTTTTCAGTTTGTCGATTTGCAAGCACACAATATTGATGGTCCTCCCAGGTGGTAATGAATCCTCCCTCACTAGATTGTAAAAAGGCTGGAACATGGGAATCTCCATTTTTTCTTAAATGTTCAGCAATTTTCTCAAGTTCATCAATATCTTCAGCTTCTCTTCCGTCAGATTTGGCAACTAAATATAGCCAGCCATTACTTCTCAATGCATCATAGGAATCAAGCTTTACGTATTCATCTACTTGAATACCATATTTATTTTCAAGTAATTTTTGAAGCACGCTTCCACCTCTTCTCTTTTCTGCTCTTATGTCATATATATGTAGTAGCCCAGAAAACTTGTTGTCTTCTTACGTAATAAAAGTATAAGAAAAACGTTATAGGAGAAATCTGTAAGAAGGGTGTGTGATGGTTCATTCGTTCCTTTTTAAAACAGCTTGCATATGTTATGAATTAAGAATAGTGAAAATTCCAAGGAAAAGGTGATAAATGGATGGCAGAAAATAAAAAAATGGATTTAACAGAGGAAACAGCACGAAGATGGATTAAAGAAAGAGGCGTAGAAATTCAGGATATTGCGGATTTAGTCTTTTTTTTACAGGAAAAATACCACGAAAACTTAAAAATGGAAGACTGTATCGCAAATGTCGAGCGCGTTATTTCTAAACGAGAGGTCCAAAATGCCATCATTACGGGAATCCAGCTCGATATGCTAGCCGAAAAAAACATGCTGGAAGAACCAATTCAATCGATTATTAAAACGGATGAAAGTCTTTATGGCGTGGATGAAATACTAGCATTGTCAATCGTTAATGTGTATGGATCCATCGGCTTTACGAATTATGGCTATATCGATAAGCAAAAGCCTGGTATATTAGCCCGTTTAAATGATAAATCAACTGGTGAATGTCACACGTTTCTAGATGACATCATCGGTGCAATCGCAGCTGCCGCCTCAAGCCGATTGGCTCACCGCGCAGCGCATGTTGAATAAAAAAAATTTTAAATGAAAAGGATGGAAACCAATCCATCCTTTTCTTACGGCTCCCAGTGTTCCAATGAATCAATCGCATAGGTTGGTTTTCGGTCATAGCCAGCTAGTAACTTCTTCGTTGTGACACCTGTGTGGACTAAAAGCGTATCAAGTCCCGCATTCATCCCCGCTAAAATATCGGTATCATAATAATCGCCTACCATTAAGGTTTCGTTTTTTGATGTTCCCAAAACCTTTAGAGCCTGCTCCATAATAATCGATTCAGGTTTGCCTATAAAAATCGGTTTGGTCTGCGTTGAAACGGCAATTACTGAAGTGAGAGACCCATTCCCAGGGACTAAGCCTCTCTCGGTTGGTATCGCTATATCCCCATTTGTTGAGATAAACTTCGCACCATTGCGGACAGCCAGGCATGCAATTGTTAATTTTTCATAGCTAATTTCGCGGTCAATCCCAATTACAACATATTCCGCATTCTCACCAGCAAAGGTAAAGTTTTTTTCCTCCAAGGCCGTACGAATACCTTCTTCTCCTATTACATAAACCGATGCGTCTTTCTTTTGGTCATAAATGTAATTAGCTGTTGCCTGACTTGTGGTAAAGACAAGCTTCTCCTCGGCAGGAATATCAAAGTCTCTTAACTTTGCAGCAACTTGAGCCGGAGTCCGTGATGAATTATTGGTTACGAATAAATAAGGAACATCCTTTTCCCTTAATTTTTTCACAAAATCTCCTGCTGCCTCAATTTTTTCTGAACCCTTGTACATCGTTCCATCGAGATCAATTAAATAGCCTTTATATTTTTTCAAAACAAATCACTCCTATATGTATCATAGCCATAAATAAAAAGGACCGCAAACGCGGTCACAGGTTAATGTTTAATTAAATGCTGAAACTGGGCCAAGTTCATTCTGCAGGTAGTCCCGGACATTCTTTGGAAATATTGCTAACGTTTTAAGATGTGAGGCGAACTGATTCTGAAGTTCCCCATGGTTTATCTCCGTATACAGCTGGACGAGAACCTTCCGATATTGAATTAGAATTTTTATGCTATTACCTGTTTCAGCACTAACAACCTTTTCGTCGATCAATATTTCAATAATATCTTCATAACTGCCAGGGTCTCTCATAATAAACCCATCTATCATCGCGTTACCCACATCTAAAACCGACTCAATCATGATATGTGTAATCCGTTCTAATGCAGCTTTTTCTATCTGTGTTGACCATTGATCCTGACTAGAAAATAGACTGATTTGCTTTTCTAAAAAAACCAATGTTGTCTCCAACTTATCACGGTCTACAAAATACATGTCATCACTTCCTCTAATTTATATCACTTAAGTTGCAATTTCTTCATAAAACCTCGCTGGTCGCGCGTAAAAATTACCCTGTGCTAAGTCAACATTATTTCTAGTTAAAACGGAAGCCTCTTCTTGGTTTTCAATACCCTCTGCCACCACTAACGAGCCAGCCTCCCTAGCAACAAGGAGCAAGCCTTTTAACATTGACTCTTTGACCGAGTTTTTATCGATGTTTTCAATGACAGAACGATCAATCTTAATGATATCAGGCATAAGTTCAGTAATTGTATTTAAGCTGGAATAGCCTGCTCCCGTGTCATCCACAGCAATCTTAAAACCCAATAATCGTAAAACATTAATATTAAAGGCAAAGTTCTTCAAACCCTCGATTGAATCCCGTTCAGTCACTTCAAAGGTAATCTGTTTCGGCGAAATGCCTCTATATTTCTGTAACAACTTTTTTAAATCACTGGTAAACCTAATATTCCCGAGAGTTAAAGGAGTACAATTAACAAAAATATCTTGGCGGCAGCGGGATGCTTTTACTTGCTGAAGCATTTTTTCCAACACAATCATTTCTAACTCGTACAGACGCCCGGTTTGTCTTGCAACAGAAAAAAGCTGTAACGGAGCTTCCAAAACAGTCCCTTTTGGTCCTCGAGTAAGCAATTCCCATGCTCGTATTTCACTTGTAGCCACATCAATAATAGGCTGTGCAAATAAGGTAATATTCTTTTTGGTAATAATTTTGTTAATGGCTAACAGCATTTCATTAATCTCCAGCTGTTCTCGCTTCTCAGCCATGCCAATGGCTTGCCTATGTGCCCTTAATATGGAATCCTCGATTGAATAGGCATGTTTATCGACAAACATATATCCTTCTTCAAAAGTGGGATACGCGGAAGGATAAAGTTTAATGAACCTTTGTGCAACTTCTTCTGTTATCTTTTTCATCATAAGGTCAATATTAGAAATAGAATGGCGCTCATGGTCAACGGTAATTAATAGCGTGATACCTTCGCCATAATAATCATGAAGGGTAATTACTTCCTTTGGGTTAACCTCTTGTTCCACCACGATTTGAAAAAGCTTCTTCATCGTTTTTAGTAATTTGGACTGCTGCTGGACTTCAGTTTGTTCCAGTAATTCCCTCTGATTTCTTAATTTGAAAACAATTACCGCTACCTCATGCCCAGCACGAAAGGCGTTACTAACCCCTTCTTGTAAAGGATTGCGCAAGGTAAATTGGGGAGGATAATAGCGTATAGACGATAGAGGTAATAAAATCTTTCCCCATTTCATTACACTCTTTACTTTTTTCATGTAACGACAGTCCATGGATTCCATCCCTCTCAAAAAGCAGCATATCGACAATTTTAAGTATATTGTAACACAATTTGACAGAATCCGGTTTTCCTTTAGTAAATTTTTAACAATATTCTATTAACACCCAAAGTTCCCTCCCTGACTCATTATTTGGTAATATATAGAGGACGGAGAAATTAACCAAAGGAGAACAGCACATGAAAGAACGTTTTTTCTTATACGATGATACAGAGGATACAAAAACCCGGTTTGTCAGCTTTGTCGGCGACAACCAACGCTTTGATTTGGCGATTGTTAAAACCGATCGCCATTTTGGAAAACATCTTGTCCTCGATATTCAAGGGAATCGGTTTGCGATTATTGGTGAGGATGACTTAAAAGAGGAAGGGTATTTAGAATACGCTTTCCAATTAAATGAAGAGGATGCAGAAGAATTACGTTCCTTTTTGTTAGAATTACTTTAATTTTTTATTACTCCTTTTTACATAATAATAAAAAGGAGTGATTAAACATGGACAAGAAAAAAGCAAGAAGCTATTTTGATCTTTCTAATGTGGAAAAACAGAAGAATTTCTTAACTGCAGAGGAATTTCCTGAAGGTCCTTTTGGTTCACCAATAGGCAAAAACGAGCCTGTTGAAAATAAAAGTACTCCCTGGCAAGAAGGACAGCGTTTTTATAGCAACTTCAATTACGAGGATAAAACGTTTCATCAAAATATTCCACGGCAAATGGACGGGGCTCATCCTACACATGATGATCCTGAAACAGATAAACAGCCACCTTATAATGAATAATAAAGAAGCTCGCCAAATGGCGAGCCTTTTTATTTTTTCACTTTTTTTAAGACAAAATAGGCACAGCCAAAATTACAGTATTCATACAAATATTCACTTAATGTACTGATTTTGGTATCAAAGGTAGCTTTTTGATTCTGATCTTCAAAAAAGCCCTTTAGCCGGAGCTGCCCATATCCCCAATCCCCGACAATATAATCATATCTTGATAATATATCACTATATCTCGCCTTTATGGCTTCCTCATTAAAGGCATCTCTGTGTTCCTGCACGATTTCATAGGTGGAGCCGTTGATATTGAACATGTTATCACCTCAAATTTTACCAGTAAATCTTTCTTTCATTATAACCGATTCACCATCAATTACTAAGAAAAAAAATCAGTTATTTGGCTATTCTATAAAAAGGAGGTGCTTAAAGTGAAAAAATGGTCGATAATAATTGGTTTTTGTATACTCCTGACAGCAGCTGGCTGCTCGAAGGATATGGCTAATCGCGATGTGTATGAAGAAAGCGGAGATACCATAAATGTCAATAATAAAAGAGAAGAGCTGTACAATGAAGGCGGAGGCCAAGGCGTTCGGAATGTGAGCGATAATTATGGCTTTGTTCGTCATCAAAAGAGTCCTATCCAGGGTGACCGGGGTGGAACCGAACACTATTCCGCCATTGACCGTGAACAAGTAGCAAATATTATTAGCCAGCTTAGTACAGATATCCCAAATGTAAATGATGTGGCTACTCTTGTAACCGATCAGGAAGTTCTTGTTTCCTATAGTACAAATTCTAAGGACCGTTACCAGACTGCAGACCAGGTAAAAAGAACAGCCATGTCTGTGGTCCCAAGATATTACCATGTTTATGTTTCGGACAATACAAATTTAATGCGCGATGTGGAAAATCTCGCGAATTTGGACTCTACAAGCAGAAATGCAAGAAATTTGGTTCATGGTTTAGTGAAAGAAATGAAGAAATCACCACAAGGAAGTCGAATGAGTGATAGTGAAGATGAAAATGGAGCAACGAAAGATGATGTAATGAACACAACAAATAGATAAAAAATGAGAGTTCAGCCGATAGACTGAACTCTTTTTTCTTATATTTACGCTTCCTTGGCTTCGGTTTCGCCTAGTAACTGCTTATGCTTGGCTGCTGCATTTACTTGCTCGTCTGCATGGTAGGATGAACGAACTAACGGCCCAGCTTCACAGTGACTGAACCCTTTTGTGAGGGCAATTTCACGTAACTCTGCAAATTCCTCTGGACGATAATATTTTTCAACCTTCAAGTGACTTTTTGATGGCTGCAGGTACTGCCCAATGGTCATAATATCCACATTATTTGCTCTTAAATCATCCATTACTTCGATAATTTCTTCTTTCGTTTCACCTAGACCTACCATTAAGCTAGATTTCGTAGGAATTGTAGGCTGCATTTCTTTTGCTCGGCGTAAAAATTCTAGTGAACGATCATACTTTGCACGCGCTCTAACTCTTGGTGTAAGTCTTTTTACAGTTTCAATATTATGATTTAAAATATCAGGTTTTGCGTCCATTAACAGCGCTAAATTTTCTTCCTTACCACCCATATCTGACGGAAGAACTTCAATGCTTGTGAATGGGTTTTTTCTTCTAATGGCTCTAACGGTTTCAGCAAATACAGCTGCACCGCCATCCTTTAAATCGTCTCGTGCTACCGCAGTCACCACGACATGCTTTAAGTTCATTAATTGAACGGAGTCTGCTACACGTTCTGGCTCTTGCAAATCTAATTCTGTCGGTAATCCTGTTTTAACGGCACAGAAACGGCATGCACGTGTACAGGTATCACCGAGAATCATAAAGGTAGCCGTTCTTCTTTCGGCCCAGCATTCGTGAATATTTGGGCATCGCGCTTCTTCACAAACCGTATGTAAGTTTTTTTCACGCATCATCTTTTTTAAGCCTGTATAATGTTCATTCGTATTTAATTTTATTTTCAACCATTCCGGTTTTCTTAAGTATTCTGCATTTTTGCTCACTATTTCCACCCCTATAAATGAGTTCGTCCTTGTCACTTTACCATACTTTTCGTAACAACAACAAGCAGACAACTCTGTAAATTCCTATTTCCAATTATTGACCATTATGAAATTGCCTAGATATCATAAACTAAAGACGTACAATAATCGGAAGGAGGATTCCTGTGCGGGCATTTCTGATAATTGGAACTTTCCTCTTATTAATGAGCAGCATATCTCCCAGGGATGCTCATGCTAAAGGTCCTGATGAGTATCAGGAAAGAATGAAGCTATACAAAAAGGTGGAAACCATCACACAAATTCCATGGTATTACTTAGCAGCTATTGATCAATACGAAAGGAATATCCGTGCGGTTCGTAAGGACTTACCTAAAGCAGAAAGTGTGATTGGAATATATTTTACTCCAGAGAAATGGGCTGGGCCAACCAATCCAAATCCTGCCGAAGAAAACCCCGCAATTATCCAGTTTTTTAATGGTATGGGTGTGGACGGGGACGGAGATGGTAAAGCCAGTTTAAAGAGCGATGAAGATGTCTTATATTCTTTTGCCAATTATCTTTTATCGTATGGAACAGATCATGATAATATAAAAATCGGGTTATGGAATTATTATCATCGTGATAAGACAGTTGGCATTATTGCTGACAAGGCGAAAGTGTACCGGCATTTCGGCCGGTTAGAATTAGATAAACATGTATTTCCGATGCCATTACGAAGTAATCACAGCTATCGCAGTACCTGGGGTGATGCCAGGGGCTGGGGCGGCAGAAGGATTCATGAGGGTACCGACATATTTGCAGGCTATGGTGTTCCTGTCCGAGCTACAAATTATGGCATCGTAGAAATGAAAGGTTGGAATAAGTTCGGCGGCTGGAGAGTTGGCATTCGTGATATTAATAATACGTATCATTATTTTGCTCATCTAAGCGGTTTTGCTAAAGATCTAAAAGTGGGACAAATCGTGGAACCGGGAACGTTAATTGGCGGTGTCGGCAGTTCTGGGTATGGACCTCCTGGGACATCAGGTAAATTCCCTCCCCATTTACATTATGGGATGTACAAAGATAATGGCTATACTGAATGGTCCTTCGACCCCACACCACATTTAAGATTGTGGAAACAGCAGGAAAGACAGGCATTAAAGAAACGATAAAAGCGGAAGCGCCTTGACCAGGGGCGACAGGCATAAGACGAGCCGGCAGGAAGGTTGCTTTTTAACCTTCTTGACGGATTGGCTTATGACCCCGAGTCCCTAGGCGCTGAAGCTAGATAAAAAAGTAGTAAGGACTGTCAACGACAGTCCTTTTAACGTTCTGGCTGCGGTATTTGAATAGATGGTGTAATTCCACTGCCGCCATTATTATAAAATTGCGGTACCTCACCCTGTATCAATCTTCCGCCAACAGGTATCTTCTGCTCTAGTTTAGTAATTTCCGTTGCAAACGGGGTTATGATTTGTACGGATACCTCTAAATGGATCGCAACGTCAATCCAGGTATTATTAATTCCCATTGGTTTTGGGTCGATTTTCACATCAGGGCGCACCTCTCCGATAGCATGAAACCGAACGGGTATTTTAGGCCCTAAGTTTCCTAACAACGCCATGTTGGTTGCCTGCCCTAATGGGACATTCCAAACAATCCCATCCTCTCTTCCCTCATTAACCTCAATATCAACGTCTGTTAATTGCTCTAAGGAAGCCAGGTCCCCTTTCTCTGCCGCATTTAAGTTTTTCTGTATCTCATTGGTGATTTCAGATAACTTTTGATTTATCACTTCTGTATTTAAACTAGCGCTCGGCTGCGCACCATTTTCCCCCGGCTCTACTGCAATGACATCCCCTACCTCGACGGTTTTTTTATTAATGGCTTTATTTATTACCTGCGAGGCAATTTGTTTTGTTTTTGATTCCGCATATCTCATTAAGGAAGGCTCAATCCCTTTGTTAACCAGCCATATTCCAAATGCAGTAGACAAAAGAAAGAAAACAAATGATAGGAGCATGACATATCTGAAAGGTAACGGTCCTCGTTTCCGGGCACGTACACGAAACTTTGCCAAAAAAAATCCCCCCTTACATGCTATATGTATGCTTATAAAAGGGGAACTAGCCTATAAAATTGAAGAAAAGCCTGCACAACTTGTGCAAGCTTTTTAAGCCATTTTTAACAAGGCATCTTTCCCAAGCATTCCTTTTGTTATTCCTAAGTTTTCTGCCTCGGTTGTTACTGACTCCATTGGTGCATTAAGGAGTTGTTCAATGGTTTTTACTCCTACCGCTCTTGCGGCAATGATTTTTCGGTCCTTAAGCCTTTCGTTTAACAAACCGACATCTAAGGCACCGCACATAATATATCCCTTATCATTGCTTACAGTGAGCAGTGTTGTTTTTGGTAGTAAGACCGTAACAGCCAAGAACGTGTGACCATTAATCTCTACCGGTGATAGCTCAATCAATTTACACACTCCTTTCCTCACTATCAACTTATGAAAGCGAAAGAAAAAGCGTGTAACAAACTAGGACTGCAATTTCCATTTTAATAAATCCCGCAAAAACTCAGGAAGGAAGTATTCTTTTTCTTTATTTGGAAAAACGTTTTTAAAAAAATGCCCAAAGGTAAACATATCTGGAACCGCAAGAGAGTAGGTCTTTTCTAGATCCAGTTCATTGCCATTTATATTAATTATGTGATTTTCTTTAAAGGTAATCCGATCGTAAACACTTGCCCCCATTACTGTCCCTCTAAAGCCAAGCCCTATAACTTGCCGCCCAGCCCACTCATCGGACTTTGTTTCCAATAATACTTCTCTTAATTCCCTGCCTGTAAGTTGAATTTTACAGGGATTGATCGGATGAGGACAAATCGATAGCAAATCATAGGAGGTTACCCTCCCAGATAATGGACCCAAAATTAGACCTGCGTTAATATAGGCACAATCCGCATTGCACCATTCCCTTAACGCTTGGCATAAAATCTGAGACAACTCAGTAGCTTGAAAGGGGTCATGGATGTATTCCTTAGGCAGGTTAGTAATTTTTTGATTTAACAGCTTCTTCCCTTTTCGGTAAATCTCCTTAGAAATTGCTTTCTCATCTTGTATAGCCGGGAGCTCCATTACATTATACAATTTTGCCTGTTTGCTACAAATTTTTTTATCAGCTATCTGGAGCGTTACATGGCCGACAAATCTACCATGCTTGCCAGCTCCAGCAAGCATGGTCTGTCCCACCTGCTTCCCTTCAGGAAGGGTATGGTGGGTATGCCCACCAAGAATGACATCTATATCTGGATATTCCATAGCAATTCTTTCATCATGGGTAAGGCCAAGATGAGAGAGCAGAATGATGACATCAGATTGATCCTTTAATGGTTGTATCCACTTTCCCAACTCCTCAAGCGGCTCAGTCAAATGCCAGCCTAACAGGTCATATAGAAGCAAAAAATAGGCAGTTAAACCGATTACACCAATCCGTGTTCCCTGTTTTGTTTGATAAACTTTATATGGTTTCAGCCATGTTGGATGCTGACCATTCTTGTCATAGAGATTAGCCACTACAACATCAAATTCACTTTTATCATACAGATGATTAAGCACTTCATAAGGAAAATTGATACCTTCATTGTTACCAATTGTAACAGCACTATAGCCACTCTCATTTAACAGCTCAATATTCCCCTGTCCTTCGGTCCCCTCTGAAAGCGGGTGCCAGCGATCAATAAAGTCACCAACGTCAAAAAGGAAAAAATCTTCTCCATTTTCTGCATGATGTGTTCTTCGGCTTGTTAAGAAACTCTGAATTCGCGGCCATCGTTTTAAATGGCTGTGAAGATCATTTGTATGATAGATATGGATCATTTCCATGGATGTTTCGCTTCCTTTTTATCCAATAATTCCTTGATAAATTAATCGTATGCCAACGATGATTAAGATGGTTCGTAATAATAAAACAATTGTTTTGCTTTTTAGTTTTATATTTAAATAGACACCAACCTTTGCACCAATCCATGCTCCTGGAACTAATGCCAACGCAAGCAGCCAGTCCACATTTCCAAGCGTGATATGGGTAATGGAGCTAAGAATGGATGTTGGTAAGATCATAAACATGGATGTAGCTGTTGCTACATGGGGCGGAAAGAAGAAAAGCAGAATCATGGTCGGAACCATTAAGGACCCGCCGCCAACACCCAGAATCCCTGATAAGAACCCAACAATAAATGCAATAGCAACTCCCATTACAGGGTTAAAGCCGTACTCAAAGACTTTTCCTGAGTTATCCGTAAAGCTCCTGAAAATCCCCTTATCTCTACGGTAGGGAATCGGTTTTAGTTTATCTTTTACTAATAGAATACACGA
The DNA here is from genome assembly GCF_013396335.1 of Bacillus sp. EB106-08-02-XG196. Classification (GTDB taxonomy): domain Bacteria; phylum Bacillota; class Bacilli; order Bacillales; family Cytobacillaceae; genus Neobacillus. Next base: position 244,010 of record NZ_JABWSY010000001.1, read on the forward strand.
AACAAAAAGAATAAAAATGCCAAAAAATAAATTGAATGATTTTAAATTTAATATCTCCGTAACCCATGCTCCCAAAATACTTCCAGGTCCACTTCCTATCAGAAAGATTAACCCGCTTTTATAGTCTACCGTTTTATGTTTCATATAAGCTAACGTGGAAGAAAGCCCGGTAAAAATCATGGTGAAAAGTGAGGTACCCACAGCTGTCTGAGGAGAGATATAACCAAATGCAGATAGAGAGCCTAAAAAGAGTAAGGAAGGAACAATGACGATACCTCCGCCTAATCCAATTAAGCTCCCTAAGGAACTACCTGCAATTCCTATTAATATTAAAACAATCCATTCCATTCTCTTTCTCCTTTATTTAAAATAGATCTAGTTGTCTAGGAGCAAGGTCCTCATATTTTATATCTAAAAGGGTAATCATTTCTTTTGCGTTATCTGCCGCATCCCCGCCTGAATTATTGTTAAATAGAACATAGACGTTTTGCGATTCATTGGATAATCTCCGGATTATGTCTGCCCATTCTTGAAGTTCTTGTTGATTGTAGCGATAAAGGTACCTGACTTCACGCCAATCCGTATCCTGACGTTTTTGCCAGCCATGAACGTTTCGTCCGTGAAATCGAATGAGAAGTTTTTCTGGATCGATAGCCTCTGCTATCGCTGGTATGGAGCCCTCCCCTGATTGTGGTTCATCACAAATACTATGTATCCACTTTTCTTCTTTCATAAAATCAAGCGTATGCTGGCGAAACCGGGGTGTAAACCAGGATTGGTGCCTGAACTCAAGTGCGCAGGGTATATCGCCCATTTGCGCTTTACACCATCGTAAATATTCAACATTTTCCCGTTTACAATCAAACCACGGCGGAAATTGAAAAAGCACCATTGCTAATTTATTTTCTTCTATGTATGGTTCTAGCGATTCTTTAAAGGCTTGAAACATTTCTTGTTTTGTTGCAAATGGGATTTCCCCGCGTTGATGACCTGTCATACCTTGGTAGGCTTTAACAATGAACTGAAACGAAGCAGGAGTATCAGTAACCCATTTTGCTGCATTCCTTTTGGGTTGGATGGCGTAAAAAGCGGAATCCACTTCCACTGTCGGAAAATGGCCAGCATATTCTTTTAGCTTATCGCGCGGTGAGGTTTGACCCGGATATAAGCTGTCTTGATCGCCCCAACCTGTAACACCGATATAAATCAACCTGAATCACCTCCACTACTAATAATAGCATACCCTTAGTTTTGATTTTCCGCTATCCGAGAGTATACCCCGCCATCCGCAAGTATTTCTCGCCATCCGCAAGTATTTTCTGCTATCCGCAAGTATTTCTTGCCATCCGCCAGTATTCCTTGCCATCCGCGAGTATTTTCTGCTATCCGCCAGTATTTCTCGCCATCCGCCAGTATTTCTCGCCATCCGCCAGTATTTCTCGCCATCCGCCAGTATTTCTTGCTATCCGCTAGTATTTCTCGCCATCCGCCAGTATTTCTCGCCATCCGCCAGTATTTCTCGAAAACGCAAAGAACCGCCTGCCAATATGGCAAGCGGACCAAAATCTTATTAACCGATAGAACCTTCCATCTCGAACTTTATGAGACGATTCATTTCAACGGCGTATTCCATTGGTAACTCTTTTGTAAATGGCTCAATGAAGCCCATTACGATCATTTCAGTCGCTTCTTGTTGTGAAATACCACGGCTCATTAAGTAGAAGAGCTGTTCTTCTGATACTTTAGAAACCTTAGCTTCATGTTCAAGAGAAATGTTGTCGTTTAAGATTTCATTGTATGGAATAGTATCAGAAGTTGACTGATTATCCATAATCAATGTATCACATTCGATATTCGCACGTGCACCATCCGCTTTACGGCCGAAGTGAACAACACCACGATAGGTTACTTTACCACCATGTTTAGAAATCGACTTAGAAACAATGGTAGAAGAAGTGTTTGGAGCTAAGTGAATCATCTTTGCTCCAGCATCCTGGTGCTGACCTTTACCAGCAATGGCAATGGATAATGTCATACCACGTGCGCCTTCGCCTTTAAGAATAACAGCAGGATATTTCATCGTTAATTTAGAACCAATGTTACCATCAATCCATTCCATTGTCGCATTCGCTTCACAAACAGCACGCTTTGTAACAAGATTGAAAACATTGTTTGCCCAGTTTTGAATCGTTGTATAGCGGCAATATGCATCTTTTTTAATAACAATCTCAACGACTGCACTATGAAGTGAGTTCGTCGTATAAACAGGTGCCGTACAGCCTTCTACATAATGAACATGTGCGCCTTCATCCACAATGATTAACGTACGCTCAAATTGTCCCATATTTTCAGAGTTAATTCGGAAATACGCCTGTAACGGAGTATCTACTTTAACTCCTTTTGGAACATAAATAAATGATCCACCTGACCATACTGCTGAGTTTAGTGCAGCAAACTTGTTATCTGTCGGAGGAATCGTTTTTCCAAAATGCTCACGGAAGATATCTTCATTCTCTCTTAGAGCAGAATCAGTATCTTTAAAAACGATGCCCAAATCTTCAAGTTCTACCTTCATGTTATGGTAAACTACCTCAGATTCGTATTGAGCAGATACACCAGCAAGATACTTTTGCTCTGCTTCAGGAATCCCAAGTTTGTCAAATGTTGCTTTAATCTCTTCAGGAACTTCATCCCAAGATTTTTCCGATTTCTCAGATGGTTTTACATAATAGGTAATTTCGTCAAAATTTAATGAAGCCATATCCCCGCCCCATTGTGGCATCGGCATTTTATAAAAATGCTCAAGTGACTTCAAGCGGAAATCGAGCATCCACTGCGGTTCGTTTTTTAACTTTGAAATTTCTTTTACAATGTCACTTGTTAAACCACGCTTTGATCGAAATATGGAAACATCCTTATCGGCAAAACCGTATTTATAATCACCGATTTCCGGCATTTTTTTCGCCATCTACCTGTTCCTCCATTTCATAAACAAAAAGGGAAAACTCCCTTGTTTGTTCTATTGTTGTTCCTCTTCAGTTAACCCTTTTTCCATTGCCTTCCACGCAAGCGTTGCACATTTAATTCTAGCAGGAAATTTAGAAACCCCTTGAAGTGCTTCAATGTCACCCAGGTCAATATCTTCGTCATAATCCTTACCTTGAATCATATCAGAGAAAATCTTTGAAAGCCGGATAGCTTCCTCCACTTTTTTCCCTTTTATGGCTTGTGTCATCATCGAAGCAGATGACATAGAAATGGAGCAGCCTTCCCCTTCAAAACGTACATCCTTAACAATTCCATCTTCAACCTTAAAGGTTAATTGAATTCGGTCGCCACAAGTAGGATTGTTCATATTGATGGTATGACTGCCATCCTCTAAAAGTCCACGGTTACGTGGTTTTTTATAATGGTCCATAATAACTTGACGGTAAAGTGCATCTAAATTAGAAGACATCGCTGAAATACTCCTTTGTTTTCACAAGTCCTTCAACCAGCTTATCAATATCGTCTTCTGTGTTGTATAAATAAAAGCTTGCACGAGCAGTTGCAGATGCCTTTAACCATTTCATCAACGGTTGTGCACAATGATGTCCTGCACGGACAGCAATGCCTTCAGCGTCGAGAACAGTAGCGACATCATGCGGATGTACATCGCTAATATTAAAGGTAACAAGACCTGCACGTTTCGCAGCGTCTAATGGTCCATAAATCGTCATTCCAGGAACAGAAGACATTTTTTCTAATGCATACGCTGCAAGCTTATGCTCGTGTTGTTCAATATTATCTAAGCCAATCTCATTTAAAAAATCAATTGCGGCACCAAGACCAATTGCACCTGCAATGATCGGTGTACCGGCTTCAAACTTCCACGGCAGTTCTTTCCATGTTGATTCTTGTAAATGTACAAAATCAATCATTTCTCCGCCGAACTCAATCGGTTCCATTTTTTCTAACAAATGTTTCTTGCCATATAAAACTCCGATACCAGTTGGAGCACACATCTTATGTCCAGAAAAAGCTAAGAAATCACAATCTAGATCTTGAACATCTATTTTCATATGGGGTGCACTTTGCGCCCCATCGACTACCATAATAGCTCCATTTTCATGGGCAATTCTCGCAATTTCCTTAACAGGATTAATGACACCTAGTACATTGGATACCTGCATGACTGAAACGACACGGGTATTAGCTGTAACAGTTGCTTGAACATCATCAAGTGAAATGGTTCCATCTTCTTGAAGCGGGATGTACTTTAACACTGCTCCCGTCCGCTTTGCCACTTGCTGCCAAGGAATGATGTTGCTGTGGTGCTCCATGTACGTAATGACAATTTCATCACCAGCATTTAAGTTCTCAGCTGCATAGCTTGCTGCAACTGTATTTAATGCTGTTGTCGTACCCCGGGTAAAAATAACCTCTTGGGTTGATTTCGCATTAATAAACTTTCGAACCTTTTCCCGTGCCCCTTCGTATGCATCCGTAGCGCGTGTTCCGAGCGTGTGGACACCACGATGGACATTGGAATTGATTTCTTTATAATATTTCTCCACAGTCTCTATCACTTGGATTGGCTTTTGTGAAGTAGCTGAGCTATCCAAATAGACTAGCGGTTTTCCATTTACTTCTTGATCTAAAATAGGGAATTGACGACGAATATCATGGACATTCATTATCGTACTTTCCTTTCAATTACAGCAGTTAACTGCTTCTTAACTCCTTCAATTGGAAGCTGATTAACTACCGGTGCTAGGAAACCATGAATAACCAGACGTTCTGCTTCTTTTTTCGGAATTCCACGGCTCATTAGGTAGTAAAGCTGCACAGGATCGACACGTCCGACTGATGCAGCGTGACCTGCAGTTACATCGTCTTCATCAATAAGAAGAATCGGGTTCGCATCTCCACGTGCTTTTTCGCTAAGCATAAGTACACGTGATTCCTGTTCTGCATTCGATTTTGACGCACCATGCAGGATATGGCCAATTCCATTAAAAATGGAAGAAGCACTGTCCTTCATGACACCATGCTTTAAGATATAGCCTTCTGAGTTTTTACCATAATGAACAACCTTTGTTGTAAAGTTTTGGGTCTGTTCACCACGTCCGACAACAACTGTTTTGGTATCTCCATAAGAACCATCACCCATAAGGTTGGTCGTATTTTCTGAAATGGTATTTCCTTCATTCATTAAGCCAAGCGCCCACTCAATTCGAGCGTCTCTTCCAGCAGTTCCGCGACGATTCACGTATGTTGTTACGCCCTTCGCAAGGGTATCAACAGCACCATACTGAACCTTGGCACCAGCTTTTGCAATCACTTCCGTCACGATATTAAAAACGCCATTAGCAGATTCAAGCGTTGACAGATAGTTTTCTACATAGGTTACAGAACTATTATCGTCTGCAACAACAATAACATGATTGAACAGGTTCGCCTCAGCATGATCATGTAAATAAATAGAATGGATTGGTTCTTTGATTTCAACATTTTTAGGAATGTATAAGAATGCTCCACCATTAATTAGTGCTGCGTGGAAGGCAATTAGCCGATGTTCGTCTGTTTTAACAGCTTCTGTTAACAAGTATTTTTGCACAAGCTCGCTGTGTTCACGAAGTGCAGTAAAGATATCTGTGAAAATAACACCTTGCGCTTTTAATTCTTCTGACAAAGAAATATACGCAGGTGTTTGATTCCGCTGAATATATAAGTTCTTAGCCGCAGCTTCATCACCTATTAATGCTTTTACTTCTTCAGGAAGCCCAGCAAGTGATGTGAAAGCTTCACTTTTTACAGTATGATTATCAAATTGAGTGAAATTCCACTTATCAATTTTTGTTTTATCTGGTCTTGGCATTGGAAGGGTTTCGCTTAGCTCAAATGCATTTACACGAAATTCCTCCATCCAAGCGGGCTCGTTCATTTCTTTTGAAAAAGAACGAACAAAATCTTTATCAAATGATAAATTCGTTTCTGTTGTCATGATTATCCTCCTAACGCAAACTCTTACGCTTCTTGCCCAACTGTTTCATCTTCGATTCCGAGCTCTTGCTTGATCCAGTCATATCCTTCTGCTTCTAAGCGTTGTGCTAGTTCTGGTCCGCCTGATTTCACAATACGTCCCTGCATCATAACGTGCACATAGTCAGGAGTGATATAATTTAAAAGTCGTTGATAGTGAGTAATAACTAAACAGCCAAATTCTTCTCCACGCATTTGATTGATTCCTTTTGAAACAACCTTTAGGGCATCAATATCTAATCCTGAGTCAATTTCGTCTAAAATGGCGATTTTTGGCTCAAGCATCATTAATTGAAGAATTTCATTACGCTTCTTCTCTCCACCTGAAAATCCTTCATTTAAATAGCGTTGTGCCATATCAAGATCCATTTCAAGGAATTCCATCTGCTTATCCATTTTGCGAATAAATTTCATTAGTGAAATTTCATTTCCTTCGCCAAGACGGCTGTTAAGGGCAGAACGTAAGAAATCCGCATTTGTAACCCCGTTAATTTCACTTGGATATTGCATTGCTAAAAATAGGCCAGCACGAGCTCGCTCGTCTACTTCCATTTCAAGAACGTTTTGATCGTCTAGAGTAATATTTCCGCTCGTTACTTCATATTTTGGATGACCCATAATAGCAGAAGATAAAGTAGATTTACCAGTACCATTTGGTCCCATGATTGCGTGAATTTCTCCACCTTTTATTTCAAGGTTTACACCTTTTAAAATTTCTTTTCCATCAATTTCTACATGTAAATCTTTGATCGTTAATGTTGATCCAGCCATATATATACCTCCGCAAAGATAATTTTGTATCTTGTAGCCTATAACGCCGGCCGCAAAATTCTATTCTCACTTTATTCTCATTACAATCTTATAACAAATCGAATGTGTTAGCAACTTATAAACAGTATTAACTTTTATGAAAAGTTAAAGAAATTAATTTTCACTAAACACAAACCAATTGAGAATGAATAAGTAGACAAGATGTGTTTGTATTATAATAAATTCAGAATTTTAAAACATGTGACCGCTTTATGTATTCACATACGAATAAAATCATAACGTATTTATCTCTATTTTGCCAAGACTTCCTCATTATTATTTCCTACCTATTTTTACCTATTTAATTGATTTCATGTAAGCTAAATTTTTTAAAATAGAAGAAAGCCAGTAAGTTCTACTTAACTGGCTTTTTCCGACTTTCTATATATTATTTCTTATTCAGAAACCGTTACCGCACCTTGGTATTTTTCAAGAATGAAATCTTGGATTTCCTTTGAGCGAAGGACTTCAACAAGAGCCTTGATTTCTTCTCGGTCTTTATCCTCTGATCGGACAACTACTAGGTTTGCAGGTACAACATCATCACCTTCAAATGCAATTCCATACTTTCCGATGTCAACATTGCCTTCTAATGCGTAGTTCGTATTAATAACCACTGCATCCCCTTCACCACTTTCGAATGAAGTAGCTAATAATTTTGCTTCAATTAATGTTGAGAAATCAAGATTCTTTGGATTTTCAACAATATCCTCAACTCTTGCATTTGCGCCAACGCCTTCTTTAAGCTTAATTAAACCTTCTTTTTCAAAAATCGGTAAAATTCGTCCATGGTCACTTAGTGAGTCACTCATAATAATTTTTGCACCATTTGGAAGGTCTTTCAAGCTTTTATATTCTTTAGAATAAATACCGATAGGTTCTTTATGAATTTCACCAACACTTACAAAATCAAAATCCTTATTTTCCTCCATTTGCAAGGCTAAATACCCTGGTGTTTGGAAATAGTTTGCATCAAGGTCTTTATCTCTTAACGTTACGTTTGGAAGAATATAGTCTTGAAAAACCTGTACTTCTAAATCAATACCTTTTTCCTTTAATAAGGGTTTTGCCGCGTCTAGCACTTCCGCATGTGGTACAGCAGATGCACCAACAACTAATTTCTTGTTACCAGCTGAATCTGATGAATCGTCTTTTTCACCACCGCAAGCTGTTAATGCGATTGCTAAAATTGCTAATACTATAAAACTAATTATTTTTTTCATCTTCTTACTCTCCTCCAGTTATCGTTTATCTGTTTTCTTTGTAAAATAATCTCCAATAAATTGGATAATAAATACCAATATTAATATCGCAACCGTTGCAACTAGCGTAACAATTGGTCTGTTGCGCTGAAAACCTTCAAGATACGCGAAATGTCCAAGTCCGCCAGCACCAATGACCCCGGCCATTGCAGTAAAGCCAACTAGCGAAATAGCTGTGACTGTAATCCCTGAAATTAATGCCGGCAATGATTCCGGTATTAGGACTTTAAATATGAGATGACCATGTGTTGCACCCATCGATTGTGATGCCTCAATAACACCTTTATCGATTTCCCTAAGAGCGATTTCTACCATACGTGCATAAAAAGGAGCTGCACCAATAATTAGCGCCGGTAGGGCCGCATTGGCACCGAGGATAGTATCAAGCAAAAATTTTGTAAACGGAATTAATAAAATGATTAAGATAATAAACGGGATGGATCTGAAAATATTTACAAAGCTTCCAATGATGACATTTATAGTCCGATTCGCCCATAAATTCCCTTCCGCCGTTAAAAATAATAGCAGACCGAGAAGCAACCCTAAGACAAATGTGGCAAACACTGAAATGGAAGTCATATAAATGGTTTCACTTGTTGCAGCTAATAAATTTTCCCATTTTACTATTTCCATAAAGTCAGCCATTACTGATCACCTCCACTCCGATTTGCTGAGAATGAATATAATCAATGGCTTTCTGTATTTCGTTCGCTTGTCCATCCAAATGGATAAATAATGTTCCATATGATCCGTTTTGCGTGTGCGAAATTTTCCCTTGAAGGATATTTACAATAACATCATAATCTCGGACGATATTTGTGATTAATGGCTGTTCTGTTGATTCCCCAACAAACGAAAGCTGGACCACCTTCCCTTGTGGAAAAAGTTCAAGTAGGTGTTCAATTGTTTCTCTGGTTTCTTCAGGTTCAGTAACCTGCTGGACAAATCGTTTCGTAATTGGCTGCTGCGGATGTTTAAACACATCCAAAACAGAACCGAGTTCGACGATTTTCCCACTTTCCATCACCGCAACCCGGTGACAGATTTTTCGAATGACATGCATTTCATGTGTAATTAAGACAATCGTTAAACCAAGACGTTTATTGATATCTACTAACAATTCCAAAATGGAATCTGTTGTTTGCGGATCAAGAGCTGATGTTGCTTCATCACAAAGCAGTACTTTAGGATTATTGGCAAGTGCCCTAGCAATACCAACCCGTTGCTTTTGTCCACCGCTAAGCTGTGATGGAAACGCATTTTCTCTTCCCTCTAGGCCTACTAGCTTAACTAGCTCAGCGACCTTTTTCTTTCTTTGCGGTCCGTTTACTCCAGCAATTTCTAATGGAAATGCGATATTCTCACTAACTGTCCTTGACCAAAGCAGATTAAAATGCTGAAAGATCATACTAATTTCCTGACGTGCTTTTCTGAGTTGACTGCCTTTAATTTTTGATATAACCCTTCCAGCAACCGTAACAGAACCTGCTGTTGGAAGCTCTAGCCCATTGAGCATTCGTATTAAGGTACTTTTACCAGCACCGCTATATCCGATTACACCAAAAATTTCTCCTTCTTTTATTTCTAAATTTACATCATCGACTGCTTTGAGCTGTCCCTGTTTAGAAGGGAACACTTTTTGGACATCTTTTATAGAAATCATTCCATCACCTACTTTTATCCAATTAAAAATGAATTGCAAAAACTCTAACCAGATTGTACCGCTTAAATATAGGGTTTGATTGTTTTCAGAAAAACATTCTTATATTAAAAAATTAAAAAGCCTTTCTGCATAGGGCAGAAAGGCATTATAAATAAAGACCTTTCTCCCATCTTCCAAAGCAATCGCTTTGTGTGAATTGGCACCATTTCAATATAAATATTGACGGTTGCCGGGCTTCATCGGGCACATCCCTCCACCTCTCTTGATAAGAGCTATAGCATTCTATATTTAATTAACACGTTCACGGATTAAAGCAATCATTTTAGTACGAAAGTAATCTTATCACGGATAAAAAGTAGTGTCAAACAAATTTTCTTCATATTTTGAATAAACATTAATCTTACTTTATGCTTTTGCTTTTATGGAAGAAACACCTGTGGCAGCCTCAATCGCTGATTCTAGATCTTCGATCAGGTCCTCCACATTCTCAATGCCAATGGAAAGTCGAATTAAATCCTCAGAAACACCCGCTGACTTTAGTCCTTCTGCATCTAGCTGCTGGTGAGTAGTGCTGGCAGGATGGATAATTAAGCTTTTTGCATCGCCAACATTCGCTACATGGGCGAAAAGTGTAATCGAATCAATTAATTTTGCTCCTGCATCTCTTCCACCTTTTATACCAAAAACAATCATAGATCCTGCACCCTTAGGTAAATACTTACTTGCCAATTCATAGTCAGGATGTGAAGTGTGACCAGGATAAGATACCCACTCTACTGCAGGATGCTTTTCTAAATAATCCACTACTTCCTTGGTATTAGCAACATGTTCCTTCATTCTGACATGCAGGGTTTCAAGACCAAGCGTGAATTGAAACGCGTTTTGTGGGCTTAATGCAGGTCCTAAATCACGTAATAACTGAACACGTGCTTTAATAATATAGGCAACAGCACCTAATGCTTCAGCATATACAAGATCATGATAACTCGGGTCAGGAGTAGTAAAACCAGGGAATTTTGGTGAATTCCAATCAAACTTTCCTCCATCCACAATAACTCCGCCTGTTGAAGTGCCATTCCCTAAAAGCCATTTCGTCGCTGAATGAATCACAATATCTGCGCCATATTCTATCGGTCTGCACAGATAAGGGGTAGCAAAGGTATTATCAATAATTAATGGAACACCTGCTTCATGGGCAATTTCTGCTACTTTTTCAATATCAAGAACTCTTAAAGACGGATTACCAATCGTCTCAGCAAATACAGCTTTTGTTTTATCATTGATTGCTGCGCGGAAGTTTTCAGGGTCTTCTGGGTCAACAAACTTAACCTTGATTCCATATTTAGGGAGCGTAACAGCGAATAAATTGTATGTTCCACCATATAAATTGGATGCAGAAACGATTTCATCACCCGCTTCAGCAATATTTAAGATTGCCAAAGTAATCGCGGCCATACCGCTCGCAACCGCTAGAGCCCCTACTCCACCTTCCAACAGAGCAACTCTTTCTTCGAAAACCGTTGTTGTCGGATTATGGATTCGAGTATATATGTATCCAGTTTCTTTTAACGCAAAAAGATTTGCTGCATGTTCCGTATTTTTAAATTGGTAGGCATTATTTTGGTAAATCGGTACGGCCCGTGCTCCTGTTACTGGGTCTGGTGCCAATCCGCCGTGAACACTCAAAGTTTCAAAACGATAATTTTTTTGATTTTCCCCCATACTAACACTCCTCCATTTTTTTAATACTGAAACAGAAAACCCCCTCTTTAAGAAGAGGGGGTCTCTCTTCTTATCTGCCAGAGTAGTAACTCTGCTGGAATTAGCACCGTGTTGTCAAACCGGTTGCCGGGCATCGCAGGGCCAGTCCCTCCGCCTCTCTGGATAAGAATTTATTGAATTGTAAAATTAATTGAATATTTTAAAAGAATAATACACTAAATCATGGAAATCTTCAATACCTTTTAAAAATAATTCCAATAAAAAACAGATACCAAGTATCTGTTTTAATTAAAATGATGTTTTATTTTTTCATATAAGAACGGAACGGATTGAAAAGCATAGATTGTATCTGCTATCTCACCATTTTTTATAAAAATAAGGCAGGGAACACTTTCAATACCAAACTGAATCGCCAGATCTGAGTGATAATTCAAATTGACTTTTCCGATTTCTACATCAACCATTTTCTCAATAATTTGCAGCATTCTTGATGCTACCTGACAAGTACCACATAAAGGGGTATAGAAGTAAATGAGTCCGGATGAATGATTTTTTAAGAATGATGATACTTCATCAAGGTTCCATTCGTTCATTTTTTAACCCATCTCTAAAAATTCAGAATGAACATCGATATTAGCGCCTAAAAGAACGGTAGCTAGATGGTACACTGGAGCAGTTGCTACTTCGCGGTACATTCTGTCTATATAGATATGTTCTGCTTGAGGGAACTCCCTTTTCAATTGTTTGCGTAGCTTTTCACCAGCATCATCAGCATCAACAAGGATATAGACCTCTTTATCTTCGAGAGAATCAATTAATTCATCCAATTTTGACATACTAATGGTACCATTTGTACAAACAATGTCCATCGGTTCTTTCAGGATACTTTTTACCTTTTTCTTATCTGATTTTCCTTCAACAATCAGAACTTTATCACCATACGTGTCATTCATCATTCATCACCTATACAATAGAAAGTTATTTGTTGATGTTAACATATTCAATAAATTTAATAACGTGTCTATATGTTAACTATACCATGATAAACCTTTTGATAACAGGTGTTTGCTTATAGTACTTGTACTAGCACCATCCACCATCATCACAATCGGTATATTTAGCATCTGGTTGTTCCGTAATTGTCATATTCTGAAAAATCTTCCGCTGTTCTACTTCAAATCGTTGATCTAATTGAAAAGTCATGTCCCCTGGTAACTGTATCTTTCCTATGGAGGTATTATCAAGAAATAATTCCATCTCACCATTTTTCATTTTTCCAACAACTCGATCTGTCACATCAATTTTCTGTTGTTTCAATGTCATTCCAAGATCCCCTTTTGTAAAAGTTTATTCTAGTATCCCCTAGATTTAGAATATACAAGTTGCGAAATTTTCCCATAAAAAAAACACCTTGAGGATCAAGGTGTCTAGGTACTATTAGTCTTCTTTAATCATTGCTTCATATTGTTCTGCTGTCATTAAGTTGTCCAATTCACTGCTATTAGAAGGCTCAATGACAATCATCCAAGCTTTTTCATATGGAGATTCGTTTACGAATTCAGGACTGTCACTTAAATCTTCATTCACCTCAACAACCTTACCACTTAGCGGCGCATATAATTCAGAAACTGTTTTCACAGATTCAACACTGCCAAAAGGCTCATCAGCAGTCACTTCATCGCCAACTTCAGGAAGCTCAACAAAAACGATATCACCTAGCTCAGATTGTGCAAAATGAGTGATTCCTACACGGACTGTTTCTCCTTCAAGTTTTACCCACTCATGTTCTTCAGAATAACGCAATTCCTTTGGTGTAGTCATTACAAAATCCCTCCATTATTTTCTAAAAATCAATGATCGACATAAATCGATTTTACCTTAATTACTTTTTGAAAAGTATAGATATGCTCATAACCACATTTTCTCATACTCTTCTTCTTTAAAACCTACTGTTACCTTTTCCCCATCCGTTAATAATGGTCTTTTGATTAGCATCCCATCCGAGGCTAACAAATCTAGCAGCTCATCTTCTGAAGCAGTGGATATTTTATCCTTAATCCCCAGTTCACGATACTTTTGCCCGCTTGTATTAAAGAACTTCTTTAATTCAAGGCTGCTTTTTTCGTAATAATCCTGAAGTTCTGCCTTAGTCGGTGGGTTTTCAACAATATGTATTTCTTTGTAGGCAAGCTGATGTGCATCCAGCCATTTCTTTGCATTTCGACATGTACCACATTTCGGATACCAGTAAAAAGTAAGAGACATCTGTTCCCCCTCCTTTGCACAAAACATCAATGACATCATTCGTCACTTGAATAGTAACATAACAGGAAAAAAAGTAAAAATGCTTCCCTTACAAAAATTCGACTAAATCTGCGAATTTCCTGCTAAACCAACAGAAAAATTTAGACTCCCAACAAACGCCGGGAGCCTAAAGTTTATCCATTATACGATATAGCGTTCAGCTTCAATCAGAACATCAGCAGCTTCACGTTTCTTACCAATCACATTGATTGGAGTATGGCGTGTAAGTTTGCGAAGGGCGGATACAAGCATACGAAGTGTATCTCCTTGTTCAGTTGCAACTAACGTTTCTTTAGCATGCTGTTCGATTTCGTTAAAAGCTTCTTGACAGAAGATTTGTGTATAAAGAAGCTTTTGTTTATTTTTCTCAAGACCCGTCTTCGCGATTGCCTTTTCTGTACGTAATACGACAGATTCCATTGCATAAGCATTGGAAACAATATCTGCAATATTTGATAAGATTTCTTGTTCTTTATCAAGTGCTGTACCAAATTTTTGTGCAGCTAAACCAGCAGCTAACAAGCCGATCTTCTTGGCATTGCTAACTAAATGTTTTTCTTGTGCAAGCGGCTCATCTCCTGGCTCTTCAGGCATTAACATCATGATTTCTTCTTGAAGCGCCATGGCTTTTTGGAATAATGGGAGTTCTCCTTTGAAAGCCTTTTTAATATAGGTTCCAGGTACGAGCAAACGGTTAATTTCATTCGTACCTTCGAAAATCCGGTTAATACGGGAATCACGGTACGCTCTTTCAATTGTATACTCCTGCATAAAGCCGTATCCACCATGAATTTGGACACCCTCGTCTACAACGTAATCTAATACTTCACTGGCAAAGAATTTATTAACAGAACATTCAATTGCATATTCAGCAATCGAATTAGCTACTAATTTAATGTCCTTCTGCTCTTCCGTTGTAAGCTTTCCTTGGTTATCTTCATAAAGTCCAATCGTACGGTAGACAGAGCTCTCTGCAGCATAGATTTTAGAGGCCATTGTACCGAACTTTTCTTTTGTTAAATTAAATTGAGAAATAGCTGTGTTAAATTGCTTACGGCCATTTGCATATTTAACGGCTAATTCAAATGCATTTTTAGAACCGCCAACACCGCCAACAGCTAATTTATAGCGCCCGATATTTAGGATATTAAACGCAATGACGTGCCCTTTTCCATATTCACCGAGTAAGTTTTCTACAGGAACCGATACATCTTCTAAAATAAGAGTACGAGTGGAAGAGCTCTTAATCCCCATTTTCTTCTCTTCAGCTCCAGTTGAAACTCCAGGGAAATCCCGTTCAACAATGAATGCTGTAAAATGTTCACCATCAATTTTTGTATAGACAACAAATACGTCAGCAAAACCAGCATTGGTAATCCATTGCTTTTCGCCGTTAAGAATGTAATGAGTACCTGCTGCATTCAATTTTGCTGTTGTTCTTGCACCAAGAGCATCAGAACCTGAACCTGGCTCAGTTAAAGCGTAAGCGGCAATTTTTTCACCTGAAGCAAGGGCAGGTAAATATTTCTTCTTTTGCTCTTCGTTTCCAAATAAAACGATCGGCAGTGAGCCGATACCAACATGGGCACCATAGGATAGCGAGAAGCCGCCAGCTTTTGACATTTTTTCAGTTACAAGGGAAGAAGTTACTTTATCTAATCCTAAGCCTTCATACTCTTCCGGAACATCTGCTGCTAGCAGTCCAAGGTCACCCGCTTGCTTTAGAAGTTTAACTGTGCGGTCAAATTCATGGTTTTCAAGATGTTCTAACTGTGGGAGAACTTCTTTTTCGATGAAGTCTTCTGCTGTTTTGGCAATCATTAATTGTTCTTCGTTGAAATCTTCTGGCGTTAAAATACGGTCGTAGGAAATATCGTCGATTAAAAAGCTTCCGCCTTTAATAATTTTTTCAGTTTGTTGTGTCATTATATTTTCCTCCTAATCTTTTATAAAAGTTCAAAAACCCCAGCTGCGCCCATTCCGCCGCCTATACACATGGTTACTACTCCGAATTGTTGATTGCGGCGCTTTAATTCATGAATTAGGGTTAAGGTTAGTTTTGCACCTGTACAACCAAGTGGATGGCCTAGGGCAATCGCACCGCCATTTACATTTACCTTTTCTTCGTCTAGTCCAAGCTCGCGAATAACTTGTAGAGATTGAGAAGCAAAAGCTTCGTTCAATTCGAATAGATTGATATCGGATAATTCTAAGCCAGCTAGCTTAACCGCCTTTGGTACCGCAACAACTGGACCAACTCCCATAATTTCCGGCGGTACGCCGCCTACTGCAAAGGATCTGAACTTTGCTAATGGCTTTAATCCAAGCGCTTCTGCTTTTTCACGGTCCATAATCATTAAAGCCGCTGCACCATCACTTGTTTGCGATGCATTACCGGCCGTAACCGAACCTGTTACGGAGAAGGCAGGTCGAAGTTTGGCTAATGATTGCAGGTTAGTATCAGGACGAACTCCTTCATCCTGAGAAAACTGAATCGTTCTTTCTACCAACTTATTGTCATTACCTACAGTACGCTGGGTAACCTCTACTGGGACGATTTCGTCTACGAATTTTCCTTCCTGAATTGCCTTTGCAGCTTTTTGATGACTGCGGACGGCAAATGCATCTTGATCCTCCCGAGAAATACCATATTTCTTGGCTACTTCTTCGGCTGTATGACCCATTCCCATATAATACTCTGGAGCAGTTTCTGCCAATTTCACATTCGGACGAACCACATGCCCCATCATGGGAATTAGACTCATGGATTCTGCCCCGCCAGCAATTGCCGTATCGGTATGGCCGAGCATAATTCCTTGTGCTGCATACGCAATCGCCTGCAGACCAGATGAACAAAAACGATTAATTGTGATGGCTGGTACTGTATGCGGCAGACCTGCTAAGGCACCAATATTACGAGCCATGTTATTCCCCTGCTCAGCTTCAGGCATGGCACACCCAATGATTAAATCATCGATATTTCCTTCATAATTTCCTGCACGTCTTAATGTTTCTTTTACAACCAATGCTCCCAAATCATCAGGGCGAACATGTGCAAGGGTTCCTTTCTTTGCTTTGCCTACCGGGGTCCGAGCTCCGGCTACGATTACCGCTTCTCTCATTTTGTTCCCTCTCTTTCCTTGTATATTAGCAATCTATATGTCTAGCTTCCTGCGCCAAATGCACTTCCGCTTATTTATTTAATTACGAAGTGGTTTTCCTTTAACTAACATGTGCTGCATACGCTGTTGTGTTTTTTGTTCTCTTATTAAGCTTAAGAACGCTTCTTTTTCTAAATCCAATAAATATTGCTCATCTACTTCTGTTCCAAATGGAACTTTTCCGCCAGCAAGCACATAGGCAACTTTTTTGGCAATCTTCAAATCATGCTCTGAAATATATCCAGATAAGAACATTGCTTGTGCTCCAAGTAACAGTGTAGCGTAGCCTGTTTCACCCACTACCGGTACCTTTTTGCGTGCCTTTTGTACATAACCCTGCTCATGTAAGGCGAGAACAGCCTGCTTGGCATCGTACAATTGATGATCTCCATTGACACTAATGCCATCAGATAATCCTAAGAAATTATTTTCACGCGCTTCCGCACCAGAGGTTGATACTTTTGCCATAGCGATGGTTTCAAACACTTTATTGGCAACAGCTTGAAGGTCAAACGGAACACCATTTGGCATACCTTCTAAATGCTTAATATAAAGCTCTTTATTACCGCCGCCGCCAGGAATTAAGCCTACACCGACTTCAACCAGCCCCATATACGTTTCAGCAGATGCTTGAATATGTGCGGCAGGTAAACAAACTTCTGCTCCCCCTCCAAGGGTCATCGCAAAAGGTGCTGCGACAACTGGTTTTGCACTGTACTTAATCTTCATCATCGCATTTTGGAATTGGCGGATCACCATATCAAGCTCATAGATATTGTCATCCTGTGCTTCCATTAACATCATCGCAAGGTTCGCACCAACACAGAAGTTCTTACCTTGATTTCCAATGACAAGTCCTTTGTAATTCTTCTCAACTTCATCAACTGCAAAGTTAATCATTTGGATAATATCAAGACCAATCGCATTACTTTGGGAGTGGAATTCTAAGAGCGCTACTCCATCACCTATGTCAATTAAGCTTGCTCCGCCATTCTTTTTAATAACGCCTTTTTGCTTTTTCAATTTCTTTAAATCAATTGCTTTTGGATTACTTTCAACTAGACGGTATTCACCATTGTTGTAAAAGAATCGTTCGCCATTCTCTTCTAAGTAGAACGATGTATGTCCTTTATCAAGCATATCTGTTACCCACGCAGGGATTTCTTGACCATCCTTCTTCAACTTCTCTAAAGACTTCTCTAAACCAATGGCATCCCATGTTTCAAACGGACCCATTTCCCAGCCGAAGCCCCATTTCATGGCACGATCAATATCAACAATTGTCTCCGCAATCTCGCCTAAGAGCTGTGCTGAGTATACAAGAACCGGACTAAAGATGTTCCATAATAGCTCCCCAGCACGGTCCTCGGCGTATACAAGCGCTTTCAATTTATTTGCAGTTCCTTTTTCCTGCTTACTTAATTCTGTTGCTGTTGTTTTCAGCTTTTGACGTGGAATATATTCTAATGTAGCAGGGTCTAGTTCAAGAATCTCTTTACCTTTTTTCTGGAAGAAACCTTGACCGGACTTGCTTCCCAGCCAGCCTTTTTCAAGCATGGTTTTCATGAATGCAGGAACTTCAAATACTTCCTTTTCTTTTCCTGATACTTTTTCATAAACATTACCGGCAACATGCGGGAACGTATCTAAGCCGACTACATCGAGCGTACGGAAGGTTGCACTAGAAGGACGACCGACTAATGGTCCTGTTACAGAATCAACTTCCCCAACACTATAACCGCCCTTTAACATTTCTTGTACAGTGATAAGGAGGCCATAGGTTCCAATTCGGTTTGCAATAAAGTTTGGAGTGTCTTTCGCAAGAACAACACCTTTTCCTAATACATCTTCACCAAAGTTTTTCATGAATGAAATGACTTCCGGGCTAGTATATTGAGTAGGAATCACTTCAAGTAATTTTAAGTATCTTGGCGGGTTAAAGAAGTGGGTACCAAGGAAATGCTTTTGGAAATCCTCTGATCTTCCTTCTGCCATCGCTTCAACCGAGATTCCAGATGTGTTTGAGCTGATAATGCTGCCTGGTTTCCGATATTGGTCAACCTTTTCAAAGACCTGTTTCTTTACATTGAGATTTTCAACGACAACCTCGATTACCCAATCCACATCTTTTAATTTAACTAGGTCATCTTCAAGGTTACCTGCTTCAATAAGTGCCAAATTCTTTTTTACAGCTAGCGGCGCAGGTTTTTGTTTCAATAATTTTTGAATCGATTGGCTGCTGATTCGATTACGGACTTGTTTATGTTCGAGCGTAAGCCCTTTTGCCTTTTCATCGTCGTTTAACTCCCGAGGTACAATATCCAATAATAATGTTGGTATACCGATATTTGCTAGGTGAGCTGCAATCCCTGATCCCATTACTCCTGATCCTAGAACAGCTGCTTTTTTAATAAGTTGGTTCAACATTGTCTCCCCCTCATAGGTTTTGAATGAATATTCATTCATTTTTTTGTCAAAAAAAATTCACAAATGTATGAGTTCTGCTACTTATTACTATAGAATATTTCAAAAATTTGCGCAATAAATAAACGCGGAAAAAATTAATTTTTTTTTGAAAATGTTTTATCTTATAAAAAAGTGGAATTGGGCACCCTAAACCTGAGGTGATGAAGTATGGGAAAAATGAAGAAAGACCCATCTAAAAAAGGCGTAAGCGCCGCTAGCGTTCAAGGAAACGCTGGTCCTGGCGGAGAACAAGCCGATAAAAACAAAGTTAACAGCCAAAATAATCAATATAAAAGGTAATTCCAAACACAGTAAAATCAATATTCAGCTTTATCACAGCAAAAAAAATAGAACCAGAGGCTCTTTTGCCTTTGGCTCTATTTTTTTGCTGCATTACGATGCTGCTCGTTTAGTTCCTTAATTTCATTAATGATTGTTTTCATTTCTTCCTTCGCATCTGGGTATAGTTCATTCCAGTGCTTCGCTAAGGCCGGCATTGATTTAGCAATATGTGTATACAGTGCCCATGCCTTTACCTTTTCCATCGTTTCCTCATTAGACTCGCCAACAAGCAGTTCACTATATTTTTCAAGTAACGCTTTGAATTGCTCCGCAAATATTTTCTCCATCATAACACACTCCATCCTTAGCTATATGCGTACAAGGACATGTTTTACAGCGTTTCGATCCAAGTTGATAGGTAAAACAACATGTTTTTCTTATCCTTATCTCATCTTGATTATTCTTTTCGGAATAATACTTCTGTATTGGATTTAGGTGGTATCTGCCAAACAGCCTGCCCTCTGCCTCGATAATTAAGAAATTAAAGTCATCCTGTACGTTGGGATTATTGCTATCCCTTAATTCTGTCTCATAAAGCCAGAACAGGTAAACTGCAATATTTTCCCATAGGACGAGTTTGGAAACCTTAAATGTTTTTTCAAAATGCTCAATGATCGGGTAAATATTTTCCGCAAAAAGTTCATGGAAGACATTTTCCCTCCATTTATGACGGTCAATGCCATTCCATGTCTCGATGGCTGCATCTTTTAATGAAATCGTTGGCAGCCAGTCCTTCCCATGTTCAGCTTCTTCCAGTTCAATATTGTCTAAAGACAGATTCATCTTTTTATTACTGGTCGTCATGGCAAAAAGAGAGATAACTGCTATAAATGCATACCTTTTTATAAAAATGGAGGCTGCTGTCTTTTCTGAAGGAGCACCAATGGAATAAGCTAATTTTTTCATGAATTCTTTTGCATAGGCTTTATCCAATAAACTTCCGACCTTAAATGACTTTCCTGTATTTGGCCTGAGTCTATATTTCTGTAAGCAGACAAGGTCATTTTCTATAAGAACATTATCCATTGGACACAGCCGCCTTTGGAAGGATACATCTGCCTTTTCCATAGGGAATACAAAGCGGGGTCCCAAATAATGGATCCATAGTAACCTCACAATCCATGCCAAAAACATTTTTAACAAGGCTACAGTTGATGACGTACTCCGGCTTCCCTTGTGCATAAACCTTCTGATCCTTCAAGGCAACAATATTATGTGCATAGCGGCAGGCTAGATTAAGGTCATGAAGTACCATAACAACCGTCCGTTTTTTCTTCTCATTTAGTTCAAAAAGAAGGTCAAGGATTTCAATTTGATGTGTCATATCCAGGTACGTTGTCGGTTCATCTAAAAGAATAACATCCGTATCCTGTGCCAAGGTCATGGCAATCCAAGCACGCTGCCTTTGACCGCCTGAAAGTGAATCCACTGTTCGTTCTTTCAAATCCTCTAACCTTGTAGCTTTTAGGGCATCATTAACCTTTTTCTCATCTTCCTCTGACCATTGTTTTAACCAGGATTGATGAGGATAACGACCCTGTTTGACAAGCTGAAGCACCGTCAGACCTTCAGGAGCAGCCGGTGATTGTGGAAGAATCGCCATTCTTTTTGCCACTTCTTTTGTGGAAAGCTTGGCAATCGCTGTCCCATCCAAAATAACAGCACCGGATTTTGGCTTCAGAAGACGGGCGATTGAACGGAGAAGAGTTGACTTTCCGCATCCATTTGCACCAATAAATACGGAAATTTCACCTTTAGGAATCTTTAAATTTAAGTCATCAATGATGATCGTATCCCCATATGAAAGTGATAAATCTTTCGTTTCAATCGCATTCATCATCTACCCACTCCTTTAAAAATCAATCAATTATATGTTTATTTCGCTTATTATAAGTATATTATTAGAAACCATTTAGAGGCTGTATTAACATCCTATATAGTATTTATATTGTTTACAGTTATAAGTTTATAATTAATTGATAATGATTGTCAATGAGTATGAAAATCGTTTTCATTTACAGTTTTTTCAAATTCACAAAAAAGCCATATCCTTTCTTCGGAAATGGACTTTTTGTGAATTTATTGATTTCTTGTTTTGAATAATAAGTAAATAAAGTATGGTGCTCCGATGCTTGCTGTAAAGACACCAGCTGGAATTTCTAGTGGTGAAAATAATGTTCTGCCCACTAAATCGGCCAGCATGACCAGCATTCCTCCGAGGAGTGCTGAAACAGGTAGTAACGCTCCAAATGCAGAGCCCACTAATCTTCTCGCCATATGCGGCGCCATTAAACCAACAAAACCAATACCGCCGGCAAAAGCTACCGCACCCCCAACCAACCCGGTACTAAGCATCAATAAAATAAACCGCTGTTTTTGCACACGTCCACCAAGACCAGTTGCGACCTCATCACCAAGCTCTTGAATATTTACATTTCGTGCGTAAACAAATGCGACGATAACGAGGATGATGACCCAAGGCAGGAGGGCGCCCACATTTCTCC
Source organism: Bacillus sp. EB106-08-02-XG196 (assembly GCF_013396335.1). GTDB lineage: Bacteria > Bacillota > Bacilli > Bacillales > Cytobacillaceae > Neobacillus. The sequence continues at coordinate 266,268 of NZ_JABWSY010000001.1, forward strand.
ACGTTGAGCCGTAGACTGTGCCTGTAATCCAAATGTTGGCCTGGCTTGCCTGATAAATAGGTCCTAACACCATCATAAAGGTGGTAAGAGCTTTTGTTAAACTCATCAAGCCTATTCCAATCAGAATAAGTCTAATCGGCGAAACTCCGTTTTTCCATGCCAATCCATATACTAGAAAACCCACGACAGAAGCACCGATAAATGCAGCTAAAGGCATCCAATGAATACTAACCGTCAATACATGATTTTTATCACTGAAGATTGCCATGAAACCTACAACGGCAACCGATGCTCCACCTGTAATCCCTAAGATATCTGGGGAGGCCAAGGGATTTCGGATCATACCCTGCAGGATCCCCCCCGCTACAGCCAATGCAATCCCTGCCATTAAGCCAACGATAATTCTTGGTAATCGGAACGAGTGAATAACAAGCTTATCCATTTCAGTTCCGCCACCAAAAAATACCTTGATGACATTTAATGGGGTGATTTTCATTTCTCCTAATCCAGTACTAACAACAAAAATTCCAGCCGTACAGAGCAGCAGTGCGATAATAACGAAAAATGCCTTTTTATCAATTAAATAAGATATATTTCCTTTTTTGTTTCTAAAAATTTTATATTTACTCATCGCCCATTGAACCCCTTTCTAGCTATGTATATGAAAAACGGGGTTCCAATAATGGCAGTCATAACTCCGACAGGTATTTCCTGCGGCATTAAAATGTATCTAGATAACGTATCTGCAGCCAGCAGAAGCATTGCACCAAGCAGCCCAGAAAAAGGGATTACCCAGCGGTGGTCAATCCCTACAATGGAACGGGTAAGATGAGGAATTACAATGCCAATAAAGCCTATTGGTCCTGCAACAGCAACTGCTCCGCCCGACAAAAGGATGACAACGAGACCAATCACAATTTTTAAAATAGCCGTGTTAACCCCTAGACCTTTGGCAACATCCTCACCCATTGATAGGACATTCATTTTAGAAGCAATAATCAACGAAACAATCCATCCGCCAACCAAATAAGGAAGGACAGCTAGTAAATTTTCCAGACTTCTACCTGCTACTGAACCAGCAAGCCAAAATAACACCTGCTCTAATGCAGCTTCATTTAATACGAGTATCCCCTGTGTAAAAGAAGCAAAAAATGCCGTCATTGCAGCACCTGCAAGAGTGAGCTTCATAGGAGTCAACCCTTCTCTCCCAACTCCTCCAATAGCATAGACACTTATTGCAGCTATAGCAGCCCCAGTAAATGAGATCCAGGTAAATAGTTGAAGACTTGCTACACTAAATACCGTTACAGCTACTACAACCGCCACCCCTGCCCCGGCATTTATCCCAAATATGTCTGGTGATGCAAGCGGGTTTTTTGTAACCGTCTGCATGAGGACACCTGAAATCGCTAAACTGGCACCAACCGCTGCCGCAATAAATGCTCGTGGTATTCGAACGTGTTGGATCACGATATGTTCATTTGTACCATTGAAATTGGTAAGAGAATCAATAGCCATTTTCCAGGTGGTATCCGTATAACCGTAGACAATACTTACGGACATTAAAAAAAGTAATAAAATGATTGCAATAAAAAGTCCTGCCCACTTTTGTCTTGTGTGTTTAAGCAGCATAACCTAGTTCTCCTCTAACCTATTTATTTAGATGAATTTTACATATATGTATGTATCCGCTTTTTCATGTATCAGTCTATTGGAATAGTGGAAAACTGTCAATGAGTTGAAAACCATTTTCATTTGTTAAGATTAGGAGTCACAAACTTGCCACTGATTTTGATAATCATTTTCATTTTGGTGATTGACACCTATTTAAAAACGTTTTATGATAGGTTTGTAAATGAAAATGATTATCATTAACAACAAAATTATTTGGGGGTACATAGGATGAAAGGGTTCAAAAATTTATTTGCAATTATTTCAATAATTGCTCTCTTCCTGCTTGCTGCTTGTGGAAACACGGAAGAGAAACCAACTGAAGAAAAAGATACTGCAAAGAAGACAGAAGATACCAGCTACACCGTAGAACATGCAATGGGGTCTACTACTTTAGAAAAAACTCCGGAGAAAATCGTTATTCTAACAAACGAAGGTACCGAAGCTTTACTTGCACTAGGGGTAAAACCAGTTGGTGCAGTTCAATCTTGGCTTGGTGATCCATGGTATGATCATATTAAAGAGGACATGGATGGAGTTGAAGTTGTTGGTGTTGAAAGTGAAGTTAATTTAGAGAAAATTGCCACGCTGAAGCCTGACTTAATTATCGGAAACAAGCTCCGTCAAGAAGCAGTGTACAGTCAATTAAGTGCAATTGCGCCAACTATTTTTTCCGAAACTCTTAGAGGAGATTGGAAAGATAACTTTTCACTATACGCTAAAGCTCTAAACATGGAAGACAAAGGTAATGAAGTACTCGCTGATTTTGATGCACATGTAGAAGACTTAAAAGGAAAACTTGGAGATAAAGTAAATCAAGAAGTTTCTGTTGTCCGTTTTATGGCGGGTAAGTCTCGTATCTATTACACAGACTCATTCTCTGGAATCATCTTTAATCAACTAGGTTTCAAACGTGCCGCACATCAAGCAGAGTTTTTCCCTGATGCTAAATTAGGTAATCTTGCGAAAGATGTTGGAACAGAAGCTATTCCGAAAATGGATGGAGACATTATTTTCTACTTTACTTATGCTCCAAAAGGTGACACAGTTGCCCTTGATACAGCCAAGGAATATACAAATAATCCGCTGTGGAATAATTTAAATGCAGTAAAAAATGGAAATGTCCATGAGGTAAGTGATGCTACTTGGAATACAGCTGGCGGCGTTCTAGCAGCCAATATCATGCTTGATGACCTTGAAAAAATCATGCTAAAAAAGTAATACCTTCCTTAAATAAATAATTCCAAAGAAAAAAGCGAGGTTGCCATGACCTCGCTTTTTTCTTTGTCTCTTTATGCGCTTGTAGAAAACATGTACTTTTTATAGTGGTAACGAATCGAGAAAATTAATCCCAACCCCAGCATATTCCCCATTAACGAACTTCCGCCATAGCTGATAAACGGCAATGGAATACCCGTAATTGGCAGGACTCCTATCGTCATCCCAATATTTTGGAAGACATGGAAGGTAATCATACTGATGACTCCGACACAAATGTATGTGTAAAAGTTATTCTTTGTTTCCATACCAACCTTGGTAATATGATAAATCAACAAGAAAAATAAACTAACGAGCACACTTGCACCAATAAAACCATACTCTTCGCCGACAACACTAAAGATAAAATCAGTATGGCTTTCAGGCAAATACACTTCTCTATTCCCGTATCCCTTACCACCCGTTTGTCCCGAGCCAATAGCTAGAAGTGATCGTGTCAACTGGTATCCTGCTGAGCTTTGAAAGTTATAGGGATCCAGCCAGGAATAGATACGGCTAAATTGATACTGCTTAACACCTAAATATTTTTCAAGAATCTCTGGCTTTATCAATACAAAATAAAAAATGACCGAAATAAGTGCCGTTCCAATTGAGAATATTGGTACTAGTAATTTCCATGTGATGCCGGAAATAAAAATCATTCCTAAAAGGATCGCTAAAAATACGAGCGAAGTCCCTAAGTCTTGCTTAATAATAAGTATTAAGGGAACCATTGTGACGACACCAAGCTTTATTAGCAGCCAAAAATCAGTAGCAATCGTTTTAACTGGGTTCTTTTGGTGATGATCCTCAATTACTTTTGCTAACGCTAAAATAATAAAGATTTTGACAAACTCAGAAGGCTGGAGTGAACCAATCCCAGGTACCTTAAACCAGTTCTTTGCACCATTGATCACCGGGGCAATGCTTTCTGGCGCTATGATTAAAAGAACAAGTAGAAATATTCCTACTCCGTAAGCATACCAAGTTAATTTTTTTAACTGGTCGGAGTCGAGCCTAATAACGGCGGCAATAATTCCACACCCAATTCCATAAAAGATAATTTGCTTTACAAGGAAGTTACTGTCATATTGACCGCTTGCTTGCGCACTATAAATCGATGCACAGCTAGCCAGAAATAATAAAATTAAGATAAAAACAAGACTATAATCAAGTTTTGAAGTTGTATTTTTAGATGTTGTCATCATTCACACTCCTTTATGTCACAGCCTCAAAAAGGAACTTGTACATTATCTCATTATATTTTTTTAGAGTATAAAGCACAACTTATAAAGCGTGAATGGGTTAATTTACATATGCAAAAAGGTGGAAGCTCCTATTGTTAGGCGCTTCCATTCGTGAAATATTTACTTTTAATATCATCTGCCATCCAATGTAAATTATTAGGTACCTGTGGAATTCCGTAGCCGATATAAAGCGGAGTGGTGACAAACCTGGGGACAATTTTAACATAAATTCTTCTATTATAATGGTGAAAGAAAAGATTATAACTGCTCGCTTTAAATGGGAAGTTATTTAGAATATAATGGACCGTCTTTTGAAGATGGACCCCAAAGGTTTCATTGTAGCTGGAATCATCCATATCGATATTAAACTCATAAAAGCCTACCTTTGGCTTTGTCGATAAAGTCAACCTGACCCCGCTTATTTCCTCTATAACAATACCCTCAAACACTTCCTCCGTTATATTTTCCTTATAGTTAATATCATGTAACCCAATTATTTGCATATGAGGATGTGCTATGGTCCCCCCTGACAATGGTCCATAGTTTTTAAATAAAATTACGGATTCATATTTTCCCGTTCTATCTAATTCAAGCCAATTTCTCAAGGCAAATTGGAGCAATTTATGTAGATATGGAAGTTCATAGGTAGATAATTCGCCATGACAATCATCTGTTTCAATTAATACCGTTTGGTAGGCATTCTCTAAAACAGGATATTTATTTTTCAAAAGAATGATAGGTCCATCTACTTCAATTAGATCTGTTAACTCCTCGCGCGCACAAAAAGGGCATGCCTGCTGTTTATTTCTTATACTTTCTGGTTTCTTAACTCCGATGGAAGTATCAAAATGTAGATGGCAATTTTTCAAGTTTCCAGCTCCTCTCCAAAGTACTTATCTCTATTTTATGGGAGATTCCGCTCCTTTTGCACTATTTTTGACTTGGTAATATATAAAAATTTTATTGGCTATTTGTTGGTATTCATGCATATCTTTACAATGTACAGGCTTTTGCTGCAGAAAGAGAGGATGGCTATGTTAAGTAAATTAGAAGCATTCATATTAGGGATTATCCAAGGGTTAACTGAATTTTTACCAATTAGCAGTACGGGACATTTATATTTAGGCCGGAATTTATTCGGGTTACAGGAAGCCGGTCTATTACTTGATACGATGCTGCATGTTGGTACCTTACTGGCTGTTTTTGTCTTCTATAAGGATGAGTTTGTGAAGATTATTAAAAATCCCTTTAGCAAGCTTACCTTCCTGTTAATCGTTGGAACCATTCCAGCTGTTGTGATTGGCTTACTTTTTAAGGATTACTTTGAGGAGATTTCGAAGACTGGAGTTACCATTGGATGGGAGTTTTTAGTTACTGGGGTGTTTCTTTGGATTGCCGATTCAGCAAAAAATGGCTATAAAAAGATGGATGATATTAGTTATACCGATGCTCTGATCATTGGATCCTTTCAAGCGGCTGCAATATTCCCTGCGATCTCACGCTCCGGGTTTACGATTGTGGCTGCCTTATGGAGAAAGTTAGACCGTGAAACAGCTGCCTATTTCTCCTTTCTGTTATCTACACCTGCCATTGCTGGAGCAGTTGTTCTTCAATCATTGGATTTATTCGGCGGTGCCGGAGAAGAAATCTCACTATCTGCGTTGATTGTTGGTATCCTATCCTCTGCCCTTTTCGGATATTTTGCAGTAAAGTGGATGATTGGATATCTAAAGAAACATTCATTAAAACCGTTTGCTATTTATGTCTGGGCTCTAGGCTTTGCGGTGTTATTTTTCCAGTTTACAGGGAAATTCTAGGTGGAAATTACCTTTGAAAACCTCTGGAGTGACCCAACTATTTTTTCTTCTCACCTTTCGGTCACTCCAGACCCTCTGGAATGACCCAACTATCTTTTCTTCTCACCTTTCGGTCACTCCAGACCCTCTGGAGTGACCCAACTATCTTTTCTTCTCACCTTTCGGTCACTCCAGACCCTCTGGAATGACCCAACTATCTTTTCTTCTCACCTTTCTGTCACTCCAGACCCCCTGGAGTGACCCAACTACCTTTTCTTCTCACCTTTCGGTCACTCCAGACCCTCTGGAGTGACCCAACTATCTTTTCTTCTCACCTTTCGGTCACTCCAGACTCCATATAGTGATCAGTTAGCCTTTTTTCACTCAATACTATTTATTAAAAAATGCGGCTCGATTTCTCGAGTCGCATTTTTGTTGTATTAAACGGTAACTGTTTCTTTCGCCATTTCTTTTGCTGCCTCGATGACTTGTTCTTTGGCCTTTGCCATAATTTCAGGTACCTGTTTCGGGAAGTGGTCCATTCCTTCAGCGAATACTGTTGGCATTACTTCCATTCCTAAGAATCCAAGTACTTTCGTTAAGAACCGATCGCCGAATTCAAAGTCAACCATTGGACCCGTTGAGTAAATTCCGCCGCGTGTTTGAATATGGAGGGCTTTTCGATTTGTAAGTAATCCTTTTGCACCTTCATGCGTATTAACAAAGGTCTTGTTCACGATAAATAAATTATCAAGGAATGCTTTTAAAATAGCAGGTGAGCCAAAGTTCCAAATTGGTGTAACAAATACATAATAATCAGCTGCAATAAAGCGGTCTGCTAATGCATGCATGGCTGTAATTTGTTTTTGTTCAGCCTCTGTAAGTTCATCAAACTTTTTGCCCATGAAGGATAATTTAGCGCGGGCATATAACAAATCCATGTCAATTTGCGGGATATCCATATCATATAAATGCATATGTTCAATTTCTACTTCAGGCTTTTGTTTTCTAAACTCTTCAAGAAAAGCCTCGCCAAGCTGCATCCCTTTCGAAAGCTTTATATCATTTTTTGGGTTTACAGTAATATAAAGAAGTTTAGACATCTGATCCCCATCCCTTTTATTAATAATTTTTTCTCTATCCATATAGTACAACAAACTTCTTTGTTCACCGATGAACAATCAGTGAAGTTTATGAAGAAATTGTGAAATTTTTCGATTATCAGTGAACAAAACGTGATAATTCTAAATAAAACTAAATGAAACTTAACAAAACTAAACAATAATCACAGTTGGCATTGTATAATATTTCTATATTTAAAAGGTAATTAAATGGGGGGAAATACGGATGGAAGGAAAAGCATATACACCTGATGAGGTAGCTCAACTATTCCAAATCTCAAAACATACGGTTTATGAACTGATTAAGCGCGGTGAATTACAAGCATTTAAAGTCGGAAACAAAATGAGAATCGAGCATTCTGAGATCGAGAGATACAAGGAATGCACAAAAGCACCTGCTAAAAAAACACAGGCAGATCAGCCAGATACACATTCCGCTTTTCCAATAAGGCTATCAGGAAGCCATGACTTCCTAGTAGAGCATTTTGTTAAACAAACATCTAAAGATCTAAATCTGCAAATTCAGCCAACCTACATAGGCAGCCTTGAAGGGTTAATGATGCTATATCGTGGTCAATCCGATATTGCTGCCATCCATCTATTAGACCCGGCATCACAGGAATATAATTTACCATTTATTAATCAACTCTTTGTTTACGAATCTATCTCTGTCATCCGATTTGTCTCAAGGGTGCAAGGCTTTATTGTAGCAAACGGAAACCCAAAAGGTATTGCAAACTTTCATGATCTCACGAGGAAAGATGTTCAGTTTGTTAATCGCCAGAAAGGTGCTGGGACTAGATTTCTCTTAGACTCAATGCTCTCAAGTAATAGAATTGACCCAACAAAAATAAATGGTTACTCCAATGAAGAATGGAACCACCTTTCTACCGCTTCTTATATTAGCCGGGGGATGGCGGATGTAGCTTTCGGAATTCAATCAGCAGCAAGCCATCTAGGACTTGATTTCATTCCGATTGCAAAGGAACATTTTGACCTTGTGTACCGGTTTACAAATGAAAACAAACAAAATCTTACTAACCTAATTAACTACCTGCAGTCACCTGAATTCAAAAGCAGTTTAACTGATTTAGAAGGCTATGATATCGAAGATTTAGGAACTGTCATCTATCAAACTAGTAAAATGGAGGAAACATCATGTTAAAAAATTGTTTTTTTGCTACACTATTTGTATTCATGCTTCTTTTCCTAGCAGCTTGCGGCAACAAGGTAACCGATCAAGCTGACGCAAAAGAGAAAAAGACGGAAAAAACCGAACCAACTGAATTAATCCTTGCTACTACTACAAGCACTCAGGACAGTGGCTTGTTAGATATTTTACTGCCAATCTTTGAAGAAGAAAACAATGTAAAAGTAAAAACCATTGCGGTTGGTACAGGACAAGCTTTAGAAATGGGTACAAAAGGGGAAGCAGATGTCCTTTTGGTTCATGCTCCTAAATCAGAGGAAGAACTAGTAACAAGCGGTGATGCTGTCAATCGTAAACGTGTCATGTACAATGATTTTATTTTAGTAGGACCAAAAGATAATCCGGCAAATGTAAGCGGTGAGGACATTAACACAGCCTTCAAAACAATTTCAGAGATAAAAGCTAATTTTGTCACTCGCGGCGATGACTCTGGTACACATAAAAAAGAACTAGGTATTTGGACAGCAGTAAATATCCAGCCTGCTGGCGATACTTATGTCTCGACTGGTCAAGGTATGGGTGCTTCTTTACAAATTGCTAACGAGAAAAATGGATATATTTTAACGGATCGTGCTACATGGCTAGCTCAAGAGAAAAACTTAACAAACCTACAAATCGTTGTTGAGGGCGGTAAGGACTTAATGAATATTTACCATGTTATGCAGGTTAATCCAGAAAAGCACGGCATGGTTAACAGCTCCGATGCAGAAAGATTTGTAGAATTTATGATTGATAGTGAAACTCAAGATGTAATTGAAAGCTTCGGTAAGGAAGATTACGGCCAATCTTTATTCTTTAAATATACAGAATAGGCAGCGGAAGGATGTAAGGCAGGATGGAACTAATTATTGATGGATTACGGAAAGCGATCGAGATGATTCTTACAGGCGATAAAGAGATTCTCGAAATAACGTGGCTGACTCTTAGAGTTTGCTTTATGGCCATCCTGATTAGTTCCCTGATTGGCCTGCCTCTGGGAATGCTGCTTGGACTTACACGGTTTAAAGGCAGAAAAGTAATCCTAGTGTTCATTAATATCGGCATGGGCTTACCCCCGGTTGTTGCGGGGTTATGGATTACCATGCTGCTGTGGCGCTCTGGTCCGCTGGGACATTTACAATTGCTTTATTCTCCAACGGCGATTATCATGGCACAAGTGCTAGTTTCCCTCCCTATTGTAACCGGATTAACAAGTTCAGCGTTTCAGCAAATCAATGAAAAAATGCTTTTACAAATAAAGGCACTCGGGGCCACGAAATTCCAAACGATAGCATTACTTCTAAAACAAACGAAGATTGCCATTGTGGCTGCCATCATGGCCGGCTTTGGCCGTGTTATCGCTGAGGTTGGTGCTGCAATGATGGTAGGAGGAAATATTCAAGGAGATACACGAATTTTAACCACTTCTATTGTCATGGAAGTATCAAAGGGGAACTTTGATGTTGCCCTAGCGATTTCCTTTATTTTATTAACGGTTGCTTTATTGATCACTGCAGCCTTAACACTGTTACAGCAAAGGAAGCGAGTATCATGAATCCATTAATTGAACTTAAAAACATTCGCTATCAGGCAAATTCAAAAAGTATTCTAGCCATCCCTCATTTTCAGATTCAAGATGGGGAATTCCTTGGAATTATGGGACCCAATGGTGCTGGTAAAAGTACCCTGCTTAAAGTAATGGCCATGCTTGACAGTATTAGTGGTGGCGAGATTTTATACCGCGGGCAAGCCGTTCCTAATGGAACTCCCTCACTTGAACTGCGGAGGAAATTCTCCGTCGCCTTACAGCAATCGTTACTGCTAGAAGGCTCTGTTTTTCAAAACATTGCAATTGGACTTAAGCTCAGAAAGGTTCCAAAGGCAGTTATTAAAGAAAAGGTAACTTTGTGGATGGAGCAGTTTCAAATCAGTCATTTGGCAAAAAAAAATGCTCATTTTCTTTCAGGTGGTGAGGCGCAGCGTGTAAACCTCGCAAGAGCGATGATTGTCGAGCCAGAAATACTTTTTCTTGATGAACCCTTTTCAGCATTAGATTTTCCAACAAAAATTAAATTAATGGATGACTTTAAAGGAATTATTGAAGGTTCAGGAACGACAACCGCCTTCGTTAGTCATGACCTGATGGAAATCAATTATCTAACGAATACTCTGGTGATTATTGTAAGTGGAGAAATCAAGCAGTATGGACCTACACAACGAGTCCTTGAACATCCCAATTCAGCGACTTCTCCTTTCCTAAATGAATGGAAGAAATTCTATCCCTTACACGCTGACAACCAAAAGCCGCTATCCCTAATGAGATAGCGGCTCTATTTTAATCGTCTTCCTCCGGAAACCAAAGAATGATACTTGTACCCTTGTTTTTTCTGCTTTTAACTTTAATGATCCCTTTATGCGCTTCCATTAATGCTTTTACAATTGAAAGGCCAATTCCGGCTCCGCCTGTTTTTCGATCTCGTGATTTATCGCCGCGATAAAAGCGTTCAAAGATATGCGGAATATCATCCTCTGCCATACCGGATCCCTCATCCTCGATTTTGAAACCAACATACCCCTCTTTTTCAGTTAAAATGGATATGGTTACATTCTTTCCTTCTGGCGTATATTTTAGAGCATTATTCAACACGTTGGAGAGGATTTGCATTAAACGGTCCTTGTCTGCAGGGAAAAGCAGTTCCTTTTCGGGCTCTTCGATATGAAGCTGTACACCCTTTTGTTTAAACAGTGGTAAAAACATTTCCCATAATGCTAAAAGAACATTACCTGCCTCTACCTCTACTTTTTCCAATCTAATTTGTGGATTTTCGGCTGCAAGCAGCTTCTCAAGCTCATTCACCAGCCTAACTAATCGCATGAGCTCTTCATGACTTGATTGTAATCGTGCAGGTGTTGGCTCCCATATCCCATCCTGGTAGGCCTCAATTTGACTTCTTAACGTGGCAAGCGGTGTCCGGAGTTCATGAGCTAAATCCCCAGTAAATTGTTTTCTTAACATTTCACCCTTTGCCAAGGATTCTGCTAGATTATTAAACGAAATCGCAAGCTGTTTAACCTCTGTGGGTAAACCAGTTAACGGAATCCTAATCGATAGATTATGCTGCTGCAGTTCATTTGCTGCAAAAGAAACTTTATTTAATCCAGAGGTTAGTTTTTTAGAAAATAACATACTAAATAGAATCGATAACAAGATTGTTAAACAAACAGCAGCATAAATGTATAACTGAATCGTTTGTAAAAAATTGTACTCATCATCAATTAAGCCTACAGGGTAAATTGCTTCAAGTTTACCAATCACTTTATTGTCTACTCTCAGAGTATAGGAGGAAGAATGCCACTCCTCTTCATTAGGCTCGGGTTCGGTCAACCCTAGGCTATTCAAGTAACCAACAATATTTGAGGTCCCCATTTGCAATTGACCACGGTTATCATACAAATCGAAATAAAGCTGATCGGTCATTGCATGCTCATGGAGGAAACCAAAAACCGGGTCCCTGGTAAAATGTCCATTTTTCTGATAGCCCTTTTCAATCTCATTGATGATTCTATCAATCTTCTTATCTCGGTTACGATCTAGATAATTCTTGAAACTCTCTTCAAATCCCCACTGCATAAAAAAGCTGACAAAGAGTATTCCAATCATCGAGCTAAGTAGAAGATAAAAGAGAATTTTAGACCGCAGTGTTTGAAACATCTAGTACCCCTCCAAATTTGTACCCCATCCCAAATACGGTCAGGATAAACAGCGGCTGCCTAGAATCCAACTCGATTTTTTTTCGAAGGTTTTTAATATGGGTATCGACGCTTCGCTCATAGCCCTCGTAATACATTCCTTCATCCTGGATTTTTTCGAGTAAATCCATTCGGCTGTATACTCTTCCCGGATTAAGTGCCATATTGGTAAGCAGTTTATATTCAATCGGTGTCAAAATAACATCCTGACCCTTAACCGTTACTTCTTTTTTACTGAGGTCAATTGCCAGTTTTTTATTATTGAATTCAATCCGCTCTACTTTCTCTGTTTTCTTTACTCTTCTGAGGATAGCTTGAACCCTTACCACTACTTCCCGCGGGCTAAATGGCTTTGTTAGATAATCATCCGCGCCCATAACAATTCCGTTTATGCGATCATCTTCCGCAGACTTAGCCGTCAGCATCAGAATGGGGACATCTGATTCTTTTCTTACTAAGCGGCATACCTCTTCTCCGGAGATATCCGGCAGCATTAAATCTAGTACAATTAAATCTGGATTTATTGTTTTAGCCTTTTTCAAGGCGTCTATTCCATTATCAGCACAATGAATTTCATAGCCTTCTCTTTCGAGGTAGGCTTCGAGAACTTCTAGTATTCTTTTTTCATCATCAACTAGTAATATTTTCATCGTTCTCACTCCCTTAACTATAATATATCATGTTGGGGAATGGCTTTTTTCATCTTCACAAATTCATCACAACTTCTTCATAACATCTACAATATTTCTCAATAAGATGTACCTGTAGCAATGAAAGAGTTCTTAATTCTCTAAGGTTTATACATGGTATTAACCAACTTGCTCCTCCCAATTTTAATCTCTCTTTTTTACATATGGGTTCCCCCGCGGGAGCCCTTATTTTTTTGCATAAAAATGGCCATTATCAATTTCTGATAAGGACCCTTTTTGTTTAGTCTTCGGTTTTTTTGATTGTGTCTGTGAGTTCTTCGATGCTTCGTTTTACGTTTCCTTTTCCTGAATAGTTCTCGATTAGTTCTTTTACATCTATTCCACTTGATGCTTTTAATGATTCTTGGAGAGTGGCCATTAGATTTGTTGCATAACCGGTAATTTTATTGGCTCCGCCATTCTCACCTGAACTACCAGTATCTACTACAGTAATTTTATCAATATTAGCAAGCGGGCTGGCTACTTGCTTCGCATATTCAGGAAGCATTTTCATGATCATGTCTAAGATAGCGGCCTGACCGAATTGTTCGAAGGCTTCAGCAATCTTTTCCTTCGCTTCCGCTTCTGCCAAACCTTTTAGACGAATAATCTCTGCCTCTGCAGTACCTTGTGCCTTTTGGGCCTCCGCTTTGGATAAACCATCTAGGCGAACACGTTCTGCCTCCGCTTTTGCCATTGCTTCAATACGATATTTATTCGCTTCAGCATCTGCCATTTGTTTAGCTTTATTTGCAGCTGCAGCCTGCTCAACGGAGTATCGATCCGCATCGGCTTTTTTCTTCACTTCAGAATCGTATTGACGTTCACGGCGCAGAATTTCTTTTTCTTCTAATTCGATTTGTTTCTGTCTTTCAATAATTTTTATTTGCATTTCCTGCTCCGTAACTTCCTGCTTCGACCTTGCACTTTCCAATTCATAGGCCATGTCAGCACGTGCTTTTGCACTGTCTTGTTCACGGCGGAACTCTGCAACTTTTAACTGATTAATTTTTTCTGCTTCAGCAATTTCAGTAGCACGCTCTAATTCAGAACGCTTTGCTTCCTTTGCTGCCTCTGCTCTTTTAATCCTAGTTTCCTTATCAGCTTCAGCCGTTGCAATATCAGCATCACGTTTAACTTGGGCAATTCTAGGTTTACCAAGGGAATCTAAGTATCCATTTTTATCGCGGACATCTTTAATCGTAAATGAAACAATCACTAATCCCATTTTCGCCAAATCCTGTGAAGCGACTCTTTGAACCTCTTGTGAGAATTTATCGCGGTTTTTATAAATCTCCTCCACTGTCATCGAACCGAGGATGGAGCGTAAATGTCCCTCAAGAACTTCCTTTGCTTCATTTTCTCGATCTTCCTTCGCCTTTCCAAGGAATTGTTCCGCAGCCGTGGCGATTTCACTAATTGAACCGCCAATTTTTATGATTGCGACACCATCTGCCATAACAGGTACACCTTGCTCTGTATACACTTCAGGTGTTGTTACCTCAAGCTTGCTTGAAAGCAGGCTAAGCGGTTTTGCCTGTTGAAACACCGGTAGAATGAAGCTACCGCCGCCGCGAATGATTTTAATTTTATTTCCTGATTCATCCACATGTACACTGCCGTTTCCTAAGAAACTTCCCGTCACAATCAGTGCCTCATCCGGCCCAGCTGTCCGATACTTCGTGATAAAAACACCAATTAAAGCGATTAAAATAAATGCAACAACCCCAATAACAATCCAAAAACTTAATTCCATATAGCCAACCTCCCTATAGTAAGTACTTCTCTATTTCTTGATGAGAGCTAACTTGGAGCACCCCATCTTTTATATCAACCACAAGCACATTCGTGCCATTATCAATCTGAACACGATCAAAGCTTGTCGCTGGTTTTGCAATTCTTCCGCTTATACTTTCTATCATAACTTCACCATAACCGTCTGTCGGAATCGCAGTAATCACGGTTCCAATCCTGCCTCTTAAATCACTTTCTTTGTATACCAGTGATTCTTCGGCATTCGACAATGGGATTAGAATAAAAACATTTAACAAAGTAACAAGTATGAAGGCAATAACAGCTGATATCCCTAAAATTGCTAGATAATGTAATGCAGTAAGCTTCTCAAATAAATACCCGCTTGCCGAAAAAATAGTGACAAACGCAAAGATAATAACTGGATTAAGAAAATCTGGTCCATCGAAATGAACAACGTCTGCAAAGAATTCATACAAAATGGTTAAAATACCTGAACCAATTAATCCATATAAATAAATCGTTTCTAATGGCAGATTGAATACTTCCATCGGCACCACTCCCTTCCTTATGTATTCAACATTAATACGATTCAATAAATGGAAAAGTTTCACATTTATAATAAAATTTTACTCGAGTAATAAAAAAAAAGCTTTGACCAAAAAGATACAACCGCAAGCCCCTACATTCATGTATGCGGTAAGGTTATATTTTTATAGAACGAATGTTCCTAAAACAGTTGTATTCGTTTTATTCATTTGATATGATAAGTATAATATGATAAGTCTAATACATTATTAAAGTAATAGTAACGTAGTATATTCATGCAAGTATCATGTAGTTTGGTGTCCTAAATATAGAAGAAGTGTATTGATAGATGGAGTAGATGAACGACTTAAATTTATTTTATTTGAGGTTGCAGAAGAGACGCATTCTAAAATACTTGAAATGGAGATTATGTTCAATCATGTCCATCTTCTGGTAGAATGCGATCCCCAGTTTGGTATAAATAAATTAATAAGTATGATGAAAGGAAGAAGTTTTCGTTACCTCCGCAGCGAATTCCCATGGTTAAAAAGTAGAATCCCTTCCCTATAGACGAATAGCTATTTTGTTTACACTGTTGGTGGGTACCACACTTGATATAGTAAAACAGTACATAGAAAATCAAAAAGGAGTGTAAAGCCATGTCAACATCAAAAGATCGAACACCCTCTTTTATTGCGACGATTCGTCTAAAAACGGAGAAGAAGGCAGAAAAGCAGTTTTTGGTGATGTCAGACTGTGCAAGACAACTTTACAATGCTTGTTTAGGGGAAAGTTTGAAGAGACTTAGAGGTATTCAATCTACTGAATTGTATAAGGAGACGGTTCAATTATCTAAAACTTCGGAAGCGGATATTGAAAAACGTCGAACGAACTTCAAACATCTGAATGATACATATGGTTTTACCGACTATTCCATTCAATCTTTCGGGACCAAAACGAAAAATGATTCAAAGTTTATTACCGAACATTTAGGGACGCACATCTGTCAAAAAATCGCTACCAGAGCCTTTAAAGCTGTTCAAAAGTTGGCCTTTAAGAAAGCCAAAAAGGTATGGTTTAAACGAAAAGGTGAGTATGTTTCTTTAGAAGGAAAAAATAACAAAACATTTCTTACCTACTCTAATGGTTATGTTTTTGTCGGTAAAAGCCTCTCGATGAGATGCTTAATCGATCCTAAAGATCAATGGATGCAGCACGCCTTAAAGCAAAGAATAAAATATTGTCGGTTGATTAAAAAGGAAGTAAAGGGAAAAAATCGGTTTTATGTTCAACTAGTTTTGGAAGGACATCCATATCGAAAATGTAATTTAGGACAGGAAATGATTGGACTAGATGTTGGTCCTTCCACCATTGCGATTGTATGGGAATCAAAAGCTGAATTAAAGGAATTTTGTCAGGAAGTTGTTTTTCTTGATAAAGAAAAAAGAAGAAAAAATCGCAAATTAGATCGACAGCGTCGAGCAAATAATCCAAATCATTATGAAAGCAATGGCGTTGTGAAAAAAGAGAAAAAGAAATGGATCAACTCCAAAAACTACATAAAAACTCGTTCAGAACTCAGAGAATTGGAACGAAAGATAAAAGAAGTTAGAAAACATCTCCATGGTCGAGATACCAATCAAATCCTTCAACTAGCCTCTTCCATTCAAACAGAAAAACTCTCCTATAAAGCATTTCAAAAAATGTTTGGCAAAAGCATAGGTAGAAAAGCTCCAAGTATGTTTATGAAAATGTTAAAACGAAAAGTTGTAGCACAAGGTGGAATATTCCGAGAATTCCCTACCCACTCCACAAAGCTATCTCAGACCTGTCATTGTGGTGCAATAAAGAAAAAAAGACTAAAAGACCGCTGGCATATTTGCGAATGCGGTGTCACGGCACAACGGGATTTGTACAGTGCTTTTCTAGCAAGGTATGTAGCTAAAAACAATCGTTTAGCAAAAAAAGTAGCGGAAAATGATTGGGAACAACTCTCCATTGTTTTGAATGATTGTGTAACGAATTTGAAAAAAATGAAGCCAGTAAGAAAATTCATATCCACATTTGGTTTATAAATCCTTTGAGATTAGAAGGTTAAATCTCTCGGTGCAGACGTACCCCGAAGCAGTCAATAAGTTGTGAGAGGCAAGGGAATCCGAGCCCATGTAAATAGTCGTGTTTCGATTATTTGCATTAGAACGATTTCGGCTGTAGAAGCCTTTTAAACCGAAGTGAAGTCCCTCTTCTAGATAGAATACTAGAAGAGGGAAGAGCCTAGGTTGATTGAAGGTGGAACCCCCTCCATTATGGATGGGAGAACGTCAGTTTTGCCATAGCACTTATTGAATCTTATTTAAAAATTTTCTTGTCCGTTCCTCTTTTGGATTGGTGAATATTTCTTCTGGTTTGTTCCTTTCAACCACAACACCTTGATCCATAAAGATAACCTCATCTGCAGCTTCTCTTGCAAAGCGCATTTCATGTGTTACGACAATCATCGTCATCCCTTCATTGGCAAGGTCCTTCATGACTTTTAGCACTTCACCCACCAGCTCAGGGTCAAGAGCTGAAGTCGGTTCATCAAACAGCATAACCTCTGGCTCCATTGCCAATGCTCTTGCAATCCCTACCCTTTGCTGCTGCCCCCCTGAGAGCTGTACAGGGTAATAATCCATTTTATCCCCCAGCCCTACCTTTTCTAATAAGGTCTGGGCTTTTTTACGAGCGCTTTCCTTATTCTCATTTTTTACAATTACAGGCCCCTCCATCACATTTTCAAGAGCTGTTTTATGAGGGAATAAGTTATAGCTTTGAAACACCATACCCGTTAATCGGCGAAAGGCTGCAATGTTTTTCTTCGGTACAGCACCTGAGAAATCAAGTGTTTGGCTCTCGATCGAAATAACGCCTTTCGTTGGTGTTTCTAATACATTTAAGCATCGAAGCATGGTTGTTTTTCCTGAGCCGGATGGTCCAATCACTACTACTACATTGCCCTTATCTACCTCTAAATCAATCCCTTTTAGAACCTCTAACTTTCCGAATTGCTTATATAATCCTTGTATGGAAATCAACGTTAGGACCCTCCCTTCTATTACACGTAACGGTCTAGTTTCTTTTCTAAAACTTGCTGGATAACGGAAAGGATAAAGCAAATGACCCAATAGATCAGGGCAGCTTCAGAATAGACCAGTAAAAATTCATAATTGCTCGCTGCAATTTCTTGAGCTTTGCGAAACATCTCAGACACAAGTACAAGAGATGCAAGGGAAGTGTCTTTCACAAGACTAATAAAAGAATTTGAAAGCGGCGGAATGGAAACTCTTGCAGCCTGAGGCAGGATAATTCTTCTTAACACTTGAGAGTAACTCATTCCAATGGAATAGCCTGCCTCCCACTGTCCCTTTGGAGTCGAAAGAATGGCTGCGCGAATAATTTCGGATGTATAGGCTCCAACACTTAGAGAAAAACCAATCACTGCCGCTAAATAGGAATCAATAATAATTCCCACTGTTGGAAGTCCATAAAAAATGATGAATAGTTGTACCAATAGCGGAGTCCCACGGATAGCTGAAACATAGATTCTTGCGATCATTTGAAAAATCTTAACATGGGAAATTCGAGCCAAGGCAGTTAATATCGCTAATATCAAACCAACGATAAAAGTAATAATGGTTAACGGAATGGTATAAAAAATAGCCCCTTTCAAAAGGGGCAGAAAGGAACTTTGAGCTATGTCAATTAGTCGAGCCGTTCTCTCTGGGTCAGCAAAAATACTATTTAAGTACATCTTCACCAAACCATTTCTCAGAGATTTTTTTGTAGGTGCCGTCCTCTATCATTTCGGTTAATGCTTTATTAACCTCAGCAACTAGTGTATCACTATCTTTTCTAAACATAAGTCCGCTAACGGATGCGTCTTCACTAGTCGCGGCAATTTTTATTGGCGCATCAGGTCTTTGCTTTGTATAATCTAAAAACGAAATCCGATCGTTAATGGTTACATCAACCCGTTTGGAAGCAAGTAGTTCCACAGCTTGGGTAAAGCCTTCGACGCTAACTAAATTCGCACCATGCTTTTTGGCCATTTCTCCATAGTTACTTGTTAAGGACTGTGCTGAATTTAAGCCTTTTATGTCTTCAAAAGCCTTTACTTTTTCATTATCCTTGTGTGTAATCAAAACAGCAGCTGAAGTAATATATGGATCAGAAAAAGAGTATTTTTCCTGTCGATCTGGTCGAATTCCAACCTGGTTCGCAATCATATCGAATCGCTTTGCATCGAGGCCAGCAAATATGGCATCCCATTGTGTTTCTTTAAACTCAGGCTCTACCCCTAAACGTTTTGCAACTTCTGTTGCAATCTCAACATCAAATCCGGTAAGATTTCCACTTTCATCATGAAACGTAAATGGTGCATATGTACCCTCTGTCCCGATGAGCAGCTTGCCTTCATCCTTAACCTTTGCAAGTAAATCTTCATCATCAGCCTTTTCTGCTGTTTTATTATTTTCTTTATCATCTTTCTTCGCCTCATCATCATTGCCACATGCTGACATGAGCAAAAGGATGCTGAGTAAAAGTGCAAATAAAACCAAAAGTTTCTTCATGTCGGTTACCTCCTATATATGTTCTAGACCATACAAATACTCCTTAACATTATCGTTCCCTTTTTACTCATTAAAATGTAAAACACCTGTCAGTTTTACTTAAAGGAAACCCTTTAAGTAAAACTAGACAGGTGCAATGGTTATGCAGATAGTAATTCTTTTTGTTCCTCTTCTTTAGCACGCTTTTTCTTAAGCGGACCATAAAAAAAGATTCCACTTGATAGAAGGACAATCCCTAAAATAAAGGTCTTTAAATCAGATGTTCCAGATATGATCACCCAAACAGAGTAGATGGTGGCAACTAAAGCAATAATCCCATCTATAACTCTGGATTTGGTATTAACATAGGTCTCACCCTTCATCACTAATTTCAACTGATAAACAGAAGCAATAAAATAAGGAACTAAATAGGCTAACGTTGCAATGATAATAATAAAATCAAAAGCCCCTGAAATCGATTTAGATACGGTTGAGAAAATAAAAATTTGAGCGATTCCGTTTGTTAATACAAGTGAAAAGATAGGGAGGCCCTTTTTGTTTTCTTTTAAGAAAGCCGGAAGGAATAATCCTTGCTTTGCCGCTTGATAAGGCACTTCAGCACTTAACATAACCCAGCCAATCGTGGAACCAAATAAGCTGACTAAACCAATAGCGGCTAATACCTTCCCGCCAATCGGTCCTAAAACGGTTTGAATCGCATCAATCAATGGCTTTTCCGAGTTAATAAGTGTATTTTGGTCTAACATCCCCATGACAAGTGTGCTTATCCCAATATAAATACCAAGAGCGATAAAAAGTCCAACAATCGTTGCTCTCTTTACATCAATTTTCCTTTTCGCACGTGACGCAAAAACTACAGCTGACTCCAACCCGCAGAAAGCCCATAAAGTTACTAGTGCCGCATTGTTCACTTGTGACATTAAACCAAATGTTTCTCCTGAATCCCCTAATCTAGTTTCAACCATAGGTAATATATTTGCTTTATCGAAGGCAAATAGTCCAACAAGGATAAATAGTAAAAATCCCGTAATCTTTGCTGCAGTTGCTGCAAAATTTAATTTTCCAGCACTTTCTAATCCGCGTAAAATGATAAAATGCGTACCCCATAAGAGAATGGAGCAAACAATAAAGGTTAACCCATTACCAACCTTCAATGTATATCCGCCAATCGTGAACCAGTCAGCCTGACTCGTTAAAACAGGAAAGAAGGTTGATAAATATCCAGCAAACGTAGTAATAATCGCAACATTTCCAGCTACGTTTCCAATCCAGTAACCCCAAGAAGCCATAAATCCTGATAATACAGAACCTTGAGACCCAGGTTTAAATAGTTCTTTTGCATATATTTGTGGTCCACCTGTCAGATTCGGTTTCCGGATGGCTAGGTTTCCGAATACAAGTGCAATCATTAACACACCTATTCCAGTAAATAACCATGCCAACATAACTCCAGCAGGGCTGGCAGCTTCTGATAAAGACCGCGGAAGCATGAATATACCTGAACCGACCATGTTACCAACAACAAGTGCAGTTAAAACCCAAAAACCTAACTTATTTGAATTCCCCAAGATGTAACCCCCTATCTAGCTTTAAGGTGCATAATTTATAATCAACTTCAAAAGTGAAAAATTATTATATTAACGTAATAATATTAAGTGCCTCTATCACCATAGTCAATGGAAAATATAACATACAGAATACCAAAACAATAAAAAAAATAGCAAGGTAATCCTTTGATATGATTACATTACTATTTTGACATTTTTATTTTCTTCTTGCTCAATCTGCTTTGAATTGAACCTTCGGGGAAATACTCCCGACATATCCATCGCCGTTCCTAGTATAACATCTTGGCCAATTTCGTCAACAGTTGGTTTTAAGGAAATCAATAATAATTTATCCTGAAATTGTATTTCAAAGGTGACACTTTCTTGAAGTTTCTTAGCTAGATGACAATAGTCATTTAAGGATCCATCCAGTGCTGGCAGGATTTTCGAAATCGGTACTCCCGCCAAGTCTTTTTGAGAAGAGGGAACTCCGTTAAGCAATGCACCATCAATATGCGTACAAACAAACTGTTTTCCAATCTCCCTCAGCGTAAAAAATAAGCCTGGATGATCCGACATCGAAATTTGTTCATTGGATTTCTTTTCATTAACATATTCAGAAAAATAAAACCCTTTTAAAATAAAGTAAAAACCAAAGACCTTATAAATATGACCTAAGAAGTTATCAAGATCAAAAACACTTTGATAGATTGTAAAAATTAATTCGGTAAGAAGCAAAAAGACAAAAGCCAAACTGAAAAATAATTTGTCTTCCTTTTTGTCTAGATAATATTGATATAAGGCAACCATCAATGAGATAAGTAGTATAAAACTTACACCGTACTCCATACCATTTTTTAATAAGGTAGTACCTTTACCTTCAATCACAAGCAAGGGGAGAACTTTCTCATAAGCAATAATAATATATCCTACGGCGCCTGTAAGTAATAACCCCAGGGTGACGGATACAAAACGATAATCTTTCTTTACTTTCTTATCAGGAAGAAGAATTATAGTTAACATTAATATCGATTGAATGACCCTGGCCGTAATCCAAAACCAGGTTGCCTTTTGAATAGAGCTCTCTGTTATAAAAAAAGGCATTCCCTTGTATGAAAGGGTATGGAATAAATCAATTATTCCTATTGTTAAAAAGGTAAATGATAAAAGCAGTAAACGAAGGGATCTAGTTGCGCTGAACTTTTTCAGTCCATATAGAAAGATAGTTATAGAAATAGCAATACAAATTATCTCTAACATTGAGTGCATGCCTACATAGTTTTTGGGGTCATAAATGGTATAAGTTTGTGATATGAAAATACGAACCAACATCAGCAGAAAAATGGCACTTACCGAATAAAATAGGAATTTAGTTTCCGTCATCTTTGATCTCATATTTTTCACATCCTTTTACAATGATTTGATTAAATCTAATTATAAAAGAGGTGTGGAAAAATAAATCGGCCAAATTATATCAGTTTTATGAATTTTTCAAAAACAAAAGGCGGAAACACCTTGCCCAAAGAAAAATGCAGTTCAATTTTTCCCAGGGGCGACAGGCATAAGACGACCCGGCGAGAAGGTTGCTTTTTACCTTCTAGCGGATTGTCTTGCTAGATTCAAAAAAAGGGGGATAATCCCCTTTTTTCATTTCCACCATTGGTCAAACATTGTTGCTGGAAGGTGACGCTTATGTTCAGTTACAAGATAGCGTTTTTCAATTTTTTCAGCTATTTCTTGTGAAACAATTTTTCCTTCGAGGTAATCATCGATGTCATCATATGAAATCCCTAGTTCTGTTTCATCGGCTTGACCTGGCTTCTGATCGAGCAAATCAGCAGTTGGCACTTTCAGATAGAGACTTTCTTCTGCACCTAGCTCTTTAAGCAGTGCTTTACCCTGGCGCTTCGTTAATCCGCTTAAAGGCAGTACATCCGCTCCACCGTCACCATGTTTTGTAAAGAAACCTGTAACCGCCTCCGCCGCATGGTCCGTGCCAATAACGAGCAGGCCTTCCATCCCACCAAAAGCATATTGAGCAATCATTCTCAATCTTGCCTTCACATTGCCTTTATGATAATCACTTAATGGTTCTGCTGGATTAGCAGCATTATACTCTGATTGAACAGCATCCACTGCCTCTTGAATATTATACGTGTACTCACGGTCTGCGGAGATGAATTTCATTGCTCGGACTGCGTCGTCTTCATCTCTCTGTACCCCATAAGGCAGACGAACAGCAATAAATAAAGCATCTTTACCATCTTGGCGAAGTTCTTCAACCGCGAGCTGAACAAGCCGTCCCGCAAGCGTTGAATCCTGGCCACCGCTAATTCCTAAAACGTATCCCTCTGCCTTTGTTTTTACTAAATATCTTTTTAAGAAGTCAATTCGCTTTCTTATCTCTTCCTTAGGATTAATCTCAGGTTTCACATTTAATGTCTGAATAATTTCTCTTTGCATGGTTATCATCCGAACCTCCATTCTATGTATACATATAGTAATTTATCATACGTAATGATCATTCGCCTTAAATCTGACTGCAATATTATTTCAACCTGAATGATTATATGATACGATTACAGCTAAAAATAAATTCATCTTAGGATTCGGAGGATACATATGGATTCAAAAACGTGTAATGAAACAAGAGTAGTTAGGACGGGCAGAATTTTTCCGAATGATGTAAACAATCATAATACGTTATTTGGGGGCAAGTTAATGAGTGACATGGACATGATTGCCTCCATTTCGGCTGTACGACATGCAAGAAAAGAAGTTGTTACCGCCTCAACAGATTCTGTTGATTTTTTAAGTCCGATTACTCAACAGGACTCTATATGTATTGAATCTTTCGTTACCTGGACTGGGACCAGTTCAATGGAGGTTTTCGTCAAAGTAATTGCAGAGAATTTAATGACAGGTAATCGAAAAATTGCTGCTACTGCTTTTTTAACCTTTGTTGCTTTGGATGAAGATGGAAAACCATCAAAGGTTCCTGAGATTATTCCCGAAACGAAAGAAGAAAAAAAGCTGTTTGAAACAGGAAAAGGTAGAGCTGAAAAACGGAAAGAACATCGTAAAAACAGTAAGGAACTGGCAAGTTATTTCACAACTGAAAAACCTTGGGAATGAAGATAGGCTCTTAGCTAGCCTATCTTCACTTTTTCTCTGTAGAGTCACTTTTCCACGTCATAACCTCATCTTCTTCATCAAACTCAATCGTAACATCGACGACGCCTTTTTCCGCCATGATTTTCTCCTGTAAGCGATCTTTTATATCATCTGCAGCGGCTATCGTGAGACTAGGGTCAATCTCAATTTCCAATTCCACATGTAAATCTTCCCCTTCTTTAATGACAGCAAGGTCTTGGATATCTTTAACATCAGGGTCAGACATCACTAATTGACCAATCTTCTCTTCCATTTCCTCATCTGCCCTGCCAAGAACACCCGCAGCATTATCCAAAAAGACTCGGCCGACAACAAAGAACATCATTAAACCAATAAGAATTGAAGCAGCCCCCTCAATCCAATGAATATGCGTAAAATGGGCAATCACGACAGCGATAATAGCAAGTAAGCCTCCGCTTGTCGCGACTAGATCTTCCATGAACACAAGCTTTGTTGCTGGCTTAGCTCTGCCGAGATGGGCAAAACTTTTAAAAATAACACTCGGACCACTTGCCGGTTCTCCGACCTCATGCATAACTTCCTTCATTGCCTTATAGAGAACGTATATCTCAAGGATGAGAGCGAATGCCAGTACGCCTACATTAATTAAGAACCCTTCTGATTCAGCTGGATGCAGGATATGATGATAACCTTCTTGGATGGTCTCAAACGCCATTATCCCAACGATTAATACAGCCCCTAGTAAAACTAAGTTAACCAATCGACCAAAGCCATTAGGAAAACGGTCAGTAGGTGACTTCTTACTTAAGGCTGATCCGATAAACACAAAAAACTGGTTTGCCGCATCTCCTAGACTATGCATCGTTTCCGCAAACATCGCGACGTTTCCCGTAAACATATAGGCAACACCTTTAGCAATCGAAATGATCGTGTTAACGATGGCTGCAATCAATGCAGATTTATTACCTTTTCGTAATAATTTAAATAATTCTCCCATTATACCCCTACTTCCTCATGCATTTAGATACCCTTACTATTTTCAAAAAAAGCCCATTTCATGAAAACAGCTCCCTTCCTATTTAGTGAATTTTTCCCAATCGGTAAAATTGCTGGTTGAATAAGGAATACAAAGGGATATACTGATTTTGAGGAGGAATGGGAATGAAATTAGAAGGAATAATGAGTAAGCTTGAGGAATTAGGGTCAGAGCAAACGAAAAAAATCTATATGAACCACGGGGTAAAGGAACCTTTCTTTGGAGTTAAAATAGGGGACCTAAAGAAACTTGTTAAAGATGTGAAAAAAGACCATGAACTTGCCTTGGCACTTTATGATACGGGGAATCATGATGCGATGTACTTGGCTGGACTTTCCGTTAATCCGAAAGTAATGACGAAAGAAACATTGCAGGATTGGGTGAAGAAAGCCTATTGGTATATGCCGGCTGAATACACGGTCGCAGGCGTTGCCTCAGAAAGTAATTATGCGCTTGAACTGGCCCGTGAATGGATGGATTCAGAGGAAGAAATGGTAGCTGTTAGCGGCTGGAATACATATACAAACTATATTTCAATAACACCTGATGAAAAGTTGGATTTAGAAGAAATTCGCACCCGGCTGCATCAAGTCGAAACGACAATCCACGAGGAGCGAAACCGTGTCCGATATGTGATGAATACCTTTGTCATTGGTGCTGCAGCCTATGTTAGCGGTTTGCAGGAAGAAGCACTCAACGTGGCCGAAAAGATTGGCAAGGTTCACGTCAATGTCGGGAACACAGCGTGTAAAGTTCCATTAGCAACACACTATATTAACAAAATTATCCAAAAGGATAAAATAGGTATAAAGAAGAAAACGGCCATTTGCTAAAGTGAAAACCCCCATCGACGTGGGGGTTTCACTTTTTTCATACGTTTTTCAATACTAAGAGTAGTTTGTTATTTCTCGCACTTCTTTCTTCTTCTGAAGCTAAATCATATTTTTTCAACAGATGAAACACTTCATTTAATAGGTCCTGAGTATGCTCCTCGGAAAAAAATTGATTAAATAATGGCTTCACGTCTTCTGGAAGAAATGCTGCTTGTGATTCATATTTATCTCTTACATCTTCCTTCGTATGGTCCAGTTTGCATTCGCTCATAAGGATCACCTTCTATACTTTCTTATTATCTGTTACTTCTAATACATCCAAGATGAAAACAAATACCGGTATACCTATTATTAAGCCCCAAACTCCAAAAAAGTGTTCAGAAAAAATTAAGACGAGGAATGTATAGAAAACAGGCAAATTTGTTTTTGAAGACATTAAATTTGGATTTAAAATATATGCCTCGATGGCATGGATAATCATAATTGCAATAAAAACATATAGGACTGTCATGATTCCACCAATACTATACCCTATGATGACCAGCGGAATAAGAGAAATGATCACTCCGGCAACAGGAATCAATCCTAAGAAGAAAATCATAATGGAAAGTCCACCTAACTGCGGAAATCCAAATATCCAAAGGGCAATGGTTGTTAGTACACAGTTAACCACTGCAATGATTAATTGTGCTTCAATTACTTTGCCGAATGTACCAACAAATTTTCCAGAGAAAAATTCTATTTCTGCGTAAATAGACGCAACCTTACTTGTTTTGAATTTTTTTGTAAATTCTATTAAACGAGGTTTTTCTAGTAAGAAAAACAAACTCATTAAAAGAGCAATTAATATTTGCAGGCTAAATGTACTAATATCAGTAAAATAGGAAATTACAAAGGTAAAACCTCTCTCCAAATAATTTGAAATCTGGATTTCCTCAAGACGGCTGACCAAATAATTTAATATGATGTTATCGTGTTCTTTGGTATAAAATGCAGTGATTTGTTTTATTAATGCTGTTATTTCGCCAATGATCATTGGTAAGTATTTCACAAGACCATAGGAGAGGAAACCTACAATTGTAGTATAGGAAGCTACAACAAGGATTTTCCGATTTAGTGGAATTTTTCTTGATAAGAAAATAACCAGCCGATCCATTAGAAATGTGAAGATAAACGTAAATAAAATCAAATTGATCATATCTTTTAGTCCATAAAGAACCAGTGCCAGTAAGACAAAAATAGAAATCCTTTTAAAACCGCTGCTTTTAAGTAGATTATTTATCATATTAATTTACCAAACCCCATTTTTTATGTCCTAATAACTATGTATTAACTTTATTATAACAAATAAGTATCTGATTGTTACTTTTAAGTCTGAATCTTTTATAAAAAAGATTCATTCGAAAGACCCAGAGGAAATTTCTAATAGCTGGACAGGCAAAATATCCAATCCCTTCTCATACATATTCAAAGAGCGTGATTTATCTCATTATAATTGGAGGGGATTGAATTTTGTCAGGAGGTCACAGAGCACTCTTATACATCTTGTCTTTTTTCATACCTGTAGTTGGAATCATTTTAGGGATAGTTTGGATGAATGATCAGGATATAGACAAAAAAGCCGTTGGTAAAACTTGTTTAATTATTGGTATAGCCGCGATAGTCCTTAGTTGTATCTGCTGGTTTGCCGCTTCTGCATTGTCTATTATTCCGGCCTTTATGACGTATTAAATTCCAGGTAAAAAACCCAATTCTATAGATTGAATTGGGTTTTTTGAATATAGGAGTGATAATGGTGCTGCATGAAATTCTGCATTTTTTTGGTCGGGCGATATGCCATCAATTAGAAGAGCGATCGCTGACAGTGTCCGGTGAGGTTCTTGCGGTTTGCGCAAGAGATACTGGGATCTATATTGGTATTTTTTCTACACTTATTTATTTGCATTTTTCAAAACGGAAACAAAGTATTACGATTCCTTCTATTAAAGTAAGCTTTTTACTTTTGTTGTTTCTGGTTCCATTAATAATTGATGGACTCGGTTCATATTTAAACGTATTTGAATCGACGAATGTCAGGAGGTTGGTTACGGGGACTTTATTTGGTTTCGTCCTGCCTTATTTTATTTACCCGCTGCTATCGAAACAAGCACTGGATCATAAATGCCAACCGGTTCTAAACGAGAGTAGGGATTTTTATCTACCGCTTCTCTTAAGCTGTCTCTTGGGTGGATTATTTTATTGGGGCAACCTTCCGTCCGACCTTCTTAATGGCATCATTATTTTCACAATCATTGTATGGTTCAGTTTATGTGCTTCATTTCTTTTTTCATCAATCCGCAGCCGTACATTAAAATTGGCTCTTTCAGTATTTACCAGTCTGGCTTTTCTCTCGTTACTTTCTGTCATGCATTCTTGGATAACCATATAAAATTCTATAAAGGATTAATTATTCATTATAAAGAACAACTTCACCTAAAAAAATTACCCTTCCTGTTCAATATGATATTGTCTGCCAGTTCTAGCGACTTTGTTCCATCCTTCTTTGTTAATAAAGTATTGTACGGTTCCATTTAACGTACAGAATAATGTAAAAAACCTGAAGATGAATATATCAAAAATGATCACAACTAAAAGATTTAGAAATTCTTTATAAGAAAAACTATTTTGATAATAATAAGAAATAACAATAGCCACAAAATTATAGAGTAAATTTGATAAACCGGTAATGATGGCAAAGAGGAAAATTACACTTGGGTTACCCGAAAATAATAGTATAGACAAAAATCCTAATACGGTTAGAAACGAGCAAAAAATACCTACAAATAATGCATCAACCATAAAGAAAAAGGATAAAGGACTCTTAAAAACGGATAACAGAAATTCTCTTAAATAAAGAACAGTGCAATCAATAAACGCCTTTTGCCACCTAATTCGCTGGTCATACAGCCCCTTCCATGTTTCAGGAACCTCCGTATAACAAATTGCTTCTGGAATATAGGCTACTTTTAAATCGTTTTTTTTATTTTTATAATGTTGAACCTTTAAGGTAATATCGATATCTTCGCCAATCGTTTTTCTATATCCACCTACTTTAATCAAAACATCTCTTTTAAAAATACCGAAAGCACCAGATATAATAGAAAGAGCATCTGCCTTGGCTAGAGACGCTTTATAAATATAGAACCCGCGTAAATATTCAGCGATTTGAAATTTCACGATCGGTTTGACCTTTAATGTTGGTTTTAAAGAGCCATTTTTTAACTTTCTACCCTGTAAAACATGGACGGTTCCACCCGCAGCTATTAAGTTGGTATCTTCAAAAGCTCTGTTAATAACACAAAGAGCCTTTTCATCTAATATGCTATCCGCATCTAAGGTAATAACCAAATCGTTGGAGGCATAGGTTATTCCAGCATTAAGTGAGTCTGCTTTTCCCCCATTAAATTTATCAATTACGACAATCCTCGGGTTTTTCTTCGATCTATAAATTCCTTTTATTGGAGCAAACTCTAAATCACAATTATTCGGTCTCATTTTTTGAATCTCTAGATCTAACATTTCTTCCATTATTTCAAATGAATGATCAGTAGAACCATCGTTGATCAGGATGTATTCATAATTCTTATAATTTAAACCCTCAATCCCTAAAATGGTTGTTTCAATAATGGATTCCTCGTTGTAACAAGGGACTAAAATACTCAATGGTTTTTCTGATAATTTTAACTCCGTTTTTAGATAATAGGGGTTTTTCCTTAGAATAAACAGCGAATGAATCATATGGAAAATCGGAAAAATGAGACAGATGATGAAAATTAAATGCGGCCAAATTTCAAATATATTTTCCATTTACTCTCCTACTTTACGATAAATTTTTACATAATCTATTGAAAATTCAGCTGGGAAAATGGTACTCTCATCTGGTTTACCTGGCCAATTCCCCCGAGACTAACATTCTCTTTTTTATAAGCATGTAATTCATTGTTATAATTTATTTCTCTATCTAATGCAGTCCAAGTTTATTAAGCTCTGGACCATTAAACTCGCCATAAAAAACTAATTCCCACACAGGATAGAAATAGACTCTATAGCCTTTTAGGTTATACTGAACGAAACATTCAATATAAAGAACAATTAAGCAAAAAAAATTTTCACTTTAACTAAACCCCAGATTAATTTGTAATAATGGCATCAATTAACTTTTTTATTTGGTTTAATTTTTCAGTGGTTAATTGATCATCAGACAATTCTATCTCGACTTTAAGTTTACTTTTCACCTGTAATAACCCTTTACAGAATAGCCCTGACTCCTCTTTTTCAATACGAATCAAATCCTCTACCGCCACTCCAAACGTTTCTGCCAGCTTCCCGAGTATCTCCAAACTTGGGTTCTTTTGAATTTTCCGTTCTATTAAACTTAAATAAGATTTTGAGATACCGGTCTGTTCACTTAACTTACTTAAAGACATTCCCTTTTCTATCCTCAACGCTTTGAGTTTATATCCGTCCATCGAATCACCCCTTGTTGTAAATTTTCAACTTACCCACCGAGGCCTTTGGTTATTAGCGTAATTACCAATGGTCCTAGAATAACAATAAATAATGAAGGGAAGATGAAAAATACCATTGGAAATAACATCTTAACAGGTGCTTTCATGGCCTGCTCCCTTGCAGCTTCACGACGTTGTTCCCGAATTCTTACAGTTAAATTGCCTAGAACCTTTGCCATTCCGATTCCGAGCTGGTCTGCCTGGATTAATGAAGTGATGACGCTTTGAAAGGAATCGGATGGTACACGTTTCCGAAGAGCATAAAAGGCCTCTCTTCTCGATTTACCTAGCTTCATATCCTCTAATGTTTGAAAAAACTCATCAGCTAACGGTCCTTTAATCTTTTTCGAGACTTCAAGCAGAGCTAAATCTAACCCCATCCCAGCCTCTAATAATAGATTTACAGTATCAAAGAAATCCGGCATAGAAACATTTATCTCTTTAATTCTAGCTGTCTTTTTCTTTCCAAGATAAAAGATTGGGAGTCGAAACCCTAACATCGCTAACGTCAACATCATCATCCAGGTTAACATTTTGTTATCTGAGCTCGGAAGAATAAGGAAAAATACAGGTAAACATAATCCAGCACTTAGGACAAATTGGAAAAGCCTGAAATCGATAGCTGATTTAAAAGGATTGCCAGCGTCCCTAAGGAGCATGTCTAATTTTTTCCTCTCGTCTTTTGAAACCCTTTTACTTAACATTTCTGTTCCTTTGCTCCAATAGATATCGATAGACTTTTTTATACTTTTCTTATTCTTTTGTTCTATTGAATCATCTTTTTGCTTTTTTAATGGTTCAGCAAAAAATTTATTTACCCGTTCATTGAAGGCTATTTGTTTTTTGAATATGGTAAGCATAAAAGCTGCTATAAGTGTAGTTGAAAATCCAGCGAGTAAAAATAGTAGTATAATATCCAGCATATTACACCTCGATTCGGATGATTTTCTGAATAACCACCCAGCCAATGATGATAGAAACTGAAGCAACGAACAGCATCATCCATCCTAATGGATGCTCCAGCATGGGTGAAAAATATTCACGGTTTACTAATGCTAAATACAATCCAAGACCAACCGGCAGTAAAGTAATAATCCAAGATGACATTCTGCCCTGTGCGGTCAAAGTGTTTAGTTCTTCCAGTATTCTAACCCTGCCTCTAATGGTTTCTTCCATTGTTTCAAGCAACTCAGCTAGGTTTCCTCCGCTCCTTCTTTGAGCAAGAATAGCCCTGATGACTACTTCCAGTTCCTTATTTGGCAGGCGTTTCTCCATTTCATCGAAAACCTCCTCCAAAGGAACACCTAATCCTGCCTGGCGAATTACTCGCTCAAATTCAGGTCCCAGTGGATCGGGAATCTCTTTTCCAACCAGCTGCATTGCCTGCATAAAGCTAAAGCCTGCTCGCATGGAGTTTGCCATCATTCCTAACACTTCAATCAATTGATAGTTTACAAAGGCCAAGCGTTTCTTTCTTTTTCGTTTCATGATGATTTTAGGAACTGCAAATCCAATGATTACCACAAACGCATTGAAATACCATGGTAAGTCTAGAATTAATCCTAATAAACCAATGCTGGCAGCTACAAGAAGCCTAAGCGCAAAAAAATCCTCTGGTTTCAATTTACTTCCTGCTTCAAGCAACAGCTTTACTGTACCTTCATTAAATTGAACGTTTTTAAACATAGCTGCAATTTTATATACTAACTGGTTACTGACAGATGGTTTCTTTTCGCGTCCGCTCGATACTTCTATTTGCTCTGGAGAAGGCAAAAACTCGTTTATACGTTGTTTGATCCTTCGCTTTTCAGCATAGGTTACTAGAAAGAGAAATATAGTACCGCTAACGGCAATAAATAGCAGCAGAATTGTTATCGCTGTTTTCATTTTTCCCACTCCCCAATAAACCATGATGAAGGCAGCTGATAACCATTTATCTCAAGCTGCTCGGTGAACTTGGGACGAATACCGGTACTTATGAATTTACCCTCAATTCGGCCATCAATAGAATGACGTGTTTCCTTAAAAACAAAAAGTTCTTGAAGAACAATCGTTTCCCCTTCCAACCCTAGTACTTCCGTTATATGGGTAATCTTTCGTGTCCCATCCTTCATCCTTGACTGATGGACAATTAAATCAATCGCATTCGCAATCTGTTCACGGATGGCTTTTACCGGAAGTTCATATCCTGCCATTAACACCATGGTCTCCAAGCGTGAAAGGATGTCACGCGGAGAATTTGCGTGACCTGTACTTAAGCTGCCGTCATGACCGGTGTTCATTGCTTGAAGCATATCCAAAGCCTCTGCTCCTCGAACCTCACCGACTACGATTCGATCAGGACGCATCCGAAGTGCATTTCGAACTAAATCACGGATCGTAATTTGTCCCTTACCCTCAATGTTCGGCGGACGGGATTCAAGTGAAACGATATGCTCCTGTTCGAGTTTAAGCTCGGCTGCATCTTCGATTGTTACAATCCGTTCATCATTGGGAATAAAGGATGATAATACATTTAGTGTCGAGGTTTTACCTGATCCAGTCCCACCGCTAATAAAAACATTAAGCTTTGATTTCACACAAATCTCAAGAAATTCCGCCATTTTTTCATCCAAAGTTTTAAAATCGATAATATCCTTAATAGTAAATGGAGTTTCAGAGAACTTTCGGATGGTTAAGCTTGGTCCCTTAAGTGCCAGCGGAGGAATAATCGCATTAACACGTGAACCATCAGGCAGACGCGCGTCAACCATTGGTGAACTTTCATCCACTCGGCGGCCAATAGGGGAAACAATTCGCTCTATAACTCGCATAACATGCTGATTATCGATGAAATTTACATTGCTTCGGTAAACCTTACCTTTTTTCTCGTAGTAAACCTCATTGTAGCTATTAACCATAACCTCACTGACTAAAGGATTCTCCAACAAAGGGGTAATCGGCCCATAAGCAAGCAATTCGTCTTTAACATAATGAAGAAGATCCCTCTTCTCTTCAAAGGTCAACCTTGTACCTTCCTGTTCAAAAAAGTTCTCGGCTAATTCCTCTAATTTTTCATTTTCCTGTTGTTTATTTTGACCAGGATATTTTTTCAATTCTTCCAAAAGGAAATTATGAAGGTCAGCCTCAATATCCCAGAACTCTTGTGATTTCTCTACAACTGGAACTTCTTGGGACGATTTGGTATTTATTATTGTGCTATTTTCCTCAATAAATCGTTTAAAAAGTGACATATCCTTCGCCTCACTTCCGCAGTAGATACCAACGTTTATCTTTTTTTACCTCTACTATCGCATCTTTGTTTTCTACAAACAGTGCCTCTGACAGCTTTAAAACCGACTTTCCAATCTGGCTGCGTGAATTAGACAAGATATACGGATAACCAGCATTAATGGAAGCCAATACAACAGGTGCCTGGTCGGGGAGGATGTGATAAACATTTAATCCAAAGATTTCTTCAATTTTTTTAACCTCAAGGCCCTGACCCTTTTGATACCTATTCAAAATTGGCTTAACTTTGTTTTTTAGATTAATAGTCTCTAAAGTTTCAAGATAAAGCTGACTTAACCGTAAAACCGAAAGTTCATTCGAAGTCAGCAGTAGTATTTCATCTGCTAAATCAATACAGCGCAAATGAATCTCGGATAAATATGTCGGCATATCAATTAAAACGATATCAAAATACTTCTTCGTTTCTTCGATGGCCGCTTTAATATGCTGCTCTGAAATTCCTTCAAAGAATTCAGGTCTTAGCGGTGCCGCTAGGATCGAGACATCAAACTCACCACTTGTCATGTACTGGCTGATAGGATAATTATCCCGCCCACAGCCTTCTTTGACCCACTCGTAAATCGTTCTTTTCGGCTTAAGGTTGCAATACATTGCGACTTCACCAAACTGAAGATTACCATCAATAATCGCAACCTTTTTCCCCATCTTAGCAAACGAAACGGCGAGATTAATGGTTAAAACCGTTCTCCCCATTCCTCCTTTTGGGCTGGAGACTGCAATTACTCTTCCTTCTGCTTTTGATAGATTAGTATGATTTTGATCCATTTTGACTCGATGTAACATAAATTTCCTTGCATGAAGAACTGCCTCAGAAAGTTCTTCCTCGCTATAGGAGGAGCGTAAGGTATCTGATGCTCCCATCTGCATCGCCCTTTTTAAGTTTTCCATGTTTTCAGGAACAATTAGAATGATGTAAGCATGCGGGTATAGTGCCGAAATTTCTTGAGAAAGTTCATAAACGTTATAAAGCGATCCAGCTTTTAAAAAGAGAACAGAATGATTATTCTCCATCAAGAGTTGATGAAGCCTTTCTAATTGGTTTGTCTTAGTTAATTGGAAATTGTTCTTTTCTAAAATTGTTTTAAGTTCACCAGGAGTGGTTTTTGTATCAGAAAAATAAATCCAATTTATGTTGTTCATCACTGCTCAGTCCCCTCACCTTTGATTACTTCTCTTGTTTGCTTGATACCAGATTTACCGGTCTCATTGTCTTTAGAATTTCGGAGCATTAGATAGAAGCCGTCTTTATCTTGAGCAGCTAAACTAATCACTACACCTTGTTCAGGTGTTACTTCTAAAGTAACAGTTTCATATTGTAGTGCAGTTTCCTTGTTGTCTGATGATTTACCTGAGGATAGAATTTTTACATTTTCGAGTACTAGAATTGCAGATTTAAATTCCTTTTTTGTTGCGTCATCTTTAGTAGTTTCATAAGCAATGACGTCAACCATTGAATTCGGTGTTATAAACCCAGATACTCCCTGCTGCGATTCTACTTTTATCGAAATCGCCCTTTTACCTGTACTTACATCCTCAATTGGATTTGAGAATTCTCTTAAAAGTGCTAGTTCTTTTTCAGCCTGTTTTTCTTTTTCCTTTTCAGATTTTTGATCTTTTTTCTCTTTAGCATCCTGCCCAACCGCTATGCTGGCTGGAGAGGAAGTTTTTTCTTTTGAAAATACCGATACGTAAACAAAGCATGCAACTATCAGACCTAATACTACTGAGATAATCCAAATTTTTTTCGTATTCATAGTGACCTCCTACAATTCAGGCAAAAGTGGTTTATTCTACAAGCTTGACGCCGTATAGGGAATAATCCCCGATTCCTGTACCACTACCAATTTCCCCAGGTGATATCATTTTAATAAACTTTCCATAGAGCTTTTTGTCTTCATACTTTTCAATCCAATACGATGCAAATCCAGCCACTAATAATTCACTTTTCCCTGTTACCTTTTTGCCATCTACATCTTCCCATTTATCTATAACCACAATTGTTACGACCCTTTTACATAAATTATCTGCAGTAGTCGCACTTTGGCAATAAGTTTTTGAAGCATCACTGGCTATTAAATATTCAATGCCCTTATCTATCTGACCTACTTTTCCCCCAGAATCTGTCCATACCGTTTTACCGACTTCGTATGTCGCTCCATTTTCTAAAGCATCACGAACATTCTGAGCATCAGAGTCTAAATATCCACAATTACCTTGAAGTGTCCCAGGATTTGTTTCCCCACAATTTAAAACAGCAGCATTAGGAATATTACTTTTTTCGATTACTAAAGGTGCAATCCCATTTGCTTTTGTTAGAGGAGCAACTTTTGCTGCTGCTGTTGCGCTAATTGTTGTGTCATTTATTCCAATTACCTTAGCAAAAGTCATAGGAACGGTTATTTGTTTTGTCGCTTTTATTGAGTCGCTAGTGTAGGTAAGTTCAGATTCCGATACTTTAAATTTATTTTTATCAGACACATCTATTGCAATCTCAGTTGCTCTAGCCTCACTCGTTCGCAACCCTTGGACACCTGCTAAAACAGCAGCATCTAAAGCTTTTTGAAGCTTACTTTTCTCCGTGTATAATCTTCCTCCATCAATTACTATCGCAGTGATTCCGAGTAATACCACCATAAAAATAGCAACAAATACTAGTACTCCGCCGCTTTCATCACGTAATTTTACAAAATGCAACAGTATTTTCATATTATTCAACCCTCATAATCGTGGTATCTTTTAAAGTTAATGGGCCTACAACATTTCCTATAATTGGTGTAAGAAAAGTTATCGGATACGTTATTGTTATAGTCGCATCTGTTCCAGATGACCCTGTAGTGACACTTACTTGCCCCGCTGTTAAGCCTATGCTCGACCCTTGATTAACCGCTTTACTTGTAATTGTGGCTACATCTTTACCAATACTTGCTGTTCTCGCAGCTTCTCTTCCAGCATGATCGATAGTTAAATAGGCATGGAAAATTCGTCCAAAATCAATTATTCCAAACAGTAGGAATATAAGTACTGGAACTATCAGTGCAAACTCAACTAATGATTGCCCCTTTTCCGATTTCATATAAAGCTCCCCCGAACAAACATACATAATGTTCCAAAAACGATTGCTACCCCATACGGAAATGAAATACTTGTACTTTTTTCTTTACTAAATAATATTGATCCTAAATTTCCTCTTAAGTAAATAATTTGAAAAAAGAAAGATTTAATGGAGGTCTTAATTCCACTTTTTTTCATAATCAAGACAATTGAGATTACTCCCCCTATAAGAGCTATATAAACAAATGAGTATAAAACAAAACTCGTTCCCATTAAAGCCCCGATTGCTGCCATAAGCTTAACATCACCAGCACCCATTCCCCCTAATAAATAAGGAATTAGCAAAAGGGATAATCCAAGCAAAAAACCCTTACCGCTAAAAAGAAAGCCTTCTAAACCTTGGACAGATGTATAATAAATGAACCCTATTATGATAGCTGGTAATGTTACTATATTTAATATTTTTCTATTTTTAATGTCTGTTATTAATGAAATTATTAATGCAGTGATGAGTACAAAATTTATAATCATATCTTTACCTCTCTGTTTTTTAATAGAAGGAAAGCCCTACCTATTAAAGTAGGGCTCCGATTGGAAAAATCTACAAAGCAGAGTCTAACTTTGCCTTTAAATCATTGAATAAACCAGTAAGTGAACCAGACAGTATACCAACAGCAGAAACAGCAACTACTACAATTCCGGCTAATATTAAACCATACTCCGATAATCCTTGACCTTCTTCTTCAATAAATAATCCTTTGATTTTTTGTAACATTTTGTTTCCTCCTACTATTTTATAGTTTTTGTTTGTTCTATATTTAGAACCTGAGCTAAATATATAACGAACAAAAAGATTTGAAAATGTTCATTTTTGTTCGTTATAGAGGGTTTAGACAAGTTATTCTATCTTTTTCTCTATTTTTCTAGTTTTTTCTTAGTTTTTTGTTCTTTAAAAAGAAAATTTAGTTTAATATAATGAACATATAGTACCTAAAATGAAAGGAGTTTTTATATGCAAAAAAAAGTTGTTAACATCCCTCATCATATTGAATTGGCTGATTCCTTTTTCAAAAGATTGAAGGGTTTGATGTTTCGGCAGGATCCAATTCAGGATGAAGGACTCTGGATTGTACCCTGTAATGCAGTCCACATGTTCTTTATGAAGTTCCCTTTAGACATTGTTCTATTAAGCGAACAAAACGAAGTGATTGGGCTTCATCATTGTTTACAGCCCTGGAAAATAACAAAACCCGTCAAAAATGCCTATTCAACTTTAGAGCTGCCAGCAGGATCTGCTGAGAAATTAGGAATTCGTATTGGAAGTATTATTCAATGTCAAAATTAAATAACTACAGCATTTTGGGATCTAGATATAGGTCGGTTCCTAATTATTTTGATTATAGACAGGAGCACCAAGAGAGCTGACTTCGCTAAAATCAGTTCTTTTACTATTGAGAAACATCCATCTATACAAAACGATCGTTTTGATGTTAAAATTGTTTTATATAAAGAACGTTCTGTTCTATTTACTGTTTTTACTATGGAGGTGTTACCCGGTGTTGAAAAAAACAATTGGTATCCTAGTCTTGTTCATTTATTTATTCTCTCTGACGAGTGTGCATGCTGAGGATTCCTTTGTCACCTCTTCACGGATTGAAGGGGTTTTAGTTGTTGATGTAAGTAAGTCGATGCTGACAAGTGACCCAAACAAAATCAGCAACGAAGCAATGAAAATGTTTATTGATATGTCTTCGCTTAAAGGGGATAAAATCGGTTTTATTGCTTATGCAGGTGATGTTGTTGCAAAAAAGGACCTAGTAAAGCTGCAGGCCGAGAAAGATAAAACCGACCTGAAAGCATTTATTGATTCGCTAGGCCAATATGCAAATACCGACATATCCGTTGGACTGAAAGACGCCATCAAGTCGCTAGATGCCAGCCATGAAAAAGATTATCGTCCGATGATCGTATTACTAGCTGATGGAAATAATGATGTAGATGAGAAACAAGGTAAAACACTGCAGCAAGCATCAGTTGGACTGAACATCGCAGTTGCTGAAGCAAAAGCAAAGGGTTATCCAGTATATGTCATCGGTCTAAATGCGGATGGAACATTGAATAAAGATGTTCTACAGAACATTGCCACTACAACAAACGGGAAATTTTTTGAAACAAGTTCAGCGGGTGAATTGCCAGGAATCCTGAGTGAGATTTTTGCCAACCATTTAAAATTAAAAGTTGTTCCCGTTGATGAGCTTGTTGGTCAAGGTGATTTTCAAGATGTCACCATCACTATTCCAAATACGAATGTATTAGAGGCAAACCTTTCCCTTGTCTCGAGCCAGCCAGTAGAGATTAAGTTGTTCGACCCGACAGGCACTGAACAGGCCTTACCTTCAGATAAAATTTCTCTTACAAAATCTAAGTCCTACTCGATGGTAAAGATGCTACGTCCTGTTCCAGGCGATTGGACACTAAAGGTCAAAGGCATGCCTGCAGATAAAGTTGATATTAATTTCGTGTTTAACTATGATATACAGCTTTCACTTACTCCGCTTGAGAGTAAGATTTATACTGCTGGAGATAGAATCAAGGTTGGAGCATTCTTTGAAGATAATGGGCAACAAGTTGCAAACGCTGATCTCTATAATACAATGAAAGCTACGCTTTTAATAACGGATTTAGAATCAGGTCAAACAGAGGAAATCCCTTTAGTAGCTGATCAGCAAGGATATACTGGGGAATTTATTCTCGGGAATTCAGAAAACTATGAGATTATGGTAAAGGCAGAAGGGATTAGTTTTTTCCGTGAAACACCGGTTCAACAGTTTTCAGTGGATAAGACTCCTGTTCCTGTGGAAGTAAAGGTAAGCCCAGAAAAAGAAGCTCAGCCTTTCCCTTGGACTAACGCTGTTCTTATTGGATTAGGAGCTATCCTACTGGTTACACTCATTATCTCCCGTAAAAAGAGAAAAAGGAAAAAACAAACTGGTAACAGAGTTACTGAAGCTGTACCTGCCTTTACCTTTTCTACGAGTAATAGAAAGGGAAAACGCGGCTTTTATGGACAAATTGTTATTGAAATTAAAGATGAAGAAACTGGGGAACTCTCCCAGCCATACTATGAAAAATTAAAAGCCTTTAAAGGAGAATTCTCTCTGCGGCAGCTCTTTAAGCTATCTGAAGAATTCATCGAAACTGATCAAATCAATTTTGTACCACTCACAGATTTTGCGTTACTGCTGTTAAATAAATCAAATTGTATGATTGAAATGAACCGTGAGCAGATTGCTGAAGAAGAATACCTCCGATTCAGGCCAAACGATAAGCTTCGCATCTTTTTAAAAGAAGCCAATAAATCGATAAATATTCAGATTATTAGTTTAGAAAAAAATAAGCATCAAGTTCAGAAGCTAAAACAAGCATAGGAAAAAGGCGATGGATTTCTAGTAAATAGAGATTCATCGCCTTTTCTAGTTAATCGAAGTGTAGACAAAAAGCATACGAATGAGCTTAGTTGGAATGCATTTTGTATATTACTCTGTATTACATGAGAAATTTAGCTTATTTATTCACTGAATTTGAGGGGGTTGTTACCTTTTTCTAGTGGGGTTTTACTGACTTTTAAGTTTTGGACTTTTTTCTATGAATTATGGACTTTTTAGGGGAGCTTTTGGACTTTTCCCATGAGGTTTTGGACTTTTTTCAAGGGGTTTTGGACTATTAGACAATTTATCCCATAAATTTACCCAGGGGGTTTCATAAAACGGATTAAAATTCAGACATCCCCCCCTACGGTAAATTTTACCAT
Organism: Bacillus sp. EB106-08-02-XG196; assembly: GCF_013396335.1. Lineage (GTDB taxonomy): Bacteria > Bacillota > Bacilli > Bacillales > Cytobacillaceae > Neobacillus. The sequence continues at coordinate 307,129 of NZ_JABWSY010000001.1, forward strand.
AGGATAAATTCGTATTAACGTCAAAATTAGACATTATACTCCATTGACAATGATTCTCATTATCTATAGAATCAACAGTATAAACAACTTCGGAAATGAGGGATCATCAATATGTTTAACATGCTATTTGGGTTAAAGGATATTCACACGGTAATTGCCAATCAACGGAAAATCGGGGGTGCAGCAGAAGCAGACTCTATCCGTCTTTCTTCCGGTGAAACCTATTTAAGCCCTGTGTTTACTAATGTTGATTTCTCTAAAGGACAGTATGTATCTGTCGGTTTTATCGATGAAGAGGGACAAAATATCATTGCCCATGTGGACCAAATAGCGGTTATTAAAGGATTAGAGCATAAATTAATTTGCCAGCTGAATAATCCTTATATTAAACAAATCCTAGTCCGTGATACATTACAATATTTACAAAAGTTATGTGAAGTAAACGCTGGTTTTGTTACAAAAACCTTCAAAAAAGAAGCATTAAGACTTGTTCAGGATATTAGTGTGAATGAATTAAAAAATCACAATATCTCACTTCCATTCCCAGTTGAAGATAAAATTGTTAAATTAGCATAATAAAAACGAGGTCCTGTTAAAAATGGACCTCGTTTTTTTGTTGGATTTGAATTTATTCCGCGAACTAGCCTTTTGGTCGTGCTTTTTAGAGTATTTCTGCCTGGCAAGCCAACCGATACCCGTTTGCTATCTCATTCTTAAGCTTTTTCCGCTCCTGCTCATTTGGAGATGACAATCCTGGACCACTAAGGACCTTGACTGTACATTGTCCGCACGTACCTTTGCGGCATTTATAATTGATTTGCTTCCCTTGATTCAAGGCTGCGTCCAATAGCTTTCCTTTTACAGGGTGAATTTCGATTTTACTGCCGTTTTGCTCCACGATGATTTCTTCTGTTTCAATTTTTTGGGTTTCTTTCAGCACGGGGGCTTGTTGTTTTATAATCAGCCTTCCTGGAATAAGTGAACCGACTGTGAAGACACGATTATTCATTAGTCTCCCATAGCTTCCAATGTACAAATGGCTGAAGGCCGCTTAATTCGCAAAACCACAGTTTCATATACACGGAAAGGATGATTCATCCCTTCTACACCCAGGTAAGCAGTATCGAAATCCTCTGATATCGCAAGGTCTAGATTATTTTTCCCTGTATTTACTAGCACCCCTGATTTTCCTTTTAAAACAGGAGATTGAAACACCCCATCAGTAACTAATTCACGAATATGTTCAATTTCTAATACATTTGTATCACGGTGGACACGATGGATAAGTGAATATAATTGTGGTGATAGAACAAGTGCAAATGGTCCATTGTGATTCATCTCAAGCAGCTTATTCCTTGCATCGACGATATCCTGAAAGGCATTTCCAGATTCAAACCATTCGCCAATTAAGTGTGTTAAGCGGCCTGGAACATTCATTAAACCAGGAATATCAAATTCCCTGGTCCCATGGAAAATCATTTGGTCTTCTAGAATCGCCACATCACGTGCAGCATTGGCAGCGGCTGAAAAGTCTATGGGGATATCTACTACCTTTGCCTGATCTAAATCACGCCAATATAATACGAAGTCTTTATAAAGCAAAGGAATCGTATAGTTCACCCTTTTACTCGTCTCAATATCCGTATCAAAGGAGCCCTGAAAATCCATTTTTGCTTCTAAATTTTCTGCAAAAACATCATTAAAGATACTTTGTACGCCTCTTCCAAGCGGACCGTATAGTTCAATAAAGCGGCGCCCGACCAATTGCCTTCTTGCTGCATCAATAACGGTTTGATCCAGCTGAGTAAATTCTTGATTTGATAATGGTGAATCCGGGTATAATTGTATTTTATTCATTGGTTTATCCTCTCTTTTCCTTAGATTAAGCTTCCCACCGTAAAGCCCCTTCTCTGTTTAGTTTGAGGTGCATGACTAACCTCTGTTACAGTTCCTGTTCGGTCTAAATGGTCATGATCCTCATCGTGATGGGCATGTGGGTCTACATAATTGGTATCAAATCGACTGTTAATTTCAATTAACATTTGTTTTACCTGCTGATAATCCTTATACGAAACTTCCCTCAAGCTATTTAACAAGTTGCTTCGCTCTTCATCTGTAAAGCGAAATAGAGCTAAATCTAGGTGTTCGACGAAATTATGTAAACCGAATTTTTCAAGATTTAATTCTTGTAAAAGTCGATTAAATTCATTGTTGGTTGGAGAAAATTCTTTTTCGTCTTTTACTTGTTGAAATTTACTTATAAGCGGTATAAGTACAACTAACCGAGAAAGCCGCTGTTCTTCTTCTTCATAAATATGGTGGTAGTAAAGTCTCTCATGTTCATCCGTTGCATTTTGAATGACCGGGTCGAGCATATTCATAAATTTTTCGATTGCGTCTTTGGTGGTTGTAAATATTTGGTAAAAAATTTTTAACTCTTCTTGCACGAATGCGCACCTCCTAATGCATATTACTACCTGTCATTATTGACGGTTAATTTCATTTCTAAAACACCATTCCGTGAGAATCTTTTGAACATATCCGTTTTTATGAATAACTCGGGCCTAGTGATACATAATAACAATGGCAATTATCAAATCATTAGGAGGAAAGTATATGATGCAAAATCAGCAAGGACAGGGCCAGATGCACCAAAATATGCACACAGGTAATGTACCGCCTCAACTGAATCATGGTGGTCATGAGGTCATTGACTTAAATGAAGTTCTAGGGGCTGCTGTTGGTACACTGAATCAGTATCTGATGTTACGTCAACACGTAAAGGATCCAGAATTACTTGATATCCTGGATCGCCAATATAAATTTATGCAGGATGAATACAACATCACTGTAGAGTGTTTCAAGACAGGACAAAATCCTTCCCATCCTACTTCTAGGTATGAAATGAGACAAGGAAATGACTTCATCTATGGTATGAAGCCATCTCAGCCGAAAAAGCCTTGGCAATCAGTGTCTGAGATTAATGATGAATACATTTCAAGCTGTTTGCTGGCATCCTGCAAATCAGGCGCTTCCATGAAAACGATGGCAGCACTTGAAACAACAAATCCAGTGGTGCGCCGCGTGCTCGCAGATTCAGTACCAAACTGCATTGAAATGGGCTATGAACTCTCTATTTATCAAAATAAACATCATTACTATCAGGTGCCACAGCTTGCTGAGCAGGATATGAATACTTATAGAAATGCATTTGCACCGGCACAGGGTCAAGCGATGGGACAACCTATGGGGCAAATGCCAAATAACAATTTGATGAATAATAACCTTCCTCATTAATAAAAAACGCTATCCTTCAATAATATGAAGGATAGCGTTTTTTGCTTTAAAGCTATATTGTTTACCAATTCCAAAATTTATTAAATTTTTTAAATATTCGTAAAGATTCTATTAATTAAGAGAATTATTATCGAATAGTTGTTAGTATTAAAAATGCAGATTGAGCTGTCTTTTGACCTATTACTTCTTCCCCTTACGGTGTATAAACAATTTTTCTATTATTAGGTAGGAATCACCAAAAGTTAGAAAAATTTTTATAAAAAGAAGGAATGTGCTTAATTAAGAACGAATATATTTTATATCTGTGCTATTTTCATATAATTTCACCCAATTAAGCACAGTGATGAGTGATCTCTTCTTTTAAACCTTTTCTAAGGGGGGGATTCTGCATTTTTTCGTAATAAAAAACACTATATTACTAGGAAGGTGAACATGTTGAAAAAGAAACCATTACGTAGTGCAAAGAAAATATTATCATCATCTCTTGCAGTAACACTTCTTGCATTTCCATTCTTTTCATCAAATCAAGTATATGCGGCACCTAAAGCAGACAAAAATCCTATAGTAGAGTTGCGTCTTATGGAAACTACAGATTTACATACAAATCTACTAAACTACGATTATTACAAAAACGCAGAGTATTTAAAGGTTGGTTTAGCCAGCACTGCAACCCTAGTAAAAGATGCTCGTTCTGAAGTAAAAAACAGTGTACTGGTAGACAATGGTGATTTAATTCAAGGAACTCCATTAGGTACGTATAAGGCAAAGATTGATCCGCTGGAAGATGGAGAGGTTCACCCCGTATTTAAAGCGATGAACCAAATGAACTATGATATTGCTACCTTAGGGAATCATGAGTTTAACTATGGTCTTGAGTTCCTTGAAGAAGCATACGATGACGCCAATTTTCCTGTTATCAATGCCAACGTCTATGTGGATGACAATGACACAAATCCTAATAATGACATAAATAAGTATACCCCTTACAAAATTATTAACAAAAAAGTGGTTGATGGGCAAGGTAAAAACCATGTGATCAAAGTTGGTTTTATCGGCTTCGTACCACCTCAAATTAACGAGTGGGACAAAGCCCATCTGGACGGAAAAGTAATCACGAAAAACATTATTGAAACAGCAGAGAAATTTATACCGCAGATGAGAGAAGAAGGCGCAGATGTTATTGTGGCCATGACTCACTCAGGATTCAGCGGCAATAAAGCCAATTCAGAGGATGTCATTTACGCATTAAGTGAAGTACCAGGTATTGATGCGCTAACATTCTCGCATACTCACAAATTATTCCCGGCAAAAACAGACGCAGCTCTTGATGGATTATTTAAAGGTGCTGATGGTAAGCCGCTTCCTGGTGTAGACAATACAAAAGGAACGATTAATGGTGTTCCAGCCGTACAAGCTGGTTACGGCGGCGGTTCTTTAGGTATTATCGATCTAGATCTTGTGAAAGTAAAAGGCAAATGGACGGTTGCTGATTCTCAATCAAAAACACGTGAAATTTCTTCGCCAACACAAGTTAAGCCTGTTCAATCTATCGTAGATGCCGTTAAGGCGGATCATGAAGCTACTATAGAATATGTAAATACGCCTATCGGAAAAACAACTGATGACATACACAGCTATTTCTCACTTGTACAAGATGATCCATCCATCCAGGTAGTAACAAATGCACAAAAATGGTATGTAGAAAAATACATTAACCAAAGCAAGCCTGAATATCAAGACCTGCCAATTGTTTCTGTAGGTGCACCATTCAAGGCTGGCCGTAACGGTGTGGCAGAATATACTGAAATCCAAGCAGGCGATTTAACGATTCGAAGTGCTGGAGACTTATACTTGTATGATAATACTCTTAAAGCAATCAAAGTAAAAGGCTCAGTCGTAAAAGAATGGATTGAAATGACTGCTGGTAAATTCAATACCATTGATCCTGCTAAAACAGAAGAGCAGGCATTATTAAATCCAGCATTCCAAGTATATAACTTTGATGTAATTGATGGAGTTCAATATCAAATTGATGTTACAGCTCCACCAAAATACGATCCATCCGGTAAATTGATTAACCCAGAATCCAGCCGTGTGGTGAACCTTACTTACAACGGCGAGCCAGTAAATCCAGATCAAGATTTTATCGTTGTTACCAATAACTATCGTGCAGGCGGTGGCGGTAACTTCCCTGGTGTAAAAGGAAGCGAATTGGTTGTCGACTCCGCGGATGAAAACCGTCAAATTTTGATGGATTACATTTCTGAAATGGAAGTCATTACTCCAACTGCAGATAACAACTGGTCAATTGCACCAGTCCCTGGAGATGTGAAGGTAACATTCACAACATCACCAAATGCTGAAAAGTATATTAAAGAAGGCAGCAATATTTCTTATTCCGGAAAAACAGATGATAAAGGCTTTGGAATTTTCAATTTAGACATTGGTTTCACTCCAGTTAATGTTCAGCTGCTTGGCTTAAATGATTTACACGGACAGCTGGATACCGATACAAAATTAACAGTAGATGGACAATCAGTATTAGCAGGCAGTATGGAATACACTGCTGCAGCCATCAGACAGCGTGAAGCAACAAACGAAAATACACTGCTTGTACATGCTGGAGACATGGTTGGCGGCAGCCCGCTAATCTCCGCTATTTATCAAGATGAACCAACGGTTGAAGTGCTAGAATCTATTGGCATGGATGTTGGTACACTTGGAAACCATGAATTCGATGAGGGTATTGCTGAATTGCAACGCATGATGAATGGCGGCGATCATCCACTTGGAAAAGGCACTGTAGGCTATGATGGCATGAACTTCCCGCTAATAGCAGCGAATGCCTTTGATAAGTCAACAGGTGAATTAATTACGGAAGCGCCGTATGTAATTAAGGAAGTGGCTGGTCAAAAAATCGGGTTTATCGGAGTGGTGACACAAGAAACTCCAGATATGATTGTCACAAAAGGAAATGAGAATCTTCAAATTACAGATGAAGCGGCGGCAATAAACAAATATACTGCAGAGCTAAAGGAACAGGGTATTGAAGCGATCGTTGTTCTTGCACACAATCCAGCCAGTCAAAATGGATATACAGATATGTTTGATGCTACTAGAATTGCCGAAAGTGTTGATGATGAGGTTGATGTGATTTTCTCTGCTCACAATCATGTATATAATGATAAAGTCGTAGATAACAAGTTGATTGTCCAAGCCTATTCTTATGGTTCAGCCTTCTCTGATGTGGATCTTGTTATCAATCCTGAAACAGGTGATATTTTCAAGAAAGAGGCAGAAGTGGTGACTGTTTATCAAGCCGATTACACTCCAGACCCAGCTGTTTCAGCGATTATGAAAAAGTATGAAGACCAGGTGGCTGCAATAAAGGCTGAGGTAGTTGGTAATTCTGCTACAACTTTATTGAAAGCTTATCCATCTACTGCAACAGAGTTTGCTGATAATGGACTTGGCAACTTAATTGCTGATGGTATGAAGGCAGCGATGGGAACTGATTTTGCCCTGATGAACGGTGGCGGCGTTCGTTCGCAGCTTGACGCGGGTGATGTAACATTCGGTGATTTATTCTCGATTCAACCATTTGGAAATGTGTTAAACAAGATTAACTTAAGCGGCACTGATTTAGAAGTAGTTTTAAATAATCAAATTACAGGTCGCGGGCTGGACTTCCATATTGCAGGTTTTAAATATACCTACACATACGACGATACCACTAAAACTGGGAAGATCGTCGACATATTCCTGCCAGATGGCAGCAAAATTGATCCGGCTAAAGAATACTCGGTTGTTGTGAATAACTACATGTATGGAAATGCTTCCTACGGAATTGGTGCGTTGTCCACTGGTCTGGAAGTAGGTCCAGAAGATTTACAGGCAACTGTTGATTATGTAAAATCATTACCATCACCATTTGAATACAAAGCTGAAGGCCGTATTCAAAAAGTAACACCGTAAATTTGCATGAAAAAGCGGTCCATTCCTTTCGAAGTGGACCGCTTTTTCTATTTACCTGCGGAAGGTTTTCGAATACAATGTTCGATCGTCAATTTTTGTGATCGATGGGTCAAACCCGATCCCAGGAAGTTCTGGAACAAGGATAAATCCGTCCTTCATCACTACTTCCGGTTGAATAATATCCTCTTTCCAGTAATGGGACGATGGCGCTGTGTCACCTGGAATGGTGAAATTCGCTAACGAGGTAATCGCAATATTATGGGCCCTGCCAATACCTGCTTCCAGCATGCCACCGCACCACATTGGGATTTCATTCTTCACACATAAATCATGAATCTTCTTCGACTCGGTCACCCCGCCGACCCGGCCAATTTTTAAATTAATGATTTTACAGCTTCCAAGCTCAATCGCTTTTCGAGCATCCTCTGCTGTATGAATGCTTTCATCTAAGCAAATAGGCGTCCTCAGTTTAGCCTGGAGTCTTGAATGGTCAATGATATCATCACAGGCCAAAGGCTGTTCAATCATCGTTAAATGGAACGCATCCAATTGCTGCAGGTGTTCAATATCCTCTAGCGTATAAGCACAATTGGCGTCTGCCATGAGAGCGATATCTGGAAACTGAGCCCGGATGGCCTTTAAGATATGAACATCCCATTCAGGCTTTATTTTCACCTTAATTCTTTTGTAGCCCTCGTTCAGATAGCCCTCAATTTGTTGGAGCATTTTGTACTCAGATTCCTGGATCCCAACACTTACGCCAACTTCAATTTTGTCTTTTACCCCGCCGAGGGCTTTCGCTAACGGCATGTTCTGCTCTCTTGCGTAGAGATCCCAGACTGCACATTCCAGAGCAGCCTTTGCATTATAATTTCCGCGAATCGGCTTAAATCGCTCTGAGACTTCATCCGGATGGTGAATAGGCTCTTTTAACAAAAGGGGAATCAGGAAATCACCCATCATATGCCAATTGGTTTTCACCGTTTCCTCATTATAAATTGGTTCCATAATCGAAACCGATTCACCCCATCCAGACAAACCGCTTTTAGCTTTTACTTCTACAACAATAAAATCCTTGTCATATTCCGTCCCTACACTTGTTGTGAAAGGATTTAACAGATCCATTTTAATATGCCGTAATACGATACTTTTAATCTCCATTTTATAATCCCCTTGGTTCGTCTAAAAAATAATATGGGCAATGATAACTACGATTGGTAATGTAATAAAGGTACGCAGAAAGAAAATGAGCACTAGATCTTTAATGGTAATTGGGAGCTTCGAACCAAGAAGCAAGCCGCCCATTTCAGACATATAAACGAGCTGTGTAACAGAAACACAGGCAATAATAAATCGAGTCATTTCGCTTTCAATTCCACTCCCAATAACAGCAGGTAAGAACATGTCTGCAAATCCAACAACCATCGTTTGAGCTGCTTCTGCTGCTTCTGGAACTTGCATTAAGGCTAAAATAGGTTCAAAAGGTTTACCAATAATCGTAAACACAGGAGTATATTCAGCAATCATCAATGCTGTTGTTCCAATCGCCATTACGATCGGAAGAACACCCATCCACATGTCTAAGACGTTCTCAATACCCTCTCTAACAACCTGTGAAAAACTTTCATTGGTCTTTGCCTTCTTTAACGCTTGGTTTAGACCCCAGCGGGCAGGAGAAAATTCTGAAGGAATATCATTCTCTTCTTTAAATTCAATCCCTTCATAGCCAGTATCCGGTTTTCTTGAAAGCGGCGGGATTCGCGGCATCACAAATGCTGCAACTAACCCAGCGAAAATAACCGTCATATAATAGTGGATGAAATAATCACCTAGTTTTAAATATTGAGCGACAACAATGGTAAAGGTAATCGAAACAACTGAAAAGGTGGTTGCGACAACAGCTGCTTCACGTTTTGTATAATAGCCATCCTCATATTGCTTGGTTGTTAACAGAACGCCAATGGTTCCATCTCCTACCCATGAAGCCAAACAGTCTAATGAAGAACGGCCAGGTAATTTAAATACAGGTCTCATTATTTTTATTAATAAAGCACCAAAAAACTCAAGTAACCCGAAGTTTAATAGCAAAGGTAATAAAAAACCGGCTAAAAGAAAGGTAGTGAATAAAATCGGGATTAAATCATAGAGTAATAGGGCGCCGGTATTCTCTGAGTAAATCGCACCCGGACCCATTTTAAATAGTGTGATGACTGCAAAAATCAATCCTAAAAGGCGTGCAGACAACCAAAACTTGTTTACAGTTAGCAGTTTACTAAAAAACAAGCTGTTCGTGATAAATGCAGGTTTCATAACGACTGCAATAAAGGAGCCAATGACAGAAAGAGCCATAACTCCTACGGTAATGGGTGGAATGCTTGCGCCTAATAAACCATTTATTTGGTTAGCGAAATAAGCCACCGGAATCGTGATACCATCCTCTGCTTTAAATGGAATCATGAATAATAAAACACCTAATATGGATGGGATAATAAACTTTAAATAATCAGCGTATGATTTCACTGGTACTTCATTACTTGCTGTAATCTCCTTTGAAAAGCTGTTCAATAAAAAAACCCCCTAAGTTTATTTTTAGACAAAGATTTATTCCAAAAATAATTCCTGTTCTGTATAAATCTTTTCTAACTTTTTCTGTCTTATACTGATTCTATCGATATCTTGATGATGGATCGCTGCGATTAGTACTTCCAGCAAGGTAATAACGGAAGCAATCGAGTGATGATCGGATTCCATTTGTTCTTCTGTTGTTAATGTCATGTCTGATATCTGGCCGATTGGTGATAATTGCTTATTTGTAACCGCAATAATTTTGGCACCATGCTGAGCTGCAATTTTTACTAGTTTAAGTGATTCTCTTCGGTACCGTGGGAAGGAAAAAACAACGACAACCGATTGTTCTGTCAGGTCTGATATATCTTCAACCATGAAGCCGGTTGGACTGGATAGATATACATTTCCCCTCATCTGTTTGAGAGTGTAGTAAAACCAATAAGCTGCACCATAGGTACTCCCAAATCCGCCGATATAGACGGAATCAGCTTTAATAACTTCTTCCGCAGACATCATAACCTCATTTGTGTTTAACTGCTGTAATAACTGTTGCAAAATCAAACTTTCCTGGTCTACAACCTTCGTAAAGAGATGACTCACTGAAAACTCCTCCGTCATTGAGGACAACCTTACTTCACTGTGAGGGTCCTTTCTTACGAGCCAATCTTTGCGAAGTTTTTCCTGCAGCTGCGAAAAGCCGCTGAATCCAAGAGCGTATGCAAGTCTTATCACCGTGGTTTCACTAACGCCAACTTTTCTGCCGACCTGGTATGCTGTAAGCAGCGCAGCTTCATTCATGTTTTGAATGAAATATTCTGCTACTTTTTTCTGGCCGGGAGACAATAAAGAAAAGTTTTCTTTGATCACTTGGTTTAATGTTTTTTGATCCATAGATAGTTTCCCCCACGGTAGTGAAGAAGGAAAAACTTCATAATCAACATTATAAAGTAACAAATCCTTCATACACAACTATTTTTTTTATATTCAAAGTATTCAAAAATAAATATCAGAGCCGGATATGCAATCTATTAACATCTTATTTATGAAGGAAAAACTTCATAGATAGAATAATACAGCATAAAATACTTTACCTGCAATACAAAAATGAATTTTTAATCCTAGAAAATTATAATTATGCATTCTTTTAGTTATAATTTGAAAACTATTAAATAATAGAATTGGAACATACGTTTGCAATACAGAAAAATTTAGGAATTCTCGATGGAGGGATTTTAATGGAATGTTGTGAGTCTGCGTATATCGCAGGAATAATAGATGGAGAAGGATCTATTTCATTAACTAGAATGCATGAACGTGAACATCGACGCCCTTGTATATCGATAGCATCAACAGATAAAGAACTATTAATTTACATTCAGTCCCTATCAGGAGGAACAATCAATAATAAAAAGAATTACAATCCTCATAAACATAAGGATTCATTTACATTAAATATTAAGAATAAAGAAGCTGTTATTTCCTTACTAAGATACATCTCACCTTTTCTAAGAGTAGATAAAAAAAGAAACCGAGCTCAATGGATTCTTAAGAAGTATGAGGAGGTTACTCCTCGAAACGGTAAGTACAATTTGGAATCACTAGAAAAGAAATTAGCTTTTGAAGAAAATTTTTTTAGGATATAAAAAAGACTAGCATTTCTGCTAGCCTTGTTATCCACCTTATGTATGGTGGAGACGGCGGGACGTGCGTTTCCATGCTTTCGTCATGGCACTGACTATATCTTGAACCTGCGTAGTTTACAGGTCCCTCGGCGTCTTATGCGAAATATAATTTTTACCTCAAGGTAGGATTTCGCATCCTAGTACTACCATTTTTGAAATGGCAGCCTATAAGTCGATACACGGCTGTTGGATTACTCCACATACCGCTCGGCATTGCCTTATCGCCATTTAAGCGACTTAGGTTTCACCGATAAAGCCGAATTTTCACTTATGTGTTACCACATAAGGCGACTAATTACTAATCGAACCCGCGTCCAAAGATAACGGCACTTAAGCTTCTACGAGTGTAGTCGACATATTGGCGCTTCGCTGATCCTTTTGCCTGCCGACAGGCGGCCGGTCAGCTAGTCTGGTTGTTCTCTTCCTTCGCCCTCAGACGGTGGACTCCGGCGTAGCCTACTTAGAGTGAGTCCGCTACCCTACCACATAGGCGATGGAGGGGCGAACAGCTATGCAGTTATTAAGCTGCGAAAGCTAGGTTGTTGTTAGTTTTGCCAGTTATAGGCGTTGACGTTTTAACGAGGCCGATCCCCTCGACTCGCAACCTAAGCTCGAACTACCCCTGTCGAATCCTTAGCGCCCCCATTATAAAATGTGCTGAAACCTAGTTAAAGATTTTAGCAAGCGTAGGATGCTCAACAATAGTTTGAGCAAAAGTTTCTCATCGCTTTTCAGCGACAAACTTATTATAACACACTTCGAGCATTTTTCAATTGTAAGTATTTGTAATTACATTTTTTGACGATCACGGAATGCACGTTCAATATCGCGTTTTGCCTCTTTTTGCTTCAAGACTTCACGTTTGTCATAATTCTTCTTACCTTTTGCTAATCCTAACAAAACTTTTGCAAATCCATTTTTCAAGTAAATCTTTACTGGTATAAGCGCATAGCCTGCTTCTCTTGTTTCTCCAAATAGCTTGTTAATTTCCCGCTTATGGAGCAAAAGCTTTCTTTGTCTTAAAGGATCATGATTGAAGCGGTTCCCTTGCTCATATGGGCTTACGTGCATATTTAATAAATGCATTTCACCGTTATGAATTCTTGCATAAGAATCCTTTAAATTCACTTTTCCAGCACGAATGGACTTAATTTCCGTTCCTTGAAGAACGATACCAGCCTCGTATGTTTCTTCTATAAAGTAATCATGGTATGCCTTTTTATTTTGCGCAACCACTTTCCCTATACCTTTTGGCATGTCTCTCACCTCGTTATGGGTTTATTTTAGCAGAAAACCGTATTCATCACAATTGAAAGAGAGTCCCGCAAGAGACCCTCTACAAAATTATCTTTTCTTATTTTTCCGCTTCGTGCTTTTATTTTTCGGTACATTGTCGTAAAACTTCTTTTTCTTTCTCGTACCTGAGCCTTGAGCAGTACTCTCAGACTTTTGACCACCACGACCCTCTGTTTTATTGCGGCGCGGCTTTTTCGTGTCACTGCCTGTTTTAAATACTCTCGTATTCTCTGACCGCTCGCGGCGAGTTCCTTTCATGCCCACGACTTCAAAATCAATGGAACGTTCGTCTTTATTGACTTTTACTACCCTAACGGTGATTTCATCGCCAATTCGGAATACATTACCTGTCCGCTCGCCAATCATCGCAAAATGACGCTCATCAAAACGATAGTAATCATCGGTAAGGTAGCTGACATGAACGAGGCCTTCAATCGTATTTGGAAGCTCCACAAACATTCCAAAATTGGTCACTGAGCTAATAATACCATCATACTCTTCACCAATCTTGTCTTCCATATATTCAGCCTTCTTAAGCTCATCCGTTTCACGTTCTGCATCAACCGCACGGCGCTCCATCTTAGATGAATGCTGGGCAATTTCCGGTAATCTCGTATTCCATTTTTCCCTTGTTGTCTCATCAAGCTTTCCTTCAATAAGATACGTCCGGATTAAGCGATGAACAATGGTATCAGGATACCTTCGAATAGGCGATGTGAAATGAGTATAAAACTCTGTTGATAATCCAAAGTGTCCTAGGCTTTCTGGATCGTATTTCGCCTGTTGCATAGAACGGAGCATAACGGTCGAAATAACCATCTCTTCCGGCTTGCCTTGAACTTCTTCAATAATTTCTTGAAGAGCCCTAGGATGAACATCATTGGCTGTACCTTTGACAATGTATCCAAAATTAGTGATAAACTCAAAAAATCTTCTTAGCTTATCTTCCTTTGGATCCTCGTGAATCCGGTAAATAAACGGAACTTCCATCCAGTGAAAGTGCTCTGCGACTGTTTCATTGGCACAAAGCATAAATTCTTCTATTAACCTTTCCGCTACTGAACGCTCGCGAAGAACAACATCCATCGGTTTACTTTCTTCATCAACCAATACCTTTGATTCTTTAAAATCAAAATCGATAGCCCCGCGCTTCATTCTCTTCTCACGCAATATTTGTGCCAGTTCTTCCATTTGTTCAAACATTGGAACAAGAGACTCATAACGGCTCCGTGTTTCCTCATCTTTATCAACTAGTATCTTATTTACATCGAAATAGGTCATTCTCTCAGTTGTTTTAATCACGCTTTGAAAAATTTCATGACTAACAACTTGACCTTCGTCGTTGATTTCCATATTACATGACAGTACTAAACGATCCACTTTTGGATTGAGTGAACAAATACCATTGGATAAACGATGTGGAATCATCGGAATAACCCTGTCTACTAAGTAAACACTCGTTGCACGTTCTTCGGCCTCGAGGTCAATGGGCGTTCCTTCTTTCACATAATAGCTTACATCCGCAATATGTACGCCAAGCTTATAATTACCATTTTCAAGCTTCGTCACCGTAACAGCATCATCAAGATCCTTTGCGTCAGCTCCATCTATAGTGACAATGGTTTCATTCCGTAAATCGCGGCGGTTCGCCAGTTCGCTTTCATCAATCGTATCAGGAGTCTCATTTGCCTGCTTTAAAACTTCATCAGGGAACGCCATCGGCAGACCATGTTTATGAATAACAGATAGAATATCCACACCTGGGTCATTTTTATGACCTAGGACCGTAATGACTTCACCTTCAGCACTCTTCCGGCCTTCTGGATAGGTGATTAACTTAACGACAACTTTATGACCTTCAACTGCACCCTTAGATGCTGCTTTGGGGATAAAAATGTCACTAGCAAACTTTTTGTCATCAGGAATAACAAAACCAAAGCTTTTGCTTTCTACATAGGTACCTACAATTTGCTGAACCCCTCGTTCAAGAATGCGAATGACGCTTCCTTCTCTGCGCTGTCCCGAGCTTTCTGATGAAATACGGGCAAGTACAGTATCCCCGTGCATTGCTGTATTCGTTTCATTTGGCGGAATAAAAATATCATCCATCCCAGGCTCATCAGGAATCACAAAGGCAAACCCTTTTGCGTGGCCTGTTAATTTTCCGCGGATTAAGTTCATTTTTTGCGGCAAGCCGTAGCGGTTGCTGCGAGTACGGACGACTAGTCCCTTTTCTTCCATTTGCACAAGTGCTTTTACAAATTCCTTAAAGTCACTAGAATCTGAAATACCAAAGGCCTCTTCTAGCTCTTGAACAGTCAAAGGCTTGTAAGCTTCGTCCTTCATATATTGTAATAGCTTGTCAACGTGCAGTTGAATATTATCTTCCAATAAAATCCCTCCTCAAAGGATTAATTCTTCCAATCTAATTTTTCTAAAAAGGCGTACACATCTTCATGAAGCTGGTCACGTTCTTTATCTAATGTAATCACATGTCCCGATTCTTCGTACCATTTTATTTCTTTCAAGACGGACTCCACTTCATTGTAAATGATGTTTGCACTATCTGTGTTTATCATTTTGTCATGACGTGCTTGAACAACGAATGTTGGAGCATAAATCATATCAACATGATTGCGAACCTCTGCAATTAATTCTTGCAGAGCCTTTAAGGTATTCATCGGCGTTTTTGAAAACTCATTCATTTCTAGTTCAATTTGTTCCTCGCTTTTTCCTTCTCGTTCCTTATATTCGCGTGCATACTCAAGAATTCCGTGATACATCACATCTTCACTTTTTATATACATGGGTGCACACATTGGAAATACACCTTTTATAGGTACAGTGTAACCCAATTTCAAGGAAAATACGCCGCCAAGCGAAAGTCCGCCGACTGCAATTTCTTCGTGTCCTTGATTTTTTAAAAAATTATAGCCATTTATGACGTCCTGCCACCAATCTTCAGGGCCAGTGTGCACTAGTTCCTCTGGTGGAACACCATGTCCCTTATAGTGGGGTGCATGACAGGTATATCCCCTTTTTTCTAAAAAGCGTCCCAACATCCGGACATCAGCCGAATTTCCTGTGAATCCGTGAAGTAAAAGAACCGCTCGTTTTCCTCCTTTAAAGGTAAAAGGCTTTGGTACAGCAATTTTCATAGTTAAAACTCCTTCAGCTCTAAAAAATCCGTTATCTTAGTTTAAGCAAAGAATTGGCTAACATTCCAGAAATACGCCTTCGATTTTTGTGCATAAAAAAAACCTGACATTAAAGACAGGTTTTTGAGCATTCTTTATTAAACTTCGAAGTATGCAACCAATACCGCAAGGATAATGAAAAGAACTGCTAAAACGATGGTAATACGATGTAGAATTAAATCAAGTCCTCGTGCTTTTTGCTTACCAAATAATGTTTCAGCACCACCTGAAATGGCACCAGATAATCCAGCACTTTTACCTGATTGCAATAAAACAACTAGAATAAGTCCAATACTCACGATTACTAATAATGTAACAACCAATGCATGCATGTAAGCCACCTCCTGTTAGTTCGTACATTTCACAGTATTTTTAATGTACCATAATATTGACCTTTTAACAATACTAGTGTTTGTGTCACCTTTTAGGAGATTACCGGAGATGTCAAACCGTTCTGAAACTAGAGCCTCCCTGAAGTTACCGTGAACCCTATTCATTTCATGCTTCGGTCACTCCAGCCCCTCTGCATTGACCGAAACCTCTAATCTACTCATGCTTCGGTCACTCCAGCCCCTCTGCATTGACCGAAACCTCTTTTCTTCTCACGCTTCGGTCACTCCAGCCCCT
>NZ_JABWSY010000001.1:323868-693952 GCF_013396335.1 Bacillus sp. EB106-08-02-XG196
ACTCCAGCCCCTCTGCATTGACCGAAACCTCTAATCTACTCATACTTCGGTCACTCCAGCCCCTCTGCATTGACCGAAACCTCTTTTCTTCTCACGCTTCGGTCACTCCAGCCCCTCTGCATTGACCGAAACCTCTAATCTACTCATACTTCGGTCACTCCAGCCCCTCTGCATTGACCGAAACCTCTTTTCTGCTCATGCTTCGGTCACTCCAGCCCCTCTTCATTGACCGAAACCTCTTTTCTTCCCACGCTTCGGCTACTCCAGACAAAGAAAGGCACTCATTCGTCAATGAGCACCTTCGCTAAGATGATTATTTTCTTAGGTTATAGAAAGATTTTAATCCGTTGTATTGTGCTGTTTCACCTAATTGGTCTTCGATACGAAGCAACTGGTTGTATTTCGCTACACGGTCTGTACGTGAAGGAGCACCTGTTTTGATTTGACCAGCATTTGTTGCAACAGCGATGTCAGCGATTGTATTATCTTCTGTTTCTCCAGAACGGTGGGAAATAACAGCAGTATAGCCTGCACGCTTCGCCATTTCAATTGCATCAAAAGTTTCAGTCAATGTACCGATTTGGTTTACTTTGATTAGGATTGAATTACCGATACCATTTGTGATACCTTCAGAAAGCTTCTTAGTATTTGTAACAAATAAGTCATCACCAACTAATTGAACTCTGTTTCCAATACGTTCAGTTAAAAGCTTGTGACCTTCCCAATCGTTTTCATCTAAACCATCTTCAATAGAGATAATTGGATATTTATTTGAAAGCTCTTCATACCAATCAACCATTTCAGCAGAAGTTTTAACAACGCCTTCACCAGCAAGGTGGTATTTTCCATCTTCTTTGTTATAGAACTCAGAAGACGCAGCGTCCATTGCCAAGAATACTTCTTCACCAGGCTTATAGCCAGCTTTTTCGATTGCTTGTACAATCGTTTGAAGTGCTTCTTCGTTTGATCCTAGGTTTGGAGCAAATCCGCCTTCATCTCCAACTGCTGTGTTAAGTCCTTTTTCTTTAAGAACTGATTTTAAGCTGTGGAAAATTTCAGTACCCATCCGAAGGGCTTCTCTGAAGTTTGGAGCTCCTACAGGCATTACCATGAATTCTTGAATATCAACGTTGTTATCCGCATGCTCTCCGCCGTTTACGATGTTCATCATTGGTACAGGAAGCTGCTTCGCGTTGAAACCGCCAAGGTATTGATATAAAGGAATATCTAAGTAGTTTGCAGCAGCATGAGCTACGGCCATAGATACACCTAGAATTGCATTAGCACCTAATTTACCTTTATTTTCAGTTCCATCAAGCTCGATTAAAGCATGGTCAACAGACACTTGATCTAAAACACTAAATTCTTCGCCAACAAGGTGTGGAGCAATAATTTCATTAACATTAGCTACAGCTTTTAATACACCTTTGCCAAGGTAACGTTCTTTATCGCCATCGCGAAGTTCTACTGCTTCATATTCACCAGTTGAAGCACCGCTTGGTACTAACGCTCGGCCAAAGGCTCCTGATTCTGTAAAAACTTCAACTTCTACTGTTGGGTTACCGCGGGAATCTAATACTTCACGTGCATATACATCTGCTATAAATGGCATTTTATTCTCTCCTTTTTATATAAAAAATTATTTAATTAATGTTTTTCCTGTCATTTCAGCTGGTTGCTGTACTCCCAGAAGATCGAGAATCGTAGGAGCTAAATCACCTAATATACCGCCGTCACGCAGCTCTACACCATTTTTCGTAACAATTACAGGCACAGGACTGGTTGTATGAGCGGTCATTGGATCACCTTCAAGCGTGATTACTTCATCGGCATTACCATGGTCAGCTGTGATAATAGCTGTACCACCTTTTTCAAGAATTAAATCAACAATTTTCCCTAAGCATTCATCAACCGTTTCAATTGCCTTAACCGTTGGTTCAAGCATTCCAGAATGTCCAACCATATCTGGATTTGCAAAATTTAAAAGAATGGCGTCAAACTTATCTGCCTGTATTTCCGCAAGTAGCGCGTCTGTCACTTCATAGGCGCTCATTTCAGGCTGCAGATCATAGGTTGCAACCTTTGGTGAGTTGATTAAAATTCGCTCTTCACCTGGAAACTTATCCTCACGGCCGCCGCTCATAAAGAAAGTAACATGCGGATATTTCTCGGTCTCGGCAATTCTTAATTGCTTCAATCCATTTTGCGCTAAAACCTCTCCTAATGTGTTATCCAGATTAGACGGTTTAAACGCAACATACCCGTTTACCGATTCACTGAAATGGGTTAAACATACAAAAAATAAGTCTCTTGGATGTTTTTCTCCACGGTCAAAAGCTCGGAAATCTTCGTTTGTAAATACGTTAGAAATTTGAATCGCTCGGTCAGGACGGAAATTATAGAAAATGACTGCATCATTTTCCTGAATGGTTGCAACAGGCTCTCCGTCTTCCTTTGTGATTACGGAAGGAATGACGAATTCATCAAAAATACCATGCTGGTAGGAATCCTCTACTACTTCTAACGGATTACTGTAAGTTGGTCCATCACCATAAACCATGGAGCAGTAAGATTTTTCAACACGCTCCCAGCGGTTGTCACGGTCCATTGAATAATAGCGTCCAGAAATGGTAGCAAATTCTCCAACGCCATACTCATTCATTTTATCCAGAGTTTGTTGAATATATGTTGCAGCTGTTTTCTGGCCAACATCACGTCCATCAAGGAAGCCATGAATGTAAACATTCTCTATTCCTTCTTCTTTTGCCAGCTTTAAGAGTGCAAACATATGGTTAATATGGCTGTGTACACCGCCATCCGATAATAAACCGAATAAGTGGAGGTTTGTTCCATTTTTCTTTACATGGTCCATCGCACTGCAGATGGTTTCATTTTTATCAAATTCACCTTCGCGAATCGCAATATTCACACGTGTTAAGCTTTGGTAAACAATACGGCCGGCACCGATATTTAAATGGCCCACTTCGGAGTTACCCATTTGGCCCTCAGGAAGCCCTACTGCCTCGCCCGAAGCCGTTAAATGCGAGTGGGGAAAATGACTCCAATACCGATCGAAGTTTGGTTTTTTTGCATGAAAGACTGCATTCCCTTTTTGTTCATCCCTGCATCCAAATCCATCTAGAATGATGAGGGCAACGGGAGACTTACTCATAGCTTCCTGCCTCCAATAGCTGCAAGAATGAGCGAGCTTCAAGGCTGGCTCCGCCTACAAGTGCACCATCGATATCTGGCTGTCCCATATATTCTTTAATATTTTCTGGTTTCACACTGCCGCCATATTGAATTCTGACAGCATTAGCAACATCTTCACTGAACTGCCCGGCAACTACCTGACGAATATGTGCACATACATCATTCGCATCTTGTGAAGTAGATGATTTACCAGTTCCAATTGCCCAAATAGGTTCATAGGCAATAACAGTTTGTTTCACTTGGTCATCCGTTAAACCGGCCAGCGCTTTTTGAATTTGAGATCCTACAAAATCCATCGTTTCGCCATTTTCACGCTGTTCTAGTGTTTCCCCACAGCAAACAATTGGTGTTAAATCATATTTAAAGGCTGCAAGTGTCTTTAAGTTTACAGACTCATCGGTTTCATTGAACATTTCTCTGCGCTCAGAATGACCAATAATCACATATTGAACGCCAATTTCAGAAAGAGGTTTTGGGCTGATTTCACCGGTAAACGCTCCGCTCTCTTCAAAATGCATATTTTGAGCGCCAATTTTTACTTCTGTGCCTTCCGTAATTTCTACAAGAGTTTGTAAAAATAACGCTGGTGCACAGATGACAGAATCAATTTTGTCCGCTTGAGGTACAAGCCCTTTTACTTCTTCCGTAAAGCTCTTTGCCTCAGCTAGTGTTTTATTCATTTTCCAGTTACCTGCAATAATCGGTTTACGCATAGGGCACTTCCTTTCAATATGTCCAGTTCCAGCGCCTAGGCGCTGGAACTTTTCTACTTATCGTTTAAAGCTACTACTCCTGGAAGCTCTTTGCCTTCCATGAATTCAAGTGAAGCACCGCCGCCTGTTGAAATATGACTCATTTTTTCTGCTAAATCAAATTTCTCAACTGCTGCTGCAGAGTCTCCGCCGCCAATCACTGAATATGTACCTTCTGCTTCTGCAAGGGCTTCAGCAACTGCCTTCGTACCACCAGCAAATTTATCGATTTCAAACACGCCCATTGGTCCGTTCCAAATGACTAATTTTGATTTTTGTATCACATCACGATAAATTTCAGCTGTTTTTGGTCCAATATCAAGAGCTTCCCAGTCTGCAGGAATCTCATTAATAGCAACTTCCTTAGTATTCGCATCTGCAGAGAAATCATCTGCAACGATAGCGTCCACAGGCATATAGAAATTAACACCTTTTTCTTTTGCCTTTTCCATGAACGTTTTGGCTAAATCAATCTTGTCTTCTTCAAGAAGTGATTTTCCAATTTCATGACCGTTTGCTTTTACGAATGTATACGCCAGTCCGCCGCCAATAATTAAGTTATCAACGTTCTCTAATAGGTTTTCAATAACACCAATTTTGTCCCTTACCTTCGCACCGCCAATAATCGCCGTAAATGGACGCTCAGGATTTGATAGAGCTTTTCCAAGAACATCTAGCTCTTTTTCCATTAAAAGACCAGATACAGCAGGAAGATGGTGTGCAATACCTTCTGTAGAAGCATGGGCTCTGTGAGCAGCACCAAATGCGTCATTTACATAAATATCAGCAAGTTCAGCAAAGGATTTCGCGAGCTCTGGATCATTCTTTTCTTCACCAGGATAAAAACGTACGTTTTCAAGAAGAAGAACATCGCCTTCATTCATTGTTTCTATTAAAGATTTAACAGAATCACCGTAAGCTTCATCCGCTTTTTGAACGTTTTTACCAAGTAGTTCAGAAAGTCTAACACCAACTGGGGTTAAGCGCATTTCTTCTACAACTTTACCCTTTGGACGGCCAAAATGGCTTGCCAAAATGACCTTTGCACCTTGATCGATTAAGTTCTGAATGGTTGGTAATGCAGCGCGAATTCTTGTTTCATCCGTAATTTTCCCATCGTGCATCGGTACGTTAAAATCCACACGGCAGAATACGCGTTTTCCTTTAACATCAACATCTTTTAATGTTTTCTTGTTCATGCGAAAAGCCTCCTATGTATTGACTCATTTCCCATAAAAAAAGGGAGGGGGAATGTTCCCCGCTCCCCTTTGAAATACCCTAAATCATTATAGCCTTTTGATGAAAAAATTTCCAACCTCAGCCAACTAAAGATTATAGACCTTTTTGAGCGATATATCCAATAAGGTCAACAACACGGCTTGAGTAACCAACTTCGTTGTCATACCAAGATAATACTTTAACCATATTGCCTTCAAGAACCATTGTTGATAATGAATCGATCGATGAAGAAGCAGGGCTGCCATTATAGTCAGTAGAAACTAATGGAAGTTCGCTATAGTGTAGAATTCCTTTTAATGGACCTTCAGCTGCTGCTTTTAATGCTGCATTCACTTCATCAGCTGTTACATCCTTTTCTAGCTCTGCAACTAAGTCAACGATAGAAACGTTTGGAGTTGGTACACGAACTGCCATACCGTTTAATTTACCTTTAAGTTCTGGTAGAACTAAAGAAACTGCTTTTGCTGCACCAGTTGAAGTAGGAATCATGTTCTCAGCTGCTGCACGTGCACGACGGTAGTCCTTATGTGGTAAATCAAGGATTTGCTGGTCATTTGTATAAGAGTGGATAGTAGTCATCATTCCACGTTTAATTCCGAATTGATCATTTAATACCTTCGCAAAAGGAGCTAGACAGTTAGTTGTACAAGATGCATTTGATAATACATGGTGGTTAGCAGCATCGTATTTGTCTTCGTTAACACCCATTACAATTGTAATATCTTCGTTTGATGCTGGAGCTGAAATAATAACCTTCTTCGCACCTGCTTCAAGGTGTTTCGCAGCATCTTCACGCTTAGTGAAACGTCCTGTTGATTCAACCACTACTTCAACGCCAAGCTCTCCCCAGCCTAATTGAGCAGGATCGCGTTCAGCAAGTACTTTTACCTTTTGGTTGCCAACAACTAGGTATTGACCGTCAACGGTAACATCTTGTTGAAGTGTTCCATGGACTGTATCGTATTTTAAAAGATGCGCAAGCATATTTGCATCAGTTAAATCGTTAATTGCTACGATTTCCATCTCTGAATTATTTAATGCCGCACGGAATACGTTACGGCCGATACGACCAAATCCATTAATACCAACTTTTACTGTCATTGTAAATTCCTCCTAGAAAAGGTTTTATTTAGGCTCTTTTCTTAGAAAAGAGCTAGAAAACTAAATTCTAAAGCCAAAATGACTATTTTCACGTTAAAATCGGCTTTAAGATTTTAACAACTTTCTTACGAAAACAGCCTTATTTAAAAAGGGATTAACCTTTTAATAACTTTCTTGCTGCACCTTCATCTGTGATTAATATCGTCGAAGGTGGTGCTTTTTTCATATATGCCTTTATTGCTTTTGCCTTTGAAGCTCCGCCTGCAACAGCAATCACATTTGGAATCTGTGCGAGGTCTTCTAGTTGAAGTCCAATTGTTAAAACCTTATGGACTATTTCACCTTTTTCATTAAAATAGTAGCCGAATGCTTCCCCGACTGCCGCTTGATTCTCTAGCTTTTGCTTAACCTCAGGTTTTGACTTTCTTCTTTCAGCCATTGTGATAGCGTCCCCTATACCATGAAGAACCATGCTTGCCGATTTAATTAAATTTAACACTTCATGGATTTCTGGCTCTTTAATAAGGGATTCATAAATTTCGTTACTAACTTGGTCAGGTACATAGAATACACGATGTTTTGAACTTGTATTTTTTGACATAATCGAGCTAATTGTATTTGCCTGGTTTTGAACATCCTCACCAATGCCGCCACGAGCAGGAACAAAAAGAAGATCCTTTTTACCAAGCTCTGGTGTAAGTACATTTGCGACAGCTGCCATGGTTGAGCCGCCAGTTACAGCGATAATATTTTTTCCTGTTAAATAGTTTTTCATGCAAATTGCACTGGCCTTACCCAGGTCATCCTTCACCAATAAGGACTCATCACTGTTACCTGGAACAATCACGACCTTACGAATTTTAAGGCGGTGCTTCAACTCCAGTTCCATTACGTCAATACCGATTAATTCGCGTATCATTTCTTCTAAGTCTTCTAGCAAATTTTTCCCTTCAAGGGTCAAACTCATTCCAATATTGTTAATGGAAACGAGATTTTGTTCCTTAAGAAAATCAACTTCACTGCGAAGGACTCGTTCTGTGTAGCCAAGATTGATAGCAAGACTTCGTCTTCCAACGGGCTGCATAAAACCAATATGCCTAAGGATAGAATATCGTTTATGTAGCACCTGAAGGAGGTCAGGTAATAATCTTTTTTGGATATCGATGAGTGATTGCATAACACCTTGCTCCTTACATAATATGTAGTTGGTCGTAAAATGTCCACCATAGACAAATTATGTCCCACTCTACCGAAAAAAAATCACCCCTGCTAACAAATTACATTCTAACAGGAGTGAAAACCTTTTTCAACTTAAAAGTTTTTAGATTTTTCTTGCAAACGGTTACTTATGTCGATTTTGTTAATGATTCCAAAAGCAGCTTCTTCTCCATTAATATGAACCACAGGAATCATTATTCCATACAGCTCCGTTAATTCATCACTTTCATCAATATCCATTTCCTCTAATGTAAAGTTCCATTCTTCCTTTAATTCAAGGATTATTTTTTTTGCTTTCTCACAAAGTGGACAGCCTTGTCTTGTATAGAAGGTAATCACTGTTTGCGTCATTGTTCTATTCCTTTCAATCAAACCTTTTTCTTTTGGATGAGGAATGAATTCCCAATTGATCTCGATACTTAGCGATCGTTCGCCTTGAAACCACGATACCTTGGGTACTTTTTAGTCTTTCCACTATTTCTTGATCGGATAAGGGTTTCTGTTTGTTTTCTTTTTCAACCATAGCAGCTATAGCGTTTTTCACTTGACTAGAGGAAGTATTATCGTTTGAAACCGTTTGAATTGTGCTTGTAAAAAAGGATTTCAACGAAAAGGTTCCAGCTGGGGTCTGAACGAATTTATCCTTAACTGCTCGGCTTACAGTTGATTCATGAATATCCAGCTCTACCGCAATTTCCTTCATGGTCATCGGAACGAGATATTCTCGCCCTTTTTCAAAAAAAAGGGTCTGCTTTTCAACAATTTTCCCAGCCACTCTTGTTAAGGTTTCTTTTCGCTGCTCAATACTTCTCAGTATCCACTGATAATCCTGCAGCTTTTCCTGCAAAAATCGACCTACCTGTGGATCATGGTTTGCATTAAATTTTTGGTAATAGTGATCGTTAAAGCTTAATTTGGGGATAATGTCATCACACAATCGTACGGAAAACTGATCGCCAAACTTTTCAACGATAACATCCGGGATTATATAAGATGCATTTTCCTGCTCTAAAAGTGCTCCAGGTCGTGGATTCAGCTTCTGTATGGTATCAAATACTTCTTGTATCCGTTGCATGGGAATTTCCAGTTCTTTTGCAATTTGCTTCCATTTCTTTTCAGCAAACGGTACGAAGTAGTCCGTTAGAATACTTAGCGCTAAATCATCTTTAAGATTTTCCCGTTCTACCTGAATTAATAAACATTCCTGGAGGTTCCTAGCCCCGATTCCAGCAGGCTCCAAGGCTTGAATCACAATAATGCTCTCTTCAACTAGTTCCAAATCGACCCCAAATTTATCTGCAATTTCCTCTGGTCCGGAGATTAAGTATCCGTTTACATCAAGATTATGAATCAAATGTTTAATTATTTTTAATTGAATACTAGAGTATTTATGAAGATTGAGCTGATTTAGCAATTGGTCTTCCATCGATGATGACTTTGCTGCAATTTGTTCAATCCACTCGTTTTCCGTATTTTTCGTATGTTTCCGCCGATTGCGGTCTATTAATGGGTTAATAGGCTGAATGTTGTTATTCTCAACTTGGAGCAGGGGATTTTCAAGCGCCTTGTTTTCTAAAAAGGAAGAAAGCTCTTGGGCTGAATATTGTAAAAGTGCAATTGCTTGCGTCAATTCCTGCGTCATTGCCAATTTCAAAGATTGTTGCTGCCATAAACCTGCTTTTAAGTCCATTTCCTAACCCCCCTTTTTCTATTCTACAAGATAAAAGAGTATTGGTGAATGGAAAAAATTTGGGTAAATTGACTTTAGCGCATTATTATCATCATTAAGGTCACTAAAATAGAAAAGGCTTTCATGTAGACAAGCCTTTTTTCTTTTCATTTCATATTTTCAAGTTCTTTTCGATTGGGTGCCATCGGAGGCTGCTGAAGCCAGCCGCGATCAACCAATAAATTAAACCCCTTACCAGCATAAATCAATATTTCTGCAATGAATTTTTGATAGTTAGCGACCAAGTCTGTACGCAGCGACACGGACACCGCATGGCCAAGCAACGTTATATCGATGCTATTCAAAGCGTGAAATAAGGTAACAATAAGTTTATTCGAAAAAGGAAGCACAGTTGAATCGGTTACTTCCATAGCGGTTGAGGTATTGCCAAGAAGTTGTTCATTTACTAAAATTTCATGAAATACTCTTATTTGCTTTTCGGAAATTTCTTTTCCTTCTTTAAGAAACTCCTTTATTTCTTTGTCGTCGACTACCTGGAGTAACGCAGTACATAAAAGTATTGAAAAATAATTACGTTCGGTATTAAAAAAGATTTCTGTTATTTCAATTGCATTTAATGGTCTTTTCTTTATTATCCCACTTAAATAGGAAAGTTTCTCAATGTATTCAACCTGCTTTGGATAGGGTATCATTGGCGGCCGATCATATATACCCTTTGACAGCATAAGTTCAGTCGATGCCTTAAATAATAGGGTTGCTTCATTCAAGGTAGTCACGTGAAAATTCAATACATCCTCTCTGGCAACATTTGATGTAAGAAAACCCGCGTTAATCATTCCCAGACGGTTCATCATATAAACAAAGGTAAGACCAAACATATCATAGAACAAGGGCGGCGCTGAATAATTAATATCCTCGTCCGTAAATTGATCTGGTAAGGGGATGTGTTCCTTCGTAAAAATAGCGGATATTTGTTGAATATGGTTTTCAGAATTCTTAAGTGCCTTTTCCAAAAGAGGTTTAATTTCTTCATCCTGATTGTGATATAGAAAGTACTTTAATAAACAAATCGTCATATTATCCTGAATAAAGGTTGCCCATAAACCACCAATCTCCGCACTAGATAACCTTATACTGTGCTTAACCATAAAATGAAAGCCTCCTATATAAGTTCCTATATGAAAGATTCCCTGCAGGAAGGTCCTTTATTCATAGTTCAAGCCAAACGTCTATACGAAAAAAAGCCTCTACACTATTAAAGCGTAGAGGCTTTTTTGATATAACGCGCTCGGAGGGAATCGAACCCCCATTTTAAGAACCGGAATCTTACGTGCTATCCGTTGCACCACGAGCGCAAATATGCGACTTACATATTATATGCCAATTTGCGAAACTTTGCAAGCTAGATAGGTTTAAAAAAGCCCTCAATGGTTATGCTGAAATAGGGAAAGATGTCGAACAAATTAAAGGCGAATTGTTTGACCTTAATTGACCATCAGTGTATCATTAACTATACATATTAAAATCTTTCATACTTAAAGGAGGAAGAAAAATGAACTTGATTCCTACAGTTATTGAACAAACAAACCGCGGAGAGAGAGCGTACGATATCTATTCTCGTCTCTTAAAAGACCGTATTATTATGCTTGGCAGTGGTATCGATGATCACGTAGCGAACAGCATTGTTGCACAATTATTATTCTTAGAAGCGGAAAACCCTGAAAAGGATATATCCATTTACATTAACAGCCCAGGCGGAAGTATTACTGCAGGTATGGCCATTTATGATACGA
This sequence comes from Bacillus sp. EB106-08-02-XG196, assembly GCF_013396335.1. Lineage (GTDB taxonomy): Bacteria > Bacillota > Bacilli > Bacillales > Cytobacillaceae > Neobacillus. The sequence goes on from NZ_JABWSY010000001.1 coordinate 334,875, forward strand.
TGCAGTTCATTAAGCCAGATGTTCAAACCATTTGTATCGGTATGGCTGCCTCAATGGGTGCCTTCTTACTTGCTGCTGGTACAAAGGGTAAGCGTTATGCGTTACCAAATGCCGAAGTAATGATTCACCAGCCATTAGGCGGAGCACAAGGTCAAGCCACTGAGATTGAAATTGCAGCTAAGCGTATTCTATTCCTTCGTGAGAAATTGAATGGAATCCTTTCAGAGCGTACTGGCCAGCCTCTTGAAGTAATTCAAAAGGACACTGACCGTGATAACTTCATGACAGCTGAAAGAGCAAAAGAATACGGCCTAGTTGACCACATTATCACAAGAAGCCTTGCAGAAGAAAAGAAAGAAAAGTAATAGAAAAAAGAGTTTGACCAAATTTTGGTCAAACTCTTTTTTAATGTTCATTTTGAACAAAATTAGACAATGCATCCACTGCTCTTTCTTCATCATCGCCATCTGCAACAATATTAACCACCACTCCTGAGCCGACAGCCAAGCTCATTAAGCCCATTATGCTCTTTGCATTTACTTTTTTACCATCTTTCTCTAAAAAGATATCAGCTGAAAAGCGGTTTGCCTCCTGAACAAATAATGCTGCAGGTCGCGCTTGAAGACCCGTTTTCAATTTAACTTCTACTTGTTTCTCTACCATTATAAAATCCTCCTCATGTTTTCCTCTATTTTCTTGTAGCCAATTCACCTATCCGCAATTTATCGGCGATTTCATCTATCTTTCTTAACCGATGATTAATTCCCGATTTACTAATTGTACCTCCGGTAACCATCTCCCCTAGTTCTTTTAGGGTCACATCCGTGTAATGGAGCCGGAGTTCAGCAATTTCTCTTAGCTTATCAGGCAATATATTTAACCCGACGGTTTCATTAATATAGCGAATATTTTCAACCTGACGAATGGAAGCGCCTATCGTCTTATTTAAGTTCGCTGTTTCACAATTAACCAGTCGATTAACCGAATTTCGCATATCCCTTACAATCCGCACATCTTCAAAGCGAAGAAGAGCATTGACTGCACCAACGATATTTAAAAACTCGGTAATTTTTTCTGCTTCTTTTAAGTAAGTAATATAGCCTTTTTTTCGTTCTAGTGTTTTGCTATTGAGCCCAAATCTATTCATTAACTCGCATAAGGAATCGTTATGTTCCTTATATAGCGAAGCAATTTCCAAATGATAAGATGATGTTTCCGGATTATTTACGGAACCTCCAGCAAGGAACGCACCACGTAAATAAGAACGTTTACAACATTTCTTTTTGACAAGTTCACTAGATATATCATGGATGAAGGTAAATCCGTCACCAAGGATTTTCATATCCTCCAGTATTTCCTTAGCCCGTTGCGATAAACGGACAATGTAAACATTGTTCTTTTTTAATCTCATTTTCTTTCGAACAAGCAGTTCAACTGGAACATCATAGCTCTTTTTAATTAATGTATAAATCCTTCTAGCGATCGCTGCATTTTCAGTCTGAATATCCACAATTAACTTACGGTTGGAAAACGACATAGAACCATTCATCCTTATGAGAGCAGAAAGTTCAGCCCGAATACAGCATGGTTTTATCTCCAAATTCGTTAATTCTTTTTTCGTTTCCGAAGCGAAAGACATCCCTTCACCCCCTTTTATCCGGTTTTTTAATCCGGACACTATTAATACGCTTCATACCTCTTTTTGGTTTCACTTATAAGCAAATTATATAATATTTTTGCCACCTTTTTCGGGTCATGTCTAAGTGCTCCATTTTCTTGTATCGCAATGTCTGCATGAACCACTTCAAGTCCAAGCTCGAAAATACGGTCCAAATCATAATTAACAGGATTCGCAAGTTCTTCATTATAACGAAGTTGAATATCTTCAGGAATTTCTTTGTCGTTAATTAGAACGGTATCCATAAATGCACATGCCATATGATCATAAATGGCCTTTACATGATCACTCGCAGTGAATCCGTGTGTTTCGCCCGCTTGTGTCATAAGATTGCAAATATACACCTTTTTAGCATGTGACCTGCAAACCTCTTCACCTAATCTTGGTACAAGTAAATTAGGCAAGATACTCGTATATAAACTGCCTGGTCCGATAATAATTAAATCTGCTTGTCTAATGGCTTGAATCGATTCTGGCAGTGGAGTAATTACCTCGGGTGTTAAAAATACTTTTTTTATTTTTTTGCCAGAATACGGAATTTTTGATTCTCCAGATACAACTGTCCCATCCTCCATTTCAGCATGAAGAACAACACTCTGATTTGCTGCTGGCAGGACCTTGCCTCGAACATTTAATACCTTACTCATTTCTTGAATCGCGTGGACAAAGTTCCCGGTAATTGATGTCATTGCAGCCAAAATCAAATTACCAAGTGAATGTCCCGATAATTCATTGGAGGTCTTAAAGCGGTGTTGAAACATCTCCTCAACAAGCGGTTCAACATCTGATAAAGCAGCTAACACATTTCGGATATCTCCTGGCGGTGGAATTTGCAGGTCATCACGGAGCCTTCCTGAACTTCCGCCATCATCCGCAACCGTCACAATGGCAGTAATATCAACTGGATATTGTTTTAATCCCCGTAATAAAACAGGCAATCCTGTTCCTCCACCAATGATGACGATTCTTGGCTGTCCTAACTCGCTCATGTCGTTTGATCCTTTCTCCTCTCAATGTCACGATGTGAAACTAGTGTCTTATAATCACTTTCAAAATGTTTTGCAAGATACTCAGCCAGCGTAACGGAGCGGTGCTGCCCCCCGGTACAGCCTATTGCGATTACAAGCTGGGCTTTTCCTTCCCGTTTATAGTGGGGAAGCATAAAGCTGAGTAAATCTGTAACCTTCTCTAAGAATTTATGCGTTTCATTCCATTTTAAAACGTAACTAGAAACTTCTTCGTCTAAGCCTGTTTTCGGTCTCATGTGATCGATATAATGAGGATTAGGAAGGAAGCGTACATCAAAAACAAGATCGGCATCGATTGGAATTCCATGCTTAAATCCAAATGACATGACATTGACAGTAAAAATTGATTGATTATTCGAAGTAAATTCAGTAATAATCTTTTCCCGTAATTCACGTGGTTTCATTTGCGATGTGTTATAAATAAGCTGGGCCCTGCCCTTTAATTCATCAAGAAGCTCCCTCTCCAATTTGATTCCTTCTAATGGTAAACCAGATTGTGCCAGCGGATGAAATCTTCTTGTTTCCTTATATCTTCGAACCAAAGTAGCATCATCTGCATCCAAGAATAAGATTAGTGGACTCACCCATGAGGTCTCTGCAAGTTCATCCAGCGCTTTAAATAAATGATCAAAGAACTCTCTTCCTCTTAAATCCATAACTAATGCCACTTTATTCATTTTATTCCCAGATTCCTTCATAAGTTCAAGGAATTTTGGAAGCAGCGTTGGAGGTAAATTATCTACACAGAAAAAACCTAAATCCTCCAAACTTTGGATAGCAACTGTTTTTCCAGCTCCAGACATCCCCGTAATGATGACCATTTGCGTTTCATTTGCAGCTCCGGTACTCATTCACTATTCCCCCCTCAAGTTTAACTTGGATCTAATCGATAACTGATTAGTTGAAAATCTTTTGTATAAGTAAAAGTACCGTAAATAATTCCATTTCCATGAATCATGTAATCGATAATATGATAGTCTCCCGCCGCCATTGGCAGGTTTTTTAGTTGATCGAGAGGCTGCCATTCAAGCTTCCCTTCATCAGATTCATCCACCTGCATTCCATCAGAATCAGTTGAAAAAAAAGTAAACATCATCCATTCCGATAGCACTTGATCATTTTCTTTCATTATGAACGTAAAAATACCCTTCAATTGTGGGCTTTTTAAGTAAATTCCAGTTTCTTCCCGGTACTCACGAATACAGGAGTCACGAACAGATTCACCAGGTTCCATTTTGCCGCCTGGTGCCACCCACCAGCCCCGGCGCGGTTTTTTTAACATCAATACTTGCTTATCTCTAATTAACACACAATTGGTGACTCGCTGCACAACACTCACCCTTTATATAGTACATGCTCAGTTATATCGTAAAATGCGCATATTTATTCCTCTTATTATACTCCTTTTGGTATGAGGTCACAATGAAATCAGATTTCTTAATTTTGTTAAAAATATGTAAAAAAATAGCACAGGCTTTAAAAGCCTGTGCACCAAGTGAATATTTTAAAGGGGGTCAATTCTTATTTACATTCTACCTTATTAATATTTCATCACTGTTACAACAGAATTAAAACAGGATTACGTTTATGAAGAATTTGTAAATTTACTGTTTGATTTTTAATTCTTCTTTAAGTTCCTCTACATAGTGCTGTGCACTTTGTGCGGCAATACTGCCATCACCTGTAGCAGTAACAATTTGTCTCAAAGTTTTCTCACGAATATCTCCTGCAGCAAAAATCCCCGGTACTTTTGTTTCCATTAGCTCATTTGTTTCAATATAGCCATTTTCATTGGTAATACCTAAGTTCGAAAATGGCTTAGATAGTGGGATCATTCCGATATAGATAAACACACCATCTGCAGGAAGCTCCTGCTCCTCACCATTTTGAGTGGAAACAAGGGTTACACTGCCCACTTTTCCATCCTTATCATTAATCGACTTAATGGTATGATTCCAAATGAAGTCAATTTTTTCATTTGCAAAGGCACGGTCTTGAAGAATCTTCTGAGCACGAAGTTCATCTCGGCGATGGACAATGGTTACTTTCGAAGCGAATCGTGTTAAATAAACACCTTCTTCAACCGCAGAGTCCCCGCCGCCAATGACATACAATTCCTTTTGTTTGAAAAATGCTCCATCACAAACAGCACAATAGGATACACCCCGGCCGCTAAGTTCTTTCTCCCCAGGTACTCCAACCTTCTTGTATTCCGCACCTGCAGAAATAATCACAGAATAGGCTTTATATTGCTTCGAACCTGCAACAACCGTTTTGGTGTCACCATTGTCGATAATTTCTTTAATATCGCCATATGCATATTCTGCACCAAACTTTTTCGCATGCTCAAACATTTTTGTAGATAAGTCTGGACCCAGGATACTTTCAAAACCAGGGTAGTTTTCAACATCCTCCGTGTTGGCCATTTGACCACCAGGCATTCCGCGTTCAATCATAAGTGTAGAAAGATTCGCACGAGATGTATAAACAGCAGCTGTCATTCCAGCAGGACCAGCACCAGCGATAATCACATCATAAATTTTTTCCTCAGACATTTGAGTTTCACTCCTTATATATAAAAAAATACGATTAAGTATAGTATTACCTACTTAATCGTATTAAACAATCGTATCGAAGTCCATTTATCTGCTTAATTTAGATGTTTTGACACTAACTTTACATATTTTCCAATGGTTGCTGGTGAGATATCATAGCGTTTGGCAATTTCTTGCTGTGACACCTTTTCATTGCTTTTTTTATACCAGACATATTCCATTGCTCCAGCCCAAGCACGTTTGTTATTTAAGTTAATCTGTGACTTAGAAATTTCTACAAACACAGAAAACCACATTAAATATAATCCTGACTCAATCGTTCCGATTGGCTGATGTTTCTCATATAAGACCTCAGCAATTTCCTGTGCAGCTTTTATAGAGGAAGGAGTTCCTGACCTTACTAAAGAAACATAATTTTTTTCCATTGGTGTAAGCTTTTGATTTTGATAAAAACGTTTAGAAGTGAAAATTTCTTCTGTTTTTCCCGAAACCGAAGCTAAGAATATGGCAAATAATCGTTCTTCAATATAATCACTTTCTAACTTTTGGAAAATTGAACCTGAATGATCCTCAAATCCATTTGCAACCGGTTTTTCCAAATTCCAAGGCTCGAACCCTTCTTTATCGGGGTTATGTTCAAGCGCTACTTTCCAAATACTTCGCGCAAAGTTCTCGTGGTTAGTAAAATAAGACGAGTAGGAAAGCCAATAATAGAATGGACCGTCACCATCAAAACCATTTTTATAAAGCTTTTTCAGCCAAAAGTACGCAGACTCATATTCACCAATTAAAGCAAAGGTTGTTCCCAATTTATATTGATGGTCAATGAGCATCGGCTGAATTTTCTTTAAGGAATCCATTAAACGTGTTACAGCTTTTGTCTTTCCTTGGTAATGGGCAAAAACAAGCCGATTACACAAGGCATGAAGATTTCCTGGATTTCTTTCTAATACATCGTCGAGAATAGATTCTGCTTTTTTGGCTTTCCCTAAATAAAAATAGGCGAGAGCTAAGTTATTATACGCAGACCAATATTCTGGGTAAGCTTCAACGACATCCTTTAAGAGCTCAATCGCTTTTGGAAAATATCCAGATTCCAGTAAATCACGAGCCTGCTCCTGCTTAATAATCAGATCATCTTGTTCATAAAGTTCATCTTCTAAGCCCTCCGCCTCGAAGGAAAGAAGCTCGAGAAGGTCTTCTGTATCTTCGCTAAAATCACCATTAGGATCTAATTCCAAATACATATTTGCATGATGATACGCATCTTTAAAGAAACCCATATGGGCATAATTATTTGCTAAAAAATAATGACATTCAGCCATTTCTTCATCAAGATCTTCAAGGATTAAATGCAAGAGTCGATTAGAATTTTCAAACTCACCAAGTTCGGTTGATACTATGGCAAGCTGACAGGTTATCATCGGTTCACCCGGCTCCAGCTGCATCGCCCGTTGAAGATATTTTTTTGCTTTCTTAAAATCACGGCGATGGTATGCTTTAATACCCTTCGTGAAATAATATTCCCCAGTCGGAACAAATGACAGGATCTTTCCCTTTTGAATTCTTGCTTTCGAGTCTTTAACCATGGAGACCTCCATCTATACAATAAACTAACTTATGTAGTATACCACAATACCAGCTAGTACGAGAAGGAATTGAATTGTTTGGAGCATATTGGAAGATTCCCCAAATATACAAAAACACGCTGCATAACAGCGTGTTTTTGTATATTTGGTGCCTGTCACCGCATTATCATTGTTATCTCTTATGTCTTTCCTCTAGCGTTTTCAATACTTCTGTAAACGGCAGTCCTTGTTCAACCAATAATACTTGTAAGTGATAGAGGAGGTCGGCGGCTTCCCATTTTAGTTCTTCTTTGTCGCGGTTTTTGGCCGCGATGATGACTTCTGAGGCCTCTTCTCCGACTTTTTTCAAGATTTTATCGACGCCTTTTTCGAAGAGGTATGTGGTATACGCCCCTTCTGGACGATCTTTCTCTCGTTCGATAATCAGCTTCTCTAATGTTTGTAAGATTTGATAGTCCGCTAGGCTAGAAGTCCTTTCTGTAACAACTCCCTCTGTGAAGCAGCTAACGGCACCTGTATGACAGGCCGGTCCCTTCGGCTCTACAAGCACTAGAACAGCATCCTGGTCGCAATCATATTTCACACTTACTACCGATTGAGTATTCCCACTCGTTGCTCCTTTATGCCACAGCTCCTGACGGGAGCGGCTGAAGAACCATGTTTCCCCTGTTTCTAACGTTTTTGTCAGTGATTCCTGATTCATATAAGCTAATGTCAATACTTCTTTCGTATCGGCGTCCTGTACAATCGCAGGTACTAATCCTTTTTCATCAAAACGAATATTCACCGGACACTCACTCCCTTCTCTAGCAAATAGCTTTTCACTTCATGAACTGAGGTTTCTTTATAATGAAAAATTGAAGCTGCAAGGGCTGCGTCTGCTTTCCCATTCACAAAAGCCTCTTCAAAATGACTGGCATTCCCAGCACCGCCTGAAGCAATCACTGGAATCGTCACTGCCTCACTCACCGCTTTTGTCAGATTTAGATCAAAGCCATTTTTCTCACCATCACTATCCATACTGGTTAGTAATATTTCACCTGCACCTAATTCAGCAGCTTCTTTCGCCCAATCGATTACTGTGCGGCCAGTTGGCGTCCTCCCGCCATGTGTATAAACACGCCATGTTCCAAGCTCTTCATCATACTTCGCATCAATTGCAACCACAATACACTGTGTTCCAAAAAAGCCTGCTCCTTCAGCAATTAATTTAGGATTCAAAACAGCTGCCGTATTTAATGACACCTTATCAGCACCGGCACGAAGAATTCTTTTCATGTCTTCTAAAGAATTAATCCCGCCGCCAACTGTAAAAGGAATGGCAAGCTCTGAAGCAACAGCCTTTACCACTTCCACCATTGTTTTTCGGCCTTCAACGGATGCGGAAATATCAAGAAAGACTAGCTCGTCAGCACCCTGCTCATCATAAAACCTAGCTAATTCAACAGGATCACCAGCGTCCCGCAGCTGAACAAATTGAATGCCTTTGACAACTCTTCCTTCTTTTACATCAAGGCAGGGGATAATTCGTTTCGTCAGTGTCATTTTCTCACCCCGCCAATTGCAAGTGCTTCCTTCAATGTAAATCGGTTTTCATAAAGGGCCTTCCCAACAATTGCCCCTTTCACGCCCTCCGCATGAAGCGCACTCAAATCAGTTAAACTGCTCACTCCGCCAGAGGCTATCACCATTTTTCCCGTGACCTCTGCCATTTCACAAACAGCAGCAATATTAGGACCCGAAAGCGTGCCATCCGTTGCAATGTCGGTAAAAATAAACGTCTCAGCACCAGCATCAGCAAAGCGTTTGCTTAAGTCTACAGCTTTCACTTCCGAAGTAGTCAGCCATCCATGTGTTGCCACATAACCATTCTTAGCATCTATACCAACAACAATCTGTTCACCGTACTTCTTAATCATTTCAATCGCAAACTCGGGATTTGAAACAGCGATGCTCCCGATAATCACGCGTGTAATGCCATTTTCCAAATAATGAAGGATGTCCGCCTCAGTACGAATACCCCCGCCAATTTGGACTTTTACCTTTAACTGCTTGGCTGCTTCAATGACAAAGCGATCATTAATCCTTTTGCCATCCTTTGCACCGTCAAGGTCAACCATATGTATCCATTCAGCCCCATCTGCTGCAAACGCCTTAGCCATATCAAAAGGTGAATCACCATAAATCGTTTCTTTATCATAATCGCCTTGGAGAAGGCGTACGCAATTCCCGCCGCGCATATCAATCGCTGGATAAATAGTGAGTGTCATCGTACCGCCTTCCTTTCCTCAACTAAATTCAAAAAGTTGTTCAGCAGGGCCATTCCAAGCTTACTGCTTTTTTCAGGGTGAAATTGCATTCCGAATATATTATCCTTACCAACAACCGCAGATACTTTTTCATGATAATTGGCTTTTGCCAGCAGAACCTCTGAATTTTCCGCACTCACATAGTAAGAATGAACAAAATACACATAATCCTCTTCTAAACCTTCCAAAAGTGGTGAAGATTTAACGAATTCAAGTTTGTTCCAGCCCATATGCGGGACCTTGTATGTTTCTCCAGCAGGGGTTTTTCCAGGAAAACGACGTACACTTCCAGGCAATAATCCAAGTCCCTTTGTTAAACCATTTTCGTCGCTATCTTCAAACAAAAGCTGCATACCAAGGCATATCCCAAGTAAAGGTTTCCCCGTTGCCGCGAATTCCTTAATCGTATCAACCTGCAGGACTGACATTGCATCCCGGAAAGACCCTACACCAGGCAGCAATAAGGCGTCTGCACGAAGGAGCTCCTCTTTGTCCCCTGATATAAAATATTCGGCATTCAACCGCTCAAGAGCCTTGCTGACACTAAAGAGATTGCCCATACCATAATCGACTATTCCAATCATTTACAACATCCCTTTCGTTGACGGAACTCCTTTGATGCGAGGGTCAATGGTTGTTGCTTCGTCAAGTGCTCGGCCAAGGGCTTTAAAAACAGCCTCAATCATATGATGCGTATTTTGTCCGTAATGAACGATTACATGAAGATTCATGCGTGCCTCAAGGGCAAGCTTCCATAAAAATTCATGAACAAGCTCAGTATCAAAGGTGCCCACCTTTGCACTTGGGAACTCCGCACGCATTTCAAGGTGCGGGCGATTACTAAGATCGACCACAACTTGGGCAAGTGCTTCATCCATTGGTACAAAGGCATTTCCATAGCGTTTAATTCCTTTTTTATCACCGAGGGCTTCCCGCAATGCCTTTCCTATACAAATCCCGATATCCTCTGTTGTGTGATGGTCGTCTACCTCGGTATCCCCTTTTGCGTCAACGGAGAGGTTAAATTGCCCGTGTTTCGTGAATAAATCAAGCATATGGCTAAGGAATGGAACTCCTGTTTCAAGTTCAGACTTTCCTTCGCCATCAATGTTTAATGATAAGCTGATTTGGGTTTCATTTGTATTTCGTTCAATGCTTGCGTATCTTTCCATGGAAGGGCCCCCTAGCAAATAATTATTGATTTTTTAGTCTTAACTCCACTGCACGTGCATGGGCCTCAAGACCCTCCATGCGCGCAAATTTCGCAATTTTTTCTCCATTATCTTTTAACGCCTTTTCACTGTATATTATGACACTTGATTTCTTTTGAAAATCATCCACATTCAAAGGACTTGAAAATCTTGCCGTACCATTGGTCGGCAGTACATGGTTAGGTCCTGCAAAATAGTCGCCAACTGGCTCTGAACTATAGCGGCCAATAAAAATAGCACCTGCATGTCGAATTTTTCCAAGCAGCTCCATTCCATTCTCGGTCAAGATTTCAAGATGTTCCGGGGCTAGCTGATTCACCGTTTCAACGGCTTCCTCTATGGAGGAAGTCACATAGATTACACCAAAATCAGCAATCGATTTTGAGGCTATGTCCTTACGCGGCAATAAAGCAAGTTGTTTCTCCACCTCGACTGCCACCGCTTCCGCTAACACAATAGAAGGAGTGACAAGGACACTGCATGCACGTGGATCATGCTCTGCCTGTGATAACAAATCGGCGGCAACTTCATCTGCGCGTGCAGTATCATCTGCGATAATCGCGATTTCACTTGGTCCGGCAATCATATCGATATCAACATCACCGAAAACCTCTCGCTTCGCCAATGCAACGTAGATATTACCTGGACCTGTAATTTTATCAACAGAGACAATGGACTCTGTTCCATAAGCCAATGCACCGATCGCCTGAGCCCCGCCGACCTTATAAATTTCTTCCACTCCTGCTTCCTTCGCTGCAACCAGCACAGCTGCTGGAAGCTTTCCATCGCTATTAGGAGGTGAGACCATCACGATCCTTTTCACTCCTGCTACTTTTGCGGGAATGACATTCATTAGTACCGAGGAAGGATAGGCTGCCGTTCCCCCTGGGACATATACACCTACTGAGTCAAGAGGGGTAATTTTTTGACCAAGTATACTGCCGTTCTCTTCGGTCGTCATCCATGAAGGTCGCAATTGTTTTTCATGAAAGCTTCTGATATTATCTGCAGCTTCTCGAACAATGGAGACAAATTCAGAATCTACTTTTCTGTAGGCTTCATTTATTTCACTTTCAGTAACCACAAAGGAATCTAACCTTACTCGGTCAAATTTTTCTGTATAATCACGTAAGGATTTGTCACCTGAGAATCGGATGTCCGAAATGATATTTTTAACTACGGCTAACTGTTCCGCTGTTCCTGATTCAATGGACCTTTTAATTGATACAAGTTCATTCACTTTAACTATTTTCATTTTACTTTACCTCCAAGGAGACAACGCCGCTTAATCTAGTAACTAATTCGTTAATTCGTTCGTCTTTGATCCGATAACTTACTGGGTTAACAATCAGCCTAGATGTCACATCTTTAATTCTTTCAAATTCTACCAGACCATTTTCGACAAGTGTCCTGCCTGTTGAAACAATATCAACAATGCGGTCTGCTAATCCGATTAAGGGCGCAAGTTCGATTGAACCATTTAGTTTGATAATTTCCACCTGTTCACCCTGTTCCCGAAAATAGGCCGCGGCAACATTCGGGTATTTGGTTGCAACTTTAGGAGCGACATCATTCATCTGTGTTCCAGGGAGGCCGGCAACAGCCAAATAGCATGCACTGATTCTTAAATCTAACAATTCGTATACATCTCGTTCTTCTTCAAGTAAAACGTCCTTGCCGGCAATACCGACATCCGCAACGCCGTGCTCGACGTATGTAGCCACATCCATTGGCTTTGCGAGAATAAAGCGCATGTTCTCAGCTTCAACATCAAGGATTAATTTTCGCGAATCATCGAATTCAGGAGGCAGGTTGTAGCCTGCTTTCCGGAGTAATTCTAAAGCTTCTTCAAAAATTCGCCCCTTTGGCATCGCAATCGTTAATTTCGTATTCATCTTAAGCCCCCCCGATTAAAAAGGTGGTATTGGCAAACTTCTTTGTAAAAGCATCGAGATTCTTCACACCATTAATGTCCTGTAAGACGGTTTTCTTTCCTTCCGCCTTCATGGTTTCAGCCAATTGGAAAGCTTCCTTTCGTCGTTCCTGGCTGAAAAAAATACACTCTACATTATTATTGACCTCTTGTGGGCCCATAGCCTCCAAAAGTTTATCGAGTCTAACGGCAAAACCAGTTGCACTCGCCTTTTTTCCGAATTTCTCGATCAAGCCGTACCGGCCGCCATTTCCAATCGGAAATCCAACATTTCCAGCATAGGCTTCAAATAAAATTCCGGAATAATAACTCATATGGCTGACAATCGTAAAATCAAATTTTACGTAGTCCTCAAGACCATAATCCGAGATAACCTCCCACAATTCCTTTAGCTGTAAAAGCGATTCTTTTCCAAAGCCATCTTCAACGATATCAAGTGCTTTTCCAATTATCTCATCGCCGCCTCTTAATTCCAGCAGCTGTAGCAGCCTTTTTTTATCAATGGAGGATAGTGAATAAGAGTTTACTTGTTCACGATAACCTACAAAGTTCTTTTCATATAAAAACCGTCTTAGTGCGTTGGCACGTCCATTGGTTCCTAGGATTTGCTTAAATAATTCTTGTGCAAAGCCAATATGTCCTACAGATACTTGAAATCGACTCAGCCCTGCTTTTTTTAACGAAGAGACGAGGAGCGCAATTACCTCTCCATCGCTTGAAACGGTATCGTCATTAATATATTCCACACCAATCTGCTCAAACTCTGCGGGTCTGCCGCCTTCTCGCTGCTGTGCACGGTATACATTTCCTGCATAGGCCAAGCGAAGCGGAAAATCATTTTCTAACAGGCGTGAAGCTGCTACCCTGGCAATCGGTGAAGTCATATCTGGCCGAAGTACGAGGGTATGCCCATCTTTATCAAGTAATTTGAAAAGCTCCGAATCAAGTATCGCGGAGGCTGTTCCAACGGTTTCATAGTATTCTAAGGTAGGTGTGTCAATAAATTGATATCCCCACTGTTTAATTGAGTCTTCCATAAGGGTACGAACACGGTGCTTTTTTTCATATAATTCTGGAAGCGTATCTCTCATGCCTAAAGGCTTTTCAAACATAAATAAACGGCTCATCCAAATCATCCTTTATTTTCAGAATCCTTTAGTTCGCTAATGTGCTAATAAATTAAAGTTTACCTTTTTGCTTAATGTTCGTCAACTGAAAACTATAATCCCGCACAAAACCATTATTATGTATTAAAAAAGCCAGGTTCAAAAACCCAGCTTCTGCTTATTCGTTATTTTCCTTTCCATATATAGGGTCTTCGGCCCAGCGTTTATCCATTTCTTCTTTTGAATAGATGACCCTCATCGGGTTGCCACCGACGAATGCACCTGCTGGGACATCTTTATGAACGAGTGTTCCAGCGGAAACGATGGCCCCGTCACCAATCGTTATCCCGGGGAGAATGGTTGAATTGGCACCAATCATTACTTCACTGCCAATTTCAACAGGACCTAGACGATATTCTTTTATCAAATATTCATGGGCGAGAATGGTTGTATTGTATCCAATCACCGTGTTGCGTCCGACACTGATTTTCTCAGGAAACATTACATCAAGCATAACCATTAAGGCAAAGGAAGTTTGCTCGCCGACCTTCAGTCCTAAAAATGTACGATAAAGCCAATTCTTCATTCCAAGAAAGGGGGTATATCGTGCAAGCTGGATCACAATGAAATTTTTCACAACTTTCCAGAATGGAACGGTTTTATAAACATGCCACAAGGAGTTTGCCCCTTCAACCGGGTAGCGGGTGGTCTTCCTCATTCTTATTCCTCTCCGAGAATACTTAATAAATCCGTCATGTTCTCTAACATGAAATCCGGTTCATATTTAGCCAAATACTCTCTGCCCTTTATGGACCAAGCGACACCAGCTGTTTTCGTACCAGCATTTTTGCCGGCCAGCACATCGTGAAAATTATCTCCTACCATTAAGGCTTCCTCTGGCTTTGAACCTAACTTTTCAAGTGCTAAATAGATCGGTTCTGGATCTGGTTTCACTTTTTTCACATGATCGTAAGCAATCATAACATCAAAATATGAATCGAGTTTCATCAAGCGAAGTCCTTTAAAAGCAACATCCTCACGTTTCGTCGTTACAATTGCAAGCTTATAACCCTTTTTCTTTAAAGTCTCAATGGTTTCCATAACTCCCACAAATTCTCTCACCAGCGCATCGTGATTCGCTAGATTGTAGGTGCGATATTCTAACACCATTTCCTCCACTCGGTCGGGGTCCATTTCCCCAAAAACTTCATGAAGGGTTGGTCCTAGAAACGGTAAGACATCTTCCCGTGTATATTTGCCTGGAAAGTACTTTTCAAGTGTGTGTAAATAAGTAGAAATGATAAGTTCATTTGTATCGATTAATGTTCCATCTAAATCAAATAAAAGTGTATTAATATTATTTTTCATAAGTTGGTTCTGCTCCCTTTCTGCTCATGATGCCTGACCGTTTCCAAATGAACCCGACGATCAAAGTTAAGGTAATGGCTACACCCAGCCGTATTAAAAAGAGCGGCCAGACCGGGATACCCAGCGGGATAAAGATAAGTGTATCTTCGACAACTGCATGGCAGGCCATTAGAAAAATAAAAGCGAGCGTTAAATCCTTTTTACTCACTCCATCTTCCTCCACTGCCTGGATTACAACCCCTGCACCAAAGGCGAGCCCAAATAACAAACCAGCAGCCATTGTCGTAGAAGTATTTTCATTCATTCCTAGACTCCTAGTGATGGGAGACATCCCACGTGAAAACTTCTTAAGCCATTGAAAGTCTTTTAAAATTTGAATAACAATCATCAACGGGATGACAATCATCGCTAACTGCAGGATTCCTAGTCCCGCCTTTTCAATCGCTGCGAGTACAATGGAACCAATTCCGGAGATTGTTTCATCACTTTGTGCTTGAATCATTCCATATTGGGCAGTCTCGCTGCCTCCCTGCCAAACTAAATTGATCACGATAGCAGAAGTAAAAGCAAGTCCCAGCCTAGTAACTAGTACAAGCCAAAGCTTTACGCCAACTTTCATAGCAACGCCCGATTCTACAATTAAATTATGAGAAAACGAGAGCATAACAGCTAAAATAAATACTTCCTTTACTGTAAAATCAAGGGTTAGGATAGCGCCAATTGCCGCATATAGATTGAGAAAGTTCCCTAAGACAAGAGGTATAGCCGCATCTCCTGACAAGCCAAGCAATTTCATCAATGGTGCAATTGCCTCAATTACCCACGGTAATACGGGGGTATACTGGAGCAAAGCCACAATGAGGGTTACTGGAAAAATAATTTTCCCCAAGGTCCATGTTGTTTTGATCCCCACCTGAAAACCCTTTTTAATCGAGTTAATCATTTCTCCGATTTCTCCTTTTTAGTGCGTAAAAGCTTGATTGTTTTTGTCTAAGTATCTGTCTTTCGCTAGATTCTTCTTTCGACGGTAAATTAGGATTAACACAGCACCAATAATTAAAACGATTGAGATGGATTGTGCCATCCTGAGGCCGCCCAGCATTAAACTATCTGTTCTTAAGCCTTCTATGAAGAAACGACCGACAGAATACCAAATCACATAAGATAGGAATAGCTCCCCGCGGCGCAGGTTCACCCTTCTAAGCATAATTAATAGAGCAAAGCCGACGATATTCCAAATAGACTCATATAAGAAGGTCGGATGATAGTAGGCACCATTAATATACATTTGATTAATGATAAACTCAGGCAGCTGGAGGTTTTCAAGGAAAGTTCTAGTGACTTCTCCTCCGTGTGCTTCCTGATTCATGAAATTTCCCCACCGGCCAATGGCCTGACCTAATATAATACTTGGTGCGGCAATATCGGCAATTTTCCAAAACGAAATCCCGCGTTTTTTAGCGAAAATATAGGTTGTTACAACGGAACCAATTAGTGCACCATGGATGGCAATGCCGCCATTCCAAATCTGAATGATTTGACTTGGATGCTGCGAATAATAGCCCCATTCAAAAATAACGTAATATAATCGTGCAGAGAGGATGGCAATGGGGATTGCCCAAAGCATTAAGTCTGCAAAGGTATCCTTTGGAAGCCCCCTCTTATCTCCTTCTCTAATGGCAAGAAAAAGTGCCAATGCTAAACCAGAACCGATAATGAGACCATACCAGTGGACTTGTATGGGTCCTAAGGCAAAAGCAATTGGGTCAAGCGGCTGTATAGTTGAATTCATACCATTTCTCCTTTTTTAAATTATTCCTCGTGTTCTCCATCCTCAATAACATCAGATAGGCGTTCTGTAAATTGTTGTGCAGCATTGACCCCCATTCTTTTTAGACGATAGTTCATTGCAGCTACTTCAATAATAACAGCTAGGTTTCGGCCGGGACGGACTGGAACGGTGATTTTTGTAATCTCCGTATCAATGATTTTCATTTTCTCTTCATCTAATCCAAGACGGTCGTATTGCTTCGTGGCATCCCAAATTTCCAGGTTTATCACCATGGTAATTCGTTTATTGCTGCGAACAGCCCCCGCTCCAAAAAGAGTCATGACATTAATAATCCCTAGCCCGCGAATTTCTAATAAATGCTCAATTAAGTCTGGCGATGCTCCAACGAGCGTGTCCTGGTCTTCCTGACGAATTTCTACACAGTCATCAGCCACAAGCCTGTGCCCGCGTTTAACCAGCTCTAATGCTGTTTCACTTTTACCTACACCACTTTTCCCTGTAATTAATACCCCGATTCCATAGATATCAACTAAAACACCATGGACGGCTGTCGTTGGGGCAAGCTTACTTTCTAAAAAGTTCGTTAACCTGCTTGAAAAACGTGTTGTTTTCATGTTTGAACGCAGTACGGGAACGGATTCTCGCTCAGAAGCTTCAATCAGTTCTTCAGGAATCTCTAATCCTCTTGTAAGAATGATGGCAGGAGTGATGTCTGTGCATAATCGTTCCATTCTTGAAATGCGTTCCTTTTTGGACAATCCCTCAAAGAAAGAAAGCTCCGTTTTACCTAATAGCTGAATTCGTTCTGCCGGATAATATTCAAAATATCCAGCGAGCTCAATTCCCGGTCTTGAAATATCACTCGTAGTAATGGGACGATCAATTCCTTCTTCACCGCTAATTAATTCTAGTTGGAATCTTTCATAAATATCCTTCGTGCGTACCTTTGGCAAAAGTTTTCCTCCTTAATAGAAAAGCGAAAGCGCACTCAGCGCTGCAGCTAGATAGTCTCATGGCTTAACTCAATTAATTTCTTCTTATTTTAGCACTATTTAATTAAATTTCATAACCAAATGGAAGTTATTCGGTTTTTAATACAATCCTCAATTAATGGGAAAATAAATAGGAATGAAATACACAACTGGTATAGACAACTATTCCACTTGGAGCTATAATAAACTCATAAAGGTACTATTTTTGAAATGGAGATGAAGATTTTGAGCCTACTTTTAATGGTTCATGGCAAGGCAGTTCTAGAAAATGAAGTAGCGGAATCTATCTATATTTATATGGAACATGGAAAAATCAAAGAGATTGGTCCTATTGAAACTCTTCCTTCCCATTTAAAAGATGTTGAGAAAATAGAAATCTCAAAGAAACAACATGTTGTTCCCGGTTTTATTGATGTCCACATACATGGAGCTGCAGGTGCAGATACCATGGATGCGACAATAGAAGCGTTAGAAACAATGGCAAAAGCTCTGCCTGCTGAAGGAACTACAAGCTTTTTAGCCACAACCATTACCCAAAAACACAAAAATATCGAAAATGCTCTGAGTAATGCGGCATCTTACCTAAAAGGACACAATGACTCTGGTAAATCAGACATTCTCGGTGTTCATTTAGAAGGACCGTTTATAAATGCAAAACGAGCTGGTGCACAGCCGAAGGAATACATTATCGATCCTGATATTGAATTATTTAAGCATTGGCAGGAGCTTGCTGAAGGAAGCATTAAATTAGTAACCGTAGCCCCTGAACTTGAGAACGGGACAAACTTTGTTGCCTATTTGCATGAAAATGATGTGATTGCTTCTATTGGTCACTCGGACGCGATTTACGAAGAGATGGAAAAGGCCGTTGAGGCAGGAGCTAAACAGGTAACACATTTATTTAATGGCATGAGAGGAATTCATCATCGTGAACCTGGGGTTGCCGGTTCCGCTCTTCTTTTTAAAGAATTAATGGTGGAATTAATTGCCGATGGGATTCATGTTCGTCCCGAGGTAATGAAGCTTGTCATTAATGCTAAAGGAACAGAGGGCATGATTTTAATAACAGATGCAATGAGGGCAAAATGCCTAAAAAATGGAGTTTATGATCTTGGCGGGCAAGATGTATCCGTTAGTGATGGAAAAGCTCTACTTGCCGACGGAACACTTGCTGGCAGTATTTTAAAAATGAACGACTCTATTAAAAACATCCTAGAAGCTGCAGACATTTCTCTATCAGAAGCTGTTCAAATGGCAAGCGTGAATCCTGCCAAACAATTAAAAGTCTATGACACTAAAGGAAGCATTTCGCCAGGAAAAGATGCAGATATAACGATTTTATCAAATGAATATCAAGTTGAAATGACATTCTGCCGTGGAGAAATTGCATATAAAAAGGGGTAATACCATGAAACTAATTCGTACAGAAAATTATGCAGAGATGAGCTTAGAGGCTGGAAAAATCATCGTTGACAAAATACGCTCTAACCCAAGCCTAACGCTGGGATTGGCTACAGGAAGCACGCCAAAAGGTGTTTATGATTATTTAATCCAGGATTATGAGGCAAATAGAACATCGTATACGAAGGTGAAATCTGTCAATTTAGATGAATATATTGGACTTCCTGCAAAGGACCCGAATAGCTACCATTATTTCATGAACCAAAATTTATTTAGCCATTTGGATATTAGCGAAAATCATACTCATATTCCAAATGGAGCGGCCGGGGATTTAGAACAGGAATGTCTTCGATACGAACAGCTCATTAAAGAGCTTGGAGGGATTGACCTTCAACTTCTCGGTATCGGAGAAAACGGACATATAGGTTTTAATGAACCAGGAACCGCCTTTAACAGCAGGACTCACATCGTCACGTTAGCCCACAATACAAGGGAAGCAAACTCACGATTTTTTAACTCTCTTGACGAAGTGCCTGCACATGCGATCACAATGGGAATTGCCTCCATCCTTGAAAGCAAGGAAATTCTCCTGCTGGTTTCAGGAGAAAGAAAAGCCGAGGCATTAGCCAAGTTTGTAAATGGAGAAATAAGCGAGGATTTCCCTGCCTCTGCACTAAAGTATCATGAAAATGTAACTGTCATTGCTGATAGAGATGCATTAAAATATATCTAGTACTTTTCTCTCGGAGGAGGTGTTTACATGATAAACAAAAATTCACCGGTTCCCATTTATCATCAACTAGAAGAGTACATTAAACAACAAATAGAGAATGGCATTTTAGCGGAAGAAAGTGTTATTCCCTCAGAACGGGAATTTGCAGAGCGCTTTCAAATAAGCCGAATGACAGTCAGACAGGCCATTAATAATTTGGTTTCTGAAGGCTTTTTAAAAAGACAAAAAGGCAGAGGCACATTTGTTACTAAGAAAAAGGTCGAACAAGAACTACAAGGAATGACGAGTTTTACGGAGGACATGCTCTCGAGGGGGATGAAACCAAGCAGCATCTTGTTATCCTTTCAAATTATCCCAGCTGGCAAAAAAACAGCTCTTGCTCTTAGGATAGAAGAAGCTGATTCTGTTTATAAAATTAAACGGATCCGTTTAGCAGATGGTGCCCCAATGGCACTTGAAACGGCGTATATCCCAGTCGAAATTGTCCCAGGGCTGACTGAGGAAAACAGTAACCTTTCACTTTACCAATACATCGAGGAAAATCTTGCTCTGTCGATAAGTGAGGCGACTCAAGAAATTGAAGCATCTACAGCTGATACTTTAGACGCGGAAACCTTGGAAATCAATATCGGCGACCCCATCCTCTTGATAGAGCGGATTTCTTATTTACAAGAGGATATACCCTTTGAATTGGTAAAATCAACCTTTCGTGCAGACCGATATCGCTTTATTCATACCATGAAACGGTAAGAAAAGCGGAATCGTCAGAACTTTAGGTATACAAATAAAGAAAACCCGCCAATCATTGATTGGCGGATTTTCTTTATAATGTTGTGGGATTCTTTATTTAATTAAGGACCTGATAGTGATACAGGGTTATCTTCTACGGATATCATTTACTCCGAATGATTCCCGACAAAGATCTTTTTACTTTCACACGGGAATCATTCCTCTCGAATGGTTACAGGCAAAGCTCTTTTTCCTCTCTCACGGGAATCATTCCTCTCGAATGATTCCCGTTAAAGGTCTTTTTCCTCATCCACGGGCATTATTCTTTTGAATGGTTACCGCTCTAACCTTATTTCCTCTTTTACAACCATCATTTCCAATGCTCTTAATCCTACAATAGGTCAATTGCTTTATTTTTCACAAATTACCCATATTCAATGTCCACTTTTGCCTTTTCCCATATGATAATAGTGAGCAAAATATTCATGACATAAGGAGAGTGATAAAAATGAAATTCATGCTCGATGCCGGCCACGGCTATAACACAGCTGGAAAAAGAACAATCGATGGAATGCGCGAATACGAATTCACCAGAAAGGTAGCAGCTTTCGCGAGAGATTTGCTAACCTCCTATCAAAATGTCACCGTCTATTTCGCCCATTCCGATGAACGAGACGTTCCTTTGCAAGAGCGGACTAATACCGCCAACCGCCTAAATGTCGATGCGTATGTGTCCATTCACGCTAACGCCTATGGGTCAACCTGGAATGACGCTAATGGAATTGAGACCTACGTATATACGACGAATCACCAGGAGACCTATCAATTAGCACAAAAGGTTCAAAACAATATGGTCTCGTTAACCGGTCTTAGAAGCCGCGGCGTTAAAACAGCAAGTTTCCACGTTCTTCGTGAAACGAATATGCCAGCCATTCTTGTTGAATGTGGCTTTATGACCAATAGAAATGAAGCAGGTTTAATGCGTACAGAAGATTTCCAAAGAAAATGTGCCCTAGCCATTGTCAATGCACTTGCTGCCCAATATAATTTAACCAAGAAAGCAGCACCGCCACCTTCTACACCTAAACCTCCAAGTAATCCTGCCCCATCTGTTCGATCAGATTTGTTTAAAGTTCAAGCTGGTGCTTTTTCCGAAAAAAGCAATGCAGATGCGCACGTTAAGAAGCTTAAATCCGATGGATTTGAAGCATTTGTTTCTACTGATGGCTTATACAAAGTACAAGCTGGTGCTTTCTCCGAACGAAAAAATGCAGAAGCTCTCGTGGCACGCTTAAAGGCCAAAGGCTACCAAGCGTTTATTTTCACTGATTAACAAAAAAAAACTAGCGCCAGATGGTTGCGCTAGTTTTTTTTAGACGATTTAAGAAGTGTTTTATCCAAAACCAGTGTGAATAGTGACATGATAACAGAGGCTAATAATGCCATTCCGAAACCTGCAATTTCAAACGCGTCACCCATCAAATAATCGGTTATCTCAAGAGTTATCGCATTAATAACAAATAAGAAGAGACCTAATGTTAAGATGGTAGCAGGCAAGGTTAAAATTACTAGAATCGGGCGAACGATGATGTTTATTATCGATAATAAAAAGCTCGCCGAAAGGGCAGCCGCAAATCCATCCAGCGCAAAGCTTTCAGAAAAATAGCCTGCAATCGCCATGAACAAAACACCATTGATTAAGATTCCAAGCAACCATTTCATTTATCAAATCTCCTATTATTTGCTTACCTCATCCGATTTATGAAGTGTAATCGATCCTGTTTTCGTATCGACAAAGATCTTTAACATGCGGTCAGGATGATTAACCGATTGAAAGCGAAGCATTTTTTGAATCATTTCACTTTTTTCCTCAAGGACTTGAATTCCATCCAGCTTTATATTAAAACCACCAAGATTTGTTTTTAATTCGCCACTAGCAGCCACTCCATCAGGGATATACAAATCAATACCGCCTGTCGTCGCTTTAGCTGCGATTAATTCACAGCGATTTCCTGTCAGGTTATAGGTGGTATTTCCATTTAAGGTTTGCGTTTCAACCTTTCTAAAGTCACCATCTAGCTTGATGGCGCCATTAATGGTTTCAACCTCAAGGGCATCGATGGCACTCGTTTGAAGGGTAACATGACCATTTGCTGTTTCGATTTCTGCTCTTTTCCCGTTTAAACGGGCGAGTTCTATTTTCCCATTGGCTGTTTTCATACGCAAATCACCAATCGTTAATTCTTCACCTGATATAGGACCATTGAACATTCTTACACGAACGGCTTCATATTCAGCCTGAGGAACATAGACCACCGCATCAACCTTCATCCATTTTTGCTGAGTCATGAACCTCAGTTTTTGTCCATCAATCGCAAAGAGGACATCTTTTAAAAAGTTTTCCCGGGCTTGTTCCGAGTTCTCTACACGATAAACCTTTGCCTGGCATTCAATCCGAACATCGTTTTGATCCCAAGGTACCAGCTTAAGGGAGCCATTGGCAAGATCGATATCCATATCACGTAAGTATACATCGCCCTGATGAAAAATATGTGAGATTTCCACCGATTGGCCGAAATTCAAATCAAAGTCAAGGTCTTTAATCTTTTTCAATGCACTGTCGACAAAATCAAAGATTTTATCCTTTGCTGAATGAACTTTACCTTGTGTTGACTCTTCTTTCTTTGCTTCTTCAAACTTTAAGGCAGTTGAAATTTCTTGTGCAATTTGTTCCTGCTTTTGTTCCATCGTTTGGCTAGCTACCTCAAGCTCTTCTAGTAAGGTTAATGCCTCATCAACGCTAAGCTTTCCATCTTCAACCATTTTTAAAATTCTTTTACGTTCATCCTTCATCATTATCCACTCCAATAAATGTATTCAATCAATCCTATTCCGTCATTAAAGCTTTTACGCCTTTTATGACATTCCAGATGGTGACAATTAAACTAACTAAGACCATAATACCGGCCGAAACCAGTGTGAAAACGGGAATGGCACCATTGTTTATAGCATTAATATCATTAAAAATAGCGAATATTAGCAGCGGAACAGGTATAAGTGGGATTAAATGCGATAAGAATGCTTTTTTTGCATGGCTTTTCGTTACGTCGTCTCCAGATGCAAGCATGACAACAAGCGGAAACAGTATTCCTGCAAAGAAAATACTAAAGTAACATAATCCTGAAAGAACCTTCCGAGTATCCATTAGTAATCACTCCCCCTTATTGGATATTTACGTATGGGGAATATGAAAGTTTCATCCTATTGATAAAAAAAGCTAAAACACAAGGTTTTAGCTTTTTCCAATCGTTTCTTTTTCATGTATTTGTTCTTTCATTCGTAACCGGTCTCGCTCGAGGATTGGTTTTAAGTATTTGCCTGTATAAGACCCTGGCGCTTCAGCTACCTTTTCAGGTGTTCCTGTTGCCACAATCGTACCGCCCTTGTCTCCACCCTCAGGACCGAGGTCAATAATATAATCAGTTGCTTTAATGACATCTAAATTGTGCTCAATAACGAGTACCGTGTCGCCATTTTCAACAAGTCGCTGAAGGACGACTAATAATCTAGAAATATCGTCGACATGAAGGCCTGTTGTCGGTTCATCTAAAATGTAGAAAGATTTACCGTTTGAACGTTTATGAAGCTCAGACGCTAGCTTTACACGCTGTGCTTCTCCTCCGGAAAGGGTGGTTGCTGGCTGACCAAGTGTAATATAGCCTAAACCAACATCATTGATGGTTTGCAGCTTTCGGCTGATTTTAGGAACATTCTCAAAAAATTCAACTGCGGTTTCAACGGTCATATCGAGAATTTCAGAAATGCTCCTCCCTTTGTATTTCACTTCAAGTGTTTCACGGTTATAGCGTTTCCCATGACAAACCTCACATGGAACATAGACGTCCGGCAGGAAATGCATTTCAATTTTGATAATTCCATCGCCACGGCAGGCTTCACAGCGGCCGCCCTTAACATTAAAGCTAAAACGTCCTTTTTTATAGCCACGGACCTTCGCTTCGTTCGTTGTCGAAAACAAATCACGGATATCATCAAATACTCCCGTGTACGTTGCCGGATTAGAGCGAGGTGTTCTGCCAATTGGAGATTGGTCGATGTCGATAATCTTATCTAAATTCTCAATACCTATGATATCCTTATGTTCACCAGGCTTTGTTTTCGCGCGGTTAAGCTTCTGTGATAGTGTTTTAAGAAGGATTTCATTGATTAATGTACTTTTCCCAGATCCAGAAACACCCGTCACAGCGACAAACATGCCTAGTGGTATTTTCACATTTACATTTCGCAAATTGTTCTCAGCTGCACCTTTTATTTCGATATACCTTCCATCTGGCTTACGACGTTCTATCGGAAGTGGAATAAACCTTTTACCAGATAAATACTGGCCAGTCAAAGAATCCGGATGTGCCATTACTTCGGCGGGTGTTCCTGCTGCAATAACTTGTCCGCCGTGAATTCCTGCTCCAGGACCAATATCGATGAGATAATCCGCAGCAATCATTGTATCTTCATCATGTTCAACGACAATCAAGGTGTTTCCGATATCACGCATATTTTGCAGCGTTCCTATTAATCGGTCGTTATCACGTTGATGAAGTCCAATCGATGGCTCGTCTAATATGTAGAGAACCCCAGTTAACTTAGAACCAATTTGTGTAGCCAAACGGATTCGCTGTGCTTCTCCTCCTGAAAGAGTACCTGCCGCACGTCCTAAGCTCAAGTAATCGAGTCCAACATTCATTAGGAATCCAAGGCGCTCACGAATCTCTTGAAAAATTAATTTACCGATTTGCATTTCTTTGTCCGTTAATATTAATTCATTAAAGAACTGATTGGATTCTTCAATCGATAACTCTGTTAATTGAGAGATATGGCGTCCCGAAATGAGCACGGCTAAGGTTTCCTTCTTTAAACGATGACCTTTACATACATGGCATGGCTGCTGGCCCATGTATTTCTCCATTTGCTCCCGAATCCAATCAGAGCTGGTCTCTTTATAGCGGCGTTCTACATTATGTATGACACCCTCAAATTCAATATGACCTTCACGGATCTGTCCAAAATCATTTTCATAGCGGAAATAAATTTTATCACCTTTGGAACCATAGAGAACCTTTTCGATAAGGTGTGGCGGGATGTCCTTGAATGGCATGTCCATATCTACCCCATAATGATTGCATACCGCTTCAAGCAATTGCGGATAATATTGCGAGCTAGTTGGTTCCCAAGGTGCAATCGCATGCTGTTTTAATGATAATTCCTTATTCGGTATCACAAGATCCACATCTACCTCGAGCTTAGAACCAAGTCCATCACACTCAGGACAGGCACCAAAGGGGCTATTGAAGGAAAACATGCGCGGTTCTAATTCACCGATTGAAAAACCGCAATGTGGACAGGCGTGGTTTTCACTGAAAAGAAGCTCCTCTTCTCCGATCACATCGACAATAACCTTTCCTTCACCTAGACGTAAGGCCGTTTCAAGCGAGTCTGCAATTCTTGCGGAAATCCCTTCCTTTACGACTATACGGTCAATCACCACTTCAATGGAATGCTTTTTATTCTTGTCTAAAACAATTTCTTCGCCAAGGTCAAGCATTTCTCCGTTGACACGAATGCGTACGAAACCTTGTTTCTTTATATCTTCTAATACTTTCACATGCATTCCTTTTCGCCCGGAAACAACCGGAGCAAGGATTTGCATTTTGGTTCGCTCTGGGTATTCCATGATTCTGTCTACCATTTGTTCAATCGTTTGTGAGGAGATTTCAATATTGTGGATGGGACATGTTGGTCTGCCAACACGGGCAAAAAGTAATCGCAAGTAATCATAAATTTCCGTCACCGTCCCCACAGTTGAACGGGGGTTTTTGCTTGTTGTTTTTTGATCAATTGAAATCGCAGGTGATAATCCCTCAATGGAATCAACATCAGGTTTATCCATCTGCCCTAAGAATTGTCGTGCGTATGCAGATAGTGATTCCACATAGCGGCGCTGCCCTTCTGCATAAATCGTATCAAAAGCAAGGGAGGACTTTCCTGAACCAGAAAGTCCTGTGATCACAACAAGCTTATCTCTCGGAATGGTGACATCTATATTTTTTAAATTATGGGCTCTGGCGCCTTTTACAATCAATTTATCCATCGCCATGGTTACGTCATCCTTCCGCTTTTAACTCTAATAATAAATCACGAAGCTCAGCTGCACGTTCAAAATTAAGCGCCTTTGCTTCTGCCTTCATTTCTTTTTCCATCGTAGCAATCAACTTATCTCTTTCCTTCTTCGACATCTTACCGAAGGATGCTGCTGGTTTGTAATCTTCCTGCTCCTCAGCAGCATGGGTGGCACGAATAGCCTCGCGAATTCCCTTTTGAATCGTCATCGGCGTAATGCCATGCTTTATATTATATTCTTCCTGGATTTTGCGACGCTCTCTTGTTACATTAATCGCAATTTCCATCGAATTTGTTATTTTGTCTGCATACAAAATAACATGACCATTGGCATTACGCGCTGCCCGGCCGATAGTTTGGATCAATGAACGTTCCGAACGAAGGAAGCCTTCCTTATCGGCATCGAGAATCGTAATCAGCGAAACCTCAGGAATATCAAGACCTTCTCTTAGCAGGTTGATTCCGACGAGGACATCATACTTGCCGAGCCGGAGCTCACGAATAATCTCAATCCGTTCAAGTGTCTTCACTTCTGAATGCAAATATTGGACTTTAATGCCTATTTCTTTTAAATAGTCCGTTAAGTCCTCCGACATTTTCTTTGTCAGCGTCGTAATAAGGACTCGTTCATTTTTCTTGATTCGCTCCTGTATTTCACCAATGATGTCGTCGATTTGACCCTCAATTGGACGGATCTCTATTGTTGGATCCAACAATCCAGTTGGTCGAATGATTTGCTGAATCATTTCCGGAGTATGCTCTAGCTCAAAAGGACCTGGCGTTGCTGATACAAAGATCGCATTATGAATATGCTTTTCAAATTCATCATAGGTCAACGGCCGGTTATCTAGCGCTGATGGCAGACGGAAACCGTGGTCCACAAGCACCTGCTTCCGGGCTCGATCACCATTGAACATCCCTCTAACCTGCGGCAGGGTAACATGTGACTCATCGACAATCAAAAGAAAATCTTCTGGAAAATAATCAAGCAGCGTATAGGGTGTAGAACCAGCAGGTCTTAGTGTCAGATGACGTGAGTAGTTTTCAATTCCTGAACAAAAACCCATTTCCCGCATCATTTCAAGATCATAGCGAGTACGCTGTTCAATCCGCTGCGCTTCAAGCAATTTATTTTCCTCACGGAGGTCTTCTAGGCGTTCTTCGAGTTCTTTCTCGATATTCTCGATGGCTACTCTCATTTTTTCTTCTCTGGTTACGAAGTGGGAAGCTGGAAAAATGGCTATATGATCACGTTCACCGATAATTTCCCCCGTTAGGGCGTCGACCTCACGAATGCGATCTACTTCATCGCCAAAAAATTCTACGCGCACACAATGTTCATCACGGGACACAGGGAAAATTTCCACCACATCGCCGCGAACTCGGAACGTACCACGTTTGAAATCAATATCATTTCTTTCATACTGAATATCGACCAAACGGTGCAGCAGCTGGTTGCGTTCAATCTCCATACCTGTCCTTAGTGACAGCACCATTTCTCGGTATTCTTCAGGTGAACCGAGACCGTAAATACACGATACACTGGCAATGATAATAACATCCTTCCTCTCAAATAAGGAGGATGTTGCGGAGTGCCGAAGTTTATCAATTTCATCATTAATACTGGCGTCTTTTTCAATAAATGTATCTGTCGAAGGAACATAGGCTTCCGGCTGAAAATAATCGTAGTAACTGACGAAATACTCAACAGCATTATTTGGGAAAAATTCCTTAAATTCACTGTATAGCTGACCAGCTAAGGTTTTATTGTGAGCGATGACAAGTGTCGGCTTGTTTACTTCTTTTATCACGTTTGAAACAGTAAACGTCTTACCTGTTCCAGTGGCACCAAGCAAGGTTTGGTAGCGCTTATTCTCATTAATCCCCTGAACTAACTGTCGAATCGCTTCCGGCTGATCGCCTTGCGGTGAATATTTCGAAACTAATTCAAATTGATCCTTCACTGATCTTCCTCCCGTACGATAAAATCACTTTCTAGCAAAGAACTTGCACATGTACCGGGATGGTGCTGGAAAGTGTATCCTGAAACTCTAATAGTATCATTCTAACACAATTCCCCAAAAACAAACCACTAATATGCGAACGAACATTCGATTTTTTGATATAAAAAGCAAAAAAGCCTGCCATTTAATTGACAGACTTAACATCTACGGTGGGTGATTACGTTTTTTTGAAAACTCTTTGTTTCATTTTTGCGGCAAGCCAGAAGCCAACTGTAAGCGAAAAGGCATCTACAACGATAAGTGGAAAAGTATTGGTATACCCTTTAAAAGCAGAGGCAGCAATGAGCCCGACGGTCAATGCAAGACCGATAAGCCGATTGTATGTGACTCTGGTAAATAGCAGCACGAGTAAGCCCGGCAAAATCAGTGCAGACAAATATCTAATAACCATCTCCAAAATGGGTCCACCTCATTTATTTCATTTCTGTTTATTCATTTTAGAAATTTATTCACAAAATTGCAAGAAAAAAGACAAGAGATCGACACTCTTGTCTTCGAAACAATTATCCTCTCTTTTTAAGAGATATTAATAAAGCTAATAATCCTGCTACTAATGCTGCGATTGAAAGATAAAGCGGTGTGTTTGAGAAATTAGTTTCTTTGACTTCTTCTGTTACTTTTTCTTCTGATGGAGCATCTTTATCAGTCGTTTTTTCTCCATGGCCGTGTGCAGAAGCATCAGCTGGATTTACAACTGTTACAGAAGCAGGGTAATTTGCCTCTTCTGCTTCTACCCATTCTACAACACTTCCATCCGAGTAGGTTTGGATCGCTTTCCAAACGATTTCGGTTGCTTCGTCGCCTACTTTTCCGTTCATGTTAAACTGACCAAATTCAGTAGCAGATAGGCCTTCACCTTCCGTTGTCCAGGTCACTGATGTAATTTTACCAGTGTCATCTTTCTGAATTTCATAATTCCATCCTGACTTTGGTTCAAAACGTGTAATATTAACATTTTCAGGAATTAATACTTGAATTTTTGTTGTCAAAACATCTTCTTTTTCAGACGGTACTTTTACCGTAAACATTTGATATGCCCCTTGTGACGTTTCATTTGGCCCAACGGTAACATGAGCACTTGCTACCCCGGCAAAAAGAGAAAAAGCAACAATTATTGTTACTAGTGAAGTAAATAATTTTTTCATTTTAATATCTCCATTCTTAAAAAATATTTTATAACATTAATAAGTTCCTTACCTATAAAAATAAAGATTTTTACTCTTTCTTTATATGACCCTTATGGGCTATTTTTTTAAACAATGGACTAAAATGTTCATAGAAATGTCACAGTGATGGAGCTTGAAAACCATATTCAACTCGCTATATATGCCATTAAAAACATTATAGTAAAAAATAGAACCCTAAGGCAGCTGCCTAGGGGTTCTATTTGCTGTTTATTTTGTTTCCCGGTGCAGAGTGCGTTTTTTTAGGCGTGGGCTATACTTCATTAGCTCAATACGGTCTGGGTTGTTTCGCTTATTTTTTGTGGTAATGTAATTGCGATCTCCTGTTTCGGTACATGCTAATGTGATTTTTACTCTCATTCTATATTCCTCCCAATCGTTAATATTCTAATGTAGAAACCGTAAATGCCGGAAGCGGATCGTTAAACCCACTCCAATCCATTGTCATTTCTTCATCAGATAATAAGCATTTGTCTAATGAAGCCTCAATTTTTTCTCGATTCATATCCACACCGATGAAAACAAGCTCTATCATCCGATCTCCAAACTCTTCGTCCCATTTTTCCAGGAGTTCTGGTTCTTCCAAAAGGATTTGGGCTCTTTCCTGTTCAGGATATGCCGCCAGCCATTCGCCAGCACCTTCAAGGATAATAGAGGGTCCTGCTTGTGATAACAAACCTGTCATATCATTTCGCGTTGCCAGCCACAAGAAGCCTTTTGCCCGAACAACATCTACTGGCCAGTCCTCTAACCACTGCATCAATCTTTCAGGATGAAAAGGTCTATTTTTACGATACACAAAGGAAGAAATCCCATATTCTTCTGTTTCTGGAGTGTGTTCTTCCAGCAGCTCTTTAATCCAGCCGGCACCTTGACTTGCCTCTTCAAAATCAAATAACCCGGTATCCATAATTTCACTTAATGCTACTTTTGCATGCACACTTTCAATGATTCTCGCCTCAGGATTTAACTTTTGAAGGACTTTTTTCAGTTCAAGAACACTCTCGCCGTCCACTAAATCTATCTTGTTTAATATCAACACATTGGCAAATTCAATCTGATCAATCAATAAGTCAACCACTTCACGAGTATCAAATTCATCGTTTCCTTGCTTACGATCAAGTAAGCTTTCACCAGAGGCAAAATCATGCCAAAAACGATTGGCGTCTACCACAGTCACCATTGTGTCAAGCGTGCAGTATTCTGAAAGGTTGATTCCAAGATCCTCATCGATATATGTAAATGTTTGGGCAACAGGAACAGGCTCAGAAATTCCAGATGATTCAATTAAGATATAATCAATATCTCCTGCTTGAACAAGCCTTTCCACTTCAATCATTAAATCCTCTCTTAATGTGCAGCAAATACAGCCGTTTTGTAGCTCAACTAGTTTCTCATCTGTTCGAGAAAATGCACCTTGTTTTATTATCGAAGCATCAATGTTTACCTCACTCATATCATTTACAATGACAGCAATCTTTTTCTGCTCACGATTGGCTAAGACAAAATTTAATAAAGTTGTTTTCCCTGACCCTAAGTAACCACTTAGTACAGTAACAGGTATTCTTTTTGTCATTTCCATCACCCCTAATTCAAAATCATTACGATTTACAAAACACAAAACGTAATAGTTACGATTTACATCTTACAAAACTATCTTCAGTAAAGCAAGTTTTTTTTAGGTGTACTCCATAAACTTTCTTGTCTTCTTCAAGAGGTATTGTTAGTTGATCCAGTCTATTAAATTAAAAGATTCATATTTTCATTTACAAATGAATAATCATGTTTTAAAATGTAAAACGAAACAATTACGATTTATAACCAAAATAGAATGGAGTTAAAAAAAATGAAGATTTCTCAATTCGTTACCACTTCTGTACTCGTGTTAAGTCTTATTTTAGCCGGATGTGGAAAAACCGAAACGGTAAATAAAAGCGACGATAAAAAGAATCAAGATACAGTAACAGTCTATACGACTATCTATCCGCTTGAGGATTTTACGAAAAAAATTGGCGGTGAATTTGTTGATGTTCAGAGTATCTATCCTCCAAACGTGGACGCCCATACATTTGAGCCCTCTCAAAAGGATATGGTCTCCCTTGCTAATTCCGATTTATTTATCTATACAGGAGTTGGACTTGAAGGATTTGCGGATAAAGCTGCGGAAGCTTTGAAAAAAGAGGACGTACAAATCGTCAAAGCTGCGGATGGCATTGAACTCCTCGAAACGGAAGATGAGCATCATCATGGAGAGGGTGAGTCTGAAAGTGAACAACATGAGGATGAAAATGGGCATTCTGAGGAAGATACGCACAAAGATTCCGAGGCACATGAAGATCATGCCGATGGTGACCTAGACCCCCATGTATGGTTAGATCCGGTTCTATCTATTGATTTAGCAAAAAACATCAAAAATGCTTTAAGTAAGCAAATGCCAGAACGCACAGCCGAGTTTGAATCCAATTTTAATCAGCTAAAAGATGAGCTAGAAAAACTGGATCAAGAATTTAAAACTACGATTGAGAGTTCAAAGACGAGGAACATTCTAGTTGCACATGCGGCCTACGGTTATTGGGAAAAGCGGTATGGCATTGAAGAAATTGCTATATCAGGTTTATCACCTACACAAGAACCATCTCAAAAAGAACTGCAAGCAATCATTGAAGAGTCTGCCGAACATAATATTCATTATGTGATTTTCGAGCAGAATGTTTCACCTAAAATAGCAAAAATCATCCAAGAGGAAATAGGAGCTAAGTCTCTTACTCTCCATAATTTAGAAGCTATAACAGAAGAAAACATTAAACAAAAAGATGATTATTTCAGCATCATGCGTAAGAATTTAGAAACCATCAAGACCGTTTTAAATAACTAACAACAATATGCGGCTTATCTATCCCTGCCATTTATTGCGGCAGGGGTTTCCCTTACATATGTGGAACGATAGGTATATATTAAATTTTTTATTCATACTCTAGTAAATGTACCAAACTATTTAATAGAATCAGGGGGTATTTATGTATCGCATTGTTCGAAATAATATCATAGAATTCACGGGTATTATGCTCATTGTTTTAGCGTTATTACTGCTTTCGTTTAGTACTAGCTTAAAACTCTCATTTGATATACCTCCGTCACTATTAAATCTAAATACAATATTTCTAAGTATTTTAATAGAGGCACTGCCCTTTGTTTTAATCGGAGTCCTCATTGCCGGTGTAATCCAAATATTTGTGACCGAAGAACATATTCAACGCTGGATTCCAAAAAATAAAGTTTTAGCTATCATCATGAGTTGTATCATTGGAGCCCTCTTTCCTGCATGTGAATGTGGAATTGTTCCCATCGTCCGCCGTCTTGTCGGAAAAGGTGTACCCATCCATGCAGCCATCGGCTTTATGCTGACAGGTCCGCTTATAAATCCGATTGTGATAGCCTCCACGTATATGGCATTTGGGAATGATTTTAAGATTGCTGGATTAAGGATGGTGTTAGGTTTTTTCATTGCTGTTTTGGTCGCTTTTGCTGTCAGTATCCTTTTTAAAGGAAATCAATTAAAGAACCCTGTCCTTACAAGTACTTCTCAAATACTCTCAAAGAAAGAAGCTCTTACAACAAGATTTTGGTCGATGTTAACCCATTCGATTGATGAGTTTTTTGATATGGGGAAATACCTTGTAATGGGAGCCTTTTTGGCTGCATTTGTACAAACCTATCTGCCGGCAAAGGCTCTCTTGGAAGCTGGCAGCGGAACGGTATCGTCTCTAGCAGTCATGATGGGATTGGCTTATGTTTTATCC
Source organism: Bacillus sp. EB106-08-02-XG196 (assembly GCF_013396335.1). Classification (GTDB taxonomy): domain Bacteria; phylum Bacillota; class Bacilli; order Bacillales; family Cytobacillaceae; genus Neobacillus. Next base: position 368,499 of record NZ_JABWSY010000001.1, read on the forward strand.
CTTTGTTCTGAAGCAGATGCCTTTATCGGTGCTTCCTTCAGCAGTATTTTCCCGACTTCAGCCATTTTAGGTTTTTTAATCTTTGGTCCAATGATGGATTTAAAAAACACCCTTATGATGCTGAGCGTATTCCGATTGAAGTTTGTTATCGGTGTGCTGGCTTTAATCATTTCGGTCATCTTTATTACAATCATGTCTGTGCAAAGCTTTATTTAAGGGGGGAAAGTCGTGAGATTCCATTTTCAGCAGGCCGTCAGAGCGTTTATTCTGCTAGCTTTTTCAGTCCTGCTTTTTAAGCTTCATTTTACTGGCGAAATAACAAAGTTTATTAATCCAAAATATGAGGGTTTAAGCCAATCCGCTTCTGTATTATTTTTAATATTGTTTATGATCCAAACAACAAGAATATGGACGATTAGGGCAAACAACCAGCATCACCATTGTCATCACGACGCTCACGACCATAACTGCAGTCACGATCATGGAGAAACACCTTTTACTACTAAAAAATTAATCGCTTATCTTGTGATTGTTTTTCCGTTGGTCACGGGGTTCCTGCTTCCGGCCAAGGTGCTAGACGCATCGATTGCGGATAAAAAAGGCGGCTTAGCCGTATTATCTGAACAGCAGGCCGATCAGAAACAAGTGGACGAGGGTGGACCTAACACTGACCAACAGGAAGATCCAGTTATTAATGAGGATTTAGTAGACCTTTCACGTATTAAAGACAACGCTTATACAAACGAAGAATACGAACAGTTAATACAGCAATTAGAACAAAGTTCAACGATTGATATGAACGATACTGTTTTTTCAACTTATTATGAAGAAATGCATATGGACCTCGATAAATTTAAAGGCAGAGAAATTACTTTAAAAGGATTTGTTTACAAAGAAGAAGGACTTGAACAAAACCAGCTAGTGCTGGCAAGATTTTTGATTACCCATTGTGTAGCAGATGCTGGCATTATCGGATTTATTTCAGAGTTACCTGAAGCCACTTTACTAGAAGAAAACACCTGGATTGAAGCGAAAGGCGTTTTAGATACCACAAGCTATAATGGTGCAAAATTTCCAATCATCAAAATCACCAACTGGAAAGAAATCGATGAGCCTAAAGAACCGTATCTCTATCCAATTACCGTGAAAATCCTTTAGAAAAACCAGAGGGTGTCCCAAAAGTATGGGACACCCTCTAGTTAATTACATGTTCCATGCGGGCTAGGACAGCCAATTTCAGCTTTTTCGACCTGGATGGTGCTATGTTCAATATGAAACTCATCGTGAAGAATTTTTTGCGAACATGCCAAAATTTCGTCATGGCTGGCTTCGTCTAAAATGGTAATATGACAGCTTAAAACCGGGTATCCAGATGTAATCGTCCAGACGTGCAAATCATGAACTTCTTTTACTAACGGAATTTTACTCAATGAGTCTTTAACTTGATGGAGATCCATTTGGGTTGGTGCACCTTCCATTAATATATGGAAAGAGTCCTTTGTAACTCGGTATCCGCTAATAATGATTAACACAGCGACAATGACACTGGCAATCGGATCGGCAATCGTCCAGCCGAAGAACATAATCAACAAGGCTGCAATGATGGCACCAACAGATCCAAGCATGTCACCAAGTACATGCAAAAATGCACTTCGGACATTGAGGTTATCATCCTTGTCACCGCTCATCAGAATCCAGGCAGCGATAATGTTTACCACCAATCCCGTTACAGAAATCATCAGCATGCCCGTACTCTGCACCTCCTGCGGCGCAAAGAAACGCTGAAACGCTTCATAAAAGATATATAAGGAAATGATGATTAACGTAAGTCCGTTCAAGGCAGCAGCAATGATTTCAAAGCGCTTATATCCATACGTTTTTTCCTGCGAAACCTGTTTCTCCCCGAGCTTAATGGCGTAAAAGCTTAGACCAAGTGCAGCTGCATCGCTGAGCATATGTCCAGCGTCAGACAATAAGGCTAAGCTGTTTGTTAAAATTCCGCCAATCACCTCGACGACCATAAACGCAGCAATCAAAATAAATGAGCCCAGCAGTGCTTTTTTATTACTTGTATGCGAATGTCCATGCCCGTGACCATGTGAATGCCCGTGAGAGTGGCCATGGTGGTGGTGATGTCCCATAAATTTTCCTCCCCCAAAGAGTTAGTTCTTAGTTTTTTCTTATCTCTGTTTCGTGATACCTATCTACTTTCTGCTCGAAACCTCATGCTGGTGCTCAAAGGCAATGTGAATGAGTTGTTTGACATGATCATCATCGAGGGAATAGTAGGCTAATTTCCCCTCTTTACGGTATTTTGCAAGTCCTTGGCTCTTTAAATGGCGCAAATGATGGGAAGCAGTTGCCGTTGTCGCACCGACAATATTTGCCACATCACATACACATAGCTCCTCCTCAAGTGTGAGAGCATAGGCAATTTTCATTCGGGTTTCATCGGATAAGGCCTTAAAGAGCTTTGTAACCTCAACAATATTACTTTTTTCAACTAATGGCTGTACTCGTGTGGTTTTGTGGCTATCAACACAGTTGACTTCGCAAACATCACGTTCTTTCATTCCATCACCTCATACATTCAAATATCTATTTGATTATATGATATTCAAAGCAATGTTTGAATGTCAATTGTTTTTATTTTATAAGCCTATGTTAAACTGGCCTGTTGATTTATACAAAGTACTTCATTAATCCAAACATAAAACCGCCAAAGAGGACAATGATCCCTGAGAAAATAGCCATTACATTTAAGGTGTCTTGTTTTTGGAGTTTTTTGTACTCTTTGAAGGTAATTTCACCCCTGGCAAATTTTACACCGAAGGGATTTGGTTCTATTGAATATACCGTCCCGTCTTTATCTTCTAATACTACCTTGGTAATGTACCCAGCTTCACTTTCGGAGTATTCTACCCGAATAAATTTGTATAATGAATCTTTCCTAATCTTTTCACTCATTTCAGATGCCTGCTGCTCGATAAAGCTATTTGGCGAACACACATTTATCACCTCATCCGGATAGAGTTTCCTTTAATCCACTATTTTTCCCTAAACCAACTTTTATTATATTGTATGACTACCCTTTAGGTTTGACAACTAAAAAGAGGAACCAATGGCCCCTCTAAGTTAAATAAGTTACACCCTGTGACTCATAGGTAGTGAGAATAAGTAAATATTCGTAACTGCAAGTGCAATCATCAGGATATAGTAAGGCAGCATGGCTTTGAATGACGATTTCTTACCCATCCTGTACGTTACATAAACTGTCCCAATTAATCCAATCACAATAATCGCATATTGTATCATCTGAACGGTAGGAGTAGATGCCAAACTCAAACTTTCTGGATTTGATTCTACTCCAAATAAACCGATACTGTTATACCATATTGCTTTACCTTCCGTAAAAATATGGAATAGATTATGCCCTAAGTGGCCAGCAAGGTCCAACGGAATGATTGCATAACCAAATCGGGTAAAGTTCTTTTTCACTGTGCCTTCCATGCCGAAGAAAGATGCAAGCTTAGCAGTACCTAATAGTAAAAGAATCGGTAATGCCATGGCAATGATAAAGGCAACTGTAAAGTTTACAACATAACTTGATGTACCTGTCACTGTGCCAATTGCTTTTAAAATACCCTGCCACGGTTCAAGCATGGTAATGTTCTGGACAAACACAATTCCCATAATAACAGCTGCTAAGGAAGCATGCTCAAGCTTTGGATTCTTTAAGCCCCATAATTCCTTTGTCGGAATTCTTGTTTCTATTTTGATGGAATCATTGGGACAGTTTTTCACACAATTTCCGCAAATATTACATTCCGCACTGGATTCCATTGTTCTAGGAAATTGGAACATTGGACAGCCTTCAACCTTCTCGGTTCCTTTGTAGCAGGATTGAACTTTACAGGTTTTACAAATATCAGGGGTTGCCTGCACTTTAACTGCACCAGATCGAGCATAGTTACCTGCAAGACCACCTAGGAAGCAAAGTGTCTTACAAAATGTTCTTCTTTCATAAAAAACGGAAGTAACTACAACCATTGTTACGAGCAGTAACAACAGGTATCCTGATCCGCGCGGCGACTCCACAATTCCCCAGACATGGTCACTATAGGTAATCGCAATAAAAAATAAATCGATTAGCCAGATTCCATATTTTTTTAGGAACTTGGGCATTGGCCGCTTGCTGCCAACAAAATTCCGAACAATATCACTTAGCTTGCCAAAGGGGCAAATCGCACACCAGAAACGGCCGGCGACTAAAAATAAAATTGGAATGATTGGCCACCATAATACCCATGTCATCGTTGTTCCAAAGTTCTTACTTGGATTTACCGTTCCCATTACCAATTCAAATACGATTACTGAAAAGACAAAGATGACCATCCATTGAAAAATTCCAGGATACCATTTACTTTTTACAAAACTCTTAACCCATGGAATCGATAAAAGATTAAAAGGTTCCTTCTCAGATTTTAAGTTTCTCTCAGGCATTCCCATTATTTAATCCCCTTCCTTCTAAACCATTTATTCCAGACACCGATTAAGATAAATGATAGATTCACTGCTCCAAATGATCCTAACACTTTATAGTTAGGTGGTGTTTCCACTACAGGTCCATGGTGATCATCAACCTCGCCTTCCTCTTCATGAGCTTCTTCCTCATCTGAATGAGTTTCTGCTTCTTCACCATGTGTATCTTCCTCTTCACCATGAGCGTCAGCCGCATCGGAATGGGCATCTGCTGCATCGGAATGGGCTTCTTCCGCTTCAGTATGCACTTCTGCTTCATCTGGATGAGCCTCAGCCTCTTTTGAATGAGTATCCGCTTCTTTCGAATGAGCATCAGCTTCCTCAGAATGCGAATCTTCATCCTCAGAGTGAGTATCCGCTTCTTCTGAATGCGTATCTGCACTTTCACTCTTTTCGTTTTGTTCATTACCTTCTTGATTTGTTGATTGTTTGTCGTCATGACCTCCCTCTGCCATAACAGATAGGTTAAAAGAGAAAATAAATAATAATACAAATAAAGCTATAAATCTCTTTTTCACTTTTTACACCTCCACAAAGTTTTTTACGAATTAAACATTTCATTTGTTTATAACTATAATTTAGTGGGTATATTTGCAGTTTTTATGCATTTTTAATGGAGATAATATGGCTGATACTTTTATTTGAGATTTGTTCATCGTTTTGTAATAAACAAAATTTTATAAGCTACTAAATTACATGCCTTTTGATTTTTTAGGCAAAAAAAACTCTGACCACAGTCTCCAATGGTCAGAGTTTTAACCCTCCTAAGTTAACAAACGATTATCAATCCGTTTTAAAAATTTGTTGAAAGCTTCCCGTTTTTTCCCCTCTTTTGCATAGATGTCGATGATATTCTCAACCATCGAATACAATTCCTCAGGGGTTAAATTTTCTGCGATTAGGGTACCTACTTGTGCGTCGTTTCCCTTCGCTTTACCACCTGCATATACGTTATAATGGTCCCTTACTTTCATCACACCGATATCACTTAACATCGGTTCCCCACAGCCAACAGGACAGCCTGTATAGGCAACTTTCAGGGTAAAAGGTACGGCTTTCCCAGCTATGCGTCGGTTTAATTCCTTAGCGACCGGCATTCCTTCCTCTTCTTCTCCCTTACAAAAATTGCAGGTTCTCAGACTCTTCACAAAATTTCCGACCGGATAACAAGCCAAGCCCACGCGGTTGAATTCCTCCATTATTTCAACTTTGTTTTCTTCAGGTATTTCTATATAAAGTTGTTGAAAGGTTGTCAGCTCTATTTCTTCATCTTCATTTAAATACTTTGCAATGGTTACTAATTGTTTCGGATTTAACTTAGCTCCAAATCCGATACCGCCATTAACGGCAACCTTTATTTTCTTGCCTTCCGCAGTCATATTTTTTTCCTATCCCCCAGCATTTCTCTATACATGATTATTTTAACATGGCTTTTTTTATCACTCAGAAAAAAAGAGCTTAATCCCTAAAAGGATAAGCTCTTCAATATTATTTAGCTGGAGATAGTTCACTCTCCGTTACCCATTTATGATTTGTTACTTTTTCTCCATCCGTAGTGGTGAAATCAACCATATACACAGTTGTTGCTTCAACTGAATCAATTTCAGCTGTCACTCCATCCATGCCTTCCATGTGTTCAGCATTGATGGTAACTTCTGATCCAGGTTTAAATGGTTCGTCACCCGCATCCTGAATTTCCTCATGAATGACCCATTTATGGTTTTCTATTTTTTCTCCACCATCTGTCGGAGTGTAAGAAATGGTATAAACCGTGGTATCATACGCTCCTACAATCGTTGCTTCAGCACCCTTCATACCTTCCATGTGATCGGACTCAATAATCACTTTACTGCCTGTTTTGTATTTCGGATTTTCAGCTTCCTTTAACCCTTCAGGGACTTCAGACGATCCTGAGTGGTCCATATTAGAGTGACCGCCGTCATTTGAGCAAGCTCCTAGAATAACGAACAGGGCTGCTAACACAAGTAAAATAACTGATTTTTTCATTCCTTTTTTGATCATTTAAATAACTACCCCTTTTCCCTTTATTTAAACAAGTAAGATGTTAGCACAAATTTGTGCAGAAAATATGAATTTAACTGTTGGCATTCCCATAGCAAACAATTTATAAATAAGCCATTAAATCTGCAAACATTCTTCATATTTTTCATTTATTATAATGATATATTGTGTAAATGGCGGTGGAGTATGAAAACGATATTACTTGTAGATGATGAAACCCGGATGCTAGACCTTTTAGACTTATACTTAAATCCCCATGGTTATAAATGTATCAAGACACCTTCTAGTAAAGATGCCATATTCATTTTAGAAGAGGAGAAAATTGACCTTGTAATTCTTGATGTGATGATGCCGGAAATGGATGGCTGGACGACCTGCAAAAAAATTAGAGAGTTTTCAAATGTTCCTGTCATTATGCTTACTGCAAGAACGGAAACGGTCGATATCATTAAAGGGCTAAAATTTGGTGCAGATGATTATGTGACGAAACCATTCAGCGAAGAGGAATTATTAGCTAGAATTGAAGCATTGTTAAGAAGAACAAATGATGTAAAAGAAAAAAGACTGATTTTTAAAGGGTTAGAGTGGAAGGAAGAATCTGTTGAATTGAAATATCAAAGTACTGCCATTCAAGTAACACCCAAAGAATTTGCCTTAGTGGGTTTGTTTTTAAAAAATCCTCACAAAGTCTTTTCCCGCGACCATTTATTGTCTACCATATGGGGATTAAACTCACATATAGATGATCGGACCGTAGATTCCCATATTCGGAATCTGCGAGAAAAATTGCGAAATGCCGGCTTTCCTGTTGATAACCACCTATTTACGGTTTGGGGAGTCGGATATAAATGGACAGTTGATGATACAGAAACATCTATTTAGACTACGAGGTGTTTACCCTTGAAGATTTCCATAAAACTAGGATTATGGTTCTCCCTTTGTATATTAATTATTGAAGTAGTTTCGATGACTTTCTTGCATAACAATTTAGTACATACACGGGTCCACCAGGAATTTGAATCCCTTCTCTCAAAGGGAAATAGTCACCGTGCTGTATTAGAAGCGAAGGCAGACGCGCACACACTTAGTCATGTAAAATTAATGGCAGCACAATCCGATTCCCCGGTGGTGGTGACGAACCTTGATGGTGAGATTTTGGTTTCTTCTAACAAGATTAACAGTAGCATAGAGGACATATTGAATTTACCTGTTGCAGACATTGACCTTCCGAAAAGAGGAAAAATCCTCCAAGAGGACTGGAAAAAGAAAGAATATATCGCCACAGTTACGCCGATAAATAAAGATGGTAAGAAATTCGGTTATGTGTATATGTTCAAAAAAACAGATGATGTCCAAAAGCTGATCTCCCAATTAAATAGACATATTTTTATTGCATCTGTGCTTATCCTGTTCACGGTTCTAATTTTCATTTTCTTTTTATCAAAAGCTGTAACAAAGCCTTTGATCACCATGAAAGAGGCAACAAAAAAGTTAAGCACAGGGGATTTTTCTGTTACTCTTCCAAAACTGTCCAATGATGAAATAGGAGAGCTTTCACTTTCCATCCAAACGCTTGCCAATGACTTAAATTATTTAAAACAAGAACGAAACGAGTTTTTGGCTAGTATTTCTCACGAACTTCGCACTCCCTTGACCTATATTAATGGGTATGCTGACATCGCCAGGCGAAAGAATCTTGAAGAAAAGGACCGAGCACACTACCTTGAAATTATCCAAGAAGAATCCCAGCGTGTAAGCAGCTTACTAAAAGAGTTATTTGACCTTGCCAAATTGGACCAAAATACGTTTTCAATAAAGAAAGAACAGGTAAATTTGAGCAGCTTTCTTCACTCCATTTATGAGAGGGTTTTGCCGGCGTTTAAAAATAAACGAATACACCTGCAATTAGACTGTCCAACGAACTTATTTATTGATATTGACCCTACTAGATTTGAACAGGTGTTAATCAACCTGTTAGATAATAGTCTCAAATACTCGAATGAAACCAGCACTACGAATGTAAGGGCAGTAGAAGAGAATGGAAAAGTTCAAATTACGATTCAAGACCAGGGAATTGGAATTCCCGAAGAAGACCTGCCGCATATCTTTGACCGTCTTTATAGAGTGGATAAATCTCGCTCAAGGGCTACAGGTGGATTCGGTTTGGGTCTTGCCATTGTCCAACAGCTAGTCGAAGCTCACGGTGGAGAAATTAATATTGAAAGTCAAGTAGGCGTAGGAACTCGCTTTATGATTATTTTGACTCAACAAAAAAGCTCCTTCTAAACTGCTGCTAGAAGGAGTTTTTAATGTAATTACCATTCTGCAATGCTTCCATCCTTGTGGCGCCAAACTGGGTTTTTCCAGTTATGACTGATTTCTGCTTGTTTTCTTACAAATTCTTCATTGATTTCAATTCCTAATCCGGGACCTTGCGGGATGCTGACATAACCATCTTTATATTCAAATACAGATTTATCAACAATGTAATCCATCAAGTCACTGCCTTGGTTGTAATGGATACCCAAGCTTTGCTCTTGAATAAAGGCATTATGTGCTGTTGCATCCACTTGCAGACAAGCTGCAAGGGCAATTGGTCCTAATGGACAATGTGGGGCAAGTGCGACATCATACGCTTCCGCCATCGAGGCAATCTTTTTACATTCCGTTATACCGCCTGCATGGGATAAGTCAGGCTGAATGATATCGACATATCCATCGGACAGCAATGATTTAAAATCCCAGCGCGAAAACATCCTCTCTCCCGTTGCAATCGGGATCGATGTATGTTGGGCAATTTCCTTTAAGGCTTCATTATTTTCGCTCAAAACCGGCTCTTCAATAAACATCGGTCTGAACTGTTCTAGTTCTTTTGCTAGAATCTTGGCCATTGGTTTATGTACCCTGCCGTGAAAATCAATCCCAATTCCTACGTACTGTCCGACAGCTTCACGAACCGCAGCAATTCGTTCCAGCACCTGATCAATTTTCTCATAGGAATCAACATACTGTAATTCTTCGGTTCCATTCATTTTGACAGCCGTAAAGCCAACATCGACAACTTTCTTGGCCGCTGCTCCAACATCAGATGGACGATCGCCGCCAATCCAGGAATACACCTTAATCGAATCTCGGCAGGCACCGCCTAACAGCTGATAGACTGGAGCATTAAAGTACTTTCCTTTAATATCCCAAAGGGCCTGGTCAATTCCCGCAATTGCACTCATGATAATGGGACCTCCCCGATAAAATCCGGAACGATACATCATGTTCCAATGATCTTCAATTCGGAGCGGATCCTTGCCGATTAAGGATTCCATCAATTCCTCAACACAAGCCTTAACCGTGGCCGCTTTTCCTTCAATGACCGGTTCACCCCAGCCAACAATTCCTTCATCGGTTTCTATTTTTAAAAATAACCAGCGTGGCGGAACTTGAAAAAGCTCGTAACTGCGAATTCTCATCTGCAAACACTCCCCATATTTAGTAAAAGTCACCTTATTCTGAGATGCCTAAATCACAATCTAAAATCTCAGTTGCTCCATAAACAAGCGAATATTCTACCTGCTGGTCACTAGCCTCAATGATTGTCCATTTAGGATTCGTATACCTTAATAAATGGGTAAAAGCCTTTCGTAATGGGTTTGAACCTCCGACAATTACCCAATCTATCTCGTCCATTGCTTCCATCGTTTGAGAAAGTGCCTGAAGATCATTATAGATGACAGCTCCAGCAAAATAATTTGCCCGCTGATTTTCTTCCAAATCAGAAAATAAATCAAGTAAACGAATATGATAAAAACTCCGTGTCAGGCCATGCATTTTCGCCGCTTCATACCCGGATTCAAGCATTTTCTCATCGATGCTTCCAATAAGATTTGAATTCAAGGAATCAGAAAGAATTGTTTCCTTCTGAACAGCCTGGAGGATTTCCCCTCCTAATGTTGATACACAGTACAACAAATCCTTATTTTCACCAACAGCCACAAATTTTGTATGAGAGCCAGGAAGAATAATCATCCCTTTTCCCTGTACGGCAAACTGTTTTAGCAGTCCAAAGGATTCTACTTCCTCCCCGCGCATCACATCAAAATCATTAATACGGGATACCAAATCCTCAGTCCCCGAAAGGCTGGTTTTATTTTTCATCCCCGGAATAAAAACACAAGGGATATACAGGAACTCTTCAAGCTTGGTTACTTTTGAGTACTTGGCAAAGTCGGAAACTCCTGCGGGACTAGCCACATGAGGAATCTCATAGATTCCTAAATTGGAGGTAATCATCCCTGATGCTGCAATATACTTTATATCAGAGGGGGTAAACTGATTTCTAGTTAATAATCGCTGGATTCCTTTTTTCAATTGGACCTTCAGGTTATGATTACTACCTGAAATGGCTGTGTCCCTAACACCAATTCGGATTTTTTCAGAATCAATGACTTTGTTTGTTGTTCGATCATATAGTCTAAGTCTGGAGTTGGTTGTTCCAGAATCAATCAGAATTACCTTCACATTCGCCACCGCTTTTCTCGTCATTCAATTTGGTGATTATTGTTGACTGACAATTTCTACGAAGCTTGCTGCCCGTCTTTCAATTTCTGTAAAATCACCTTGTTGTACTAGCTTTTCATCCACGAGCGCACTGCCAATTCCCAAGGCACTTGCACCTGACTTTAAATATAAACCTGCATTCTCTAGGGAGATTCCCCCGACAGCCATCGTTTCAACAAACGGTAACGGACCCTTTAAGTCAGTCAAATACTTATGACCAAGCTGTCGAATCGGGAAGATTTTAACCATTTTTGCCCCGTATTCATATGCCGTTAACACCTCAGTAGGAGTCATGACTCCCGGGATAATCGGCACATGATAGCGATTGGAGATTTCAATGGTTTCCTTTTTCAAAGTGGGGGTTAGGAGGAAGCCTGCCCCAGACATAATCGCTAGTCTAGCAGTCTCTGAATCTAATACCGTCCCTGCCCCAATCAGCAGCTCAGGAAAGTTTTCTTTTAACCGTTCAATTCCACTTAAAGCACCAGGGGTATTCATCGTGATTTCAATAGCACGAATTCCCCCCTTATAGAGACTTCTAACTGTATTTTCTAATCCCTCTAACGAGTGGCTGCGAATAATGGCCACCAGTTTTGCTCTTCTAATCTCCTCTAATGACGAGGTGCTCATTCCACTTCAACTCCTTAGATGAAAGTTACCCTTTTACACTTCCTCCCGTCAGCCCAGCAATAATATACTTTTGGGCAAACAGCGCCAAAATAAGAACCGGTGCTGTGATGATCACGGAAGCCGCCATCAGCCCACCCCAGTTTATCTCTGAATAGGAGATAAAATTAAACACTGCTATCGGTAATGTCTTCGTATTGTCACCTGCAAGAATCAAGGAAAACATAAAGTTATTCCATGAAAAAATAAACGCTAAGATCGATGATGTCACAATTCCCGGTCCTGAGATTGGGAGCATAACTCTTACAAATGCACCAGGGATGGAACATCCGTCAACACGAGCAGACTCCTCAAGTTCAAGCGGCAATCCTTCAAAGAACGGAATCATAACCCAAATAATAAACGGCATTGTCACAAGCATATGACTGAGAATAAGGGAAGTATAAGTATCAATTAATTGCAATTTCGAGAAAATGATAAACCAAGGGATAAGGAAAGAGATACCAGGAACAATTCTGGCTACCAGTATCAAAAGTCCAAGCCCTTCCTGTTTATATTTTGCAATGGAATAAGCAGCCGGCAATCCTAGAATTAGGCCAAAAATCGTCGCACCTATTCCAACAATAAAGCTGTTCCAAATAAATGAAAGAAAAGAATATTCGTTAAATACGCTAATGTAATTACTGAAATTAGCGGTAATTTCAAATAGTTTTGATGTATCTAATATCTGTACTTGCGTTTTAAATGACGCAAGGAGCATCCAAAGGAAAGGTAGTAAAAACAAAAACAGGGATAAGTAGACACCCACATGAGTTAGGATTGATTTTATTGTTATCGGTTTTTTTCTACTCATAGGTTAACCCCCGCACTCTTCCGTAAAAGGATCGTGAAAATACTGATGCTAAGGACAATAATGAAGAAGATCATTAGCAAGGCTGATGCCTGGCCAATTTTAAAGTATTGAAATCCTAAAACGTAACCATAGATATTGATTGTCTGGGATGACGTTCCTGGACCACCCTGGGTTGTAGCATATATAATATCGAACGTTTTTAATGCATCAATCATTCTTAGCAAGACGGCCGAATAAAGTGTCGGCTTCAATAAAGGAAGTGTAATTTTTGTAAACGATTGCCATGTATTCGCTCCATCAATCATAGCAGCCTCATATGGATCCTTTGGCAGCGAAACGAGACCTGCTAATACGATTAATGCAATCATTGGTGTCCATTCCCAAATGTCAATAAAGATTAACGATGGCATAACAAGACTCTGAGAGGTTAACCATTCCTGACCTGGGAGCCCTAATTTTTCTAAAAAAACATTTGCGATACCAATATTAGGCTCATAAATAAGCACCCAAATTAAACCTACAGCAACTGGAGTTGCAACCATTGGCAATAGAAATAATGTTTTTACTAGCCCTTTGCCAACAATATTTTGGTTCATCAGAATGGCAAGCCCCACTCCCAATACTGTTTCAAGCGTTACCGCCACAATGGTAAAGTAAAACATAAGTTTTAATGATTTAATAAAAAGTTCATCTTGAAATAATTCAAGGTAATTTTGAAAAGCTACCCATAACGGCGGGGTAATATTCGACATACTCCATTCATGAAAACTAAGCCAGAATGTATATCCGACAGGCGCGACCATCATTAGTGCTACAAAGATCACAGCAGGCATAGTAAAAACCCACTTGATGTTACGATCAATCCAATTTGTCATACTGCTCCTCCTTACCAATGATCAATTGCCTTAAAAAAAACGGCCTCCTGAGAGCATCTAGAAGTCAAACCCAGACTGCTAACCGAAAACCGTTTCAAATTAGGTTAAATCGGTTTTATTATTTCTCGCTGTCAATAATCTTCTGGAATTCTTCATCTGCTTTTTCGGCAGCCGCTTTGACGTCTTTCCCTTCAATTCCTGCTAAAATGACATCACCAATCACGTCACGTGCTGCTCCTACGTTAATTAGAACTGGACGATCGTAAGGGACAGCCTCAGCTTCACCATTTGCACCAATAGCTTCTGCTAAATCTTTCGGGAATTTTGCCGTTCCTTCTGGCGACTCCCAGACAGAAATACGTGCACCAGGGTTACCTTCAGCTTGAAGCTTCAACACCATTTCTTTACTTTCAGCCCATTTAATAAATTCCCATGCAGCATCCTTTTTCTCAGAGTTCGCTCCGATACCAAGTGCCCAAGATGTGATATTATAAGGCTTTGAACCTTCCGGACCAGCCGGGAATGGGGCAAATCCAACTTTATCTGCTACCTGTGATTTGGCAGGGTCAGTGGCATTGGTAAATAAAGATGAAGCATCAGTATAGAATGCCGCTTGTCCTTGAGTGAACACTGCCATTGCTTCCGGCCAGCTCATGTTTAATGTACCTTTAGGACCGTATTTATTAAGCATGTTTCCGTAGTAATTAAATGCTTCAATCGCTTCAGGCGATGTAATGGCTGATTTTCCATCCTTCATGAAATCGCCGCCGAAAGCATACAAGTAGCTTGAGAACTGAGTAACTGCTGCAGCACGCTTACCACGAGAAACGAATCCTGAAACTCCATTTGCTGGATCATGTAATGTCTTTGCCGCTGCTTCAAGTTCTTCAAGTGTCTTTGGAACTTCAATACCAGCCTTTTCTAAAAGGTCTTTACGGTAGTAAAGCACTTGAGTTTCTGTTACTAGAGGCAATCCGTAAAACTTTTCTCCATCCTTGACACTTCCAAGTGATGAAGGAATAAAGTCATTTGTGTAGTCCTTCTCTTCTCCAACATAACTGCTCATATCTGCAAAGTATCCACTCTTGTTGTACATTTTTCCATCCTGAAGCGGACGGAACATTACAACATCGATACCCTTTGAGTTAGAAGCAAACTCGACAGATGTTTTTTGTGTCAGTTGATCTTCAAAATAGCTATCAATCTTAACCTTAATTCCTGTCTCTTTTTCGAATGCAGGTAATTCATTCTTAATAGCCTCTGTCCATGGATGGTTTGCTGCCACCACGCGAATCTCTTGGACCTTTTTCTCCCCATTATCAGATGTTTCTTTTGCTGTATCTGACCCGCCGCTGCAGCCGACGAGCGCTGAACTAATCCCTACAGCTAAAGCAAGATACCCTGCTGCCTTCTTAAAACCTAAGAAATTACTTTTCATAATTCTCCCCCTATTTCTAATATAAAAATAATTAAAAAACGTGACAACGCTTTCATTATATGGTGAAAAAATTTGGCTTGTTGAGAAGATTTAAGCGCTATCAAAATATGTTTAAATGGTCGTGAAACCATATAATGACTTATAAAAAATCATTCTATAAATCTAGCTAATCATTTGAGTTATCTGTATCCAATGCTAATTGATATTTTACTTGCTGTATCGAGCAGCTTCTCAGTGATCAATTCTTTTTGCTTAAGCATCCTATCTTTCGGCCCTGCTACACTAATCGCCGCCTCAACGGTTTGGTTTGCCCCATACACAGGCGCTGCAAGACAATAGAGTCCTTCTTCATTTTCCTCATCATCAATAGCATAACCCTGTTCAGCAAACCATTCTAACTGCTGTAACAGTTCTTCCTTATTGGTGATCGTCTTATCCGTGATGCGTGCAAGTCTTAGATTATCTAATATTTTAATCTTTCTATCTTCCGGCAGAAAGGTTAAAAATGCCTTACCCAATCCGGTACAGTATAGAGGCTTACTTTTTCCCGGCTCAGCAGTGGTACGGATGGAACGATTACTATTTATTTTTGCTATATACGCCAGTTCAGATTGATCTAAAATGGCCATGAAAACGGTTTCCTGTACCTCTTCCATCAATTCTTTTAGAAAAAGCGACCCTTGCGCATAAAGATCTAATGAATCCTTTGCTACTCCGCCAAGCTGGATCAATTTAGGTCCAAGCTTATATTTTCTAAAATCATCAGCAATCAGATAGCTGTTTGTATATAACGTCTCAATCAAACCAGAAGTGCTGCTTTGGGGAAAGGAAAGTTTACTGCTAATTTCCTTTATGGTTAATCCCTCTGGATGTTGGGCTAGTAAATCAAAAACCATTAAAACACGTTTAGCTGATTTTACCGACATAACTCTTCCTCCTTAAATCACATATGTGATTCGATATCATATATATGATTCATAAACAAAGCATACTATAGGCTTCCTATTCTGGCAATAACTTATTTAAAAATTCCGCTAATTAGTCCAATTAATAAAAGTTTTCATACAAAAAGGACTATTATAAGTCCTTCATGTTTAAAACCTATTTAAGTATCATTTGTACCATCATATTTAAGTAGACGTTTTTCTTTTTTAATACATACAATAAAGAGGACTAGCATGATGATACATGCTATAAGCAGCATCCACCATTGCCATGTGAACAATGTATGCTTCGTCCATATTTCCATTCTTAAGTCCGTTAATTGGTTTGAAAGTTTATCAATCTGCTTACCTAATTCCTCCATTGGAATCCTCCCAATTTTGATTTCCTAAATCACATAAGAGTTCTTTATTGAATTGGATTGGGTGATTCTGCTTCGTCAAGTACCTGGGCAGAATTTCTGCGAATCGATAATGTAAGTTCAGCAATGAAATACAGTATAACCGCCGGCCAAATCCAGGTCCATAAAAACTCTATTGCTTCATAAACAGAAACAATCACAGGATGAACCCATTTTACACAAGCTAAGGACAGCAGAATCCAACAAAGAGAGAATGGCAAACAAATATGGCCGTGTATCTGCATAGGCATATCAGAATAATTCCACCATTGACGATGAAAAAACTTCTGTAGTAGAGCCCCACTTAGATACTCGATAAACGTAGGAATAAAAAAACATAGTAACAGAACAACTGCCCAATTTGTTTCTGGACCGATTAAATAAACCAAGAGTACAGGGGCGAAGCCATACATAGGCTTAAAGGGTCCAAGAAAAAAATTCGGTTTAAAGAATTTTCGTTTTGTCATGTAACTGTAGCTATTTTCTAATAGCCAGCCAATCAAAGAATAAATCGTGAAATAAAAAACAACTGCAGAAACTCCTTCAAAGCTTATATTTAAAGGAGTGTTAAAATCTAAAAAGCTAATCATATGGCTAAACCACCTTTCTTGGATATAAATTTTCCATTTTAGGTTTAGCACTCACACTCTCAAATATACCGATAAATTCCTAATAGAAATCCCGCTGCCAAAATAAATAGCAGCGGGAATTTATATAACTTTTATAAAAGGACTTTTACACTATGAATAGAATATCTATTTGCAGATTTCAAACGTCTGCAAAACAGCTTCCCCTAATTCCGTTTCACTAGATTTCTTGTCTAAAACCAATGCTGTTGTATTAGGCTTCATTGTGTAACCACGGCCATCTTTGCTTTCCGTTTTAGCCTCAAACTCAAAGCCATTTTCTTTGTTAAAGAAAACCATTTGAAATAAATGATTTTTCACAAACTTTTTATCACTTTTTTCTCCAGTAACAAGTCTGGTTACAATGACTTTCATATCTTCATCAGTATATTGATGATTAACCGTAATATCAAAACATTCCTTCAGTTTAGCGCCAACCATAGATGGCTTGTATGGCTCTTCTAACACAGCTGGTTTATTGATATTGCAACGAATCCCATGCTGATTAAAACCATCGGGCACCAAGATAAGGGTGTTATCATTGATATTTTTGTAAACTCCTACACTGTAATCCATAAGTTCCTTCCTCCATTTAAAGAGATGGTGATGAATGATTATTTATGAAATTACTTTGCTTAATTATGAAAATTCATAACTTTATCCAATTCTTTCATCAAATTTTCTCTGATCCTGTACAAAAAGTATACCAAGTTCATAATGATCACCTTCATACAGGGCACGTTGAACGAAACGAACCTCACCATTTATGTCTAGAACCTCGAGCTTACAATGGGCTCGATTTTTTTGTAATGCCTCGTAAAAAACGTGTTCATCCCTTATGATGACTCCATTAACTTTTGAAATTATTTCGCCTACTTGAAGGCCCATTTTATCAGCAGGGGATTGGGGTATAATTCCAATAATCATTAAGCCGTTGTTTTTCTTCGAGAAGTAAAACGGTAAATTATCATCCTTTAATCGTTGCATTAAGGAGATCAATTCACGACCGATTATCGCCAAGGCTACTACTCCGATGGAGATTAACGGATACCAATAACCAATAACAGACAAAATCAAAATCAATACACCGAGTGTTGTAACTCGACGCCCCTGTAACTCGATAGATTTCTTCGGCAGCATACCTTGAATTTGCTGGTTAAAACCAATTGCAAATGGAACCAGGATTAGCGAGTAGGATTCCGCTCTTATGTTGAAGACTGGCCACCACTCGAATGGGAGAGTTAGAGCCTCCCCTGGGATAAGTAAAAACATAGGCAGCATCCAGAATCGTTTCACTTCGTGGACGCCAACATTTTGTCCACGCTTGCTTTTTACCAGCTTTGGAGAGGTACCTTTACTTGCATTTTTACGAATAAGAATTCCCTCTGAAATTAATAAAAGTGCCATTAGAATGACCAAGGTAGGATATACCTTTTCATCTAAAGCCTGAAATGTATCATTAAAAATTGGCAGGGTCCATTCATACTCCATGATTAAATTAATAGAGAAAAACGCTGCACCTACCGTGTATACTGGCGACATAAGCCTAATATTAGTTGTTAAACTCCATAATATCGTAAAGACAGCAATTAGAAGGATGGCAGCAAATGGAAGTGTTAACCCTGCCATTAATGTGACAATGGTAAGTACTAAACCCAGTATTAATCCTATAGGAAACAACTGTCGTAGTTCAAAATAGGCATCAAATGTCCTTGTATGGAAATTTTTCCGTTCACGTTTAACCCTTGATACTCCCAGTATTCCTGAAAGGAAAATGAGATAGTAAAAAACCGGATGTAGAAAAAGTCTACCTGTCCCTTTCAACAGCTCCAAAAGCCATAATTGCACCAATTCCTGCCACCTGCCTCTATCATAAATTCTACTATTCTAGCTCTAAAGATTATTTTACCAAAATGGAGGGATAAAACCTATTACTAGATTATTGAAAAAACAAAAAAATGTCGAATTTTTATATAATTATTAGGATTCCTCGAACACTTTTCTTCGGAATTCGTGTTATTTCATTATACTTCAACAAATATTTCCAAGGAAATCTTGGCAGTTCACAATCATACTTATCCTGATTTGTCGCACACAAAAAACAGAGGCAGCGGCCTCTGTTTATCTTTTATTTTGCAATTAGTCGTAAAGCGGTTTGGAGTTGGATGTCGTTTTTCTCTTTCTTCATTTCTTTTATTATCTGTTCTTCTAACATTGCTGCTGTTTTTGCATCAATTTTACCAGATGGCTGGAGGTTGTTGTTTTGCTGAAAGGCTTTAACTGCTGTTGTTGTTTCTTTACTAAAATAACCATCTGTCCGTCCAGGAGCGAAGCCTAAACCAGATAATATTTCTTGGGCATTTTTGACCTGCTCATTGTTCATATCCTCTTTCAGCGGTTCTTCAATTTGAAGTGGATGAGTATCAAAGATGGCAGGCTGATCGATTTCCACATCCGGTTTTATCCCTTTTTTGTGAATCCAGTTTCCATCAGGTGTCAGCCATTTAAAGAGCGTCAGCTTAATATTGCTGCCATCTCCCATCGGAACCGCCTGTTGTACCGTTCCCTTACCAAAAGTCGTTTCCCCAACCAATTGATAGTCTGCCGCTTCTTTTAATGCTCCCGCTAAAATTTCAGAAGCCGACGCACTGCCTTTGTTAATGAGGACTGCTACTGGGTAATCCTTTTTCTCGCTAAGATTGGAGAAGTGCCGTTCCTTCTCTCCATTTCGTTTCTCAATTTGTATAAATGGTTTTTCTTTCGTAACAAATTCTTTTAAGATATCCTCAACACTAACAAGCAATCCGCCAGGGTTCCCACGGACATCTATAAGTAAGCCATTAATATCTTTTTTCTCTAGCTCTTTTAGCTCCTTTTTAAAATCAGCAGCTGTCTCTTGTGAAAACGAAGTAATTTCAATGTACCCTATCTTTTTTCCATCTAGTTTCTTCACTGAAGCATGAATGGTCTCAAGTGGAATTTCATCACGAGTAACATCAATGGTTAAAGGTTCCTTTAAGCCCTTTCGTGCGATTTCTAACTTGACCTTTGTTCCTTTTTTACCTCGTATTTTCAATGTTGCTTTATTTAAATCTAGGCCTTCAACACTTTTTCCGTCTACTTTTAATATCTCATCATTCGGCTTTAATCCCGCTTTTTCAGCTGGTGAATTTTTAAATGGAGAGATAATAACGATTTTCCCATCCTCCATCCCCACTTCTGCACCGATACCTTCAAAGGATGATTCTAAAGCTTGACTGAATTGCTGGGCAGTTTCCCTATTCATATAAACGGAATAGGGATCATCTAAGACAGTGAGCATTCCTTGAATGGCTCCCTCCACAAGCATCTCATTATCCACCTTTTCAACATATCGGCTCAGGATTAATTCATATGCCTGATTTACCTTCGCAAGGTCCTCCATATCTGTTTGATCTGTAACACCTGTATCTTTTTTCGTTAATGTCTGCTCAAAGGCGGTGTTTCCCTCTGTTTGTTCAAACCAATTCATTCCCGCATATGTGCCCCCCGCTCCCGTAAGAAGCGAACCTACCATCATCAGGGCAATCCACTTACTTTTCATCCTGTTCCCCCTCATGTGCAGCTTCGATTAGAAAAGAGTCTCTTTCCCGCCTGTTTATTAACTATTATGTAAGGAATGGACGAGTTATGCCAGAAATGTGGAGGTGCCCTTTTGACATGACTTTGTCCAAAAGAAAAGGAAGAAGCTTGGCTTCTCCCCTTTCCTTATTATGGCATTGGTACAATCCCCACAGGATTGATTGCGTTACTTTTGGAATTATTCCAACTACCTCTATGAAGTTCAAAGTGTAAATGTTTACCTTGTGAATCACCAGTGTTACCCATAATTCCAATCTGCTGACCCTTTTTCACAACTGCTCCAGAGCTGACATATCTTGTTTCCATATGAGCTGAAACCGTTGTATACGATTGTCCATTTACAGAGTGGGCGATAAAAACAACATTCCCATAACTGCTAGAATAGTAGGATTGAATGACAACACCATCTGCTGCTGCCCAAATTGGTACATTTGCCGCACGATTAGCTATATCCACCCCGTAGTGGAAGGAGCCCCATCTAGGCGCAAAACTTGATGTAAACGTTCCATTCGCTGGCATTGTGAACGCTCCACTAGAGACAGGTGGAGATGTTTGTAAAGGGGTACTAGCCCCTCCACCGCTGCCAGACCCTGAATTATTGTTGTTCGCAGCTGCAGCTGCTGCATCGGCGGCTGCTTTTGCTGCGGCAGCCGATGCTACCTGGCGTTGTTGTTCAAGCTCAATTGCCTTTTGAATGGCTGCTGATTGTGCCGCTAGAATTTGCGCCTCTTCTTGAAGCTCCATTTTATGTGCATGGATTTCATCTTCCTGCTCTTCTAGAGTAGCTAATAACCTATCCTTTTCCGCTCTCTGCGCATTCAATTGTTGGTTCATTTCTTCTAAGTCAGCCAGCATGGTTTGAACACTCGCAAGCTCTACTTCCAGCTTGGCTTGATTTTCCTCAAGACTCTTTTTATCTGCTTCATGCTGCGCTAGAATATCCTGATCTGCCTGCATGATTGTAGCGACAGCACTTGCACGGTCAATAAAATCACTAAAGTTTTTGGAACCCATTAACACGTCAAGATAACTGACCATTCCACCTGTTTCTTGATAATTTCGGGCACGATCTTTCAAAAGCTCATTTCGCTTATTTATTCGTTCCTTTGTCACTTTAATTTCTTCTTGAAGTCTAGTAATTTCTGCCTTCGTTTCCTCTAGCTCGTCCGTTTTTTCTCTAATCTTCCGATGAGTATCGTCAATTGAATGATCAATACGTGTCATTTCTTCTTTTACATCCGCCTGCTGTGCATTTAAACTATTAATCTGTTGATCTGCATTATTGATATCAGAGGATAATTCAGATTTTTCCTTTTGAATTTCCTTTTGCTGGTTTTGTAAGCCTGAAATAGAAGTTGCTTCAGCGATCCCCCCAAAAATATTGCTTACAATGAATGTTCCTGCAACAGCAAACGTTACAAATGATTTTTTCAAGACCTAGTTCTCCTCCCCACTCATATATTTATGTAAGGGTAAATCGTTATCTCTCCCTACTATTTAAATCAGGAAGGACATTTTACCACTGCCCTTCCTGACAAAATTAAACCTTTAAGAACTTTCTAACTGACATCACACTGCCCCATACTCCGATTAAGCCTCCCATTAATAGAAGGAGTCCAGAAACCTGATACATAAACGGATTATATGGAAGAATTTGAATGAAGTTCCCTATTAACTTTGGTGCTAGATACTCATAAGCGTTATAGTAAGCAATCGATATTAAAATAATGGGCAGAATCGCACCAAGGATGCCAAGCCATAGTCCTTCTAAGAAGAATGGCCATCTAATAAAGTTATTCGTTGCTCCTACCAGCCTCATAATCTTAATTTCTCTACGCCTGGCGATAATCGTAATTTTAATCGTATTAGAGATTAAGAAAACCGCAGTGAAAAATAATCCAGCGATTAATACAATTCCTACATTTCGGCTTGCTTTGATAAAGTTAAATAATTTTTCAACTGTTCCCTTACCGTACACAGCCTTTGTAACATACTCTAGCTTTCCAATTTCCGTTGCCGCATTCATGGTATCCTGTGGCTTTTTCGTTTTTACGATAAATACATCGTTAAGTGGATTGTCTTGCTCAAAAAGTTTAAATGCTTGTCCATCCTCACCCATGCTCTTAATTAAATCTTCAAGCTCTTGCTCCTTGGATGAAAATTTCACACTCTGAACTTCTGAAATATTTTCAATCGCACTTTTTAACTTTTGCTGATCTTCGTCATTTGCTGCAACATCGATGTGAACGCGAATTTGCACGTCCTCTTCAATGGTCTCTGCCACTTTATTGAGATTCATCATAATAACGAAAAAGACACCGACTAAAATGAGCGTTACCGTAACAGCACTAACTGAGGCAAACGTCATCCAGCCATTTCTTCCAATACTCTTAAAGCTTTCACGTGCATGACGGCCAAGAGTTCTAATTTTCATAACCGTAATCACCTCTTTGTTCGTCACGTGCTATTTTACCTGCCTCAATGGCAATTACCCGATGTTTAATGGTGTTGACGATTTCCCGATTATGGGTAGCCATTACAATCGTGGTACCCCTATTATTAATTTCTTCAAAGATATTCATGATTTCCCATGAAGTCTCTGGGTCAAGATTACCTGTAGGTTCGTCCGCTATTACTACCTTTGGTGAGTTAACAATTGAACGGGCAATCGAAACACGCTGCTGCTCGCCTCCGGATAACTCTGTTGGAAGCATTCTAGCTTTATGCTTAAGATTAACAAGGTCAAGAACTTCCATTACGCGCTTCTTGATATATTTCGGCTGCGCTTCAATAACCTCGAGTGCAAAAGCTACATTCTCATAAACAGTTTTCATTGGCAATAGTTTAAAGTCTTGAAAGACCACGCCAAGATTCCGTCGGAAAATAGGTACTTTCTTGTTTTTTATTTTAGCTATGTTAACACCATTCATTGTAATGGTTCCTGAGGTTGGGACTTCCTCGCGATACATCATTTTAATGAATGTAGATTTACCCGCACCACTTGGACCAACCACATAGACAAACTCTCCTTGGTTAATCCGCACGTCTATCCCATTTATGGCAGTAACCCCATTCGGGTACTTTTTAAACACATCCTGCATTTCTATCATTTTAGATCACCTTTATAAGTTAGTTTCGAAACAATAAAATTCGACATTAACCTCTTATTTTCTTGCACGAAAACAAAATCCTAGACAAAATACTGCAGGATTTCGCATAAATCCATTATAACACTCAATAGGAGTAAAAAAAGCGGTAAAAATATTACAGTTTCTTTTCAAAACCTACATATATTGTTATATATGCCCAATATTTTTCGACAAAAGTTTACAATATCTTAATATAGGACCTTAGATTCGCAAAAATAAAAACGTTCTGCAAAATTCTCAGAACGTTTACATTCATTACTTTTTAGTTGAAAGCCAATCTGCAACCTTATCAAGGTCATCGCCTTCAATTAGACCTGGAGGCATTCCGCCATCCGTACCATCTTTAATGATAGCAGCAATTTCATCTTTTGACTTGCTGGCTCCTACAGCAGTTAGGTCAGGTCCCATACCACCCTTTAAGTCGCCACCATGACAGCTTGAACATTTTTGAGAGTACACTTTTTCAGCATCCCCTGCTGCTGCTGTGTCTCCTCCACCCTCGTCTTCTCCGCCGCCGCAGGCAGCAAGTCCCATAACAAGAGCTGTTCCCAATAACATTTGTAGTAGCTTTTTCTTCATTACTACTCCCCCTCAGAAAAAATTTCCATACAAGGAATAGTATAGCAGTCTTACGCCCTTTTGAAACCTTCTCCCAGCACTTCAGAAGCGTCCATAACGACGACAAATGCAGTCGGGTCAAGGGTTTTAACCAATTGTTTCAATTTTGTGAACTCGCGCTGATCGACCACACACATAAGAACTGGACGTTCATTATCAGTGAAACCACCATATGCCGATAGTTTTGTTACACCTCGATCAATTTTATTTAGAATTCCCTCACGTACTTCCTCTTGCTTATTCGTAATAATCATGGCCGTTTTCGATCTGCCAAAACCAACCTGAACCAAATCTATCGTCTTACTGGTTACATATAAGGCAATGAGAGCATATAATCCTCGTTCAATATCGAACACAAGAGCAGCTGAAATGACGATAAGTCCATCAATCAGAACAACACTCGTTCCAAGTGTTAACCCGGTGTACTTGGTAATAATCTGTGCCGCTAAGTCCGTTCCGCCTGTTGAAGCATTTCCTCTAAAAACAATTCCAAGTCCAAGACCTACTGCGATCCCGCCAAACAAAGCGCTAAGTAAGGCGTCATTTGTCCACGGTTCAATATTCTTTGTTAAGAAAACAACAAAAGGTAAGAATAATGTACCGACAAGGGTTTTAACCCCAAATTGTTTTCCTAGTAAAACGACTCCGGCAATAAACAATGGAATATTAAACGCCCATTGTACATAAGCAGGTTCCCATCCCAGCACGCTTAATAATATCGTACTAATTCCGCTGACGCCTCCTGAAGCAATTTGATTAGGCAGCAGAAAAACATTAAAGGCCAGCGCAATTATAGCTGATCCGATTAGTACGTTTATGTATTCTAATGCACTTTCAAATTTCGGTGCAGTCTGGTTACTTTTTCTCTTATTCATAGTGAAAATTCCCCTCTATATTACCTTTTTGCTATCATTTTCTTACTCAACCGAATGAGTATAGCATGGCAATAATTTGCTGTAAATGGGATTGAGATAACGCATTAAAGGGTTAAATTTTTATTAGTATTTACTATTAAATAAAAAAACTCGTCATATTCTTTGCGAGTTTTTTGAAGATTTTTATTGAATTTTATCTTTTTCTAATGAGCGGTACCATTCATAACCTTCCTTTTCAGCTTCTTCAGGGGTTTTTATATCAAATTGCCACCGCATATTTTTGTAAATCTCATTTATTGTACTTTTAGGTATGTTAGCTTCGTTACAAGCTAAGAGAAAGTACCCAAGAGCTTGCCGGATGTTCAACCTAGTAATTGTGGGTATAGGATTATTTTCTCTTTCAATACCGACTACCTCAATTTCAAATGTGCTTCCTGTAACTTTTCTAATACTTTCAAATATAAGCTCTTTGTATCTTACTTCTATCCAATCCTTAGCAAAATCATTAGGAGCTTTAATAATTACAATGTCTTCATCTTCTATTTGAGCTGTTAGCGGGGCAATCCATGTCTCATATGAAGGCTTTGAAATGCTTTCTCTTATGTTTTCTAACACTTTAGTCCAAATATCCAAGAAATTAAAATTTTTCACCGTAACCTTGGTCAAATTAATACCCCCTTCTTCCACTATTTAGGTTAATTATAGGTGTTTATTTTTAAAAGACAAATTATATAGAAACAAAAGAAAAGACGCGAGCAATTTTGCACACGTCATTTCAATCTGATTATGAAATTCTAGAACGCAGATAAGCATCAATAAATGGATCTAAATCTCCATCCATAACACCCTGAACGTTTCCACTTTCTGCACTTGTCCGGTGATCCTTCACCATGGAGTAAGGGTGGAAGACGTAGGAGCGAATTTGGCTTCCCCAGCCGATTTCTTTTTGTTCACCGCGAATTTCCAAAAGCTCTTTTTCCTGCTGTTCGATTTCGCGTTGATACAGCTTGGCTTTCAACATTTTCATCGCTGCCTCACGGTTCTTAATCTGTGAGCGCTCATTCTGACAGGTAACGACAACCCCTGTTGGCATATGAGTAATCCTCACAGCTGAATCAGTGGTATTGATATGCTGTCCACCTGCACCGCTGGCACGATACGTATCTATTTTTAGATCCTCGGTACGGATTTCGATTTCAATTTCATCATTAAATTCAGGCATAACTTCACACGATACAAAGGATGTATGACGACGGCCAGAAGCATCAAACGGTGAAATCCTTACTAAACGATGGACACCTTTTTCCGCCTTTAAATAACCGTATGCGTTATGACCTCTAATCGCCAAGGTTACACTTTTAATCCCCGCTTCATCACCAGGAAGATAATCAAGCGTTTCAACCTTAAAGCCCTTTTTCTCTGCCCAACGTGTATACATACGGAGCAGCATGGAGCCCCAGTCCTGTGACTCCGTTCCGCCAGCACCCGGGTGCAGCTCTAAAATCGCATTATGTTTATCGTATTCTTCACTTAGCAGCAGCTGAAGTTCAAATTCATTTAATCTTGAGGTCAGTTCGATTAACTCTTCCTCAAGCTCTGCTTGGAGTTCCGCATCACTTTCTTCTTTTACAAGCTCATAGCTTACTTCCAGATTCTCAAATGTTTCGAATAAGTCACTAAATTCATTTACCTGATCCTTTAAGGCATTGGCCTCACTAATGACGGTTTGGGCCGCCTGTTGGTCATTCCAAAAATCAGGGTGGAGCATTTGATCATCCAGTTCAGCTATGCGTGCTTCCTTATTTTCAAGGTCAAAGAGACCCCCTAAAGTCCACTAATTTCTTAGCTGATTTTTCAAGTTCATTTCGTATTTCTGCTAATTCCATTTTCGTCACCTCTATAAAAATTACGTCTGTTTGTAGCATATGTTATGGTCGTTCGTATGTTCCTTATCCATTATAGCCTGACTAGAGGGGAAATTTCAAAAATGATTATATAATGATGGAATGTTTCGGGGACTTTACTAGCCAAACATCCTGTGGATAACAGCACTTATCCACAGAGATAGGAAATGATTTTTTGAATTGTATGTGGATAAGTAAAGTTATCTACAAAATTTTTAAATTTTCTTAAAATTTTATCCACATATCTACATGTTAACAGGAGTTATCTACAAGTGGACATTGAATCTCAAAAACTAATCAAACTTATCCACATAAAAACGAGAGGACGGCCGCATCTCGTTTCTATTGCTTATTTGAGTTTTTCTATTTTGACTAACAAGTCTTTTTTCTCATTGTAGTTACAGGTCTTGCATCCTGAGCGTAATTTTACATGAACAGGTTCTTTATAACAGGCTTGGCATTCTTTATCAGTATTCTCAATAGCCATGGGTTGGTAACCTAACTTCAGTTGCAACAAACGTAAATACTGCCTTGTATAGTTTAATAAGCAGTATTAGAGGTGTAATTAGAAATAGCGAGCCAATATAAAAATAATCGAGAGGGAAGACCTCTCGATTTTTTAAGGGGTACTTGGCTCTGTTGCTGTAGGGAACTGGCTAGGAATTATAGTACCATTTGATGTACTTTGTTGTTGTTCACTTGTTGAACTAATTGACCCTTGGATTAGGATTGTTTCTAATTTTATTGGAGCATGGGCTGCACTTCTGGACTGCTCTATAAAGTCAGAACCCGTTCCATGACAAAATGAGCAAGCAGTCTCATGGGAAGGAATATGTTCTGGAATGTCTTTACCATTCTTATCTTTTGTAGACAAGCCAACTTTATTTCCATACATTTCATTTTTGTTATTATGACATTTTAAACAAAATTGTCTCTCATCATATTCTGTCCAATCAATGCTAGTTGTGAGATATTCCTCATTGCTATTGGCGTGACCGAGTTTTTTCTTTAGACCTTTAATGTTATCCGATCCATGAGTGACATGACAATCAGCACAAGGCATCTGACCATTTAGAGTGCTACCGTCAATTGCACTTATGTTGTGTCCAGATTTCGAGATAAATTCAGGTTTAGAATAAAATGAAACAATGTCGCTTCCTTTTTTACCATCATGGCAACTAAAGCAAAGTGTGAAATCTTCAACAGATCCAGTTGCAGTAATAGACTTTTTATATGATAGAACTCTGTAGTGAGATTTTAGATTATCCATTGCTGGATCATCTTGTTCATGACAAGACTCGCATAATTCTACATCACTATCAATCTTTCTTGCTGGTTTCGTATCAGTAGCAACGTGGTCAATAACAAAATGATCTTTTAGCCGATTCGGATTTTCATTTGACCAGGAAAGATGTGGGTTATGACAACTGGTACATGTGTCAGTTTTCTCTCCAATATTCTTATGCTTGTGCGACTTAAAATCTTGGATGACAGGTGCACCTGATGTCCCATCGTGGCACGCCATGCAATAATTTGTTGCTGACACTTCCCCATATTTACCACCTTGTAAACTTTTATTATTTGAAATGTGAGTACTATGACAGTTCGCACATGCCTGGGTATTACCCATTTGTTTACCATGTGCATCTTCTGGGTTTTCGTTACTTGTTGTTGAAAATTTAAAGTATTTTGGATAAAAGAAATTTCCAGCAGTGTCATTAGAAAAAGGATTTACATAAACGTGATATGTGGAGCTTTTTACTAATAATTCTGCAGGTTTATATAAAATTTCATATTCTCCTTTATCATTTCTGTTTGGGAAAGTACTATTTTCATCTTCTACAAATTGTATTGAGGTTCCGTTCTTCGAAATACCAGAAAGAAGACCGTTTATATCTAATGTGTTACTCTCTTCAACAGTTACAAGTATTTTAGAATCTAAAGGTACTCCGGTCATATCCTCTACTGGTAAATAATATTTTGCATCAGTAATTCCTGGTGGAACTATCATGATACTTTTGATAATAGGTCTAGTTGTATCGACAATAATGGATATTGTTTTTTCAACTGGTAATCCGTTTGGGACAGTAGCTTTAAATGAAACATTGTGAAGCCCATCAGTAAATAGGGAATCGAAGCTCCAATTACCTTCAGTGGAAATATTAATAGGCAAACCTTCTTGACCGTCTACAAATGGAATTAGAGTTATTTCCGAGATAGGTGATGTCCCATTATTTACGGTCCCATTAAAAGTAACAGTAGGCGTTTTATGAGATGTATTGTTTTGTGGAGTTGTAATTTCTAAAGTCAAGCTTTCACTAGCTGATTCCACAATTTGAATAGGCAATACAAAAAGGATAGATAAAATTAGAAGGAATACGTTACTGGCGATAATATGTTTTAAGCTGAGTCTCTTCATAAAATACTCATCCTTTTCTTTTCCTTTTAGAAACAAATTATTATAAATAAGCTTGGAGATGGATTAATAGTAATAGAGTGAAGTAAGTCACAGATTTAAAAAATAAAAATTAAATATAATAATATAAATATCTAAACGTTATTAATATGAATATAGTCCTTATCAACCTTTATTTGAATAGATAAAATGTGAGGAATATTTGACAATTTCGTGAAGTGAATAATTGACGAATTTGTGAACTTATCTTAAAATAGAAATAAGATAACAGCCTGACAATAAGTCAAGGCTGTTATCTTAAAACTTAAATATTCTTTTCGGGGCTATCAAATAGTGGGGCTATTTGGTAGCTTTTTTAATTTGCTGGCCAGTTTTGCTTACCTTCTGTAGCTGGAATGCCACGTGGATCATACATAGCATCGCCATCGTTATACTTATAGGAATCAGTGTTCTTTAACTGTTCAGCTTTTGAGCTTGTATGACAAGACCAACAAACAGCCATGTTAGTGAAACGCTTAAGGGCAGAAGATGCACCTTTGTCTAACAAGTAATCATTTGCAAGTGTAGCTGCTTCAGCATCTGTTAATGCAGTGTTGTAAGCTTTAAGATCTGTTGCAACTTCAGCTTTATTTCGTAAGTGTGCGTCAGTCATAACTTCAACGTCAGTTCCATGTGCAAAGTGACAGCGTACGCAAGTGTAAGAGTCAGAAGTTGTTGTATGGCGGAATGCCTTATCAAATGTTCCTTCTCCTTCAGTACCAGCAACTTGATTGCTTGAAGAAGCTAAGTAATCAGTGTGACAAGAAGAACAGTAGCCAGACATTGCAATACCCCATCCAGATACTTTGTCAGTACCAGGAGTTGCAATACCCCAACGATCTTTAATGTTTACAGAAAGTGGATTTGTTTCACCAGCGTAAAGAGCACGTTGGTTAACAGTTGTAATTTTTACAGTGCCAAATGTTAATTCTTCACCAGCATCTAATTTTCCAACGTTTACTAAATCTTTCGAAGGATCTAAGATTGGCATTAAGTCTAACTTAACAACATATGCACGAGAAACTTCAGCGAAGGTTATTTTATCAACCTGGCTTCCAACTTCTCCGTAAACTAAACCATAAGCATATTTTAAGTGAGCAGATTCATCGAGATAATCGTAATGGTCAATTACGTCTGCAGCATTTGCAGTTGGGTAGGTACCATTAGTATTTAAGAATCCAGCTGTAGTTGGATCTTTTGTAAAGAAACGAGAATAGTAGTAATGGTTATTTCCTGTAGTTCCACGAGTTGGATAGCCATACATCCATGGAGTATCAGTCTTAGAGTATGAAGTTTTTCCAGGTGCTTTTTCATAAATCATAACAACTACATCATCAGCAGGGATGAAGTCATATTTTGCAGCTGTTAAACCAAGTTCAGTTTTAGTACCTTTTACACCGATGAATCTTGTAGTTCCGGTTTCTTTTGAAGCAAAAGGAAGTACTGCAACTTTAGTGTCTGCTTTATATCCACCAGCTTTGATACCGCCTTCAGCAGGTGTAGAAGCAGCCATGTTGTTTGGATTGTAGTGTAATAAACGGTCAGAATAAGAACCATGTGGGCTGTGACAGCTTGCACAGTTGAATTCTTTATCCCATGTGCCTGTTCCGTTTGGATTTCCACCAGGAGCAGCTTTAATTTTCACAGCGCCGTCAGCCATGTGAGCTGACATGTTACCGTCATGAGTTCCGCCGAAAGTACCAGCAGAAGAAGCTTTGTCGCCATTTCCAAATACGTTGTAGAAACCTAATGTACCATCATGACATGCAGTACATGTGCTGTATACGCCATCTTTAAACAATAAGCTCTTAGATGCCGCAGTGTGCGTTTGGTGACAGCTTGCACAAGAGTTTGTGTTGTTTTGGTATTCACCGTGAGTTCTTTGAGAGCCTACATCTCCATGGTTATCAACCATGTCGTTAGACTTAAGAACACCAGTGTTTACGTTTTGTCCACCAACACCAACACCAGATTGGTTAACGTTGTTGATGTCATTGTCTTTGTCAGCATCTGTTGCAACTACTGTAAGTATTCCATTGGAACCTAAAACTACAGTTAGAGGTGTAGCTTGTGTTAAAGCTGACTCCTCACCAGCTGCGTTTACAGCAGATACCTTAACAGTAAATGTAGCTTTTTCATTTACAGCAAGTTCTGTTCCAACCGGAACATAAGCATTAAGAACTGTAATCTTACTTGCATCTGTAGTTTGAGTTACAGTAGTTTTCAATACATCGTTTACATAAACCTTATATTCTTTAACTGTTGCTTCAGTTCCAACTCTAGTCCATGTAGCACGCATCTCATTTTTACCTGTGATTGATGCATCTAGCCCTGTTGGAGCAGCTGGAGCAGCAGCGAATGCTACCATACTAAACAAACTCATAACGATGATCATTAGTAAGGTAGAAACGCTAATTTTCATTTTACTCATTCTTAAAACCTCCCTAAGTACTTCTTCTCTCTTTTTTTCTCTCTTTTTGGTTTCTTACTATGCGTCTACTCTATTCTGCTATCTCTTTGAGGCACCACCTCCTTAAAGGTAGATTTTGTTCAAACAGAGAATGCTAGTTTCACATTTACTTTTTTACTTAAGAAATTTTTATTAATTAGCGGTAAACTACAACTCTTTGGTTTAATGTATCTGTAATATAGACTTGGTCGTCTTGATCTACGAATAAACCGTTTGGCAGGTAGAATTGCTCATTTGCATCTCCCATACCGCCAAATTCGAATACTTTTTCTCCCTTATCATTGAATCCGTAAACGAAGTGAGTTAAGTTATTTACAACGTATAAGATACCTCGGGAATCCACTGCAATTCCTCGTGGGTTTACGAAAACGGAAGACCCAGTACCATCCTTTGAACCATTAACATTTCTTAAATATTTACCATCTTTCGTGAAAATCTGTATTCTTTGATTACCAGAGTCGGCTACATAGATGTTGTCGTCTCTATCAACGGTTACAGCATTTGGTGCACGTAATTGCCCATCTTCAGTACCTGGAGTTCCAATCTCCTGCAACTTCTTTCCTTTTAAATCAAAGATAAAAACCTTGTGCTGTTCAATATCAGTAGCATATAGCTTCTCATCAAAGATTCGTATACCACCGGGAGACTTGATAACTGGATTTTTTGTATCTGCTTCCTTGAAGTATGAAATAAATTTACCTTTTTTATCAAAGATAGAGATATTTCCGTTATATAGATCAGCGACGTAAATGTTACCCTTTTTATCTCCAGTGATACCGTACGGGAACATAAATTCGCCTTCCCCGTCACCCTCTTTTCCGAATTTGAAAATGAAGGTTCCGGATGTGTCAAAGACTTGTACTTGTTTGTTGTTTGTATCAGACACGTATAAAAACTCACCAATTTTTGCAGCATCCATTGGCTTGTCTAATGCGTTGTCAAAATCACCATAAATCAAATGGCTGAACACAGGTGCACCATCAAGGTCAATTGGATTAGCAACCTTTACTTTATCCTGTAAGTTCAGAAAATAAATAAGGATAAAAGCAGCAACCGTGAGTAACACGATTAGACTACTCAAAATATAAACATTTCTTTTTTTCACAAGTTTCAACCCCTTTAGGTGTTGTTCTGATTATTTTGCAGCAACTCTATCAAGGCCCTCAATGGCTGGTTTGTAAAGAGGATCATAGTTTAACGCTTCTTTAAAGAGCTCCTCTGCATTCTTTTTATCACCTTGATCTTCAGCTACTTTACCGAGTTCTGTGATAATATCCGTATTTCCAGGCATTAGCTCATTTGCCTTACTTAGGGTTTCAATTGCTTCTTCGTACATTTTAAGTTTGCGGTAGGCAGTGCCTCTTAGTAATTGGCTTTTGTAATCTCTTGGCGCTATGTCAGCTGCCTTGGAGGCCATTTTTAATCCCTCATCGAGCCTTTCCTCATCAAGATAAACAATACCTAGGTTTAAATACGCATCGTAATAGTTTTTATCTAAATCTAAGGCTACTTTAAATTGTTTAATTGCTTCATCGTTCTTTCCTAATAAGAAATAACTATACCCAAGATTTACTCGGTGCTTCGGATCATTTGGCTGGGCGTCAACTTGATTCTTGTAGTGCTCAAATTGTTTTTTCAACTGATTTTGATCAATGTCTGACCAGAAATATTTATCACTAACATAATAGCCTGCTCCAACCGAGATTCCTAAAGTCACAAATAAGATTAATAGAGTCTGCCACCAATTGAATTTTTCCTTTTTAGGCTTCTTTACTTTTTTTCCTTTTTTCTCGGTCTCTTGGCTAACTTCTTTCCCTTTATTAAGTGAGGCTTCTTGATTTTGCATATGATCCCTCCTCCGTGTTTCTATTCTGGATCTTTTTCATCTTGATGACATGCTTTACAGGTAGTTTCAGAGTGACACCTGAAGCAGGACTCTGTTAATTTTTGATTAGCCGAAACTGGAATAGGGTGTCTTTTGCGCCATTCCTTATTCCTTGTATGACTGCTTGGATGACAAGTACCGCAGGCAACCTGGGTAATAGCTGAGTTACTAGATCTCTGTATTTCATGACAAGCCAGGCACTTTTCCTTGTTTTGGGTTGCTAATTCACCGTGTTCCTTTAAGAAATAACTTCCGTGACTTTGTGGACGCTGGCTATGGCAATCTCTACAATAAGTGTTCGCTTTTGCATAGTCATAATGTGTTTTTTTCTTTACCTGCTCTTTATTATTGTTTAGGTATTTTGTTAAAGTTGAAACTTCTTCAAAATCACTTAATGGTTCTGATGACATATCTTTATGACACTGATTACAATCTTTTAAATCAGTACTAGCTTGTTTACCATGCGTACTTAATTTGAAATCTCCTTTTTTGTGGCTTTCCGGAACCATTCCAGTTGTATGACAGGCTGTACATTCTGTTGTGACTTTCCGCGCTTTATGACATTCCATACAGGTATCCATATCTGGACGAATCCACTCGATTTCAGCCATTGCTGCGGTTCCGACCTTTTCATCCCATTTTGCATAGTCGGCTTGGAAGGTCATTTTCCGGTCCGCGATTTTACCATGGGCTGTGCCACTATGACACTGAATACATTCAACGCCTTCGGTTTTATGTTTATCATGGGGGATGATGAGATCCCCGGAAGGTGTAACCTCACGTGCTGATACGTTATGACAGGTTTCACATGCGCTGTCTGGTATTTCATCAGGCATTCGAATGGGTGCTGTATAGGTTTTTGTTGTTTTTTTATAAAGCTCGACTACCCCTTCGGCTTTACTTTTTGCTAGGTTTTCTAACCCCGGTTCGATATGACAACTAACGCAGTCCACCTCGCTGTGAGAGGACGCTTTCCATGTATAGAACTCTGGTTTCATTTCATGACAGGATGCACAAAACTCAGAGCTTGATGTTCCTTTTAGGCCTGCAAAACTTACGAAGAAGAACATGCCTAAAAACAACACTGTAAGAGTCATAATTTTAAATATTCGGTTACGGAAACGGGGAGGGGCCGGCAGCTCTTTGTGCTCCTCTTCCATAAAAGCGACCCTCCTGTTTTTAAAGTTTGATTATTTCTTTACATCGTCTTTAAAGCCAGTTCTATGACAGTATTGGCAATATACATCTGTTGGTGCTGTAACTTCTGTCGAACCTGCTTTTGGCTCTTCACGATCGTGACAGACGAAGCATTCTGCTTTCATGTCAGGAGTTTGTGCTTTATCTGCGTGGGCAGTTAACCAAACATCACTTTCCACGTGGCTTTCAGGGCGTTCGCCGTGACAGGCGCTACAGAACTTATTGATACGAGATTGTTCTCTTACAACGTTGATATTCGCTGTATATTTGTGTTCTTTATCCTCTTCTTTAACCTCAGCCATTTTTAACATAGACATTAGGTCTTCCTTAGGAATATCTCGAATCCATTTAGAATCCTGGTGACAGTCTACACATGTGTCTAGCTCCTGAAGGGCTGTACCACCGTGTTCGCCGCCCCAGTTTGCAACTCTATGATTTTCTGGAACTTTCACTCTTTGATGGCAAGTTTCGCATGCCATAGAAAGCTTCACATCTTTCGTTTGCTTTCCAACTGCCTCTAAAATAATCGCTTGTGTTTTTTCGGTATGTGCTGCAACTGCTTCTGCGGCTTCTTTCTCAGTTGTTGCATCATGCTTTACCTCACTGGTAGTACTCTTTGCTTCCTCTTTCGCAGCCTCTTCTAAATGATCTGGATTTGGCGGGACGAGGTAAGCAACATCTTTCCAAGGCTTTTCGCCGTTGTTTACTTTATCGTGACAGTCAATACAGGTTCCCATGTTTGGTGCTAGGTATTTTTGTTCCATCATTTGCTGTGCTACATCATCTGTCCAATGACCTCGAACTTCTTCTGTATTGATTCCACGAGCTGCGATTTTCGCATGTGCTACACCGGAGTGACAGCTGATACATGGAACGCCTTCTTCGATATGTCCTTTGTGGTTAACAATTAAGTCTTTTGATGCGGTAACTAAACGGTTCTTGGAGTGACACTGTAAACAGTTTTCATCTGAAACCGCTTCATGCTCGGTTTGAACGATTTGTTCCGGTATTCCCATTACGTGGTGATATACTTCTTTTAATGAAATCACTTTGTGGGTAATCATGTTTACAAACCCAGGTTTGATGTGGCACTGTACACAGGTGATTTCACTGTGAGCGCTTGCTGTGAACGTTGTAACCTCTGGAGCCATCTCATGACAGCTGGAACAGAATGATGGCGAGTTCGTAAAGGAAAGAACTCCGTATCCTCCCCCAAAAATGACAATAGACCCGATTAGGGCGACAAATAATGCTTTCCACCTATTTACTGGATCCTTCCAGTCTATGTTTCTAAATTTCTGCCAGAGTCTGCGAAAAAGTCCAGGCTTCTTTTTACTCTCTCTAGATTCGGGTTTCTCTTTATCTTTCTTCCCCCAAAAAGCCACTTGACTCACCCTTCCCATATTGAATTTTTCTCTCTATATTAATCTAAGTTTAACCTCTCTAATGGTAGTATCTAACATTGCTAAAGTATTTTCCAATGTACAATTTGTGAATAATTTTTCATAATCCAACCGTGAGCCTTTCTTCCTAAAAACAACATGTGAACGTTGATAATTAAGAGTTTAGTTAACAATCTAACCAAGTTAGAAACCAGCACAAGGATTAATTTTTATACAAAATATCACATATTCATTCAAATAAATTGCATATTCATCTCAAAACTTGAATTACGGTTGCATACAAATATTAGACAATTTTGAAATAGGAGATTTTAGTGAACTGCTAGGTTTCGAAGATTCACTTTTTTGTAAATATGGCTAAAACGGTAACAATGTTGTCACTCTAAAATGGAAGTGGTAAGATATAAAGGATATTTATCGTGTATTTTGATAGGATTTTCTTAAACTTAAAGCGAATTTTCTTAGTAGGATAAATCAGATATAAAGGAGCGTTTCATCATATGATGGGGATTTTAAATAAAGTGTTCGACCTCAATAAGCGCGAGCTGAAACGGCTGGACAAAATGGCGAAACAAATTGACGTACTAGCTGCTGAAACGGAAAACCTTAGCGACGAACAGCTCCGTGAGAAAACAGAAGAGTTTAAGCTTCGCTATCAAAAAGGTGAATCACTAGATGATTTACTCGTAGAAGCCTTTGCAGTCGTACGTGAAGGTGCCCGCCGGGTGCTCGGCTTATATCCGTACCATGTTCAGTTAATGGGAGGGATTTCTCTCCACGAGGGGAATATCTCGGAGATGAAGACTGGTGAAGGTAAAACGTTAACCGCTACTATGCCGGTTTATTTGAATGCCCTTTCTGGAAAAGGTGTCCACGTTGTTACAGTCAACGAATACTTGGCAAGCCGTGACGCCAACGAAATGGGACAACTTTATCAATTTCTAGGACTAACGGTTGGTTTAAACTTAAACAGCATGTCTAAGGAAGAAAAACAGGAAGCCTATGCCTGTGACATTACATATGGTACAAACAATGAGTTTGGCTTCGATTATTTGCGCGATAACATGGTCTTATATAAGGAACAAAAAGTACAGAAGCCACTTTTTTATGCGGTTATTGACGAGGTTGACTCCATTTTAATCGATGAAGCGCGTACCCCATTGATTATCTCAGGGTCTGCTCAAAAGTCGGCAGTTCTTTATATTCAAGCAAATGCATTTGTTCGAACACTGACAAAAGATACGGATTATACCTATGATGAGAAAACAAAAGGCGTAATGCTGACTGAGGAAGGAATCAGTAAATCAGAGCGTGCTTTTGGAATAGAGAATCTTTTTGATATGTCACATGTTACGTTGAATCATCATATTAACCAGGCCCTGAAGGCAAATGTCAGCATGCACCTTGATATTGACTATGTTGTTCAAGATGGTGAAATCATCATCGTTGACCAGTTTACCGGTCGTTTAATGAAGGGCCGCCGCTATAGTGAAGGTTTACATCAGGCAATTGAAGCAAAAGAAGGTTTGGAAGTTCAAAACGAAAGTATGACAATGGCTACGATCACCTTCCAAAACTATTTTAGAATGTACGAAAAGCTTGCAGGTATGACGGGTACGGCGAAAACGGAAGAAGAAGAATTCCGTAACATTTATAATATGAATGTTATTGTGATTCCGACCAATAGACCGATCGCACGTGATGATCGTCCCGATTTAATTTATTCCTCTATGGATGGTAAATTCCGTGCTGTTGTCGAGGATATTGCTGAACGCAATCAAAAGGGTCAGCCTGTTCTTGTTGGTACGGTAGCAATCGAAACATCTGAACTGATCTCGAAGTACTTGTCGAAAAAAGGGGTCAAGCATAATGTCTTGAACGCGAAAAATCATGAACGCGAAGCTGAAATTATTGCTGAAGCAGGTCATAAAGGCTCTGTAACGATCGCAACCAACATGGCAGGACGTGGTACGGACATCAAGCTTGGTGAAGGTGTTATTGACTTAGGCGGTCTTGCCGTTATAGGAACAGAGCGTCACGAAAGCCGACGGATTGATAACCAGCTGCGTGGACGTTCCGGACGTCAAGGAGACCCTGGGGTAACCCAGTTCTACTTATCGATGGAGGATGAACTAATGCGCCGCTTTGGTTCAGACAACATGAAAGCGATGATGGAAAAACTGGGTATGGATGATTCTCAGCCTATTCAAAGTAAGATGGTCTCTAGAGCCGTTGAATCTGCACAAAAACGTGTTGAGGGCAATAACTTCGATGCCCGTAAACAGCTTTTACAATATGATGATGTGCTTCGCCAGCAGCGTGAAATCATTTATACACAGCGTGACGAAGTGTTAGAATCAGAAAACCTGCGTGAAATTGTAGAAAAAATGATTCTTTCAACGATCCAGCGAAATGTCGATGCCCATGCGAATAAGCATGAGGATGAAGAAGAATGGAATTTGCAGGGTATTATCGATTTTGTAAATGCAAACCTGCTTCATGAAGGTGACATTACAGTAGAGCAATTACACGGTAAGGATCCAGAGGAAATAAGCGAAGCTATTTTTGCGAAGGTGAAGGAACGTTACAGCGAAAAAGAACAAATTCTTTCTCCAGAGCAAATGCGCGAATTTGAAAAAGTCGTTACGCTGCGTGCGGTTGATAGCAAATGGATCGACCACATCGATGCAATGGACCAGCTTCGTCAAGGTATTCATTTACGTGCTTATGGACAGATTGATCCGCTTCGCGAATACCAGCATGAAGGCTTCGCGATGTTTGAGGCGATGATTCTCTCGATTGAAGATGAAGCTTCTATGTATATCATGAAGGCTGAAATCAGAAATAATCTTGAGCGTCAAGAAGTCGCAAAAGGTCAGGCAGTTAATCCGAAGGAAGACGGAGAAGCCGTGAAGAAAAAACCAAAAGTAAACCAAATCGACATTGGCCGCAATGATCAATGTTATTGTGGAAGCGGGAAGAAATATAAAAACTGCCATGGAGCAGGGAAATAAGTTAAGTTGGAGGGTCGGCAAATTGCCGACCCTCTTCCTTTAATTTCTTTTTCTAAAACGAATGACTCCGAAAAGTATGATTGACAAAACTACTAATACTGACAGTAAAGTCTGCAATGGAAATGTATGTTTTTCTTCTATCTGAATTTTATCATTACTTACCTCCTGATTTATTTCTTCCGTAACGGATTCTTTAGGTTCCTCTTTCAGGTAGTTATCGTAAAAGGTTCTAATTTTTTCTACAGGATGTATAACCTGCCCATTGTTAATTTGAATCATTCCATTTGGTCCGCCCACTGGTGTTAGAAAGTTTGGGTCCTTTTTTTCTAAAAAAAGCAGCATCTCTCCGCCTTGCTGTTGGAATTCATCTACCCAGCCATTGTCGAAATTATCGATTCCCGCCGTAATGGTGGATGGTATGTTTTCACCTTTGTAAACCTTTATTACCTCAAACTTAATACCATCAAATATGGATTGCCCTCCTCCTGGGACAGGCTTGCTTGAAAAGTCGTATTTTCCTAGTACTACAACCTCAGCTCTACTAACAACTTCTTGCGGTTCTAGGACCACCCAGCTTGTCGCCTCGACTTGAATACTTCCAATTGAAAAACTTGTTAAAAATAAAACAATACAAAAAATAATCCTTTGCATTCCCCTTCCCCCCATGTAATTCGAATCGTCACTCTATAACTTCTTTGAACTATTTACTGTGTTTGTATTTCTCCTCTTCTTTATCCAACATCTTACTTCCATATTTCGGCATCATTTTAAAATAACCTCTTTTAGTACGGGGATAACTTGGGTTATTTTCAGTTTTGGGCCACTATGAAGCTCCTATAGTTACCGTAATTCCTATCCATATGTATTCGGTCGCTAAGAACCCTTTAGTTACCCAAAAGCTTTTGGTAATTAGGTTTTCTGTCGCTCCAGTTTTTCTGCATTGACCCAAAATACATTTCCAATTAGCTTTCGGTCACTCCAGCTCCTCTGCATTGACCCAAAACACTTTTCCAATCGAACTTCGGTCACTCCAGCAGTTCTGCATTGACCCAAATCCCTTTTCCAATCAACCTACGGTCACTCCAGTACCTCTGCATTGACCCAAATCCCTTTTCCAATCAACATACGGTCACTCCAGCAGCTCTGCATTGACCCAAATCCCTTTTCCAATCAAACTTCGGTCACTCCAGCACCTCTGCATTGACCCAAATCCCTTTTCCAATCAAACTTCGGTCACTCCAGCCACAACTTAATTGAGCCCTTCCTATTCCACCTAAAAAAAATCGAGAGGATTCCCCCTCTCGACTAATGCTTCTTCAGCCACTCCTGTAAACCATCTATCTTCTCCCATAAGGGAAGATGCTCGTCCGCATAGATGATTGCTTCGTTTTCATCTCCCCAGCCGTGATGGTCGGGAAGATACATAGGAATATGTCTTTTTCCTGTAAGGTATGGAACTACATAACCGTTTTCCTTCTTTGCATCCTTTAACATCTTAACAGCTTTTGCACTAAAACCATTTTTATATAATTCGAGTAAAAGCTTATTATATAGTCCATGTGCTGCTGACTCTTCATACTGTTCCAACAACTTTTCTGCTTTTACCAAATTACCTGTTTCCAAATAAACAGGAAACAACCTATATCGAATACCTTGGTTATCATTTGGATTAAGTTCAAGGAGTTCTTCGCATTCTCTTATAGCCACTATCTCTAGTTCCAATTCATAAAGAGTTTCTGCATAATTTGCTTTGGCACGCATGTAAGGTCTTGTTTCAAGCAGCCCCCAAAAATGACCTTTGTTTTCCTTGAAAAACGCTTTTCCAAGCTCCTTTTTCCCAATTTCCATTCCTTTTTTAGATAGCACCATAGCTTCTTCAGGGGTTGATGCATTTTCTGCAAGAATAACATAAGCATCAACACAGTTCGAATCTAAGTTTAGAGCTTCTTCTGCAAGTTTATAACGTTTGGCACCTTTTACTTCCATTGCGTCATATATCAACTGCTGGGCACGTTCTTTGTTCGTTTTCGGTTCTCTTCTAGGACCCGGATTCAATAACTTCTTATTCAAAAATTCATTTATTTCATCGACTGATTCAAAATTACCACCTTGGATTTCCGCCAATACTTCCTGCATGGCTTGTTCCGTCGGCATTGGTCCCTGCAGCGAATGGAATGGCATCGCAGCTACTTGGTTTTCACTTTCTTCTTCATATGACATTTCAATAATGGTTCTAATATCTTCCTCTAATTCATCATCCAATTCAGCATATGTAGAAGAAAGGGAGCCAACAGATACACCATACAATTTAGCGGCTTCCTTTTGCGTTATCGGGGAAACCATATGATTAAACAACGTGAGTAAATAATGCATAGAGGCCGCATATAGATTCGGCTTTCTAATATTTTTTTGCTTTTTCTCACAAAATTTAAACCAAAGTATAATTCCTATATCTAGCGTTGAGGGCGTTTCATCTAATGATTCCAGGTTTATCTTTAATAGCTCTGCCACTTCCTTGAATATTGGCTTCTGCCACTCCAAACTATCAATATCCACCATACCGCCAACCATAGTTAGGTCTTTCATTATCTCCATAAAAAAACCAGTTAAAAACTCCTGCCGTGAATGATAATCAGCCTCTCTACTTTTTTGTTCTATAAAGCCAATTGCTTGATTGACTGGTAATTCCGGCAAATCAAACGGCGCTGGGAAAAAGACATACTTTTGATCAAATGGCAGAAGGAATCCGATAAAGAAGGATCCTGCTTTAAATGGTTTTTGTGTATTTGTTAAAATTGCCTCAAATTTTTCAGAGGAAAATCCATCTGCCACTATAAGTGAATTATTATCAACACTTACGATTTCACCTGCAATTGTTCTCGCTTCGGTCCAGGACTGAAGGATCTGTTTTAATTTTGGACGTTTAATTTTCCCAACCTCTGATGAAATAAAGTGTTCTAAAATGGTTTCCCCATCTTCCAATGTGGTAAACAGTGAAAACCAGATCGTGAAAACAAATTCATAAAACTGGCGCTCGTCCTCTTCAATATCAAAGTAATCTTGATATTCCTCAAAGCCCTTAAATATTTCCACTTCAAAATGATTAAGAGCAAAGTGAAGCAGTTTCTTTTGCAAGTCATCAATTTCACTTTCAATAACATGTGTAATCGACACAGCTTCCTTAGCGCCACAACACTTTTTATACTTTTTGCCACTCCCGCATGGACAAGGTTCATTCCGACCAATTGCTTCTGTCATCAGCTCTCGCCCTCTCTTCCTCTATGTATAGATATCCTTAATTAAATAGTACCATTTTTGACAGATTAGTAGCGATTATACATAAATATATCATTATTCGAGCTTTTAATTTGAATTATTAGAAAATTAAAATTATTATTAGTTTTATACTTGATTTTTAGTATTTAAACGGAAGGAGGATTAGAGGGTTGAGAAAAGTTTTTTTGCTTCTATTTATGATTGTCGTTGCATTAGGGGTTTTACCGACTACAATTAATCTCGTGGGACCTCTAACCTCAAAGATAAGTGTGGTTAGAACCGATATCAATCCGTACCGGAATGCATTTGCCAACACCTTGATTGAGCTTGCTGAGGAAAGTCCATTCCTGCTGCCTAGTAAGCCCATTCAGAGCGAGGACCCTCAAATCATAGATCTTGCGAAAAATTTAACTGCAGGAAAGAATAGTACTTCGGAACAATCAAGAGCAATCTTCACTTGGGTCGCACAAAATATTACCTATGATGTTGATACTTTAATCAGTGACGAATATTTTTATCTGGATCATCCCGACGCCCTTGAGGTGCTTAATTCTAAATTGGCAATGTGCATGGGATACTCAAGACTGAACGCTGCCCTGCATCGTGCAGTTGGAATTGAAGCAAAAGTGGTTTTTGGGGAGGGTCATGCTTGGAATGAAATAAAGATAAACGGAAAATGGCAGACACAGGACCCAACCTTTGCAGCAGGATTTTTAAACGAAGGTTCCGTGACCTTCATCAAAGCGTATTCTCCTCTTTATTTTTCAAAAACTGATGTAAAGAAGGAAGGAGAATATGATTGGTAAGGCAAAACAAAAAGTGCACCTCGTCTGGTGCACCTTTTGGTAAATTAATTGTTTCCTTTTTCTTTAGCTTCTTGCTGTTTCTCTTCAGCCTTTTTAACTGCTTCTTGTTGTTTCTCTTCAGCCTTTTTAGCTGCTTCCTGCTGTTTTTCTTCAGCCTTTTTCGCGGCTTCCTGCTGTTTTTCTTGAGCTTTTCTAGCTGCCTCTTGCTGTTTCTCTTCAGCCTTTTTCGCGGCTTCCTGCTGTTTTTGCTCGCTTACTTTTGTTGCTTCAGCTGTTGCATTTTCTACTTCATTGTTAACTTCCTCAACATCAGTTGCTTCTTCTTCTTCGATTTTCTGCTCTTTCTTACTTAACTCTTCTTCAAGCTTTGACTGTTCAAGAGAAGCTTCTTCTTCTGAGATTTGTCCATCAGATAGTTTTTCTTCGATATCTTTCATTTTCTCTGCAAATTTAGCATCTGCTTCTGCCAGTTTAGTAAACTTCTTATCTAGCTTTGCAAATGATTTTTGAATATTTTTCATAATGGCTTGTTGAGCCTTTGGATTTTCTACCTTTTTCAGAACTATCAATAATGAATCAATATTATGAGCCAGTTTGCTGTCTACTGCTGTTACT
The DNA here is from genome assembly GCF_013396335.1 of Bacillus sp. EB106-08-02-XG196. Taxonomy (GTDB): domain Bacteria; phylum Bacillota; class Bacilli; order Bacillales; family Cytobacillaceae; genus Neobacillus. The sequence goes on from NZ_JABWSY010000001.1 coordinate 412,663, forward strand.
TCATTCTCAGCTTCTTCAGAAACAGCTTCCTCTGTTCCTTCTTCCGTTTCAGGTAATGTTTCTTCAGCAAGCACTTGAGTAGAAATAGCTTCTTTTAATAGCGATTCTGCTTCTTCAACATTTCCTTCAGCAATTAACGCATTGGCTTCTGAAATACGCTCACTAGCATATTCTGCTAACAGCTTTGCCTCTTCAAAATCATTAAATGTAAAGGCAAGACGAACTTTTTCCGCCATTATTTTAACAAAATAAAAGAAATCACCAGGTACTAATGATGGAGCTTCCTCTTCTAACACTTCCTCAGCTTCCAGGTCAATTACTTCAGGATTATCCACTGCTTCTTCGCTATCGGTTTCATCATTCACTACTTCCTCACCTGCAGATTCTTCAGAAGTTACCTCTTCAACAGCTTCATCACTAGGAGTTACTTCGGTATTTGTTCCCTCAACTTCTACTTGCACTTGTTCATTTGTTGTATCCGTTTCAGCTTCTTGTGAACTATCTCCATTTGCTAATGCCTGTCCTGCACCTAGTGAAAAAATAAGTGTTGTTGCAATCATGCCACTTATTAATTTGTTTTTCATGTTGAATCTCCTCCTAATATAAATATCTACTAAAAATTACGCCATTACTTAGCAATTTTTGTGGGCTTCTGTTAATAAAGTTTATCTTTTTTTTCATAAGATTAATATAGTAAATATATTTCCATTTCTTTAACAGGTACAAAAAAAATGCACACATGATTTCATAAGAGAAATCATGTGTGCATTTTTGGTGAAATTTATCAAAATTATACCCTTAATCTTTTCCCACATATTTAAAGACATTAACCATAAATAAAATAACGCCAACCACGACAACAATTGACCCGATGATGGTTGGTGGAAGTGCTCCGCTAACCCCCAATATTTGAAGCGTAATCCCGCCTAACATGACCGGTACCCCAATATTGTGTAACCAGAATTGAATTTTCGCCAGTTTTGAATTCGCTGCATTTGGATAAAAGTGATAAATAAGTCCAAACAAAGCCATACTTATCCAGCCAAGTAAATTAACATGTGCATGAACGGATGTAAATCGGAAGTCATGAATAATTCCCATTATCAGACCAGCAAGAACGCCAATCGTAAAATAAACAACAGCAATTTTTAAATACGCTTTTCCCACTTTGTTCCTACCTCCTACGCTTTAAATTTTGTAACTATTATACTATATTTCAATTAAGCACCAATATTACTATTTACATTGTAAAAAACCTCCTATTAGTTTAGGAGGAAATAGGAATATTTTATGATTTTTTCATAAGTACAAAAAAACGCAGACCGGAGAATCCGGAGCTGCGTTTTGCTGCTTATTAATGTGTTTCAATTAAGCCATAACGCCCATCTTTACGCTTGTAAACTACGTTTGTACGGTTAGTATCAGCATTGTTGAATACGTAGAAGCTGTGTCCTAACAGGTTCATTTGTAGAATCGCTTCTTCACTGTCCATAGGCTTAAGGTCGAAGCGCTTCGTACGAACTAGTTCTAAATCATCTTCATCCAGCTCTTGGACTTCTGTGTTTTCGGAAGTTGCAAACGTAACTGGGAAATCACCTTTTTCACGGAATTTACGATTAACCTTTGTTTTATGCTTACGGATTTGACGCTCAAGCTTGTCTGAAATTAAGTCAATGCCAGCATACATATCCACATTCGTTTCTTCTGCACGAAGAACTAGGTTTGGCAGGGGAATGGTTACCTCTACTTTAGAAGTTTTATCTTGATTGAATCTTAAATTCACATGTACCTTTGCTTCAGGTGCTTCTGTGAAATATCGTTCCAATTTAGAAATTTTCTTCTCAACATACTCTCTAATTGCTGGAGTTACCTCAATGTTTTCACCACGAACGTTATAATTCATCTGTGGACTCCTCCTTTATATTCCTATGTAGATACATTTCTATTTTACCCTATGATTATCCTGCTAAATCAGAACAATAATTTTGTCGAAATTTTGACAAAAACACAGGGGAAATAGTGACAACCATTTTCTATACATATAAAGCTTTTTATATTTCTTACACCTTAAGTCTATTATCAATTGGGACAAAATACCACCTTTATGTCTTACAATAGCCAACAAAAGTGTAAAAATAATGAACAATCCAAATAAAGCTCATCGTGCGAGCGTTAAGGATTGTATCCTAAACGCTCCCGATTCTTTTAATAGCTTTGCAGCATGCCTAAGAGTGGAACCTGTAGTATAAATATCATCGATTAGTAGTATATTTTTACCTTTTATTTCAACCTGTGGATTAATCTTAAAAACCTGTGGAATATGAATTCGCTCCGATCGTGACTTTTTTGATTGTTTTTCCGCGTGTATGCGCGTAAGGGGCTTGGCGGGGGTTAATCCTGACTCTATAATCAGTGCCTCTGCTTGATTAAATCCGCGCTCATATAGCCGCTCATCACTTAATGGAATAGGAACAAGTAAATCTGGCTGTATCTTTTTCAAGAATCCCTTTACACTATCAGCAAATACTTTTGCCAATACATAATCACCGCGGAATTTATAGTTTGCCATTACTTCCTTAAAAAAATCGTTATAGAGAAAAATAGAATGATTTTCATGAAGATATCCACGCCATTCACAGTCCTCCTCCCAACGTACGCAGTCATGACACAAATCACCACGGCGAAACTTATCTTCTAAAAATTGAAACGGCCGGCTGCACAGCTTACATTTTTCTCCTTCCACTCTTTCGAATTTATCCTCACAGGTTGAACAGATAATGAGTTCTTTTTCTTCTGAGAAAATCGCGGTCCATCCAATAACAGGTTTGATTTTCTCATAACAAATAAGACATTGCGCTTCGGGGAATATTTTCATGAATCAATTAGCCCCTTTCTGATTCCTTCTTGGTTCATCGCTGTAATTTGTTTTCTCGCCTTGATCATTTCCTCTGTTTTTCCATAATGGAAAAATGTCACGACACCTTTGGGATAATCCTTGCTCCTTCCCGCTCTCCCAGCAATTTGTACCAAAGCACTTTCTGCAAATATGTTATCCTCTGCACCAATAACAGCCACATCAATATTTGGAAAGGTAACGCCTCGTTCTAAAATCGTTGTGGTCAGTAACAGGGGGATTTCTTTGTTACGCATTTTTTGAACCTTTTCTTTACGGTCTGGGTCCTCGGCATGAACAGCCTCAATTTCGGGAGCTAACTTTCTTAGTATGGGGAGAGCCTTCTCCATAAGGGCAATATGAGGAAAAAAGAGTAACGCCTGCTTATTATGTTGAAGTCGTTCTTTTATCCAGTGGAGGATATTTGCTGGAAGCTTGTCTTTTTTCAATTGCTTTTGCCAGTTGCCACACCAGGTAAAGTGAGGAACAGGCACTGGATGACGATGGAACCTTGCTGGGATCGTGGTGAATGCTCGTTTTCCTGTTCGGCACTCTCTTTGCCATTTTTCATTTGGGGTCGCTGTTAAGTAAATCATTGCCGACTCCGGTTTTCTTGCCTGTAATGCGGCATATTGAAGCGATTCCTCCACTGTATAAGGAAAGGCGTCGACTTCATCTAATACAACCGTATCAAAGGCGTGGTAAAAACGGAGTAGCTGGTGGGTAGTCGCAATCGTAAGCGGTGCGTAAAGATGGCGGTCCTCACTCCCTCCATAGAGGGAAGCAACCGTAATTCCTGGAAAGGCAGCTTTCAGTCTGGGCGTCAGTTCAAGGACAACATCGGTTCGTGGCGTAGCGATACACACTCTTTTTTTGGCAGCAAGGGCGGATTCAACTCCTTCAAAAAGAACTTCCGTTTTCCCTGCCCCGCAAACTGCCCAAACGAGCAGCTCTTTATTGGAATCCACCGCTTTAACTACCTGGTTGGATGCTGCTTGCTGACCCTCCGATAACTTCCCTTTCCACTCTAGAATTTTTTTCGGCAAATGGTGCTCTGGAGCTGGTCCATTCCAGCCAAGTAAAGGTGTACAAGCGCTGATTCTCCCCATCATCAAGCATTTACGGCAATAATGGCAGATTTCACCGCACCGCGAGCAGGGAAACTGGGCAAACCAATTCTCTTCCTTGTTGCCGCATCGAGAACAAGCAGGATGATTTCTGCTGTATTCCAGTCCCTTTCGGTAGGTAACATAACCATTTTCATAATGTTTTTGGATTTCTTCGAGTGGAAATGGGAGGTCGTCCAGTAAGAGTTGTTTGCCTGTAAGAAGGAGTTGTAGCTCTGGGTTGAAGGAAAAGTTTGGATTTAAAGATGGCTGAGGAATGGTTTGGATTTTGGAGATTGGCAGGGAGTTTTCTCCTATTTGAGGAACCAAATATTCATCTTTTATGTAAAAACGCATTGGAACAACACCCCTTCACAGTTGATGGTCGATTCGGTTTTTGGTTTTATTATTAAACAATAAATGATCACTCCTTTTTTCTGTAACATTCTACAAGATGCGCCAAAATCCCTGCTAGATGTCGTATGATATTTTTAAACAGAGAAAGAGCCAGGCTCTTGCCTAGCTCCCAAAACAATAATCTATTTTTTCATCCACCCAAGACCCATGGCACCTTCTCCTAGGTGAGTGCCAATGACGGGGCCGAAGTGGCTGAACGAGAATTCTACATTTGGATACAAGCTTTCAAGCTCAGATTGCCATTCAAGACCCTCTTCCTTGCGGTTGGCATGGATAATAACGGCTTGATAAGGCTCACCTGAAGCAGCATCTTCTCCCAACAGGTCGACAATCCGTTTCATTGCTTTTTTCCGTGTGCGTATTTTTTCAAAGGGAACAATGACTTTATCCTCAAAGTGAAGTAGCGGTTTCACTTGCAGGAGGCTGCCAATAATCGCTTGGGCACTTGATAGACGTCCGCCCCGCTGTAGATGAGACAAATCGTCCACCATAAAATAGGCACGTGCCGTTTTTTTCAATTCCTCAAGTCGTAACACAATCATCTCTGCCTCGACGCCGTCCTGAGCCATTTTGGCCGCTTCAATCGCATATAACCCCTGTGGCATGCAGCTAACCTCCGTATCAAATGGATACACCTTGAGATTTTCCACCATCGTACTAGCTGTGACTGCTCCAGCAAATGTGCCGCTGATCCCACTTGAGAGGTGGATGCTAATGACAGCGTCATAGTCTTTAGACAATGTTTCAAACAACTCTACAAACTGGCCGATTGGAGGCTGTGAGGTGGTTGGGAGTTCTTTCTCCTTCACTTGTTGATAAAATTGTCCTGCCGTAATGTCTACTTCCTCCTGATAGGCCACATTGCCAAAGATGACATTCAGCGGGATCATATGTATATTCCATTTATCGCGTATTTCTTTTGGTATGTATGCTGTACTATCCGTAACAACAGCCGTTTTCATATTGAAACCATCCTTAAAGTATGTTTTGTTCTATTCTATCTGAAAAAGTATAAAAAAAACAGAGGGCACGCCCATTTGAAAGAGCGTGCCCTCATGTATCTCTTCAATTAACGAACTTCAACCCAGCCGTTTTTAATCGCCGTAACAACCGCTTGTGTACGGTCATTAACATTCATTTTTTGTAAAATGTTACTCACGTGGTTTTTTACCGTTTTTTCACTGATAAATAAAGCTTCCCCAATTCCGCGGTTACTCTTTCCGTCAGCCAGCATTTGCAGTACTTCACATTCGCGGCGGGTAAGCAGATGTAACGGACGACGCAGTTCTAGTGTTTGAACAAAAGCACCGCCGCCTGAACGTCCAGCTGTCAGCTTGCGGTATTCATTTACTAAGTTATGAGTTACCTTTGGATGTAAGTAGCATCCGCCCTCAGCCACAACACGGACGGCTTCAATCAATGCGTCAGCATCCATTTCCTTTAGCAAATACCCTCTTGCACCAGTTTGAAGGGCATGAGTAACATAGTTTTCATCATCATGTATAGATAAGATAATAATTTTAGTTTCTGGAAATTTTTCTGATAATTCACGAGTAGCCTCAATCCCGTTCATCTGAGGCATATTAATATCCATAATCACAACATCCGGTTTATAAGCATTAACAATGGTTACCGCGTCACTTCCGTCATCACCCTCGGCAACAACCTGGAATGCCTTTTCGAATTCAAGAATTCGTTTAACCCCTTCTCTAAATAGCTGATGGTCGTCGATAATCGCAATCTTAGTCATCATTTATTTCCCCTCCTGCTCCGCATAAAATCATTTTATTTTTGTTTTAAGCCGTTATTGGAACTACGATAAAAACGGAAGTTCCTTTTCCAATTTTAGATTCAACCGTAATACTTCCTTCAAGAAGCTCTACCCGTTCTCTCATACCAATGATGCCAAATGACTCGGGCTTTTTTTGGGTGGTATCAAAACCTGTCCCATTATCCTTAATTAGAACGGTTAGGTCATTCCTTGTCATTTCGAGCCTTACTTTTATTTCACAGGCATTTGCATGCTTTAATGCATTTTGCACAGATTCTTGAATCAAACGAAATAGTGCCACTTCATATTTCACTGGAAGCCTGCGTTCTAAACCAATGTTAGTTAATTCAATTTTCGACTTATTATGATATTCTTCGATGGTTTGCAGATATTTTCTGAGGGTCGGAATTAGGCCTAAATCATCAAGTGCCATCGGACGAAGGTCATAGATAATTCTTCGAACCTCATAGAGAGCAGCACGGACCATTTTTTTGAAGCTGCCAATCTCCTTAAAGGCTTCCTCAGGACCTTGCTCACGATAAACACGATCCACTAAATCAGATCTCATAATCACATTGGCAAGCATTTGTGCAGGACCGTCGTGAATATCTCTTGAAAGTCTTTTTCTCTCTTCCTCTTGTGCCTCGATAATTTTCAAACCAAAGTCCTGTTTTGCCTTTGCATTCTGTAATTCTTCACCCATAAGCTTTAAGTCACTCATCAGATAATTCATCACTACCGATATCTGCGAAATAAGCTGGTCGGCACGGTCTATCGTTTCATCGAGCCCCAATAGCCTGCGCTCGAGGTCTGCTCGCTTATCCAGCAGCTGTTTTTTATATTGCCAATTAATGGAAATGTCCATTTGCAGCTGATGCGCTTTTTCATAAGCATCCCTGACCTCAGCTTCAGAATAGGCTTTAAAGTTCATGCTAAGCTCTGATAGTGTTAACCTCGCCTTAAGCACCTGCTCTTCAAGGCGTTCTTCTTCTGCATTCAGTTTCACCATCATCTCTTTAATGGTTCTTAGTTCATTTGTCATATCATCGTAATCTTTTCTGCATTGCTCACTTATTTGAAAGATATCGCTTTTACTGCTTGTGACAGTTTCAATCATCTCTTCACGGATTTCATCAATTGATTTCACATTAATCTTCTGAATCTTCGCCATGCTCTCCTCCAGAGACCTTTTTTCTAGTTTAACGCTTATTGGAATATTTTACTATATCTATGCATTAAACAAGAAATTTTCCCAACTTTATAGTTCATAAGTAGTATAATGTTTGATAGCTAAACTACTATTTTAAAAAATAGATTTTACACCATTGGAACATTATTTATTATACCACGGGAAAATTACTTCTATATTAAAGTTATATTACACCAATGTTTTTTTTATTATCTAAAAAAAAGTGATGGAGGGAGAACTATGTTATCTCGGTATTATACTGTTAAAAAGGAAGCATGCGAACATGAAATAAATATTCAAAAATCACGATTTATTGCCCATATCAAAAGAGCCGAAACGGAGGCTGAAGCCCAGGAATTTATCCAAACACTTAAGAAAAAATATTGGGACGCCACCCATAATTGTTCTGCTTATATCATTGGTGAACATGACCAAATCCAAAAAGCCAATGATGACGGTGAGCCTAGTGGAACGGCAGGTGTACCCATTCTTGAGGTGCTGAAAAAAAAGAAACTGAAAGATACCGTGGTCGTCATTACCCGATACTTTGGAGGGATTAAATTAGGGGCTGGCGGCCTGATTCGTGCGTACGGTAAGGCGACTTCAGAAGGCTTAAATACTGGCGGTATTGTCGAAAGAAGGCTTGTTCAAATCGTTCATGTGACTGTGGACTATACCTGGATTGGGAAAATAGAAAAGGAACTTAGGGCTTCAGAATATATGATAAAGAACATTCACTACTTAGAAAATGTTATCTTTGACATTTATGTAAATGAAGACCAAATCAAGAACTTTATTGATTGGATAAAAGACTTAACGAATGCTCAATCTAAAATCAATCAAGGAGAAAAACTATATATAGAAAATGATGTGTAATTTGTCGAAATATATACAAAAACCTCTTAAAAAAATTCAGTATATACATTATAATTAATAGTTGCACGGTTAACTCAATTTGAAAGAGGATGAATGATGGTTGACAATAATAAAATCGCTCTAACTAGAAGTAAACATAAAAAAACAAAAAAACGAAGAATGAAAACTTTGATTTCGCTTCTAATAATTATTGTTCTTGCAGCACTTGGATATGCAGGATATATAGCTTATTACGCGTACGATGCTGTAGATAATTCATATACACAAATTGAAGGTCGTGAAGAAAAATCCGAATTGAGGGAGGCACCGGTTTATGTATCAACCGATCCTTTTTCGGTTTTGTTATTAGGGGTAGAAAATTATACAGATGAGAATGACCAGGGCAGAACGGATACCATTATGGTCGCCACCTTTAACCCAGAGCTTCAATCCATGAAGCTGGTAAGTATTCCGAGGGATACGCTCGTTAAAATTCCTGGCTATAGAAATAAAGATAAAATAAATCATTCTTTTGCTGATGGCGGGAAAGAGCTAGTCATTGAAACAGTGGAGGACTTTTTAGATATACCAATTGATTATTATGTAACAGTAAATTTTGAAGGCTTTAAAAATATTGTCGACATCGTTGACGGTGTTACCGTTGATGTGCCATTTGATTTTGATGATATAAATAGTAAATGGGAAAGATTTTACTTCTATGAAGGTGAGCAAACATTAAATGGTGAAGAAGCCTTGGTGTATGCCAGAATGAGGATGAAAGATCCTCGTGGAGATTTTGGAAGAAATGATAGACAAAAACAAATTGTTTCTGCATTAATTGACCAGCTATCAGCACCAAAGACTCTTTTACGAATCGATAAAATATCTGAGGCTATAGGAAATAATGTTGAAACCAATATGCGAGTAAAAGAAGCATTGGCATTTAGGAAAAAATACCCTGATTTTAATTCGTCTGATATCCAAACACTTCAAATTACAGGATACGATGATGACGGACGCGTATATTACTTTATTCCGGATGAGGAAAACTTAGATGAAATTAAGTCAACTTTAATGACCCATTTGGAAATCCAAACACAAACTGCGGATCCTTCTAATGGGACTACTGAAAATAAAAAAACCGCCGCAACCGAAACACCGTAGCATAAGAAAGGGGCAAACCAATTAAATGGTTTAGCCCCCTTTTTTAACGGTATTCTCTAAATAATTCTGGTGTCACTAAAATGACCACATTTAACATTATACCTAAAATGATCCCAAATAACGCTCTTTTTAATGGATTGTTATAGGTAGCTACAGCATCCCCAGTTTCTAGTAATTCCGTTTCTTGATAGTTGATATTATTAAGGTCAAAGTAGACCTGAGCATATTCTGGGTCATCTTGCTCAATTGTATCAAGTATAGCTAGGCTTTCTTCCTGATTCTTAATCTTTTCTAGATATTGCTCATTTCTAATCATTTCATAACCAAGTGATATAACATGAAGCGTGGATTCTACTTCCTTTTTGTCTATTCCAGTATATTGAAACTTCAATGATCTTTTTGCAGTTGGCGCTGGTGAGGTAACCACTAAACGTGACTTAACATCAGCAAAGTTAAACTCTCCATTTGTTAATGTCTTTATTTTTTTTAAATTTTTATCCTTTTTAAGTTCAAACTCTATCTCTGCGGGATCCGCCAGCCACTCATTATTGAAATTGCCAATATTGAAAGAGGCAGTAGCTGTATAGGTTGTCGGCTTTTTTGATTCTAAGTAATAAGAAACTGCTCCTGTTACTAACGGAATAATAATTAATAAGAGCAGCAGTTTTTTTGCCCGTTTAGCAATCTGGTTTAAGATACTAATCATGTTGGTCCTCCCGGTGGAATTTCTAGGTAATAAAAATTTACATAGGCAGTAACAAAGGCGATAAAAATCCAATTGTAATTTAAGGCGATAAACGAATTAGGACTGATACTTGCAAATACAAAGGCGATCATTCCACATAATAAGGCTTCACTTATTAGTAGATGATTTAATTGATGCTGCCTTTTCCAGATTCGATATAATCCAAGAAATAAAAATCCAAAATAGATAAGATATCCAATAAAAATAAAAACTCCATATTGGACAAAGATTTCCGCCCACCAATTGTGAACATTGTAATTTTTAAACGTTTCGAATACCTGAACATTTTTCATGTAGTATTCAACGTTTCCTGGTCCAACCCCTAAGCCGAAGGTATTTTCAATATAGACCTTCGCGTTATTCAGTAAGTGCTCCCGAATATCAACAGAGGATGTATGATTTGCTTCCGGAGTGATCAAACTCGTGAATTGAACCTGTAAAAGATTCCAAGCAGCCATCACTCTATCGAATTGCGTATAGACCACTACTGGTGCTATAAGCAGACCAACATAAAGTAAGCTTATCTTATCTCTTTTACGAAGTAAGAAAATAAACCAGAATACACAGCCTAAAAACAATCCAATATAATTAGCACGCGATTCGGTAATCAAAATAAGGAACACTGCTCCCAAAAATCCGCCGATTCCTACCAATTGAAAAATTAATCTTTTCCCATTTTTCATTAAGGAGAGAAAGAAGAATGCGGTAATGGCTAGATAGCTGGCAAAATCATTTTCATTCACAAAAACAGACGTCGGTATCCCCTGTTGATAGGAATAGGCATGATTTATACGAGAAATCGATAGGTGTATTTGAAGAAAGTGATTGATAAAACCAATCATAATTAACAATAAGCCCATCACAATCCAAATCGAAAAAAACTCAAGATAGTTTTCTTCTTTTTTGAGAATAAATGTCGCGAAGAAGATAACCAAAATACTCGTAATTAAGGTGATTACTTCCTTTATCGCCGCCGTTAACTCTATTGACCAGCTTAATGCCAATACACTATATGCAATCCAAAACAGCAGGAATAAATACAAATAAGGCAAATGAAAATGCCCTTTCAACGATAAGTCTTTTCTTAGCCATTTCACTAGCATTACAAAAGTAAGCAGGACAAGTACAATTCGAAAGGGAAAAAGCACGATTGGACCCGCACTTACCGTAAAGAAGGCGGAGCCTAAAAAAGAAGTGGCAAGCATTACACTTAATAAGAAATGCTGCAGGGTTAGCTTTTTCCAAAAGGATTGTCGATAGTAAACAAACAGCAATAAACCCACACTGCAAGCGATAAAAGCGGCTAATATAAGAGTTAACGATACCCCTGACAGATACGACATTGATAGCCAGCAAAGCATGGCTGCCGCCAAAATGCCTAGAATGAATTGCGGTATCTTTGATTGTAACGTAATCATTTAGCTCCTCCTATAAAAGGGAAAGGCTGTTGAAAGCAACAGCCTTTTTATCAAGTCTATTTCAACAGCAAGACTATAAGAAATCCTTAATTCTTTTGATAAAATTCACGTATTTTTTCAACCACATATTGTTGTTGTTCAGTTTTTAGTTCAGGGAACATCGGTAAAGAGATGGCTTCTAAAGCTGCCTTTTCTGTTTCAGGCAGATCTCCTTCTTTGTATCCAAGCTCTGCAAACACTGGCTGCAGGTGAAGTGGCTTTGGATAATAAACCATCGTTGCTACGCCTTGTTCTTTTAAGTAAGCTTGAAGCTCATCTCGCTTTTGAACACGAATTGTGTATTGATGGTATACATGATGATTGAATTCTTCTTGGTAAGGTGTGACCACATGTTCACCAACCAATTCCTGAAGCAGCTGAGTGTAGGTTCGCGCCTTTTGGATTCTTTTTTCGCTCCAGTCATTTAAATGCGGGAATTTCACATTTAAAATGGCAGCCTGAAGCTCATCAAGACGGCTGTTATAACCAAGCACATGGTGATAATATTTTGGCTTGCTACCGTGGACCCGCAAAACTCTAATTTTCTCAGCAATTTCATCATCGCTGGAAATGATCATCCCAGCATCGCCATATGCACCAAGGTTCTTGGTTGGAAAGAAGCTGTAACATGCAGCAGTTGCTAATTCCCCAACCTTTTTATCCTTATATAGCGCTCCAATTGCCTGTGCAGCATCTTCGATAATATATAAATTATGTTTATTAGCAATCGCCTTTATAGCGTCCATATCGGCCATCTGACCATATAAGTGAACAGGAATAATCGCTTTTGTTTTAGGAGTAATGGCTTTTTCAATAGCATTTGGAGCGATATTGAAAGTCTTAGGATCAATATCCACAAAAACGGGAACTGCACCCATTCTTGCTACCGCACCAGCTGTTGCAAAGAATGTAAAGGAAGGAACAATGACTTCATCTCCTGGTTTAACATCGCAGCCTAGAAGGGCAATATTTAGCGCATCACTTCCATTTGCTACTCCTATACCATGCTTAGAATTGCTATATTCGGCAACATCTTTTTCAAGTTTTTTTACATTATCACCAAGGATAAAATGGGCATTCGACATGACGTCGTCTAAAGCAGGAATAATTTGAGCCTTTAATTCTTGATACTGTTCGGTTAAATCGAGCATAGGTACTTTCATTGTTCATTCTCTCCTTAGTAAACATTATAGACTTTTATATAGTTCTACCAAACGAGCCGCTTCGTTTTCCCAGCTGTATTTTTTTAGGATAGCCTCACGACCGTTTTGCCCTAATTTTTTAGCCTCTTCTGGATTCTTGCTCATCCAAAGAATAGCCTCTGAAATTTCCTCAATATTTAAGGGATCTACACATAGACCACACTGACTATCCTCAACAATCTCTTTCCAAAGCGAAAAATTCGAAGCAATGACTGGAATTCCAGCAGACATGTATTCAAATAACTTAATCGGGTACGCAACCATATATCTAGGCTCCGGACGCAAGATGACTAATCCAACAAACGCTTGTCCAAGATAGGATTTTACTTGCTCACGATTTAACCAGCCCGCATGGTCAACATACTTCCAACCGCTTTGCTTCTTCACTTGATTTTCCAAGCTCTCAGGAGAAAACTTCCCTGCTAGCGTTAAGGTGATAGGTGCCTTTTGATTCACCATCTCAATGGCATCTATCATCTCAACAATCCCACGCTCTTCTGAAATCCCGCCAATATAAATCGCCGTTTTTTTATCACCTGATAAGGGAAGCTCTTCTGATATAAGTTCGTCCGTAATCGGAAAGTTATGGATGGTTACACTGTTGGTATTATATGTTTTAAACCGATTATTTATGGTTGGCGTTGCCGTTACGACAGCAGCAAACCTTTTAGATGCGAATTTTTCTATCCCCTTCACTACTCTTGAAATACTCTTCCTTAGAATAGAAGGGATCCAATGTTTGGATAGGACTTGTTCTGGAACGTCTTCATGTACATCATAAATAACCTTTTTACCTTTATTTTTTAACAATAAACCAATCGGCAAGAGTTCAGGATCGTGAAAATGGTAGACATCGGCATCAAGCTCAAGAGCCTTTTTATAAACCGCTGCCGGCCCCTTTAAGATCCTCATGATGCGGCCGCTAGCTTCTACTTTTACGCCAACAATTTTGACTCCATCTTTTATGTATGTATCACTATTCGCAGCAATAAGGTAAGTGTCAAAACCGCTTTTTTGAAGATAACGGCATTCCTTCACGAATATTCGGATATCCTCAGTAGGATGGACCGAGGTTAGATGACAAATTTTCATTTACATTCACTCACTTTGGTGCGCTTTAAAAGGAACCAGACCTCATGAAAAGGTCTGGTTTCCAATTTACAAGCGATGGTATTTCTTCGCTAAATCTTTGTATTTCTTCATAGCATTTCTAGTGTCAAAAATAGAATTCGCATTGCGTGCAACCATTTCATAATCCGTATCACTATGATCTGTTGTAACGATCACAAGATCAGCATTTTCAATAAGCTCTTGGGTAAGTTCTACAGTCTCGTAGATTTTGCCGTCTAATTTAAAATTCTTCACATATGGATCAACTGCTACCCAGTCAGCACCATTAATAGTTAGGAGCTCCATAATTTCAAGTGCTGGAGATTCACGAACATCATCAATATCCTTTTTGTAGGCAACACCAAGTACAACAATTTTTGACCCGTTTATCGCTTTTTTGTCGATATTTAAAATCTTCATGGAACGTTCAATAACGAACTCCGGCATTGCATTATTAATTTCTCCTGCAAGTTCAATTAGCTTTGTATGGTAGTTGTATTCTCTTGCTTTCCAGGTTAAGTAGAAAGGATCGATTGGAATACAATGTCCTCCTAAACCAGGACCTGGGTAGAATGCCATAAAGCCATATGGTTTTGTTGCAGCAGCGTCAATAACTTCCCATACGTCGATACCCATACGATTACATAATACGGCCATTTCGTTTGCTAAGGCAATATTGAGATGACGGAATGTATTTTCAAGAATTTTTTCCATTTCAGCTACTGCTGGGCTGGAAACCTGATGAACATCGCCTTCGAGAACACTTCTATATAGAAGCGAAGCAATTTCCGTACATGCTGGAGTAATACCTCCGACAACTTTTGGAGTATTTTTTGTATTATAATGCTTATTCCCTGGGTCGACTCGTTCTGGAGAATATGCTAAGAAATAACCTTCACCAATCTTTAACCCAGACTTTTCAAGAATCGGCATTAGTACTTCTTCTGTTGTTCCGGGATAGGTCGTACTTTCTAATACCACAAGCATACCTTCATGCATGAATTTAGCAATTTCAGCTCCTGAACTTTCTACATAGGAGGTGTCTGGCTGTTGATATTGGTCAAGTGGAGTCGGTACACAAATTGCTACGGCATCGACATCCTTAATCAGAGAGTAATCAGTTGTAGCAATAAATTGTCCGCTTTTTGTAATCTCAGACAATTCTTCATCAACAACATCTCCAATATAGTTTACACCCTTATTAACTAAGTCTACACGGGATTGCTGCACGTCAAAGCCAATTACTTTAAAGCCTGCTTTTGCTTTTTCAACAGCAAGTGGCAAACCTACATATCCTAATCCAACAACTCCGATGGTTGCATTTCTAGTTTCAATTTTGTTTAATAATTCACGAGCAGTAGAATTATATTCAGTCATTTTTGTCATTCCCTTTCTAAAAAGAAATTAGCCTTGTAATGGAAGTTTACATGTAAATTGATTTCAGCTGATTTAGGTGATCTAATTTATGTAGCGCCTTGTCAGTTTTTGTAGAATTAACACTATATTATAATACACGATAGAAAGAATAAAACCATAATAAAAACATTGCAATTTTATTACATTGTCAGCTTAAAATCATGGAATCCTCAATTTTTATACCAATTTTGTTTTAATTAATCTTAAACTTCCCAATTTCTTATTTATTTACAGCAGTTCGATGCCGAAAATTACGATAAATTTTCAAGATAAGCGCTAAATCTGTTTTGGTAATTACTAAAAAATCCTTTATTTTCATTTTTGTAACTGCTTTGAATATAAAGGCTTTAATGATGAAACTGCATACGTAAGTGATAGTAGAAGAAATGGCCGCACCTTTTACACCAAATCTAGGAATAAGGATCAAATTTAATATGACATTAATAATCACATTAAAAAACGATACATACATATTTAGTTCTGGCTTCCCTCTGCCAGCAAGGTCGTTTGAAAGTATTTTTTCAACGGTTAATAAAGTTAACCCCGGCAGCAGCAACTTCAATAAAAGTGAACTTTCCGGGTATTCTGGAAAGAATAAAGCAAAAATTAAGTCGGAACATAGCCAAATCAAGATACTGACCATAATAACTAGAACCAGAATGAGCCTGCTTAGCATGGAGGTTAGCTTATTTCGATCTTCTTCGTTCGTAGAAGAAGCAATTCTAGGCAGTAGAACCTGAGAGAATGATTGTGAAAAAATAGACAAACGTTCCCCTAAGTTCACCGCTAAAGTATATAACCCAACTGCACTTTCAGTCAAAAAATAACCAATTAGCAAGATATCGAGACGATAATTCAAAAAGGTCATCATATTACTCACATGAGCCTTCATCCCATATACAAACATTTCCTTTAAATGGCTTAAAGAAAAAAACTTAAATGAAAAAGATACCTCGCAATTTTTGATTAAATAATAAATCATATATATGGCGGCAATTCCATAACCAAAAATAAAGGATAGAATGGCACCGAGAAGATGAAGGTCCAATACAAATAGAAATAGGATTAAAAAAAGTAGGGTTGAAAATTGTTGAACGACCAAAGCCGTATTAAAGGCTTTAAAATCCTGAATACCTTGAATGATGGTCTGTAAAAAAATCATCAAAAACATTCCAGGCAATGCTAATAAGCTAATAAAGAGCAGCCCGGAATCGATATTTTGAAATTTAGTTTCTGACAGAATATAAATGAACGCAGTCCCAATAAGGATACTGATTAATGCTAGTCCAATCCCAATAATGATATTCGTTGAAAATGAGTCATTAAGGCTTACTTTTTTTTGACTGACAAAAAAAACAGTTGATGAATTAAATCCTAAATTTAAAAAGGTCATTAGCATTAAAGGTAAATAGGTTAAAAGTGTATATTTACCTTGTCCGCTAGGCCCTAGACCGTTGGCGATGATAAACAAGATGCATAGCCCTATAACAATACCAATAACCTGGCGGGTTAAGGTTATTATACTGTTAGACAGGAATGAGTTTTGTTGGGTTTTCATTTCTTGGAAACCCCCTTTAAAAGATCAGCAAATTTATTATAGTTTTTGACTGCATTATAGTGTTGATCCCACGTTTTGTATGCCTGTAATGATTTTTGTTGTGAAAATTCAGGTGGTAATTGAACATAATCTTCGAGTATTTTTGCTAATTCCTTAGGAGGAAAATCCTTTTGCAACAAGTAGCCATTCTCCTGATTAACAAGCTCCGATGTTCCACCAACATTCGTTGCGACCACCGGGATACCAAAACTAAAGGCTTCCATAATCGTAACGGGTATCCCCTCACTCTCACTAACATTGATGAATAGATCGTAAGAGTTCGTTTGATACTGTTGGATAACCTCTTTGTTATTTAAGTTACCCAAAAAGTGAACAACAATGTTGTCAGGCAACTCCTTCACCAATGCCTCTATTCTTCTTCTTTCCGGTCCGTCACCAATATGTGTCCATTCGATTGGCGAATGGGTGGACTTTAATGCTTCCACTAAGAGGTGAATTCTTTTAACCGGCTTTAAATAAGAACAGCTAACAAGCTTTAAAGGTGTGGATTTTCCCTTGTTTTGATATGGATACTCATTTTTGGTTCCTAAGCGGCTTACACTAATTTTCTTTTTTACATCAGGATGGAGTTTGTTTAAGTACTCCCTTCCGTTTTCTGAAATAGAAATCGTTTGGTCAAGAGTCCTAATCACTTTCCCCTGAAATGGCAAGTAGGCTGGAGAATGTCGTTCGAGATATAAATCGCCTCCATGGACTCTTGATACTGCCTTTATGTCTGGATATTTTTCTTTCAGCATAGCTAATGCGGTTGCTGACGGGGTAAGCCAATAGGAGTAAAAAACCGTTTCGTCCTCTAGTGGGATGAGTGTGCTACTTTGAATATTTCTTTTGATTTCACTTGTAACAGCCGTCCAATTGACTAATTTTAATATTGCTTTTATTCCATGCTTAGAAGCTGCTGGCAGTTCTTTAATCATCCAGCTCAATGATTGAAAATCAGCTATTAATTTTATAGTCCGCAAAACTCTCCCATCACCCCGTTTTGCAGTCAAAACCTCTACATTTTTGGGGACTTGTTTCTTCGGAGCATTAACATGGTTCATAGGCAGTATTTGAACACTAGTAAAATATTTTGCTAATTCATCCACTTCATTCATTAAAAACTCCTCACCCGGCGGATAAGGAAATCTACTTGTAAAAATAACCAGCGACTTCATTTTCTAACTCCTCATAAACACATTTTTGATTGTTAAAATCAATAAGCACTACATCAATATACTATATATTAACATTAGAGAAAATGAAAAAATAAAAGGAGGAACTTTACCATTTAAGTAAGTCCTCCTTTTTTAAATACCAAGTTCTGAAACCTGGCTATTTTTTGTTGTAAGAGTTCACAATTCCATGGAAAATGGCAACTGCTGATTTTTCCCTATAAATAGGATCAGCAAGTTTTTGAGCATCCTGACTATTCGTGATGAATGCCAGTTCTACCAAAACACTTGGCATAACCGTATTTTTAATAACAAGGAAATTTGCTTCTTTGACTCCTCGGTCCCTTGTTTCCAAAGCATTAACGAGTTGATCTTGGATGTGTTTGGCTAGAGCTTTGCTTTCCTCCCCAAAATATTGACTGTTCCAATAAGTTTCAGAGCCAGACGCACTGGATGATTCTGCAGCATTGGCATGAATACTAATAAAAGAATCAGCCTTTGAATTATTCGCAAAATCGATTCGATCAGTTAAAGAGGGATAAACGTCATCTTCCCTTGTCATTAGAACGGCAGCACCTGCAGCGGCGAGTTTAACTTGGACTCGCTTAGCAACATCTAGTACAACTTCCTTTTCAGCTAAACCAAACCCAGAGGCACCAGGATCAGTTCCACCGTGTCCAGCATCCACGACAATCTTAAGACCTGCTAATGGGCCTCCTGTTTGCCTAATAACATTTTGTGAAACAGAACCATACCCGCCTAGAATCGTAAAAGTATAAATTCCCTTTTCGCTGATTAGATTATTAATTATATCTGGTAAAGAATTGGGACCCGTTAATAAAATCGGTGCATCTTCCTTAGCAGCTAAAACAGAACCTGTTAGGGCGTCAGCAAAGGTTAAACCTGTCGCAACAAAGGCTTTGTTCGTATTGAGATTAAGGGTTTGAACAATATTGGCCGCAACTTCATACCGATCCTTTCCGCCAATTCGAATAGGTGAAGGCAATTGTCTAAAGACGTTGGCACTTACACTACCTTCACCACCAACAACAATACTTTCTTTTGGCTTTCTAGCAGCTAACGCCTCCCTTGTTTTGGTTGGAAGGTCTGCAGTATCCGTTAAGAGAATCGGATAACCATTTCTTGCTGCAAAAGGAGCGATTGCCAATGCGTCCGGAAAATTTTGCCCATATGCCATGATAACTTTTTCTGTTGCTGGCAATTCTTTTGCAATTAAGTAGGCAACTTCATAGCGATTTAATCCACCAATTCTTCGTACATTAGGAACTCCAAGAGATTGAATACTATGAAAGACTTTTCCTGACACACTGCCTTCGCCGCCAATGACAATAACATTTTGCGGTTTGAGCCTTTGTAGTTCTATCTTTGTGGTATTGGTAAGCTGGTTGGAATGTGTTAAAAGGATTGGTGCATTTAATTGATATGCCAAAGGTGTAGCCGCTAGTGCATCGGCATACGCATTGTAATTGACCAAAACAACTGTATTGGTTCCATCCAGCCAGCCTTTATTTGAAATATTGACTGCTACCTCAAATCGATCAGCTCCCTGAATTCTTTCAACAGCTCCCTCTGCTGCTTGGGTATTATTTGTATGAAAGAATAGAAATACAATGAGGACCAAGAGGGATGAGAAAAGCTTTTTCAAGATGAATACCTCCGTGGTTGTTTTTTATGTATGTAATTAAAAGAAAAGAATTGTAAAGACCTAGAAAAGATCCCTACAATTCTCTTACTTTATTAATATCCTAATGTTGTACCAGGGTAATAGAATTCTAAGATTTGATTATAACCATTTCCTTCTTTGGCCATTTGTTTAGCGCCAAATTGGCTCATACCAATTCCATGTCCCCAGCCTCCACCGGTAAAGGACCAGTTATCAGGATTATCTTGAACAGTTTTAATATAAGGGCTTCTCATAATTGTTGAACCTATCATAGAGCGAATATCATACGCTCTTCTATCAATTGCAAGCTCATTAAGCTTAATTGCTCCATTAATATCCATAACATATGAACCATCTGACATATCTTTTAATAGGTAAACCAATTTAAGATGTCCATCAATTCTCTGGTCACCATTAAATGAAGTTGTGAAAGATAACTCAGGGATATTTACTATCTTCACTTCATACTTTTCATTAATATACTTATTACTTACTAACCAATTTTTCATATTAGCAAGAATAGTGGCATTAGAAGGATTTTCAGCAACAGTATCCCACCATAAAGCAGGCTGCGTTAAGTCTTTACCCATTAGATCAATTTGGTTTTTCACCAAGGTTACTGTCCAATTTTTATGAGAGTCTGGACTTTGTGATCTAATATCGTATGGATCATCTTTTAATTGTAAATAAGGAATCTTGTTTGTAACTGGCCCCCATGAGTTTATATTAGAAAGGACCTTACCACCATTACTAGAAGAGAAAAATGCTTCGATTAGTTTTCCATCATACCTTAAAACCATTCCATTAGTTCCATCTACTGCGTTGTTAATATTTGAGATATACGTAGAAGAAGTATAACCGCCATAATATCCACCATATACCTGATAGCTTTGGGTATCATTAATCGTGTCGCCGACATTGCGCGTAGCATACGTTCTTGCTGCTACTGCCTGTGCTTTTAAAGCTTCACCTTCCCATAATGGTGACATTTCAATTGGTACTACACCCTTTAAATAATCTTCCATTGGAAGGTTTTTATTGATTGGGCGAACATTTCCATTTTCTAAAGTAAACTCAACATTCCCTATATAGGTTCTAGTTGAATTACCATATATTTTGATTTTATTTTGGTTAGAATAGGTTGTACCAACTGTAAAGGAATTAGTACCAAAGTCTTTAATTTTTTGAGTACCTTTATACAAGGTTAATCTTCCAGCTTCATTTTTCACACTATATCTAACACCTGATAAAATCGAAGATCCATTAGGAAGATTGGAAGCTACCGTTTCTGATACAGAACCTGGTCCTCCAAGAATATTAATAAATGTTGATTGTTTTTCCTTCATGATGTTTACGACTGGAGCAGGAATTTCATTTGTTTTAACTAATAATAGAGGAGCACTCTGTTTCGCTGCTAAAACCGAACCAGTTAACGCATCCGCAAAGGTCAAACCGTTAGATAAAAACACCGTTTCAGCATTTAATCCTAAGTCCTTTATAATATTCGCTGATACTTCATACCTATCTGCTCCACTAATTCGGCTAGGGGAAGTTAATTGATTCTCAACGTCCCTGTTAACACTGCCGGGTCCACCAACGATTATGGTAGAGCTTTTCCCTTGTAAGGCTTCTTGTGTACTGCTTGGAAGCTTATCTTTTTGAGTTAATAATATAGGAATCTGATTTTCAGACGCATAAGGTGCAATTGCTAAAGCATCAGAAAATACTAAACCATTTGTTACGATTGCCGAAGAAGTAGATCCCATTTTTTCTGCAACATACTTAGCCACTTCGTAACGGTCAGAGCCACCAATTCTCTCAACATTCCCAGTAATGGTCCTTAACTGATTTTCGACATTTCCTGAAACACTTCCTGATCCACCGACAATCACGATTCTTGATGGTTTAAGTGATTGAATTTTGGCCTTCGTTGTCTCAGGTAATGTGTCCGCCTTTGTTAAAAGGATTGGTGCATCATATTTTTTTGCAAGCGGCGCTGCTGATAAGGCATCAGCAAATGCCATATAATTCACCACAAATACGGTTTCTGCACTTGTCCATCCACTTGAAGCAACATTTTCTGCAACTTCAAATCGATCCTTACCAGAAAAACGAGTTCCAATTTGATAAAAACCTTGAGTATCAAAATCAACAGAGCTTGTGTTACCTAAATAGTTCACGAGCTTAACAGAAATAGTGGAAGCTTTCGCCTCACCAAATGGAATGAGAAGTGTAGATGTCAATACTAGACTAGAAACGACTTTTAATGACAGTTTGCTAAATTTCAACTGACGAAATCCCCCTTTTTTTTACATATTTAGTAGTTACTATAACTTTAACAAAGAATTTTGGATGAGTAAATGGTAAAAAGGGTATTTTAATAGAGTTTAATCTTTAACAACCCTCATAAAATGAAGTAAATTGACGAATAATAAGACCTAATAATGAAATTGACTATAGGGCGCATTCAGTAGTGCATTAAATTGTTCACTTACAGAGTGATAACCAATACCATAAAATCCAGCTGAAGGATCAAATTTTATATATTCATTCGCAGCATTCATTAATAAAGCAAGATCACTTTCCTTTTCCATAAACTCCACCCTAGTTTCAAGCGGCTTTTCCACAGGATAAAAACGGTCTGTATAAATAGACAGAAAGTATTTAACCTGGTACTGCTGAATGACACCTGTTTGCTGCATAGATCTAACAGTTTGGCCAATTAACGAATGGGTAGAATGTCCATCAAACCACGATAAACTTCTTACATCTGCAGAAGGGTATAAGGCTAAGTATTTTTCAATAATTCTTTCTACGTTATCAATATTAATAATTCCCGTCGGTACTGCCTCGATGTGAATTTGGTTCTCAGGTACTCCAAGTGAATGTAATGCCCTTTTAAACTCCGATGTTCTTAAACTTGAAAACTCTTCAAAAGTGAGGTGCTTACCCTGATAGTTTTCTAGAATAGGATCATGGTAAGTATGATGCCAATTACAATATATCTTATCTCCTGCAAATATTGGATAAGTTGATTCATGATCATATTGACCATTCAAAATGTCTCTTGCCCCTGAATTTTCTCCATCAGTCATTAAGATCACATGGACATTACGTCCGTGAGATAATTCATTTCTTATATCAATCCCAAAACTTAAAATTTCATCGTCCTGGTGCGGGGCTAAGTATAGAATAGGACGATCGGAAGGGTGCAGTTCGATAAGCGTGTCCACAATTTCATCACCTATTGAGCCAGTTCCTCCTAGAATGGTTACATGCCTATTGTTTTGATCTAAAAGTTGTAATGTAGGTTCAGGAATTTTCTTATTCTGCGTCAATAAAATATTGCCGCCCTCTTTTGCCGCCAAAATGGAACCTGTTAAAGCATCAGCAAATGACATTCCCGTCGCAAGAAAATATTTCTTGTTCGTACTTCCGAATGTTTTCGCAACATTAGCTGCTACTTCATATCGGTCCTTCCCACCAATTCTTGAAGGTGAGGGCAATCCGTTCATTATTGATGGACTTACACTTCCTTCGCCACCGATTACCCACGTTTTATTTATGGAAGAATTTTTTAAATAGTTGTTAATATTGGCTGGTAAATTGGTATTACCAGTTAATAAAATTGGAATTTCATTTGCTGCTGCAAACGGAGCAATAGTTAAAGCATCTGGAAAAACAAACCCATTTGCAACAATAGCTTGATTTTTTGATCCGAGTTTCTTGGCTACATTAATGGCTACTTCAAAGCGGTCTTTTCCGCCAATTCTCTCCACCACTCTTTTGCCATTCTCCCCTAATTCCTCCATTACATGATCTGAAATACTGCCTGGGCCACCTACAACATATACCTTCTTAACGTTTAATCGATTGATTTCTTTTTTTGTTTCTAAAGTAAGTGAATTAGGATGTGATAGTAAAATAGGTGCATTTAATTTATAAGCAAATGGAGTGGAAGTCAGTGCATCTGCAAATGCTAAATAATTTGCGATTACTACATAATCTGCCTGATTCCAATTTTTCGAAATGTTTGTCGCTACATGAAATCGATCTTGTCCGTCAATTCTGTTTGGAATTCCGTCTAATTCAGCTGCATGCACCTGTTGCACATGAAACAGCACAAACAGTAATCCAACTAGTAAAAAAGTAGTAAAACTACGATACAATGTAAAGTCCCCTTTCTATTAACCAAAGACAATTTTACAACTTGGTACTTCATTATGAAAGATTAATAAGCATTTTGTTACTAACTACCTATAAAATGGATAAAACTAGGAAAGTCAATTAGTAAAAAACACTTAATCAACTTTCCTAGTTTTTATAGATTAGTAGTGACTATTAACATATGGATCATTCCACAAAGAATCAAATTGTGATTGCACCGAGTGATAACCCACTGCATAGTGACCATTTCGAGGATCCCAGCGTCGATATTCTCCAATAGCACTCCTTAAAAATTGGATATCGCTTTGTTTTTCTATTACATTCATAATAGTTGGCATTGGTTTAGGAACCTTATAAAAACGGTCTGTATTAATAGATATAAAGAATTTTGCCTGATATCTTTGCAGCAAGCCGTCTGCTTGCATTCCCTGGATCGTTTCTCCAAGTAACGCATGTGCGCTATGCTCATCGAACCAAGAAAAAGTACGAACATCTGCATTTGGGAATAATGCAAGATATTTTTGAACAATTGGGATAACTCTGGAACTATAGAATTGACCATTTGGAATATATTCAGTGTGAATATTACTATTTGGTACCCCTAGTGCTTTTGATGCTCGGTAATACTCATCTGTTCTCGCGTCCGCAAATTCATCCGGAGTCAGCGAATCGGCTTTATAGCCCTCCAATTGGGGGTTATGATACTTCCCATGAATGTAACAATAATAATCACCATTCAAAGTTTTTCTTGCTCCTGAATCTTCTCCTCGAGTAAGTAGAATCAGATGTACTTGTCTTCCCCGGGACAGCTCATTTCTAATATCAACCCCATAAGATAGTATTTCATCATCTTGATGTGGCACAATATAAAGAATTGGTCGGCTGCTTGGTTTCATCGAGGTAAGTTTTTGAACAATTTCATCTTTTACAGAACCCGCTCCTCCAAGAATGGTTACTGGAACATCCTTTTGAGAAATAACCCCTATTGTCGGTGCAGGTAAATGATCGTTTTTGGCTAAAAGGATAACTGCATTTTCCTTTGCAGCTAGTACAGAACCCGTAAGTGCATCCGCAAAAGTTAAACCTGTTGCAATGTAATTCTTGCTTCTGTTTTGACCAAAGGTATTCGCCACGTTTGCAGCCACTTCATAACGATCCTTCCCGCCGATTCTAGAAGCACCAGGAAGCTGATTAAATACATTAGGACTTACACTGCCTTCTCCTCCAATGACAATCGATTGGGTAATCATACTTGTGAGTAAAAGGTCATTGATTTCTTGCGGAATTTCACTGTTCTTAGTTAATAAAATTGGATAACCGTTAATCGACGCATAGGGTGCTATTGATAAAGCATCAGCAAATACGAAGCCATTTGCAAAAACAGCTGTTCCTTTGAATCCTATTTGTTCTGCAATATTCTTGGAGACCTCGAAACGGTCTTTTCCTGAAATCCTTGTAATATTAGAAATTCCAAGACTAGTAATATTTGAAACTACATTATCTGAGACACTGCCAGTTCCACCTACAACCACCACATTTTTTACCCCAAGCGTCTGAATCTGTTTCTTCGTTTCCTCTGTCAACATATTAGGATGTGTAAGTAATATGGGTGCATTAAGTTTATAAGCAAGCGGCGTCGCTGTAAGTGCATCAGCGAAGGCTAAATAATTTGCAAGGATAACTGTGTCTGCTTGTCCCCATTTTTTTGAAATGTTCACAGCTACAGCGAAGCGATCTTTGCCATCAATTCGTTCTGGCAAGTCTGTAATTTGCTCTGCAGAAGATGGTACAGAAAACCCTAAAATTAGCAATAGTGAAATAAAAATAGAAATGATTGTTACTTTTCTCATTATTCTCCAACCCCCTATTGCCATTATACCTCCAAACCCGTCTTTTTTCCTACAAAAAAGGAAGATTATGTCTTCAAAATCGACATAATCTTCCTTTTTCTTATTTTATGATTTTTAAAAAGGTATTAAAAATAATTTTTATATCAGTCAGAAGTGATTTATTCTCCAAGTATTCTAAGTTCAACTTTAACTTATCGACCATGATTTCTTCAATGTACGTCTTTTCAGGATCATTGCTTAAAGCCAGAATCTCGTTTTCATCACGATATTTAATCGAGGAATAATCCGTTATACCCGGACGAAGTTCAAAAATCCTCTTCTGTACCTTGGTATAGTACTGTGTGTATTTAGGAACTTCAGGCCGCGGGCCAACAAGGCTCATATCGCCTATAAAGACATTAATTAATTGTGGTAACTCATCAAGCTTTGACTTTCTTAGAAAATGCCCCACACGCGTGATTCGGCTGTCTCTTCCGACCGTAATCTGTGCTCCTTTTTTTTCCGCATCCGTAACCATTGTTCTGAACTTTAGGATCTTAAAGTTCCGCTCATATCTTCCCACTCGAACCTGTTTAAATAAAACAGGTCCAGGTGAGTCTAATTTAATCATGATACTAATGATGAGGAAAAACGGAGACAAAATGATTAAACCGATTGCTGACATGATGACATCAAACGCTCTTTTTCCAAAATCACTCTGTTTATAGTTTTGAGTTTTATATTGTGATACTGCTTTACTCATTATCATCACCTATTTTTTTGAGGTTTCTGCAAGCTCCAATACCATATTGATTACGTGATCTACTTGTTCATCAGTCATTTTAGGGTACAGTGGTAACGAGAGCGCTCCATTATAGGCAGCTAACGCATTAGGGTAATCTTCAATATTATACCCAAGTTTTTTATAATAAGGGTGCATTGGAACTGGAATAAAATGTACACTTGTTCCGATTCCTTTTTCCTTTAACTGCTCAATGAATTCCCCGCGATCGATGGTAAAATAGCCATTCTTTAATCGAAGAACATATAAATGCCAAGCATGAACGTTTTCCTCGTTACTGTATGGAGTTGTGAACCCTTCAACTTTAGAAAATGCCTCATTGTATTTCTTAGCGATTTCCTCGCGGCGTCTCTGCATACTTTCTAGTTTATCTAGCTGTACAAGACCTAATGCTGCCTGCATATCGGTCATATTGTATTTAAAACCAGGATACTCTACCTCATAAAACCAGGTTCCTTTATCACCATAACGATTCCAAGCGTTTTTGCTCATACCGTGCAAGCTCATCACACGCAGTTGATCTGCCCACTCTTCATTATGGGTAGTTACCATTCCGCCTTCACCTGTAACAAGGTTTTTAGTCGCATAAAAACTAAAGCAGGTAAAATCCCCGATACTTCCAACCATTCTGCCCTTATATTTTGTATACACTGCATGTGCTGCATCTTCAATGACAATTAAATTATGTTTCTGGGCAATTTCCATAATCGGATCCATGTCACAAGGATATCCTGCAAAATGTACAGGGATGATGGCCTTTGTTTTGGAAGTAATTTTTTCTTCAATTTTCTTCGGGTCAATATTGAAGGTAACAGGATCAATGTCAACAAAAACAGGTGTTGCACCCGTGTGAATAATCGTATTAGCTGAAGCAACAAATGTATAAGGTGTTGTGATGACCTCATCACCTACACCAATACCTGCTGCTAACTGGGATATATGAAGCCCAGCAGTACACGAGTTTAATCCTAGTGAATGATTTGCGTTTACGTATTGACTAAATTGTTTTTCAAACTCAACTGTTTTAGGGCCTTTACTAAGCCAGTTGGAATGTAATGTATCGACAACTTCCTTAATTTCATTATCTTCTATTAATGGTAAAGCATAAGGGATAAATTCCATTTCGTTTCACCTACTAGTTAGTTTTCATTCATAATATCAATAAACTTTTGAGAAAGAACACGATAGTCATGTGTTTCTATGACGAACCTTTGACCATTTGTTCCCATCTCATTTCTCCGGTCCTCTGGTAATTCAAGCATTTTCTTCGCAGCCTGAGCAACTTCATCTGGATCCTCTGGCGGAATGGTTATTCCGGCTCCCGCTTCAGCCACAAGGTCATTTCCTGCTTCTATACCATGAATGATGGGTTTCCCAGCCATTAAATAATCTAACAGCTTGTTAGGACTTACACCAAACCGGTATAATGGGCTCCTTCGCCAGCCTATATATAATGCGTCCATTTGTGACAAAAAGTCTGGAATTGCCTTTTTATTAATGACAGGCAAGAAATGAATGTTTTTCAGGTTTTTCTCTTTCACCTTGTTTATTAGATTATCTCTTTCTGGACCTTTTCCTACTAAAACGTACGCAATACGCTCATCATATGTCCGTTCTGCGGCCTCAATTAAGTACTCAAGGGCATTTGCAATTCCGTGAGTTCCTGCATATCCAATAAGAAATTTACCATTTTTCCTAAGATCATCAATTACGTCCTTATGATCATTTGGAATTTTCTCATGCGCTTGCTCCCATTGCTCTATATCAATACCATTTGGAAGATACCTAAACTTAC
This sequence comes from Bacillus sp. EB106-08-02-XG196, assembly GCF_013396335.1. Classification (GTDB taxonomy): domain Bacteria; phylum Bacillota; class Bacilli; order Bacillales; family Cytobacillaceae; genus Neobacillus. The sequence continues at coordinate 441,037 of NZ_JABWSY010000001.1, forward strand.
TTGGCTCCATTCCATGTTCAATCATGTGCTGATCCGCTTTTGGTAAAAGAGAAACAACCTTATCTGCATAACGATAAGCATCGTTTTCGCCTTTTTGCATGACCATAATAAATGGATGTTTAGCAGACATATTACCTAGCTCCATTGGTGACAATGGCCAAAGGTCATGTACTTCAAATATGAGCTTTGCTTTTACTTTGTTGGCAATTTTTCTAGCTGGATAGATATCTAACGGATAGGTGGATGAAGCAATCACAACATCTGGCTTATATGTTTCTGCAAGCTTAGCAGAATGAAACATCAATTCTTTCATAAAAACCGCCATATTAATAATTCGTTTAACGCCATTCCCTTCATAGGATGGTGTTTTGACCCATAAATACCGTATTCCATCATGATATTCTTCTTTCCAATTGTTCTCAACCTCTGGCTGAACGGTCCGAATATGAGAAAAGGAGGCACCAATCATGGTAACTTCATGACCGCCCTTTACCCATTCCTTCGCCAAATAGTAAGGTCTATATTCCATTCCATGGATATTGGAACCTACATAATGATTAATCAGTAATATTTTCATTGAACCACTCACCATTATTGGTTTTTTAAGAGCTGTGCTTCTGGAACAGTTCTTAATGCTTTTGCAGGTACACCTGCAACAATTGATTCCTTCTCAACATCTTTCGTTACCACACTGCCAGCTGCGACGGCTCCATCTTCATGAATGGTTTTACCAGGTAAGATAGTTGCATTAGCACCAATTCTTCCGCCAGTCTTAATGGTAACACCTTTAAAATGCTCATATCTCTCTTTCGATCTTGCCATGTAATTATCATTTGTTGTAACCACACATGGTGCAATAAACACGTAATCTTCGATTGAGGAGTAAGCAGTGATGTAACAGTTTGTTTCAAGCTTGCAATACTTGCCGACCGTACAGTCATTTTCGACTGCAACGCCTCTTCCTACAATCGTTTTCTCTCCAATTGTAACCCTCTCACGGATAGTAGCTAAATCGGCTACAAACACATCATCTGCAATGTCAGCATTTGCATAAATGATGGAAGAAGTACCAATTGTAACACCACTTCCGATTACGGTTGGAGGCAGCTTCTTCACCTCAGGAAGGATTGAATTCTTTGCTCGTGCCGGCTGTTTTCCAATCACGGCATTATCTTGTATCATAACGTTATTTCCAATTTGAACGCCGTCATAAATAATGACATTATTTCCAATCGTAACATTTTCACCAAATTGAACATGTTCTCCAATGATGACATTTAAACCCTTATTGATTTTCTCCATAGATTCGCTTCCTTTTATGTAAATAAGTTAATGGTTAAAACGTAAGGGTTATAATCCCTTACGTTTCTTTCAAGTAGTTGATAAAACTTTTTTTTCGTTTGTTTTTTTTTCCTTAACTCTTTTTCGATTAGCAATTTCCAATAAGGTTTTACGTAACATTTCCTTATTATCTAAATGTTCCTCAATTTGTTTTATGATTTCTTCAGCATTTTCCAATGTAGCCTTACCAATATAAATTTTCGGAAATATCTTTTCCGGATGAATTTCTTCTTTATTTAATATTTCTTCATATAGCTTTTCTCCTGGACGCATACCTGAATATTCTATTTTAATTTCATCCTCAGTATATCCAGACAACTTAATTAAATTTTTTGCTAAATCGACAATTTTCACTGGTTCACCCATATCAAGGACAAATATTTCTCCTCCACGAGCTAGTACTCCAGCTTGAATAACCAATCTCGAGGCTTCAGGAATAGTCATAAAATATCTCGTCATATCCGGATGAGTTACCGTTACAGGGCCGCCCTTTGCAATTTGCTTCTTGAAAAGAGGAACAACACTGCCTCGGCTTCCCAATACATTCCCAAATCGTACCGCTACAAAACGAGTCTGGCTATGGCGTGCTAAATTTTGAATGATGATTTCCGCGACTCTCTTAGTAGAACCCATTACACTCGTTGGATTAACAGCCTTATCTGTTGATACCAATACAAAGGTATTTACACCAGCAGCATCTGAAGCATCGGCTACGTTCTTCGTTCCATATACATTATTCTTGACTGCCGCCTCAGGATTTCGTTCCATAAGCGGTACATGCTTGTGTGCAGCAGCATGATAAACAAGATATGGTTTATATTTAAATAGAATATCAAACATTTTTTCACGGTCTTGAACATCCGCAATTTCTGTTAAGAATTCAATTTCTTCGCCATATTTATTTTTCAGTTCCATTTCAATTGAATAAATACTGTTTTCACCATGACCTAACAAAATCATCGTCTTAGGCTTAAATTGACATAACTGCCTGCATAATTCAGATCCGATGGAGCCGCCTGCTCCAGTGATAAGGATGGTTTGGTTCTCAATTTTCTCAGCAATTCCTTTATTGTCCAACTCAACAGGTTCTCGACCTAAAAGGTCACCAATCGACACGTCTCGAATCTCACTAATAGCGACCTTCCCAGACGCTAAGTCGCCAATCATCGGAAGAATCTGAACATCTTGGCACACCTGTTTTGCTTCTGTTACAATTTCATGTAATTTTTGCTTCTGCAAAGATGGTATCGCAATAACGACATGATCCACATTAAATCGCTTAACTATTTTTGCTAAATCATTTATCTTACCAGCAACTGGTAAGCCACCTACATGAAGTCGTTGCACCTTTTCATTATCATCCAAAAAGGCTACTGGGGTTAAGTCAGTTGTTGGATGGTCTTTTAATTGTTGTAACAACATCCGTCCTGTTGAACCCGCTCCAATGATTAAAGTTCTCTTCGTTTTACTTGGGCGAATTCCTTTGGTTCGAATCTCGAATTTAACTGTTTTTAAAAATCTTGACCAAAAACGAACTCCTCCTAAAAAGAGTATGTTAAGCATAAAGGTAACAGAAAGACCCTGAAGATAGATGTTGTCAAAAGCAATTTTTTGAACAACCGCAGTAATCCCGATGGATGAGCTTACCACAAAGAATACCCCTACTAGTTCTTCCATACTTGCATAAGCCCACACTCTTCTATATAACCCAAAAATGTAAGAGAACACATGGTGAGTCAACAATAGAGTAATCGATGTAGTTAAAATCATGTGCTTTAGAACCGGAAGAATTAATATATATCCGGAATACGGATTTATTAAAAAATAGGACATGTATAAAGATAATAAAACAACTGCTGAATCAATACAGACAAGAGTGAGCATTCTTGTTCGGTATTTCATAAAAAATACCCCCTAGAGAAACTAAAAAATTAATCAAAAAAATTTTATACATACTTTCTTCTTAAATACAGATGTTATTATAGCATAAATTGAAATTTTACAACTAGGATGTTGAAAGTGTAACAAAAATTATATATTGCGGTTTTATTATATTTTACCTTTGACTTTCTTTTTAATATGGGTATTTTACCCAATATTATAAGTAAAAAGGATTATTCCGATTTGATTTCGAAATAATCCTTTCGTTTTACTTATTGAAATAGTCTTTAATACTGTTAGCTAAGTTTTGAGCTCTCGTGTCCTGTACTGTTGGATTTGCCAGTAGTTTTACTTCGTTTGAATTAGACATAAAACCTAACTCAATTAATATAGACGGCATATTGGTCCAACGGGTTACATAAAGATTGCTGTCTCTAATTCCTGTTGATGAGTATGCAGTAGTTGCCTTGATCCCAGGATAAGCAAGTGCAGTAACAAAAACATCTGTTAATGCCTTCGTTGTTACGACTGCAGGAGATGGAGTTGGATCATAAGCAATATTATTTCCTACATAGCTAAGTGCCATTTCAGTTGAACCGTTTCTAACAATAAACTGTTTATTTTCTGTTTCTTCTCGAATGAAAGGATATTTAACACCATTGGATAGAACATAAACATCATTCACTTCAATCGCCGGTCGGTAAGAACTGTAGTGAATGCTAAATCCACTTGGTGAGGTTGAAACATTTGAATCGTGATGAATACTTACAAACAAATCTGCATTGGTTGTATTCGCAAAGCTTGCTCGTTCTGGTAAATCAATAAAGTTATCAGAATTCGGATTTCTAGTATAAATGATGTTTGCTCCCAGCTTCTGAAGCTTATCTGCAAACTTTAAAGAAAACTGGTTATTTAGGTTTTTTTCTACGTATCCGTTTTGGACGGCACCAGGATCAGTTCCGCCATGACCTGGATCAATAACAATGGTCTTGCCTTCTAAAGGCAGTGCAGGAGCTTGTCCAGTTAGGATTTGGAATACACGTTCAGGTACAGAGGCTGTACCACCAAGAATCACGAAATCTTGAATGTTCTTTGTTTGCACAAGTGATTGAATAGCAGTTGGTACTGTCGTTGGGTGCATTAACAGCATAGGAGCATTTTGTTTCGCCGCAAGAACAGATCCAGTTAGCGCATCAGCAAATGTCATGCCTGTAGCTAAAAATGCCTTATTTGCAGCCAAATTTAGTTGAGTAACGATATTTGCTGAAACCTCATATCGGTCTTTCCCGCCGATTCTATTTACATTCGGGACTTTGGAAGCAACATTAGCTGAAACACTTCCCTCACCACCAACGATGATGGTTTTAGTGATACCTTTTGTTTGAAAAGCCTCTGTTGTTTTGCTTGGTAAGGAATTGTCTTGAGATAGTAAGATTGGATATCCGTTCTGAGCTGCATAAGGTGCAATCGCTAAAGCATCAGGGAACTTTAATCCGTTAGCTAACACAGCAGTGTCCGTTTGGCCTAATTTTTGTGCGATATTAAAGGAAACTTCATAACGATCGATTCCCCCAATTCTTTCAATTGTTTGAATTCCTTTTTGTTTTAATTGACTAACGATGTTCTCAGAAATACTTCCTGGTCCCCCAACTAAAAGTACCCTTGAAGCTTTTAATCTACTAATTTCATCCATCGTAGTTTGAGTGATTGAATTAGAATGGGTTAACAAGATTGGCGCATCTTCTTTAAACGCAAGTGGCGATGCAGCTAACGCATCGGCAAAGGCTAGATAGTTAGCAAGGATAACCGTTCCACTGCCATTAGGCCATCCTTCTTTCGAAACATTAACCGATACAGCAAAACGATCAGCACCATCCATCCGTTTCGAAGTTACCTCTGCATGTCCGACTAAAGATGGTAAAGACATAAATACTAATGTAAACACTAAGCTGAAAACAACAAAATACCGTTTCATTACTCTCTCCCTTTTTAAAAAATCTTAGATTGCAAGTTACAGGTTTTGCAAATCACTTCCTTTATTCTACAAAACTTGCAAACTATAAGTCTACAAAAACCCCCCGGATTTTTTTCATCTAGAAATTTTAATCTGTAACAAAACACCTTTAGAAATTGTTAATCTTACACTTTTCGACAAAAAACATGGTAAACATATTCATTTTTTTAAAAAAATGTATAAAAAATAGGTAATTTCTGCTATGATTTTTTGGTGATTATTTTTCATAATTGGAGGAATATAATGCCTGTTAAAATATTATTCGGGACATGATAAGATTGTATAGTTAATGGATAGTGAAAAATGAAACATTTATTGTCGAATCTTCGTCTATACTTTTATTGGACATTTTATACTTTATAATAAGTTTTCATTTAAGGAGGAATTATCTAACATGGGTACTAGAGCAGATAAAAAAAAGAAAAAACGCAAATGGTTACGTGTCGTCATGTTTACCTTTGCGATATTAATAGTAGCTGTAGGTGCTTATGCATACTCAGTTTATAACTCACTAACGACAGCAGTGGATACCATGCACACTCCGCTTGAAAGAGAAAAATCAGAAAAGCGGACAGAAGATATATCACTGAAAAAAGCAGATCCATTTTCGGTAGCACTACTTGGCGTTGACCAAAGACCAGGTGATCGCGGGCGATCAGATACAATGATTGTACTTGCAGTTAATCCGAATACAAATTCCGTTAAAATGTTAAGTATTCCACGTGATACAAGGACAGAAATTGTGGGAAGAGGTTCAATGGATAAGATTAATCATGCCTATGCTTTTGGAGGCGTAGAGATGTCCCTTGATTCAATTGAAAATCTGCTAAACATTCCAATTGATTATTATGTCCAAATTAATATGGAAGGTTTCAAGGATATAGTAGATTCTGTAGGTGGAGTAACCGTACAAAACGATTTAGAATTCACCTACGAAGGGACTCACTTCCCCGTCGGAGAAATACAATTAAATGGTGAAAAAGCATTAAAGTTCTCAAGAATGCGTTATGAAGACCCAAGAGGTGATTTTGGCAGACAGCAGCGTCAACGTCAGATCATCCAGGCAGTTATTAATGAAGGAGCAAGTTTAAGTTCATTAACCAATTATGGCGATATATTTGCAGCACTAGGCAATAACGTAAAAACAAATTTAACTTTCAATGAAATGGTAACTATTCAAAGTAAGTACCGAGAAGCAGCAAAATCTATTGAACAATTACAAGTCACTGCACAAGGTACAACAATTAATGGAGTATCTTATCAATTAATTTCGGATGAAGAAAAAGCAAGAATTCATCAGGTTCTTGAACAACAGCTAGAAATTAACAATTAATAAAAAGGCTTTAGAGAAATCTCTAAAGCCTTTTTTAATCTGTTATGAACTGTGAACTGACTCTTTAGTTCGATTAAGGATCTTATCCCATACTAGCTCTAATCTTGTGATATCTTCTTCAATCAATTCCGAACCTCGTTGAACTTCAATTATTTCCAAGTCCGCATTTGCTCTAATAGCATGTTTATATCCAGTTGGAACTTTAACTACGTCTCCAGCCATAACGAAATGTAATTGATCATTAAGAACAATTTCTCCTTCGCCCTTAACAATTGTCCAGATCTCACTTCGTTTGTCATGAAGTTGATAGCTCAGGTTTTTTCCTGATACAATGCATATTTTTTTCGTTAGCATTTCGGTACCATCATCAAACTTGGTATAATCTAATACTTTATACCAACCCCACCGTCTTTCCTCATACATTGGTCTTTGGTCAAAATCTGTTATCATTTCTTTTAAACGTGGACTAGCAGCTTTTTCTGTTACTAAAATCCCATCGGGAGAAGCTGCAACAAGCAAATCTTTAACTCCTAAAATTGCAACAGGAATTTCAAGTTCATTAACGAGATGTGTATTATGGCTATCCTCACTAATTTTTCCTAAGCCTATTACATTTGAACCCATTTCTTCAGTAAGTGTATTCCATGTTCCTAAGTCCTTCCAATATCCTCCATAAGGTAGAACAACGATACTATTTGCCTTTTCAACTACTTCATAATCAAAACTGTTTTTAGGAAGCAAATGATATTTTTTAAGTAATTCCTGATAATTCAAAGGAAGTCCTAGCTGTTTGACTATGTTAATAATGTATTTTAATTTAAATGCAAATACACCACAATTCCAAAAAGCTCCATGCTCGATTAACTCCCTCGCGGATTCTTCAGAGGGCTTTTCTTTAAAATGACTAACAGGTAAACAATCTTCCCCTGTTTCTTCAGTTGCTTCTGGTATTATATAGCCATATTTTGAGGATGGGAAGGTTGGCTTAACCCCTATTAAAGCTAGATCGGTATCAGAGCCCTGAACTACTACTTGCTCTAATTGAACTACCTTTTTAAAAAATTCATTCTCGACATAAGGGTCAACAGGTAATACAGCCACGACCTCGTTTAAATCCGCATTTTGCTCTGAATATAAGTAAACAGATGACAAAGCTATAGCAGGAAATGTATCCCGACGCTCTGGTTCAATAACAATTGAAACGTCAGTACCTAGTTGACTCTGTATCATTTCTACTTGAGATTTACTTGTAGCAATCACTGCAGATTCTTTCATATTGACAGTTTCAAGCTGTTGATAAACACGTTGAACCATTGAGACATAATTTCCACTTTGATCCTCTAATATTTTTAAAAACTGCTTTGATCGTGATTCATTAGATAATGGCCAGAGACGCTTTCCTGACCCTCCGGATAAGAGAACTAATTTCATCCTTAGAATTCTCCTTTATATAGAGACAATATTTAGCTGTCTTCATTTCATTAATTATTATTTAACTTCTATATTTAATTACTTTACCGGGGACTCCACCTACAATAGCGGATTCTTGCACATCTTTGTTCACTACTGAATTCGCGGCGAGAATACTATGACTACCGACTTTTACACCTGGTAATACAATAGTTCCCGCAGCAACCCATACATCTTCACCAATATAAATTGGTTCACTAATTCCACCTTGCTGATTAATCTTTAATTTATTATCCTTAAATACATGGTTTGTATCCAAGATTGAAACAAAATGAGCAATTAATGAATCATTTCCTATTTCAACAATACTGTTACTACTTATTAATGAACTAAATGATATATAAACATTATTTCCAATTATTAATGTAGAATTGGCATGAACTGTTATCCTAGTTAATTCGTCAATCGTAACGCCATTCCCAATAACTAATTTGGCATCTTGACCGACAGAAATTTTTGCTTTTCTAGATATATTACATTCTTCCCCAATAATCAAATGTCCTTTTTTGAAATATTTGGTATTCAGAGTTAGGTAAGTATGCCAGAATTTTCTTATTGTACCTTTAATCTTATGAATCACTTTAATTCTCCCTGTTTACTCTTAACTTTTAGGTATTCATCAATTATATTTGTTAATTCCTGTTGAAATCTCTCTGGTGAAAATCTTATAGCATTCATTCTGCAGTTTTCTGGTTTAAAATTATCAATTTCTTTTTCAAACCTTTGAACTGTTTCACAAATTGAATCTACAGATTGCTCATCGAAAAATAGGCCAGTAGGTTTGTCGCCCGTACTAATGACTGTTTCAAGCGCTCCTCCTTTGCCGTAAGCTATAACAGGAGTACCACAAGCCTGAGCTTCTACTGGAATAATACCAAAGTCCTCTTCTGCTGCAAACACAAAGGCTTTAGACTTTTTCATATAATCCTTTAAAACTTCATCAGACTGATATCCAAGCAATTTAACATTTTTCCCTGCTTTTTCTTTTACTTTGTCATATTCAGAACCGTCACCAATTACTACTAGCTCTTTTTCCGGCATTTTTGAGAATGCTTCCACAATCAAGTCTATTTTCTTATATGGGACCATCCTTGATGCTGTTAGAAAAAAATCCTCCTTTTTGTCACTAAATTCAAAAGAGTTAATTTCTACTGGAGGATAAATTACGGTAGCTTCTCTCCTATAAATTTTCCATATTCTACTTGCGATGAATTTAGAGTTGGAGATAAATAAATCAACACTATTTGATGTTCGATAATCCCAAAGCCTAATATAATGCAAAATAAGTTTTGCAAGAATTCCTTTTAATCCTTTATTAAGGTTTGATTCTTTTAAATACTGATGTTGTAAATCCCATGCGTAGCGAATAGGAGAATGAACATAGGAAATGTGAATTTGGTTTGGCCCTGTAATTACGCCTTTTGAAACAGCGTGTGCACTTGAAATTATCAAATCATATCCTGAAAGATCAAACTGTTCAATTGCGATTGGAAACAAAGGTAAGTATTTTCTGAAATTTTTCCTTGAACTAGGTAAATTTTGAATAAATGAAGTATTAACCTTTTTATTATGAATAAAGTCCCTTTTGTTATCAGGTAAAAAATCTACAAGTGCAAATAAATCTGCATCAGGAAAAATATTCAATATCTTCTCAAGAACTTTTTCAGAACCAGCATACGTTTCTAACCATTCATGTACGATAGCAACTTTCATAATAGACCCCTTAAATACTTACATTGAAGTAGTTGTTTTAATAACCTTACTTGAAAAATACAATATATATACGAGTGCGATAATTCTAACAATAACTGCACTTAGTGCTGCTCCAAATGCCTGAAAACTAGGAATTAGCAATAAGTTACCAACAATAACTATTATTAGTTGAATATAGTTTAAAATTGTTAAATACCAAACTTTTGATGTTGAATAAAAAACTAAGCTTAATAAATTTATGGTAATGTCTAAAGAAAAACCAACTACAAGAATTTGGAATATCGGTATTGCGGGTGCATAGCTCTCCCCAAATAAAAGTACAATAATTAATTCTGCAATTGGTATTAATAGTAACAAAAGGAGACTTACTGGACCTACTATTTTGATAATCTTCGCCCTATAGAATCTTAAGTCAGTGTTAATATTTGCTACCTTTGGCAATAATACTGTAGTTAAACTCTCAGTAACTAGAGGTAAAACCATTATTAGTTGCGTAGCAATTGCATAGTATCCAGCCTCTTTAACTGTCACCATTTTTAGTAACATAAATTGATCTAATCTGGATATTAATAAAACAGCTACCATTGACAAGAATAACCACTTTGAATAACTGTAAATTATCTTTGTTTTCTTTTTAAAATTCTCCATTGTAAAAGGTTGTTTGATTATTTTTAGTATCTCAGAGAAATGAAATATCATTACAATCAACGGGGAGAAAATATAAATAATAAATGAATTCATAATTGTGAAATGATCTGGCATGAGAAATAAAAAGATTAGTCCCAACATTCTAATAACGCTTGTGGATATTTGATATTTAGACCTAATTTTAAATTTGTTTTGAGTTTGATAAATAGTCGAGATATAACTATGTAAGCTTAAGATAGCTACACCAAGAAAGGCAAAAATAAAAAGTTCTTTTAAACTGATGGAATTATAAATATTAATTGCAAGAAATTCAGAAATAAAAAGACCCATAAAAGAGATAAATAATCCCAAGCCTACCCTTATCAATAATCCGGCCTTTAAATATTCATACATTTCATGAGTTGAATTAATTGCCTTTTGGTTAACAAGATTTACGATTGAATTAGAAAGTCCACTGTCCGCAAGAGACAACAATAATGTTAACAAAATAAGGCTTGTTGTATACAAGGCAATTTGATCAGGGCCAAAGTGCCTTGCTAAAATAATTAATGTCAAAAAATTCATACCTTGTGCAAGAAGATTACTTATTAACACAAACATACTGTCTCTAAAAATGGGGTTGCTAAATCTAAATAATAACTGCTTAATCAAAAACATTCCTTCTTCCATCTTTAGGCCATCTTTTTCAAGTTAGCTCATCATAAATTTCCTCAACCTCATCAATCATTTTACGTAGAGAAAATGTGCTTTCAGCAACCATAACTGAATTTTTCCCAAATGTTTTTCTTTGTTCATCATTTGAGTACATTAAATTAATTGCATTAGCAATTGCAGTAGGAGATTCCGATTCTACAAGAAGGCCATTTTCCATATGACGTACTATTTCTTTTATACCCACCACATTTGTTCCGATAATAGGTTTACCTGCATACATTGCCTCAATTAGAGAAATCGGCATTCCTTCCCATCTTGAACAAAGTACAAAGACATCTATTTTTGTTAAATAATTGTAAATACCATCTTGTGAACCTAAGAATAAAACTCTGTTTTCTACATTAAGTTTCTTTGCTAACTCTACCATTTCGTCCATTAATGGGCCGTCACCAATTAATATTAGCTTAATTTTCAAATCTGGGTCCAATAAGCTTAACGATTGAATTAAAAATTCATGACCCTTTGCAAAGTAAAAATTTGCCACCATGCCATATAATAAGTAATTTTCTTCCTTTAGTTTTTTTATGTTTTCATAAATTGCATTGTTCATTGATATTTTAGATTGATTTCTTAGTTCCTCAATATCAACAGCATTAAAAATTACTTTTGATTTATTTATTGGCAGTAGAATTTTTAACTTTTCTGCTAGAAGCTTTTCCGACTGTGATACGTTAATGAAATAATTAGTAAAAAATGACATTATTATTTCGTAACTTAAGTAAAGTACCTTATAAAGGGTAGACTGGTCCTTATGATAATGAATACCGTGAAAAGTATGAACTACTTTTTTCCCCTTTATTATGCCGACCACCCTGCTATATAATCCCGCACCCTTGCCATGGCTATGAATTAGATGTATTTTTTCTTCTTTTATTAATCTCAATAGGGCAATAAAATTAACTAACTTTACCTTCCTAATATTTATTTCTTTTACTCTTACATTATTCAAATGGTTAAATTTCTCAAAGAAGGGGCCATCATTTGGACAAACTAATACAGCCTTATACTTTTTATCTAAATTAGATAAAAGCGTATAAACATGGTTAGGTCCCCCACCAACTGTAGTTGTACCCAAAATATATAGAATATTTATTTTCCTGTTTTCTTTCAACTTCTTAACTTCCATGTCCCTCAATAAATGTTCATTATCTAAAAATCCTAGAAAAAGCGGAAGATAAAAAGAAATCGGAAAAATAAAGTAAATATTACTTACCAGTCCCATTAAACAAAAAGATAATAATAAAATAAATTTATTGAAATTATTTTTTCTAATTGAACTTTTATTACCAATATTTAAAAATGCTTTACTACTATTAATAAATTGGTTAATAAAAAAAGCTAACCAAAAAACAAATCCTATTAATCCATAATACAAAGCAAAGTATAAAAATTGATTATCACTAAAAGTAATTCCATTCATGCTAATAGGAACAGCCAGGTCATTACCAATTAAAAAGGTTTTTAAGTCTTTAAAAATAAATGACCAAGCTACTTCCCACTTTTCCCATCTAGGGTTATTAATTAGATCTGGTACTCTAAGTATTTGATTTGCAATCCTATTGTAATTAATGATTATAAATGCTGCCACAATTAATATTACAGGTACTGCAAATTTTTTAATCACATATTTTAATTTGTTCTCTCTATACAAAGAATATGCTGCATCTACTAATAGTACTAACAAATAAATTAGGAGAGCGGACCTTGAATAAGTAATAAATATTCCATATCCTAATACCAAAACTTTTATAAACAAGAAATCAGAATTATTTTTAAATCGAGTAACTATGTATAAAAATACCATAAAATACGCAAATGCATTTGGATTAACAAAAGTCCCCATAGCACGATATTTTTCGCCCATTAAGAAATATCTATCTGTTCCTACATACTCAAAAGAATACAGAGGTATATTTAAATGATAAAGTATTATTCCTATAAAAACAGAAATGAAACCAACCTTCTCAAAGATTCTTAGATATTTTTTTGAGTTTTTAAAATTTAAATTTATTCCGATAAAATATAAAATCACCCAGAAAAAGGTCACAAACATTGGATTTTTATCTGCACCTTCACCATTAAAAAGATATTTCAAAACCATTGCTAGTAATAGACTGCTTAAAATTAGTAATGTGCCATTCATTTTTAATGTCTTAGTTCGATAACATTTAACTATCAATAGTGAAAAACTTACTGCCCATAAAGTAAACGGGATCAGATTCGATAATCTTAAACCTATTATCTCAATATTTATTAATGACAGAACCATTAAAAAGGGTGATAATATTAGGTATAGGAAAATTATCATTCTTTCCACCTAATTTTCCCTCCCTTCCAATTTCATTTTATTAATAATATTATGATATTCTACTGCCTTAGCTTTCCAAGAATAGTTAGTATCGACATATTCTCTTGCTGTTTTAGCTAATTTAACTCTCTTCGTCTTACTGTTATAAAGTTCAAAAATTTTCAAAATAAAATCATCATTATTTTTATATACTATAATTTCATCATTATATTCAATTCCGGAAACACTGGTTGCTGAAGCAATTATAGGCAACTCCATTGCCATTGCCTCTAACACTTTATTTTTTATACCCCCACCGCTATTTAAAGGTGAAATGTATACATCTAATCGATTGAGGTATTCCCTAATATCATTAACAAAACCAGTGACTTTTACTTTACCCTTAAACTTTTGTGATAAATCTTGCAATTCTTTTGGTGGATTTTTTCCTATAATATAAAACTCTACGTCATCTATTTTACTTAAAAGCTTTGGAAATATATCATTTAAGAAGTACTTGGCTCCCTCTAAATTTGGATAATAATCCATTATTCCTGAGAATCCCAATGTGAATTTTTCATTTTCATATTTGGTGTTTAATGGATGAAAGAAGTCTAAATCCACACCATTGGTGACCGTAGATACTTTACGTTTATCTAAATGTAAGGATTCCAATAAATATTCTCTATCTATATCACTAACAACAATAATTTTATCGAAAGTTGTAAATTTCTTTTCAATACCTCGGTATAGCCTGAATTTCAATACACTTTTTATAAATTCTTTTGTGTCACTATTTTTCATCACACTTCTTTCTACCATACTTTTAGCATCGATAGAATGTAAAATAACCAAGCAATTAGTCAGTTTTTTTATTTTTTCTGCATATTTTAATAAGGTAATGTTACAAAACACAACCTTTATACCATTAGATTCTATATAATCTAATATTTGGTTCAAACTTTTATCTTCAAAATAATAATTCATATCAATATCATATCCATTTATGAACGATAACTTATTTTTTTCTTTTTGGCTTAATTTTATTGTTGTTATATTGTGATTTAGTTCGTAACTTGGATATAAAGGGTCATGTTTATATGTTTTTGAAGGATCTTCAAAGTAAATAATATTCATGTTTTCTAAGAATTTAGTTAAATAATAATAAATAAGAACCGTTCCATCCTCGTAAGGTGGATCTGGTTTTTTGGGCATTAAAAACAGTACATCCTTCAAATTATCCATCGATACTCCCCCACAATTTGTTATATTCAGAAAGATAGTCTATTCCTATTTTTTCTATCGAGAAATTTCCAGCCCTTCGTCTAGCTTCAAAAGAGTATTTCTCGTGAACATTTAAACCATGAATAACTTTTTGGTATAAGTCATCGGAATTTCCAGATTCAAATAATAAACCACTTATTTCATCCTCAATTATTTCTGCAGGACCACCTTTATTTGTAGCCACCACTAATAAACCTTTTGCTAAGCCTTCTAAAGTAACCATACTAAACGATTCAAATTCAGAAGGAACAACTAATACGTCGAACTCGTCATAGTAACTCTCAATATTTTTTTCAAATCCTTTTAAAATAAAACTTTTTTTATATTTCGAATTGTTTATTTTTTCTATCACACGATCTTTATAAGAGTTATATTCCTTACTAAAATTCACATCCCCTATTAATACAAAAGTCAAAGTATCACGATATTTGGGGATCGATAGTATTCTTTCAGCTACTTCAACAAAGAGATGCTGCCCTTTCACAGGCTGGTATCGGCCAATCATTCCAACAATTTTTTTCGGCTTATTTATAAGAACATCTTGTTCTTTAACACTGAATTTATTTATATCAATTCCCAAATATGTCGTCTTTACCTTATTTTGAGGAAAATCAATATAGGATTTTACATAATTCGAAACAGCAAATACTTTATCTACAAATAGATTTAATACTTTTGCACGTAGTCCGTACGGTTTTTCCCACCATCCATGACAAGTCCACACTAAATTTGTTTTTGTAATTAAAGACGAAACTAAAGAATTTACCAAAGAAGCCCCAATACTATTGACATGAATTAGGTCTATATTATGCCTTTTAATGATATTTGCTATGTTTAAAGTTGCCTTTGGATTTATTAATGGAATAAACTTTATCCAAGATTTTGGAAAACGATTAAATGGATAGACGATATAAGTAATAGAGTACTGTTCACAGAACTCTGTAATTTCTCCTTGGCTGGGAACTAGTAAAATCGGCTCAATAATATGATTCTCTTTATAGAAGTTCATTATATTTAATAAACTACTTTCCCCTCCACCAATATCAACATAATCAGTAATATATAGTACTCTTTTCATTAATTTCATATCCTTTTTGTCAAAAAATTAATACTAGGTAATATACCTAGTATTAGGATTTAATATGCACCTTTTTTGGTAATAACAATCAGAACGGTTTTTAATAAAATTTTTATATCTAATAATAATGATGCATTATAGACATAAAATAATTCTACATCTACTCTTTCAGGATAGACAACGTTACTTCTCCCACTAACCTGCCAGTAACCCGTAACACCTGGTTTAACAGATAAGAAATCTTCAAGTTTACTTGAATACTCTTTAAGTTCCTCTCTAACCACTGGTCTTGGACCAACTAGGCTCATTTCACCCTTAAGGACATTAATTAATTGAGGTAATTCATCTAAGCTAGTTTTCCTTAAAAATCTACCAATATTTGTAATTCTCGGATCTTCCTTAGGGTCTAATTTATAGCTATTTGCTACGTATTTTTTATATAATTCCTTATTTGCTGTTAATTTATCCTCAGCGTTGATTATCATTGATCTAAATTTATATATTTTAAATTCTTTTCCATTTTCTCCAATTCTCGTTTGTTTAAAGAAAACTGGACCTTTATTCTCTCCTGTTAAATATAGCAAAGAAATAAAGACAAAAAATGGTGCACATAATAAAAGTAAGGTCATAGAACCAATAATATCTACTAATCTCTTAATGTATAAATAAAGATCATAAAGAAACTTTTCTTTCTTTGATGAAGTATATGCATATTCTTTTTTAGTTAAATAGGGAACTTGTTCAACATTCGCTCTATTTCCTAGCATTTAGGTCACCCTTTCACTTAATATATGTTTTCGTTTTGTAAATCTAGTAATATTTTTATAACATATGACATTTAAAATTCAATAAAAATATTAAAATAATCGGATTTTTTGTAAGATTATATCAGATTTTGTGTTTTTTTATGAAAAACCCATGTGTTATTGTAACATACTTTGTAACAAATTTAACAATAAAATTTGTAAATCTTTTGGCAATATTGGAATATTACTCTTTAAAAGGACAAAAACTACATAAGTAATACATAATTTAAATAGATTTGCTCTTTTTCTTATTAGGTTTATTTACCTTAATTATTACTTTATACCCAACCCCCAAGAAAAGATATAGTAAAAATAACACAATAAAACCATAT
The DNA here is from genome assembly GCF_013396335.1 of Bacillus sp. EB106-08-02-XG196. Taxonomy (GTDB): domain Bacteria; phylum Bacillota; class Bacilli; order Bacillales; family Cytobacillaceae; genus Neobacillus. The sequence goes on from NZ_JABWSY010000001.1 coordinate 457,938, forward strand.
ATTCCAGCGACAACATCTGCAAACTCCATATTTCCTCTTCCTGTTACCTTTTGTTGAATTTCTATCGCAAACACTATTACAATTAGGACAGTAAATGTGTAAACAAATGAAATAGCTATAATACTCCATTTTGAAAGAAATTTAAAAAATATTTGAGTGACAATAAACAAAAATATACCTATAATTCCAATCACCCAAAAATGAAGGTCTTTATCTGTAATAGAATAACCCATTGAGTCTGTAATGTTCATCAAAGTGTCGTGTATTATATTCACAATTTCAGTAATTAATTGAATTACGTTTGTCATACACATCAATCCTTTTCATTTTTTTCAACCACTTCATTATACATATAAAATACAAAAATCCTATAAGTAAAGCCTTCCCGTTTTAGAATTTTCAGGAAGGCTTTCTAGTATTATTTTTATTCAATTATCATAGCCATTGGGGTTTTTACTTTGCCATCTCCAGGAATCCCGACACATTTCTTCAATTCCTTTTTCAGCTGTCCAGCCAAGTTCATTTCTGGCTTTCGTGGAATCTGCGTAACAAACCGCAACATCTCCAGATCTTTTATCTACTATTTCATAAGGAATTTGCTTACCTGATGCCTTTTCAAATGCATTTACCATCTCTAAGACACTATAACCATTTCCTGTTCCAAGGTTATAGGCCTCAACACCAGTTGCTCCCACTACTTTTCTCAGAGCTTTCAAATGGCCTTTTGCTAGATCGACGACATGGATATAATCGCGTACACCCGTTCCGTCCACAGTAGGATAATCATTTCCGAAAACACGGAGCTTGTTTAGTTTACCTACAGCAACTTGTGTGATGTATGGCATTAAATTGTTGGGTATCCCATTTGGATCTTCACCAATTCGACCGCTTTCGTGTGCGCCAATTGGGTTGAAATAACGAAGCAAGGCTACACTCCAGCTATTATCTGAGACATACAAATCCCTTAGGATTTCTTCTATCATTAACTTTGTTCGTCCATATGGATTTGTAGCACTTAGAAGATCCTCCTCTGATATCGGCATCCGTTCTGGTATACCATATACGGTGGCGGAAGAACTGAACACAAGCTTTTTCACTCCGAACTTATTCATTACCTCGCAAAGTATTAGAGTTCCAGTGATATTATTATGATAATAATGAAGTGGAATGGACACCGATTCACCTACAGCTTTAAGTCCTGCAAAGTGAATAACAGCATCGATTTTATTTTCAACAAATACTTTTTCTAGCCCATCACGGTCAAGTAAGTCTACCTGGAAAAATTTAAATTCTTTTCCTGTCAACTCTTTTACGCGGTTTAACGCTTCGAGTTTGCTATTTGCAAGGTTATCTAAAACTACAATTTCATAACCACTATTAAGTAATTCCAAACAAGTATGTGTGCCAATGTATCCGGCTCCACCAGTTACCAAGATTGCCATTCTAAAACACCCCAGTCTTTTCTATGTACTCTAGCTTCCTTTGAGTTTCCAATTTGATAATTATATCATAAACCTTCTTATAGGAATATACATTTTCTACCTGTTCCCTTCAACCTTTTTAGCTAAAAAAGCTAATAGATCTTCTCTTAACTCCTCATTTTGCAGAGCAAATTCAATAGTCGTTTCAATAAATCCAAGCTGCTCCCCAACATCAAATCTTTCGCCTTCAAACTCGTAAGCAAACACACGCTGTATTTGGTTTAATTTTTGAATAGCATCCGTTAACTGGATTTCACCGCCAGCGCCTATTTCCTGTTTGTCTAAAAACATAAAAATTTCGGGTGTAAAGATATATCTGCCGATGATGGCTAAATTCGACGGTGCCATTCCCTGGGGTGGCTTTTCCACAAAATTACGCACTTGAAAGCTTCGACCAAATTGTTCAAGTGGATCAATAACACCATACCGGTGTGTTTCTTCCTCTGATACCCTTTTCACCCCAATAACAGAGGAATGAGTTTTGTCATGCTGATTAATTAATTGTTTCAAGCATGGCGGATCTGCTTGGACGATGTCATCACCTAATAGCACAGCAAATGGCTCATTTCCGATAAATTTACGAGCACACCAAACAGCATGTCCCAACCCCAGTGCTTCTTTTTGTCGAATATAATGAATATCTGTCAATTTAGAAGGGGCTTTAACCTTTTCTAGTAAATCCCACTTTTCTTTTTCAATAAGATTTTTCTCCAGTTCCAGCGCAATATCAAAATGGTCCTCTATCGCCCTTTTCCCTTTCCCGGTGACAATAATAATATCTTCAATACCAGATTCAATCGCTTCTTCAACGATGTACTGGATGGTGGGTTTATTTAAAATAGGCAGCATTTCCTTTGGCATTGCCTTTGTGGCAGGTAAAAACCTTGTACCGAGACCCGCGGCTGGGATGATTGCCTTTTTTACTCTTTTCAAATTACTTCACCTTTTCTCATAAAATTTCTTTACCTTGAAATTAATACTACAGGGGGCCATCATTTATCAAGATAATCTGAAAGTCATACTTTTCTTTTTCTGCTATGCTGATTACTTCATCATAGAATTTTTTTAAATTTGCTTGTTCTTCATAACACGGGACAACAATACTCAAAAGTAAAAAGCTCACCTCTTAAATTTAGCTATTTCAACTGATAAATATAACATTCTATGTATTAAGATGAAAGGGATTATTTTTTCAGAGTTATACTTATGTCTATTATTGCCAAAGATAGTTTTGATTTTACAAAGGTCAGAAAAAATAGGCGAACCTCAGAAAGAGTTCGCCCATTACGATTTTATCGAATATGATTATATAATTGATTTTCTGTATTTTGAGAAACGGAACCAAGACCGCCAAAGATATAGATATGCTTGGTTTCACCGTTACTAAAGGTTTTCAAGAATGCGTCTACCTTCGGTTCAAGTGAATTGGTTGAAGTAAGAAGTATTGGAGCAAAGTAAATATTGGCAAGCGGTGCACCTGAAAGGGCATCTGGGAATAAGTCTCCTCTTGCAAAGGCAACGGTACTTAAGTCCATTCCATAGTTGTGTATTCCATATTTAGCAACATTTATCGAAACTTCGTAGCGGTCTTTTCCGCCAATTCTTTCGATATTTGCTGTGACGCGAAGTTTTCGAAGTTGATCCTCAACAGATTGCTTAACGGTAGCAGGACCGCCAACAATAATAAAGTGTTGGATTTCTGGATGATTTTTAATATACGTTTGGATAGACTCCGGAACATTTCCTGATTGCACTAATAATACTGGCATACCCATTGGGCCAGCGATAGTAGAAGCAGATAGTGCGTCCGGGAAAACTTCACCACTTGCGATGATTGCTGTGTCTGATTCCATTGACTCGGAAATTCTTTCACCAACACTAGCAGAAACCGCATAACGATCTTTTCCGCCAATTCGGTCGATGGTCGTAACACCTAATTCCTTTAACTGTGCTTCTACATTTGTAGAAACAGATCCTGTTCCACCAAGAATAATGGCTTTTTCAGGTGCTAATTTTTTTATTTGGTCTTTCACCGATATTGGAAGACTATTGGTTGTCGTTAATAAAATTGGTGCAAATTCAGAAGTTGCTAGTGGGCCGCCAGATAGTGCGTCAGAAAACACATCACCTTTAGCGATTACCACAGTGCCACTGCTTTCTCCGTTCCAGAAGGTTAATTCTTTACTAATGTTACTTGAAACTTCATAGCGATCTTTACCCTGAAGCCTTGTTACACCTGGAAGGCTGACGGAATAGTAGGAAACAATTGAATTTCCACTTTCTTCCGTTGCTGTTAACATATAAAGATTGTCTCCCTTGCCCAACGTTACATTTTTCTGGAATGCACCAGGAGAATTCAATTCCTGTTCCTCATAAACAGTAGAAAAAGTAAGCGTCTGGGCGTCAGTAGTACCCATAAAAGATAATTCAGTTGAAGATCCTTTCGCCAATTGTATTTCTTGATTAGCAGGGCTAGTTACATTTAGATTCGGTAAAGTAGTATCTGGTTGTTGTGAAAACGGTCCCGTTAATCCATATTCATAAGGAATAGAGGCAGCTTCTTCACTATAACCTGATACCGAAAATACATAGGTCCCTGAAGACAATTGGTACGTCCCAGCACTTGATATATCAACATAGTCCTCTGACTCAAGATTATATATGAAGAAACCAATTTCTACATTTTCTGGCTGATTGTCTGTTATTGTAAAATTACCACCATTTGTTTTAAAGATGTACTCATGTGCATCGTTTGTGTTAATTTCATTTTTGAATGTCGCTGCGTTCGCAATACTTTGTGTGGTACTAGCTGAAGGTAATGGTTGAACTGTGGTTTCAGCATTTACACTTGGAACCAAGAGCCCAGAGGTTAAAACCAATGCTGAGACAAGTGAGGCATAAAATTTATTGCTTCTTTTCATTAAATTACCACTCCTATTAATTTACGATACTGAAATATTTTTTTAAAAACCTACTTTAAATCTGATACTCTACTGAGAATAATAGAAGTGAGCAGCCTATTAAAGTGAAAGTTAATTCCTGTTCATCAGATGTAGTTTTCTAGATTTAAAGTCAAAACAACACAATCCTTTATTACACACTTCCTTCCTAACTTCATTTCATATCCATATTAGATATTAGTATAAACTTTCCTATTAATCTACAAAATTTATCAAAAAAATATCACTCTTTTTACAATTCCTACCAAAGTCATAGTACTTCTTTTTACTTAATTAGCTATTTCTTCCTGCACAACCGGTTCAATCGGCTTTTTCGTCTGTTGATTTCTTTCTATAGCTAATATTACAAGGTATATAGGTACAAGAATCAACGCGATGATTTCGACAATAAAATCAAAGTAATACCAAGAAAGTGTTGCTAGGATATCGTAAACGGAGTGCACGATAACAGTCACCCAAAGATTTCTCGTCCATAATAAAATCAAGCCAAATAAAAAGCCCATATTTGCAAAGGTTACAATGGCACCAATTTCATATTGCCAGGATTGAACCGAGTTTAAGGTATGATCAATGCCGAATAGGACTGAGGTAACAAACAGCGCAAGCATGACAAAAATATCACGCTGCCCTTTTTCCCATTTCCTAGGGAAAACCTTTTTAAAAAATATGAGAATTAGAATCATATAAGCTAATCGCCAAACCTCTTCAAATCCGGCAAGGATATCTGTGAAAATATCGTACCCAATACTATCAATCTCGCCAACCACTTCCCACATATTATCCACAGGTTCAATTGCTTGACCAGGTTCCACCTCAGGCACCTCATACGAAACCACTTCTGTATACTCATCCACATATTGCTCATAATCTTCGCTAAAATCCTGGAAGGCGTAAGAGGAATAGATATTAATCATCGTACTGCCAAGAATAAAGATCAGGAATGCCCCAATAAATTGGCGTATGACTTGACTCTTTGTTTTTTGAATTCCGTCACTAAGTCTTGGCTGCAGCTTTAATCCGATAAAAAAGGAAGATACCATAATGGCATCATAGATGGTACCCGCCAAGAGGCTGAAACCACTTAAATAGAGGACAATTTCGACTCCAATCGTTATCGTAAGCAGTGCAAATAAAAGCCTTTTCGAAACAGGCTTGGTTAAATTATTGGTCATTATTATCAGTCCCTGTTCTATGAAATTACAATTTATTGCATATCATTATAAAAACTGTACGGCCAAAATTCCTAGTCCATTAAGTAACAGCAGGAAAAGTAAGCACGCAACAACCCATTTCCATATTCTTGTCACAGACTTATCCCCTTTAATGTTAATTAGTACTAATTTATCATATTACTAGAGATGTAGCACTAAGGTTTATATTTACAATCATAATCTCCCCATTTATACTTAAAATGAGTAAATATTACCAATTATTAGAATGGGGCTGAAAAGTGAAAAAGTTCATTTCTATTATCCTATTGATAGTCATTGTATTCGTATTATCCGAAACAAACCCTGGGCGTTCGGAATACATAGAATGGATTACCCATGAAGCGATGGATCAATCTTCGAATATCCTTGAAAAAGGGATTCTTTCACTAGCAGGGGAAGAGGTTTTCGATATGGGAACAACAGAATCAGATTACTTCATATTTTCAGTCTACAAAACCGACTTTTCCGAAATCGGCCTGAGTCAGGTCACCTGCATCGGGTTCTTCAATACATTTATTCCAATTTCCAAAAATGAAAAATAAGAAGACCAGTTGCGGTCTTTTTATTTTTATTATTTGATGGAATATTCCTTTTCATCCGATAAAGTTTCAGAACATAAGTAAATTACTATATTAATAGGAGAAACTGTAAGGGAGATAGTCGGATTGAGTAATTTCTATGTGAAAAATAATAAGGAATATGTAATTGAATCTTTTAAAGCTGTCCTTGACTCTAACCAGAATGCCCTTAAGGATGAAGGGCTTGCCTTTATTCTGAACACACTCGAACATTACCAGAATCAATCAGTTTTTCATGCATTATGGAAATTGATTGAGGACCATGAAAGTATCTACAAATATGTACTGGAGTTTATTCATCAACAACAGGACTACAGTAATCTGTTAAAGTTAATTCTTGAAAATAAATTCAACCTCACTCAGGTTGAAGACATTTTATCAGAGATAAATAATCTGCTTGAAACTGCACCCTATTTACGTAAGAACCGTTGTTTTCAGGTACTGGCAATCCAAAAGACAGCAGATGCTGTTGGCAATTCCACCGATCCATATAAAGCGGCCTGTGCGGTACAAGCATTTAACGTAACAAACCTTGAAGTTGATTTTTCAAAAATAAAAGACAAGATGATGGTTTACGCGGAAATTGCGTTAGTAGATGATCTTGAATTACAGAATATGACCCTCAAGGACATCGATGCCTTTGCGCTCCTTTCAACTGGAAAGCTGACTGAGATAGAACTAAAGGATAAAAAAATCATCAGTAAGTACCAGATATTGAAGGTCCTTCATGAACTGTTCACCAAACCTGTCGTTTCTGTGGGAATGATTGTTCAACGTTTGTCACCTGCAAATCGCGAGGAACTTCGTGAAGTATTAAAAAATGTATTGCGGAGTAATCTTTCAGAAAAGTATTTCCAGCATATACTCGCTGCTTTTGATAATGAAGAAGACAGTTATCATTATCCACAGCTTTTTGGATATTTAAGTAAACATGCGGATGATGAGCGAATGTTATCATTTATTAAATGGAGTGCGAGTAACCTTCAGCCTGATCATCATTACCATCGAGCATTGAAGGCCTATTTGAAAACTCATCCAAGGTCGATTTGGAAGAATAAAGATGCTAAAAAAGAACTCCAAATGATTTCAACCGTCAGCTTTAGAAGACTGGTGAAAGAAGTTCAAAATGAAACCGCTAGTCCAGTCGTTAAGTTTTTAAAAAGGTATGGCGGGCATGTATCCATTGTGCTTCTCAGCACCCTTGTTGTTGGAAGCGGGATTTATCTAGGATATGATGTCTTGTTTGACGAAAATGAAAAGACGGCCTTCTCAAAAACAAACAAACCTGCTGTGCCGGTGGAAATGGAAATGAGTGAGAAAACCTCGTTAGAACCATTTAAACGTTGGGACGCTGGTAATCCCTATGTGTTAACTGTAAATGGAGAACAACAGAAAATAACCTTTGGACAGGCAAATCCAACGGGTGGCAAAAGCCTTGTATTAACGGGCGGGCAAAATATCGAGACTCCTTTTGATTTGGTGATGGATTTAGAGGCTTCTCCCTTTGATGAGAAGGGAGTTTTAAAAGAAGGGTTTTCGCTTTACCATACAGAGCATGATTTCGATAAAAACGGCACCCATGAGTTGGTGATTATGGCACTCAGTCAAACCTATGAATCCTTTGTATGGGTGTACAGTCCGATTTCTGAAAATGGAATTGCAGGTCTGCGTTCTGACCTAGCCATAAATGGGATGTCTGATGCGAAATTAGTCGATAATACACTAACACTCCTTGGTGGAGAAGGGCAATCAGAAACGTACGCTTTCGTCAATCAACAATTTGTGAAGAAATAAAGTGCGATAAAGAAACTACAGAGAACTATGTGAAATGTACTAACCTAAAGAAAACCTCAAACTTTATCATAGTTTGAGGTCTTTTTAGGTTCTTTTGTCCGCCTGGGGTGGACAGTGTCCACGGGCGGTGCCTGTCACCAAATGGTTACACCATTTGGTGACAGGTTACCCTATTTCCCTATTTCTCTTCTTTTTCTTCTGCTTCATCTGTTTGGAGGATTTGCTTTAGTTCTCCCTCGTCACCTTTGGCGTTGATGATTTCGAAGATTTGGTTGAGTCCTTGGCTTGTTTGGTCTCTTTCATTTTCTTTTTCCATTGTTTCCTCCAGTTGTACGTTTATTTTTAATATGCCCAGTTATTTCAATGTATGAACGATTTCTACTGCTTTTTCTAGGGAAACACTTTTTAAAATACTATGATCTATTCTTACCGCTGTGCCGAAGTGATAACAATTTGTTCCTACCTGTTTATGTACTTCACGTATATTATCCTTTGACAGCCCGCTGCCAATTAAAATATCCGTTTCCTTACAAATTTCTTTCAATTTCCTCAGGGTATCCAAGCGTGTTGGCCAGTCACCATGACCTCCAGAGGTTAAAATGGTTTTAATTTCTTGATATTGATTTAATTTCTCGGCGTTCTGGACTATATTATTTGAACTGTCAATGGCGCGGTGAAAGGTTACCTCCATGGTACCTATTTCCGTTAGTAACTCTTCAAGCTGCTGGAAGTCAACATTTCCATCACCATCCAGCATTCCTAATACCACTCCATTTGCACCTAAGCTCCGTATAACCCTTATATCATTTTTCATAATCGCAATGTCATCTTCTGAATAACAAAACGATTGACTATGCGGTCTAACCATAACGTTAACGGGAATGGAAACACTATTGACCACATTTTCAATTAACCCATAGCTTGGTGTTATACCTCCCTCGGTTAAACCTGATACCAGTTCAATTCTGTCTGCACCCGATTTTTCAATAAATTTAGCGTCCTCTACCGTAACGGCAATAAATTCAATTAACATTTTTTTCCTCCTTCATATCAATGAGTTTACCAAAGAACTCCTATTAATTACTTAATTAACTTATAAACGTTATTAATTGCTCAACATTTCACAAAGTGTTCAAACAATTCCAAAAAATGAGTGATTCAAATCACTAGGGTATTTCTTACAGAATTTACAATGAAAGTGTAAACATTTTAATCTAAAGGGGTAGAATCAAATGAGAAATTTCTTTAAGTTTGCAAGTGTTATTGTCACTTCTGTAATGGTTTTAAGTGCTTGTAATTCTGCCAAAGTTTCCCTGGATACACAGTCTGTAAAAGTAGCAAAAGCTAATACTGCCTCACAAGTCATTGAACCTCATAAAAATCTCAATCAAAAGCCAATTCCACTCAACATAGAACGTGTCGGTGAACACGAAGTCAATATTGACATGACCGCACAAATTACCGATATTGAAATCACCAAGGGAAATATGTACAAAGCATGGACATTTAATGGTGAAGCCCCAGGACCAGTCATTGTTGTGAATGAAGGCGATACCATTAACTTTACATTAAAAAACATGGATCCGTCCATCCCGCACAGTATGGACTTTCATGCCGTTCATGCCTCCCCATCAAAGGATTTTATAGATATCATGCCAAATGAATCTGGCAGCTTTACCTATCCAGCGAACAATCCTGGAGTTTTCATGTACCACTGTGGTACAAAACCAGTTTTATCCCATATCGCCAATGGAATGCATGGAACCATTATTGTTAAGCCTAAAAACGGCTACCCGACTGATGCTGAAATTGACCGTGAATTTGTCATCGTTCAAAATGAATGGTATAAATACAACGACTTAGAGGATTTTACAAATGGTGTTCCTAGTCAAGTGGTCTTCTCTGCTAAAGCATTAAAAGAAGGCGATTTGAATACAAACGGTACCGTTGGCGCACTAGTCGACACTCCTCTCCTTGCAAAGGTTGGAGACAAGGTCAGGATTTATATTAACAATGTGGGGCCAAATGAAGTCAGCAGCTTTCATGTGGTCGGAACCGTATTTGACAATGTTTATATCGATGGTAATCCATTTAACCTCATGAAAGGTTTGCAAACTGTAATGCTGCCGGCAAGCGGCGGGGCTGTTGTTGAATTCACCGTCACAAAAGAAGGCAGTTATCCCATTGTGACACATCAGTTTAACCATGCAACCAAGGGCGCTGTTGGAATCTTGAAAGTAACAAAAGATGGACTCGAAGATGGAACCCAAGCTATGTCACACTAAACTGACTGTCAAAAAGCATCGGAAATTTCTCCGATGCTTTTTCATATGAAACTTCTAGGCTAGTAGTTATCAACAAAGGTTATAAGAATTGCAAGTTACTGTGGAACTTATCCACAGTTATAGATGTGCTTAAATAGTTTATTTTTGAAATATCCACAAAACACAAATATTTATCCACATTATAAACATACTTATTCACATCTGTTGATTATTTACTCACATTCCTCTACACTCTATCCTCAACTTATCCCCAAAGTAAAAAGCCTGGAAACCCCAGGCTTTGTTCTATATTCTTGCTCCTAATTCAATTGCTTTACTGTTGTGATACAATGACTTCACCTTAAGCTCGCACTTAAGTTCCTCACTTAAACAATCATTTTGCATCATTTCCATATGCCGATACTGAAATACATGATAATAATATTTACCCCATAATACTACATTTTTCAACAACACAAAGAAAACCTCCTCTATTGATTTACATAAACCGCAGAGGATCGTGTTCGGTAACTGGCTGGCATCGTCCTAAAACATTAGCCCCTTTAGTTTTGCGTCACCATTTTTCAATAGTTTTGCCGTTTCGTACGATTTATGTGTTTAATAGAACTATATGATACAACTAAATTATAAAACAGAGTCTTAGGTCCTACTTTAATTCCATATCCAAATTTCCCAATAGGCTACTATTCCTGTTTTATAATAAAGACGTTGTTGGGTGTCGAAAGTTGTAACATAATGTATTATATTGACGTCAAATATGATTAGAAAATCTTTATGTAAGGAGTTAAAATTTGAAAAAATATGTTTTAATGATAGTCAGTATTATCTTGATATCCTCCCTCTTGTCAGGTTGCTCAGAAAAAATACTACATGCGAAAACGAATCCGGAACAATCTGAAGTCTCCCATAAGGTACAACCAGACAACGAAAATAAGGATGTAGAGACAACAGATCAAAGGCAGAATGATGTCAATCAATCTGTGGAAAACTTGAACCCGGAAGAACAGGCAGAAACTCCACTAGTGGATCAATCATCTGGTGAACCGCCAGTTGATCAAACACCAGATTCACCACCAGTAAAAAATAATGATGACAGTGTCCAGGTAATCTCGAATCCAGCAAGTATCCCTGTCCTAGTTAATAAACAAAATAAGCTGCCAGATAGTTATAATCCAACAGATCTTGTTAATACGAAAATTCCCTTTATTTCTGGAGCAACAAATGAAAAGCGCAAAATGCGAAATGTTGCGGCAACAGCCATCAATCAATTATTTTCCGCCGCTAAAGATCAAGGCATTTCCTTATTAGGTGTGTCTGCTTATCGGTCTCATGAAACCCAAACGACATTGTTTAACTATTATGTAACCCGTGACGGTTATAAAAAGGCAAGAAACTATAGTGCATTGCCAGGTACAAGTGAACATGAAACCGGTCTTGCTATTGATGTTACCGGTGGAAATGGAAAGTGTGCAGCAGAAGATTGTTTCGGCGGTACCAAAGAAGCGATTTGGCTTGAAAAGCATGCTGCGGAATACGGGTTTATTATTAGATATCCACAAGGAAAGGATAGCATAACCGGTTATCAATACGAGCCTTGGCACCTTCGTTATGTTGGGAAAACGATTGCCCTTGAAATTATGAACGCCGGTATTACTCTCGAAGAATACTTTAACGAGGTACCTGTTTCTAACTAGCCAAAAGCGTCAAATTCCGTTATTGGAACTTGACGCTTTTCTTATTTGCCCTTGATTTCTAAGAGTTTTAATCTCAAGTCATTTTCCATATTGGCCAGTTCTTGTTCAGCCAAGCGGCGTTTATGACGCCCTTCTTCTTGTATGCGCATCGTTTCTTCTAACGTGGTAATTAAACTTTCCTGAGTCTTTTTAAGGGTCTCGATATCAACAAGACCACGCTCATTTTCTTTCGCTGTTTCAATCGTATTCGTTTTAAGCATTTCTGCATTTTTCAATAACAGCTCATTAGTGGTCTGGGAAACCTTTTTCTGAGCCTCGACTGCATGGCGCTGACGAATAAGGGTTAACGCAATCGCAACTTGGTTTTTCCAAAGCGGAATAGCCGTCATGATCGACGATTGTATTTTTTCCACAAGCGCTTGGTTCGTGTTTTGAATTAGTCGGATTTGCGGAGCACTCTGGATGGTAATCTCACGACTTAATTTCAAATCGTATAAACGTTTGTCCAAGCGGTCTGCAAACTGAATCATATCGTTTACTTCTTGGAATTTCATTTGATCATTTGTTGTCTCTGCTGCCCTCTTCATTTCTGGAATTGTTTTTTGATGCAGCTCCTCCAGCTTAATCTCTCCTGCTGCAATATAAACGTTCAGAGCATGGAAATATTCTTTATTTGTTTCATAAAGTTGCTCGAGCAATTTAATGTCGGACAACAGCACGTTCTTGCTTCGGTCTAGTTTCACACTAATCCGGTCAATTTGTGCCCCTGTCTTTTGATACTTGGACAGTACCTCTTGAAGAGAATTTGAGATTTTCCCAAACATACGGCCGAAAAAGGATGGCTTCCCATCCTTGAGTTCATCCGGATTGACCTCATCAAGGCGCTTCATTAAATCACTGATAATTTCGCCAACCTCACCGATATCCTTTTTCTGTACATGCTCAAGCATCGTATGTGAAAAGCTTAAAAGCTTCCCTTGTGCTTGGGTACCATACGTAATCATCGCCTGATGGTTTTTCGGGTCAATTTGTTCAGCAAGCTGGTAGGCTTTTGCACGGTTTTCTTCCGGAATGACATCAATCAGCTTTGTAGGTTTTGCTTCTTGAAGCTGTGGTGACGGCTGTGCTTGAGGAGCAAGTTCCTGATTTTCACCAAACGGGTTGGCTAGGATATCATCTAATAAATTTCCAGCTTTATTCAATTGCGGTGAGTTATTTTCGCTCATTTTAGCCTCCTGCTTTCATCTATGATTTTAGGATCATTGAGTTTTTTGATGGAATGCTTGGCAACATCAATTTCAAAATTCAAGGAATCTAAATCATCTTCAACTACATGATAGAGATCCTCTTCTAATGCCTTTGTTAGGTCGTTTAAAGTTTGACGTGTCTCGTATAAAGAAACATCAATCTCGTGACTTTTCTTAGGCTGCTGCGCTAAAAACCGATATTTCTCTGTAAGCTCGACAACGGAATCTAAATGGGAAAAGTAAAATTTTTCAGCTTTATAAAAGCGCTTAGGCTCTGCTTGCGTCATGCTTTGTATTTTCCTAGTAATCCGAAGAACTTCAAGTCTCTGTTTTAATGTAGAAAGATCGCGAATGGAAAATAGCGACTTATTTAGACGATTAATTTTTTGCTTGGCTTCATCTAGGTTTTTCTTTATATAACTATATTCTTTTCTGGTGAGCTGTTGTTTTTTTAAAAAACGGGATGTCATGACCCCGGATGTAATCTTGTAAACGATGACTCCGCTTGCTAATGAAATGGCGCTCGACATCAAAAATGTTAAATCGAATGCAAAATAGCTTAAAAACCATACCGTGACGGCCGATGGAACAGTCACAACACTTTGGACCAAAAACGTTAAAAATCGGTTCATCATAATCGACTCCTGACTAAAAAATCCTTTATATTCATACGAATGAACAACAAAAATGTTTCAACATAAACAAAATACCACAAAAGCGGGACTTCCTTCAGTACTTCAACAATACACCATAAAAATCCTGCTTTCCATAGACCACAAACGTAAACAAGACTAAGACCTAAGACGTATTTTTGAATGACAGTTGATAGTTGACAGTGACACATTTTTTGGTGACAGGCACCGCTCGTGGACACTGTCCATCTCAGGCGGACAGTCGCCCACCTCTTTCCTGCTGTTTAATGTTATCTAGGCTTTAGTCCAAGAGGAATACCCAGATATACATAGGATATGAAGGTAACACATGAAATTATTTCAAATTTATAGATAGAGGAGCGCGATGAACAAATGTACCAATCATTTGGAATGCCCTTTGATTATCGATATGGACAACAAGGTGGCCAGCATGGCGGTGGACACCATGGCGGCAGTCACCACGGTGGCGGACATCATGGCGGCGGACATCATGGCGGCGGACACCATGGCGGCAGTCACCACGGTGGCGGACATCATGGCGGCGGACACCATGGCGGCAGTCACCACGGTGGCGGACATCATGGCGGCAGTCACCACGGTGGCGGACATCATGGCGGCGGACATCACGGTGGCGGACACCATGGCGGCTTTAATTTAGGTAATGTAGGTGCTGGACTGCTTGGCCTTGGATTAGGTTATTTAGGTTCAAGTATTGGTGGAGGTTATGGTCCTGGTTATGGACACGGTGGTTATGGTGCAGGATACGGTGCTGGATACGGATATCCTGGAGGTTACCCTGGATATGGACCTGGTGGTTATGGTCCTGGTTATGGCATGTATGGACCGGGATATGGTCCTGGAATGGGTGGCTATGGCGGCGGTTTTGGCCAAGGTTATTAATCTCTTCTATAAAAGATAAAGCGTGAGGTCCTTATGTAAAATACAAGGACCTCACGCTTTTTTTTATTATTAAGTTATTTTTAGTGTTTTTTTGTTTCAGCAGGTGTAAAATGTTTCTCAAAGGAAACATTTCTGTATTCGCACATATATAATACTATTCAAAACTTTCAAATAAAAAATATAAAAATATAAAGGGAGAAGAGACTATGACGGAGAATCTGCTATTAGCGTTTGGCCTGACATTATTTGCTGGCCTTGCAACAGGTATAGGAAGTCTGCTCGCATTTTTCACATCACATACCAATACGAAATTTCTATCTGTTACCCTAGGATTTTCTGCTGGAGTCATGATCTATGTATCCATGGTAGAGATTTTTGTAAAAGCAAAGGTAGCTCTTGTGGATGCCATGGGTGTTGTTCCCGGGAACTGGTTAACGGTTGGTGGATTTTTCGGAGGCATGTTATTGATTGCTGCCATTGACAAATTTATACCAAAGCAATCAAACCCGCATGAATTGAAAACAGTGGAAGATATGAATCAGCCAGGTCCCATTGACGGGAAAAATCCTGACCTTTTAAAAATGGGAACATTTACGGCACTTGCCATAGGTATCCACAACTTTCCTGAAGGAATTGCTACCTTCACTTCGGCTTTACAGGATCCTGCCCTTGGGATCGCCATCGCGGTTGCGATAGCCATCCATAACATCCCAGAGGGTATTGCCGTTTCTGTGCCTGTTTACTTTGCTACAGGCGATAAGAAAAAGGCTTTCAAACTATCATTCTTGTCCGGCCTATCGGAACCAATTGGCGCAATCGTTGCCTATCTATTCTTAATGCCTTTCCTAAACGATGTTATGTTCGGAATCATCTTCGCAGCAGTTGCGGGAATCATGGTGTTCATCTCCCTGGATGAACTATTACCAGCCGCAAAAAGATATGATGAATCACATCTAGCAATCTATGGCCTCATTGCCGGTATGGCCGTCATGGCACTTAGCCTATTACTATTCATCTAAACAACAATTCCAATTAAATGCGGAAAAGCCAGGAAATTTCTGGCTTTTTTTTGTGTTCAATTCAGGAAGGTGTCCGCCTGAAGGTTGGAAGTGTCCACCTTAGGTGGAAAGTGTCCACGAGCGGTGACAGGCACCAGGGTACTTTATTTTTAGGTACAAAGTTTCAAGGTTAATTTAGGGGCATATATTAGATGGAAAATTCCAAAAATTATGGAAGAGGGTGAATTTATTGATGAAAAGGGCCCTTTTTACAATTCCGCTTTGTTTGATACTCATTGGGGTGATGGTTACTTCTTTTGTTCTAATGGGTATTAAGCCAAGCTCTTCGAATATTTCTCAGGCTCAAAAGCTAGCGGAATATACGAAGCCAGCGGTTGTTCGGATTCTAGGCTATTCTGTTGTTGGTTGGCAGTTTAACAATCCAAATGACCCTGAGGTAGAGGCCATACTAAGTCAATTAAACTACCAGTCTGTGGTAGGGGGCTCTGGTTCTGGTGCAATAATCAGCTCTGATGGGTATATTGTCACGAATGCCCATGTTGTTGAAGCAGCTCAGATGGAAGACGAAGATATTGCCAATGCTGCATTTGATCAGCTTGTTACGATTATGGCAGATTATTTTCAGGTAGACTATGAAACAGCGTATGAATATATGTTGACTTATACGCAATACACTGAGATTCAAAGAGTTATTAAAGTCATTTTACCAGGCGGGGACATTCTTGATGGTGAAGTGAAAAGCTATGGTGCACCTGTCAATGAGGGTAAAGATGTAGCGGTACTTAAGATTGAAGGGAAAAACCTTCCTACATTGAAGCTTGGAAATTCTGATAATATCCAAAACCAGGATAACATTTGGGTAAGCGGCTACCCAGCTGCTGCCGATTCTGATTTGCTATCACCTGATTCCTCTCTTGTATCTTCAATGAATGCTGGCCAAATTTCTGCTACTGATAAGAAAACGGAGCAAGGAAGCCCGGTTATTCAAATTAATGCAGCCGCCACACATGGGAATAGCGGCGGGCCAGTTATCAATGAAAAAGGCGAAATCATTGGACTACTCACCTTTAGAGGTGATACTGTTAATGGCCAAGAAGTTCAAGGCTTCAACTTTTCTGTACCGGTGAATACCGTTAAAGAATTTACAAATCAGGCCGGAGCGAAAAATAGTTCAAGCAACACAGATAAACTTTATAAGGAAGGGCTAGAGCTTTATTGGGGCGGCTATTATGATAACGCTCTTGAAAAGTTCGAAGCGGTACAGAGGCTCTATCCAAACCATTCCGAAATCAAAAAACTCATCACGAATTCCGAACAACGAGCTGGTGACAGTAAAACTTTATGGTCCGATTATAAAACCATCTTCTATATCGCAGATGGAGTTGCCGCTTTACTAGTAATACTGCTCTTAGTATTCACCTTTGCCTTTAAACCGAAAAACAGACCTGCACCTGCTGTAGCAGCACCGCAGATACCACCAGCACCACCACATGTACCAGAAAACACCATTCCAGACCTAAACAACGATGGCAAAATTGACGTCCAAGACATCATACTCGCCCTCCAAGAGCAGCAAAAGAAACAACAGAAAAAAGATGAAGAAAACGATAGTTAAAAGACGATGGTTTAAATAAATGTATAAATGGATGTATAAATGAAGGAAAATGAATAAATGGTGACAGGCACCCCCTTCAAATTAAAACGTATAAAAAGCCTTAGGAGATAATATCTATTTATAAATGGAAATTTTTGAGGGGGAATGTCTTCTGAGAGGGATTTTACGTTTGGTTGGTTTCCTCATTTTTGTCTTTGGGGTTTATTTGATTTTTGCTGATCAAGTATTTTTTGGGGTTTTATCGATTATATTAGCCTTTTTAATTTTCCCTAACCGAAGTAATAGCAAAAGCCGCCACTCTCATTACGACAACGACTATAGCAACGATCATTCCTACAGCGCAGACAGCGACTCAGGGGGCGGAGATTCCGGTGGTGGCGGTGGCGACTAATAGAAAAACATCCTCAACTGGAGGATGTTTTTCTATTTAGTAATAGGGAGCACTCACTTTTAATGCTTGGTGGTGGCGATTCTTTTGCTTTTTAAGGTTGTTTTCACAAAGTATATGTGAATAATGTAAGAATCATATTATAATGGTAATGAATTCATTTTTTCCTTTTATAGCCAGAACCCGCAAAGGTTGTGTTCGAATGATTTGGTTATATTTTATTCTTTCTTATTTTATTGGCAGTATCATGTTTGGCTTTCTTATCACGAAGATCATTTATCGTAAGGATATTCGCGTTCAAGGGAGCGGTAATGTCGGTGCAAGAAACGCCGGCCGCCTTCATGGCAAAACGGCTTTTGTATTGATTTTCCTTGGGGATGCACTTAAAGGTGTCCTAGTTATTTTAGCTGCCCGTTACATGCAATTCTCTGAATCTATTCAACTAATAGGGCTGGCCCTTGCCATCTTAGGCCATATAAAGCCGATTACCCTGAAATTTAAGGGTGGCAAAGGGATTTCTACTTTCATTGGTGGAATTATCGCCTTTGAGCCATTGCTTGTTCCAGTAATTATCCTGGGCTTTTGCGTCCTCTATCCTTTTATGAAAAGCTTCACTTTAGCAGGATTAGCGACCTTTCTTTTTATCCCAGTGGTACTTTTTATAAAAAATAATGATTGGCTAAGTTGCATCGTAGCATTAGGTATTATCGGTATGCTTTACGCAGCACATGCAGAAAATCTCAAGGAAAGGCTGAAACCTAATGAGTAAGCACGAGTTCTTTTTCAAAATTGCCACCACTCCAGATGAATTCGAACAAATTCATCGCTTAAACTATCAAACCTTTTCAGAGGAAATTCCACAGCACCCAAAAAATGAGGAACAAAAGTTAGTGGATGCATTCCATACTGAAAATACATATATCATTTGTATTAAAGAAAACGAAGTGATTGGCATGACTGCGATTCGCGATAATCGACCATTTTCACTTGATCGAAAAATCGGTCCAGTTGAACAATCATTATCCTTTCCAGTTAACTCCCCATGTGAAGTCCGATTATTATCTGTCAAAAAAGAATACCGGAATGGCCGAGTATTTTTAGGGCTCGCGCAGTTTCTAATAAAATATTGCATAAAAAAGGGGTACGATATTGCTTTTATCTCCGGAACAGTCCGCCAATTAAAGCTTTACGGTCAATTAGGATTTCAGCCTTTTGCTCAATTAACCGGAAGTGATGAAGCACTCTTTCAGCCTATGTATTTAACAAAGAAAACATTTGATGAATCTATTGCTGGCAGAATTCTGCCGCCGACCATCCCCTTTTTGCCAGGACCGGTTCAAATTTCGAATAAAGTTATGGATGCATTAAGTAAAACCCCAATTTCTCATCGGTCAGACCTGTATAAGGAAAAACTAGAGAAAGCAAAGGGTATTCTTGGTGAATTGGTTAATAGTAAATATGTTCATATTTTCCTAGGCTCTGGAACACTTGCCAATGATGTTGTGGCAGGGCAGTTGTCCTTAGAAACAGGACGGGGGCTAATTTTAGCTAATGGTGAATTTGGCGGTCGTTTAGTAGAACAGGCTAGTAGATTGGGACTGAAGTTCGATGTACTTCAAAAGGTTTGGGGACAGGCTTTCACACGTGATGAAATTATTGCTGAATTATTAGAGGAAACGAGCTGGATCTGGGCCGTTCACAGTGAAACCTCCTCTGGTATGCTCAATGACCTTGGTATGTTGAGGGAGATATCTAAACAGCATCAACTCAAGCTTTGCCTGGATTGTATTAGCTCTTTAGGGGCATTGGAAGTAGATTTAGAGGGAGTATTTTTGGCAACAGGTGTTAGTGGAAAAGCCATCCGCGCACTAACAGGACTTTCGTTCGTTTTCCACCACCACGAGGTGCAGCCATCATTAACACTACCGAAATATCTGGATCTAGGAACCTACATGGCAAAAGAAAGCATCCCGTTTTCGCAGTCATCCAACCTCCTAGAGGCTCTCCTGGCAGCATTAGAAGATATTAATAGCGAAACCTTTGAAAAAGTGGTGGCAACACACTCCTTCTTAAACAATCAGCTTAAACAATTTGGCTTTACCATTATCAGCGAGGAGAACAGCTCACCGATTATTCTCACGATTGAGATACCAAGCTGCATTTCTTCCGTTGTGGTTGGAGATATTCTCTACAATCATGGCTACCAGCTGCACTACGAAAGCGATTATCTACAGCGGAGAAACTGGATTCAGATTGCCTGCATCGACCACTATGCAGCCTCAGATTTGGAAAAAATGGCTCACCTTTTAAATAGAGTAATAACCTATGAACAAAATGCCTTACAACATGCATTAGTAAATGGTCAATAGGATCAGATCGAGTCACTGCCGGATGGGGAATCCTGGCAGTGACCTTTTTATTTTCGATTGTCCGCCTGAGGGGTGGAGGTGTCCACCCTAGGTGGACAGTGTCCACGGGCGGTGCCTGTCACCATTCATCATTCTTTTCACCACTTTTTATCAACGCAGAGTTAAGGCTTCCCGAATGCTTTGATTGGTTATATCGGTTTCCCCCTCAAGGTCGGAAATGGTTCGGGCTAGTCGGATGATTTTTATTTGGGTACGGTTGCTCCAGTTTTTCTTTGAGGCAAGCTGGTGGATTAATTTTTGTTGTTCTTGGGTTATTGGACTTGTTTTTTGCAGTGTGTCATAGCTGACTCTGCTGTTGCATAGTTCTTTACCATACCGCTCGTATTGCCTGGTCCTTGCTGTTTCCACTCTACGTTGAAAGTATTTTGATGACATCTCCCCTTTTTCAGTATCACCTTCTAAATCAACGGGCTTAATTGTGAGATGAATATCAAACCTGTCACGAAGCGGACCAGAAATTCTATTATGGTAAGATAGCGTCTGCCTTGGCGTACATGTACAATAATGTGTATTAGAACCAGCATGCCCACATGGACATGGATTCATGGCAGCAATTAAGATAAAGGATGCAGGATAGGTTAGAGTTGCATGTGTACGACTGATGGTAATCTTGCCATTTTCAAATGGCTGTCGGAGCATATCTAATGTTTTTTTCGAAAATTCAGCAATTTCATCTAGGAATAATACACCTCGATGGGCTAAGGAAATCTCTCCAGGTTTAGGATAAGTCCCGCCGCCAATTATGGAGATTCCTGAAGCAGAATGATGAGGATTTCTGAATGGGGGACAATTTGCATTAGGACAGTTGACTCCACTTAACTGGTGAAGAGCAAGTATTTCTAGTTGTGCTTCCTTGGACAATGGAGGCAAAATGGAAGGAAAGCTCTCTGCCAGCATACTCTTACCACATCCTGGTGGTCCAGTCATCAAGACATGGTGCCCCCCTGCTGCAGCCACTTCTAATGCTCTTTTAGTACCTTTATGTCCGATTATCTGATGGAAATCTATAAAGTTATGATTATTATTTTGTAAATCAATCTCCTCTATTTTTGGAGTAAAATGTGCTCCTGCCCTTCCTTCTAAGTTCTCAATTACTTCTGCCAATGTAGATATATAGAAAATTTCCAGCTCATCGAAATCAAGGACCGGGAGCTTTTGGTCATAAGGCATATAAAGCCTTTTTATACCTAACCTTTTCGCAGCTAGAACAGCAGGGAGCATTCCTTCAACTGGAACAACCGCCCCGTCTAAAGAGAGTGCTCCAATAAACCCCGTGTTTTCCGGTATCGATATGACCAGTTCATTCAGACTTACTAAGACACCAATAGCCATAGGAAGATCAAACATTGGGCCACTTTTCTTTTGTTCAGAGGGTGAAAGATTGATGATTATTTTTTGCCCATTTACGGTATATCCTAATGACCGAAGTGCAGCTAGGATACGTTCTTTGGACTCTTTAACCGCAGCATCAGGCAGACCAACAATTCGTATAGAATCATTTCCTACAAACGTTTTTACTTCAACATTTAACCGATAACCTTCCATCCCTTTTAATCCAATACTCGTTACTTTTGAACACATGGATTTTCCTCTTTTCTAATGATCATCAAAACTTTCCCATTGTCGAGTAAAAATAAATCGGCTAGGGGTGTTTTTATGTATTCCTCATAATGCTTGGACGCGGGGAGAGGAAAATAGGAAAGCAGATGTTTGGTGTCAACAAGCTGGCTAATTTCGCCATAAACATAAACGTTGTAACTGCTCCATGGGTAGTCCTCTAACTCATCTACTAGACCAGCCTTTAGCGGATTCAGATGAATATACTTGCTGACATCGAATTCATAATCAAGGGAATCTAATAATTCGGCTCCATACCGCTTTTCAAATACATGGCCACTGTAGTTATACTTTTTATTGAAATATTTGGCGTATTTTGTATTGAGGTGACTCATAAGAATAGTTGGAGAAGTGTCTGAAGTTTGAATCTGGAGGTGTGTGTGATTGGACATTAAACAGAAGGTGTGGAGCGTAAATGGAAAGCGAACCATTGTTTCTTTTAAAAAGCTAAGATATTTCATTCTGTCTTCGTCATCATAAAAAAGCGTAGATTTCCGATTTCCTCTACTTGTAATATGATACTTTGCACCCGGAAACCAAGCGCGGCGTTTTCGACCCATAGTGGTCACTCCTAATTCGTTGGATTTTGATTGATGAAAAAATGGTGAGCTGAAAAGTGGAGAAAACAGATTACATTAATCTAAACCATTCGACACCATCCTCCAAAATCCCTTCTCAGTAAGCAGAAGAAAGGTCATTCATTTCTAATTAATTGAAATTAGTTATATAATTAACTTGATAGGAGGGAAAAAGATGTATTTAGGAAAATTAGAACATGGTAAAGTAATACGCAGATTAAGAATGGAAAGGCAGCTTTCAATTGAAGATGTTGCAGAACTTATTGACGTAGACGTCAAATTTCTTCGAGCGCTAGAAGAAGAAAAGTACCCAGATATAGAATTTGGAATCTTTTATTATCTTGCTCAGATTTTTGAAATGACATTACCTGAGATATTTATAGAAATCGAAAAGGAAAATTTAGATTATTTTAATAGGATTTCAAAATATCCTCGTGGTAACATTAAATTAACAAAACAGAGAGACAAACAAAGGAATTTTGTTCTACAAAAGAAAGTATCACATAACTTCAAAAATAAACTTCCAAAACATAAACTTAAAAAGAATACAAATACCATTGAATATAAACCAACAACCTCTATTCTGAACCTCTGTTATAAATATGACATATTACCTTAACTAAATACCGCCTCAATTCCAACTGTCCACTTCACACGGACAAATAGGTGAATTTGTCCACGAGTGGTGACAGGCACCATAAAAAGCACCATTAAAAGGAGGTTTTATATTGAAAAAATTATTGATTGTATTGTCTGCCAGCATGTTGTTGCTTCTTGGGGGATGTTCTTTCCTCAATGATGCACAGGATACGATTACTTATATTAATGAAGCAACTGATTATTTATCTGCAGCGACTGATTTTGCTAGTGATGCTCCTGCTCTTGCGCAGCAAGCGGTTGGTGACCTCCAGGCAGCCGAGGATCTCCAGATCATGCTTCAACAAATGCAGGAAACCGTTCAAGCCTTTAGTGAAATTCAAGCACCCGATATTGCGGCTGAGCTTCATCAGCAAATCATTGAACAAAACAGCGTCATTGTAGCTGAAATTGAAACATATTTAAACAATTTCAAGGATGGGCTGCTTGATCCTGCAATACTTGAAAATACTGAGCTGTTTCAATCCGTTCAAGAAATCACCAACATCATTGACCAAATTCAGCAGCTCGGTGGTGAATAGTTTGACTCCAAACTAAGGAGATAGAGCTACATGAAAAAATTCCTTATCTTTTCGTTTGTTTTATTTTCCATCATACTAACAGGCTGCAATGTTAAAGGTGAATACGATATTAAAGGAACGGTTATCGAAGTTGAGAGCAGCAGTATTTTAGTAGAAGATGGAAAGTTGGGGTTAATCTGGCTCTCACTGCCTGATGGAACCGATAGTCAAGACTTCGAAAAGGGTCAAAGTGTTACGGTTTGGACAGATGGAAAAATTCGAGAGTCCTATCCCTTACAAGGCACGGCTTTAACAATTAAGGTCATCAAAAAGAAAACAGGCTGACAGATTCAGCCTGTTTTCTTTTGCTACCGTAATGCCTTAACATTATGGTATTTAAAGTTCTCTATTATAAAACTGTAAATATCCTAGTTTCCAAGAAATAATAGCACTGAGACAAACGGCGCCAATCATGAGAATAAAAAAGAGCCAATCAATACGCGACACCGTAATCTCACGGTAGAATATCCGATTTTTATCTCCAGTGAAGCCTTTTGATTCCATCGCAAGTGCGGTTCGTTCTGCTTTACGAATCGCTCCAGCAAGGAGTGGAATCACGTATCGCTTCAACTGTTTTACTTTTTCCGGTATGGTTCGTGCCCTTGCAACGCCTCTGACTCGATGCGCGTTTTGCAGAGTCTGAAATTCCTCCTTGATTAACGGCAGGAATCGGTATCCGGCCATAATTCCATAAGCGAGCTTTGGCGGCAGTTTACACTGCTGCATTAGGCTTAAGAGAAAGTCGGTTGGCTTTGTCGTTAACGTAAACATGATTGATAACGTGGCAAAGCTTAACACTCTTAAACCAAGCGAAGCTCCTCTCTGAAAGCCTTCTTCTGTCAGTGTCAAGAACCCACATTGCCAAATGACCGAATCGCCTGCTTGCAGCCGTGGGAACAGCATTGTTGTCCATACATATATGAACGCGATAAATAAAAACGGAGCGAATAACAACAGCCATTTTTTAAATGAAACACGGCCGAATAGGAAGGTGACCGTTATGGACCAGAGGATCGTCACAAGCGGTGTAATCGGATCAAAAAACACCGACAAAATAAGAATAGAAATGACAACCGCGAATGCTTTTATACTTGGATTCACCTCATGTAGCAACATGAATCTCTCTCCTTACGATTTCATTTTGGAGCTGTTTCCTAAAAGGCAGCTTTAACCTTGCTCGGTCTACAACTTCATGATTTTCCCACAAGCTCTCAGGTGTCCCGGAGAAGATCAACTCTCCCTCATCCAATACATGTACGGTATCAGCATATTGGTCAACCAGCTCCATATCATGGGTAATCATAAAAACGGCGCCAATCTTTTCATCAAGGACCCTCATGATTTCATATGCGGTGTTGGCATCCTGCCCAAATGTCGGTTCATCCAGGATAAGCAGCTCTTGTTCATGAACGAGCATGGTTGCCACACTCAATCGACGCTTCTGTCCTTGGCTAAGGGAAAAAGGATGGGCATTTGCGTGTTTTTCCAAACCTATTTTTTCAAGGATGGAAAGAGCGGATTTCCGATGCTCCAGACCAAAGGCAATTTCCTCATAAACACTGTCAGTGATAAACTGATGCTCAGGATTTTGAAAAACGTAGCCCAGAAGCTGAAATAAATCCTTTTCCTTCCACTTAGAAAGTGGGACACCAAGAAAATGAATCTCACCTTGTGAAAGTGGAATCAGCCCGGCCAAACATTTTGATAGCGTCGTTTTTCCCGAACCATTGGCGCCAACCAGTGCAGTCAGTTCTCCTTTATGAATCGTCAGACTAACATTTTTCAAGTGTCCGCGAGCAGAAAGACCACTGACCTCAAGGATGGGTTCACTTTTGGACATGATTTTAATTTCTTTTTTTAAAAAAACATCTGGATTCTTCAGCCCTGACAGTAATTCATGATTTCGGAGCGGAAGTCGCTCCCCTTTATACACGCCAGCATTCTTTGCTGTTATGGCTGCCTCTACTACCTTTGGCAGCCAAATGCCTTCCTTTTTTAAAAAAGGAGCAAATTCTCCAAAACATTGTTCAGGCGTGCCATCGAAAAGGATCCTCGCGCTAGAATCTAGGACAAGGCAGCGGTCAATCAGTTCCACCCAATCATCAAGCTTATGTTCAACAACAATCAGAGTAAACGGGCGCTCTTTCTTTAAACGAGCGATGGTCTCTACCAGGTCTGAGCTTGACAGCGGGTCTAGGTTAGCCGTCGGTTCATCAAGGATGATAACCTCAGGCTGGAGAACCAAGACACAAGCAATCGCCAGCTTCTGCTTTTGCCCTCCAGAGAGGGTATGAATGGTGGTCTTTTTTTCAGCCTGCAAGCCGACCCATTCAAGTGCATGATCAATCTTTGCTTCCATCTCTGCCCGTGGTACATGGAAATTCTCCAAGCCAAACGCTACTTCCTCCTCAACGGTCAGCATGCAGAATTGACTTTCTGGATCTTGAAAGACAATTCCTATTTTTTGGTTGAGCTCACCGGGTTTAAAATCATCCAGATTCTTGCCCTCAAAAGTGATGCTCCCCTTTATAACCCCATCCACTGCTTCTGGATATAACTTGTTGAGACAATAGGCTAGCGTACTTTTTCCAGAACCGCTTGGACCTAATAACAGCAGGGATTGATTTTTTTCAATCGAAAAGGTTAGGTCTGTAAAAATATCGCCCTCTTCATAGCTGAATCCCAGTCCCTCTGCCTTAATCTGCTCATACGGTGACATTGCGCTTGTGTTCCTTTCCTAATGGAAAACTGTTTAAGGCTCCTGTTTTAGCAAGACCTTCACTTAAATACTTTCCAAGTAGCCCGGCGAGCAGTGCTCCGCTCACAAGACGGAAAAAGAACATCGCAGTCACATAACCTGGCGACAGAGCGGCATATCCTGAGACATAAAAGCCCCAAGCAAAGCTAAATACGGATGAACCCATCCCTGCTGCCATCAATACCCAGGTCGAATAATTCTTCCACCTTGTTGCGGCAAAGACAGCTTCCGCACCTAAACCTTGAATCATACCGGAGATGATTAATTGCGGTCCAACGGCATTTCCAAGCATGACTTCCACTGTAGCAGCGACTGTTTCTGATAGAAAAGCAGCACCCGGCTTGCGGATGATATAGGCAGCAATAATCGAGACGATAAACCAAATTCCGAAAATAATATCATAGCCAATCAAACCAAACAAGCCGAAAAGGACATTACCAAGTTGGACAAACAGCAGATAAACGACTGCGAAAACTACAGCAAGTACCGATAAAACAATGACTTCACGAAGCTTCCATTTTGCGAGCATTTATTTATCCCCCTTTTTTGAAGGGCTGTTCGCAGACATCACAACCGTCATCACAATATGAGTAGAATCGCTATCGTGCGCACCTTGGAAGGCATCCTCTAACGTTTTAAAAACCTTGTTCGCATCGCCATCAAGTCTTGAGGCATAGTGAACACCTTTTGTAAAAGTTCCTTGGTCTAGAGCAAGTTTACACTGATCCATAATCACATTCATATATGTAGGAATACCCATTGGGTATAGCGCAAATTGAACAGCGACCTCTTGCTGGATCTGCAGCGATTTTTCCTCATTTAATCGATCCGCGTTTTCTGAAAGATAAACATCACCAGCTGAATCACCTGGACAGCCATTCGAAAACGTTGCCTGCAGCACAACATGGTCGCCGTTTTTTGTCGACTCTAGGAAAATAGCTTTCACGACATCAAAAACATGCTCGGACCTGCCTCTTACACATGTACTCACATCGTCCGACTCCATCCAAACCTTTGAAGTATCCACTTCTTCTAATGCTGATAGAATAATATCTACGAAGCTATCAGACATCGGATAAATCGAAAAACGCGCCCCTGTGATTTCACTTGTTCCACAAAAATTAGTCATAATACAATACCCCCATTTAATTTTTGGCAACAAAAAAACTGCATCCCATGGGAATGCAGTCGAATCATATCAATGTTGACCGAACGATAATCTTCTCCTGCACTTCCCCACGCTAGTATTATCTAGATCGGGTCATAAGGGTCGGACAAACGTCCTCTCAGCCAGAAAAGCTCCCCTAGTGCAAAAACCGTATGCAATTTTAAATGTTGGCTTAATCTTATGATAAATTTTCCAACTTGTAAAGGAAGTTGTTTTGCGGTGCCTGTCACCATAGGCGCTGGCTATGGTGACAGGCACCGCTCGTGGACACTGTCCACCTCAGGCGGACACTATCGTATCTTGTTTTTTCTGTCGAAATTCTATATTCATCACAATGAAAACCCTTTCATGAAACTACATTTTTCACATAAAACATGCGTTATAGTGAACATGTATCTATTATTAGGAGGGGTTTTTTTGAAGAGGAATCATTTTTTGTCGGTTTTGTCCACAACTTTTATTGCAGCTAGTTTGCTAGCCGTACCTGCTCCGGGACTGGCAAAGCCCAAGTCTCCGCCGCAAGCATCTGCAGTGGTACAGATTGAATCTACTAAACTATTAATGCACCAAGGCCAAGAGGTTAAAATTGTCAGAGACTCTTTTGGTGTGCCTCACGTTTATTCAGAAACAGATACAGCCTTATTTTTCGGTGCGGGTTATGCAACTGCTGAGGACAGGCTATGGCAGGCAGAACTGTCGCGAATCGTTGCCAGCGGAAGAATGGCGGAGGTATTTGGAGGATCAGCTAATATCGGACAAGATCAGGTAATACGCCGTGACGGATACACAGATGTGGAAGCTCTTGCACAATTTGAACGTCTTCCTAATTATGTAAAGCGTGGATTACAGGGTTATATTGACGGAATCAACCATTACATAGAAACCACACCCGCTGCTGCACTGCCACCAGAATTCCGGGGGCAAAAACCAACAAAATGGACCATTGTCGATTCTCTTAAAGTCCAACAGTTAATGGTGCGGAGATTTGGAGAGAGCGGGGGCGGAGAACTTGGAAAGGCTAATCAATTAATCAAGTTACAGTCGAAATTTGGCCTAGAACAAGGTTTGAAAGCATTCGAAACCATTAATTTAAAGAACGACCCAAGCGCCCCTGTCTCTCTTCACACCACTACAGATAAAGGTGTTAAAAAGGCTAGTAAGCTAGATACAACAAACTTCCCGAACAGTGAGGCAGTGGCGAAGCAACTAGAACAGGAACAGCAAATGAAACTGGATATTGAAAAAGCATTTGGTTTCCCTCACAAAGGGGGCAGTAACGCCTGGGTTGTCAGTCCCTCACGAAGTGCATCAGGCGGTACCCTGTTACTTGGCGGACCACAAATGGGGTATTCTGCTCCACAGATTTCCCACGAAGTAGGCATTCATGGCGCAGGCTACAATTCTGTAGGAATGGCCTTTGCTGGCGCTGGACCAATTCCTTTGATCGGACGTGGGAATGATTATGCCTGGACCACTACAACTGGAATGGGTGACCAAATCGACACCTTTGTTTTAAAAATTAATCCTGCGAATTCTGAACAATATTGGCATAAAGGAAAATGGGTCAATTTTGAAGTTCGGACGGAAACAATAAAAGTTGCTGGTGGAACTGCAATTGACTATCCTATATACCGAAGCATCTACGGTCCTGTAGTTCATAAAGATACTCAAACAGCCTACACCCAGAAACGTGCTCACTGGGGCCAGGAAATCGAAGCGATGATCGGTTTCTACGACTTTAATAAGGCAAGCAATATCAAACAGTTTGAAGAGGCTGCTAAAAATATTCCAACTTCCCATAACTTCTTATACTCTGACAAACAAGGTAACATTGGTTACTGGATTACAGGACAAAATGCATTACGAGCCGAAGGAACAGATAACCGCCTCCCCATGCTCGGGGATGGTTCACAGGACTGGCAGGGAATTGCTCCTTTTGAATCTAATACACAAGCCATTAATCCTGCTCAAGGATATGTTGCCAACTGGAACAATAAGCCTAGTGCCGAATGGGAGTATACCGAGTCTTTATTTGGACCAACCCATCGCGTTGGATTTATCCTTGACCAGCTTGACTCGCTTAAAAAAGTATCATGGTCGGATATGGAGGAAATTAACAAAAGGGCCGGGCACATCGAATTAAATGCCTATTTCTTCAAAGATTTACTTTTATCAAAAATAAACAGCAATCAAACTCTTCCGGAAGGTATTCAGAAGGCAGCAGATCTCGTTGCTGATTGGGATATGTACCAGTGGGACGAGAACGGGGATGAGCTTTATGATGATCCTGGCCTAACAATTTTCCGCAGCTGGTTCAATAGAGTAAAAGCTAGCATTCTAAAAGAATTACAAGGAATCGGCGGGGACTCGAATGATTTACTTTATCATGTCCTTAATACGGATGAGGAAGGTATTCAGAGCAATTACAGTTTCTTAGGTGACCTAGATGTTAATCAAATAGTCCTAGACAGCCTGCAGTTTGCTGTAGATAATCCTTCAGCAGCGAACGCAGGTAAAAACTTGGATGAGTGGCTGACACCCATTTCAAAAATCAATTTCCAACAGCTTGGTGCAAAAGGAGTTGCCCCAATCCCTAATATGAACAGAGGCACATATAACCAAATCATTGAGTTTTCAAAATTCAATACGAACAGTGTTAACATCATGCCTCCTGGTCAAAGCGGCAACCCGTTTTCACCACACTTCGACGACCAAAGATTATTATATGCCAGCTGGGAATATAAACCGATGGTATTAGACATTTTAAAACCGAATAAAAAATAATGCAAAGCCCCCTTCTTAACATCCGAAGGGGGCTTTGTAATTCAATTGTCTATCTTTAATTATTTTTACTCTTATCAATGTATTTCCAAAATTCCTTTGCTACTGCTTGATATCCTTCTAAACTTAGATGAATATCAGCTGGGTTTGGCAGATAAGTGGGGTAGTCCTTTGCTATGATTTTAGCAGTAGGGACAAATGTGTCTCCATTTACAATGGCTGTATGCTCAATGGCACCATTAAAGGTATCTAATATAGGTAATAACACTTCTTGACCTGGCATATATGGCAGGACATTGAAATAACCCATTACATATACTTTCGCATTAGGATTTAAACTATCAATTGTTTTTAAAATGAAATCTATTTTAGCTGCTGTGGTGCCAATGGCAGCTGGGACATCTCCTTTTGTTAAAACCACAGAAAGCAAATCATTTCCGCCAATATCAATGGTAAGGTATTCAGCTTCTTTTATACTTGCTATTACATCTGGATTAGTGAGAACTTGGTTAACCACATCCCCAGATTTATAGCCCCCCACTGCAAAATTGTCAAAGTCAACCGTGTACTGCGATTGTTCAAAACGTTTAGCTAGGTAATCAGGGTATCCAAAATCTTTTTTTCCAAAAGGTGTAGCTCCTGCCGCTAGTGAATCTCCTAACGCAACATAATCAATTACTTTTTTCTCAGGCCCTTTTGCCAACGTGGTAACCGGTAAGGATGCTACTAAAACTCCCACTAACAATAAACTCTTAAACTTCTTACTAATTCCCATACTACCCCTCCGTTCTATATAACGCTCACATAAATCATAACAGAGAGATTATTAGTTCGCAATATTCATAATGTTACATATTTAAACAAAAAGTACTAATAGGAAAGTCGAAAATTCAATTAAAATATAAAAATATAATCAAAAAGTTGTAAAAGTTTTAATTAATTTGGTTATTAATCTAGAACACTCTTTTGCTATAACCTTGCTGAACCTCCTTTGCTGTCATAAGATAGTAACTATAAAAATATACAATGATGTATAAATGGTGACAGGCACCGAAAGGGGTAACAAGAAAGGGGATCGACCTATTATGGAACAAAATGGGGTTTTTAAGTCTGTTTGCCCGCTGGATTGTCCGGATCAGTGTGGGTTGCTGCTGCATAAAGAGGATGGAAAGATTGTTAAAGTTGAGGGTGATTCGGAGCATCCGGTGACGAAGGGGAATATTTGCAATAAGGTTCGGAATATGACTAGCAGGATCTATGATGAAAACCGCCTAAAGTATCCGATGAAGCGGGTTGGAGCTAAGGGCGAAGGAAGATTCGAACGTATCAGCTGGGATGAAGCGATTGAAACCATTACTTCTCGTTGGAAAACGCTTATCCAAACAGATGGTCCTGAAAGTATCCTTCCATACAGTTTTTATGGAAACATGGGCCGGCTTAACGCAGAGGGAATGGATCGTCGTTTCTTTCACCGCTTGGGAGCATCACAGCTTGATCGAAGTATTTGTTCCTCTGCAGGATCTGTTGGCTACAGATATACGATGGGCGGCAGCTTCGGAATAGATCCAGAAGATACGATCCATTCCAAGCTCATTATTTTTTGGGGGATTAACGCAGCTAGTACCAACATGCACCAGGTAGCACTTGCACAAAAAGCCCGTAAACAAAACGGCGCAAAAATTGTCGTCATTGATGTTCATAAGAATCAAACCGGTAGATTAGCAGATTGGTTTATTCCGATTTTACCAGGGACTGATAGTGCGCTTGCCCTTGGAATCATGCATATTTTATTTGCTGAAAATTTGGTCGACTCCTCCTTCTTAGAGCAATATACGGTTGGCTATGAAGAGCTGCGCGAGCATGTGATTCAATATGACCCCTTGACTGTTTCTGAAATAACAGGAGTTCCTGTTGAGGATATTTACAAGCTTGCTAGGATGTATGGAAATACCTCTCCTGCTTTTATACGAATTGGTAACGGACCACAGCATCATGATAATGGCGGTATGTTTGTCCGCAACGTTTCATGTCTTCCTGCCTTGACAGGTCAATGGCTTATCAAAGGCGGAGGTGCCATAAAGGGAAATTCAGGGTATCTAGCAGTTAACACCGTAAAATTACAGCGTCCTCGGCTATTAAAGAACAAACAGACAAGGGTAATAAACATGAACCAGCTTGGAGATGCACTTCTCACGTTAGACCCTCCTGTAGAATCTCTTTATGTTTATAGTTCTAACCCAGCGGTTGTAGCTCCAGAAGGAGTTAAAGTTAGGAAAGGTCTTGAGCGTGAGGATTTATTCATTGTTGTCCATGATTTGTTTTTAACCGAGTCCGCCAAATATGCTGATATTGTCCTGCCAGCAACGTCCTCCTTTGAGAACACAGATGTTTACACATCCTACTGGCACCATTATATTCAAATTCAACAACCAGTCATCGAGGCCTATGAAGAGTCAAAATCCAATGTCGATGTTTTCCGTCTTCTTGCGAAAGGAATGGGTTTTGAAGAATCAGCATTTGAAGAAACTGAAGAAGAAATGATAGCGGAGACACTTGATTTTACGGCTAATCCCTATTTGGATGGATTAGATTATGAAACTTTGGCAGCAAAGCAATTTGTGAAAGCAAAGGTAAAACCATTGTTTCCGGGTAAATTGCGGACACCAAGCGGGAAAATCGAGCTGTACTCAAAGCGGATGAAAGCAAATGGATATCCTCCACTGCCCACTTATATCCCAATCGTAGTGGACGGGGATCATTCATATCACTTTATCCCAGCACCCAATCATAATTTCTTAAACTCTACCTTTTCAAATAATCAAAAACACATCGTTCTGGAAAAGGAACCACGCTTGCACATGAATCGTAAGGATGCCGAGACTTCGGGGATTGTTGACGGGGAGCTTGTCCGAGTTTGGAACCATCGCGGAGAATGTATGTTAAAAGTGACCATAGGCGAAAACGTCCTCCCGGGAGTAGTCGCCACCCAAGGACTCTGGGCAGATTTAGAAGGAACCAAACAACTCGTTAACACCCTAACACCAGACCGAATCGCCGACATGGGCGGCGGGGCAACCTTCTTCTCTGGCCGGGTCAGCGTTGAAAAAATATACAGTGATGTATAAATGGTGACAGGCACCGCCCCTTGGGCGGTGCCTTCTTATTATAGTGAGAGTTCGCCGACGTTTTGTAGTGTGGCTTCTGCTTCTCCTTTGCCTTTTTCCTCTTCTACTGTACCTGTATTTAGTCGGATGATATTTTGAAGGGTTCCTTTTAATTTTCTTTCTCGTACGATTACTTCATCTAGGACATCTAATGTTGCTACCTTAGAGCGTAGCACCTCTTCGTTTACATCACGATCAAGGGTAAGCTGACCATTTACAATAATGGAAACTGGCTGGTCTAGAGCAAGAAATTGATCGTTGGACCATACTTCTTCCCCGTCAATGACGATAAAACTATTTTCGTAAGACAATACTTCTGTTTCCATCAGGCTTAAAAGTTCATAGACGAGGTCTTCGACTCCCTCATGGCAAATGATGACGGATGTAGAGTGTATTTTTCCGATTGCTTTTGTCAGCATTTCTCTTGAAACATCACTCTCAATGATTACCGGTTTATTTGTAAACCAGTTTTTCTGTTGGAACCTGCGAATGGAACGGGCATTTAGACGCAGCGGTTTTCCCAAAACTTCATACCCTGCTGGAATCACCTCTACTACACTGGCTGTTAACGAAGCTACTTTTTTATACAAATACGATTCTTGATTCTCAAATAGTGAGACTTTTCCATTCACTTCTAACTTACTGATTTTTTCATTAAAGAGATCAAGATTAAGGTCCTGCGCAAAGGAAAGCAATCCATTCACCACTAAATATAAAGACTCATCTATTGATTGTAAGAAGGAATTCGTCAGTGTGAATTTACCATTTTCAAACCGAGGTGCTGCACCTTCATAGGTTTCCACAGCTCCATTGCCTTTTGAAAGCATTTTGCCTGCAATTCCAGTGAGATGAGTTGGACTATATACCTTACCATTAACCAGCAAAGTTAATTGGCCCGCTTGAACTTGGTCTGCCTGAACATTTTTATCAATAATAACCATGCCGTTTACAAGGAGAAAAACTGGCTCAACAATTGAAGAAAGATAGTTTTGGTCCAGATGAAAAACTCCATTAAACAGGCGATAGCCAGCTGGTATTTCTAAGCTTGACCCGATATTCCCAATATTTAACTTCGTTAAAAGATGTGCATTTTCTTTTCCATAGAGCACTAGCCCTACATTTTCAATTCGTTCTATCCCTTTAATACTCTCTTCTGTTGCATTCACCAAATTTAATAATCCTACATTTCCAATTCGTTGACTCATTATTTCTCCTCCTCCAAAATCTTTCTTAATCGCTTGATAGCAAGATGAAGCTTGTAGCGCACTGTAGACGCCGGAATCCTTAGCTGCTCACCAATCTCCTGACTGGAAAGCCCTAACCAATATCTTTTAAAAATAAGATCACTTAATTCCTGTGGCAAATGAGCGAGTAACTCGGTTACCTCCAAGTGGCTGACACCAGCCTCCTGGATCGAAAAATCAAAGTCCTCCTCCCACTGAGTCAATCGCTGTTCTTTTCTCTGATCGTCAATAAGTCTGTTTTTCATGACCCGAAAAAACCATGCCCGCTGCTTATATTCTGGTAAACTAAGCAGCTGTGGTTCGTTGAGCGACTTTACCAATGCATCCTGAATCAGGTCATGGGCCTCCTGCTCATGCCTGGCAATGGATTTTGCAAAGCGCAACAAGTCATCCTTTAACTTTTCATATAAATCACTCACTTCCACATGCACATTGATCACTCACTTTTACTCACTTTATTTTTAAAATAAAAATCTTTAGATTGTTGCTTGAGACTTTCGGTTTTTTTGCCGCTTTCAGTAAGATAACGTTTCTGGAAAGAAAAGTGTTGGAGAAATTTTAAAAAAAGTTTAAAAAGTGGATTTTTCTATAGATTAATATAGGAGAGACTGTGTGCAAAGAAAAAAGACAAGTACCAAATTGGGCCTTGTCTCAATGGATTACTTACTATCTAAATCTAAAGGTCGTAACTTTGCTTCGATATCTGCACGGCGAGATTCCAAAAATGGCGGGAGCGCAAGCCTTTCCCCTAATGTTTCAACCGGTTCGTCCACGTCGAAACCCGGTGTATCCGTCGATAATTCGAAAAGGATATGGTTAGGTTCACGGAAATAAAGGGCCTTGAAGTAATACCGTTCAACCTTCCCTGAATTTATTAATCCAGATGCCGCAATTCTCTGTACCCAATACTCATATTCCTCCTCATTGGGAACACGGAAGGCGACATGATGAACACTTCCCCTTCCAGCTCGCTCCCGTGGCAGATCTGGTCTTGGTTCGATGTGTACTTCTGCACCAGAACCTCCCTCGCCTGTTTCAAAAACTTGAATAGCCGGGAAATCTCCTTCAAGCGATGGATAGGTGCCCACTTGGTTAAAGCCCATAACTTCCGTTAAAACTTTAACAGTTTTATCGGGAACCGCAACCGTTAAAGTAACAGGACCCAAGCCTATTATCGCATTTTCTGCCGAGACATCACTTTTATCCCATGGAATACCCGGACGAACTCCAGCTTCGCCATTATCCGCTACTAGAATTAACTTAGTTCCCTCAAAATCCTGAAATGCTAAGGAATCACGATGGTTTCGTTTCTCAATCTTCCCATGCTGTATGCCAAACCGTTTGAAACGCTCTTCCCAATAGTGAAGTGCATTAGTATCCTTAACTCGAAGAGAGGTTGATGAAATGCTCCCCACACCTGGATAGGTATGCCCCAGCCCAGGTATATCAAAGAAGGTTATTTCGGTGCCTGGACTACCTTTCGCATCACCATAAAATAAATGATAAGACTCTGTATTATCCTGATTTACCGTTTTCTTGACCAATCGCAAGCCTAAAATCTTTGTATAAAATTGAAAGTTCCTCTCCGCCTTACCCGTTAAGATCGAAACATGATGTAAACCTAACAGCTTCATTTATTGACCTCCTATGTGAACTTCACTTTTAATTATCTCGAATTCAAGATAATTATAATCAAATCAGACTCCGCCGTCAACATCCACCCCATTTTGCAAACCACACTGTCCACCCCACGTGGACAAAATGGTTGACTTGTCCACGGGCGGTGCCTGTCACCCATACTGTCACCCATACAGTGTCACCATTACTGATTATAGTCCCAAACGATTTTCCACTCGTCTTTTTCTTCTAATGCAATGACTTCTTGTTCGAGATCAAAGTTTCCGTATTTTCCTTTGTAGGTTTGGGTGACGAGGATTTTGTATACATTTTTCATGACAGGTCCAGTTTTGGACATTTTCCATTGGTCGATTTGTTCAGGTTCACTGATTGTAAAGTCGAACGTTTCGACGCCAAAGTGGTTCATGAACACATGGGCTCTATCTTGGATGTAGGCTCCTTTGCTAAATTTCCCCTTCATGGTTGAATGAAAAAGCTCCCAGGACGAGGCGAATTCCCCTTCCTGCTCATACCGATAAAACTCCTCCACCAAAGCAAATGCCTCTTTATCCGGTGAAAACCAAGCATCCTTAATTAACATAAAAACAGTCACGATACAGACAAGCAGCACCAATCCCATTGCAAGACCCGTAACTGGCATAGATTTTCTAGACATATGTCTCTCCTTTAGTACAGACTCTCCTACACTAAAGACTATGTCCAGCTACATCCAAATATTAATCATGTTAACCTGCTTAACAACATTCAAATAGTTTATTAATCATCACTGTACGCCTGAGGTGGACAGTGTCCACGAGCGGTGACAGGCACCGCGTATCGGCACCGCCATTATCTAAACTCGTCCTCTATATATTCTAGTTCTTCCTGTGGGGTGAGGAGCCGGGTGGCTTTGCCGATGTTTCCTTTTTGGTATGCCCAAATCCGATTGTGAGCGCTTACTGCGTTGCTAAAGTCTTGTCTTGTCCAGGGTTCTAGGATGTCCAGAAGCATTTGTTTGTTACTGCTTTTTTTAAAGTCTTTGTTTTTTATCACTTCATATATTTTTTTGACTTTATCGGCGGTGATTTCTGAGGCGCCCCACTTTTTGTCTGCTTCGACCTTTTGATGTGTCATGTTGTGAACCTCTTGGATTAGTTCCTCTTCGCTCATGGTTTCATATTCAGCCATTATTTTGCCTGATACAGGTGCCTCAAAGCCTTTTTCGATTTTTGTTTGTGCCTCTTTTGCTGTAACGGGATCATTTTTCTTTAAGTTGAATTTCAGCCCACTATCATTACCTAAATAAAAATAGACTCCCACCATACAAGCCAGTATCCCAATGATAGAACCTACCATAGTTAATTTCTTCATGCAGCACTCTCCCAAAACTAAATTTACAAATCTATTAATCTCTCTTTTGCAAAATCCTAATTTCTATTAATTATACAAAATTATGCCAAATACATGTACTTTATTGTTTCTGCAAGGATATCTTATTCGGCGTTTCGCTTCCCGAACTGCCTAGGGAAAGCGAAAAGTGCAATATCCCCTTGCTAAATGAAATTAATCACGTAAAACGTGATTGTTCTGACAATTCCCTCGAAGTTATTGATTTAAGCTTGTTCGCACCGTCCTACATTTCCCTATAAGGTAGAGGAACCCGGGAATAAAAAGAAAAGCGCTTTCTGAAAGAGACTATCCTTGGAAAGCTTCGAACAGTTAGCCAGTCAATATGAGCCACCGTTCTTGGGGGCTTAATTATCAAAGAAATTGCCAATAAGGAAAAGGTATCTATTTCTGCTGTTAAACTATGGCGTAAAGGAGCACGCGACAAATTGAAGGTTGTCAAAGAGACTCAACGTTAGAAGTCTTCAAAGTTAAAGGTGCCTTCCATTTAGATAGGAAAGGCACCTTTAAATGAGGGCGACGAGCCAGTAGCAATGGAGGAAAAATATCAAGGTATAGAAGCTAGAGGCAAAGACCGTGAGCCCCTTTGTAAGGGTGGTGCTTGGTACTTTTTTAAAAAGAATAAACAAGTAAAGGCACAGCGAAAATGTCAATTTGGTAATCAAAAACAATGCCGGATCAGCTTCATAAATTCTACTCATTAATGGGTTCATTTCTTCTATAAATGAATTTCCCAACCCAAAGAATGTAATGAAGGCATCAAAAATATTTAAGAGCGATAAATAATGAAAGAGAAAAACCACCTTTTACCATCACCTCAAGACGTTCCTAATATCGAACATCTTATAATTTTCCTTTTGGTTGGTGTGATATCCTGCCTTTTCGAACGATAATCGTTAGACAATTTCCCCTATTTTCCCCTTAATATCAACTTGCAATTGTTTTATGAAGGGGACATTTATGTTTAAAATTAGCGGTATCAAACGAATGGAGTCGAAGAGGATAAAGAATACTCGAAAAAGGGGAAGGTAGGAAAAATGAAAAAGCTTTGGCACAAAGATAGTGACGTGCTTTTCTTTATGAATTAGGAGATTTAGTATACATTTCAAAGGAAAGGCTCAGAATCCAATATTCTGAGCCTCTTTCACGTCCAAATTACGTATGGGAAACAATAAGTTCTGCATTTCCCTCAAGTTCAAATTCCCCAAATCCAACTGGAAGGATAAAGTGGGTTCCTTTTTTCAAGGGATAAGTTTCACCAGCATGAAGTAGTGCTCCATCACCGTTAATTACACTTGCGAGCAGGTAGTGACCATCAGCAGAAAAAGTTGCTTTGCCAGCAACTGTCCATTTGTAGACAGAGAAGAATTCTGATTCTACAAATGTCGTTACCGATGCATGTTCACGTTCCTCCACTTTAGGAGTGACACCTGTTTCTTGATGAGGAACCGTGGTCACTTCAATCGCTTTTTCCAAATGAAGCTCACGTAAATTCCCTTCGGCATCTCTGCGATCATAATCATAAACCCTGTAGGTGGTGTCAGAGCTTTGCTGTGTTTCTAGCACAAGCGTTCCTTCACATAAAGCGTGAATGGTCCCGCTTGGAACATAGAAAAAGTCTCCAGGTTTAATTTTCACCCTGCGCAAGAGCTCATTCCACTTGCCTTCGTTGATTTGTTGGACCAATTCATCTTTCGTTTTAGCGTTGTGACCGAAGATCATATCCGCTCCCTCTTTACAATCAAGGATGTACCAACATTCAGTTTTTCCTAGATCCCCATTTTCATGAACTTTTGCATATTCATCCTCCGGATGTACTTGAACAGATAAATCAGCATTTGCGTCAAGAATTTTGGTTAGAAGCGGGAAAACCTCATCTTTCGGATTTCCAAATAACTCAGGTTGTTTTTTATAAAGCTCATCCAACGACATCCCTGCATATGGTCCATTTTCAATGACCGACGGACCATTAGGATGAGCAGAAATAGCCCAGCATTCACCGGTTTGATCTGTTGGAATGTCATAACCAAATTGAGCTGCTAGGGCAGTTCCACCCCAAATTCGTTCTTTAAAAACTGGTTTTAAAAATAATGGCTGCTGCAAAATGATAACCTCCACTTAAATTAGTTATTCTCTTGAAGTGCTTGCTTCGCTAACATCAGCGACCCTGTAATCCCAGCGTGATCGCCCAATCCAGGACTGACAATATAGTGTGACAATTCAGGTAAGAAAACATAATCGGCAACAAATTCTTTCAAATATTTAAAATCCAATTACCTTGACATCGTTTCCTTAGGGAAAATCGTTGGTATCTGAATTCGCTCTAATATATTTCTTGTTTCATCTCCGACAGCACAAACAAACTTCGTACCCCCCGCTTCAATAGCACCTAACAGTACACTACCTCCACCCTGTCTGCATCACAAATTATCTAAGCACATTAATCAATTATACTAAAAACACACACTCATTAATAAAAAATTGTACAGAACATCGATAAAAAAAGGAAAACCGTCCTGCACGTTTCCCTTTTCTACCATTAAAT
Source organism: Bacillus sp. EB106-08-02-XG196 (assembly GCF_013396335.1). Classification (GTDB taxonomy): domain Bacteria; phylum Bacillota; class Bacilli; order Bacillales; family Cytobacillaceae; genus Neobacillus. The sequence goes on from NZ_JABWSY010000001.1 coordinate 498,288, forward strand.
CAACTAATGAATTGAACTGTCCGCCTGAGGTGTACACTGTCCACGTGTGGTGACAGGCACCGCGTTTGGTACCGCGTTTAGTAAGCTAGCGATGTTTCTTGATGTGCTAACGATGTTTTGTTGGGCATTTTTGAGTGCCTCTTCTAGTGTGCTTATTCCTGGGACTATGCTGAAGACGGTGTTGATTCCATGTTGGTAGACGGCTTCGTATCCTTCACCGAGTGTTCCAGCTAGTGCGATGACGTGTACGTTATGTTTTTGTGCTGCTGCTGCGACGCCTATAGGTGTTTTTCCGTATATGGTTTGGCTGTCGATTTTACCTTCTCCTGTTATCACGAGTGAGGCATCTTGAATATGGTCATCTAAACCTGTAGCTTCCATGACGATTTGAATTCCCTTGCGCAGCTGACAAGGGAGGAATGCGAGTAGTCCTGCACCTAAACCGCCTGCAGCACCTGCACCTGGAATTTCACTTACATCCTTGCTCAAATCTCTTTCTATTATCCTAGCAAAATGGCATAGATTGTGGTCCAGCACACTGACCATTTCAGGAGTTGCACCTTTCTGGGGACCGAAAACCGCAGAGGCGCCTGTTTCTCCAAGCAAAGGATTCTCAACATCACAAGCAACTTCAAAACGTATTTCGTTGAGTCTTACTTCAAAGCCTTCTAAATTAATAGAATGTAGATCTGCTAATGCCCCTCCGCCAAAGCCGATATCACACCCATTCACGTCGAATAATCTTCCACCCAAAGCCTGTACCATCCCTGCTCCACCATCATTCGTCGAACTTCCTCCGAGCCCTAATATAATGGTTTCTACGTTGTACTCAAGAGCTGCTAAGAGGAGTTCGCCAACACCAAAGGTTGTAGTCTGTAAGGGGTTTCGCTTTTCTGGTGATAGTAAATGTAAACCTGATGCCGCTGCCATTTCAATGACGGCTGTTTTTCCATCATGGATTAATCCGAAGAATCCTTCTACCTTTTCACCTAGTGGTCCCGTTACAGTATGATTAACCACCTGTCCCTCCATTGCATTGACTAAGGAATGTACAAGTCCTTCGCCTCCATCAGCCATGGGCAATTTTACGTATTCAGCGTCTGGAAAAACCTCACGAAATCCTTCCTCAACAGCATTCGCCACCTCAAGGGCAGATAAGCTTTCTTTAAATGAATCTGGCGCAATCACAACTTTCATAGCTTTCTCCCCTTTATTTTATTGAGTTAAATTGACTGATAAAATCTTCGAACTTCTCTTTCGAACAAAGCTCTGCAACCAACTTTTTATTTTGAACGATCTTCCATAAATGATTAAATAAATGGCTGAATTCTTCCTTATCTTTTTCATTTAAAGCCAGTAAAAGTACTAGTTGGACGGTTTGCTCTCCCCATTTAACGGGTTTCCTTAGGATCCCTATTGCGATACATGAACCTAAGGCATTTGGTTTTAACGGATGCGGAATAGCTACTAGGTTTCCGATGGAAGTAGGGGATATTTCTTCCCTCTCAAGAACCGACTGTTGAAAGGAGTCATCAACATATCCCTTAATATTAAGGACAGTGCTTAATGAACGTATAATTTCAGTTGGGTTTTTTTTATCAATCTCTGTAAAAAACAATTCATCACTAAATAAGTTATGAAGCTTCATTAAAGATTTATTTTTATCTTCATTTAGAAACTTACTAGATATATGTTCTTTCACCTTTTTAATATCTTTTTCCGTTAATATTGCATTTATATGAAGGGCTGGAATTGGACTTTCTTTCACGATTGGAATCGTACTTAAAATTAAATCCGCCTCTTCCTTTTTGATTTCTCCGATGGAATAAGAAGGATACGTGCCAACAATATCAATACCCGGAAAAACACTTTCCACACTAGCTGCAAGGAGCTTGGCCGTACCTAAACCAGATGCACAAACGATGGCCACCCGCTTCATCTGTCGCCGCTTCTTATTTTTCATCCGCTCAACAGCTGCTTCTAAATGAATGGCAATATAACCGATTTCATCCTCATTAACCACAAGGTCACTGTTAGAATGAATGACTTCTGCAGCCAAAATGCCAAGCTCAAATGAAAAGGGATAATTCTTTTTAATTTCTGTTAACATCGGATTCCTTAAATTCATTCGATATTTTAAGCGGTTAATCGCAGAACGTAAATGCAGCCCCAATCCATATATAAGCTCACGATCTTCTCGCAATTCAATGCGGTAAACCCGATTAATCTCTGAGAGAATATTTGCCACCAACTGATAGTGCCTTTCCCCGACCAAATCGATAATATCCAATTCCAGGAAATTTTTATCATCAAAGTGCTTTGCACCAAGCAAATGAATCGTGATATAGGCAACTTCCCCTAGTGGAATTTTTATCGCAAATATCTCTTCTATTGAATGTACAATTTTCTTTGCAACCTCGTATTCAACCTGATCTTCCAATTGGTCGAGTTCAATCGAACCTGCTTCAACATTTTTACCCTTTTTAATTCTCTGAATCGCAATAGCAATATGCATCACTAAGTTATTTAGCGGCAGATCAGCCATATTAAAAGAAAGCTCTTCAATATATTTCTTTGTAATAGTCTTTATTTCATTAATATTCACATCGGCAATAATCTCATTTTCAAGCTCAGATTGTTCATTTTTTATATTCGCTAGACTTTCCGATAAACAAAAACGAATATTCATTTCGTTTCCTACCAGCTTGATTCCGAAGTTTGGCTTTTTAAATAGTTTCAGATCATACTTTTCTAAAAGCTTTTCTACTTGCTTCAAGTCATTATCCACTGTGGATTTACTTACAAATAATTCATTTGCAAGCTGTTCAGCTGCAATAAAATCTTCTGCCACAATAACACTTTTTAAAATATATAATACTCTTTCTTCTGGCAGGACAGGCGTATTTCTCTGTTCCTCCTCCTGTAGCATAAACAGTTCCTCAATTACCTCTTTAACATGCTCTCCAAGCGTTGAATCAATATAATAGCCCACACCTCGACTAGCATCTATCTGAACACCAATTTTTTTCAATTCAAGATTTAATGTTTTTACATCATTTCTTATCGTCCGGGAAGTGACACCCAGTACTTTGGCCAAGTATTCACTTGTCACAGGTTCCTTATGTGATATCAATTCCTTGACCAATGACTTAATACGGCTGTTTAAAATAAGCATATCTACCTTCCCCCCCTAAAACGAATAAGAAATTATGATGATAACAGCACTGAATTTATCTGAACTCGAACTTCGTCTATTGCCTCAAGTGCTTCTTTTAAACATTCATTTGAAAAAGCAGTAACAAGACCAATTGCTTCTTTTCGTTTACCGGTCTTATTTAGAAGAGCTGCTTCCTCCTCGATATCACGGATTAACGTAACCCATTTTTGTTCTAAAGGATCAAATACTTTTCTAGCAATTTCCTTATTCTTACTAAATAAAGTTCCATTTTCATTGCCTTTTAATTCATCAAGCAGAACACGGAATTTCCACCAGTAGGAATCCTCTGTTGATTGATCATGAGCTGATATTGTCGGATTGACTTTCTTGACTCGAACTGTTCCGGCATTCGAGAGTAATTCTGGAAAATCCTGTTCACACAAAAAAATCGGCAGATATAGACCTGTACACGGAGTTGCTGGTGACCACCAAATCAACGGTAAATGCCACTCATCCTTTGGAAGCTCAAATATCGTTGAAGAAGCCGTGATTCCCCATGTGAAATTAGCTGGAGATGAATGCATACAAATGGTTTGAAAATCAGGTAGAGCTGCATTAAAAAATGGTCCCTCTAGAAAGGTATCTTCATAATGATCGCGTAAAATACACTTTATCCAATTCACATCAACCTGACCACTTTTCTCCGAAAGTAATTGCTTGGTACGCTGAACTCGAATATGGGAAACCTGCAGTGCATTTGTGAAATCGGTATATGCATAGGCCGCATCAAAATTTCCATCACCTTCAATCCAACCAGCATTAACTGCTTTTTCAAGAAAGTGCTCACTACACAAATCCCAGTCCTGACGAATACTCATTTCATTTGAAATTGAGTGAAAATTGTCTTGAATTCTCCTTGCAGCCCACTGATGGTCGATGGTTTCTAAAACCCAAGCTTCATTTGAATCTGCGATAAGGAAAGAATTATTGTAAGGCTTCTCTTCTCCCACAACAGCAGTTCCCCATTGACCGTATTCCTCCACTAATTTAGTGATAACTTCTAAAGCACCCTTCGCCGTTTTCCCTCTTTCCAGACCAAGTCGGACAAGCTCCATTCCTAGAATCCCTTTTTGTTTATCTGGATTGGCAGCACTATCTTTTAAATCCTTTGTAAAAATGGCCTCATTCCCAATTGCAACACCGTATTCATTCATACCCTGCTCATAGCCCCAACACCAAAAAGGGGAGGAACCGATGGTTAAATAAGTTTCCTCGAATTGTGGGATTTCAACATATGCTAATGGTACGATATCAGGATTTTTATAGGATTTACGCTGATTATATACAAGCGGCTGACTTTCATTTGCTGGCCGATCACTGTTCTTCGCAACCAGCATGCTAGCTGAACGTGTATAATTTGGCAGCACAACTAAGTTATCGCACATCTCTACCCCTCCAGATTTAAAAAGAAAGAGATTCCCCCAAATACTTAAGAGGGCTCTCCTCACCTTAAGATAATTGAAAACTAAAGATTTCGTTTGGCTTAATGCCTTTCAAGCTTATTTCATTGTTGTTAATTTGTATCCTCTCATCCATATCAGAAAGAGGAGTTTCATTCAAATTAACAAGAGTAATCGCTTTGAAAAAAATCTGATTAATTCCGACCTTTGCCAAGGCAATAGGTTGATTGGTTGTATTGTAAATCCGAACTAGTAAACTATCATTATTCTCAGACTTTTTAACAGCACTTAGCGCTAATCCATTATCATTTAATGTAATGAACGTTGACTGATCCTCTAACGAAGCAGCCGCTGACTTCACATTAACCGGAAGTGTAACAAATGGAGTAGTGAATTCACTGGCTTTACGTGCTACACCAGCCTCAATTTCATTGCCAGCGTGAGCGACAATCGAATAGTTCATTTCATGCTTTCCTAGTAATAAACTATCTGGTGTTTCTACATGTAATCCTGAACGTCTTCCAGGACGGTCAACTAAATCCTGCTTACCCATATAATCGGTTCCTGCTAGAAGGGTTAGTGCAATCGTTGGCTTTTCAGCATGTAAGATCTCATATTGAGGCAGCCCTTTATTGAGAATAGCAATCCCTTTTTGTTCCTCCGATACATCTACAAATTTCTGCTGCGGGTAAATCGGGTAATATTTCTCTTCCCAGTTTTCCTGTTCCCAGTATTCAACTTGTTCTAAATAGTTATCTCGACGGATGGTCCCAAATTGCTGGTCAGCTATATGTGTTTTTGTTTGAAGTCCAGTATCAAATAGAGCACGAATTCGGTGGTTTTTCACAGTATTATCAATCACGGTTTGAATATCAACACGATCTTCATAACGATTAACACTTACATACGTCTCGATGGCAGAGGCTTTCGTTTCTCCTGAACGACCATTAACATCTGTATCAACAGGGAATTCCATTTGATAAACAATCTTAACCGTCGCATAAAGAGGTCCGTTATGAACAACACTTATTTCAGGTGCTGCGTCTTTGGTAGAAATCAGGATATCTTCACGCGGCAGTGAGAAATCATATTCATCCCCCGCATTTCCGCCTTCTTCAAAAATATTTAACCCTGTAAAAATGACACCTGATTTTTCTTTAATCGTGAGTGACCCATTGTTTTCAATGCTTACTTCCATGAATTCATTGAAAAACTTTCCATTCTGGTAAACATCCGCATACGTATTGGCAATCGGAGCTTTTTCTTTCACGTAGTACGTACTAAATCCGAAGCCGTCTACTTCTGCAGCAAATTTAATTTTCGTTGTAAAAACAAATTGATCAACATTTTTCACACCAATTTCAATTTGTTTATCATTTAAATTCTCTTCTTTAGTTTCTAAAATCTGATAAGGTACCTCGTTGCCCTTTGAGTCAACAATGGTAAATTCATTTGATGTTAAGTGCAGCGTTGCCTCTGCGAGATTTTTTCTTTTTTGTCCGAGTGTATTAAAAACGACTAATGGAACACCCTCACTCTGGAAGTTTATTGTTCGCAGTAAGTCATGTGTCGCTGTTTGCTGAACCGACTCGCCAATCTGCTTAGCAAATTCATATCTCATATCCATTTCTTGATGAGTTGCATCAGTACAAACATTACAAATAGAATCATGGGCATGATTTTGCATCAAATACTTCCAGCCCTTATTAATGATGTCATTGTCATAATGATTACCAAGCAGAAAGGATACAGAGTTTAACGGCTCAACGTATTTTTCATATAAATTTTGAACTTCAAAATTTTTCTTTTTCAAATCTAAACGCGTCGAGGCAATGCTTACATGAACGCGCATATTTTTGCCCTTTCTAAATTCCCCTGAAAGGTTGTCAAGATTTTCCGCCTCGCGTTCAACCTCTTTCAAATAATCATGCAAAGTACTTAGCTTTACCTCAAAATCACTTCCGTTTTCAGCATAATGGTGATTTAAGTCTGCGATGATCTCAGGAAGATCTTTGTTAGCACTTCTTTGGTCAAATCCGCACATCAATAGCATATTTGAGGATGTAACCATCTCGTTTAATTTATCAGTATTCTCATCCATGACTTCTAAATTTTGTTTAAGATTGGTTGAAAGCATTCGACCATTTCCATAGCCTAATGGCAGATGGGTTGCCAATACCTTTGATCCGTCAGGTCCCTCCCACCAAAAATCGGTTTTTTCCGTTTCTTCATTGGTAATTCCGCGCCAAAACAAAGCATAGTTCATACCAAAACCGCTTAATACCTGTGGGATTTGTGCCGCTTGGCCAAAAGAATCTGGCAAATATCCAATTTGCATCGAAGGACCAAACTCATCACCAATTTGTTGACCGATTAATAGATTCCGTACAAGTGATTCTCCACTCGGTATAAATTCATCAGGCTGAATATACCAAGGGCCAATAATCAAACGGCCTTCTTCTACTAACTTGCTGATTCTGTAGTGACTTTTTGGTTTAATTTCTAAATAATCTTCTAAAACAATGGTTTGTCCATCTAGTAAAAACGAAGTATACGCTGGGGTCGTTTCTAAAAGCTCAAGTAATTCATCCATAAAGCGGATTAATTTCACACGATATTGCTGATAGGTTTGGTGCCACTCTCGATCCCAATGTGTATGGGAGATAACATGAAATTTCATAATAAAAGCCTCCAGAACCAATTTTTTGATAATAAAGAGAATGAGGGTCCTGTAACAGTACCCTCATGGAAAATTGATTTATAGTTTATACAGCTTCTTGAGTGTAAGCTACTTCTTCTTCTTCTTCGATATTCTTTTTTAACAATACAGTCATTAATGCTGTTACAACAATTCCAACTGCAAAAGCAAGTAAGAACATAAATGGTTTTACGAAGAAAGGAATAATAAATACGCCGCCGCTTGGAACTGGAGCTTCGGCACCAAATAAAAGTGCTAATGCACCGCCAACTGCTGAACCCACAACAATTGATGGAATAACTTGAAGTGGAGCACCTACTGCAAACGGGATTGCACCTTCAGTAATACCTGTTGCACCCATAATCGTTGTAGGAAGTGCACTCATTCTTTCTCCCACTGTGAATTTCTTAGGAGCAAGTCTTGTTGCAAGAGCTAGTCCAATTGGCGGTGTCATAATTCCAATCCAACATGCAGCCATTGGAGCGTAAATTCCTTCATTTAACATCCCAACACAGAAAGCAAACGCAACTTTATTAATAGGACCGCCCATATCAACTGCCATCATAGCACCAATAATTAAGCCAAGAACCAATAAGTTTCCGCCGCTCATAGATGTTAACCAGCCTTCTAAACCTTTAGAGAGAAGTGCAATTGGCTGACCAATAATATACATTAATAAGGAAACAATTCCGACACCTAATAACGGAATGACAATAATTGGTTTTAAAGCTGCTAAATATGAGTGCATTGGTATTTTCTTTAGGAAGTTAACAATATAACCTGCAATGAAACCCGCCACAATACCGCCTAAAAATCCAGCACCAATTTCATTTGCAATTAATCCACCGACCATACCCGGGGCAATCCCTGGGCGATCTGCGATTGAGTAAGACATATAACCCGCCATTACCGGAACCATTAAGGAGAAAACAAGAACCCCAGTTTCTACCGCTTTTTTAGCAAAACCTGATTCCTGTTCACCGCCTCCTAGTAAAAGACCCAGAGTTAGGAGTAAGCCACCGGCAACAACAAATGGCAACATATAGGAAACACCAGTCATTAAATGTGTTTTTACCTCTTCAAGGATTTTTTTCATCGTTTATATCTCCTCTTATTTTATTTTACAAGCTCAAGCGCTTTATTGATTAGACCTTGCGGATTTTTCACTGCTTCCGTAACAGGAACTTTAACAGTTGGAATTTCACTAAAACGATCTGATTTTGCAATTGCTGTATCAACCGCTAAAATTAGAACTTGTGCGTTTGCAACATCTTTAGCAGAAATAGAATTTTCAATTCCCATCGCGCCTTGTTTCTCAACTTTAATTTTGTGACCCATTTTTTTCGCTGTCATTTCTAAAGCCGCTGCAGCCATATTTGTATGTGCTACTCCTGCCGGGCAAGCTGTAATTGCAATAATATTCATGATAAAGTCCACCTTTTTAGTTAGTTTTTTGTGTAATAGATCCATCTAATAAGTTCAATATTTGTTCTGGTTGAGCAGCGTTCATAAGCTGATCGCGAAACTCATCCTCCATTAATTTTCCAGAGAGAGCAGATAGAATCTGTAAATGCGTAGTACCGCCTTCATCTGCCGGAATGGCAAGCATGATTATAAAATTAACAGGTTTTTCATCCAATGAATTCCATTCAATTCCATTTGCTGTTTTGCCAATGATGATACTTGCTGTTTTCACGTTATCACTTTTACAGTGGGGAATGGCAAAGCCATTGCCAAATCCAGTTGAAAATTCTGATTCTCTTTCCAGTACACCCTCAATAAATGCAGACTCAGATTTAATTCTTCCTTGTTGTCCGAGTAATGAAGTTAATTGAGAAATCACTTCTGTTTGGGTAGCAGCAGTCAAGTTTAACTCAATCAATTCTTCATTAATCAATGATTTGATTTCCAACACTTCACCTTCCATCTTGTTGTATTGTGCGTAGTCGTTTTCTTTCAATGTAAACCCTTTCAGCAGATAACGTTATCCTTTACAACTTGAATTCTATATTCTTTCGGGGACAAATAAAAATTAATTCTTTTCCGTATCCTTTAGGAAACGATTCCAATTCCTTTAGTAGCTAGTCTTTACAAGACCCAACCTGATATATCGTTATAAAAATAAAAAGGAATCCCTAATTTGGAATTCCTTCACGTTCGCTTCGCTTTTTTAAGGGAGGGTACAGTCACTGCACCATCTAAATAAGATTTATGTTCCATCCAAAAAGAAAAATGACAGGAAGTGACAAAACCTCACTGTCATTTAAGAATTAACTTGATGGCTATGGTGACAGGCACCAATCCCATTAAACAACTCTTCTTACATGATTGGAATTTGCTCTTTTTAGTAAAAAGCCGCCATCGAAATGTGTTGGTTCATACGAAATCATGAAGGCCTTTGGGGCAAACGAGAGAACCTGTTTTCTAAGCTTTTGCTCATTGTTTCGCTTCGTTAAAACTTTCATGGCTAACCGTTTCCCGTCTTTTCCGTCAGCCAGCCACGATGTTACCCCATACCCTTCCTCCCTAATTTTATCAGGAAGGTTAAAGTCCACAGAGTCGACGATTACCTCCAATACTGTGTAACCTAGTGCCAAATAGGATTCAATTTTACTTCCGATATAAACCCCGAGCCCCCAGCCAACACAGTAAGCAGCAATATTGAGCGGTTTATCAAGATTATCGAGAACAATCGTCAAACCCATCAAATAAACAAATACTTCCCCCATTGATAGAAATGAAGCAAGTACCTTGAAGCCTTTAATGACAAGAATGACACGCAGAGTAAACAATGAAACATAGACAATATTAATCCCAATAATAACAAGAATAATCGATGGCATAACTCCGCCTCCAAAAATGGCAATCTTCTTTAAAACATAAGAGAGTCAATATCTCTAGGGTATTGGGTGATGGAATAGCTTCCGTTTTTGGTTAAAATGACCGTATCGGAATGCCGGTACCCCCCTAATCCAGGAACATAAACGCCCGGTTCAATCGTATAGACCATCCCTTCTTGTAAAACCAACTCATTATCAAAACGAAGGTATGGCTCTTCGTGCTCCGACAGTCCCAACCCATGCCCGACCCGATGGTTTACATATTCACCGTATCCAGCCTTTTTAAAAACTTCATAGGAAGCTAGATCCACTTCACTCGCTGTGATACCTGGCCGAATCAAATCCATCGCAACCCGCTGTGCTTCGATTGCTACCTTTAAAAGATCCTTTTGTTTTTCAGAAGGCTGGCCGACAAAAAACGTTCGCTCATTTTCAGCCCTGTAGCCATTGAACCATACCTGGCGGCTATGAATGACCACATCACCATCCGCAAATTTCCTCGTACTTGAATACAGATGCGGCATTTCACTTCTTCTTATCCCTGAACACGTCCAGTTTTCATAGCCAATTAACTCCTCTGCATAGTCCTTTGAGGCAAGCTCCAGCAATAAGCGATCGCCATAAGAGTCAAATTCTAACTCACTGATTCCAGCTCTTACATGTTTTAGGGATTCCTCAATGGCATAATCTGAAAGCTTACCGGCAATTTTGAGCCTTTCAATTTCAAACTCATCTTTAATCGCACGCATATTCACAACCTTTTCACCGATATCCACTAACTTGAATCCAAATTCCTTCAGGTACAGATACACACTTGAAGGCAGAACTCCTGTTTCAACCCCAAGCCTCGTGCCAGAAGGGTATTTCTTTACTATTTTCGATAAATGGTCAAGATACGAAACCTCTCGATATCTCCTATCAATTTGCTCATAATAGACATATAGTTTATCGACATTGGCTTTTTCAGCAGCATGAACCTCTTCTAGTCCAGGAACAATGAGTTCCGTTTGCTCGGGACTGATCAGCGTAACAATCGGGCGAGAGTATGTGATTGCCCGAAAACCACTAAGATAATATTGATTGTCCGGCTCCCAAATCAAGCTTAACTCAATTTGTTTTTCAGACATAAAGCTTCGAAATGTCTCAAGTCTATTTTTTATATTCAACAGTAGAACCTCCTTATTTTTAAGGCTCTTTTCTCAAACATTGTTGGTATTAGAAGATTGATTGTGCCTTTTTTTCATTGGGAATCGACTTAACTTATGAGAAAAGAGCCTGCACACTTAATTCTAAAGCTCAAAATAGCTTATTCCAGGTTAAAATCGGCTTTTAGATTTTAACAACACTCTTCACGAAAACAGCCTTTCCTTAAAAGCACAGAAAAGCCCCCTGAAAAAAAACCTAGAGTTTTACAGAGGACATTTTAAAACCTATCATTCTATTATACAAAGTCTCGCGGAATCTCGGAATTCCACTTTTTCGTGAAAACCTGTTTCTTACCCTCAAATGCTGTAAGCTCATTTGTTATAAAAAATCGCTCCGCATCCGCCTTCATCGTACTTACACTTTCCAGACGGGTCTGCCATTCGCCGCGTCCTACATCCAGCGTCCACTCACAGCAAACCTCTGCGGATAAAGGATCACCCTCAGCAATCGTATACGTATTGCGGTTGGTGCTTCCATACTCGACCCCATTGCCCGAGAGACGACGTGCACCTTCATCCGAAAAGTCTTCAAGCACCCATACACCGTTAATAAGATCGTAGTGAACCTTGCGGGTACGGCTTTCTTCCCGTAAAATCTCCCGTTCTGCCACCCGAGCTGTCTCTGGTGCACCGAATGCCGGAAGTTCATGATCCCTCTCTTGCGGTGGACGAACCGGTAGAGTAAGGCGGGTTTGCTCGCTGCTGAATACCTTTAACGTGGCAGGTTCAGGCGACGGCCACGCATGCGGCCAGTAGTTTGGCGACAATGCAACCTGCCAGCGGTGTCCAGCTGGAAGTACATGACCAATGGCATTGAGACGAACCTTAACCGTATAGCGTTCTCCTGATACTAAAGGAGTTGGGTGCTCATGGCTGTCGCGATGAGTAAGATTGAGCATCCCCCAGCTGACCAAGGTTGCTGCCCCGTCCGGAGCGACATCACAGAGACGTACCGCAAGCAGAGCGTTCGGCTTATCTGACGCTAGGTCAACCGTAATCTCCGGAAAGCCGAGAATTTCCATTGGTGATTCGAGTGGTTCCGATGTAAAGCACACAGACTGCCCATTTTCAAGGCGCTGGTCGGATGCTAAATCACCCGGCTGCCCAAATGGACACCAAACACCCGCATAAAGCCCATGCGTCTGTACGCTTGGTACGATCGTTTCCCCTTCACCTGCAGGAGTTTCAAGTAATTGCTGGTCTTTTAACCAAAATTCTGCCGGAGCAATATTCGGTGGCGGCCATTCATTTTCTGCCACCCAGCGACCTGGGCGTTCTGGGTAATCGACCTTTGGAGGGACATGATCCTGCATCCAAGCCCGGAGCATCGGTTCCTCCATAATCCCCGTATCTATACCTTTTAGCCACTGATCCCACCAGCGCACGCATTCTTGAAGGAAGCCAATTGCCGGTCCTGGCACTGCAACCTCTGGATATTCGTGTGCCCATGGTCCAATTAAGCCTTTGCGCGGACCCGGCAGTCCCTCAAGCAGTCTGAGGATTGCATTGGTATAGCCATCTGCCCAGCCGCCGACGGCAAAAACCGGAATATTGATGTCCGAGTAGTTTTCACATACCGAACCTTGTTTCCAATAATTATCTCGGTGTTGGTGCTTCACCCATTCCTCGACAAATGGCGGAGTTTTCTCTAGCCGTTCCAGCCATGTGGAGCGCCACTCTTCGCCGACAACTTCAGGATCTGCCGGTCGGCCATTATAAACCAGCATTGTTGACGCCCACCACAGCATATCAGAGGCCAGCAGGCAGCCGCCCATGTAATGGACATCATCTGCGTAGCGGTCATCTGTGGAACAAAGGGTGATGATCGCCTTTAAGGCAGGGTGACGGCGGGCAGCCACCTGCAGCCCATTAAAACCGCCCCAAGACTTGCCAATCATCCCAACCGAACCTGTTGACCAAGGCTGTGACTCAATCCAAGTCAACACTTCTAACGCATCATCCTGCTCCTGTGGCAAATACTCATCGTACAGAATCCCATCAGAATCGCCAGAGCCGCGTATATCCACACGAATACTGGCATATCCATGACCTGCAAAATAAGGATGACGGATGGAATCTCTTAAGGCAGTAAAGTCATTTTTACGGTAAGGTAGATATTCTAGAATGGCGGGCACGGGATTCTGCTCTGCATCCTCCGGGAGCCAAATTCGCGCTGCAAGCCTGGTCCCATCTGACATCGGAATCCAAACATGCTCGATCTCACGAACCTTCCGTGGAAACTCAGTCTTAATCGAAAGTTGTGAATCACGTACATTAAAAACCATGGTATTACCCCCAAACTATTGTCACACTCTTTAAATTAGCTTGTATCATCCGGCCTTTTCTTCTAAGTCCGCCGTTTCTGAGACCTTCTTGTGGTCTTGCTTCAACCATCTCAACAGTGACACTGTTAATAAGATATAGATGATAATTACCGGTACTGACACGATAACCGATGAGGTTTGAATGACATTTAATCCGCCAATCATGAGTAAGGCAATTGCCATTACCGCTAAAATTGCTCCCCATAACAGTCGGTGCCAGCGAGCAGGCTCTTGCCCATCCTTTAACTCCTTTGTCGCGATTGCCGATAAAATGTAAGTCGCAGAATCCAAGGAGGTTGCTAGGAAAATAAAGCCTAAAATCACAAAGAAGATCAATACAACCGTGCTAATCGGAAGCGTTTTCAATACTTCGACCACAACAGCTGGACCACCCTGTGAATCTAGTATTTGTGTAATTGGCAGAATATCATTTAATTGCAGATGCATAGAATAACCGCCAAAGACAGCAAAATAGAGCCAGCTTCCTAGTGAACCCCATAAAAGAACGGAGCTGATCAATTCTCGAATCGTTCTGCCTTTTGAAATACGAGCAACGAATAACCCCATAAATGGAGCTGTCGCTGCAAACCAAGCCCAATAGAACACGGTCCATGCTTGCGGGAAGCCGCCTTTATTAATCGGATCTGTATAGAAGCTCATTTGGACAATATTTTGAAGCATTAAGCCGAAACTGTTTGTAAAATAAGATAAAATGAAGAGCGTTGGACCGGCAATCAAAACGAATAATGCAAGTGCTAATGCAAGGTACACGTTGATATCGCTCAGTTTTCGAATACCTTTATAAAGTCCCAGATAGGCACTGGAACAGTAAATCACTGTCCAGATTAAGATGATGATGATGCTTAAACCAAGTGATTGTTCCATCCCTAAAATTTCACCTATGACAGCAGAAATCATTGGAACACCTAAGCCTAAAGAAGTACCAAGACCGCCGACCAAGCTCCAAATCACGAGGATATCAATGATTTTTCCAACCCAGCCATCCGCATGTTTCCCAAGTGCTCCGCGGCAGGCTGTACTGATTTTTAACGAATGTTGTTTTTTAACAAAGAAGGAATAGGCAATTGTAACTGTTGGCAAGGCGTAAAGCGACCATGCCGATATCCCCCAATGGAACAATCCGTATGTAACTGCCCATTCTGCTGCTTCATTGGAATTCGCCTCAATACCAAATGGAGGTCCCATGTAATAGTAGATTGGCTCCATAATGGACCAGAACATGATACTGGTTCCCATCCCGGCACAAAACAGCATGGCTCCCCAACTAAAGGAAGAAAACTCAGGTTTCCCCTCACCCAGTTTAATTTTTCCATAGCGACCGAAAATCAGCCAAATCAAGACAATGAATAAACCTACCGTTAATAATTGAAAAGCCCAATCCAATTTAAAGGTGATGTCTGACATCAAGCTGCTTAACACCGGCTCTGCCGTTTCACGGTTAACAACTAACAATAATGTGGCTGCTACAATCACAATCAATGAAGACCAAAAAACGACCGGATCAATTTTTACCTTATCCAATTCCCTCAACCCCTTTTTAATAAAAAATATTTTCCAACCTTCCCCTTTTCGTGATATGATTGATTTACTAATCATGATTATTTTATAACTACGGTTATATTACCATAGCAGTTATTTTCTGACAATATAAATTTTCTAAAAATTCATTACTTTAAAAAGTCTTATTGGTGAGGAGATCGATATGAAAAAAAAGGAAATCCAAATGAGCAGGATGTGGAAGTATTTTGTTGATGCAACCGCTGAAATTATCGAGGAAGAAGGCATTGATAAGGTTACAATCAGGAAAGTAGCGGACCGGGCAGGCTATAATAGCGCCACGATTTATAACTATTTCACCGAACTTTCCCATTTAATCTTTTTTGCTTCGATGAAGTTTTTGAAAACATATACAGATGAAGTCGCTGCCTATATGGAGGAGGGAAAAAGTCCAATTGAAAAATATCTTTTGGCCTGGGAATGTTTTTGTAAGCATTCCTTCAAATCACCGCAAATCTTCCATGCGATTTTTATTATGGATTTAGGTGAACACCCGGAAGATTTATTAGCAGAATACTATAAGCTTTATCCAAATGATTTAATTAACATCCCGGAAGGATTAAAACCAATTCTCTTTGAGCGAAATATGAACAAGCGAGGCCTGACCTTATTACTGGAAGCAGCAGTCGAAGGCAATATAAAGGAAGAAAATATCGATGCCATCAATGAACTAACCATCCTCATTTGGCAAGGAATGCTATCAAACATCCTAAATAACCGGACACACCATGACATCGAAGCCGCCGAAGAAATAACCATGAACTATATAAACGAAATCGTCCGAAATCAACACCTATTTCACTTTCAAAAATCGATTCAATAATGTAATTTCATATGAAAAAGGGTCAACTTCAATTTTTTTTTGGTTGACCCTTTTTCTGTGAAGAAAGCTTTTTCATGCATGGGTTGGGAGGCGCTACTCATGCATGTTTTTATTCCATTTCACATCCGTCTGGCTTTCTTGTCAAACAAGCTATACATAACCGGTATTACAAACAATGTAAGCAGTGTACTGCTAATCATTCCTCCGATGACGGTTATGCCCATGGGCTGGTTGATTTCTGTGCCTTCTCCAATTCCGAGGGCGAGCGGGATGAGTCCTAGGATGGTGGTAAGGGATGTCATAAAGATTGGCCTTGCCCGGTCTTTTACCGATTCTACAATGGCGTCATAGGAGACCATTCCGCCTTCCTTTTTCTGATTGATAAAGTCGACGATGACGATGGCATTGTTAACAACAATACCAGCGAGTACAATGACCCCAATGATGACAGTCAGACTAATCGGACTCATCGTGCTGGTCAAGGCGAGTGCCACTCCTATCACCATTAACGGCACACTAAACATTATTACAAATGGATATTTTAAAGATTCAAATTGTGCAGCCATGACGAGATAGATAAACACAACCGCTAGAATAAGAGCGAGAATCAACTCATCGATGGATGAATCAAGCAATTCTTTCTCTCCGCTAAAAACAATCTCTGACTCCTCAGGAAGGTTAAGAGAGTCAATCTCCTGCTCGACCTTCTTTGAAATGGCACCTAAATTAGTGTTTGTTTTGTATTTCAAGGTAAACTGCACCGCACCCTGCTGGTTGATTCTTTGAATATCAACGGGTCCGCTTTTCACTTCAATCTTTGAAACCTCACCCAACGTCACATATCCTCCATTTGGTTTTTTCACAAGGAGACCTTTGAGGTGTTCCAGATTACTCGTAATCTTCCGGTCGTACTGAACAGATATACTGTGAATTTCACCTGTGTCCGAAATCATTTGCGCTGCCCTCGAACCACGGGTTACATCATTTACAATCATCGCAATCTGAGCAGGGAGTAATCCATGTCTCAATGCTGCTTCACGGTCAACACTTATCTGAACTTCATCCACTCTTTTCATTAAATCCGTGGTTAATTCATTGACTTCTTTTAAGTTTTTCAACTCATGATATATCGTGTCTACAGCCTTGGTTAGTCCCTTTGGATTGGTATCTCTGACACTAAAAGAGAGTGTATGCGGACTAGATCCCGTTGGTGACTGCATAATAAAGGATAGCTTCGCAGTCTGATTCGCCTCCACAGCCGCCTTCACTAACTTATCCTTTATATCATCGACAAATTGGAAGGTGCTTCGTTCCCGACTTTCCAATTCCTTCATTTTAATATAAAGTTCTCCCACATTGGCATTCGTTGTACCCCTAAAGGTTCCTTCCTGGGTGGTGCCAATTAAACCTACAAAGGTATCTACCTCTTGTTCATTTTTCAAACGGTCCTCAAGGGCTGCAACAACCTTTTCCGTTTCTGTTAAGGCAGCTCCATTTTCCAGTTTAATCCGAACACTAAAGAATCCCTCATCTGTGCTCGGCAAGAATTGTGTACCTACTGTCGTCAAGCCAAAAATACTAATACCAAGACAGACGATGGTGATGATGATAACGGAGCCGCGGTGCTGTAGTGACCAGCGCACACCTTTATCGATTCTTTTTATCCAGCTGTTTTTATGCCTCCTGTTTAAATAACTCCGTTTTGGTGCTTTTAGCAGCCTGCTTGCAAGCATCGGCACCACTGTCAATGCCACCACTAGCGATGCGAATAAACTAAAAGAAATCGTCAGTGCGAATTCAGTAAACATCTCCCCAATCAATCCGGTAATAAAGACCACGGGTATAAAAACCGATACTGTGGTTAAAGTCGACGCGGTGATGGCCGTCCCAACCTCTTTCGTTCCATCCCTTGCTGCTACAATCGGTTCTTTTCCCATCAAAAGATGACGGTAAATATTTTCAATCACTACAATTGAATTATCGACGAGCATTCCGATTCCGAGCGCAAGCCCGCCTAGAGTCATAATGTTTAAGGTGAAATCTGCAAAATACATGAGAACAAAGGTAACAATAACCGAGTACGGAATCGCAATCCCAATAATAAGCGGGCTCTTTATATTTTTTAAAAATAAGAATAACACCGCCATCGCCAATACCCCGCCAACAAGCAGAGAAGTAGATATATTTCCAATGGCCATCTGGATAAATTCCCCTTGGTCAAAAAGAATTTCAGATTCAATACCTTTGTACTTTTCTTTTTCTAAGAGCTTGTCCAGCTGTTTAAGAAACTCCTTCGAAACCGCAGCGGTATTGGAATCGGATTGCTGCAGGACACTGAGCAGCACCGATGGTTTTTGATTCATCCTCGTAATCGTATGGTCATCCAGTTTCGTTAATTCAACCGTGCTGATATCCTGAAGTTTGATTTTTTCACCCGTTAATGGATTGACACTTATAGTAAGGCCATTAAGAGTTTCAAGAGAATGAATGGAGCTGATGATTCTTGTTGTAAGCTCCTTCCCTTCTGTTAAAATCGTATCACCCGGCATCGAGATATGATTGGCTTTGATAAGGTCAACAATATCCGATTGACTTAGTTGAAATCTCCTCAGCTTTTCTTGATCCAGTTCAACTCTTACCTCTTGGGCGGAGGTGCCTGAAAGGTTAACACTGGCCACACCGGCAACCTTTGTTAGCTCGAGCTTCAATTGCTCCGCAAGCTCCCTTAAAGAGGTTTCATCCTTTTCTGAACGAAGGGACAGCTGAATAATCGGAAACATAGAAGGGTCAAACTTCAAGAACCGAGGCTTGCCAACATCATCAGAAAGCGGCGTCATATCAAGGCGTTGAAGAACTTCATTTTGAATTTCATCGATATCCGTCGCCCAGGAAAATTGCATTAATATGAAATTTGCACCTTCCTGAGAGGTGGAGGTCATGGTTTTAATCCCAGGCAGTGTAGCAAGGTTCTCTTCTAAAGGTTTCGTTACCTTCTCGACCACTTCCTCAGGACTAGCACCAGGATACGTCGTAACGACCACTCCTACCGGGGGATTAATCTCCGGAATCAGCTTCATCGGTATATTAAAAAGGGAAACACCCCCCATAATCAAAACAAAAAACATCGTAACAAGAGTAAAAATCGGCCGCCTAATCGAAAAATCACTAATCCACATCCAAACGCCCCTTCCACCAAGAAAAAAATCATCTATACCTATCATTATTTTCCAACCTTACTAAAATAAACATTATTGGGTGCCCTTTTCGGAGCCTCTTTTCGGTGCCTGTCACCATTAAAATACAAATGTCCTCCTTGAGTGGACATTTAGCTATCTGTACTAGTTTTCTACGCACAAAAATATAGAGAAGTGCAGGTTGCACTTCTCTTTGGCTGCGCCTGTTTCAACAGGCTGATTACAGTTTCCATTTTGGAAATTCTTTTACCTTTTGTTTTTCATACTCTGTCATTCTTGAGTACGAGTGTGAAAGTTTTGAAAGGATGTACCCCTGAGGGCTGGCGGTTTCTTCCTGATCATTAACCTCTTGCAGTTTAATATTAGTAAACATAATGGCTATTTGAGCTAAACTCTCGATTGTGTCCATCAATTCAGGGTTGTCATTGTAATTTTTCTTAGCAATTGCATAAACAGTATCCAGCCGGCTCCTAATGTGCTTTAGTGTTTCTGCGTCAAATTGGTCTTTTTTCATTACATTTCACCCCTTATTACTAAAGCATATGGAAATTTGGAGTATATGGAACGTAATAAAATAAATAAATATAGGCAGGAATAAACTGGTTCTCATAGAAAATTCCTATTTTAAAACCAAAAAGGCATTTTCTCAAAAAAATCAGAGAAAACACCACGGGCGGTGCCTGTCACCATTTATGCAGAATCTTTCATTTATGCAGTCATTTCGGCCATTTTATTCAGATGTATGAAACTTACTGGCAACGGTCAAGCTTGTTAGATGGGAGGTTTGATGATGCGGAGTTTGTTTATTTTGGTTTGGTGCGGTGTGATTTTGATGTTTACTTGTACGGTAAGTTTTCATGATTTAATTCATTTTGGAGTAGTACAGTTTCAATGGGATGTAAATCCACCATATTTAGAGTTCTTTTTACCCTTCCCCTCTGACGTTAGCAGGGACTTATTCTTACAAAAACTGGGTCATATTTTAGCCTTTCAATTTCTTACAATCCTGCTTTTAATGAAATACAAATCTAAGTTTCTCATCCTACTAACAGCATCCTCCTTTGCCGCTCTTACTGAATTTCTCCAATTATACTTTCACCGAGGTGGCAGAGTTTTTGATATTGGCTTTGATTTAATTGGTATATTGGTTCCATTAGCATTGGCTAGTATCTTCACTATAAGTCAATCAAGCAGGATGTCGGTGAAAAGTTAAAAGGTAATAAACTAGTTTCCTCACCTTTTCCCTTGAATTCCCTCTAGACTTAGGTAAAAATAAATAGATTAAGATATACAATGAGGTGGAATTAGTGGAGTGGAAAATTAACAAAGTTCAAAAGGATCAAGTAGATAGATTTGAAATTGTACAGGAAGACGTAACCCTTCCAAATCATACAGATATGCATTTTTCCTTTGTGAATTTTGCAAAAGGAGTTTGTATCCTTCCGATTACAGAAGATGGAAAGGTTATTTGTATTCGGCAATATCGCCATGCTGTGAAGGAATGGCAATGGGAATTGCCTGCAGGTGCTATTGATCCGGAAGATAATGAACCACTCTCCGCAGCTAAAAGGGAGTTAGAAGAAGAAATAGGCTGCCAAGCAAAAAACTGGATAGATTTAGGCAATGTTTATCCCTCACCCGGGTCCACAAGTGAACAAATATTCCTGTTTGCTGCTACTGACCTGATAAAAACAGAGCAACAGCTAGAAGCTACCGAGCAAATAGACTTACATACAATTGAAATGAACGAGTTACACCAGCTAATTAATTCCGGGGAATTCAAACACGGAGCAGGACTCGCAGCCATCCTTAGATATCTAATAAAAAATGAAGGCTAATAGAAAGAGGGTTTTCGGCACAACATGTGCCAAAACCCTTTTTTCTATTAAAGCCTTGCATCAACTGTCCGCCTTAGGTGGACAGTGTCCACGAGTGGTGAACACCTTTTAGGTGTCACCTTGGTGACAGGCACCTTCAACGGCACCAACCTCGGCGGCCCCCATCTATTCTACAACGGTGACTATTAAATCATGTATCAGCCAAACATTGGCGTCGTACCTTATGACTGTGTAGGTGTTTTTGAAGTTTTTGATTTCTTCTCTTCCTTCGCTTCCATAATGAATGGAATAGGTCTCTTGGACGAGGACTTCGTAGGTATCTTCTCCTGATTTAATCGGGGTCCCAATTTGGTATTGGATGATTTGCTCGGTAATTTGTCTTTCGTACAGGTCTAACACATAATCGATTTGCTCCTCGTACAACTGGCTTTCGGGATCGAGCAGATGTGAAATATAGACGAATGCTCCATCATTAACTGCCTTTTCAAAGTTCACAAGATACTCTTCCATCAAAAAGATTACAGCATTCTGATCAGCAGCCTCATCTAAACCACTTGAATTACCCCCTTGAGGAAAAGGTCCTCCTGGTGCAGGTCCTCCCCCCCTAGGAACTTCAATCACAGGAATCTTTGTAGGGTCTTCCACCTTGGGTTGATCATTAGAATTGTTAACCACAGGCGAAGCAGGTCCACTTCCAACTCCTGACACATTCTCCTCCTCATTATCACTGCATCCAGCTAAAAGTAGGAATAATAGTATGAGAAAAATGATATGGAAGAAATTTTTCATGTAATCCACCCCAATTTTATCAATAAATAGCCGCCCACAAAGAAGTAATGCTCCTCCATCATTTATTCTATTCAGCGGACAAAACCAACTATTCTGCATTTCGGAAGAAGAAGAAGGAACTTTACTGTCCGCCTCAGGTGGAAAGTGTCCACGAGCGGTGACAGGCACCCAGAGGGCACCCACAAAGGTAACAGAAAATATTTTATTTATTCTAACTTTGCTGTATTATAGTAATATTAAATTTGAACGTTTAGAGGAGGATATAGTATGAGGTTGTCTGGTGAGGAGTTAGAGGTTCTATCGATTCTCGAAGAGAATCATCGAATTCCTGTGGAAGATATTGCTTTGATGGTAAATTCGAGTGTGGAGGATGTTTCGGCGGTCATTAAGAAGTTAGAGGATGAAAAGATCATTGTGAGTTATCCTGCTTTGATTGATTGGAGTAAGGTGGCTGACAAGGAAAATATTGTAGCGATGATTGATGTAAAGGTGACACCGAAACGCGGGGTTGGTTTTGACGATGTTGCGGAAAGAATTTATCGTTTTCCTGAGGTGACTTCTCTTTATCTCATGTCCGGGGCGTATGATTTATCGATTACCATTGAAGGAAAAACGATGAGTGAAATCGCTAGATTTGTTTCGGAAAAGCTGTCGACGATAGATAATGTTATTTCTACCACCACTCATTTTATGTTGAAAAAATACAAGCATGATGGTGTCATCTTTGGCGAAAGCAATGACAAAGACCACCGGATGGTGGTTTCACCATGATGAAAGAACATCAACACTATTTATCGGAAATGGTGAAAGAACTCAAACCATCTGGAATACGGAAGTTTTTTGACCTGGCAGCCTCCATCAAGGGAGTCATTTCTTTAGGTGTCGGCGAGCCGGACTTTATCACCCCGTGGAGCATTCGGGAAGCAGCCATTCTCTCTTTAGAAGAAGGCTATACTTCCTATACGGCCAATCCCGGTTTATTAGAACTAAGACAGGAAATCTCATCTTACTTATATAGGCGGTTTGGTGTGCAGTATAACCCTATCGACCAAGTCATCGTGACTGTCGGTGCAAGCCAGGCGATTGACCTAACCTTTCGTGCGATTTTAAACCCGGGAGACGAAGTATTAATCATTGAGCCTGCTTTCGTTTCTTATGCACCATTAGTGACCCTGGCAGGAGGAAAACCAATTCCCGTCTCAACACACCCAAGTAATGGCTTTAAGCTGACACCGGAACAAATTGAAAATGCGATTACCAGTCGAACAAAAGCAATCTTGTTGTGTTCACCGAATAATCCGACTGGAACCTATTTAAACAAAGAGGAACTAACAAAGCTAGCAGCTGTGATTGAAAAACATGACCTGCTAGTGGTTTCCGATGAAATCTATGCGGAATTAACCTATGATGAAGAATATACGAGCTTTGCCTCGATAGAAGGTATGTATGAACGGACCATTTTAATCAACGGCTTCTCCAAAGGATTTGCGATGACAGGCTGGCGACTAGGTTTCTTAGCTGCCCCAAAGTCATTCACTGAACAAATGGTGAAAATTTTACAATATACCACCATGTGTGCCCCGATTATGCTACAGTACGGTGCAATTGAGGCGTTACGAAATACGTATCACGAAGTGGAAAGCATGAGAAGAAGTTACCGCAGAAGACGGAATTATATTGTCCAATCGTTAAACAAAATTGGTTTGGACTGTCACACTCCAGGCGGTGCATTCTACGTCTTCCCTTCTATTAAAAGTACCGGCATGACCTCTGAACAATTTGCAGAAGAGCTTTTGCTCGCTGAAAAAGTAGCCGTTGTACCAGGAAGCGCCTTTGGCGAGAGTGGCGAAGGGTATGTAAGATGCTCCTATGCCACTTCTTTGGAACAGCTTCAAGAAGCGGTAAAGCGCATCGAACGGTTCATGAACTCATTGGAACTGAAGGAAAATCGTGCCGAAGAGCTCTATTCGAATAATTAAGCACAGGCAAAAAGCGTCAACCCTTATTCAACAAAAGGGCTTGACGTTTTTTGTTTGTAACTGGAGAGTTTTGTTAGTGTCTAGAAATCCACAATTATGATAAGATTATTTAGATTTATTTTACAAAAAAAAAGCACCACCTATATATTCTAGAAAAGAGGATAGAAATGAACCAGCAAGATAATTCCCGCTCTATTGTCTTACCGCTCACCATTTCAATTATTGCGATATCGTTTTCCGCCATCTTTGTAAAATGGTCCGATGCACCTGCTTCGATTTTAAGTATGTACCGCATGATGTTTGCAAGTTTATTAATGCTTCCGATCGTTTGGAAAAACCGTGAAGAATTTAAAAAAATAACAAGCAAAGATTGGGTCTTTTTATTTTTTTCAGGTCTCTTTTTAGCACTACATTTTGTCCTTTGGTTCGGTTCGTTAAAATTAACGACCGTTGCAAGCTCAACGATTATCCTCGCACTTCAGCCAATTGTCTCCTTGGTCGCCGGTTACTTCCTATTTAAGGAACGCACCACACCTTCCGCACTGATGACTATGGGAATTGCGATTGTTGGGGCGATGATGATTGGCTGGGGTGACTTTGCTTTAAGTCAGGACGCCATCCTCGGGGATATCCTATCCTTTTTAAGCGTCATTGCGGTGGTTGGCTACTTAATGATTGGCCAAAGCATTGTGAAAAAAGTATCCCACTGGATTTATAGCTTTTGTGTATTTTTCATTGCGACGATCGTTCTAACAATCTATAACCTAAGTACAAGTGTTGATTTTGGCGGTTATCCAGCCAAGGAATGGGGGATTTTCCTTTTACTTGCCACCGTTCCAACAATCAGCCATATCATCAATAACTGGCTCTTAAACTATGTCAATGCTACCACCATTTCAATGAGTATTTTAGGCGAACCCGTGGGTGCGACGATTTTAGCAGTCTTGATGCTTGGAGAACACCTTGCCAGCTGGCAAATTGCCGGCGGAATGCTCGTTCTCCTCGGTGTCTTCTTCTTCTTAATGCAGCAGCAAAAAAAGTTTCATATAAAAGGGACCGTAAAAAGCGGTACTTAAAGGGAACCTCCATCCGGGGGTTTTCTGTTTATTTACAGGCGGATGTCCGTCGACATCCCCCTTGTCTTCTCATAATATAGGGAGAAACTAATAATGGAGGAGATGAAATGTACAAAGTATTTGCCGGCTCTTTCAAATCAAGAGAAAATGCACAAGAGCGGGTAGCCTTCCTGCGTTCAATAGGTATTCAATCCTTTATCGTAACAACCACAATCTCTGGTGAAACCTGGCACCAGGTACAGGCAGGTGCCTACTCCAGCAGGACAAATGCAGAAAACAGAGTCACTGAAATTAGTAAAGCTACTGAAATTAATGCCTTCATTGCAGCGGAAAACCAAAGCTCAAGTCCAAATTCTGATTTCAGATCAACACCTATTCCAACAGTAACACCAACAGATACCTCAAATTCCAGCCAGCCCCCCAGCCCCTCCGCGAACCAACAAAACCCAACTTCAATACTAGGTCCAACCTTGCTCACCGCAGAACAAATGAATCAATACGTGAGAAAAATAAATCCCAAAGCAGCATTACTCGGAAGTTTTTATAAAACTCTTGGCGAGTATTATGGAATTAGGGGAGATGTTGCTTTTGCACAGGCCATGCTCGAAACAGACTATTTTCGGTTTACAGGGGATGTAAGGAATGGGCAAAATAACTTTGCTGGAATCGGAGCTATCGGCGGCGGTGTTCGAGGCGCTTCCTTTAAGACACCTCAAGATGGTGTTCTTGCACAATTCCAGCATTTATATGCTTATGCAACAAATTTCCCCTTACCAAACCGATACCCGTTGGTGGATCTCCGCTTTCATCTTGTAAATAGAGGGTCTGCCACAACTTGGACCGCTTTAAACGGAAAATGGGCTGTACCTGGTTCGACCTATGGACAATCAATCTTAAACTTGTATCACAAAATGACACAAGCGTAATGCTCGAGCACTAGTAAATTTTTGTCACATAGAAAAAGGCCGGTATCAGCTGGGCTTTTTTCTATTCCAGACTTGTTAATATCCTATGGAACTTTTTCCCTATTATCATTCTACCAATTCATGATATGATTATAGCAAATTCAGATAATTAGAGGATACAGTATGAATAAATTAGGTCAAATTACATTAGTGTTAATATCTCTACTTTTTTCTGGCTATCAAACCATTGTGGAGCATGAACGTTTCTTTACAGTAGACTTTCTTATTTTTACAGTGATTGCCTGGCTGGTTGGCTGGCAATATGACCGGGCACGTTTCTTTGGAAAAAAGGCTCGGGCTAGTGAAGAAAGCTATAAACAATTAATAGACTCTTTGCCAAAATCCGTGATCATTCACCAAGATAATAAGGTTATCTATGTAAATAAGGAAGCCGTAACTTTGATCGGTGCAAAGGACAAGGAAGAAGTAATAGGAACCTCTATTTTCAATTACCTTTTTCCAGAATATACAGAACGTCTGAATGAACGGATGAAACAAGTAAAAAAAGAAACCTATCCTTTAAACAATATTGAATACAAATTTATTAGATTAGATGGTTCGGTATTTGTCTTTGAAGGCTCCTCCATGTACATAACGTTTGAAGGAAAAGAAGCGGTTCTATCAATCGGAAAAGATGTCACGGAAAGAAAAGAACAAACGGAACAACTCCTGCAAAAATCTGAAAAATTGGCTCTTCTCGGTCAAATGTCTGCGGGCATTGCCCATGAAATCCGCAACCCGCTTACCTCAATTAAAGGGTTCATTCAGCTATTTAAAACCGAGCAGCATCAAAAAGAATATTATGATATTGTGTTATCAGAGCTTGATCGAATCAATGATATCGTGGGCGAATTCCTCGTGCTCGCAAAACCAACTGCTGCTGTTTTTGCTGAAAAAGATATCAAGGAACTAATTAAAGATGTTGTAACCTTAATTAATACACAATCTATTCTAAACAACGTTCAAATTTTCGTAGAATTTGAATGTGATTTGCCTAGGATAAGCTGTGAGGAAAACCAATTAAAGCAGGTCTTATTAAATCTGTTAAAAAATGCGATAGAAGCCATGCCTAGCGGTGGAAACATTGATGTGAAGGTAAAAGTAAAGGAAGAAGGAAAAATCTCTATCCAGATCATTGATCAGGGTATCGGCATTCCAAAAGAACGGATTCCGACACTCGGGGAACCGTTTTATACAACAAAGGAAAAAGGAACGGGCCTCGGTCTAATGACGTGTTATAAAATTATTGAAAGCCATAACGGCGAATTAACGATTGATAGTGAAGTAAATGAAGGAACAATCATCGAAATTATTTTACCAACTATCACTCAGCGAGTCTTTAGCCTAGCTTAAAAATAGAAGAAATCCTCAGCATATGAGGGTTTCTTCCATTTTTACGTTTAAATCTTGTAGTAAAATAAATACCAAGGAGGCGAGGAGAGCATTGCATACTAGAGAGATTATTTATTCAAGCAAGGGTTTGCCTAAAAATCGTGTCTATAAGAATGAAGCCTATGTGTCCGGAATCTGGAAGGAACAAAGTGATGAGCTTGTTGTGGGCTTTGCTCAGATAAAGGGCGATCAGGTAGCGAACCCTGAGTACCATGGCGGTTCAGATCGAGTCGTCTGTGTTTATCCCTTCGAGCATTATGCTCATTGGGAAAGTGTTTTCGACCGCATATTAACCCCTTCTGCTTTTGGAGAAAATCTGACTGTTTTAGGCATGAAGGAAGACCAGGTTTGTATTGGCGATGTCTTTCAGATTGGGGAGGCTGTCCTGCAGGTGTCTCAAGGGCGCTATCCCTGCTCCACCATCAATAAACGCAATAACAACAACCTTCTTTTAAAAAGAATTATTGAAACGGGGTATACGGGGTATTTCTTCAGAGTTCTGGAGGAAGGGAAAATCACAGCGGATTCTCAAATAAAAAAGCTGCTATCACATCCTGAGCAAATCACTGTTTCCTCCATCCATCATCTCTATTTTCATAATCCATCTCCATCTATTGAGATGATAGATAAGATATTGGGTGTGAAAGAGCTTGCGGGGCAATGGCGAAAGTATCTCCTTGATTTAAAAGAGAAAATTCAGAGCTGACCTAACTCCCAGGGGGTACCTGGGAGTTTTATGGGCGGATTTTCTTACTATCCGCCAGTATTTCCTGCCATCCGCCAGTATTTCCTGCTATCCGCCAGTATTTCTCGCCATCCGCCAGTATTTCCTGCTATCCGCCAGTATTTCCTGCCATCCGCCAGTATTTCCTGCTATCCGCCAGTATTTCCTGCTATCCGCCAGTATTTCTCGCTATCCGCCAGTATTTCTCGCCATCCGCCAGTATTCCCCGCCATCCGCCAGTATTTCTCACTATCCGCCAGTATTTCTCGCCATCCGCCAGTATTTCCCGCCATCCGCCAGTATTCCCTGCCATCCGCCAGTATTTCTCGCCATCCGCCAGTATTTCTCGCCATCCGCCAGTATTTCTCGCCATCCGCCAGTATTTCCTACTATCCGCCAGTATTTCTCGCCATCCGCCAGTATTTCCTGCCATCCGCCAGTATTTCCTGTCATCCGCCAGTATTTCCTGCCATCAGGTTAATTCACTAAATTTTTCGGGGTATTCCCCTGTAATCCTTGAAGTAAATTTTCTGCAGCGAGTAACGCCATTTTCAATCTGGTATTATTACTCGCACTTCCAATATGCGGCAAAGCTACAACATTAGGAAGGCTCAGCAGAGGATGGTCTGTTCTCACCGGCTCTTCCTCAAATACATCTATGCCAGCGCCCCAAATCTGTCCCCTCTTCAAAGCATGATAGAGGGCTTCTTCATTCACAATCCCGCCACGAGCGGTATTAATCAAGATCGCATTTGGTTTCATGAGTGATAACTCTTTAGCACCAATATAATTTCCCGTTTCCGGGGTATAAGGGGTCAACACACAAACAAAATCGGATTCTCGAAGTAAGGCTTCTTTGCTTACGTACTTTAGACCAAGCTGACCCTCGGCTTCAGGCTTTCGTGAACGATTATGATAAAGAATATTCATGTCAAATCCGCGCGCTCTTTTCGCTACAGCCTCACCTATTCTGCCTAATCCAAGGATTCCCAAGACAGCACCATAAATATCCTGTCCGGTTAATTGCATCGGCGACCAAGTCTTCCAGTCGCCTGCACGCAAGTAATCGGAGGCTTCTACCACTCTCCTAGCTGTTGCCATTAACAGCGCAAAGGTTAGGTCCGCCGATGTCTCTGTTAATACTCCCGGTGTATTGGTAACCATAATTCCTTTTTCTGTTGCAGCAGCTAAATCGATATTGTTATAGCCAACGGCCATATTACTAACAATTTTCAACCTGTGTGCAAGATGGAGAAGGTCTTTGTCAATGGATTCGGTTAACAAACAGTAGAGTCCCTCGACTTCCTGTATTTCCTTTTCTAAAATTTCTCTAGGTACCGGTTCCTCTTCTTTTTCCCACATTCTCACTTCAAATGCATTTTTCAATTTATCAACGATTGGATCCGGAAGCTTCCGGGTTATGTAGATTTTTGGTGTCATAGTCGTCTCCCTTTCCTTAGAATTCTGGCAGCCCCGCAAGCGATGCTAAGGTCCCCCCTCCAAAGTTATATATAGTGATATTTTACAATAAACAGTTGTAGATTTACGAATACTCAGAAATTATTTGCTATATAAACCTAAATGACATAGGTAATTTTCACTACACCCCGACAATTTTCGACATAACCCCACTCTTCCAAATGGTAGAATAAGGTTACTACAGTTTTTTAATATAGTATTTCTTTTTCTCATGGGAGTGTCTTGGATGAACTGGTTAGTTAGAAAAAAGCTGCTTATTTACTATACACTGTTTCATATCCTCGGTTTTTATCTGCTGCTCTACTTAGACAATGGAAGTATTACAATCAGTGGAAATATCCTTTTAATACTGGCGCCGTTGTTATCATCTATTATTCTATTTTACGTTTACCATAATCTTAAAACCAGTGATAAATATATTTGGCTTTTCCTTTCGATAGGCAGTTTTTGTTATTTTATCGCCGTGCTGGCCAGGTACTATAATAGGTTATCTGGATTACCTGATTTGTTTACTATGTTACAAATCATATGTTATCTCATCGCCTTTATTTACAAAATTCGATGTAATGGCAAGAACCTGAACCTAATTAAATTTATTTTTGATACATGCATTATTATGACTGTGGCTGTTACCTTCAGCTGGCACTTCATCATACGCGAAATCCTGATTCAATATACGAATCATTCACTTCTTTTTCAGTTGGTATCGATTGGATATCCACTTGGAGATTTAATTCTTTTTTTCGGGGCCATTGTATTCTGCTTAGGCTCCGCAAACTTTTTTCCTTCGCGGGTTCTATCTTTCATTCTTGTAAGCTTAGCACTTCAGGTTGGTGCTGATTCAGCCTATCTTTATTTAAGCCTAACAAACATTCCTTTTTCAGAGGTTCTATTTCAACCATTAGGGTCGCTGGCACTATTATTAATGGCCATTGCAGGAACATTTGCGTTGGAAACTGTTCTAAATGAAAATCAAGCCATTCCAAAGAAAAACAAAAAAGATTATTTAAAGGATTCTATTTCCTTACGATTGTTATTACCCTATATCAGCGTCATCCTATTATTCATGATGATGATTTTTCAAAATAAAGAAGTTAAAAGCTTAGTTATTGGTTCAGCTATCTCCATCCTCCTCGTGATTTTACGACATGTCTTTACCTCCTTAGAAAATCAAACTCTGTTATCGAAGTATCATGACCTAACGGAGAAGCTGGAGCAAAAGATTGGGGAGAGGACAGAAGAACTTAGCTCAAAAAACCAGCAGCTTCTTGCTGCTGTGAGAAAAATGAAGCATATGGCCTATCACGATGTGTTAAGTGGACTCCCAAACAGGAGGATGTTTTTGGAACGGCTATTAAAAGCGATGGAACAGGCAAACCGCAATCATTTTAAAGTAGCCGTAATCTTTATCGATTTAGATCGTTTTAAAAATATTAATGATACGCTTGGGCATGAATTTGGTGATTTACTGTTAAAGCATGTTTCCCATCAAATGACAAAAAGTGTCCGTAAAATCGATACGATTTCTAGGCAAGGCGGCGACGAGTTTACCATCCTCTTGAACCGCATTCGATCTGAAGAGGATGTAATCCCGCTAGTTGAACGGATTCGTTCCATTGTCGCAAAACCGATTGTCATTTCTGGCCAAGAATTACATGTCTCCATGAGTATTGGCATCGCGTTTTATCCAAGTGACGGGAAAAGTACGGAAGAAATAATGAAAAATGCAGACATGGCCATGTATCGTGCGAAAGAAGAAGGAAGAGACAACTACAAATTCTTTTCGATTGATATGAACAAAGCCATTTCTAGAAAAATGACACTCGAGAATGGGCTGCGGAAAGCATTAAAAAATAATGAGTTTGTTCTAAATTATCAACCACAGGTGAGCTTACAGACGGGGGAAATAATCGGTGTGGAAGCGCTGCTCCGGTGGAATACAGTGGAAGCCGGCATGGTGGCACCGAATCATTTTATTCCTGTTGCAGAAGAGTCGGGGCTTATCATCCCTATGGGAGAATGGGTTCTAACACATGCCTGTATGCAGGGGAAAGCCTGGCATGATTCAGGGCATACCCATTTAAAAGTGGCTGTCAACTTATCACCTGTACAATTCCTTCATGCTAATTTGGTGGGTATGGTCATGAAGGCACTAAAGACAACGGGCTTTGATCCAAACTATTTAGAGTTAGAAATTACCGAAGGGGTTGCTTTTACAGACGCTGAAACCGCCATTAAAAAGATGCAAGAAATACGGGATTTGGGAGTACAAATATCCATCGATGACTTCGGTACCGGATATTCCTCATTCGTTTATCTAAAAAGATTTCCGATTAACGCCTTAAAAATCCCTAAACCATTTATTCAGGATGTCCTGAACAACCATAAAGACAAAGCATTAGTAGAAACGATGATTTATCTAGCCCATAGCCTCGATTTATCAGTCATTGCGGAAGGGATTGAAAAGAAAGATCAACTGCTCTTTCTAAAAGAATTGAATTGTGATGCCTTTCAAGGTGATTTGTATAGTAAACCATTAACGGTCACGCAAGTAAGTGCCATGATTGAAAGCAACAGGTCCGCGAAAATCTCATAGCTTACGAAAAAAGGAACCATCAGTGGAGATGGTTCCTTTTTTTGTGTTTGGAGTATTATTTATGACGGCTTATATCCTTTCGCTGAGTTTTTGTGGATGATTGTGATTCCTATCACCTCGTCACTAAGTTCTTCATACTAAAATAAAGATAAGAGGTGATTGCGTTGGATAAGAATTGGTCAATATCACTTGAACATGAGGAGTATGTCATGGACATGGAGCTGGTAATTACGGATGCCATCGATGCCGTAGAGAAGACTGGAAAGGGTTATTATGTAAATGTTGTGACCCCAGCTTCTTTCGGGAACCCTAATGACTATTTAGCAGATGCATTATTGGCTTACTTTGGCGGCAGAATTGAAATGAAATTTATCGACCAATGCGGTTGTGGAGGGTATGTACTACGGGTATGGAAAAACAATTAAACGACTTGTCACTTCTGTCAAACTATCAAAATCGCCAAGTGATTCTAAACTATTATCAGGATGAAGAAATGATGGTCCAAAGGGACGGTTTTCATTTTCAAAAGATCCAAGTAACAGTGTCTTCCTTAATCTTTACGAAAATAGATGGAACGCTCGTCAAGATTGATACAACAGACTATCCACATGCCAGCATAAACACAGACTTTCAAAACTACTACACCCTAAGAAACCATGAAAACCACCTAGACATATACTTTCCTTAAAAATGTATAAACAATTCCTTTTAGTAAACTCTATTTTATAGAATGCATAAAGGAGATTTTATTGTGAATACATACGAAATAACAAATATGATTGTTGATGATGATTTCGACAGCGAGGAATATGTGACGGCAGAGTTTACCCATGATCAACTGAATTACAGCATTACTTTTAAAAAAGCAGATTTGGAAATCATGAATGCCTGGGTTTTTAAAGATGGTACTTCGCTGCCAGCTAATTTATCGGATACACTGATTGAATCCATTAGAGAAGATGTTAAAAAGAGAATTTAGTTTAGTGCTGATTGGCAACTCCAATCAGTTTTTTTGTGGATTTTTGCTGTTCGCTGATATATTCCATTTTTATGCTGATATAATCGATTTTTTGCTGATATATTTCATTTTTCACTGATATATTTTATTTATCGCCGATATCCCCATTTTTGTGAAAAAGTTCTCTTCTAATCTTGTATTAACATAGAAAATTCACTAACTTAGACATGAAAGCCACGAAAAACGAAACAATTCTGCCCCCGTTAGCGTCAATTATCTTGCATATCAATCAATGGAGGAAACGAAACTGAAAAAAATACTAAAAAGAATATTCATATTTCTACTCTTATTGTCTTTGTTTATTTTTCTCAACAATAGTTCTATTTTTGCGAAGGATCGCGAGAGTAATCCCCTGCTTCTCGCACACCGCGGGCTAGGCCAAACTTTTAGTATGGAAGGAATTCAGGGGGATACGTGTACGGCGGAACGAATTCACCCACCTGAACACCCTTATCTAGAAAACACGATTCCTTCCATGGAAGCAGCTTTTGCAGCTGGTGCGGATGTTGTTGAGTTGGATATTAAACCGACAAAAGATGGTCAATTTGCTGTTTTTCATGACTGGACGCTGGAATGCCGGACAAATACAGAAGGAACGACGAAGGAATTTACGATGGCAGAATTAAAGCAGCTGGACATTGGCTATGGATACACAGCGGATAATGGAAAAACCTATCCTTTTCGCGGTAAAGGTGTCGGCCTCATGCCCTCACTTGATGAAGTGTTCAACTATTTTCTAAACCGTTCATTTTTAATTCATATTAAAAGTGATGATCCAGAAGAAGGAATACAGCTGGCTGAAGCGATAAAAAAACTGCCAGAAAACCGCTTAAGTCAATTAACGGTTTACGGAGGAGATCAGCCCATTGCTACAATAAAAGAGGAAATCCCCGATCTTCGTGTGATGTCAAAGGCGACGTTAAAAAGCTGTCTTCTTCCCTATATTGCCGTGGGGTGGACAGGTTATATCCCCTCTGCATGTGAGAAAACACAATTACATCTGCCAGAAAAAATTGCTCCATGGATTTGGGGGTGGTCAGATAAATTTTTAAATCGGATGGACAGTGTTGATACAAGAGTAATTGTTGTCGCAGGTGATGGCGGATGGTCAGAAGGCTTTGATACGCAAGATGATTTAACGAGACTTCCTGACAACTATAGCGGTGGGATTTGGACCAATCGGATTGATTTAATCGCCCCAAATTATAAAAAAAAATAGAGTGAAGGCAGCCTTCACTCTATTTTCCAACTAATTGCTTCACTAATTCCTTATTACGCTTTTTAAAAAGTTCATTATGGGAAGAAACCATTGCGGCTTTAGCAGCGTCAGGCTGAATAAACTGTTTGGCTTTATTTACAGCGTTCGCCGCATCCTGGAACGCACCGGCAATCAGGTTGATTTTCCCTTCATACATAAGAATATCTCCCGCAGCATAAAGACCATCAATCGAAGATTCGCTCGTAGCGTTACCCGCAATATAATAATTATCCACTCGATCGATACTCAATTTACTATTTTCCAATAGTGTTGCATCCTGTTCATAGCCATGACTAATCACCACATCATCAACCGCCAGTTGTGAAACCTCACCTGTTTCATGGTTCGTTAATTCAACGGTGGCGATTTCATCACGTTCGCCATTCGCGATTAATTTAGTAATCGAAGATTGAAAGAAACATTCTACAGAGCTTTCGAGAAGCTTTGTTGCCTGTGCCTCTTGTCCATGCCCCCCCAATTCCTCTTTTCTATAGGTTAAATAGACCTTTTTGGCAATCGGTTCTAGCTCATTGGCCCAGTCTACGGCAGAATTCCCGCCTCCAGAAATGATGATTGTTTTGTCCTTGAACTGTTTAAAAGATTTTACCGTGTAATGTAAATTCGTGACTTCAAATTTCTCCGCGCCTTCTATTTCCAACTTTTGCGGTTTCAAAATTCCGCTGCCAATGGCAACAATCACGGTTTTTGAAAAATGAAGTTCTCCGGAAGACCCTTTTAAGACAAAAATTCCTTCTTCATTACGCGTGATGTATTCAACCTTTTCATTCAAGACGACGGTTGGGCTAAACGTTAATGCTTGCTCAACCAGCTGTTCCATTAATTTTGCTCCCGTTATTGGCGTTAAGCCGCCGACATCCCAGATCATTTTCTCCGGGTAAACTTGAATTTTACCGCCTAACTGAGGTTGATACTCAATCACCTTTGTTTTCATTTCTCTGAGTCCACTATAGAAAGTAGAATAAAGCCCCGCTGGTCCGCCGCCAATAACTGTCACATCAAACAATTCTTGTTGTTCCATTTCCGTCCACTCCCTAACCAACTGTAATTGATTATCATTATCAATAAGAGTAATGGATTTTCTCCCGATTGACAATACATATTTTTTTGAAAACTCTGTGGCACCCATATTTGTCGATTTTTTGACGGATGAAAATGTACAACAAACCTCTAGAACATAAGGAAATGCAATGAATGTAAAAAAACACTATCAAACAATTAAAAACTTTTCACAAAATTGTAATTGACAATCATTATCACTCACCTTTATAGTAATCTCATACGATACTGATAATCATTATCAATTAATTCTCAGTTACATAAAGGAGGGTTCCCATGGTTCGCCTATCTACAGATGAATTAAGCATTGGTTATGGTGAACGCTTAATTGTCAAAAACCTTAGTATCGAAATTCCAGATAAGAGGATTACCACGATTATCGGACCGAACGGCTGTGGAAAATCGACATTATTGAAAGCCATTACACGGATCATCTCCCATCAATCTGGAAACATCCTTTTAGACGGTAGAGATATTTCAAAGGTAAACACGAAGCTTCTTGCTAAACAAATGGCAATCCTTCCGCAAACACCAGAAAGTGCAAGTGGCTTAACAGTTGGCGAGCTCGTATCCTATGGGCGCTTCCCTTATCAAAAAGGCTTTGGCCGCTTAACAAAAATGGATTACGAAGTGATTGACTGGGCCCTTGAAGTCACAGGTACAATCGACTTTAAGTTTCGTCCAGTAGACGCACTCTCCGGCGGACAGCGCCAGCGCGTTTGGATTGCGATGGCACTTGCTCAAGAAACGGAAATTATCTTCCTGGATGAGCCAACCACCTACCTGGATATGGCGCATCAACTAGAAGTTTTGGAGCTTCTGCAAAAATTAAATCATGAACAGGAACGGACAATTGTGATGGTCCTTCATGATTTAAACCAAGCAGCCCGCTTTGCAGATCATATTATCGCCTTAAAAGACGGTGAAATTGTAAAAGCAGGGAATTGTGAGGAAGTCATTAGTCATAAAGTGCTCAAAAAGGTATTCAATATTGACGCGGTCATCGGACACGACCCTCGAACAAAAAAACCAATGTGCATAACGTACAATCTACTAAAAGGAGAAACAAACCATGAAAAAACTACTACTGCCCTTTATCCTGCTCTTAGTGTTAATTATTAGTGCTTGCGGTACAGCCGAAACATCAAAAAGTGAGGAAGCTGCGGCACCAGAGGATAAAAAATCTGAAACCATCACATATCAATCCGAAACTGGACCGATTGAAGTCCCTGCAGATCCAAAGCGCGTTATTATGCTTTCCGGATTCACTGGTAATGTTATCGATTTAGGCGTTAATATCGTCGGTGCTGATGTTTGGTCAAAGAACAACCCGACATTTGAAAAAGAAATGAAAGATGTTACAGAAGTTTCCGATGAAGACCTAGAAAAAATTATCGAATTAGAGCCAGATTTAATCATTGGTCTATCCAATATTAAAAACGTTGATAAGTTAAGTGAAATTGCTCCAACTGTAACCTACACGTGGGGAAAAGTTGATTATTTAACACAGCACTTAGAAATTGGAAAACTATTAAATAAAGAAAAAGAAGCTCAAAGCTGGGTTGATAACTTCAAAAAAGAAGCTGAGGCCGCTGGCGAAGAAATCCGTGCAAAAATCGGTGAAGATGCAACCGTTTCTGTTATGGAAAGCTACGGAAAAGATCTTTATGTATTCGGCAGCAACTGGGCACGGGGAACGGAAATTCTTTATCAAGCAATGAAAATGAAAATGCCTGAAAAAGTAAAAGAAGTCGCAGAGGGTGCCGGTTATTTTGCCTTATCCGCCGAAGTTATTCCTGAGTATGCAGGGGATTATGTGATCTTAAGCAAATACTCAGACGCTGATACTTCTTTCCAAGAAACAGAAACATACAAAAACATTCCTGCGGTAAAAAACAACCGTGTGTTTAAAATGAATGGTCAAGGTGCTTCCTTCAGTGATCCAGTCACACTAGAAAAGCAGCTAGAATTCATTAAGAAATCATTTTTAAGCAACTAATAGTAGAGAGGGATTCTTAACGGAATTCCTCTTTCCACCTATTCTAGGAAAGAAAAGATGAGAGACTTATGATCAATGAAAAACAACGATCTATTCCTTTTGCATATAAGCTGATAATCGGCATACTTGTGTTTGCAGCGATGTTTGTTTTCTCCATGATGATGGGAGCAGCAGAAATTAGCCTTAAAGATGTATCGCAGGCACTTTTTTCAGATGCAAAAGGTGAAAAGATTTCGATTATCCGTGAAATACGCTTGCCGCGTGAGGTTGCAGCCATCGTGGTCGGAGCCGCGCTTTCGGTTTCAGGAGCGATTATGCAAGGTATTACCAGAAACCCCCTTGCAGACCCAGGTTTATTAGGGTTAACGGCGGGAGCAAATGCCGCACTAGCAATCGTCATCGCCTTCGTCCCTTCTGCCAACTATTTCAGCATTACCATTGCCTGTTTTATTGGAGCAGCTGTCGGAACAATGATGGTATTTGGGATGGGTGCGATGAAAAAAGGAGGCTTTTCTCCGCTGCGGATTGTTTTAGCGGGGGCGGCTGTTTCTGCTTTTCTTTATGCGATTGCAGAAGGAATTGGAATTACCTTTAAAATTTCAAAAAATGTTTCGATGTGGACGGCCGGAGGAATGGTTGGAACCAGTTGGAGCCAGCTTCAAGTCATTATTCCCTTCATCCTTATTGGGTTACTAGTTTCTCTATTTCTCTCAAGGCAACTCACGATTCTTAGCTTAAATGAAGAAGTCGCCGTTGGATTAGGTCAAAAAACGACCCAAATAAAGGTAATTCTCTTCATTGCGATTATTTTATTAGCGGGCGCATCCGTCGCCCTTATTGGAAATATGGCTTTTATCGGATTAATGGTTCCCCATGTGGTACGGGCTATCGTGGGTACGGATTACCGTTTTATTATTCCCATGTCTGCCGTTTCAGGGGCCACATTTATGCTTTTTGCCGATACACTTGGCAGGACAATGAATGCACCCTTTGAAACCCCTGTCGCGGCGATTGTGGCAACACTGGGGTTACCATTCTTCCTTGTGATTGTTCGTAAAGGAGGGAAAGCATTCTCATGATCCAACCCTCATTACTTAGAAAGCAACGTATCACTTTAGTTATTTTATTCGCATTAATCATGGTTACAATCGTGGCTGGCTTGGGATTGGGTTTCTCCTCTCTATCGTATGATAGGCTGATCCCAACCCTCATCGGACAAGGGACGTTCAAAGAGGAATTCGTGTTATTTTCCATTCGAATGCCGCGAATCATCATTACCCTTTTAGCTGGAATGGCCTTGGCATTATCAGGGGCTATTTTACAAGGTATTACCCGTAATGATTTGGCGGACCCAGGGATTATTGGGATTAATTCCGGTGCAGGTGTCGCCGTTACCGTCTTCTTTTTATTTTTTCCCATTGATTCAGGTTCGTTTACTTACATGATTCCCGTTATAGCTTTTATCGGCGCCATGCTGACAGCTATCCTTCTCTATCTATTTGCGTATAGCAAAAGTGAGGGACTTCAGCCTGTTCGATTAGTCTTAATTGGGGTCGGGTTTTCGATGGCACTCTCCGGAGCGATGATTGTTCTGATCTCATCTGCAGAGCGGGCAAAAGTCGATTTTATTGCGAAATGGCTGGCGGGGAATATTTGGGGGACAGATTGGCCGTTTATCTGGGCGCTCCTCCCCTGGCTGGTTGTGCTGCTTCCTTTTACCTTATATAAAGCCAATCGGTTAAACCTGCTTGGTCTAAGTGAACCAGTAGCGATCGGTGTTGGTGTTTCGATTGAAAAAGAACGAATTGTATTACTGATTACTGCCGTAGCCCTTGCCGCTTCTGCTGTTTCGGTTACAGGTGGAATTTCCTTTATCGGATTAATGGCTCCACATATGGCAAAGGCGCTTGTCGGACCTAGAAATCAATTATTTATCCCTGTTGCCATATTAATTGGCGGGTGGCTGTTAATGTTTGCTGATACCATCGGAAGGAATATCATGGACTCCGCCGGAATCCCAGCAGGAATTATGGTCGCACTCATTGGTGCACCGTATTTTATGTACCTATTATTGAAAAAATAGAAAAGCTCCTTAAAAGTAAAACGCTCAGATGTCTGAGCGTTTTTTTACGAAATATTTTACTACGTTAATATTTTCGGTTTCTTCCTCGAAAGACCAAACTTGTCATCCTCTATAAACACTAGGACATGTTCCAGGTTTTGGTTCATAAAAACAATGTTGTTTAAATTGACCAGTAAAAGGTTGGTCGTACCATGTTGGAGGACACGCACCAGTTGGATTAAAGTACCAAAGAGAATATTTCGCTGGGTGATCTCTCCAATTTTCCACATTTTGTCTTGCTAATCTTCTTTCAGATTCTCTTGCTCTTTGATAAAATACATTGCCTTTTTGAACAGCTTCAAAAGAGAAATTTCCTCCTTGTACTTGAAATATGACTTGTTCAATATTTGTTAATGCTCTAAAGTC
The DNA here is from genome assembly GCF_013396335.1 of Bacillus sp. EB106-08-02-XG196. Lineage (GTDB taxonomy): Bacteria > Bacillota > Bacilli > Bacillales > Cytobacillaceae > Neobacillus. The sequence continues at coordinate 538,245 of NZ_JABWSY010000001.1, forward strand.
TGGACACTCTGCTACTACACGGTTAACAATTACATTTCCAACATATAGCATTCCTTGCTTCCCTTCGCCTTCAGCTTCTGCTCTCATCATCCTTGCCATTAAGTCAATGTCTGAACTTCGGTAAGATACTCTTGGCATTTTTTCACCTCCAAAATATAGTATGAAAAAAAGCCTGCATTCATGTTCTTATGAATCAAATAAAATGCTCAGTTTTAATAGGCGCGCCTTAATTTTTATTTCAGATGTTCATTAAGTACGTTCTTTTCCAAGACATCCAAACTGCCATACACTTTGGAAATATGTTTTTCTCCCCATGCGCAAAGGGAATCCAAGATACTCTTTAAACTCCATCCATACTCGCTTAACTCATACTCAACTTTTGGCGGAACTTGATTATAAACGATTCGGTTAATGACTCCATCTTCCTCTAATTCCCGCAGTTGCTGTGTTAACATCTTCTGTGTAATATCCGGCATCAAGCGCTTCAATTCACTCGTTCGTTTCTTGCCATAGGTTAGATGGCAAAGAATCACACACTTCCACTTTCCTCCGATCACTTCCAGCGTCGCTTCTACAGATATATTGTATTTCTTTTCTTTCAAAGTAAAACCCCTCCTCACTCATAGGCACTAAAAAGTATCTATATTACTTATAAGTATCTATATCACTTAAAAGTGCGTACTTCACTAATGTTTCACTATATCCCATAATAACATTTATCGATTGAGCTGCAACAAGCAAATCGAAATCATATATCTGTATATTTTTAAGGAGGAGACAACATGTCTTTGAATCATAAACAAAGTACGTTTGCGCTGCTGGCATTAGCCATTAGTGCCTTTGCAATTGGCACGACTGAATTTATCAGTGTCGGCCTTTTACCGTTGATTGCAAATGATCTAGAAATTCCCGTTACAACTGCCGGATTAACGGTTTCTTTATATGCTTTAGGAATAACCTTAGGGGCACCGATTTTGACATCTGTCACTTCTAGTATGTCACGTAAATCTTTATTACTATGGATCATGGTTATTTTTATCATCGGAAATGGACTGGCTGCAAGTGCAACGAGCATCGGTGTACTCCTTGTTGCCCGTGTTATCTCAGCTCTTTCACATGGTATTTTCATGTCAATCGGCTCCACCATCGCTGCTGATTTAGTACCAGAAAATAAGAGAGCCAGCGCGATATCGATTATGTTTACCGGACTAACCGTTGCAACGGTAACCGGTGTTCCGTTCGGTACCTTTATTGGCCAGCAATTTGGCTGGAGAATGGCGTTTATCCTTATTATTGTTGTCGGTCTAATCGCACTAATTGCAAATAGTATCCTGATTCCATCTAGTTTACGAAAAGGTACAGTTTCTACTTTTCGTGATCAAATCAAATTAGTAACAAACGGCCGCTTACTACTCGTATTTATCATTACAGCCTTAGGGTATGGCGGAACGTTTGTTGTCTTTACTTATTTATCTCCGATCTTTCAGGAAATCACAGGCTTTAAGGATGGAACTGTCGCTGCGATTCTTCTTGGATACGGAATAGCAATTGCAATCGGCAACATGATTGGTGGAAAGGCAGCGAATAATAATCCGATTAAGGCACTATTCTATATGTTTTTCGCCCAAGCATTGGTCCTTTTTATCTTACTATTTACATCACCATTTAAAATAGCTGGATTGATTACGATTTTCTTAATGGGGCTTTTCGCTTTTATGAATGTTCCCGGGTTACAAGTTTATGTGGTCATGCTGGCTGAGCGGTATGTCCCAAATGCCGTAGACATTGCTTCTGCCCTGAATATTGCAGCCTTTAATGCAGGAATTGCAATTGGCTCCTTTTTAGGCGGCTTCATCACGGATTCAATTGGACTGATTCATACCACTTGGATAGGAGCTTTAATGGTTCTTGGCGCTGTCTTCCTAACTGGCTGGAGTCGAAAGCTTGAACAAAAAGACGATACCGTTACCGATAGCATGTGTTCATTTTCAAATCAAAAATTGGAGGTTCAATAAAAATGACAAACAACTTACAAGCAACGACTACTTTATCTAATGGTGTAAAAATGCCTTGGTTTGGTCTTGGGATATTTAAAGTCGAAGAAGGTCCCGAATTAGTGAATGCTGTTAAATTTGCGATTAAGCATGGATACCGCAGTATTGATACTGCAGCTATTTATGGAAATGAAGAAGGCGTTGGACAAGCCATTCATGAAGCAATGAAAGAATACGGAATTAAAAGAGAAGAATTATTTATTACTTCAAAGGTTTGGAATGCTGATTTAGGTTACGAATCGACGATTGAAGCATACGAAACTAGCTTAAGAAAACTAGGACTTGATTATCTTGATCTCTACCTCATTCATTGGCCAGTAGAGGGTAAATATAAGGAGGCTTGGCGGGCATTAGAGACTCTTTATAAGGATGGAAATGTAAATGCAATTGGAGTAAGTAACTTCCAAGTTCACCATCTACAAGACTTGATGAAGGATGCTGAAATAAAACCGATGGTTAACCAAGTTGAATATCATCCAAGGTTAACGCAGCAAGAAGTCAAAACCTTTTGTGATAACAATGGCATTCAATTTGAGGCTTGGTCCCCCTTAATGCAGGGTCAGTTATTTGAAAATCCTTTACTAAAAGAACTAGCTAATAAATATAACAAAACAGTCGCTCAAGTCATTTTACGCTGGGATTTGCAAAATGGCGTTGTAACTATTCCGAAATCAACGAAAGAGCGCAGAATAATGGAGAATGCAGCTATATTTGATTTTGAACTTTCAACTGAAGATTTGAACAGAATTAGTGATCTGGATGAAAATCTTCGAGTTGGTCCAGACCCTGACAACATTGATTTCTAGGAAAAAACATAAGGCGCCCCTTACTAAAGGAGCGCCAATTTTTTATATTTTTTTCACATATTCAGATTTTAAGCTCATCGCGCCAAAACCATCGATTTTACAGTCGATATTATGGTCTCCATCCACTAAACGAATGTTTTTTACCTTTGTACCTTGTTTTAGCGTTGAGGAACTGCCTTTTACTTTAAGGTCCTTTAAAACGGTTACTGAATCACCGTCGCTTAATACATTTCCATTTGCGTCTTTAATAACTCTTTCTTCTTCCACAGCTGCAGCTTCTAAACTCCACTCATGACCACACTCTGGGCAAATTAATAAACTTCCATCTTCATATGTATATTCAGAATTACATTTTGGACAATTTGGCAAATTAGACATCCTTCATTTCCTCCTTTCGTTCATCCTCTTTGTATATTGTGGCATAGTCTGCAAAAACGGACAAGCCTCCCTCTAGCTTCTACATATTTTTCCTTTTTTTAACCATAATAGATGAAAGGGCAAAGTGAAGATAAGGAGCAGCTTAGATGATTTTAATCTTTTATTTAATAGTCAACGTATTGACTATATTCCTTTTTATTAAAATGAAGAAAAGGCTCCATATTCTAGAAATCCTGGTTTACTGGATGTTTAGCTCGTATCTTTTTCAAAACTTCTCTGCCCTCTGCTTTATGAATTTTAGGACGTTGATTATTCCCGATAAACTCACCTATGAATTTGCTCATTTTATCAACCGAATAGTGCTTTATCCAGCAATAATGGTAACTTTCCTTCAATTTTTTATTATTCTAAACTCTCACTTGAAAAAGCTCATTTTATTAGGAGGATTAATCATACTATTAACTGGGTTAGAATGGCTATCTGATTTATTAGGTGTAATGAATCATGTCCATTGGCAGCTTTGGTGGTCCTTTACCTTTTGGTTGATCGCTTTGGTCGTTTTAATTGGACTAATGAAGTTTTTTCGAAACATCCTTTATATAGGAGGATGGAAACATTGAACGTTACCTTTGATTGGAATGAATGGTATTTCATTATAGCTGTTTTCATTGCACTCTTGATATTTTTACCGATTCGTAATTACTTTCCACCTGTTTTGGTTTTTTTTATTTTCGTATTTAATATCTGGTACGTTTCCACCATCGACTATTTTTTTATTGCCACTCCCTTTAAATTTTATTTTTTCGGCGATAACCCCACATATGAGCTTTCTGGTGCACTGTTTCATTTTTTTATGTATCCATGTGCCTCTCTCCTATTTTTATATGTGTATGATAAATGGCAGCTATATGGCAGGAAAACGCTTTGGTATATTCTGTTTTGGACTGGTTTTTCTTTATTTTTCGAATGGATCACTGTACATAACCGGGCATTAACCTATACTGGCTGGAAGCTATATTTTTCTATTCCAACCTATCCACTTACCGCGGTATTGTTAATTGTACTTTTTCGATTTATTAAAAAGAAACTTCATGATGAATCTCTACAAGAATTTCAGTAAACTATTTTTGGGCTTCATGAACCTTCATGAGGTCCATTTTCTCTTTCCCTGCTATACTTGGGCTTCATCCCCACCTTATGAGAACCCTCCATTACATCCTTTCGTAATTTTGGCCTTCATGAATGCAAGCTATTAAAGATTTTTCCTTTTTGAAATCTTTAACATATAAAAACGTAAATTCAATCTCTTGACATCGAGATAAATATGTATTATATTTATCTCGAATTAAAAATAACAAGTTTAGTAATATTTTAATTCAAAAAACTCGAATTCAAAAAGCCTATATAAATTAAAAATAACAGCAAGGGGTGGACGGCATGGGTTTTTTAAACAAATTATTTGGTACAACAACTAAGGAGGAAGAAACAATGACAAATCCAAAATTAAAAATAGGTATTATTTTAGGAAGCACACGTCAAGGACGTGTTAGCCCGCAAGTAGGAGAATGGGTAAAAGGAATCGCTGACCAACGTGGAGATGCAGACTATGAAATCGTTGATATTTCAGACTACAACCTGCCATTCCTAGGCACAACTGATGGTTCAGAGCCAGGAATTGCTGCTTGGAATCAAAAGCTTGCTAGTTTAGATGGATTTGTATTCGTTGTTCAAGAATACAACCACAGCATTACTGGCGCATTAAAAAATGCCATTGATTTCGCACGTGAAGCTTGGTACAACAAAGCTGCTGGAATCGTAAGCTATGGTTCAACAGGCGGAGCTCGTGCGGCTGAACACTTACGTGGGATCCTAGGTGAAGTAAAAGTGGCTGACGTTCGCACCCATCCAACTTTGTCTTTATTCACAGACTTTGAAAACGGCTCTGTGTTCAAACCACAAGATTTACACCAAACAAATATGACTGCAATGCTTGACGAAGTAATCGCTTGGAGCGGCGCTCTAAAAACATTAAGATAATTTCATTAAATATAATTATATAAAATGCGCTACAGTCTTTATTGACTGTGGCGCATTTTTGTGTTTTTTCCAATTTGTCCAAGCCTCCCTATTCTAATTGCATACCTTATTTTTATAGGATAATAAGTTTATATACTTTCTTGAAAGGAGATTAATCAATTGCCAAAAGTTATGCATTTGAACCTAAGGGTTGACCCGACCCAGTATATTCCTCAAATTCGCGATATTCCTGGTTATGATTATATTCATTTGGTACGGCAGCCTAAGTATATGATCAATCTGCCTCTTCTCAATGAGCGGGTTCACTACCTTAGTGAAATTTTCTCGCCTAAGGAATATGTGAAAAAAAATAAGATAGCCCTCTTACATGCGCACCATGGTCAATTAGGTCAATTACTTCTTCCATTTAAAGAAGGAACTTCGCTTCCGCTCGTAACCAGTATTCGTGGCAGAGATGCAACTCTTGCTAATCAGCCGGTTGGCTATTTAGATGGTATGAAATTGCTTTTTGAGCAAGGGGAGCGATTTCTCCCTGTTTGTCAGTATTTAGCGCAGCAAATTAATATGTGGGGGTGTCCTGCAGATAAAATCAGAGTTCTCTATGGAGGTGTCGACCTTAACCTTTTTCCATACAGAACGCCAAATCTACATGACTCACAAAACATTATTTCCATAGGAAGATTAGTAGAAAAGAAAGGTCATCATATCTTAATGCAGGCATTTGAAAAAATCAGAGATAAATTTCCAAAAGCCACACTTACGATTATCGGCGGTGGTGAACTCGAAGGGTATCTTAAATCTCTTGCCACGCAGTTGAATTTAGGAACTTCCTTCCGCCTATTAAATCATGTTCCAAAAAGTCAAATTCCAAAATTAATGGGACAAGCTGATTTATTTTGCGCGCCAAGTTTAACTTCCTCCATAGGAGATGTAGAAGGGATTCCGAATACCATCAAAGAGGCAATGGCAACCGGTATTCCGGTTCTCGCCACGAACCATGCTGGTATTCCAGAAATTATCACGAATAACCAAGATGGAATATTAGTACGGGAAAACGATGTCGAACATCTTGCGCAAGCATTAGAATTTATGTTACTGAACAGACACCTATGGGAAAGCTACACCATTTCTGCTCGCCAAAAAGTCGAACAAAACTTTGACCAGAAAAAGCAGCTCTTTTTGCAGGCCAAATATTATGATGAATTGTTAGGGGGATCATAATGGAAGATTTCAGATTTATTAATGTAACCAAGGGTGTAAAAACCTTAGAAATTGATAACCCCACTAACTTTCCACTTATTGGAATGGGTGCCCAAGGAGCTGTATTTAAACTTTCGGAGGAGCGATGTGTAAAAATTTATTCAAATACTCTCCAAGCAAAAATGGAATTAGAAGCTCTGAAAGCTGGACAGCACTTAGAATTTTTCCCGCGATTATATGAGTATGGTGAAAACTATATCGTCATGGAATACTTTAATGCTCCAACATTAAAGGAATACCTCAGGAATTGCACGATCATCCCAGAATCCATTTCGAAAAAACTCCTGTATCTACTCAGCGAAATGAGAAAGGCGCAATTCACGATGGTCGATGCCCCGCTGCGTCATATTTTTGTATTAGAAAATGAAGAATTAAAAGTAATTGACCACGTCAATGCCTTCAAGCGTGTTCATCCTGTCCCTCTTAAATTATTAAGAGATTTAAACATCATGCTATTAAAAGAATCGTTCTTATCACAGGTAAGAAATTTCGAACCTGGAACATATGAAACATGGCAGAAATATTTTAATGAAAACAAAATGGACTACCGAAACATTCCCGTTTATTCGGGAGGAGATGGAGAAGGAGTAAAAGTAGATAGCGCTACCTCACAAACATTAATTGGAGCTGGGCACCAAGGGGCTGTCTATCGAATTTCAGAAGATAAATGCGTGAAGATTTATGGAAAGCCGGAACATTGTGAGCTGGAAAAAAGAGTTCTATTGTCTAATCAAAAACTATCATTTATTCCAAAGGTATACGAAAAGGGAGAAAATTATGTTGTCATGGAATATTTAGTTGGACCGGATTTAAACACCTTTCTAAAAAAACAATCGACCCTTCCGGAGTCCGTGACAAAACTTTTACTAGAGATATTAACATCACAGAAAAAAGCAGGATTTAAACAAATCGACACCCCATTAAGGCATGTTTTTGTCACCAACAAAGGGTTTAAAATGGTCGACCATGTGTATTCATTCTCTCGCATACAAAAAAGACCCCTTGAACTATTTCAAAATCTTCATGAAAGAGGGTTCTTAGACACCTTCTTAGAACAAGTAAAGAATCTTGATCCTTCCACGTATGCTGATTGGACAAAAACACCAATTCCCCTCACTGATGAAGAAGCTCAATTAGAAATAAAAGTAATTAAAACGGAGTATAAAGGGAAAACAGACAACAGCAGTGAAAAAGAGCATGGAAATAAAAAGGGGCACGATCGAAATAAAGACCATCGGCATAATAGAGATCACCACCATAAAAGAGACCGGGGCCATAATAAAGAGCATGATCGAAAAAAGGGATCGGGTAGAAGAAAATGAACATTTTAGTGACAGGAGCGGCAGGTTTTATTGGCTTCCATCTTTCTAAACGTTTATTAGCTGAAAATTATCATGTAATCGGAGTGGACAACCTTAATGACTATTACGATGTTCGTTTAAAAAAAGAACGGCTAAAGCTCTTAGAGAGTAATATAAATTTCAAATTTTATCAAACAGATTTAGCTGACCAGGAATCCTTAAACCAGATTTTCGAGGATCATTCTATCCCTATTGTAATCAATTTAGCTGCTCAAGCTGGAGTCCGCTATAGTCTTACCCATCCACATTCCTATGTTCATTCCAATTTAGTAGGATTTGTAAATATTTTAGAGGCCTGCAGGCATAATCAAGTGGAGCACTTAATTTACGCGTCGTCTAGTTCTGTATATGGAGCCAATACCAAAACCCCCTTCTCTACCCAAGACTCTGTTGATCATCCGGTTAGTATCTACGCCGCAACGAAAAAAGCGAATGAATTAATGGCTCACACCTACAGCCACTTATTTAATATCCCGACTACTGGTCTTCGGTTCTTTACCGTGTATGGACCTTGGGGCAGACCAGATATGGCCTATTACTCTTTTACGAAGGATATTATCGAAGGGAATACCATTCAGGTATACAATAATGGCGACATGCTTAGAGATTTTACGTTTATCGATGATATTGTACAAGGCATCGTCAAATTACTTGATCACCCGCCTAAACCTGATTCAAACAGAAACCTCGATCCAAGCACAAGTCATGCTCCCTACAAAATCTATAATATCGGCAACAATAGTCCAGTCAGATTGATGGATTTTATTAACACGTTAGAAAAGTTAATTGGTAAACAAGCCAAAATCGAATTTCTCCCGATGCAGCCTGGAGACGTGAAAGTGACCTATGCGGATATTACCGACCTACAAAAGGCAGCTGGCTTCTATCCTGCTACCCCATTAGAAAAGGGATTAAGTCATTTCGTAGATTGGTATAAAAAATATCATAAATAGGAACAAGAAATTAGTAAGCTTATGTATTAAGGTAAGTTTTAGAGGCCAGTTTTCACAACTGGTCTCTTTTTCATGAGTAGAAAGCTAAAAGTTATGGAAGTATATAACTAACTCAGTAAAATGTTAGGAGGATGAACATTGCAGAGGAAAACTTTGTTTAAGATTCCACTGATTATTATTTTTCTAACGGTTACTTTTTTCGCAAATAGCGACCAAGGGAAAGAAATCCATGCCTTCTCAAACCAGGTGCTTCAACAGGGCTCTTCCGGGGAAGATGTGATTGAGCTGCAGTCACGCCTTACGTATAATGGCTTTTTTAAAAGTAAGATTGACGGTGTGTTTGGATGGAATACCTACTGGGCCGTTCGAAACTTTCAGGATAAGTTTGGCCTACCTGTCGATGGGATTGTCGGGGCACAAACGAAGGCTTTGCTGGTGAAAGCTACAAAATATGAAAAGCAAGGGAATACAGGTGGTTCTAGCGCCAATGTTCCAAACGGGTACAGCCAAAACGATATCCAACTGATGGCAAACGCGGTATATGGAGAATCACGAGGGGAACCTTACACCGGTCAAGTTGCGGTGGCCGCTGTTATTTTGAATCGAGTCCAAAGTGCTTCTTTTCCTAATACGGTTGGAGGCGTCATCTATGAACCTGGTGCCTTTACTGCTGTTGCTGACGGACAAATTAATTTAACACCAAACGAAACAGCAAAAAAGGCTGTGCTGGACGCCTTAAATGGATGGGATCCTACTGGGAATGCTCTTTATTATTTTAATCCTGAAACCGCGACAAGCAGTTGGATATGGAGCAGACCGCAGATTAAGAAAATCGGAAAACATATCTTTTGTAAATAAAAAAGGCTGACTCGGGTGGATTGCTTATTTCCACCAATTGAGTCAGCTATTTTTTAGAAAACAATCGTTTTGTTTTGATGGACAATAATTCGGTCTTCAATGTCCCATCTTACTGCTCTTGCCAATACACTTCTTTCCACTCTGCGGCCAATTTTCTTCAAATTATCCGCGTCATCACGGTGATCCACACGGGCAATATCCTGTTCAATAATCGGCCCTTCATCAAGGTCGTTTGTGACATAATGGGAGGTCGCTCCAATTAACTTTACACCGCGCGCATGGGCTCGCTCGTATGGTCGTGCACCAATAAACGCCGGTAAAAAGGAATGATGAATATTAATGATTTTGTTTGGATTTGCGGCTACAAATTCCGGCGTCAATATCTGCATATAACGCGCCAATACCACTAAATCAATCTCATACTCTTTTAACAACTGAAGCTGCTGTGCTTCCACCTCAGCACGTATATCCTTATTCGCCGGTATGTAGTAAAACGGGATATTCAACCCTTCGACCGCATCCCTGGCTTCCTCGTGGTTACTGATCACGAGAGCGATATCCGCCATTAAATCACCGCTTTGCCATTCCCATAAGAGTTCGAGTAAACAGTGAAGCTCTTTCGACACAAAGATTGCTGCTTTTTTCACATGATAGACATGCGTTAATTTCCAATCCATCGTAAACGTCTCAGCAATCGCAGCAAACTGTTCCTCCATCTCCTTAGCCTTTTCCTTTAGACCCGGGCATTCAAATTCAATACGGATAAAAAAGACCCCGCCTTCTGGATTGGTTGAATATTGACTAGATTCGATGATATTGGCTTGATAGGAAAATAAAAATTGAGAGATGGCTGAAACAATCCCTGGCTGATCCGAACAGCTGACAAGCAGCCGTCCACGATTTTGATTCTCTTGTTGAAATTTTTCTACTTGGTCTTTTATATATGAATTCATCCTCTTAACTCCTCTATTATTATTAGAAAAGATTATACAGCAGACAGCCCTCATAAGCGAAGTCTTTTGTCAAAATTATTATTTTATTTCCTATAACCAATTCGATTTTATAAACAAATGATGGTACTATTTTTTTATAAAAGGAGGTTGGTTATGCTATGAAGGTTGCTTTTATTTCAGATATACATGGGAATGCCATCGCACTAGATGCTGTTCTCAAGGATATTGAGCAGCAAAGGATTGATAAGATTTATGTACTCGGTGACATCTGTTATCGTGGACCAGAGCCTAAACGCTCTCTTGATTTAGTCCGTTCTTTACATACTGAAGTAATTAAAGGAAATGCCGATGAATGGGTGGTACGCGGCGTTCGGGAAGGTGAAGTTCCTGAGAAAGCATTGGAGCTAATGAACCTTGAACGTCAATGGATATTCGAACAACTTGAACCATCAGACATCGATTATTTGAATAGCCTCCCTGCTCAATTAAATCTTAGATTTGAGGATGTTGGAATTTCTGCGTTCCATGCCACGCCAACAAGTTTGTTTGATATCGTACTGCCAAACGCCGATGACAACGAAATTGAATCAAGTTTAATGCATGCACAGGAAGCAAAAGTATATGTTTATGCACATATCCACAAGCCATATATTCGTTATCTTAATGGCAAGGTCATTATGAATATCGGCAGTGTGGGGTTGCCGTTCGATGGTCTGGCTAAGGCATCATATGGTCTGGTCGAAATTGAGGATGGTCATCTGAAAACATCTATCAGAAGGGTAAGCTACGAGCTCGAACGTGTCGCGGCCCTCTACCATGAAGTCAATTATCCAAACGCAGAAATGATGAGTAAGGTCATTCGAACGGCAAAAATATAAAAAGTAAGCGCCGTAGCATTTAACGGCGGCGGTTTTACTTTTAAGAAGGGAGCATTAAACATGCAGTTAATGGTAAAGAGTATGACAGGGGAATATGCAAGACAGATCCTAACATGGAAATATGAAGCACCTTATGATTTTTATAATAACGAAGGAAGCTCTGAATCTCTTAACGAATTGCTCGAAACCCCCTATTATGCAGTATTGAATCAAAACAATGAACTTACCGGCTTTTTTTGCATGGGGAAAGCTGCACAAGTCCCATTTGGTTATACAGTTGGAGCTTATTCAGAGGATCTAACGGATATAGGAATTGGCATGAATCCCGTCTTAACTGGTCAGGGCTTTGGCACTCTATTCTTCTCGTTTATTCTGTCTTATATTCAAGAAAACTATAAGGTGGATTCTTTCCGTTTAACAGTAGCGAAATTTAATCAACGAGCCTTTCATCTTTATACGAAACTAGGATTCGTAAAGAAAGTCGAATTTAGTAGAGGAGCAACTGTATTTATAACAATGGTAAAAAAATAGCCGAAGTCTATTTTGTCTTCGGCTATTCTTTTAACCTATTGAAATTTATCCTGCAGCCCCTGCTTTTTAGGCATAAAGAATCTCTCGACTAATTTAGCACTAGTGGGTTTGCTAAAATAGTAGCCTTGCATGTTATGACAGCCAATACTGCATAAGAATTGATATTGTTCTAGCTCTTCCACGCCCTCTGCCACCACATTCATCCCAAGATTCCTTCCCATTGCCACTAATGTTCGACAAACAGACCGCTGATTCCTATTCTCTAACCCTTCAATAAACGACTTATCTATTTTTATCGTATTAAACGGATATTGTACAAGGTAACTAATCGATGAATACCCCACCCCAAAATCATCAAGAATGATATCGACTCCAATATCCTGTAATTCTTTAATCGTATTCAACGTATTTTGAACTTTGGTCATCGCGGTTCTTTCTGTGATTTCAATTTTCAACAGATTAGCCGGCACCTGATAGCGTTCCAATGTGTCCTTGACACTATGCAGGAACGACTCCAAATGAATTTGTCTTGCAGGCACATTAATCGATACATAAAAGGGCGGCAAGTTCATATCAATCCAGACCTTACGCTGTCTGCAGGCTGTTTCCAACACCCAGCTGCTTATTTTTATGATTAAATCCGATTCTTCCGCAATTTGGATAAACTCTCCCGGCGGTATATTCCCCAAAACAGGATGAGTCCAACGAAGGAGTGCTTCTAATCCTATTACTTGTTTTCCATAAACATCCACAATCGGTTGATAGTCCAAGTATAATTCATTCTTTTCAATCGCTTTATGAAGATATTGTTCAAGCAACAGTTTTCGCGATAGACATTTCGACATTCCCACTTCATATGGCTGAATTCCTACTCCACTTTCCTTGGCAAGGTACATCGCATGGTCAGCTTTCTGAACTAGCCCCTCAGCCTCATACCCATGATCAGGGTAAATACTCATCCCAATGCTTGCGCTTAAAACATACTCATTGCCAAGCAGTCGAATGGGGTCTGCAATAATACCATTAATCCTCGCTGCCGTTTCCTGAATATCCTCTTTCGTTGTTAGATTTTTAAGCAATATAACAAACTCATCCCCGCCTTGACGGGAGATCATATCATCTTCTCTCAAACTATCCTTCAACCGTTCTGCAATAACCCGCAGCACCTTATCCCCCATTTTATGACCAAGGGAATCATTGATATATTTAAATCGGTCTAGATCTAGGAATAAGATTCCAACCTTCTTTTTCTTTTCCTTTGCTTCCGTTAACGTTTTATGAAGCTCATAATCCAACTTCCGTCTGTTCGGCAGACCCGTCAAAGAATCGTGAAAAGCTAAAAATGTTAATTTTTCCTCTGCTTTTTTTCGCTTGGTAATATCCACAAAGATTCTATCAATCCTCTTAATACCAGTAAAGATACTATCCCAGTTCCTAGAAATGGTATACGGAACGTTCTTTTCATTTGAAGCACTGGTAATATAGCCGCAAATGCCAAGAATTATCCCCTCTACTTTCACAGGTATTGAAAGAATATTTACATCTATTACATAACCGTCCCGATGTCTAATCTTTGTTTGAAGACTCTTTTTTTCTCCCTTGAGGACAGCATTAATATGCTCGATTGTTTTATCAATCTCCTCTTCTTCTAAAAACGAAACAAAACTCCGTTGATATTCACTTTGTCTGCTATAACCTGTTAATTCTTGAATAGCTTCATTTGAAAAAACAATACTCCCCTCCAAATCCATTATATAACAAGGATTTGGCGCACCGGAAAGTAAGGGCTTACAACTCTCAACAAAAGAACTCATATCTGACATTTTGATCTCATATCTCAAGAGAAATCTCCTTTCCACGATCACTGAGAATCAACAAATACTACTTAAGGTGACCTTATACTAAATTGGTAGATTTATCTGTGATAGATATCACCAAATTCAGACAATATTTTCTCCTTCAATCACTAAACAAACGTTTGATTAAAAGTGCCTTCAACTCCAGTGTAAAAAGAATCTAAATCAATTTCCTGGAAAATATTTTGTCGGTAAAAAGTCGAAAAACAATTCTATTTTCTAGACAAGCTTTTAGTTTTTTCTCGTTCTAAATTTGTTATCTTATAGACATGGAAATGTTAGTTATTGTCTACTTTATATATTATTAAGTTAAACACTATGAATTAAGTAGTTTATACCATTGTTATTGTAAACGTTTTCAACTAAAATGAATGTACGCAATCGAAAAAACAAAGAAGGTAATCTACAACTAATACTAGGGAGTGGATTTCATGGACGAGCAGGGTAATTTCGCATACGGGCTGGTTTGGGGAACTTCTTTAAGTGTACCGTTATGGATCGCATTTTTCGGTTGGATAAAATTAATCATTCATTTCATTTTTTAATAAATACCTAATCGAGTAGGAGGGGGTGATTAACCCCCGACCTCTCACACCACCGTACGTACCGTTCGGTATACGGCGGTTCAAATTAAGTATGACGCAAACTTTCATATCGTTCGTATAGACTTTTGAGACCCTCTTTCCGCCAAAAGGCGTTATTGAGGGCACGACTGAGTATGGGGCTATTGGTGATTCGCCAATAGCCTTTTCTTGTGTTTCCCCATTCATAGGCTTTGTGTTTATCTATTCCAAATCCGATAAGTTTCCTTATCCTAGTCTTAGGTAATTTCCACTGTTTCCAATAACACAACCGTAGTCTTCTTCGAATCCAGCCTTCTAAATCTTTAAAGACACTAGGGGTGTCTGCCAAAGCGTAATATCCACACCAACCGACTAGATATTGGTTCAACTTTTGGATTCTTATCTCCATAGGTATTGGGGATTTTCTTGACGTAATTTCCTTCACTTTCAGTTTAAATCTCTTAATGCTCTGTTTGGCTATTCGTATCTTTGGTTCTTTTCGGTTAGTAAAGCTAAAACCTAAGAATTTCCTGTTCCACGGTCGGTCTACGGCAGATTTATCATGATTCACCTTTAGGCTCAGTCCCTTTTCAATAAAGGCAGTAATACCTTCCATTGTCCGAATACCAGCTTTCTTAGACTTCACATAAATGTTACAGTCGTCCGCATACCTTACGAATTTATGTCCTCTATCCTCTAACTCTTTATCTAAAACATCCAGAATAATGTTTGAAAGTAGCGGACTTAATGGTCCTCCTTGCGGAGTCTCTTCTGTGTTCTGTGAAACTACTCCACCAATCATGATGCCCGCATTTAGAAATTTTCTGATAAGACCAAGAAGAGTTTTATCGTCAATACGCTTAGATAATAGTCCCATGAGCTTGTCATGATTCACTTTGTCGAAGAACTTCTCTAAGTCTATATCGACTACCCATCTGTATCCCTCTTCGATGTACCCTTTTGCTTTACGTACAGCGTCGTGTCCTCGTCTTTGTGGACGAAACCCATAGCTATTTTCAGAAAAGGTTGGGTCATAAATTGGGGTTAAGGTTTGGGTAATCGCTTGTTGAATGAAACGGTCTAACACGGTTGGTATTCCTAGTAACCTAACTCCGCCGTTTGATTTCGGGATTTCGACACGACGGACGGGTTGAGGTTCATAGGTTCCCTGTTGGAGAGCGTTTCTCAATTCTGCCCAGTGTTCGACAATGTACAGACGCAGGTTTTGGGTCGACATCTTGTCTACACCGTAACTTCCTCCGTTACGTTCCACTCGTTTTAAAGCGTTCAGTAAGTTTTCCCGTGATAAAATTGGTTTCATCAACATACGATATTTCCTTTCTACGTGAAAGAGATGTTCTACTTGTGCCGTAAACTGCTCCACCCTCTTGAAGTCCCCCATGGATTCACCATTTACTTCCTCAAGTAAGTCTCGTAAGAGATTGTCTGTTTCTACACAATTTACGAACGCCTAGGTCCCTTTCTTCCTAACTTGTTCAGTCCTTCCCTTTCGTTCTCGAGTTCGAAAGGTACTATGACATCTGCTGACTTCTGACTGCTCAGCTATCTATCACTAGATAGGTTACCAAATGAGTTTGGCATATCAGCCAGACCTCCCCAGGTAAGAGTACAATCTTTCCCTCCATCTATCTGCTCCATTTACTCCGTACCACCTTCGGTAGAAAGGGCTTTGTTTTGTTAGGCAAACTCACCCAATGGTACTTAGCCTTATATGAAGTTCGTATTCCTCAGACCGGAGGTTTGCCGCTCGCTTCCTTCAGATTCCACGTCACCATGGACACCCTTGCGTTAGGCTAACCATTACTTCTACCTTCATGGCTCGGGACTCACACCCTATAGATTGCACCCATGCTGGGCGCACCTAAAATGCCCTTGCCTGCTACCTGCAGGCAAGGGCATTTCTATTACTCCAATAAATTTCTTACCTACTTTTGTAACTAATTCAGCCGTACTTACGTCAAAATTCCATAGATTGAAATTACTGGAAATAAGTTTGGTTGAAAAGGGGGAATATTTCGAATATAATTTTCATTACATGGCTCTACTTCTATTATGCAAATGTAGTAATTTAGAGGAGATAATGGGGTGAGAGAATTTGAAGCTTGTTAGATTAATTACATACTATATACTTGGAATACTTTCGATATTCACTGTAAGTATTTTCCCACAATATTTTTCTACTAGAGAAACTCCTGATTCACCAGGCTATTTTGAACAATTAATCTCTTTTGGCAAGGACTTGTTTAAACCAGAAACATGGATTTATAAATTCGAGCGATCCCTAGCTGGCGGTGCTCCAATGATGGAAGTTATGGGGCCGGCATTTATTTATTCAACGCAAATTCTCTTAGGAGCTCTTTTAGCAGGTTTCAGCATCGCGCTTCTTCTCGCTTTAGGGTCTGCATTTTTGCCTAGAGTAGTGCTTAGTCTAATAAAAAGACTGCTTGATGTATTGGAGTCTGTTCCAGATTTGATTCTCGCCACCTTATTACAAGTTTTATCTATAGTTATCTTTAAAACGTTTGGATTAGATTTATTTCAGGTGGCCAGCTTTAAGGAAAAGGCTTATTTTGCCCCAATCGTTACCTTGGCCATCTTACCGCTTGTCTCCATGTTCAAGATTTTAATCCTTATGATAGAGGAAGAGTTTTTGAGGGTTTATGTCACCTTTGTTAAAAGTAAAGGGATAAACAAATTCAACATCTTAATCAGACATATCTTAAAAAATATCATGCCCCTTTCGTTTCATCATATAAAGATTATCATTTGGGGGACACTTTCAAGCCAATTTATTATTGAACGGGTGTTTAACGTTCATGGACTAACCTTCTACTTACTTGATAACTTCCAGCCAATAACCATTTTTGTTACACTGGGTCTTATTTTTACACCCTTTTACTTTCTATTCCAGTTAGTCGATATTTGGCTTAAAGAAGATCAGCACCTTTCTTATGAAACAAGACGGAATTCCTGGTGGCACAAATGGCGAATGGGTAATATCACAGGCGGGGTAAAGCGGTTTTTTGAAAACACCCTTTTTTCTCTTCAATCTATTAACCTTAGAAAATTATCTCCCTTCCGTCCAATTATCAATGTCCTGTTTACCTTTGGAAGGCATATGAAAAATTGGAAGTTTGCACTTGGAGCCTTATTTTTCGTTATAACCATTAGCTACAGTATCATTTATTCGGTCACCACCGATAACCACGTCGACCAAGTACTACTTTATTACGCAGAAGATGGTGCAACGCTGCTTAGTGCAGTCCCGCATGCACCAACGAAGCCCTTTTTCTTTGGCTCAGACAAATTAGGATTCAGCCTGTTTGACCAATTAGTAATCGGCGCGAAGTATACACTGATTTTTGCTTTGTTAATCGCCTTATTACGGATTCTCGGCGGGCTTTTGTTTGGGGTCATTTATGCTTTCCACCTAGGCCCACGTACCCAGCAATGGTTTGGAAAGTTTATTGATTCGATTCATTTTCTGCCATTAAGCTTGGTTGCTTACATCTTGCTTGCGCCAATCTTAATGCCGGCGTTTACTGGTTTTGGCTATGAATTCACTTACACCTTTACCGAACGGATATTATTAGAAATGTTTATTTTAACCATCCTGGTTGTTCCCTTAACAAGTGTCTTATTAGGAAAAGAGATAAAGCGGGTTCTTGATTATGAGTTTATTGCCAGCGCCCGCGTTTTAGGAGGCAGCAGATTTCATCTTTTCTGGCGTCATATTTTCCCGCATATTGGTCCCCGTTTGACGATTTTACTTGGAACTCAATTTATTCAAGTACTATTAATCTTTATTCATTTAGGAATATTTAAGTTTTTCTTTGGCGGGACAAAACTTAACTTTGACCCGGGAGGTGCTGATCCGCCCATGTCGATGACCAATGAATGGTCAGGATTAATTGGCGAATTAGGCAGAACCACCATCGCCTCAGGCCGCTACTGGTATTTGTGGATAATCGCTGCCTTCATGCTTGCCATTTTTGCGATGCAGCTGATTATCCTGGGAGTGAAAGAAGTGCAGCAGGTTAAAGTCGGAGTTTTATATAAACTTCCAAAAGCACGTAAGGTAAAGGTGAACCAGGCAAGTGAAGCTCCTTCTTATCAAATTACCAAGAATAGCTTTAAAGTGATTGGAAGCGAAGGCAAACGGGATGAACCTGAAGCTGAACCGAAGAAAGAACGTGGGTTAGGACCAAGGTTTAAACGCGGGATTGAAAGAGGAATTTAGGTAAATGTCTTTTCATAATTGGTTTAGTGACCACTTTTCTGATTATCCTTTGATTTCGGTAACCATGAGGCCTTCATGGTTACCACTTTCTTGATTTCCCTTTAATATCGGTCACCATGAACCCTTCATGGTGACCACTTTTTCGATTTTCCTTTGTTTTCGGTCACCATGAGCCCTCTATTGATTTTTCTTTACTTTATTGTACGTTTCTATCGCAAATTCCTTGAAAGGTGTATTTGGAAGGGTTTCGAAACTCCTAACAGCCAGTTGGGCAGCATGGAGCGCCTCCTCCATGTCTCCGAGTTCACAATGGCAAAGTGCTTTGTATGCATACCGAACATTAAAGAGTGATAAGTCAAATGGATGGTGTGTAGTAGACGGTGTCTCTACTTTTTGAATATAATCAATCGCTTCTGTATATTCACCAAGGCCATAAAGGGCCTTTCCTTTTTCAATTACGTATAAAGCTCCGACGACATCCTTCACCTTTGGGTCCTCCAAATAATGATCAATCATCTCCAAAGCCTTTGAATAATCATGTTTTTCAGTATTTAGAGTCATAATAACAATATAGTCGTGAATGAGGATGGAAAGTAAATCCTCCGCGAAATCACCGTATTGCTTTAGCTTTCGTAAATACAATTCTTGCTTTTCTTTGTCGTTTCTCATCGTAGCCTGTCCTGCTCCAAGTCTGTATAAATCATCCGTGCGATAAAAAACTTTGTGCTTTTTTGAAAAATCAAACGCCCTTTCCATCGTAACGGTGGCAGAACGATCATCTCCAACAGCAAATTGTAATACCGCTTCAGTATAATCAAGGTCAACAGTGGTCATTGGATCCATATAGACATGATTGGACTCAATATTTGCACGTTCCCTTAACAAGATTTCTAAAGCACCTTGATAATCATGCTGAACGAATTTCACCATTGTACGAAAAATTGCGATTTGGGCACGGTTAGCTGTTAAGTTCATCTTGTCATACAAGGCCGCAGCTTGACCTGAGAATTCCTCCCAGCCTGATAATTCTTCTTCATATAGACTTCGAGAATAGAGATCTAATAAACGTGCAGATTCGTATCCTTGTGAAAGATTTTTTATATACGGCTCGATAAGATTCAGCAGCTGCTTATATTTTTCTGTTGCATTTTCCAATTTTTGATTATATAACGTTTCAGCCTTTTCAAGCGTTTCTCTTAATTCCTGTGTGCTGATTTCCTCTAATAAATCCGTTACCTCTACACCCAGCCCTTCAGCAATGTACATGAGGCTTTCCATAGAAGGCTTCGCTTTATTGTTCTCGATGAGACTGAGCATTCCTTTCGTAAGCCCCTCACCTGCGAGTGCTTCTAGTGTCAGCTTTTTCTGCTTTCTAATTTTTCGTATTCGGTCTCCTAGCATCGACTGAACATCCTCCTACTTGTGGATAGTTTAATTATATTAAACATACCCGCTAATGGGAAGCTGTAAACAAAATGGGCTTAGAATTTTGTTTAATTAAATTAAACTTTGACTTGATTTCGGTAAAAACCTCATGTTATGATCTGTTTAATTAAATTAAACTTTTACAAAAATTCAAAGGAATGAGGAGATCGTGTGAATAATAGCACCATGTTGAAAAAAGCCACTTACCATCTTTGGACTTTTACCATAAGCAAACTGATTGCCTCTTTTGGTTCACAGGTATATTCATTTGCCATTAGTTTTTATATTTTGCAAGCCACAGGATCGGCGAAAAGTTTTGCGCTAAACTTGATTTGCAATGTATTACCTCGTACCATCGCTGCACCATTTGCAGGTTATATCATCGATAAATATCCACGAAAAAGGATCGCGATTATCTCACAAATTGCAACTACCTTGGCCATCGGGGGATTGTTAGTCGTCAGTGTCACCTCTGGATTACCTTTAACAGCAATTTATATCACTACCTGTATCCTGTCCCTTACATCCATGTTTTCCAGCGTAGCGTTCACTTCCTCCATAACAGGACTTGTGGACGAAGCAAGAATTCAAAAAGCAATGTCATTAAACCAAATGTCTGTATCCTTTGCGGCTATTGCCTCTCCAGCAGTCGGAGGACTTTTGTATGGAGTGATTTCCATGCCGCTATTCCTTATTTTCTATATGGCTGCTTCAACGGTTGCCATCTTTCTCGATGCCACGATGAATTTCACTTTGTTCGCCTCCCAAAAAGCAGAAACAGTGGAAAGGTCGAAGGAATCCATGTGGCAAGGAATGAAGGCGGGTGTATCTTATTTAAAATTACAACCGATGTTGATGACCATTATCTGGATAGCCTTATTAGTTAATTTCCTTTTCAGCGCCTATCAGGTTGGATATTCCTTCATTCTTATTGAAAAATTAAAAATGCTTTCCCAGCATTTTGGTTTTACAGAAGGCGCCTTTGCCGTTGGCATGCTGCTTTTATCGATTTATCTTTCCATCCGGAAAGAGATAAAATTTCCGTTACTGGTTTCAAAAAGGGGCATTCTTATCATGGGGGTCATCATGGGAAGTGCCACTTTACCTTTACTCTTCACCATGTCTTACAACATCATGTTTGGCTACTACATTCTCCTACAATTTGTTTTAGGAGTATGCATTGTATTCGTCAATACACCAACACAAGTAATGATGCAAAAACAAATTGCAGATGAATTTAAGGGACGTGTATTTTCCCTTATTGAAACTGTTGCCATGGCTTTATCACCATTAGGAATGGTGATATATGGGTTTTTGTATGATATCTTCCCTGCACAATGGGTTCTACTCCTGTCTTCTGGATTATGTGTAAGTGTAGTCCTTATTCTTTTAAGACCGACCGTCATAAGAAAGGTTCATCCCGAGATGACAATGGAAAAAACAGTGAAGAAAAGTGCGGAAGCATTTTAATAATGTGTAAATATACAATGTCAAAGGTACTGCTTCTTCCGAATACAAGGGAGGATTATTTTTCCAAAAAGATAGTTATATGGGACTGATTTATTATTCCGGTAAATAATTAACTCCCTATATGAATACAAATGTATTAACCCCAAGAAAGGAGTGAGTATACCATGAGTGTGTTGGATCGCAGTCCTTTTTTATACTTCTTATGTATCCTTGCCGGTTTCGCTTTACTAAGAGTACCGCTAACAGGATTTTTTGCACCGCTTAGTCCATTAGTAATCCTTATCGGTGTCCTAGCTATCCTTTTATTCTCTCTTGTACTAATCATCCATGGGGTCCTTCATTTGGCTGGTAAAAGAAGGTAATACTAAAAATAAGCAACAAAAAAGAGAGCGAACGTATCGGCTCTCTTTTCTCTTTATTTTAAGTCAGCGATTAAAAAATTATTATTTTTTCAAAATGCCTATCTGTAGCATTTGAAAGCGTTTGTAAGATAAGCGATTAACTATTACTTTAAAAATAGTATTTGACTTTTGAATATTCCTACAGTAAATTAATTAACAAGTTCAAAAAATGAATAAAGTAAAAATACTTCTTATCAAGAGAGGTTGAGGGACTGGCCCTATGACACCTCGGCAGCGGAATTTCTGATTCTGTGCCAAATCCAGCAAGTACGACTTGATAGATAAGAAGAGGACCTATGATTTTTTCAATTCGCCCTCTTCTTTTTAAAAGAAGAGGTTTTTTATTTTTAACTGAATAATATTTCTTATCCAGAGAGGTTGAGGGACTGGCCCTATGACACCTCGGCAGCGGAATCTTCGGAGACTGTGCCAAATCCAGCAAGCAGCAGGCTTGATAGATAAGAAGAGCTTCCTTTGCATTGCATTGGCCAATCCTCTTCTTGTTTCAAGAAGAGGATTTTTTATTTATTTGATAAAGGGGAGATACATCATGATCGAATTTCAGAATCTTAAAAAGGTTTATGAGAGTGGCGGGCAGCAGGTTGCCGCGTTGAACGGAATTGATTTGAAGATTAATAAGGGAGAGGTATTTGGAGTGATTGGCTTTAGCGGTGCTGGGAAAAGCTCACTTATCCGCTGTGTGAACTTACTAGAGCGTCCGACCTCTGGCAGTGTGATTGTTGATGGTCATAACCTCACTTCTATGTCTGTCAAAGAGGTCCGAGAGATTAAGAAAAATATTGGGATGGTTTTTCAGCACTTTAATCTATTAAACTCAAAAACAGTATTTGCAAACGTGGCAATGCCTCTGACACTTGCCAAAGTTCCTAAGGATGCGATTAAGAAGCGCGTTATGGAATTACTAGAATTTGTCGGGTTAGCAGACAAGGCGGACTATTATCCTGATCAGCTTTCCGGGGGACAAAAACAGCGTGTCGGAATCGCCAGAGCATTGGCAACACAGCCTTCCATTCTACTTTGCGATGAGGCAACATCTGCTCTCGATCCACAGACAACCAGCTCGATTTTGCAGCTGTTGAAAAAAATCAATAACGAATACAACATTACGATTCTAATTATCACCCACGAGATGGCGGTAATTAGAGAGATATGTGACCGGGTAGCCGTTATCCAAGCAGGGAAAATTATTGAAGAAGGCACAGTGTTTGATGTCTTTTCAGCACCCAAAACACAGACTGCTAAAAATTTTGTCAGCACAGTCATGAATGACCAGCTGCCTGATTCTATTAAAGAAATCATTCAAAAGCATGATGGAATGCAGCGGATTTTCCGAATTAATTTTGTCGGCAGCACCGCGGGTCAGCCATTATTGTCACAACTAGCCAAACAGTTTGATATTCATATCAATGTCTTGTTCGGCAATATTACCGAGCTTCAAGGAACTCCTTTTGGAAACCTCATTGTTGAGTTCCAGGGGTCTGATAAAGAAGTCATCCGAGCGTTAACCTATATCAACCAGAAGAAAATCAGCATAAAGGAAGTGACCGCACATGCTAGTTAATTCAGAGCAAATCATAGAAGCCTTAATTGAAACCATTCAAATGGTCGCTTTCTCTCTCTTGTTCTCAACCATCCTTGGTCTGCCGCTGGGAATCTTGTTAGTCGTAACTAGGAAAGGCCATCTGCTTCAGAATTTACCGTTCTTTACCGTCTTGAATGGGATCATTAACATTTTTCGTTCCGTCCCGTTCATTATTTTATTAGTGGCGATGATTCCCGTCACAAGATTAATAGTCGGTACATCGATTGGAACGGCGGCGGCAGTTGTTCCTCTGGTATTCTATTGCGGTCCCTATATTGCCAGATTAATAGAAAATTCATTGCTAGAAGTGGATCCAGGTGTCATTGAAGCAGCAGAGGCAATGGGTGCAACCCCTGGACAAATTATTTTTAAATTTCTTATTCCAGAAGCACTAAGTTCACTTGTTTTAGCCTTAACGATAGCCACTATCGGATTAGTTGGTGCATCGGCAATGGCTGGGGCTGTCGGAGGCGGCGGGATTGGAGATTTAGCCATTACCTATGGCTACCAGCGTTTTGATACAGTCACAATGATGATTACAGTAGCAATTCTGATTGTAATGGTTCAAGGCCTGCAGTCATTTGGAAATATAGCAGCAAAGAAAATCAGACGAAGATAAACTAGGGGGAAATTAACGATGAAAAAACTTTTACTATCCATCATTATTATTACTTTGGCGATTATTAGCGCAGCCTGTGCTGAAAAAACATCAGAGGGTAAAGAATCAACTACCGTTAAGCTTGGTGTCAGCGGAACTGATACACGTATTTGGGATTTTGTAGCGAAAAAGGCTGAAAAAGAGGGAATCAATATCGAAATCGTTTCATTCTCTGATTACGTCGCTCCCAACACAGCTCTTGCAGAAGGCGAAATTGATGTGAATGCATTCCAAACTGTTGCCTATTTTGACGTATTTATTAAAGAACACAATTTAGACCTAGTGCCAATCGCGACAACGGTCCTTGCCCCAATGGGAATTTACTCTGAAAAATACAAAGATGTCAAAGACATTCCAGATGGTGCGAAAATTGCCCTTCCAAACGACGCATCCAATCAAGGACGTGCCTTATTACTTCTTCAAGAAGCTGGACTTATTGAATTACCAGAAGACTTCGATCCAAATGGTGATCTTACGAAAATAAAAGAAAACCCTAAAAACATTGATTTTGTTGCTGTTGTACCAGCACAAACACCAAGAGCACTTCCAGACGTTGCCGCTTCAGTTATCAATAACGGGATTGCTGGTGATGCAGGTCTTAGCCCATTAGAAGATGCGATTTTTGTTGAAAGTGAAACAGCTACCCCATACCTTAATATTATTGCGGTCCAAGCAAAAGACAATGACAACAAGACATATAAGAGATTAGCAGAACTTTATCAGTCCGAAGATACAGCTAAGTTTATTGAAAAAGAGTACAAAGGCAACATGATTCCAACATTCGTTCCGTTAAGTAACATTGGCTGGTAATAATTCAAAGAGGTTTTTGCTCACAGCAAAAACCTCTTTACATAAGGAGGAAGAAAAATATGACAACAAAAACGTTAGCTTCATTAAAAGAAACAATCATTGAAAATGTAGATAGCAATAAGGATCTTTACCTTTCAACAAGCCATAAAATTCATGAAAACCCTGAAATCGGCAATGAAGAATTTTTTGCTTCTGAACTGCTGACAGATATTCTTTTAAAAGAAGGATTTGAGGTTGAAAAGGCTGTTGCCGGACATGAAACATCCTTTGTAGCTCGTAAAAAGTCAGAAAAACCTGGTCCCTCCATTTCATTCCTAGCAGAATATGATGCCCTTCCAGGCCTAGGGCATGCTTGCGGCCATAATATTATTGGTACTACTAGCGTCGCTGCAGCGATTGCCTTGAGCAAGGTTTTAGCAGAAACAGGCGGAGAAGCAGTTGTTTTCGGCACCCCTGCAGAAGAAGGAGGGCCAAACGGCAGTGCAAAGGGAAGCTTTGTTAAACATGGACTAGTGAACGGGATTGACGCCGCACTTATGATTCACCCAAGTGGCGAGACTCGCATAACCAGCACCTCTCTTGCTGTTGATCCACTAGACTTTGAATTTATCGGAAAGCCGGCACATGCCGCCGCTTCCCCGCACGAGGGAATTAATGCATTAGATGCAGTGATTCAGCTGTTTAATGGCATCAACGCGTTAAGACAGCAGCTTAAAGACGATGTGCGCATTCACGGAATCATCACCCATGGCGGAGATGCACCAAACATTATCCCTGAATATGCAAAAGCTAGATTTTTCATCCGGGCTGCTACAAGAGCTAGTTTGAACGAAGTTACTAAGCGGGTAAAAGCAGTGGCAGAAGGCGCTGCATTAGCCACAGGAGCAACCTTAAAGGTCATCGCCTTTCAAAATGAAGTCGATAATCTTCTATTAAATAGACAGTATGATGCCGTGTTCAAGGAAGTCGTTGAAGAACTAGGTGAAACCATTGCAGAAGGGGATAGACCCGGTATCGGTTCAACGGATGCAGGAAACATCAGTCAAGTTGTCCCAACCATTCACCCGTATATTAAAATTGGATCAGCTGACCTTGTTGCCCACACTGTACCTTTTAGGGAAGCCGCTGCTTCCTCTAGAGGAGACCAAGCACTACTAACAGGTGCAAAAGCATTGGCATTAACCGCATTAAAACTAATCACAGATGAAGACACATTAGCTCAAATTAAAGCAGAGTTCAAAGAAAGAAAAGCGGCAGAATCAAAATAAAAAGACGCCCAGTGACATAAACTTGTCGCTGGGCGCTTGTATTTTAGGCTAATTCCTCTTCAGCTTCAAAACATTTATAGTGACCACTATTTCTCCCTACCTGTTACTCTTTTACCGCTCCACCTAATATCCCTGAAATAAAATGCTTTTGCAGCAATAGGAAAAAGATCATAATTGGGACCGTAGATAAGGTAGTTCCGAGCATTAACTGTCCATAATCAATCCGCGCCATTCCGATTAAACTGGATAACGCAACAGGCAGGGTGAACATTTCTTGAGAATTTAGCGTAATAAGCGGCCAAAGTAAGCTATTCCATTGAGACATAAATAGAAATATAGCTACAGCAGCCATTGCAGGTCTTGTTACAGGCAAAATAACCGTGAAAAATATTTTTAACTCCCCTGCCCCATCTACTCGGGAAGCCTCAATAATCGAGTCTGGAAGCGACTTCATATTCTGCCTCATTAAATAGATCGCAAAAGGCGAAGCCAAGGTTGGTAAAATGATCGCTTGATAGGTATTTAACCAATTAAAGGTAACCATCATTTCAAACAAAGGAATCAATGTCACCTGCGAAGGAATCATTAATGTGCATAATATAATGAAAAAAAACAAGTTCTTTCCCTTAAAGTTAAACTTTGCAAATGCGTATCCAGCCATTGAACTAATAAGTGTACTAACCAATGTATAAACGAGAGCAATAAATAATGAATTCCAAAAGATTTTGGCAAACCCTAATGACTCATTAAGCGACTGAAAGTTCTTTGCTAAGTAATCACCTGGAAGAAGTTTAGGCGGTAAACGAAAAATTTCTCCTGATGGCAGGGTCGAACCGACAAGCATCCAATAAAATGGGGCAATCGAAAGAAGAACACCTGCTATTAATAAACCATAAAGCCCTATTTTCGTAGATAGTTTCTTAGAATGTATCATTATTCATCACCTACTAGTTTCATCTGAACCCATGATATGATTGCCGTGATGACAACGAGAACATAGGCAATCGCTGAGGCATATCCAAAGTCAAAAAATTTAAAGCCTGCTTCATATAAATAAAGTGTAATCGTCATCGTGGCATTATTTGGTCCGCCTTGAGTCAAAATGAATGGTTCGTCAAACAGCTGAAGGGTGCCAATGGTTGACATGACCACTGTAAAGATAAATACAGGTTTTAATTGAGGAATGGTAATCATAAAAAATTGCTTTACTTTACTTGCTCCATCAATACTTGCAGCTTCATACAGCTCGGATGGGATGTTCTGTAATCCGGCTAAAAAAATCACCATATTGTATCCTGTCCATCTCCAGGTCATAACAAGGATGACAGAGACCTTCGCCCAAAATGGAGTTGTTAACCAAGGGATGGCTTCAACACCGATGAATGATAATAAATAGTTGACGAGACCGAAATGTTCATCTAAAAGGATCATAAAAACAATCGACGCTGCAACAAGTGCTGTGATGGCAGGCATAAAGAAAGAGATTCGAAAAAATGCCTTCCCTTTTAACATAGAAGAATGGAGCCCCGCTGCAATCAGTAAAGAGAGAAAAAGCATGATTGGGACTTGGACAATCAAAATTTGAAAGGTATTTAACAGCGATTTATAGAATACGGGATCTTGGAATAAACGAAAATAATTGGCCAAACCAACAAATGATTTCTCCACACCGCGGACCTCTTGAAAGCTTAAGATAAATGAAAAAATCACGGGATAAACGGTAAAAATTAAAATCAGCAGAAATGCCGGTGCGATAAAAACATATGGGACATTTTTAGGAGTTAATAAACTTCTACACGTTTTGACTCGAAAGTTTGCTTTGGCATTGATTACCTTTTCTGTTTGCTCCAACTGAGCCACCTTCCTAACTTCAAGGGATTTTAGAATAAGAGAGAGCTGAGAAATTTGAAACACTCAGCTCTATAGCTCTACAGCTCTATAAATCTATTTTTTTATTTCATTTTCTAATTGGTCTTGCGCATCTTTTAATCCAGACTCAACTGATTTGTTTTCAAGTAAAATAGCTGCCTGTGCATTACTCGTAAGACTGGTTGCTTTTGCAAAGTTTTCGTTTACGTTAATTTGTGGCACTTGATCAACAATATCAGCAAACTTTTTAAAAATCGGGCTATTATTAAAGTACTCGCTATTAGCAGTAAATAGCGGGTCGCTATACGTTTCCTTTAAGGATGGGAAAAGGCCATATTTTTCAAAACCTAACAGTTGGGATTCTTGATCTGTTGTAAAGAATTCAACAAAGGCATAGGCAGCAGATTGATTTTTGCTTGATGAAGGAATCAATACAGATGATCCTCCTACGTTCGCATATCTTGTGCCGCCACTTTCAAAGCTCGGCAGATAAAATACATCCCATTTCCCTTTTAAATCTGGCGCTTGGTCCATGATGGTACCTGCATACCAAACACCATAAGGAACGGTAGCAACACTTCCATTTACTGTTGCGGTTACAATTCCATCCCAGCCTTTATTGTTTAGGACTAAATCTTCGTCATGAAGTTTTTTGATTACCTCCATGGCTTGAACCGCTTCCTTGGATTGTAAGGGAATTTTCTCGTCTTGATCAAAATAAGAAAGCCCTTGCTGCTGCATCATCATTTGGAAGACACCATCATAGTTCGGTATATCAATTGGTAATAGCTGCGCACCCGTAGCTTCTTTAATCTTCTTCCCTGCTGCAATGTAATCATCCCATGTTTGGATGGAATTTGGATCTATATTTGCTTTTTCAAAAAAATCTACTCGGTAGAACATTCCTGCCGGACCTATATCCCATGGGGCAGCAATGAAATCCCCGTCTTTATTCTGTACAGCTGCGACCTTAGCCGGATTGAATGAATCTTTATATTTGTCATACCCAAGCTTGTCCAAATTTACAAATCCTTCAGGAAATTGGTGCAAGTATCCAGGAATTCGTTCATCCTCCATTAACACAACATCTGGTAATCCTGAACCTCTTGCTGCCAGACCCACTGTTACCTTATCGTATAAATCGGAGCTATTAAAATCCTCTACTTTAACTTCTACTTCGGGATATTTTTTCTGAAATCCCTCAACTGCAGCTTCCATAGTGGCTGCCGCAACATCCCAGCCCCATACAGTGATTGTCCCTGCTGGATTTTTTGGATCTTCTGCTTTCTCATTATCCCCTGCCGTATTATTGGAACAGGCTGAAAGCATGAGCAGAACCATCACGAATAAAATTGACATGTATTTTTTCATTTTTTGACCCCCAATTGATTTGATATATATTAAAAAATGCATGAAACCCAATTTATTTTTACTGCCCCAGATATTTCTCTGAATCGATAACGACATTATTCAGTAATTTCTCCGCATCTTGTTCCTGCATGACGGCATTTATTGCTGAGGATAGATTCCGATTGATTTCATCCCAATTTTCAGCCAGTAA
The DNA here is from genome assembly GCF_013396335.1 of Bacillus sp. EB106-08-02-XG196. Classification (GTDB taxonomy): domain Bacteria; phylum Bacillota; class Bacilli; order Bacillales; family Cytobacillaceae; genus Neobacillus. Next base: position 568,059 of record NZ_JABWSY010000001.1, read on the forward strand.
ATACGCTGGTGTAGCATTCGATCGCTCTAGCATTTTGTAGAATGGACCGATTAACGGGTCTTGATCCGTTTTCATATCCTTCACCAAACGAATCCGGACAGGTAAATCAGCGGTTCTCATTTTTATGGCTTCTGGTGAGGAGTAAAATTTCACAAATTCCCATGCCAAATCCTTATTTTTTGAATCCTTCGCAATCGATATCGCTGAGGCGGAAATCACTCCTCTTACCGGTTTTCCTTTAAAGGCAGGCATTTCAACTGTTCCAAAGTTTACACCAGCCTTTTTAAACTCATCCAATGGCCAAATTCCGGTTTCCCACATAGCAATCCTGCCGGTTTTAAAAGCCTCTTCACCACTTTGTTGATTTTTACCGCCTACAAGTACTGCACTTTTTTCCTTAGTCAGGTCTGCAAACAATTCGATAGCTTCAATGGTTTCTGGGCTGTTCATATAGCCATTGATTTTCTGCCCATCCTCACTAATAAAGCTTGACCCATTACTCCAAACGATGCCCTGAAGGTCATACGTATCTGGTTCTGGTCTTACCCCAAATCCATAATGCCCCAAGGCAGGATTCGTTAATTTCTTTGCCGCACTCTTAAAGTCATCCCATGTCCATCCATCTTTTGGGTAAGGAATCCCTGCAGCATCGAATAAATCCTTGTTATAATAGACCACCCTTGTTGTAAACCCGGCAGGCATACCATACAATTCTCGGTAAATAGTAGAATAATTAAAGAGACCTTGGTAAAAATCATTCAAGTCAATATTGGGATCTCTTTTAATAAAATTTTCAAGTGGTTCAAGTGATTGAAAATAGGCCGGAAAATTCCACATATACATAACATCTGGAGGATTTTTTGCACCAAATGCCGCAGTCAGCTTTTGGTCAAATTCATCACCATAGGCTTCCATCTGTACCTTTATAAATGGATGTTTTTCTTCGAATTTTCTGGCAATTTCCTCTTGGATTTTTAGTGCTTCCCCTGAATCCCAGGTTGCAAAGCGAAGTACTATTTTTTCGTTACTTTCATTCCTTGTTTGGTTAGACCCGCTGCTGGATTTATCATCTGAACAGGCAGTCAGAACGAATACGAATAGGAGTGCCAGAAAGGTCATCCTGAAATTCTTCATCACATGTTCCCCTTTTTTTCTTTATATGTAGTGGAAACCGCTTTCATTATAACGTGAATGAAAGCGGTCTAGAACTTAGAATCATCTTATTCTTTTTGTATTATTGTTTGAATTTTCCCAAAACAACTCCTAAAAAGGAAATTTGTTAGCTTCATTTCACCTTTTTGTTCTGTCGATACTCTGAAGGTGTTTTACCCATACATTTTTTAAACCATTTGCTAAAATATTTTCCATCCTGAATGCCTATTTTTTCACCAATTTCTTGCAATGGAAGTAAAGTATTTTCAAGAAGTTCACATGCAGCTTTAACCTTCAGCTTTTCAGTAAAAGTAATAAAGCTTTCTCCAGTTGTCTTTTTAAACATGGTGCTAAAATGGCTCCGACTTAGGCCCACCTCATTTGCAATATCGCTGGATGAAAAGGATTGCTCTAAATCTTTGATTATGATTTGAACAGCCTTACGAATGGGGAGCGGCCAATCCTCCATCGAAACCTTAAATTGTCTTTCAAATTTAAACCTGCGGTAAAGGTTTGTTACTCCGTCCATCCATTCATTCATTCCTCGATTTGGACCATATTCCATCCAACCAAAAGAGGAATCTATACTTCTAGCCTCAACCAAAAAATGCTCAAAATCTGGTTTTGACATTTCAGGGATAAAGACATAGGCTTGGTCCTGTCCGCAAGAAATCTTGGCAAATGGTTTTTCCTCAAAGAAACGTTTCTCATGAAAAATCTCGCTGCTATTTAATCCGTTAAGGAAGTAAATATAATATGGATTTTCCATCCAATTCCAGTCATTAGAAAACAGCTCACCAACTAGCATATGAAAGGAATTCTCAAAATCACATAACCACTCATAAAATTCCTTTGCTAGAAAGGAAGAATCATAGGATTTCCGGATATTTGCATGATTAATTTCATGTTCGATACGCAAAAGGTATTCTTCAAATTGTTGGTCTTCAAAGGCTGTTTTCAAAATATAACCTGAGGCACCAATATTCATCCCCTCCTGCGCAAAAGTGAAGTCCCGATGGCAGCTTAACAATAATATTTTAGTAGTTGGGGAAGATTGTTTTATGTTTCGGGCTAGCTCAATCCCATTCATTTCAGGCATCACAATATCGGTTACGACTACTTCTGGAGAATGCTGCTGAAAAAGCTCCCATGCTTTTTGCCCATTAGGTGCATCGGCAACTACCTCCATACCGAATTTCTCCCATTCAACCGTTGCGATTAATCCTTTTCTAACAATGAGTTCATCATCTGCAATTAATACCTTTATCATCAACGTTATCTCCTTTTCGGCCATTTAATGCTAAAGATTGTATCCCTTCCCACAACTGATTCGATTGATAAACCATACTCATACCCGAAATGAAGCCTTACCCGTTGATCGACATTATAAACACCAATTCCCCTCCCATTAACACCCTGATGTTTTGGGTTGAGAAGCTTTTCAATCGTTTCTTCATTCATACCTTTGCCGTTATCGGTTAAGGAAAGTTTTAGATATTCGGGTTTAACTGTTATCTCTAGTTCAATTCTTCCTTGGCCATCTTCAAAAGCATGGAAAAAGATATTTTCAAACAATGGCTGGAGAGTCATTCTAGGGATTAAACAGTCCAAGCATTCCGGATGAATCATCTCTATGTATTCAAATGTTTGGCCATAACGTATCTCTTGAACCTTCAAGTAATGTTTGATCGTCTGAAGTTCCTTTTTTAACGGAATTAACTCATCAGCAAAATTTAAATTTTCATGCAGAACCTCGGTTAAATGGTAGATCATCTCTTGAACTTCCTTTGCTCCTAAGAGTCTGGCCTTCCATTGAATCGAGTTTAAGGTGTTAAATAATAAATGAGGGTTAATTTGATAATGAAAAGCTTTTAACTCTGCCTGCCTTTTTAAACGTTCTGTCATGCTGATTTTCTCGATTAAGTCCTTTATTTGATTGACCATATCATTAAAGCTTTGAGATAAAATTCCTAATTCATCATTAGAAGTAACGGTTATCTGTGTGTCCAAGTTTCCTTCACTGACTCGCTTCATTGAGGAATTCAAGCGTTTAATTCCCTTCGTGAGCGGAACAGAAAATACAACAGCAAGCACGGATACTAAAATGATTGAAAATATAATAGCCGCTATCGTATATCGTAAAATCACATTTGATGATTGATAATAATATTCCTCTGGTATGCGAACATGGACATCCCATCCATAGGCATCAAAGTGGTTATTCCAGATAATATCCGTTGTCCATTCTTTCGGTGCATTCCTTGTCTTATAAACTACCTGATCCTTACCATTTTTAAGGGTGATAGAAGAGTGAAGCTCATTTTCTAGGAAACCAATATAAGAGAATAACTCCTCCGCATTTGTTTCTATTAAAAGCTTACTTCCTTTCAATACTCCAAAATCACTTTCGATTGGAAAAACAAGTCCAATGACCTTTTCATCTTTTTTACCAGTATAATAGTGGTCTGAATCATAAAACCCTATCCAGTGATTTCCTTCTTTTAGGCGATTAATTTCCTTCCAAAAGGGCTTTTGAAAGAGTTTATGTATATCCAAGCGGCTATTTCCATAATAATAGCCTGTATTCGTAATTAAATAGATTCCCTTTGTGTCATAGGTTTTATGTGCCTCTAAATATCTTTCAAAGTTTTTGATTTCAACAAACCCTGTATACGTTCTCGGAATTTCTTCTTGTAAGATGACCAGAGTTGGATCCGATAAATATTGATTAATATCCTTCGAAACGACATACATTTGCTCAAACGTATTTTCGAGTTGTTTGGCGAGTTGAGACACAGCAAATTGCTCATAATCATTAAATTGTTTATTTACAATTTCAGAAGACTTCCCATAGGATAGGAATCCAAATAATAATAATGGAAACAGGGCAACTATGAGGAAAAACAGCACCATTTTCGTACGAATGCTCAGGAAAGAATAGTTTTTGATTATGACTGAAAGTTTTTTCAAAGTATCCTCACTCGATTCACCTGTTTATCTTTTTCCGCCTTTTTAAAAGAAATGTTGTAAAAAAAAAAGAGGAGTGACACTGCACCCTCATTAAAATTATTTCTTTTGAGGTACTGAAGCACTTTCTCTAATAATTAATTTCGTATTTATCGTGATCTTTTTACTGACTTCCCGCTTGGAGGTCAGCTGTTCTATCAGTAAATCAACAGCGGTTTCACCCATGATTTCTGTATATAATTTAACGGTCGTCAAAGGAGGAACCATATACTTTGCTGTGGCTACATCGTTAAAACCAACAATACTAAGTTCATCTGGAATTTTAACCCCTAGTTCATAGGCAGCCTTATAGCATCCCACCGCAATGGTATCATTCGCAACAAATACGGCTGTTGGCTTTGTTTCATTTGCTAACATGTCTCTGAGATTGGTGTAACCATCCTTTGGGTCATAACCGCCGATTTTTACCAGTTCCTCTTTGAAAATATTTTTTTCCTTTAAATAATTTTCAAAAACATCCTGCCGCAAATCTTTAAAGCGATTCCCATACATATCGGTCTCTACACCACCGATAAAGCCTATATTTTCATGACCTAATTCTGTTAAGTAATTAAGCGCATTTCTAGTGGCAGAATTGAAATCAATCACAACGGAATCAAAATAATAGTCATCTGGATTAGAGTCCACAAAGACACACGGTTTATTAAAACCTCTGATTTTTTCAATATCCTTGCTTTTGAAAGTCCCAAGGCATAAGACTCCATCAATTTTTTTGAGATTTTCCTCATTGCCTTCCTTATCAATTCTGAAAAAGTCAATGCTTTTACTTTTCAGTTTTTTTTCTAAGGCAACCCTTATCGACAAGTAATACGTATCAACCAATTCTTCTTCGAGTGAGAAAGAATCGTATAATCCTATTTTCCATTTACTCTTTTGCTTCTTCTTCGGAGCTACCACATAGGCTAACTCCTCTGCCGCTTCAAACACCCTTTTTCTTGTTTCCGGTGAGACATTTAATGTTTCATCGTAATTTAACACTCTTGAAACGGTAGTGATTGAAACATTAGCTAAACTGGCTATTTCTTTTATTGTGGCCATTATTTCACCCTACCTGCCTGTTTTTTTAACCCGCTTCGATTCAATTACGTATTTCCTTTAATTTATTCTTTTTTAAAAATGGTAATTTTGTTTCTGAAATAATGATCGCACACAGAATAAGGATTGCGCCCAACACCATTTTTATCGTCATTACTTCATCCAAGATTGCAACGGAAAAGACCATTCCCCAAAACGATTCTGTTGAAAGAATAATAGCAGCTTTTGTTTCGGTTATCATTTTTTGAGCAACAGTTTGCAATAGATAAGCAATCGTTGTTGAGAAAATACCTAGATAGAGGAGTGAGAATAAACCTTCCGTTTCCATCACAACAGATGTTTCCCCTTTGAAAACAACCACAATGCTCCCAATTATAGCAGCGGTTACCATTTGAATAAGCGTTAAGGAAACAGGGTCCGAATCTTTAACATATTTTGCCGTATAGAAGATATGGAAGGCAAATCCAAAAGCACAGCCCAGAGTCAGCAAATCTCCGATATTAATATCAGCGGAGAGTTTAAGCGATAAAATGCCGACCCCGACCATAGCTAAGATGGCGCCAACTAATTCGTACATATCTATTTTTCGTTTATACATGACAAAGGCAATAAAAGGGACGATCACGACATTCACTGCCGTTAAAAAGGCATTTTTCGATGGTGTTGTATATTGAAGGCCGACTGTTTGAAGCGCAAAGGCCAAATATAAAAAGATCCCCAATACAGCCCCTTTTATGATAGTACTTTTATTAATATCTTTCAGCCTTTTATGGAAAATTATGCTTAGTATGATGGTCCCGATAATAAATCTTCCCGCCAGAATCTGATAAGGAGTGAAGTGCTCCAAAGAGATGGCACTGGCAACAAATCCACTTCCCCATATAATGGCCGTAATCGTAAGGGCTATTTCTCCCATATACTTTTGCATTTAATCACCCCTTAAATTATCTTCTAACAACTGCAGAAATACACTTGATGTCCATGTGAAGGATGTATCTACCAACCCTTTACCCGTTAACGGATCAAAGTTTTCCGCCATTCCTCCTGTGAGTGTGAGGTCAAGAAATTTATCCCTTAGCCGATTTCCAGCTTCTTTGTATCCATTATTTTTTAAAGCATGGATAAAGAGGAAGGTAACGGGTGCCCAAATAGGACCGAGCCAATAGCCATTTTCTCGATATAACTTACTTGTTACGCTCTCAGTTGCCAAGCCATACTTTGTTTCATAGTTTGCTTCAAGATCAGACACTAATTGGTCCATGATGACCTTATCTAGACGATAGCCAATAATCACTGGCAATCTTAGAATTAAACTGGTTCTAATACTGACTTTCTCACCATCTTTACCTACTCGTCCATAAAAGCCTTCATCATCATAAAGTCTCTCAAGCAGCAGGGTAAACATGGAATCGGCTTTATTCTTAAAATTTGATGCCTCTTCTATTTCACCCAACTTTTTAGCAAAGGATGCGAGAATATCATATGAACGTATTAAAAAACTAGCAAGATCAGGTGCTTCCACTGGCATTCCCTCATGAAATAACGAAGCATTATCCCAGCCTGAATCATTACCATGTTTATAGTGTGGCAGCCTTCCCTGATAGGTCCGATAGTGATCAAAATAATTCATTACCTTTTTAGTAGACTCATAAACCGCTCTTAATCGCTGTTCGTCCTTAAAGTAATCATTTTTTTCCATAAGCTGCTCATAGACGTAAGCAAAAACAGGCGGCTTAACACAATTGTAGGAAATGAATTTGTCATTTACGAAATCTGGATAGGCGCCAGATTCATCTTGGGTGTCCATGAAAATCTTCAATTGAGCATAGGCAAGTTCTGGATATTGTTCACCTAAATTTAACGCGTTAAAGCAATTATCCCACGACCAAATATTATACATCCACAGCTTTGACATATACATCGCATAATCTTTGAGTAATCCATCCGGATGAACGATGCTTGACCATGTAATATAAGAAGCTCTCTCCAGGGAAGGCAGATACTTCTCTTGCTGGTATCCCTTTTTCATGGAATCAAACCATTCTTTGTAAAGCCCCTCGACTTTTGCTTTTCCCTGGCTGAAAGGAAGGTATTCCTTTGTATGATAAACGGTTCGATAGCTTTCGATGACAAAATGTCCATTTTTCAAACGCATATCAATAAAATCATTTCCGATAATATTCCAAGGTGCTTCTACTGCCATTTCGCCATTCAGGTTGATGATCATTAGTTTTAATTCCTTTGGATAGATGTGGTATTCATACATTCCATCTTCCAATTCCATTAATGAATCATATTTTCCTTTTGTCGCTCGCAGCCTTAGTTCAACATCCTTGACTTCAATATGGAGTTCATCCTCTTCAGGGATGATAATTTCTGCAACACACTTCGGCTGTCCCTTTATATAAAAGGAAAGGGATACCTCTGAAGCACGCACTTCGTACTCCTGTTCCGCTCCATCTTTAACGATATCGATTTGAAAAAGCTTGGATGGTGCTTCATCGCCTCCATGCACGTCTCTAATATATACAGAATCCTTTTCTTGTGAGACACAAAAATAGGAGCCAAATCTGGAAAATGGTATTTCTTTAATATCTAAATTCATCCTATTTCTCCTTGTCATTTGAACTAGCCGCCAGGCGCTGGAACCGAACATATTTCAAATAAGCAGGGTTTCCCCTGCCTTTGAAATTTTATCTAGCTCTGAAGTACTTGCTTTCTTCTACAAGATCATCTTTTTGAACGCTCCTAATTTCCAGTCCGATTTCAAAGTCTTCTATACCCACTCGATAGGCTGGCAGCTGTTCCTCACCGCAGCTATTACTTCCAAGACCGCTTTGTCGATAATCGATGGTTAACACATTAAATGGTGATTTTTTAATTTTACCACGGTGCGTTGCCTCTTCTAACGCGCTTGTTTCGTAGTCATGGATGGTAAAATCCCTGATTTCTTTAAAATTAAAGAGGATGGACTGATCCCCCTTCGTTACTGCTAAGAAAGAGGTATCACATCTTGAGCCATTTTCCTGCGGATAAACGTAATCCGTGTGCATTTCCTCTACACTTGTATGGTAAAGGCCAATACTTTGGCTTCTTTTACTATCCTGATAACTTTCAGAATCTCCACGACCATACCATGTCACATCATTATACTCTTTGTTTAGGTGCATCGTAATTCCGATTCTCGGCAGCATTTCAGGTATTTCTTTCCCTCGAATGATTTTAGAGCCTTTCAATTGGAGGTTTAATACACCTTCCTTGGTGATTCGATAATGATAATTCAAGTGAAAGCCCCATGCTTGATTGACACTGGATAAATATTTATTGATTTCAATATCTGCATATCCTTCATTCAATTGATAGTCAAAGGAAACGAATTGTTCCTTTGCATTTTTTAGAAAGTATTTATTGATCCAGGCATCCTTCTTATACATATCATTGTCAATAACCGCCCGCCAAAGTGTCAGCTCAGGACCTTTTTCAATAATTTCTTCCCCATTTAATTTATGTGATAATAGAACACCATGAATCTTTGAAAAAACTGTTTTAAAATGCTCATTCTCTACCAACAGCTGTCCAAAATTATCCCTGATGGAAATCGTTGTTCCACCCTCGTATTTGCTTACAACCACTTTTTTCACCTTTGTCGCTTCCAATAAAAAACTTTCACTAGTAATGTGATGACCTTCCCTCGCATAAAGCGTATTCTTCGGCTCTGAATAACTTAGCTTGATGCGGGCATCATCGTAATGTAAGGCTTCAGCAAGATTAATTGGAAGTGTCAATTCCATTTCATCCTGCGCAGGAACAGATGGAAGACTAATATTCTTTTCCTCTATTAAATGAGTGAAGGATTCTACCTTAATGTTCAGCTGAATTCCTTCTAAATTTCTAAAATCATATCTGTTTTTTATTTTAACCTTAAGTTGATTGAGGTCAATAGCCTCGGTTACAATCGGTTCAATAACCTTTTTGTACTCAATCAGCCCTGGTGATGGTGTCCGGTCTGGAAATACGAGTCCGTCGATGCAGAAGTTTCCATTCGTAGGGAAATCCCCGTAATTCCCGCCATATAGATAATAGACATTTCCATCTTCATCTACTTGTTCAATTCCATGGTCATACCATTCCCATACAAATCCGCCTTGTAAACGCGGATACTTCCTCATCACTTCTTGGTATTCTGTCAGCCCGCCAGGTCCATTACCCATGGCATGGCCGTATTCACATAAGATATGCGGCTTTTTCCCTTCGGAATCCTTGCCAATTTCTTCAAGTGCCTTTAATCTCGTGTACATTGTGGTATACATGTCACTATAAGCCGCATGACGATCTCCCTCATAATGTACCAATCTAGTAGAATCAATTTCCTTCATTGCTTGATACATAGCTGTGAAGTTTCTGCCCTGACCAGATTCATTGCCCAAGGACCAAATAATGACGCTTGGATGATTTCGGTCTCTTTTCACCATTCTAACAGCGCGATCTACATACTGTTTTTCCCATAGTTCATTATCACTGATCCAGTTATAATTTCCTGTGTTTTCAAAGCCATGGCACTCAAGATCTGCTTCATCAATCACATAGAGTCCATATTCATCACAAAGATCATAAAAAACATCATTATTTGGATAATGGGCGGTTCTTACAGCATTGATATTATGCTGCTTCATTAAGATGACATCCTGAAGCATATCCTCATAGGTAACGGTTCTGCCCATTCTCGAATTAAAATCATGTCGATTTACACCATTAAAGAAGATTCTTTTTCCGTTCACTCTCATTTCATTATCAACGATATCGATTGATCTTACACCAAATCGTAACGGAACAATTTCTTTTTCCCCATCTGGTAATGGATACTCTAAAACAGCGATATAGAGATTTGGTTCCTCTGCATTCCATAGTAATGGGTTCACCATTTCCCTAAACACTTGAAATTCGCCATTTACCACTTCTGCCGGGAAGTCATCTACCTCGTTACCTTCTTGTAAAAGCTTCACATTCACTGCCTGTATTTCACTCGTTAAAAACTGCCCGGTTAATTTTATCGTAAAATCTTTAAAATCTGCATCCGGCAATGTTTCAATGAAAACATCCTGGAGCGTATCTTTGTTTATTCGATAGAGTTCCACACTTCTAAAGATTCCTGAAAGCCACCACATATCCTGGTCTTCTAAGTAGGTTCCATCTGAAAACTGGTAAACTCTAACTGTAAATCTATTTTTTTCAGCATGAACGTACTCCGTAACATCAAACTCTGATGGCATTCTTGAGCCTTTACTATATCCTGCATGATGACCATTCACATAGAGATCAAAGGCAGAATCCACACCATTAAATTTTACGAGGATTTTTTCCTCTTCCTTTATATCTTCTAAATAAACTTCTCTGAAATAGATTCCTGTTGGATTATCCTGAGGCACAAATGGCGGGTTAATCGGAAAAGGATATAATACATCTGTATAATGCATATTTCCATAACCCTGTAATTGCCAGCAAGACGGCACCGTGATATCATCTAAATCTTCAATTTCGAATTCCTCTATTTCAAAGTTGACTGGTGAAAATTCAGGGGCTTCCAAGAATAGAAACTTCCACTCACCATCAAGTGACGTATATCCCTTACTATTTTCTTTTTTAAATTGTAATGCTTCATCAAATGCACGGTATCTGTAAAAATCAGTATGTGCCGGAAGCCTATTTAATGCCGTAAGATGGATATTTTCCCATCTCTTCATTTCACGTTGCATGTTCTCTTCCTCCGAACTTTATTACTTGATTGAGCCACTTATTCCTTCAACAATATATTTCTGCGCAAAAGCAAAAACGATGACTGGCGGAATGATCATAACAAGCGTCATCGCCATAATTGGAATAATTTGAAGCTCATGGACACCTTGGAATGATGCTAAACCAAGTGCCATCGTATATTTAGATTGATCATTCAAATAAATCAGTGGTCCTAAGTAGTCATTCCAAACCAAAATAATATTTAAAACAGCAATCAAGGTTAAAGGAGCCTTCATGATTGGCAGGAAAATTTTATAAAAGATTTGAAATTCGTTTGCTCCATCAATTCTCGCTGCATTTTCTAAATCTTTAGGTATGTTCATTAAAAACTGCCTTAGCAAAAAGATATTATATGCTGAGCCAAAAAAGGCAGGGACAATCAGTGGTTTTAACGTATTGATCCAGCCGAACATGTTAAATTCCATATAAAGCGGAATCATCGTAACATCCCACGGAATCATCATCGTTGAAAGTAGCAGGATAAAAAGAATGTTTTTAAATTTAAAGTCATATCTTGCAAAACCATAGGCAACCAAGGAACAGGATATGAGCTGACCGATGGTGGTTAACACGGTAACAATCATCGAATTCTTAAAATACGTTCCAAATGGCTGGCTGTTCCAGGCATCCATAAAATTACTAAATAGCGGTACATCAGGTACAAATTTGGGTGGAAAGCTAAATACCTCTGTTTCTGATTTAAGTGCAGTAATGAAAGCCCATATAAACGGAAATAGAAAATAAAGAGAAAAGAGGACAAGAATGCTGTAAACAATGATTTTATGTTTTCGGGTTATCTTCATTTACTTTTACCTCTCTTTTTTTCCTTTTTCACTTCAGCCTCATAGAATACCCATGCAGAGGATGACTTAAAGATGATCATCGTCAATATCAGGATGATGATAAACATAAACCAAGCATTTGCACTGGCATAACCAAGTTCATGATGTTTAAAGGCATTGTTGTAGACAAATAGTCCATAGAAATAAGTCGATTTTAATGGTCCGCCGCCTGTTAATAAAAGCACTAACGTTAATTGCTGCAATGCGGCGATAACAGATGTGATGACATTAAATAGGATGGTCGGTGTAATCGTAGGAATCGTAATACTAACAAACTGCCTGATGGGACCCGCTCCATCAATGGATGCAGCTTCATACATTTCATGCGGAATTCCTTTTATATCTGTGTAAAAAATTAACATCATGGTCCCGACGCCCCAAGCACTTGCAATCACAATGGTGATGATTGCCCACTTAGGATCAATCAGCCAGTTCGGTCCTTCAATACCAAGTAATGATAATATATAATTTAAAACCCCATACTCAGAGTTAAACATCCAACCCCATATAATCGACACAGCCACACCGGATACAACGGCCGGCAGATAGAAGATGGTTCTAAATATCTTAATTCCTTTGATTGGCTGCGTGATAAGCAGTGCGAGTACCAAAGCAACAAAGAGGTTTAATGGAACAAATATTAATGCGAACTTCAAGGTGATAGCGAGCGAATCATAAAACTGAGGATCAGCCGTAAACATCTTCTTAAAGTTATCAAGTCCAATAAATTTCGCTTCCCCGGCAATTGGCCAATCAAACAAACTCATGATTAATGAAAAAACTAAGGGTCCTAAAGTAAAAACAATAAAACCGATGATCCACGGTAAAATAAATAAAAATGGCACTCTTTTACGGACTAATGTGAATTTCTTTTGTTTGTTCGTTTTAGTAAACATATATTTCCCTCTTAATGGTGTGACCTTTTAGAAAACCCATTTAAAAAACGTATAAAAATGAGAATATATCATGAAGCCATGATATATCCTCATTCAGATCAATTAACAATCTTACTTGGCTACACTATCTAAAGCCTCTTTAGGATTGACACGTGTACTAGGATTAAAGATTTGTTCAAAGACTAAGCTTAAATCCTCGGATAACTTACTCCAGTCATCTGTTACAAAGGATGTCGGTGTATAGGCTTCACTTTGTTCCAGCATTTTGTAAAAGACATTTTTAATTGGATCTTCTTGGAGTTTTTCTGATTCTACTACACTCTTAAGAACTGGGAGTTCAAATGAAAGACGTTCTTTATTTGCTTGTTCACCTGTCCAAAACTCCATAAATTTAAAGGCTGCTTCTTTGTGTTTTGAATCCTTTGACATCGCTATACCAGAAGAACTTACGATACTTGCACTTGGGTTATCGCCGAATACAGGGATTTCAACAACCCCATAGTTGATTCCAGCCTCTTTAAATGCGGAAAGGTACCAGGCACCGTTAATAAACATCCCAACTCTGCCTGATTTCATTTCAGTATCACCCCAGCCTTCTGTGGTAATCGCGATACCGTCTTCCAACATATTTTGGAACATGGTAAACGTTTCAATTGATTTTTTGGAATTCAAGTTTCCAGCTAACTTGCCTTTGCTGTCTACATATGAGGCACCATTGCCCCATAAATACATTTCAAAATCATAAGGGTCAGGCTGGCCTGGGAAAGCAAATCCAGTGATTTTCTTTTCTTTATCTGTCAGCTTCTTAGCTGCTTCCTGTAGATCATCCCATGTCCATCCAGCTTGAGGATACTCAATTCCGGCTGCATCAAAAAGATCTTTATTATAGTAAACTACATGTGTCGTATAACCTACCGGAAGACCGTAAATATCTTCTCCAACGGAGTTATAGTTCCATAATGCTTCATAGAAGTTCCCCTTGTACTCTTCCCCTCTATCTTTTATATAAGAATCAAGCGGTTCAAGAGCATCTTTATATTGAGGATAATTCCACATATACATGATATCCGGAGCATCCTTAGCACCAATTCCTGCAGTAATCTTCGTGTCATAGTCTCCGCCGTAAGCTTCCAAGACTACTTCTATATCGCTATTTTCAGCATTGAATTGATCAATTAATCCTTGTTGCAGCTTGACATCATCACCTACATCCCACGTCGCAAACCTTAACTTAACTTTGCCATCTTCTGCTTTATCTTCCGTTGTATTGGATGAGCTGCATGCAGATAAAAGCAATGTTGCTACAATTGTAAAAAGAAAAAATAATTTCCATTTCTTTGGTACGTTCATCATTTTATCCCTCCTAGCTGTTTATAGGGTTATTATAATAGTAGTTTTACTAAAAGTAAATGTTTTCATGATGTATTTTACTAAAATATATTGATATATTGGTAATTTTTAGACTTTATCATGATGGTAAAATCGTACTATAGGAGTGTAGTAAAGATTAGCATTGATATGAAAACATTGATAAACAATGGCGCATTAAGGGTTTGACCCTTGCAATCTACTGAATTCGGGTATAAATTAAATGGGTTTTATCGAGTTCGTTTTAGTAAAATCAGATAATAATAGAAGGAGATTTTACCAAAGAACCAGTTTATCAGGCAATTTAAATTCCTACGGAATCAAACCTACATAAATAGTAAAAAGACGATTCGCAGGGACCGAATCGTCTTTACCGATTTATATCTTGCATTTGTTTACTTTCCCAATCTAGAACTTCGCTCTAGTAAACTGTTATAATATTCATCAATTTGGATTGATTGTCCCTCGTTTAATCGGGAGTCCTCAGCAGCAAATGCCATAAGATGACTTCTAACGGATGCAGATGCCGAGGAAACTCCGTCTTCGTTATTTCCAAATTGAATTTCCCTTAGAAATGTTCTTACGATACCGTTATCACCGCCCCCATGTCCGCCTACAGGGTGGTCAAATTTAATCACTGTTTCATGCCTTGTCAGGAAATTAAAAATGGATATACGATTGTCCTCCATATTCCCACGAATTTCGCCTTTTGTTCCCATAATTTGAACAATCCTTGTCTGCTCTCTTGTAAAGCCGCACATGCTGAATGTGGCAGTTGCCCCGTCCTCAAATTCCATATTAACAACCTGATGGTCAACTACATTATTATCTGAACGGTAGACACATTTTCCGTATGGTGTTTCTTGTAATGCTTGAATGATGCCTTCATTTGTATAATCCTCAGTAAATTTCTTCGCCCAGCCCCTACCTTCGCCAAGATAGTACCTTCCTGCATGGAATGGACATTCCAGTTCAACTGGACAGCCCTCTAGACATCTTTGCGGCGCTCCAGCAGGGGCATTTTCCTCTTTAAAGTGCATGAGTGAACCATAGGAACTAACACGTTTACATTCTTTTCCTATCACAAAGGAGATGATATCCATATCATGGCATGATTTCTGCAGGATCATCGGACTTGACTTCTCTTTGTTATTCCAGTTGCCACGTACAAAACTATGGGACATATGCATTGCTTCTACATTTTCATTTAATTGCAGTGAAACAACCTCACCAATTTCCCCTTTTGCTATCACCTTTTTAATCGCGGACCAAAATTCGGTATACCTCAGAACATGACAGATTGTCAGCTGCCGATTATACTTTTTCGCTGCCTGTTCCATTGCGATACACTCCATTGGGTCAGGAGACATTGGTTTTTCCAGTAGAACATGGTAACCGAGTTCTAATGCTCGCATTGTTGGTTTAAAGTGATTTCGGTCGAGTGTACAAATAATCGCAATGTCTGCCATCTTTTGTCCACTACTTAAGATTTCCTCCCACGACTCGAAACAATTTACTTCGGGTATATCGTGTGTCTGCTGTAATCTCGTTCTTCTTTCTACTCCCGGCTCTGCTACGCCAACAATCTTTAATTCATTAGGGTATGTCAAAGCATATGGGGCGTAGGCTCTTGCCCCTCTGTCACCAGCTCCGATTACGATTGCCGTCAACGTTTTCATCTCTTTTTCTCTCCTTTTATAATTCCTTGCGTTGTATTTATTTTCCCGAGTTTATCCAAACGTTTTCCAACAATGGATGAAAAAAGAACCTTTTAGGTTCGTTTTATATTGGATGATTCTCGAATAACTAATTCAAATGGAAGCATAATCTTAAGAGGAAGGGTATTTTTCTCTTCAAGCATTCCCATAATGGTCTTCGCCGCCAAACGCCCCATTTCATATTTAGGGATTTCCACAGTAGAAAGAGGTGGTGACGAATATTTTGCCATTTCTATATTATCTACTCCAAAGAATGCGATATCCCCTGGAATGCTTAGATTGTTTTCAATCGTTGCTCTCATCGCAGCGATGGCCATCATATCACTGGCGCAAACCATGGCAGTTGGCAAATGCTCTCTGCTTCTTTTGATAAACTGATCCATTTCCTTATAGCTATTTTCCATCCTCCACTTTGTATTTATAATCCAATCAGCCCGGACTTCAAGTCCTTCTTCCTCCATTGCCGCTAGAAATCCTCTAAACCGGTGTTCTGCCTCGATATCTTCAAATCCGTCATTGAAGCCACCGCCAATAAATCCGATTTCCCGATGTCCCTGACTTACAAAAAACTGAACCACCTTCTTGATTGCAGCTTCGCGGTTGTAATCGATAATCGTTATATTCTGATCCGTATAGAAAAAGTCCAATCCTACCACAGGAATCGTTTGCTGAATATATCCAAGGAGACTCTCATCCATCCTTTCAATGAGCAAAAGTCCTTCAAGTCCCAAGTCATAAATGGTTTTCATAAGCAATGACTCATTTTCAAGCTCACCCTTAGTAATCGTGATGAGGGTATAATCATTTGCCCCTAACGTATCACGAATTCCATTATAGATTTGCGCAAAATAGGGGTTGATTTCTGCCTGTGCCGGATTGGCGACCCAGCCAATTTTCATCGTTCTTGTCTTACTTTTTTCTTGCTTGTTATTTACAAGATTGCGGGCATGCTGATTTGGAACATAGCCTAGCTCTTTTACTGCTTCCCATATTTTGTTTTTCGTTTCTTGGTTCACATTTCGTGTTTGATCATTTTGAATGACTCGTGAAACAGTTGAGATAGAAACCCCTACATATTCAGCAATATCCTTTAATCTCGCCACAACAAATACACCTCAGACTTCTAACTTTATCTATCATTTTAATAGGTTTTTTCAACCTTCTTCTTCGCACCTAATAATATTTCTTTATTATACTATTATACCCCCCATCATTCCAGAGATATCAGCATGCGGGACGGGACAGAGGCAGGGACGGAGGGTCAGATTTCTTGTCCCGCTTTCATATTTGTCAAAGCCCAGGGACACGGTTCTTGTCCCATGTCCCTGTTACTTCACCGGTTGTTTTATTTCAACCATTCACCTTCAATTTTATTTTCATCGAGTAGTTTATTAACATCCTCAATTACATCTTTTCCGCCTTTAGATAAAAACTCATTTGTAAATTCATCCCATTCAGAAATCGGTCTTTGACCCGCAATCATTTTGGTTTGTTCATTCGCAGCATACTCATTTAAAGCAGCCATCTCTTCATTATATACATCAGAGTGTATCCGACCAACAGGGCTGATGTAGTAATTCGATTTAGATAGCATTTCAAACATGATAGCATTAAATTCTTTTGCCTCTGGAGCCTTGGATTGTTTAGCGTAATCTTCCATTACTTTTTCACCAATTTCAAATCCACCCAGCTTCTCGTTGAACAATGCTAATGGCGCATATTTACTATAATCCTCTGATTTTTCCGGCTGCCCATCAACAATGGTATACCCTTTGCCTTCGCCGCCCATCGTCCAATCAAAATATTCATTGTCCGCAGTTTGTTCATCAGCAGGTACATACTTGGCCATAAAGTCCATCATTTCCAAGATTTTCTCAACCTTTTTAGAATCTTTATTCAATTTTGCGTTTAACATCCAAATTCGGTAATAACCGCTTCCGAATACATACCCGGATTTTCCGTCAGGCTGCTCAAATGCTGGAATAGCTGAAATTTTCGCATCAGGTGCATTTTTTCTCAAAGTAGCTAAGTCAAGATTGTTAGGCTGGGCCCCTTTTTGAGTTCCAGGCTGTTCATACCAAATTCCTACTTTACCTGCATTAAAGTCCTTAAAGACTTCATTATATTCTTTAACTGCCCAGTCTTTATCAAGTGCACCAGCTTTAAACAGCTTATTTAAAGAGGTGATTTTTTCTTTGCTTCCTTCTGAGATTTGCCCTGGAATTAATTGCCCGTCCTCATTTTTATGGTACCAGCTATTGCCCCAATAGGCACCAAAGGAAGGATCATAAACTATCCCTTTCCCAAGACCTAACCCTACCGTGTCATTTTTTCCATTACCATCTGGATCCTTTGTTGCAAAAGCAATCGCAACCTCCTCTAATTCCTCAAAGTTTGTAGGCATTTCTAAACCTAATTTATCAAGCCAGTCCTGACGGATGATTGGTTTTTTACCGCCAGATGCCGGGAAAAAGAGTGGAATCCCGTATATTTCCCCATCTATACTTACAGCATCCCATACAGACTGCG
Organism: Bacillus sp. EB106-08-02-XG196; assembly: GCF_013396335.1. Taxonomy (GTDB): domain Bacteria; phylum Bacillota; class Bacilli; order Bacillales; family Cytobacillaceae; genus Neobacillus. The sequence continues at coordinate 586,419 of NZ_JABWSY010000001.1, forward strand.
GGATCGCTTTAAAGTTTTCATATTTTTCCACATAATCATTTAATGGCAGGAACGCGCCTTGCTTTGCCCACTTGACATAGTTTGTATCTGCACCCTCTGTTCCAATTACATCTGGAATATCACCAGAAGCCATTTTAACGGTGAGCTTATCAGTATAAAGGTCAAAAGGAATATACTGTGCTTTAAAGTCAATATTAAACTTTTCATTTAGCTGTTTAACTGCTTCATTTCCTGGCTCCGGCACTGGGTTTTCCCAAGTTCCATCAAACCACGTAATCGATACTTTACCATCTTTTGAACTTTTATTAGATGAGGCTTCATCATTTGGTGCGCAGGCAGCAAGTGATCCTGCCAAAAGAACAGTCGATAGAGTTACTGATAAAAAACGTTTCATTAAAGTAATTCCCCCCTATTAAATGTTTACTTTCAAACTTGCGAACTTTCAAACCTTTTCATATTCGTTTAGTCATTACTCTTTCACAGAACCAAGCATCACTCCTTTCGCAAAGTGTTTTTGTAAGAATGGATAGACAATCAAAATTGGAACTGTAGCTAGGAGAATCGCCGCCATCCCTACTGTCTCGGCTGGCGGCGGCTGATCCATCCCTGCTTGCATACCGACATCTAGTAAGTTGGATTTATTCAGAATGACCATCTGTCTTAGAACGACCTGTACCGTCCACTTAGCCGGATCACTTAAATAAAGTAATGCAGTAAAATAGGAGTTCCAATATCCTACCGCATAAAATAATCCAAACGCTGCTAACGCCGGTTTTGACAGTGGCAGAATAATTTTTCCAAATATCTGTAAATCGTTTGCACCATCAATAATCGCAGCTTCCGTCAAGTCCATTGGTAAGCTCAAAAAAAACTGCCGCATGACGATGAGGTTAAAGGAGCTAATAGCACCTGGAATAATAAGAGCCCAGAGTGTATCCATTAATCCTGTTGCTTGAACAACCATATAGGTTGGAATCATCCCAGCCCCAAATACAAAAGTAAATAAAACAAGAAAAACATAAACTTTTTGTCCCAGAATATTTCTCGTTAAAGCATAGGCCATCATGGCTGTAAGCATAATACTTATCAAACTGCCGACCACTGTGACATAAACCGTAACTCCCAATGAACGGATAAATTCTTTCGAGCCTAAAATATACTCATAGGCATCGAGCACCCAGGTTTTAGGCATAAGAAGCAAATCTGATTTAACGAATTCCTCATAGGTAGCAAAGGAAACCACAAACATATAATAAAATGGAAATAACATCGCTAGCGCAATTATTCCGAGAAGAATAATATTGGTTGAATCAACAATCTTTTCTGACAGTCTCCTTTTTTTAGCCAACATGATTTCATCCTTTCTTAGTAGACTCCATCTTCACCAAATTTTCTGGCCAAGCGGTTTGCCGTCACAATTAAGATCAGTCCGACAACGGATTTGAATAAACCAACCGCGGTGGCAAAGCTAAAGTCGGAGTTTTGAATCCCCTTCAAATAAACAAATGTATCTAGAACATTACCAACTTCCATTGTAAATGGAGTTAACATTAAGTAAATTTGCTCAAAGCCTACATCCAATACACTGCCTAGACGCAAAATTAATAGAATAATAATGGTACTTTTTAAGGCAGGTAAGGTAATATGCCAAATTTGCTGCCATCGGTTTGCACCATCAACGGCTGCTGCTTCGTATAAACTTGGGCTGATTCCCGACAGAGCAGCAAGAAAGATAATGGTACCCCAGCCAGATTCTTTCCAAATAACCTCTAAAACAATCAGTGGCATAAACCAGTTAGGGTCTTGCAAAAAAGGAATTGCCTCCATACCGAAAACGCTTCCAAGAACTTTATTAACAATCCCTTCTGATTTTAATAGGATGGTAACCATACCGATTACAACAACCCAAGATAAAAAGTGAGGAAGATAAACAACAGATTGGATGATCCTTTTATATACAGAAGACCTCACTTCATTCAGCATAAGTGCTAGAATAATAGAAACTGGAAAGGCAAAGGCAATTTGAAGAAAGGATAGGTATAATGTGTTCCATAATACACGAATGACCTCACTATCTTCAAAGATGGTTTTAAAATGCTTCATACCTACCCATTCACTGTTTAAGAAGCCTTGAAATGCGCTATAATCTTGAAAAGCAATTAAGTTTCCAGCCATCGGAACGTACCGATAAATAATGAAAAACAGAAGCCCTGGTAATAACAATAAATATAAATAACGCTCTTTCCATAACCTTTGTAATGCACTTTTCCTTTTTGGAACTATCATCGCGGCTTGTTCCTTTACATCCAAAACATTTTCTGCAGGAGTTTGTAAATTCGCCAATCTCCGCTCACTTCCTTTCAATGAAATTTACTATTTTAATAGTTTGCCTTAAACTTCTCTGAGCTGCTGTGGATTCGAACTTTTCAGTAATGCTTTTTCCACTTTTGATGGTCCACTTCCTTCCTTATGTTCCATTCGTTTAAACACCCGCAATGATACCCACATGGACACTAGAGCGAATAAACCGATACTTAAAAAAGGAATAAATCCAGGTATCATTTTTAACAACAAATAGGTACTGAAATAACCGGCTGCAATCGAAAGTGTATGGAATGGAGAAGATATCCCAATTAATAAAGCAACACTAAAGTACCGGGAAAACTTTAAATCTAAATGAACATAAATTGGAAAGATATATAATAGTAGGATGAAAAATAGGATACTTAACATAAGCACAAAGACTAAGCTAAACCAATAAGCAATTCCAGGAATGAAAGGCATAAAGGAAATATTGAGATAGATCAAAAGGCTGACCAAGGTTAGAACAACCCCCAGGAAATTTGCTTTCCAAAATTCCTTTCGAAACGTGGTCCAGTATAATTTAAAATATGATTGATCCTCTGTGTTCCCCATTAACCATTTCCGAATAACTGTAAAGAGACTAACGGTCGAAGGCATAATCCCTAGGATTACCCCGCCACAAAGTGTAAACAATACCCAGAGCAGTTGAAATTGGGCAATTCTCATAACCTTTTCAAAGAAATAAAATAATCTTCCTATTAGCCCCTTTTCCTCCATATTGGCCTCCCCTCTCTACAAGTAACATTTTTTTAAACATTTCACTTGCGATGGTTATCAATTAGGAACCACCCCTCTAGTTCCATATCCAAATGTTTTCTCTTATGAATCCAAACGTTTTCCCGATTAACAAAAATATATTTCGATCATTCTACTGTTTTTAGCAAATGATCTAAGCAGGCTTTCGTTTTACAGCCGGCAAAAAGTCTATTTCCATCCGCAAAACCCTCTTCCCGTCCGCGCAGCTCCTTCACCAGCTTCTGTCTCCAATATTCCAAACGGTCCTGAAATTCTTCATTCTTTGCTAGATTATTCAATTCTTGAGGGTCTTGCACTAAATTGAATAACTGTTCCTCCCCCGTTTGAGAATACCAGATATATTTTTCATTTCCGTCGGTTACATAATGATGGGAAAGCTGGCCATATGCATGTTCCCCGTGAATATACTCACGCCATTCTCCTGGCTTCTCATTTAATAATGGCAGAACGCTCTTTCCGTCCACAGAATTGGGAATCTCAACACCTGCCGCATCTAACAGGGTTGGCATAATATCTCTTAGCTCGACAACCTCTTTTGCCACCTGATTTTTCTTAAGCCCCAGCACATTCCCAGGGTCAGAAAGAATAAACGGAACCTTCGCACTTCCTTCGTAGGCCAAGGCCTTTCGGAAAAGATGATGATCTCCCAGCAATTCCCCGTGATCTGAAACGAAAAGTATAACCGTATTATTTAGAACACCGTGCTCTTCCATCGCTATTAAGAAACGGCCGATTTGGTAATCAATATGGGTAATCAGCGCATAATAGGCTGCCTGAGCCCGCTTCAGACGATTTTTTGGTACCTTTCCTTTATAGGTAATAGGGTTATAGCCTGCTCTTTCTAAATCTTCAGGTTCAGCCCAATCACCCACAGGCGGGTCGGGAAGTTCTAAATCCTTATACATATCAAAAAATACCTGCGGCGGATCAAACGGCGGATGCGGTCTGACAAAGGACATCTTTAAGAAAAATGGTTTTGTTGGATCACGTCTTCTTAAGAAATCAATCGACTGAGTAACTACCCAATTGGTTGGGTGCAAGGCCTCCGGCAAATGCCAAGGCCTTGCGACTGTCGATGCATTACAGTCAAGTCCTAAATCAATCAAATCGGTCTCTGTCCCTGCTCTTTCTTTCAGCCAAAGCAAATAATCGTCGCCGCTGAAATTAAAGGATTCCGCCTCAAGGTTCTGGTGCTTAAAGCGATTGTAATGCAAATACCCATCATGCAAAACCACATTGTGGAAGCCGACTAAATTCCGAGCGGGAAACACATGCATTTTTCCTACCGCTTGTGTGTGATAGCCAGCCTTTGCTAGTTCACCAGGCAATGTATGGTGATAGGTCCAAGGAATCTTTTCCTGATACCCCACACGGCCCGTAGAGGTTTGCGACATTCCCGTTAATACCGACGCCCTTGCCGGGACACAGGTAGGGGTTGCAGTATAGGCATTTTTAAACAGGACTCCATTACGGGCTAGCTGGTCGATATTCGGTGTATCCACTACGGGATGGTCTAGCATACTTAAACAATCTCCGCGCATTTGATCGACCATCATTAACAAAATATTAGGTTTCAAAGGGTAATCACAACCTTTTTTAAATTATAGTGAAGAGACTAAAGTCCTAGATTCATTGTTTCACTAACCAATCTACAAACCTAACAGCAGTTTCTTTATGTTTTGTATTTTTCAAGATACAAACTATTTTATTTTCCGTGTGATAACCGGCGTTGCTTAGAATTGGATTCCCCGTTACGTCAATGCCAAATTCGTTATCCGCTCTGATGCCATCATTACCCAAAATATTATTCAATTCCATGAAGGCGTCCTCTTTTACCATAAGATCAAAATCACTTTTTTCTAGTAGTAGTACATCAATCTCTTTCGCTCCTATTTGAGCTAGGAGTTTCTGGTATAAATCAATATTGGACATTGAACGGATTTGCCCATCCACTTGCCAAAAGTTCAACCTTATTTCAGATTTTGCATCCTTCCCTAGAATAATAGCGGTTGCTTCATTTTGAAGTTCTTCCTGATTCTTCGGGCTGATGCCGTTCCCTATCAGGGAAATATGTAAAGCCGCTGGTTTCTGATCTTTATCAAAAACAACCAGTGGAACCGCCGCAGCTATAATAAAAATTCCTACTAAAATATGTGTCTTATAATAAAACCAAAAGTTATCAAACCTTTTAAAAAATGTCATATTTATCACCTTAGTTTCACTTGGATGGTTTTGTATATAACGATGATTATTATGAAAAGACAATCCCCCGATAGGCCGATTTTAGAGATGAAATTCAAACATTACACATAGCAACAAATCATTCGATGTTTTTTCGGAATTATATCCAAACGTTTTCCGAGTACCGTTAACGGGTTGTGGGTACAACTATAACCGTACTTTAACCTAAATTTTCAATTAATTCCAATATACGCCAACACCCAATAATCTGTCAACACGACATTTTAAACAGGGCGTACAATTCCCGTCCATTACTATACATAATTTAACCCAGCTGTATAGGGAAACGGGATTGGTAATACACCCCCTATTTCATTTTGTAAGTTTTGAATGCTTGCATCTTGTGGTTGAAAATCAAATACAAATGAAACGAACTCTTTAATCGTCAGTGTAGTTGATTGATTTCCAAAGGTTATTTCCACATGTTCATGAGCCGCCAATTTAGCAACAAAAGAATCCAAAAGTTTATCGTTTAGATAGGGTTCTAGTTGTTTTACTAACCTTTTGGGATTTACAATATAGACCGTTCCATCATTTGGATGAAGCGAAAATGACTGGCTGCGCAGTTCTTTCTCCATTTCATATTCATACCATGGGACAGCCACTTCTATTTCATCCAGCTCGTACTTTTTACATGCGTATGAGATAAGATTATAGGCTTCATTTGGTTGACCTGCCCACTCAATCATTTTTCCCTTTTTGGATTGATTGTTTTGGTCCGGCAGCCCAAAAACTACAAAACTGCTTACCTGGCTATCGTTCTCCATAAGTAATACTTTATGAGTTAAATTAGCACAGCTACGCCCGTGAAAAGAAGGTTCCCTCTTTTATACTATTGACAAGTGTTACGAATCTACTAACCCCATAAACACTGGAAATAAATGCGTGTTCAATTCTGTCTTTAGTAATAATTGTATTTTTGATACTTTTTTGTATTTACATGGAGGTGTAGGACGATCGCCATTGCAAGGATTTTGTCGATTTCCTAATCATTAAAATCTTGATATGCCCTTTTCCCACCCCCTGCTGTTCCAGCAAGATCCAACTGACCTAGTCCTGTAACCCCTTCATGCGTTCCATCCTTTTCCGAATCCACATAGCGGACAAACCAGTTCTCTAGCATGGCTTTCAATTCGATCCGCTTTTGTTGTGTGTCAGGATCAGTTATAAGATTATTCCTCTCATCGGGATCAGCTGCTAAATCATATAATTCATGCGGGCCATAAGGGTAGCGGTGAATATACTTCCATTCCTTCGTACGAATCATACGCACTGGGCCATATTCATCGTAGATAACGATATGTGATTGTCCCTGTTTTTGCTGTCCTAGTAAAAGCGGTAAAAGGCTTGTTCCGGGAAGTTTGTCCGCTTCGGGATTTTGGTATCCTGTATATTCAAGAAGGGTCGGCATAAAATCGTAGCCGCTTACTAGCTCATCACAAACCCTTCCACTAGGTATTATCCCAGGGTGTGAAAAAATGGCAGGAACCTTAACGGATGTATCGTACATATTCTGAGGAAAAGTTCCATTCCCTTTTCCCCAAATACCGTGATGACCGCAATTAAATCCATTGTCACTTAGGAAACAAATAAGGGTTTGATCACGGATGCCTAAATCATCAAGCTTATCTACTATTCTTCCAATGTTTTGATCCATGGCTGTGACAGCCGCAAAATATCCCTTTAGGTTTTCCCTGCTCCCCTCTGGTGCAGTTTGAATCAAATCGGGATGTCTTGGTTCTTGCGGGCATGTTTCAAACGGACAACTATCATAAGAATCCACAATCTCCTGCGGATGACTATTGATCCATGGGTCATGCGGTGCCGTATAATGCACGCTTAAGTAAAAGGGGCCACTGCCATCCTGATTTTCTATAAATTGCAAGGCATCATCCGTAATTAGCTCCGTAAGATAACTGCTTTCATTTACCAGCTCACCATTTCGAATCATCGGGGCGTGATGATAAGCACCCCCACCTACCTGATGAACATACCAATGAGTAAAACCCTTCTGCGGTTTTAGACTATCACCCAAATGCCACTTCCCGCTGATTCCACAGACATAACCATTTTTGGCAAGAATTTCAGTGTATGCCGTTTGCCCCTGTAAATATTCAATCCGCTTGTCTCCAACATTCCCATCCCTAATCCAGTCATGTACACCATGCTGGGATGGAATCTTTCCCGTAAATAACGAGGCTCTTGCCGGCGAACAGACGGGTGAGGTACAAAAAAAGTTGGAGAATCTCACTCCTTCAACAGCCAGCCGGTCTAAATTTGGTGTCCGAATCTCATGATTCCCCGCACAGCCAAGCGCCCATGCCCCCTGGTCATCGCTTAAAATAAAAACGATATTTGGTTTATTATGATTTGACAATTCCACCTTTACCTCCTTATCCATACCCGGTTACGGGTCGATCTCTGCACCGCCTTTGCCGCCAAAGATGACGGCACTAGACTGATCATGACTAGTATTCATCCTGCTCCAATATCTAACAACTATCTAACTCTTCTAAACCAAGGTAAATGCGATAGTGGGGCCTCTACTAATTGATTACACGGTCCTTGAGTGATTATACCGTCTCTATCCTGCCAAGTACCCGAAGGAAATTGAACAAATCGCTTGGTGGTTCCTTTCGTTACTACAGGTGCCACTAAAATATTCTCACCAAGCATAAATTGATCATTCACAGTTTCGAATCCTTCTTTTGGATACATGTACGCCATATGTCGAATAATTGGTTCACCGTTTAATGCAGCATTCTCCGCTATTTGCAGTATTTCATTGCCTAACCTTTCATGAAGCTTAGCTGCCTCAATACAATAACCAAAATGTTCATGATCTAAAACTCTCCATGGCGCTGCCGAAAACTGCATCATCGGAAATAAAGCAGAGCATTGGGCATATCGAACAAATAACTCCTGATCTAATTTATCTGAGTTGGCAAGGAAATTTTGATATTCGCCGCCGCCAATCATATCAGGACAAGTAAAGTAGTAGCCCATTAATCCTTGTGCTAAACCGTTGGGAATAAGGGACCCCAGTCCATTATCTCCCCAGCTGTGTAATTTATCACACAATCTCTGTCCGAGAGGTTCACCAGCCATTTTCCAGCAAGCTCGATATTCGTTTAAACGATTTCGTCTTCCAAGCTTTGCAAACTCTTCTGCATGCCCATTCGCATGAGTTGGCACTGCGCTCCTATCTGTATCTTTATAATATACAGGATCACCGGCATCGAATTTAAAGCCGTCAATATTGTAGGACTCTACGAGATTGTCAAGCTGCTGTTGATACCAGTCCACGGCACCCTCGTTTGTTAAATCCAGAATCGCACTGTAACCGTTCCACCATTGGCGAATGGCCGGCATTCCAGCCTCATCTTTTAAAAGTAAACCATCAGCCCATAACTTTCGATAAACAGAACTATCAGGACTAACAAACGGGCATGTCCACAGCATGACTTTAAATCCCATTTGGTGTAATCGTTCCACCATTTTTTTGGGATGGTTAAATCGGCCAGGATGAAAGGTCCATACGCCGTAATCCTCCTGCCAATTATCATCAATCATTAAAATTCCAGGAGGCATCCCGTTGGCAATAATGGCTTCAGCATATTCTAGTATTTTTTCCTCCTCCTGGTCGTACATGAGCTCAATCCAAGTGTTATATTGTGGTGATGTAAACATCAAGGGCTCAGGAAGCTTCCCAGTTGGAGGGAAAAATTTTGCTTGTACCGCTTTATACACATCTTTTAGATGAAAATATCCCTCGCCTTGTTGAATGTCACCTTTTGCGTTAGAGATCTCCAGCAAGTCTTTTGAAAAAGCGAAATCAAAAGGTTCCTCTGACCAAACGAATCTTCCTTTATTAGAAATAAGGATGGGAGCAGCTTGATTAGGTGTTAAATTGGGGGTTAGCTTTCTTTCAAATGGTTTCTCCCCATAAGGCATATGGATCCCGTCAGCTACGGCCCCCCCCCACCAGTATTCACCATCTAAAAGTTCTATTCGATACTGTTTTTCCACCGAGTTACCTCCATTTACCAACAAATAATACTATTTTCGATTTAAATTGTGAAACAGTGCACCAATTAAATTGGCATCGTTATCAAAATGACAGGCTTCAACCGTAATATCGAGGGTAGCGATTTCATCCTTTAATTGCTTTAATTCTTGGTTGATGCCCTCAATAACTTCTGGCCGTTTGCTGATTCCCCCGCCGATCAGAATTTTCCCCGGGTCAAGAGCGTATTTGATATTATAGATTCCAGATGCTAGCTTTTTGTAGAATATCTTTATACAATCATCGGCAACGGCGTCACCTTCTGCAGCTAAAAGAAAAACCTTCTCCCCATCCAAGCTTCCCTTTTCCAGAGACTTCCTCCGTTCAACTTCTTGGACGAGAGCATTTGTTGAAGCTACTTGGCTCCAGGTTGATTCCAAAGGATTGTTCAGCGGGTCTCCCATAATCATATAGCCAAACTCTCCTCCATGAAGGGACGCTCCGCGTAAAATAGTATGATTCATTACGATGCTGCCGCCAATTCCCGTGCCAATAACCACACAAATATAGTAGTCTGTTTCTTTGGCAGCTCCCAGCCAGCCTTCTGCCAATGCAGCACAGTTTGCGTCATTTTCTATCGAAACGTCAAGATCAGTTCGTTCTCTTATCAATTCGGTAATGGGTACATTGTGGATATAAGGAATAGCACTTGCTCCCCCGATATATCCGCTTTTCACATCCACTGCACCCGGAGAACTTAGTGCAATCCCTTGAAAGGCATAAGACTGTCGATACAGGGTAACAATTTCAGATATCTTCTGCAGAAATTCTTCTAACCCCTCCTGAGGAGTAGGAACCTTCCCGCCCTCTAGCTTCGTTCCGTTCTCATTCATCACCGCATACTTAATATACGTTCCTCCAATATCAAATACCATATAAGCTTTCATGGTCAGCCCCCTCTTGCTAAAACGCTGCTTGTTGTGTCAATAAAGCTGCCCCAATCACTCCCGCTTTTGTACCCAAGGAAGCATTCACCATTTCTACCTTATTCCGAAGCTGTGGATATAAGAAATCATTTACTCTCTCAACAAGCAATGGCATAATGTAGTCCCCTGACTGCATCACTCCGCCTCCAAGGATAATAATGTGCGGATCAACCGTATGAACAATGTTCGCAATCCCTTTTGCCAGGGAGGTAATCATTTGATCGACAATCTTCTGCGCTTCTTTGTCACCGTTCATCGCCAGTACAAATACTTCCCCTGCATGCCCTGTAATTCCAAGCTGCTCTATTCCACGCTTTTTCACTGCTGTTCCGCTAGCCAATGTTTCTAAGGCACCCACATTCAAGGCGTGGTGCGGCGGTCCGTCTGAATCTACTATGAGATTGCCTATTTCACCGGCACAAAAATTCGCACCTTGCAGTAATTGCTTCCGGAAGACAAAGCCGCCGCCCACTCCTGTACTAACAGTAATATAGAAAACAGACTCCTTCCCTTTACCAGCGCCAATGATGGCCTCAGCAAGCGCAGCAGCATTTGCATCATTATCTAGAACGACCTTTTTCTTTAAAGCCTTTTCTAACATGTCCACTAATGGGATATTGTCCCATCCAGGCAAATTATTTGGACTTAAAATTAAGCCTTTTTTCACATCTAAAGGACCAGGAGATCCGATTCCAATTGCGTCAATATTTCGCTCCTTCAGTATATCCTCGCAATGCTGAATCATTTGATCGATGACATAATACGGTCCTTTATCACTTTCAGTTTTTACATTGATTTCATCTATTAACTGACCTTCAGATGTAACAACAGCAATCCTTAAATTTGTTCCTCCTAAATCAATCCCTAGAAGGTATTTTTCCATTTTACGCCACTCCCTTTATGCTATAAGAATAGATTCATTGAGTTTAGCAGACGCTAATCAGAACCCATTGCTTTCAGACACCTGTTTATACCATCTGCCTGATTTCTTAATCGTTCGCTTTAAATTGTCCTTTAAATTTACTTCTACTAATCCGTATCGATTTTTATAGGCGTTCGTCCATGACCAGTTATCCATAAATGTCCAAAGATGATAACCAAGGCAGTTTGCTCCTTCTTCAAGAGCTTTATGGACCCATTTCAAATGTTCCTGGATAAACTCGATACGATAAACATCTTCAATGAAACCCTGTTCATTTCGAAACTTCTCTTCCCCTTCAACACCCATACCATTTTCTGAGATAAAGAAAGGAATATTACCATAATGATCGCGAATATCAATCATTATGTCATAGATCACTTCCTCACAAATCTCCCAGCCGCGATGGTGATTGATTTTCCGCCCCGGCATCAGATATGGATCAAAGAGATGTTCCGGCATAAACGGAGCGTCTATCGGTGCTGGATTCTCCTTTGCCTTCACACGGCGCGGCTGGTAATAGTTTACGCCTAGAATATCGATAGGATGGTTCCGAATGATCTCCAAATCTCCCGGTTCAACCGCAGGCAGAAGCTCTCTATCTCTTAAAATATCAATTAACTCCTTCGGGTACTCGCCTTTTGTTACCGGATCAAGGAAGCTGCGATTAAAGAACAAATCGGCGATATGTGCAGCCTTCACATCTTCTGCTTCCTCACTTCTTGGATATGAGGGTGTTAAGTTTAAGATAATCCCAATTTGACCATTAAGATGCATCTTCTTAAATGCTGCAACCGCTTTCGCATGAGCAACAATCGTATTGTGGGCGACCTGTGCCCCCCGCTTAAAATCTACAACCTTCGGAAAATGCAAATTATATAAATAGCTGGCCTCAACAGGGACAATGGGTTCGTTAAAGGTAAACCAATACTTTACCCGGTCTCCAAACAAAGAAAAGCAGGTTTCGGCAAAGTTTACATAGGCATCTACCACTTCGCGGGACTCCCAGCCGCCTTTCTCCTGCATGCACATAGGCATATCAAAGTGGTATAAGTTCATGAACGGCTCAATATCATTGGCAATTAACTCATCAATGACCCTATTGTAAAAATCCACGGCCTGCTGATTAATTGTTCCGACACCTTCTGGAATCAGCCTTGACCATTGAATCGAGGTACGAAAGGAATTATGACCCGTTTCCTTCATAAGTTGAATATCCTGTTTGTAGCGATGATAGAAATCGGATGTATCTCCCGGTCCTACCTCATTATGAAAAGCTTCGGGCTCTATGCTATACCAATAATCCCACATGCTGGCTTTCCTGCCGTCAATCAAGGCCGCACCTTCTGTTTGCGGACCAGAAGCAGCACTTCCCCACCAAAAATGTTCTGGAAAACGATACGTAAGTTTTTTTTCATGAATAGGTTTATCCATTGTTCATCACCGTCTCTTTTTTATTTTCATTACCAAAAGGAGATTTAAATTTTTCTCCATTCACTTGGTGTCGCTCCTACCGTTTTTCTGAACTGTTTATAAAAATATGCGGTATCGGAATACCCAACCTTTTTACCAATTTCACCCGCACGGTAATGGGTTGTTTTGAGCAGTTCCTTTGCTTTTTCCAAGCGATATCGGTTTAAATACTCAGAAAAGACAACTCCAATTTCTTTTTGAAATAATTGCCCCAAGTAAATCGCATTGACATGAAACTGCTGACCCAATGTTTTTAACGAGACACCTTGATCATAGTGCACATGGATAAAATCAAGGACATTTTGTACAATAGGACTGCGCATATTTACTTGATTATGAATCGAATGAATGAGCTGCGCGCAATATTCCTTCAAGATGGCTTCCATCTGATGAATCTCTTTGCAGTACATGATTTTTTCGACCGCAGCTGTATAATAGGAAAGATCGTCGGGCTGGAGCGAATAATGGATATAAGAAACTAAATCAAAGGTATACTTTTTCACCGCTTGTGGTGAAATATATGGTGATCTTCTCGTTGTATCATGAAAGTATGAATCTACCATTTCCAAGGCTTCTTCATCTGCTTTCAATAACACCTTTACAATATTTTCTTTAAATTCCTGCTGCTTCTTTAATTCTTCCTGCTTATCAATCGTCAAACGTTCAGAAATAAGGATATTAGGGTCTGAGTATATCTGTAATAGACTATATTCTGCTGCAATAGCAAAACTCTCTTCCAAATCCTCTACCGCTTTAACCGGTTTTCCCATCGATAAATAGAAAAAACCTGCCTTGCTTTGTTCACCATTTAGATAATCAACAAAATTATGGTTGTATTGAAATAATTCTTCCTCCGTTGTGCCTCCAAAAATAATCAATAGTTCATGATTCGGACTATATAGACATAGTGCTGAGTATTGTTCTTCAATACATTTCCTAATTTCCTTTGTTATCTCAGCTTGATGATAATTTTCAAAACTTAAGATCGAAACACTATAATAGGGCTGATTGAATTGAATATTGTAAAGGGACAACCTTTCTAAGCAATCATTCTTATCAATTTCACCATTTAAAAACCGCCATAGCGTATTATCCATCAATGTTGACGGTTCCTGTTCCTGATTGACTCCTGTCATGGCATTCAATTTGTCGCCTACATTTCGGATGGTCTTTAATAATTCTTCCTCATCAACAGGTTTCACTAAATAGTTTTCTATCCCTAACAATAAACCTTGCTTAATTAACCCGAATTCTTGGTATCCTGTTAAAACAATACATTTTACCTTCGGCTGAAGGATTTTTACTTCTTTTATTAATTCTAAACCAGTCATTTCCCCCATCATAATATCAGTAACGAGAATGTCGATTTGGTTTTCTTTTAGATAAGCAAGTGCTTCTTCTCCACTCTCCGCTGTAGAAACCACCTCAAAGCCATAATCCGCCCAATCCAACAACGCCTTAAGCCCTATTGTGATTAAAGGTTCATCGTCGACAAGAAGTACCTTATACATCGCTGGTCCCCCTTACTGGAATTGACAGGGTAACAATCGTCCCTTTATTTTGGATACTATTTAAGGAAATCCCAAACTGATTCCCATTTTTCAATTTTATTCGTTGATGGATATTTCTTAATCCAATGGATTTCATTGCATCACCCTCTTCAGAATTGATATGATGGACAATTCTAGAATGCTCTTCCTCCGTCATCCCCTTACCATTATCTTCAACACAGATTTCTACCAAATCACCAAGATGCCTAGCACGTATAAATAACTGATTATCTGTCCGCTCCTTTTTAAAACCATGCACAAAATAATTTTCAATGATTGGCTGCAAAATTAATTTTTGCACAGGTGTTCGTTCAACATCACTGGGAATATCAAAGGAAACCTGTAACTTGTTTGGGTATTTAAATTGCATCAATTTTAAATACTGATTCACATAATCAATCTCTGTATATAAAGGGACTGTATTTATCGATTCTAAAGAATAGCGGAACAGTTTGGATAAATGGAATATCATTTTACTAGAAGTTTTTGAACCCTCTACGACAGCTACCATCCGAATAGCCTCCAGCGTATTGAATAGAAAATGCGGATCAATTTGTGCCTGAAGTGCCTTTAATTCCGCTTCCTGCTGTTTTAGAGTTAACAGGTAAAATTGTTCAATATAATTATTCAATTCATCTAACATCGAATTGATATTCACTGCAATTTTTGATAATTCATCTTCGTGCTGCGATGTTGGAATCCTTGCGTCTAAATTTCCCTTTTCAACCTGGCGAATAATCGAAACAATGTTATGAATTCGCCGTGAATAATTCCGGGTAAAGGAATAGGTGATTAAAATAGAGATAATGATGAAAAAGATAATCACAATCCACATGGTACCCCTGATAATCGTTAGCTTTTGCCACCCTCTATCAGGTATTACACTTACATAGGTGAAATCTCCTTTGTTAGCAATCGTATTTATATAAAAATCCTCACGCTTCCATTTTACTTTTTTCTGATTGGTTTCAGATTTTAAGTGTTGGATTAACTCGGTGGGAACATCACCCTTATTGACCGAATAAATGATACTTCCCTTTGAATCAACTAAAAAAAAGGATGCTGGTGCCCCATCATGCCTTTTAACAATTTTATCTAAGCGGTCCGTAGAGTAGAAAATGGTAATCTCACCTATTTTTTCAAGCGACACTGGATTATTAATAACAAGGTTTTTGGTAATGGTATCTCTTAACTGCCGGCCTCTTGGTATCCGATTTCTATTAAAGTTTGGAATACCTTCCAAAGAAAGTGAACGGTCTAAATCTGCTGGACGGTCAATTATGCTTTTAGCCCAGCGCAAATTATCATAAATGAGCATATATTCAATCGCAGGATTTTCTAATGAGCGGATACCCATGGCATTAATATCGGGATCTTGACCAAAATAAGCATTGAAATAGGTATCGATATTCCTTGGAACAAATGATTGGCTTTCAGAGAATTTATCTAAACGGTATTCTAAATATTTCTCATACCCGTTATGTAGAGCAAAGGAAATATCATCAACCATATCCCCTTTAACATGTAAATCCCCTTTGGCTCGATTAATATCTGTATCCTTTGCGGAAAGGTAATCCTCTACCCTTTCCATCGTCCTTGTATTGATATTAACTTCTTTTTGAATAATAATATCGGAGTAATAGTTAGTAATAGTAATAATTAAGATAATAACGGTCGCAATGATTGTTAGTGAAGAGATTAAGAATAGTTTATTAAAAATATTTTGTGTAAAACGTCCTTTTCTTCTATTTTCCATTATGATGTCCTCGTTTTTATCTATTGTTTATTCTAGTCTACAACAATAGAATACTTATAACACTTGCTGACCATTAAACTTTTTGCATTTTTTCACAACCAAAACACAATGAAATAAAATCAAGCCGAGAGTAACCACCCAGCTTGATTTTTTTGTTCTTATTTTTGTTCGCTCTTCCATTTATCAAATTGCGTTTGAATTTCCTTTAACACCTTGTCAACTCCAGCTTCTTTTAACTTTTTATTGTATTTAGGCAGGTATTCTTCTGGGTCGACAGATCCTGTTGCCAAAGCTGGATAGAATTCTTTAGAGATATTCGTAAGTGATGCAAGTTCCGATCTTACTGGGTCACTATTGAAGTGGAAACCAAGAGTTGGTGCCGGTTTTGCAGCTTCATTAAACTCTTTGAATTTTTCCCATTTATCTTTCGGATCATTCTCATATAGATTAAGGATGAAATGGTTTCCTAAAGAATAAGTTGGTAAGTTGTATCCATCAATACGTGCTGGAAGATCTTTAATCGTTCCATCCTCATTCTTTTCGTAGTGAACTCCTTCAAGTCCTTTATCAACAAGGTTGCGAAGATATGGATCAGTATTAAGCAGGTTTAAGAATTCCATTGCCTTTTCAGGATTATCTGATGTTGCTGAGATAGCCTGGATAGAACCTGATACAGAATCATTAAATGTTGTTGGTTCTTCAGCTGGTACAGAAACTACTTCATATTTAGCTGAACGTGTCCATAATGCATCAGCATATGGCTGGGAATCTCCCATGCGGACAAACCAGTTTTCTACATCCATTGGCCAGTTGTCCTTACTTGTTGCTGCATCCTCTTTAAGATAGCCGGCCTTATAATAATTATGCATCGTTTTATAGGTTTGCATCGTTAAATCGGATTCAAATTGGTTAATAACATGCTCTCTGTCACCATCAATTTCGAACGCGAATGGCATTTCTCCATTAAAGACATAGTCAAATGGTAGATAAGCTTTGAATGTTGCCATTGGTGTAATAGAAGGTTCGTTTTCTTTAATGACTTTTAGCATTGGCTCAAGGTCTTCTAAGCGTTGTACCTTTGAAATATCAAAGTTGTATTTGTCAACAAGACGTTTATTAAATGTATAAACGGTTTGTCTTGCGGCCTCTTTATTAGCAGGAACACCATATACTTTTCCGTCAATTCTAATACCCTCTAATAACACTGGGTCGATCGCTTCTTTTAGTTCTTTGCCTTCCTTGTTTAACAGATCATCAATCGCTAGGAATGCACCTTTTTGGGAATTTTGAACATAGTCCGTACCATTTGTGAAAATAATATCAAATGGTTCCCCTGAATTAATCATAACCTGCGATTTTTGAGCCCAATCTCCCCAATCAATTTGGGTCATTTTTACTGTGGCATTAATTTCTTTCTTCAAATATTTGTTTACTTCTTCGAATACCTTATCAGTATCCTTTTGTGGAGTTCCAATTGTATACCATTTAATTTCATATGGTTGACCATCTTTCCCCCCTGTGTCCGAGTCAGCACTGTCTTTACCGCTGCACGCTGAAAGAATCGTTCCAATGGTAAGAACTAAGGCAAGAAGAAGCATTAATCTTTTTTTCATTTCAAACTCTCCTCTTTATATAATATTTATTCTTTGACGCCGCCAATAGTTAGTCCGCTAATAAAGTACTTTTGGAAGAACGGATACGAAACTGCTATTGGTAAAGTGGCGATAACAACCATGGCCATTTTTGCTGACTCTTGTGGAATGGTATCAAACAAGCTTGACTGCATGATGGCTAAATCCATATTTTGCCTCATGAATTCAAGATTTGCTTCTATTTTCATGAGCAGTGATTGCAGAGGTACTAAACTAGGCTCATCAATATACAGTAAGGCCGTAAACCAATCATTCCAATAACCTAATGTACTAAACAAGGCAATCGTGGCAATTCCCGGTAAGGAAAGCGGGAAGATAATTTGGAAGAAGATCCTCCATTCACTTGCTCCATCAATCCTCGCTGATTCTAAAATCGACTCAGAGACTGATTTCAGGAAGAAGGTTCTCATAATGATAATATAAAACGCATTCATTGCAAGGGGCAAAATCAAGGCCCAAATGGTATTCTTCAAACCTAAAAACTGTGTGATAACAATGTAAGTTGGTACTAGACCGCCACTGAAAAGCATAGTGAAAAATGCTAGAAACGTGAAAAATCTGCGATACTTAAATTGTGGTCTTGAAATGGCATAAGCATAAAACGTTATCATAAATACACTAATAATTGTACCAACAATCGTAATAAAAATGGTCACACCATATGAGCGGAAGAATTGCGCCTTCATTCCCCATAGATATTGGTAAGCATCCGTGCTCCATTCTTTCGGGATTAGTTGAAAACCATTTCTTACAATACTCTCTTCACTAGTAAACGAAATAATGATCACATAGAAAAAGGGGAAAATGCACATGACCGCTAAAATTCCTAGTAACACACTAATAATTGTATTTACAACTGGATGCAGGTGTTGAGGGTCTCTATACTTTTTCCTTAAAGCCTTAGCCCCACCCCCTATTATTTCATTCGTCGATTGTGACACAGCGATTGATGATTGAGTTTGCAGTTCCTTTGGCATAGTTTAGCCGCTTAGCGACCTTCCCTCCCTTCTTAGAAATGCACAAGCTTCTAGGTGCAAAGCCAGCCAATTCTCAAAACTTTTATACTACCCTAGTAAATAATCTAAAATAATGCACTTTCCTCATCTACTTTTCTTACAATATAGTTCGTAATCATGACAAGGGTAAATCCAACTGCTGACTGATATAGACCTGCTGCTGTACTCATACCAATATCGCCCAAATTCATAAGGCCGCGGTATACAAATGTATCGATAACATTTGTAACTGAATACAGTGCTCCCGAATCTCTTGGTACTTGATAAAAGAGTCCGAAATCCGAGTTGAATATTCTTCCGATATTCATGATCGTAAGGATTATCATTAATGGTTTAAGCATCGGCAGGGTAATGTGCTTAATCTGCTTCCACTTCGATGCGCCATCAATCATCGCTGCTTCATAATACGCTCGATCAATCCCGACGATGGACGCTAAATACACGATACTTCCGTAACCGACACCTTTCCACAGGGCCATAAACACTAGAATAAACGGCCAATACTTCGACTCGTTATACCATGAAACCGGATCGATATTAAACCAGCCAAGAACATGATTTAATAGCCCGTGGTCCGTACTTAAGAACGTGAATACAAAGTAGCTCCCGATAACCCATGATATAAAGTGCGGAAAAAGAATAGAAGTTTGATAGACTTTTGATAACTTCTTATTCACCAGCTCGCTAAGCATGATTGCCGTCGCTACAGCCGCAATTAACCCCACTACGATAAAGATAATATTGTATACTAGGGTATTTCTGGTTATAACCCACGCATCACTTGTACTAAACAAATATTCAAAGTTTTCCCAGCCAACCCACTCACTATTCATAACACTGGCAAAGAAACCATCTGGGTGAATCCTGAATTTCTTAAAAGCCAAAACCTGTCCAAACATTGGCAAATAGGCAAATAATAGAAGCCAAATCGTTCCAGGCAGAACCATTAACAGCCAGATTCGGTTTTTATAAATATCACTCAGTAGTTTTTTCATATTCATCCTCCTCTCAGTTGTTGTAAGCACTTCCATAGCTTTATTTTATAGTGAAAACGCTGCTATTTATAGTTGACTAATTTGGGATTAAGTGCAAAAATCTTAGATAACTGAAAACTAGTTCATTGAAAAGAAGAAATAAGACCAACTGGTGACTGCCAGCTGGTCTTATTGTTTGATATTACAAGATTCTAATGGTCTTAATTTCATATGGTTTAATATCAAACTCAATTGGCAAATGGCAACGTTTAGCCACTGCTTCTTCCATTAGATTGGTTTCTACCCATGAAGTGATGTTTTTCCCAACATCAAGCGTAACCCTTCCTCTTCGTCCCTCATACTCATGCAAACGAACAATAATCCCGTTGCCATCATAAGCCGGCTTCACAGCATCAAACCAGACGTGGTCAGAATTTGTATCTAGGAAGGACGCCTCTTTTGTCCATTTCCCTTCTACAGCGACAATTGAATCATTGAGATCCCAAGCCTTTTCAACTGTCTTTCCTTTCCGCCAATCGCCGATATGTGGATACAGTGAATAAACAAAAGAATGGGTTCCTTGATCCGCTTCTGGGTCAGGATGAGCCGCTGATTTTAATAAGGTTAAACGGATTGTATTTTCTTTGATATCATAGCCATATTTGGAATCATTCAATAAACTTACGCCATAATCCGGTTCAGATAAGTCAGCCCATTGATGTCCAACCGTTTCAAATTTCGCCATGTCCCAGCTCGTATTCCAGTGGGTAGGACGCTTTACATTTCCGAATTGGATATCATAGGTTGCCTCCGTTGTTCGAACATCTACAGGGAAAGCAGCCTTCAGCAATTTTCTCTTTTCGTGCCAATCAACATTTGTGTCAAAATCAATTCGGCGATCATTTTGATAAAAAACAATTGACTGCGAAATATCAGAATGATGATACTTCCACTTAACATGAATGGTAAAGGAAAGCTCGCCATCTTCAACTACTTCAAATGAGGCTAGATCGTGAATTTCTTCCATTTTTTCTTGATAGAAGATATCAATATCCCACGCATCATGTGCGAGTGGCTTATCTTCAAAGATTTGCAGAACATTTCCTCTTTCATTTTCGGCTAGAACATGACGTTTTGCCTCTTTATCATAGATTGTTGTTATCTGACCGAATTCATTCCATTCAATGAGATAAAACGGTGTTTCTAATTTGCGGTCATGATAGATAAAGCTTGATTTCTTTTCGCAGACAGCTTCCTGTGGTTCAAAAGATAGCGTTCTAGCACCAAAGGATGGGAGTCTATCCACTTCAACAAGCCAGCTGGCAGAAAGCTTTTGATGCGGTAACACTGTTCCGTTATCATCTTTCCATACCCCCGCTTTATACTCAGCAAATTGAGGGATCACAACATTTCTCATTCCCTTATGATGTGAAGCGTTAAATAGCACTACAGAACGGTCAGCCTGGTCAATCCCGCTATTGATGACACGTGAACTTACATTTTCGCCTAGTTCCAGCGCTTCCCTGTATTCTTCCTTCGCATCCTCATATACCTCATGAATAGACGAACCTGGAATAATGTCATGGAATTGATTTCGTAAAATTATTTTCCAACCGTCTTTAAGCTCCTTATCCCCAATCCACTCACCATTTTCAGATAGCCAGGAAGATAGGAATTCAACTCTTCTATATAAAAGCTCCAATTTACGATTCGTTTGTTTCATAAACGCCTGGCTTGTATACGTACCCCGGTGGTATTCCAGATACAATTCGCCATCCCATTTATGGATATAACCGTTGGACTCCGCTACATTTTGGTGAAGCTTTTCAAAAAACTCTCCAGCTGTTGACGTTTTTACATTCGGCATACCAGGCATCATGTCCAGTCTGCTTCGCATTTCAAGCATGTGACGATTGACTCCGCCGCCGCCGTCACCATATCCGTATGAAAGCAGCAGATCTTTTGACAGGTCCTTATCCCGATAGCCCGTCCATGCTCCTTTAACCGTTTTGGCGGTAATAAAGCCATTGTACGTGTAGAACCAGGAATCCGGACCGTTCCATGGTTCCGGTGTTGTGATAAAGTGTGTTAATATCTCTGAACCATCGATTCCCTTCCAATAGAAGGTATCATGCGGCATTCGGTTGTACTGATTCCAGCTGATTTTCGTTGTCATCATCGTTTTGATGCCTGATTTTTTTAAGATTTGCGGCAATGCCCAGCTGTACCCAAACACATCGGGCAGCCATAAATATTCACAGTCCACCCCAAATTCTTCCTTAAAGAAGGCTTTTCCATGCAGAATTTGGCGGACAAGTGACTCACCACTAGGAATATTACAGTCCGCTTCGAGCCACATCGCACCCCCTGCTTCCCATTTGCCTTCTGCAATTTTAGCTTTCATTTGTTCGTAGATGTCAGGATAATCCGTTTTGATATAATCATAAAGCTGCGGCTGTGTTTGTAAGAATAAATATTCTGGGAATTGCTTCATTAAATGCAAGACAGTCGAGAAGGAACGTGCTGACTTCTCTCTAGTATTTCTTAATCTCCAAAGCCAGGCAACATCGATATGTGTATGGCCAACACTGTGCACCGTTATATCTGATGATTTATTGATTGATTGGAGTGCCCTTGTTAAATTCTCCTCCGCTGCATAACAGGATTCATAAAACTCATGACTTCCAGGTTCCGTCCAACGAATAAACTGTAAGGCATTGGTAAGCACCTGCTTCAAAATCGTATAGGCCGACTCTTCCTCACTTGTTTCCATCAATACTTCATAAGCTGCCAAAAGGGTGTAATATAGGTTATCAACCCGTCTATCAAGCCATCCTATTTTCGCCATCTCCAGTTTAAACTCATTTTCAACCGGTACTCCGCCGCCTTCCAGCCCTGACCAAAGTCTAAAATCTAAACGCATTGGCCCCTTAGTGGAATGTTCATCGAAGAGGACTTCTTCATGATTGGAATCGACGCCTTGATAGGGTTTGCCATTCACAAATAGTAAGGATTCAAAACCTGAATTATGCCCCCCTCCCGTCTTTCCGAAGGAGAACAGACCGACAACCTGCCTGCTGTTGTTTGGCAGGTGACAATCAACGTCTGCATGAAGCCAGATATATCGATCCCGGCCTTTCCAATAATCGCCTAGCTTCATGATTTTTTTTTCATCGTAAGATTCGGGCGGGTAAGCCCCTACTTTGCCGTCATCCTCCTGTGTGGTAAATTGATCAATTGTAATGCAATCGCGATAACGATAACCTTCTAATTCCCGAATACGGGCTTCAAACTTTCTTTCCGTTAAAAACAATCCGTTCACCCCATTTAGTTATTTTAGGATTTTATCCTTTATAATGAAAAGTTTCCTGCAGTGACGATCCGATGATAGACATTGCCGCCAACTAAGCCGTCAACAATTTCCCAAGGCCCATCATGGCGTAACCGTTCTACTTCTAATTCCTCAATAGCAGAAACCCTGCCCTCCAGCCATTCTTGAATCCGATATTTTACCGAGTCAATTCGGGTAATAACGCCGCCGTATCGAATATCGATAATCTCCCAGCCAAACGGCTTGTACGATTCAAACCAAACTTTTCGGTGCTTTTGACGTAATTGGTCCACATTGGTTTGAATCCAATCCAACTCTAAGAGGATTGATCTCATTTGCTCGTAATCTTTTTTCTCGTAAACTTCTTTTATCTTAATTCCGATTTCCGCCTTCACGCTTAGAACCCTTGCCAATTGCTCATAGAAGTCAAATAGACTTTCCCATTTTGGGTTGTTGTGTTTTGCTTTTTCAATCTTGGAAACAAGTTTTTCATAATGCTCCCCTAAGGATAATCCTTTACAATTTTCATCGTATAAACCGATTAGTATATCTTGGTACAGCAGCACTTTAGAGGTCATCGACGTATTCATGTTATCTTGCATAACGCCAGGAGTCTCATCCAGCTTTTTCAGGACCATGAAATCATCAAAGTTTCCTTCACCACAGAATGCATAGCGCTCAGCTGTTTGTTCTAGTGTGACTTCCTTATGATAGGTATGCTCCGCAAATAATTGTAAGATGGGTAAGGAAGTAGAGAATGGCGTTTCGGCTCCATTGTCGCCCCACAACGTGACAAACACTTCTTTAATACCCTCTTTCTTACACGCCGCCATAGCGGCCTCCGTCGTTGCAATCGCTTTCCCATAGTTAGGGACGATTCCATTCCATGTCCACGCACCGCCAGCAAAAATTGGAGTCTGACCGAGCAGTTTATGGTGTTGAAAATCTTTTTCATAGACTTCCTGCTCTTTCCGGTAATAATTCCAATAGACAAGCTCTACATCAGGGATGGAGGCAAGTATGTCTTCGCGAATTTCCCCGTTTTCATCTCGGTATTTACTGTCTTCCGAAAACAATGGAAAGTACATATCGCTCCAAATCATCGGTTTTAGACCATACTTATCCGTAATCGCAACGACCTTTTCCAAATGCCTATTCATGATATCAATATGATTCTCATAGCCATGTTTTTCTAAATATTTACCTAAACCAAGCTGGAACGTCTCATCCATTCCGATATGAATGCGCTTGGTACGGAAAGGCTCGGAGGCAGCCCTGATACAGTTTTCCAAGAATTCATATGTCTGGGGCTGATCAACCAATAAAATGTCGTCTGTGTCTTTAAAACTAGAAGCATAATTCCATTTAAGCGCTTCCCGTAAATGACCCAGTGATTGAATACAAGGGATCATTTCAATCCCTAATTTCACCGCATAGTCATCACATGCCTTTAACTCCTCCGCCGAATATCTTCCCCGCATATACCCAAAATACGGATGTTCCTTCACCTCGTACGTATCCTCTGTATAGAGCATCAATGTATCTAATCCCATTACAGCCATTCTTTGCAGCAGCTTTTCTACATCTGAAACTGTTGGGACCGCATTTCTAGACGCATCGAGCATAACACCGCTCATTTCAAACTGAAGTTCCTCTGACAAGTCAAACTGGTTCTCTTTATTAACATGTTCAAGGAATAATCCTAAGCCGCGAAAAAAGTGAATAGGCTTCTCAAAGCGAATTTCCCCCTGGCCATTGTGATTTATAACACGCAATGGACCCTTTTGCTGTTTTAAATATACCGGATAGCCATCCTCTGAAAGTTGAACTGTTAAATTCTCTATTATAAGATTAAGCCCTTCGGTAATAGAGGATACGTCACCGTTTATGTGTAGTTTCATTTTTTCCCCTCATTTCGTTTCACTTTTATAACAAGTACTACACAGCCCTAAGAAAGAGACATTCTCTTCTCAAGCGTGTTAAACCGAAGCAAGTTGACTCTCATCATCCAATAAGCAGGAGCAACACCAGAAATAAACGGAATTAAACCAGGCATCCTAATTAGGAGCATACCAATAACCAATAGTCCTGCCCCAATCCAAATCGTGGATAGCAATCCTGTTATGGTAAATAAAAAGGATTGTTTTATATATTCTTTCGTTGGGAGTTCATAATGGACATAAAGCGAAAAGAAATTACCAACAGCCAATAGCAGGACAAATACCATGATATACAAGATGATTAATAGAAAACTGGCAAAAACGCCTGTCATGACTTGTTCTACAATCCGAATATCGACAAAAAGAAAAAGGCCAATACTGTAAAATACAAGGCCTATTCCATTGCTTCTTTTCCATTCTTTAAAGTAAACCTGCTTAAACGTATTCCATACAGGCAGATCACTTTCTTTCCTCAGCCATTTCCGCACAATGGTAAACAGGGCAATGGACGCTGGAAAAAAACCAAAGATCCCTAACCCAAGGATGGTAAAGACAACCCAGTACAGATTGGCCAAGATCGCCCTCCAAATCCATTCACAAACAACAATCATCCATGGAACTTTTTTCATGATCCATCACCCTTTCTATACTTCCCTTAAAAGATTTAAGCTTGATTACTTTTGTTCTTCATTAATTGGTCATAAAGCGGACTGCCTTTTACTGCCTTACCCGTTAAACTTAAGACAAATTCACTGAACATCGTATTTGCCCATGCAAACCAGTCTCTTGTAAATTCTTCAGGGCAATCGGCATTAAAGCCTTCGTGCATAAAATTGGTAGCGCCGTCTGTTTGATTAAAATAAGCTAAAATTTCTTGCTTTTCTGCTTCACTCGTTGTAGTCATTCCTTGGATGGCCAGCGCGATATGCCAAATATAATGATCCGGAGTGTGCGGACTTCCAATTCCATTTGCATATTTTCCTTCGTAATAATATGGATTATCCCTGCTCAGAAGGAAGGAACGTGTGTTTAAATAAGCGGAATCATCATATGGAAGATAGCCTAAGTACGGTGCAGCAAGCAAACTCGGAACATTGGCGTCATCCATTAAATTCACGCGCCCTTCTCCATCCGTTTCGTATACATACATATCTCCATGAATAGGGTGGTCCAGCTTAGCGTATTGTTCAATACCCTTTTGTATTTCTTCTTGAAGCTTCAAGCATTCTTCCTTTAATTCTGTATCGTGAAGGATTTCCTCACACATTTGTGCTGCATACCCTAAGACAACCACAGCAAACATATTAGCCGGGACCAGATAGCCATAGGTGCAAGCATCGTCACTTGGACGGAAGGCACTCCAGGTCATACCTGTCGGAACAACTCGTCCGCCCTTGCCCTCACGAGTTAACGTATCTGACTGGCGGCAATCCGTACGAAGAAACCGATAAGAAGATTGATTTTCATGATCCTGCTCCGTCCTCCATACATGAATAATCGTTTCCATCACCTGTTTGAACGTTTCCTTCAGATGGGAGGTACGTCCTGTCGATTTCCAAAACAGGTAGGCAAGCTGGATTGGATAGCACAAGGAATCAATTTCGTATTTCCGCTCCCAAATATGCGGAGTCATCTCAGTTAGATCATTCTGATGCCCTTTGCCATTAGCACTTTCGTTGAAGGCATTGGCATAAGGGTCGTGCAGGATGAAAGCAAAATGCTGACGGATTACCCCTTCGAGAAAATCAGCCATTTCTTCATCTTCCTCCGCTGCCATTAAGTAAGGTCTTACCTGTGCGGCTGAATCTCTTAACCACATTGCCGGAATATCCCCAGTAATGACAAATGTTTTTCCATCTTCTTGTTTCTTCATTGTCGTCGTATACGTATTGACAAAGCATTGCTCAAACATATGCTGTAACTTTTCATCTTCTGGGAAAAATTCTTTTACGTGCTGGATTAGCTTTTGCATGGATTCAGGAATTACTGTCGTCATTTTACCCACTCCTATCTCTCTTTGTGAAAACCCAATGTGATAATTTCATATTTTCTTACTTTATATGAATCTTGGGTATCGTCTGTATTTTCTTCAAGGATGTTACTTTTATAGGCTTTAAAGTCTTGTTGGATTGCAGCCTTAAGATTTACCTCTTCTTGCGCTGGATTAAACCAGCGAATCATCACATCATCGTGATCTTCCGCTACTCTCAAAGAAGTCCAAACAAGTCCATTTGATTCTGTTTTAACAAACTGATGTGTTTCCTGTAATTCACCTTCATGGACGCTTGTCTGAACAGCTAAAAGCGGCACTTTGTATTGATAGGCATCGACAAACGCCTGTGATTGGATGACATCCTTTTCATGCGGCAGCACTTGCCATTCCGCTGTTTGCAGTCCTAAGCATTGTGCTTCAGGTGTAGGGAAATAACCCCAGTCCCCGAGCTCTGCTGTCGAACGAAGCACGGTTACCGCAATGGTGCCATTCTCCGGGAGAATTTCATATTCTTGCAAACCATCCGTTGCTACGGTTAAGCCCCTCGCAGCATCCGCCAGGCTGGCAAACCGCTGCTGGTGATGACAAAAACTCGGATTTTCCCATTCCTTCTCCGGCGTATTCGGGCGGGTGACAATCTCGAAAATACTGTCAGCTTGATGTGTTTCCGTCTGTAACCCTGTTGGGAATAGAATCCGCAGCCGGTGATCGGTTGCTTGGTTGTTAATCGTCAGCTTAAATGCCGGACCCTTCATTCCCTTTTCAAGGGTAACAACTGTTTGCATCGTGATTGTTGTCATTTCGTCCGATCTTCCAGCTTCCCTTTCCTTATGCCAAATAAGTCGATTCCGTTCTATCGCTAAGCGATCGTCCGCAGAAACGGGAATGGATAACGTGTGAGTAAACTCTAGGACAGTTCTGAGTGAGTTTCTTTCTAGGAAGTTAAATTCCACGGGTACACCCTTTGTCGTAATAGCAGCATGTCCCTTTGCTTCCTTGTACATATATTCGTTGCCAATATCCCCAGTGTCTTCGTAAATTCCAAGACGACAGAATGACACACCGGTATCTTTATGCATTAAATCATAGCTGCCATCTTCATGAAACTGTAGATGAACAGAATCATTTTCCATTTCAATCCGTGTTTCTGAAGATTGCCCCTTCTTCTCTGCCACTTGTCCACCTGGTACAAGGTAGAATGTTCTATACCCAAACGAAGGGATTTCCTCTGCGAAAAATGAAAGCTTGGCACGTTTAGCAAAAAACGGCTGACGAAATTTATCATCTGGTAAGTCGTAACCAAATTCGACTGCTGGATCTTCAAGCTGATATTCTAGCTCTCTGCCCTTACCATCAACCAGTTTGTATCCTGCCAATGGTTTATCCTGCAAATAAACCGGAATTTCTTCAAAGTGCATTTGTGAAAAATACACTTTTTCTAAATCGACTATTTTGGAAACAACTTCATTTTTCTCCCATCCGGTCGTATTCAGGACAACGAGTGGAATACCTCCTTCAGGTGTCTGTGAAGTATCAACTTTTTGTGCAAGTGCTGCTGCGTTTTCCTCGACAAATACCTCTCCCATTTGCGCTACACTTTCAAAACGAGTAACCATTTCACGATGAACTTCATCGACACTACAGCCGCAAATACTGTCATGCGGATGGTTCTTCATCAGTGATTTCCACATAAAGCGGATGTATTCCCGCGGATAGGCGCCACCTGCTAGAGCCATCATGGCTGCTAATGGCTCAGCGTTCTTTTCCAAAAGAGTTTGACAATGATGATTCATTTGCTTCAAATAAATACGGCTTGATGCAGTATTTACAAGCGTGGACCATCCATCTGTCCGCTGATTGCGCAATTCCCCTTCAATTACCTGCAGCTGCTCAGGCAGTGCCTGCTTTAACGCTTCCGTATACTCATCAAAACTAGAATGCTTAAACTGGTAATCTGGATATAGGGCAGATGCCGTTTCAATCGCCTGTGGAATCGTCTTTTGCAGCGGCTGATGATCACAGCCATTCATAAACAACAACTGATTGGTTGAGGCATATTTCTCTGCATCTTGGAGCTTCTTATCCCAGAACGCTTTCGCTTCCGTTTCATCCACCGGGATCTCATTCCCATTGGAATACCAATTAGCAAAAAGAATACCTAAAACACTTGAACCATCAGGTGATTTCCAAATCATTTCAGAATAAGGTGATTCATAGTCAGGAACGTCTGATACCGTATTATTAAAGCCGGTTGGCTTCACTCCTCTGCCAAAGGCTGCCGTATCAATTCCCGCTTGCTTTAAAAGCTGAGGTGCCTGCCCGTAAATACCGAAAGTGTCCGGAAAATAACCTATTTTTGAAACATGTCCATAGGCTTTCGTATCATTCATACCCATCAGCAGGTTTCGAACATTTGCTTCGGAGCTTGTTAAAAACGCATCCTGCAGAACATACCAAGGACCGATATGAAGCTTTTTCTCGTCTATTAAATGCTTAACAATTTCCCGATTTTCCGGGTGAACGGCGAAATAATCCTCCAACAAAACCGTTTGGCCATCTAGATGAAAGGATTGAAAGCCGCTTCCTTCCCTTTTGAACTGTTCAATAAGATTATTCATAAGCTTTATGAAATAATAGCGGTGTTTCTCAAAAGGTAAGTACCATTCTCTGTCCCAATGAGAATGAGATATTATATGGGCCGTCTTGTTCACGAGACAACACTCCTTTAACATTTTATTAAACGCGAAAACGCTGTCATTATTGTAAAATAAAATACTTCTTGTACTTACAATAAGAAAACCAGACGCAAACAGCAATAGAATGACGGCAAGTCATAAAGTTATTACAGTCGATATAAAATTAATCCATAAAAATAAATGAACGATTAAAAAGGGCCCGTTTCCCACTGCATCGTTACAGTGAAAAACAGGGCCCTTTCGTGTCAGAAGTATGTGAGAATCAGTACTCTCGCTATAATTGCTCTCTTTTTTAATCTTATTGAATTTCCCCAAGTAGGGTGAGTGCCTCTTCTTTAGATGTAACCTTTAGCAATTGCTCCCTAAAGCTGTCATCCATTAACTTTCGTGAAAGCATTTGTAAAATCTTGAGATGAGCATCTCCTGCAGCTTTTTCAGGTACGGCAATCATGAAAATTAGTTTTGCATCGGTACCATCTAAGCTTTTCCAGTCTACACCTTCACGTTTTATTCCAAAGGCAACCGTTGGTGTTTTAACAGCACTTGATTTACCATGAGGAATCGCAATATTCATCCCAAGTCCTGTAGAACTCTCAGATTCACGTTTTAATATCGCTTGTTTATATGCTTCCTTAGAGCTTAAAGCACCGACGGAATCAAATTTTGCAATTAATTCATCGATAACCTCATCACGAGTAGCTCCTGTTAATTGTGTTTCAATTAATTCTAAATTTGTAATATCTGTCAACTTCGTTATTTCAGCAGCTTCTAACTTTTTAACATTCTCATCAAGAATTGGTACATTAGCTTCTAATTCTTTCCCCACACCTGCAGCAGCCACTTGGGCACCTTCCACATCTTTCTTCAATGCGATAACCATAATCGCCGTTACAACCACACCCACAATGACAGCGACAAAGAACATGACCACATTATCAACCGCACCTAGTATAGCAACAATCGGACCTCCATGTGCCACTCTGTCACCAACACTTGAAAGCATGGCGATAACAGAACCAGCCATCGAACCAACTACGATACTTGGAATCACACGCAGCGGGTCTTGTGCAGCGAATGGAATCGCACCTTCTGTAATACCGAATAATCCCATGGTGAAGGAAGCTTTTCCTGCTTCTCTCTCCGTTGGACGGAATTTACGTTTGTTAATGAATGTTGCAAGTCCAAGTCCAATAGGCGGAATACAGATCGCTACCGCAATCGGTCCCATAATTTCATAGTTACCTTCTGCAATCATCGCTGAGCCAAATAAGAATGCTACTTTGTTAAATGGACCACCCATATCAACGGCAATCATCGCACCAAGAATCATCGCTAATACGATCGAGCTGCCCCCCTGCATGCCAGCAAGCAAGCCAGTTAAGCTTTCAAAAACCTGTGCAACCGGAGCACCGATTACAAAAATAAATAATAAACCAACAATTACGGATGATAAAATTGGAATGAAGATTATTGGCATAACGGGTTGAACCGCTTTTGGTACTTTAATCTTCTTAATTGCTAAAGCTACATAACCTGCCAAGAAACCGGCAATAATCCCACCGATAAATCCGGCACCCGCTTCGCTTCCATAAAAACTGCCATTGGCTGCAATATAACCGCCGATCATACCTGGTACAAGTCCTGGACGGTCGGCAATACTAACTGCAATAAAACCTGCCAAGATTGGCACCATGAACATGAACGCTGTACCGCCAAGTTTTTCAATCTGTTTCCAAATAGAATCTTCTGGAATGACAATTCCACCCGGTGTCTGCTCGCCGCCAAGTGTTAACGCTAGGGCAATCAATAATCCACCTACGACAATGAACGGAACCATGTAAGAAACACCGCTCATTAAATGCTTATAAAAAGGATTTTCTTTTTGTTTACTTGTTTGCGCTCCGCCAGTTGCCGCTGCTTCTGGTTTATACACAGGTGCTGCACCGCTTTGAATCTGTTTAATCAATTCTTCTGGCTTGCGGATTCCGTCTTGAACACCAGTTATGATTACTCTTTTACCGGCAAAGCGCTCTTTCGGAACGTCCTTATCCGCCGCAATGATAATGCCATCTGCTTCAGCAATATCTTGATCGGTTAATGCATTTTCCACACCAATTGAACCTTGTGTTTCAACTTTTATCTCGACGCCCAACGCTTCGCCTGCTTTTTGTAAATTCTCAGCAGCCATATACGTATGAGCAATACCAACGGGACAAGCTGTTACAGCTAATATTTTACCCATGATGTTCCCTCCTGCTTTTCAAGTAATCGCTTACCTATATCGTACATCCACTTTTGCAGAGTTATATTTTTTCTTTTTACCGGAAGCTGCGGTAAAAACGGATTTTTGACCTGAAGGTTTAGGATTATCACTACATCTTGTCCCTAAAAAGAAAAAAGGACCACTTTAATGGTGGTCAGGTCTTTTCTAACACTTGTAAAAAATCCAAATAATCCTTTGAACCTGTTAACGCATGAACAACCAATGGTGACTCACTAAGTGCTGCAATTTTCCCAATCACTCCACGAATATCTCCTTGATTTTCCTTTGAAATCGCGAGCATGAAAACAAGGGAAACACGCTCGTTCCCCCACTCTATCGGCTTTTTCAAAACAGCCGTGGCAATGATAGTCCTTTGAAGCATGGAAGGATCTCCGTGTGGAATGGCAATTCCCCCGCCGATGGCTGTAGCAGATTTCCGCTCCCGATTAACAGCACTGTGTATAAATTCTTTACTTGCGTAACCTTGTTTAAAAAGCGCAGTTGCCAGCATTTCCACTACTTCATATCGGTGTTCTTTTTCCACATCAAAAAACATAAGATTTTCATTCAAAAATTGGGAAAACACATCTTTAATCTCCATATTCTTCTGTTTCAGCGTTTCCACAAACTGACTTAGTCTTTTCTTATCGTCCTGGCCAAAAAGAGGAGAAATCACAATCTGCTCCGCCTTTACTTTTTCAAGAGGAATGGTAGAAATAATGAAATCAACTGGATGATCTCGTACATATTCCCTCACCCCTGCTTTGCCAATACAGGCGACAATATCAATATCCTGATAGCTCTGTCCAATTTTCGCTTCTAATAAATGTGACATACCAATTCCCATATGACAAACAATTAGTGCTTTCTTCTTACTCTCCCTCTTCCCTTCCAACCGTTCCATGGAGGCTTGAAAGTGAAGAACAAGATAAGCTGCCTCGTCCTCAGGAATCTCTAAAAGATAGGTTTTCTTGATTTCATCGAGAGTTAGCATCACCATATTAAACATATAGGGATACATTTTCTTAATATTGGAGAGCAGTGGATTGGTAATCGGAAACCCAAATTTGATTCGATTGATGACAGAATGCATATGGACGGCTAGACCTTTCATTAATATGGAGTCAGCTTTAAAAGGGAATAATGTCAAAGTCTCCATTTTACTAATAAAAGTATGCAAAATACTTGCTAGCCCTTCATCATATTTCAAAACTTGCTCCGATCCCTCTTCCGTCCGTTTACCACTAATAATGTGCCAGGTAAAATAAACCCGCTCCACCTCTGGAAAGTGAATCCGAAATGATGACTCCAAGCTATCAAAAAGCCAGCTAGCATACTGGAATTCCTTTTGTATTAAAGTTGTTTTCTTATCTGACTCCTGTACAAATACAGGCGCCCTCTGCCGGGTCCGCTTCATCATGATCAATGCATGAACCATCAAACTCTCAAGCGCACCATCTGAAAAAGCAATACTAAATTTGTCCCGCATATCCTCAAGAGCTTTCCTCACGGTTGTTATCTCATAGGGTAAAAATAAATCCAGCACCACATTTTTTTCATTTGCACCCTTAGGGATAAGCTCGGATAAATGAGCCAATGCATTGCGCTTTTTCAACTCTTGTCCTTGAATCACATTTCCTAGCCGCTGCTTTGAAACGATTTCAAGTTCATAACGCTCAAGCCAATCCGAAATAATCTCTATATCTTTTTTAATAGCCGTTTTCGTAATATAGTAACAATCAGCCCAATGCTGTAAAGTAATCGCCTTATCACCAGTTAACAGTTGAAAGGCGATTTCAATCAGGCGCTCTTCATTTGTCTTCGGCTCGTCTGCAAAGAGACTTCGTAAAATTTCCGACCGTTCCTCTTCATCCATTTCAATCGATATTCCAAAACCAGGCTTGCGAGTGATCATGGCACTCGGGTAATCAACTAAAAAATCCTCCAGCACACCTAAATCATTACGTACGGTCTTCTCTGAACAATCCAACTGCTCCGCTAAACCCTTACTTTGCAATACCCCTTCATCATGAAGGAGCAATATTTTTAGTAATTCCTTTTGTCTATTATTCATCCTGCACCTGCTCATACTCACAATATAGTAAAGTGTATAGTTATTGCAGCTACTTTTCAAATCGGAAAGAAGCAGAAAGTTACCTCCAAAAGTAAAAAGACGATTCGAGGGGACAAATCGTCTTTTTGTTACCACTATTTACGCTGAAGCTTTTTCCTTACTTTTTCCAAATTTTCTGTTGATGAATGGTACTACCCAGTAGTCTAGACCGTATTTACCTGCGTTGAAGCCTGCTGTTAAGATGATGAAGCCTAGGAAAATGTCTGTTGGGTTATGAGATACGGTTCCTGCTAAGAAGAAAGAGAAGTTCATTACGAGACCAAAGAACATTGCTGCAGTTGTTAAACAACCTAACATAAGTCCTAAACCGATTAATGTTTCGCCCCAAGGAACGATGAAGTTGAAGATATCGATGTTCGGCAGTGCAAAGCTTTCTAAGAAGTTTACGTACCAGCCGTAAACCATATTGCCATCTGGACCTTTAACGGGATTTGCTACCGCATTTTTCAAGTATCCTGAAGCATCGAAGCCGCCTGTAATTTTATGAAAACCAGCTGTGAACCATGCATAGCCAAGGTATAAACGAATGATTGTTAGGATAGCTGCAGAAATCTTATTTTCTCTTAAAAACTTGTTAAACATAAGTCATTCCGCCTTTCAAAATTTATTTGTTCTTTATACTTACACTATATTGCTTTTGCGGTGTTAATAACATAGGCATAGTGACAAGTTCACAGTATGTTAAATATGTTATGACGGAAGTTTGAACAGTTCTAAATACAAGGAATCAATACAAATTTCTAATAAATTCCTCCTAAACATATGAAAAAAGGAAGGGAATCCCCCTTCCTTTTTCTTATGAAAATCCTGCGACTGTAAATAGGATTGCCAAGCCAACGATCGCATATTTTTGGAGATTTCTACATCCAAAAACATGGTTTTTTGTTTATCCGACCTGTTCTACTTGCTCCTGCTTTAGCTTTCCTCGTTTATGATACCCCTTACCATAATAAAAGGCAGTTAAGATTCCAAGCCAAAGCGGTCCAACGATTAAAGCAATTCTTGTATCTGGGAAGACTGCCATTAACCCAACTACTAGAAGTAAGAATGCTAATGAAAAATAAGATGTAAATGGGAATAACGGCATCTTATATTTTAAGCCTCCCAATTGATTTGGAGTTAATCCCTTCCGATACTTGATTTGAGATAATAAAATCATCGACCAAGTCCAAATTGCACCAAACGTTGAGATCGCTGTTACCCATGTAAATACTTTTGCCGGTACTAAATAGTTAAGAACAACACCCACTAACAGTGCACCCGCTGTTACTAACACGGCTTTACTAGGAACACCATTCTTGTTTAATTTACCTAATCCCTTAGGTGCCTCATCATTTTCAGCTAAGTTAAATAGCATCCGTGCTGTACTAAAGATTCCTCCGTTACACGATGAAAGTGCAGCGGTCAAGACAACAAAGTTAATAATTCCGGCTGCAGCAGGAATTCCAAGCTTATCAAAGGTCAAAACGAACGGACTGCCTTGCGCGCCGATTTCGGTCCAAGGATAAATCGACATAATCACAAACAAGGCACCTACATAGAAAATAAGAATTCGCCAGAAAACAGTATCAATCGCTCTAGATAATGTTTTTTCCGGATTCTTTACTTCCCCAGCCGTAATCCCAATCATCTCAATTCCTAAGAAAGCAAACATAACCATTTGTAAGGACATTAATACCCCAGTGATCCCATTTGGAAGGATTCCACCGTTCTCCCAAAGATTACTGATACCAGTAGCGATACCGCCATTACCAATTCCTAAAGCAATCATTCCAAGACCACTCACAATCATGAAGATGATTGTAATAATCTTAATTAACGCAAACCAAAATTCAAGTTCTCCATAGGCTTTTACATTCAGGAAATTGACAGAAGCCATGATCACTAATGCTGCCAGTGCCCAAATCCAGCGAGGTACTTCTGGGAACCAATACTCCATGTAGATTCCTGCTGCGGTAATCTCAGCCATACACGTTACAACCCATAAGAACCAATAATTCCATCCTGTTAGGAAACCAGGCAAGGCGCCTAAATAATCGCGGGCATATTGACTAAAGGATCCTGCAACTGGCTTCTGAATCGCCATCTCACCAAGTGCCCTCATAATAAAGAACATAATCATACCGGCAAATGCATAACCAAGAATAATACCAGGTCCCGCTAGCTTAATAGCAGTTGCTGACCCTAGAAACAGACCTACCCCAATGGCGGCTCCTAAGGACATTAGCGTAATATGTCTTTCTTCTAAACCTCTTTGTAATTGATTTGGATTTTTTTGCATCGTCTACCCCCTATTTTAGTTTAAATCTCCTATTTCCCTTTTTCAGTAAAAAAGATACAATATTATTCGAATAAAACCTACTGTTTATATTTAAATAATATCCTCCTATTCTTTTTTAAAATGATAGCGTTTCCAATGACTTACAGAATAAAAAAAGCGAAAACTTCGTGAAATTAATATAACATATCTGTGAACATTTTATATTGTGGAATAAAGACAAAATTATTAAAAGAATATTGTTTTAAATGACAAATACGTTACAAAGTGCACAATCTCATTGATAGAGGTGTAATAGATGACAAATGATCCGTTTCGAGCAAGCTTTGATAGTTTAGAAGAATTTGCTGATATGGTAAGTGATGTTTTACATTGTCCGATAACGATAGAAGATGCAAACCATCGTCTCCTTGCCTACAGTACCCATGATGATCGAACCGACCCGGCACGGATTGCCACGATTATCGGCCGCCGTGTCCCGGAAAGAGTGATTAATTCCTTATGGAAGGAAGGGGTCATTCCTTCCTTGTTAAACAGCCGTGAGCCTGTAAGGGTTAAGACTGTGGATGAAATTGGACTAGGAAATAGAGTTGCAGTATCCATTTGGAAGAACGATGAAGTCCTCGGCTTCATTTGGGCATTAGAGATTGAAAAAACTTTAGGCGAAGAAGAAATGGTCTGTTTAAAGCGAGCGGCGGACGCAACTAAGAATAAACTGATTCAACTGCAGAACCGAAAAAATAAAAAAGAAGAGCAATTTCAAGAATTTTTTTGGCAGCTGTTAACGAGTCATCTTTCTACCAATGAAGAAATTACTAATAAGTTTCATGCGTTGCAAATTTCACCTCCCTCATTATTTTCGGTTGCCGTCTTTCAATTTTCTAAGGAATTAGAAAGAGAAGATGAAAAGCATATAGCCTACTTATTAAAAACCATTCAACTGCCAAAAATTTTATTGCACACGATTGACCATCAACAATTAATCTTGTTTATTTCTCTAGCTGAAATTGATCAGCCAGTGAATAAACTAAATGCATTTTGTGAGCTGTTTGTTGCCAAAATGAAGGAACGATTTGGAATTGAGTCAATCGTCCAGGGCTATAGCAGTGTCTATCGCGATTTAGGAAAAGTGGAAAAAGCGCACAAAGAAGCTCGAACTGTACTATCAGTAAAGAGAAAATTTCCTAGTGAAGCAACAAATATCCATGGCTACCAAAGCTTAGGAATCTATAAGTATATTGATGTATTGATTGAAAAGGCCGGTACAGACCAGAACGAAAACTATTCTCTGAGAAGGCTTCAAGAATATGATAAAAAAAACAACACCGACCTCGTTGAAACATTGGAAGTCTTCTTAAACAAAGACAGCAATGTCCATGAAGCCTCAAATCAATTAAATGTACACACAAACACACTAAACTATCGGCTCAAACGTATATCAGAAATTGGTGAAATTAACTTAAAAGATCCAAACCAAAAAATAACCCTCTACTTAGACCTAAAAATCGAAAAGTTCAAATAGGAAAAGCAGGTGCCTGTCACCAAGGTGACACCAAAAGGTGTTCACCATAGGTGACAGGCACCTGCTTTTTGAAAATTTCAACAAAACTAAATTTTATTCTATGCTATGTAAGAATTATCATCTTTTGCTTTTATATCAAGGAATTTGTGAACGCTTTGTGTAAATCCACAAATAGAATCTTATTATTTCTGCTTTCTAAACAAAGAAAAAATGTTTTGAAAGGATTATTCTAAAGTCAGAAAAAATCACTAAAGACTTCTAAGGGGGATAACGATAATGATTATTGGCGTAGTGAAAGAAATTAAAAACAATGAAAACCGTGTGGCACTTACTCCAGCAGGGGTGGTTTCATTTGTACAAGCTGGACATAAAGTATTAGTTGAAAAAGGGGCTGGAATTGGAAGCGGTTTCGTGGATGCAGATTACGCTCAAGCTGGTGCTGAATTGATTGAATTAGCAGCTGATGTTTGGAATCAGTCAGAAATGATTATGAAAGTGAAAGAACCACTTGAAAGTGAATACAAATATTTCCGCCCAGGTTTAGTATTATTTACGTACCTCCATTTAGCAGCAGAACCTGCATTAGCACAAGCATTAAAAGATAGCGGTGTGATTGCGATTGCTTACGAAACTGTATCTGTTAACCGTACGCTTCCGCTTCTTACACCAATGAGTGAAGTAGCTGGCCGTATGTCTGCACAAATTGGAGCACAATTTTTACAGAAATTCAATGGCGGTAAAGGGATCCTGCTAGCAGGTGTTCCAGGGGTAAGCCGTGGTAAGGTTACCATTATTGGCGGCGGTATTGTCGGAACAAATGCTGCAAAAATGGCAATTGGTTTAGGAGCAGATGTAACCATTATTGACTTAAGCGCAGATCGTCTTCGTTACTTAGATGACGTTTTCGGAAACCAAATTAAAACATTAATTTCAAATCCATTCAACATTGCTGAAGCAGTGAAAGAAGCTGACTTAGTCATCGGTGCAGTATTAATCCCAGGGGCAAAAGCTCCTAAGCTAGTAACAGAAGAAATGGTTAAAACGATGAAGCCTGGTTCTGTTATCGTTGACGTTGCAATTGACCAAGGCGGAAGCGTTGAAACCATTGACCACGTAACCACTCACGACAACCCAACATTTGAAAAACATGGTGTGGTTCACTATTCCGTTGCCAACATGCCTGGAGCGGTTCCAAGAACATCTACTATGGCTCTTACAAATGCGACTGTTCCATATGCATTACAAATCGCGAACAAGGGTGTTGTGAAGGCGATCTCTGAAAATCCAGCATTAAAGCTTGGAGTGAACGTAGCAAACGGCGACATTACCTACGAAGCGGTAGCAAAAGACCTTAACTATGAATATGTACCAGTGGAAAAAGCATTGGAAAAAGAAATCGTATTGAACTAACCATCTTGGTACCCTCAAGTTTATCTTGAGGGTTTTTTCATAGGAATTCAGGGAGGGAGAATGGTGAATCTACAGAGTTATCGAGATACATGGGCTGAAGTATCCTTAGGCGCCATCAAGCATAATATCAATCAATTTAAAAAATATATTGGAGAGTCCGTGAACTTGATGGCGGTGGTAAAAGCAGATGGTTACGGTCATGGAGCAGTTCCGGCTGCAAGAACAGCAGTAGAAGCTGGTGCAGATTATCTAGCAGTGGCCATCTTGGATGAAGCAATTGAACTACGCGAGGCTGGAATAACCGAGCCCATTCTTGTTCTAGGATATACTCCCATCCGCTCCATTCGGCAGGCGATAATTGCCGGGGTTGATTTAACCGTTTTTAGTGAGGACGTACTAGACGAAATTATTTTTCAGTCTGAGGTTTTTCAAAAAACGGTATCCATCCATTTAAAAATCGATACGGGAATGACAAGAATAGGTGTACAGACCCGGGAAGAATCACTGGATTTAGCAATAAAAGCGTTAATGTCACCATTTGTGACGCTAAAAGGCATTTTCACTCACTTCGCTAACGCTGATAGTGAGGATCCATCCTATACATTACAGCAATTCGAACGATTTCGTTCCTTTATTTCTTTTATAAATGACAACGGAATTTCTATCCCGTTAAAGCATTGTTGTAATACCGCTGGGACAATGAATTTTCCTGAAATGCACCTGGATATGGTCCGTGTCGGAATTGGATTATACGGTCTGTATCCGGACATATCTTTAAAGAAACATCCCATCTCACTTCTACAAGCCATGACGCTTAAAACGAAAATTGCTGGACTTAAAAAAGCAGCCAAGTCGCAGCCCGTTAGCTATGGATGCACCTTTATTCCTTCAAGTGAAAGGGTCATTGCCACCCTTCCAATCGGATATGCAGATGGACTCTCAAGACACCTTTCCAACTGCGGGCAATTTCTCTTACAGGGACAAAAGGTTTCAGTGGCGGGACGTGTATGTATGGACCAAACGATGATCGATGTTACCAACGTACCCTCCTGTCAGCAAGGAGATGAAGTGATTATTTTTGGAGGAAATGACAACGCGTTTCAATCGATTGATGAAATCGCACTTCTCATGGGGACGATTAACTATGAGGTTGTCTGTTTGATTGGGAAGCGGGTTCCGCGCATTTATACTGTCTTAGGTAATGAAATTCACGATCAATTCCTGCAATCCATAGGCTACAGATAATTCATAAAAAACAGGTCAAATCCACTTCGATGTGACCTGTTTTAAACTATAATTCTATCTTTGAAACAGGTAAGAACAGCTTAATTCCACGCTTATTAAACGGTAATATTTTTAGATCGGCCAGTAAATGACTGATGTATCCCCCAAGACAGGCATAGAAAACACCATTGATTCCAAGTGATACCTCTAGTTTTGAAGCGATGATTCCAAAGAAAATAACACCTAAGATGGAATGTGTATAGCTGCGATGCGAGGAAATAGAAGCAATGATGACATACACCCCTAGCAGAATTAACCATACTTCAGACAACGATATTCCCCCGAATAGGACACCTATTCCTGTAATGGTTAACATATGCTTTTGTTTGATGAGTGACGAGACAATCATAATCACCAATCCGCTCCCGATACCAAACCATTTATCAACTGCTTTTCCCTCATAAAAACTATAAAAAACCATCAAGACTCCAATTAATAATGCCGTCAACCGAATCACCTTATGGGATAAGGTAATTTTGCCGCGTAGCTTTCCATCAATATCTAAATCAGGCATTAAACCCGATACTGCTCCTAGTCCAACGAGAATCATTGTCTCAGTGGGAGAGGAATGAAAGGTGTTGGCAGCGATAAATCCTGTTGCAGCTCCGATTGCTGTATGCGCGGTACCATTCAATGTTAATTCCACCTCTATTATGTTGTTATCCCTATCCTACACCAAAACATTTGTTCTGTTTAGTAATTTCATCAAAAACCCTACTATTATCCTATGAAAAAATAGCCAGGCATCACCCTGGCTGCTTTCCTAAATACTTTTCTAGAAACTCCGCCATCTCCGTATACGAAGTTATTTTATTCTTCAGCTTCATCATCGTATGTCCCTCCTCTTCGATCCTGCTATACTGGACAGGATGATTTCGCTCCTTTAGTTTCTTCACAATCTGATCTGACTCTTGGATGGGGACTCGCGGGTCATTCACGCCATGAATGACCATTAGCGGTGCTTTAATATTATCCGCATGATTCAACGGGTCGATTTGGTCAAAAAAATCGCCATCACTTTCAATGGTCCCATATTCTTTCTCTCTTAGCTTTTTCCGCCAAGGACTTGTTGTTTTTAAAAACGTTCGGATACTAGACATTCCGACGATATCAATGGCGGCTGCCCAAAGGTTCGGAAAGTGACTGATGGCAGCCAGTACGACAAATCCACCATAGCTTCCACCCACAATAGCGGCCTTATCTGCATCAATATCCCCTGCTTTTCTGAGCCAATCCATTAAAAAAATAACATCCTTCACCGCGTCCATACGCTTTCGCCTATCATCTAGATGAGTGTAGGTTTTTCCATAACCTGTACTGCCACGGATATTAGGGGCAACTACCGCATATCCCTGGTTTAAAAAATATTGCAAAAAGGGGCTGTATACGGCGCGGCTTTGACTTTCCGGACCTCCATGAATATAGACAACCACAGGGGCCTTCCTCTCTTTGTTAGCAGGCTTATAGTAAAAAGCAGGTATTTGCAGCTGATCAAAGGATGGAAATGTTATCGGCTCAGGTTCTATTAATTTTTCCTCAAGAACTGGTGAACGCGAGATGTAGGTAAGCCGCTTCGCTTGGATGGTCTTTAGGTCAACCTCCCATATATCAGGGGGATGTGCAGGTCCATTTAACACGAATCCGAGCTTTTGATTATCTGGTGAAAATCTAAGATTGTACATCACGCCCATAGGAGTTTCCCAGTTATACAAATTTGTTCTCTCCAGGTCTACTAGAAAGCCCCTGGATATTCCCCCTTCATTCATCGAAAATGCTAATTTGTTCTTATCCTTGTTCATGACTAAGTCTTCAATGTCCCACTCGCCCCGCTCGAGCCAAGTAAATTGTTTATTGGCTATCTGAATCATTGCCAGCCCGAAGAACTCTCTGTTTTGATTGGTTAATAGATAGAGATGATCTGCATCTTTATTAAAATGGAAATCTTTATAGCCTGCTTCACCCTTATGCTCGGTGATCCAGTCCATTTTTCCCGTTAAAAGTGAAAATACCCCTAAATCATGATCAAGGGGCGTGTTTGTTTTTTTTACTAATAAAGACTTTCCATCAGGAAACCATTTTTCCACCGAATACGTTCCATCTCCGGCAAAGACACGGCGAATTTCTAATGTCTCCAAGTTTTGTATATAAATATCTAAAAAAGCTTGATTCCGGCGGTTGCTCGACCAGGCAATCCATTTTCCGTCAGGAGAGCTGTCACCGAACAAATGAAGATGTTCCGGGGAGTTTGTCAGTGCGACTTTTTCGTCATCCTCCTTTAATAAGTACAATTGCTCCTTTTCATCGCCATCTGCATCCATCCCATAAACTAAATTCGAGGTTCCGGCAATATATTTAATAAAGGTGATTCCTTTCATAGAAAAAGAGGTTTGCGCGGGCCACCTGTCCTCTCGGTCAAGCTCCCATACCTGGGGGACCCCTGTTAAATCAGAAATAAAACTGATTTTTTTACCATTGGGATCGTATTCAAAATTTTTCACCATACGCACGTGTATATAAGGGTCAATGGTTATTTCCTTCATTCCATTCCCACCAATCACGATATCTTTTTTAAAAAGTCTACCTCCTTTCATTCTATTTAAATAGGTTTGGGTTCATTACTCTAGAAAATCGATAAACCATTTTACGCATTGGTATGTTTTCGTCCAGTCCGGATCTTGATCTTCTATCCCCCAGCATGCATAAAGTGTCCCTAAGGCAATCGAAGCTTTAAGCAGTCGCGGAAGGTCCAGTCCCATTTGTTCACTGATGGTATCCACTCGGAGCTTCAGGATGTTTTTTGGCTGAGCCTTTGAATCTAGTTGATTGATTAAAAAGGAAACAACATCAAAATAAGTGTCCCCTGCAACGCCTTTTGGGTCAATCGCCATCCAGCCCTTCTGCTCGGAATACAGAATATTCTCGTGGTGCAAGTCACCATGAAGGAGTTCGGGTCCCTCCGATGATTCCATCACCTGTTGAAAAAACTCTTCTGCTAACTGAACATGTTCCATTGAGATCTGCACATCCCCTGTTTCCCGATACCGTTTAAGTCCCTCAAACCAGTGTGTTAGGGATGGCGTCAAGGTTCCATCAGGAATAGGTCTGCGAATAGCCTTCCAAACCTTTATGTAATTTTCCAAAACAATCATTTCATCGGTTTCTTCTGAAAGCATGGTTCCTGGCACAAGCCGCTCCAGCAGCATGACGCCATTTTTCGGGTCAGACTTCATAAGTTTGGCACAGCCCTCCCCATTGTAGGCTTGAAGCGTCACCATTTCATTATGAGTATCAAAGTTCGGTACACCCAGCTTCAAGATATAAGGTGTTCCCTTTGAATCTCTTACCTTTATTACATAATTATAAGAAAGGTTCGTAACTGGACCCTCACTCGTAAGATCCCACTGTTCTAAATAGGTTTGGACGGTGGACTCTAACGTCTGTACCCAAGCCTTTCCATCCGAGCCAAAGGCATTGATAATTTTATTCTGGAATTCAATTGGAATTTTCATAAAATGGTATTCTCCTAACCTGTAGAATTTTCAATGATATATAATTTCAACAGTTCCATTCATAATCCCTTTTTATAAAAAAGAGACGAACCGAGGGGAACGATTCGTCTTGAACATAGGAATTTACCATTCTACACCCTGGATCTCGAGTGCTTTACGTAATCGTTTGATGGCCTGATTATGAAGCTGGGAGATACGGGATTTATGCAACCCAAACACTTTACTTACGTCTGTAAAGGTTAAATTTTCGAAGTACACCATGGCCAAAATGAGCTTTTCTCTTTCAGGCAGGGTATCAATCAGCTCAGCTAGGATTCTTTTTCGTTCTTTTGCCTCCAGCCATTCCTCCTGCTTAATCGATTTGTTGTCTTCAATTTGTTGAACCGCAGCATTTTCTTCTAGGTTTTTCGGTTCATCTAATGAGTCTTGATGAATAAAGGAAAGCTGCAACTGTGCTTGTTCATACTCTTTCATGCTTATCCCCATATGTTCACTTACTTCTTCCGGAGTAGGTCGACGCATATAGGACTGCTCTAATGTCTCCAAAGCATATCGATATGTTTTCTCTTTTTTTCGTAATGTTCGAGATACATGGTCATTTTGTCGTATTCCATCGAGAATTTCGCCACGGATCCGCTGAGCAGCATAGGTTTCAAATTTGATTCCTTGAGAAGGGTCAAACTTTTTTCCGGCATCCCACAATCCTGTCATTCCAAAAGATATTAGATCATTTTCATCCGCCGCATCAGATAGGCTCCTTTTCATATGTCTAACAACCTTATGAACCAATGGAATATATTG
Source organism: Bacillus sp. EB106-08-02-XG196 (assembly GCF_013396335.1). Classification (GTDB taxonomy): domain Bacteria; phylum Bacillota; class Bacilli; order Bacillales; family Cytobacillaceae; genus Neobacillus. The sequence continues at coordinate 631,273 of NZ_JABWSY010000001.1, forward strand.
ATCCATTGCCTCTTCCGCATTCCAATTCACTATATATTCCCCTTCCCATGGCCTCTACTTTTTTAAGTACATTGAATAAACATTATGACCTTAGCAATCTTGAAAAATTCCGAATGAACCCTTTAATCCCTTTGTTTTCTTGTAACACTACCGTGCCCGCCACAAATCTTTCAGCTAAATTTCTTAGGGTTGATGACGCCGTTGATCGTGGAAACGCGAGATAAAAAGGGACTTGCTTCAAAACCGCTTGCATAACGGCAGCATCGTCTGGAATCGCTCCAAAGATTTTTATTTCTTTGTTTAAAAAGGATTGAACAGCTAACTTAAATTTACTCGCAACTTCTATTCCTTCTTTTTGGCGTGATACCCGGTTTACGACCAATTGGAACGATAGTCCAGGATTTTGACTATGCAATATTTTCACAACAGAATACGCATCTGCTATCGAGGTCGGTTCAGGTGTGGTAAGAAGGATAATTTCATCAGCCGAAAGATGACATTGTTGGGATTCATCGGTCAGACCTGCACCCGTATCAATCAGGATAATATCAGCATAGCCATGAAGCTTTTCTAATTCCTGAAAAAAATACTGCCTATCCTCATCCTGTAATTGAAGGAGCTGCTTAAATCCAGAGCCGCCCGCAAGATATTCCAACCCGCTCGGTCCTTTTTCGAGTACACTCCAAATGGTCTTCCGCTCACGAATCATATCCCACAGATGATGCTTTGGGGTCATCCCCATAAGAATGTCTAAGTTTGCCATGCCAATATCGAGATCGATTACGACTACCTTCTTTCCTAACTCCATTAAACTAAGTGCAAAGCTTAAGGTGAAGTTTGATTTCCCAACCCCGCCCTTGCCCGAGGCAATCGTGACAACACGGGAGGTCCGATCATGACTAACTAGTGAGTTAGATAATTGTCTTAATTGGTGTGCTTGATCCTGCTTCATTCTCATCTACTCCTAGAATCTTTTTTGCCATAAAATGAGGGTCTGCCTTCATAATATCCTGAGGAACACCCTGTCCTAAGCTCACATAGGATAAAGGATACGGATAGTGATAGACCATATTAAGAGCTACCCCGTAGCAGCTCGTTTCATCCCACTTTGTTAAAATAAGCTTGTCGATCGGGACTGATTTCATTTGATCGACAATTTTCCGCATATCCCTCCAACGGGTAGTCATACTGAGAACTAAATAATTTTCCTGTGGGGCATCAAAACGTAAATATTGATTGATTTCTTCAATATATTCATCCTCTAAATAATTTCGGCCGGCACTGTCCATGAAAACCATCTGGCAGCCCTTCAATGCCTCCATAGACTTTCGCAGCTCATCTGGATTGGAAACCACTTCCACCGGGATATTCAAAATCCCCGCGTACGTTTTTAATTGCTCCACAGCCGCAATCCGGTACGTATCCGTCGTCAGTAATCCCACCTTCTGCCTTTGCTGAAAAACGCGGGCTGCTGCTAACTTGGCAATGGTAGTTGTTTTCCCCACACCAGTTGGGCCAACTAGGGTAATGAGAAACGGGGTAGAATCAGTATCTTTTGCTTTTCCTTCTTCAAATAGCTGCACGATAATGGTCAAGAAGAGTTGCTCTATTTCATGAGTTGAAAGGTTTTGAATGATCTCATGTCTCATTTTCATTTTTTTAATGATATACTCGATAACCTCTTTGTCCACTTCTTGCTCCCGAAGGCGCTGTACCCACTTTTCCACAGCTGTTGGTATCGTTTTCTTCTCATCCATTACGATTGCACTAATTAATCCTTTTACCTCGGACAGTTCCTTCAGTAATTTGTTCTGGGTATCATTCTCTGGTTTTTCGACTTTTACAGCCAATTCCATGTGAGTAGGATTTTCTGTATAATGATCGGCAGCAGCCACTACCTCTACCAGCCTTTTCCGAAATAGCCCGAAAAATCCCCCTGTTTTAATCGGCTTTGTGTTTAGGATGAACGCTTCTGTCCCTAAATCCTGAACAATCAGCGGGTATGCTTCTGTTACCTTGTTGACGACGTAAGTTTTGATGATCATAGATTTACCACTCCAACACTCTGCACTTCGACGTTCGGTTCCAGCTCATTATAGGAAAGGATTGGAATATCAGCTAATGTACGTTCCATTATTTGTCGGACATACATCCGAATCCCTGCGGATGTTAAGATAATCGGCCTGATTCCTAGTTGTGACATTTGCTCAATTTTTTGCGAAAAGGAATGAATCATCTGATTGCTCGATTCTGGGTCAATCGTCAGGATATCACCCTGCTCTGTCCTAGAAATCGACTCTGCTAGTTTCTTTTCGATTCCTGCTCCGACCTGAATCGCGTGAACCACACCGTTCCGTACATATTGAGATGTTAATTGACGGGCCAAGGCCTGCCTCACATATTCCGTTAGGATATCGGGATTTTTCGTATAGACCGAATAATCGGCAAGTGCTTCAAATATCGAGGTAAGACTTCTGATCGAAACATTCTCCTTCAACAGCTTTTGCAGCACCTTCTGAACATCACCCACAGTAAGAATACTCGGAATTAGCTCCTCTACTAATGATGGCTGGCTTTCCTTCACATGATTAATTAATTGCGTTGTTTCTTCTCTTCCTAAAATCTCATGTGAAAATTTGCGAATCGTTTCTGAAAGATGAGTGCTGACAATCGAAGAAGGATCGATGACGGTATAGCCAAATAGCTCTGCCTCATCTTTCTTGTCTTCCGTTATCCATAAAGCAGGAAGACCAAATGTTGGCTCCACCGTTTCAATGCCATCAATCCCATGTTCCTCATCATTTGGATTGAGCATCAAGAAATGATCCAATAAAATCTCACCCTTGGCTACTTCATTTCCTTTTATTTTTATCACGTATTCATTATGATGGAGCTGGATATTATCACGAATGCGAATGACTGGAACGACTAATCCCAAATCCAACGCAATTTGCCGGCGAATCGCAACAACCCGGTCCAATAAATCGCCGCCTTGGTTGACGTCAGCGAGCATAATCAAACCAATACCAAATTCAAATTCAATCGGATCCTCTCTCAGTAAGGAAAATACATTTTCCGGCTTGCGTACTTCGTCTAACTCTTGTTCCGATTGTGTACTCTCTATCGCCTCCTCTTGTTTCGTGCGTTTATTTTGAATGTTATAAGCAGCAAATGCGAGCAAACCGGCAATCCCCCATGTAAGGAATATCCCAATCGGTGTTACGATTCCAAGCAAGGCAATACATCCGGCTACAATATACAACAGGCTCGGGTAAGAAGACATTTGCTTCGTTAAATCATCACCAAGATTCCCTTCAGAAGCTGCTCTCGTTACCATAATCCCTGTTGCCGTAGAAATTAATAGAGCGGGGATCTGACTCACAAGACCATCCCCAACCGATAATAGTGTAAATGTATTGATAGCTTGGGAAAAATCCATCCCATGCATGGTCATTCCAATGATAAATCCACCTATGATATTAATAATCAGAATAATAATACCTGCGATTGCATCGCCTTTTACAAATTTACTTGCACCATCCATCGAACCGTAAAAATCCGCTTCTCGTTCGACCTTGCTTCTTCTTAGACGTGCTTCCTGATCATTGATCATCCCCGTATTTAAATCAGCATCAATACTCATTTGTTTTCCGGGCATTGCATCTAACGTAAAGCGGGCTGCAACCTCCGCTACCCGTTCCGATCCTTTTGTAATTACGATGAACTGAATAATGACCAATATTAAAAAAACAATAAAGCCAACCACCATATTTCCGCCAATGACAAAGTCGCCAAAGGTTTCAATAACAGCTCCCGCTTTAGCTGTTGAAAGAATCGTCCTGGTGCTTGATACATTCAAAGCAAGACGAAAGAGAGTTGTCAGCAAAAGAAGGGCTGGAAAGATGGAGAATTCTAGCGGTTCTTTTGTGTTCATGGTAATTAATAGAATCATAATCGAGATGGATAGATTAATGATTAGTAAGATATCTAACATGAATGTCGGTAAAGGGATGACCATCATCGCAACGATCATGATGACCGCGAGTAATACTCCAAGATTTTTTATACTCACAACACCATCTCCTCTACTTGTTTAAAGTCCCTTTTACTTTATAAACGAACGCCAGCACTTCCGCTACTGCTTTAAATAGCTCTTCTGGAATTTCTTCGCCAATTTCAACACTCGCATATAATGTTCTGGCTAATGGTTTGTTCTCCATAATGACCACCCGATGCTCCTTCGCCACTTCTCTCATTTTAAGAGCTAAATAATCCGCACCTTTTGCCACCACAATTGGCACCTTAGTTTTCCCCGCCTCATAAGCAATCGCAACAGCAAAATGCGTTGGATTGGTGACCACTACCTGTGCTTTTGGAATTTCCTGCATCATCCGTGCACTTGAGATTTGACGTTGTTTTTCCTTGATTTTATGTTTAATTAACGGGTCACCCTCGGACTTTTTATGTTCATCTTTAATATCTTGTTTGGACATACGCAAATTCTTGGCATGATCAAATCGTTGATAAAAGAGATCTGCTATCGCAACGACAAGGTATACAGCAGAAATAACCATACCCAGCTTTACCGTAAGGGAGCCGAGAAATGAGACCATCCTCAGCGGTTCCATTTGCGGCATTTTCAGCAGCACCGTTTTTTGCTGCCAAAGAAAAATCCCTGTTACCGTTACAATGATCACAAGTTTTAAAATCGACTTTATAAACTCTACGATGGTTCGTGCTGAAAAGAGACGTTTTGCCCCTTCAACCGGATTGATTTTTTTAAGGTCCATTTTGATGGCTTCAGTGGAAAAAATAAATCCAACCTGCGCTAACGTAGAAACAAAGCTGCCAAACCAGGCGGCTAAGATAATGGGACCAGCAATGATCACACTTTCCTTTAATAATGTAAGGAATAGTAAGGCAATCGATTGCTGTGTTACATCCAGCACTAACCAATCCGAGAATCCCAGCCGATACATTTGTATGAAACGTTCAGCCATCTGCTCTCCATAAAATGACAAGAAAGAAAAAGAACATAACAAGACAATAGAATTCGATAAATCAGCACTTTTGGCTACCTGTCCTTTTTTCCTTGCCTCTTTCTTTTTTTGTGGAGTGGCCTTTTCAGTTTTTTCAGCAAATAGCTGTAAATCTAATGTTACGTACATCGTTTAAGCCCCTAGTATCTTCAGCATTTGTTCAAAGGAGTGAATCATAATCTGAACCAGCTTTTCCATAACGATAAAAAAGACCGGAATGAATACAAATAATACGATAAAATGAACAGCCATTTTAATCGGAATTCCGACAACAAATAGATTCATTTGTGGTACTGTTTTTGCTAATATCCCTAACGCAATATCCACTAAGAAGATCGTTGCAACAATGGGTGAAGCAATTAATATTGCGATCCAAAACATATCCTTCACAATCAGCAGCGATAAGTGAACGAGATTTTCCGAAACACTTGAAGGCAGCCAGGAATCGATTGGAATCCAATCGTAACTGGCCAATACTCCTTTTATTAAGACATGATGACCGTCTATGGACAAAAAAAATAGCATGGCTACGATGTAGAAGAATCTCCCAGTAAGATTTTCCTGGATACCGGTTTGCGGATTAAACATCGTTGCCATTGCAAAACCACTTTGCAAGTCAATAAAGCTTCCAGCCAGTTGAACAGCATACAACAAAATGTTTACAAAAAATCCCAAACACAGCCCAACTAGAACTTCTTTTAACACAAGGAAAAGATAGGATGTATCCATTTGGACTACTTGTTCTGGCTCCACCAAACCCACCACGAGCAGGCTGATAAAAAAAGCTGTTCCCCATTTAAATGGCGCGGGAATCTGCCGCTCCATCCATAACGGTGCCGTTACAAAAAAACACGTTAACCGAACAAACACTAACAAGAAAATTGGCAATTGGTATAGGATACTCATTGATTACCCTACGAAACGCGTTAGATTTGATAGGATATTCCTTGTGTAATCAACGAGATGAGTGAGCATCCAGGGACCAAAAAACAACAGGCTGACAAAAACAGCAATGATTTTTGGGGCAAAAGCCAGTGTCTGTTCCTGGATTTGGGTAATCGCTTGGAAAATACTAATTATTAATCCAACCGCCAAGGCAACGCCTAAAACAGGGGCCAAAACGAGTATAGTTAAATAGATTGAGCTTTGCGCAAGCCCCATTATGCTGTCTGGTGTCATAAAGTTACTCCTTATTTAAAGCTTACGAACAAAGATTGCACGACCAAGTTCCATCCATCCACTAAAATAAATAAGAGAATTTTAAAGGGCAGTGAAATAAGCGAAGGCGGCACCATCATCATTCCCATTGCCATTAGAACACTTGCGATAATCATGTCGATAATAATAAACGGGATAAAGATTAAAAAGCCCATTTGGAAAGCTGTTTTAAGTTCACTAATCGCAAAGGCAGGAACCAATGCTGTTAGGGGAATATCTTCAACCGATTGAATGTTCTTCGTGTTTCTGTATTCTAAAAAAAGCTGTAAATCACTTTCACGTGTTTGTTTTGCCATAAACTCCTTCATAGGAGAAACTGCTTTATCCAGGGCATCTTCTTGACTTAACCTTCCTTCTAAAAAGGGCTGAAGAGCCTGATTATTTACCTCTTGAAAAGTAGGCCCCATGACAAAGAAGGTTAAAATGATACTAAGTCCCATGATGACTTGAGTCGGCGGCATTTGCTGCGTGCCGAGTGCGGTTCGGACAAACGATAGAACAATCGCAATCCTCGTAAACGAAGTCATTAATAATAGAATACTAGGTGCAACCGATAGAATCGTTAGAAGGAGGATTAACTTTATCGATAATGCTGTACCTTCTAAATCTTCCGAGCCTCCCAGATCAAATGGAATACCTGGAATGGAAGTTGTATCGATTTCAGCAAAGACAGGATCCTGTCCTAAAAATAAGAGCAAAGGTGTAAGAAGGAGTAGTTTTTTCATCCATTCTCCCCCTTTTTTTGTTGGTCAGTGCCGGATTTCACTTCCTTTAATTGCTTTAAGAGAAGTTCATCCCACTTTTCCTGTGATGTCTTTTTAAGGTGAGCTCCCCATTTTGTTACCGTATCAATTGGTTTTTCCGCAACTGATTCGAGCAGCCTTCTTTGTTCATCACCCGGAGGGATGGTTCGAATCAGATTCACATCTTCTCCCACACCTAATAGGTATAAGGTATCTCCTATCATCACGATTTGTAAGGATCGATTGTTACCGAGTGAATGCCCCCCCAGTGCATGGAAAGGACCCCCTCCAGCGTACATCCTCGTTTTCTTAGATAGGTATTTTAGTACAATAAATAGAAGTAATAAGATTAATAGGAAGGAGCCAATAAATTTTAACGCATAAGGGACTACTGAAGCCTTAGCGGGTCCGGGATTTACTTTTGTTTCCGATTGATCTGCCGGTGAATCTTTTTCGAATTGTTCATACACGGTTCCCTCTTTTGCTTTAGCAACCGATAGTGGTAAAAGGGAAACCAGCAGACTAATCGTTAGTATTCTAATCCATTTTTTCCACGTATTCACAAGACTATCCCTCTCACTTGATTTTTCTCTCTTTTTCCTGTTCGGAGATCACGTCTGTAATCCGGATAGCAAATTTGTCATCCATGACCACTACCTCGCCAACAGCAATTGAATGTTTATTTACCAGCACATCCACGTATTCTCCGGCTAGTTTATTTAAGCCAATCACCGATCCCTTTTGCAGCTGAAGTATTTCGCGAACCGATTTTTTGGTTCTGCCTAATTCAAAAGAGACTTGAAGGGACACATCCGTTAATAGCTGTATTTGTTTTTTTCCAGCAGCTGCCGGTGCCTGTTCTGGTAACGGTGAAAATTGTACCGACTGTACCGCTCCATACGCTCCGCTCTTCTGTTCCTTCACGTTTGTCCGCTCCTTTCAAAAGAGGGTTCTACATGGATAGACGTTGATGAAAATGACGAATCGCTGCCATTTCATCCATCAGATCCTGCTCGATTTTTTTCTGTTTCTGAATATATTTCTCAAACGCTTTGTCACGCAAATGATTCCAGGTTTTTTCATCTTTTTGCTTGTCCAATAAATCTAGTTTCTTAGCTGCAATCTCTTTATCAATCAAGTTGATTTGCATTTCTAACTGAGACATTTGTTGGTTTAAGTACGTATGATACTCATTACGTTGTTGGATATCAGCAATGGAAGCAGTCACTTTTCCAGTGCCTTCCTGTTGTAAAAATAGATTTTTTTTCTGTTCCAAGGCCAGGTGTTCATTCATGATATCTTCCTTTTTTCTTCCAATCCGTCCTAACTCTATTAAAGCTTGCTCTTTTTCCTTTTCTTTAAGGTTTAAAATATGAATATATGGAAATTGAAAGGTCACAGTCGTACATCCTCCCCAAATTTAGTTAGCAGCTGTTCAATGGTAGAATCTATCGATGGGGATTCATTTGTCCTTTGCTTCACAAATTGATCAATCCATTCCTTCACATCTACAGCCCGGTCGATATCCCGGTCCGTCCCTCTCTTGTATGCCCCAATTTGAATTAAATCCTCGGCATTTTGATACACACTTTTATGCTGCTTTAGCATCTCCGCTGCTTGTAAATGTTCACGAGTCACAATTTCACTCATCACTCGGCTTACACTCGATAAAACATCAATCGCCGGATATACTCCATTACGAGCAAGTTTCCGGTCTAAGACGATATGGCCGTCCAAAATCCCGCGAACACTATCGGCAATCGGTTCATTCATATCGTCCCCATCTACCAATACCGTATAAAAAGCAGTAATACTGCCATTTGCATTTGTTCCTGCCCTCTCCAGCAAACGTGGCAGCAAAGCAAACACAGAGGGAGTGTATCCTTTCGTTGCTGGAGGTTCACCAATCGCTAAACCAATTTCCCTTTGCGCCATCGCATATCGCGTGACAGAGTCCAGCATTAAATTGACATTCATCCCTTGGTCACGAAAAAACTCGGCAATCGCAGTAGCAATCATCGCTCCCTTGATTCGAATCAGTGCTGGCTGATCCGAAGTGGCTGCGACAACAACTGACTTTTTCAACCCTTCCTCACCTAAATCCCGTTCAATGAAGTCCAATACTTCCCGGCCGCGTTCGCCAATTAATCCGATGACATTGACATCTGCTTCTGTGTTCCTGGCAATCATGCCTAGAAGGGTACTTTTTCCAACACCGCTGCCCGCAAATACCCCTACCCTTTGTCCTTTTCCAACGGTTAACAGCCCATCAATCGTTCGAACACCTACACTCAATGGTTCTGTGATTCTCGGTCTGGTTAAGGGGTTCGGAGGGAGATTATCCGTTCCAGCCTCCAGGAGTCCCGCTGGAAGTGAGCTTCCATCCATCGGGTTGCCAAGCCCATCCAACACTTTACCTAAAAGATCCATTCCTACCTTAACGGTTAACGGTTTTCCTGTTGATACTACATCACAGCCAGGTGCAATCGATTGAAGCTCCCCTAGCGGCATCAATAAAACTTTATGATTACGAAATCCTACAACTTCTGCTTTGATTGGTTTCTGTTGCTGCGGGGAAAAGATATGACAGATATCTCCCAGCTTCACATCAGGACCTTGGGACTCAATGGTTAATCCAATCACCTGTGTTACTTTTCCGTTCATTTTAATTGGATTAATGGTTTCTAGCATGTCGAGGTAGGATTTAATCTTCCATTTACTCACGGGAATCCTCCTGTTGATAAGCAAGCAGAACTTGTTTGATTTCACTTAGCTGTACATCAATTCTCGCATCCACACTGCCAGATGAGGTTCGAATAATACATCCCCCCTGCTGGATTGAATAATCAGGGAAAACCTTGATCTCTACCTGTCCGTTGTCCATGGCGAGTAATTGCTCTCTTTGCTTCTGAACAAATGAGAAATCTTCAGGTGCCACACCAATTGAAATAGAGTCGGTCTCGTAAACAGACGACAGCGTTTGTTTAATAATATGGAGTAAAGCATCTGGATTAGTTTTCAATTCCTGTTGAATCACCTTTTTGGCAATTTCCATCGTCAATTCAATCACAAACGGGTCAGCTTCTTGAATAATGGCAGCTTTTTCGTGATAGGCTTTCTCTAATATATCTGCTGCTTTTTGCAAATGAAATTGATACTGTTCCTTTGCATGCAGATTGCCATCCTCAATCCCAAGCTGATAGCCATCTTCATACCCCCGCCGTTTTTCTTCCTCCAATTGTGAACGAAAGCTTTCCTCTTCCCTCGTTCGCCACTCGTTTAATTCTTGTTCTGCACGTTGCTTTTGATGCTCTATCTCCAACAGTAGTTGTTCTTTCTGAAGATGAACGAATGGCTGCGGCTGAATAACCTCCACCAACATATGCTCACGTATTGGAACACCGACAACCTTTTGGCCATTTTTTGCTACGACATTAAATGATTTTACGAGTCTAGATGACACGATTCTCTTCCCCATTTCGAGAAATGATGATAACACCGTCTTCTTCTAATTTACGAATGACCGTTACAATTCTGCCCTGCGCATCTTCCACATCTTTCACTCGAACTTGCTCATTTGAGTTCAACAGTTCCTCAAGCCCCTCTTCACGTCGTTTTGAAATATTTCGGAAAATGGCATCTTTCACTCCTTGGGTTGTCATTCTTAGCGCCAGATATAGGTCCTGATTTTGAACATCCATTAAAACTCGCTGAATCGATCGATTATCAAGATAAGCAATATCATCGAACACAAACATTCTCTGTTTAATTTCATTGGCTAATTCAGGGTCCTCGTTTTCCAATGTTTCAAGAATATTTTTTTCTGTACCACGATCTACACTGCTTAATATGCTGACAATAGAGTCAATTCCTTTTTGTGATTCATGTTTTTGTGAACTTGTCATCGTAAGCCTTTCCTGTAAAACCTGTTCTACTTGATGGATTATTTCTGGGGACGCCGTATCCATCATCGCAATTCGCTTGGCAATATCAATTTGTCTTTCCGGTGGAAAAACGGAAAGCGTCGCTGCTGCCTTTTCTGCATCTAAGTAGGATAAAACCAAGGCAACGGTTTGGGCATTTTCATATTGAAGTAAATGAAAAATTTGTGATTGCTCGACCTGCTGGATAAACTGAAATGGCCTGTTGTTGGTCCGATTGCCCATCCGTTTTAGAAAACCAGCGGCTTTATCCGGACCAAAGGTGCGTTTTAATAATTCTGTTGCCGTATCAATTCCTCCATAGGAAACGATATTTGAGTCGACGGCCAGTTGATGAAATTCCCTTACAATCTTCTCCTTTACATCGGAGGTAACCCTGCGCAATTCAGTAATTTCCTTTGTGATACTTTCTATTTCTTTTTCTTCTAAATGTTTCATGATCCCCGCTGAAACATCCGGCCCGACGGAAAGCAATAATATTGCTGCCTTTTGTGTGTTTGTATACTGTTCCATCTAATCGCTCCCTTACCACTAATCCCTTGAAAGCCAATTTCGCAGCAGTCCTACAAATTCCTCCGGCTGTTGCATGGCCATTTGTTCTACTTGCTTTTTAATGGCCACTTTTTCATCTTCCTTCAACTCAACAGGCTTAACCGGAACTTCTTGATAAATTGGAAATGGATCGTCCTCTTCTTCTTTTGATTTTCTCCGGCGTACTAAAGCGAATAGAACCATTAATATAACCAATCCGCCAGTACCGATAAGGGCATACTTCCACCAAGCCCATGCTGGGATGATGCTGGATTTCTCTTCTATTATCGGCAATTCTGCTTTCCCGTTAAATTCCTGTGAGAACACAGTAATTCGTGATTGTATATCTTGATTGGTTAATGCAGGATTTGAACTTAATGCCGTTCGAACCACATTGGATAGAATTTGTTGTATATTTTCCTTTGTTGCATTCGTTAAGGAGGCAGGTTTGTCTGGATCTGGCGGTTCCACCCCAACATTGATGGTCAAATCCTCAATTTTATAGGGACTTTGTACAATCTCATTTGTAATTCGATTCACTTCATAGTTCACACGTTTTTCTAATTCTTCAGAAGTATTTTCCTGTGATGGGTTGGTACCTGCATAACCAGCAATATCCGTTTCACCTGTTCCATCCACACCGGCAGCCGTATCCTTCCCACTGTATTTTTTCGAAACCTCTTCGACGCTGACAGCAATGCCTTCATTTTCAGCTGAAGGTTCTACCAAATCCTCACGTGTTTTCACTTGATCAAAATTTAGACGTACAAATGCTTGAACGAGAACTTTGTTATGCCCCATAATCGTTCCGAGCATCTGCTGCAGGTCTTTTTGAATATCCGCTTCAATATCTTTCTGAATCTTCCGCTGCTGATCAAAATTATCCAATGCACCTGTTGAGTGTTCCGGCAGGTCCAATCCTTGCCCGCCCTGGTCTGTCATAACAATATTTTCCTTCGGCAGGTTTGGCACACTTTTTGAAACCAAATGATATAAAACCTGAATTTCCTTTGGTTCTAATTCATAACCTGGTTCCAATTCAATGACCGCGGAGGCTGAGGCTTGTTCCTTCTCATCCGCTTGGACAAACAAGCTTTCCTGAGGCGTAGTTAGTACAACAGCCGCATTTTTCACCCCTTCGACATGCCGCAGCAGATCAGCGACTTCTCCTTGAAGCGCCTCTTTTTCCATGGCATCCAACTGACGATCTGTTGCCCCAAACTGCAAATCCTTTGTCATATCAAAAAAACTAATGGTACCCGTTTTCGGGAGCCCCTTTGAAGCCAATGAGACTAATAACTGATCAACATCTTCCTGTGGCACTAGAATAGTTGTCCCGTTACGATCTAGTTTATAATCGGTATATCCCTCTTGATCCAATTCTGCTTTGATATCACCAATTTCCTTTTGACTCATCTCATTTGTAAATAATGGGACATAAGTGGATTTTGATAGAAAAAAGATAGAGAGAGACAAAGCCACTATGATGGCGATAAAAATGCCAATGTATAGAAACCTTCTTTTTTTACTGACCGAATTCCAAAAATATATGTTTTTTTCTTTAAAGTCACGTATTTGTTGATTCATGCTCACTCCACTATTTCATCTGTAGATTTTACTAGATTTGCATTCTCATCATTTCTTGATAGGCTTCAACCGCTTTATCTCGTACTTGTGTTGTTAGGGAAACGGCAATACTTGCTTTTTGGGCTGCGATGGTTACATCGTGTAAATTTATGGCTTCCCCTTTTGCCAGCGATAGAGACTTCGATTCAAAGTCTTTTACCGCACCATTTGCATCCTGGATATACTGATTCAGCAGGGATCCAAAAGAGGAATCCGCTGTACTTTGCTGCTTGTTGACTATTGGTAAACTATTCGTAAACGCTTGAATATTCGATATGTTCATCAGCTATTTCCCACCTTATCTTCCAATCTCAAGAGCTTTTACCAGCATCGATTTACCTGCATTAAACGCTGTTATATTGGCTTCATAGGCTCTTGTTGCAGCCATTAAATCAACCATTTCCTTTGTCACATCTACATTCGGCATCATGACATAGCCTTGCTCATTGCTGTCAGGGTTCGATGGATCATAGACTGCCTGAAATGGGCTTGTATCTTCGACGATTTTATTTACTTTGACTCCAGAGAGTTCTCTCTGTAAATAATTAGCAAACGATGAAGTCTGGTTTGCGGTCACTTCTACCATTTTTCGGCGATATGGGACCCATTCTCCGTTAACAAATTGTCCTCTTGTTGTGTTCGCATTGGCAATATTAGAGGAAACAACATCTAACTTTAATCGATTCGCTGTTAAGGCTGATCCGCTAATCGAAAGAGATTGAAATATCGACATTATTCTCGTCACCTCGCCCTAATCGCTGTTTTTAATAAATTAAACTCTTCATTCAATCCATATGTTAACGATTGATACCAAATGGTATTTTCACTTAGCTTCGACATTTCATAATCTAAATCCACACCATTACCGCTGTTTTGGAAAACAATATTTTCCTGTTCAAGCTTTGGAGAAGGAAGACGAGATGTTTCTCCAATTTGGACATGCTTTGAGTGGGTGCGGTTCCCAATAAACTGGCCCTTTACTTCTTGCTGCAGCAATTCTTCGAAGGATACCTTGGAAGGTTTAAAATAAGGGGTATTTACATTGGCGATATTATTTGAAATGGACTTTTGACGTAAAGAGGAGGCATCTAAGGCTCTCGACATTATCCCAATCATTTGATTCATTTTTTCACCCACTTTTAAAAATCTTCTAACCTATAATGATTTCATCGCTTGTACCCAAGTTGTTTTTAACTCCTGAAACATTCCCTCTATTTCCTTAAGAATCTCGATGTCTTTCGTCATATTCGCTTCAATCAATCTTTGTTTCATATAATCATAGAGAGAAAAAAGAGAATTTGACGCTTCAATTCCCATATTTAATGTCACCATGAGTTCCGTAATAATTTCTTGTGTTTTCATAATCAAAGAATGTGCCTTTGCCGGATCCTTTTTCTCAATCGCCAGCTTTGCCTGATTCAGGAACTTTACGCCGCCATTATAGAGCATGAGTGTCAGCTCTTCTGGTTTTGCCATCATGATTTGATTTCTTTGGTAGATTTCATTTGGATTTATCATTCTTCAGATCCCCCTTTACCTCTTACTATCATAAAAAACTCCCTTTGAAACCGATATCCGATCTTCATATTGACTTCTAAGATTTTGTTCATTTTGCATGTACCGAACACGATTTGATAGCTTTTTCATTGTTTGTTTCAGCTGGTTTTGAATTTCCTTTTCATAGACTGAAAGTTCGGTGAGCTGTACCTGAATAATCTCGTTCAGGAGGACCATACCGGCTTTTGCATCCAACCTATCAATCGTAGAAATACAAACTTCTCTCTGTTCGATCAGTACAGGGACCTTTTCCACTTCCCCTTGATGCAAAGCATTCAATATCGACTTCGATAACTCAAAGTATTGCTTCAATAGTGTTTCTTTTTCTTCTATCATTTTTCATCACCCTTATGATTGTCATAAAGGAGATTGACAAATTTCCTTTATTCTTACCCCGAAGTGTTCTTCAATCACAACAACTTCACCTTTTGCAATCAGCTTGCTGTTCACATAAACATCAACGGGTTCACCAGCCATCTTGTCTAATTCGACAATCGACCCACTGGTTAATTCAAGAACTTCGCTAATTTTCTTTTTAGTTCTCCCTAACTCCACAACAATCTCTAAGGGAATATCTAATAGCAGGTCCAAATTCATTTTTTCATTCAGGGATTGGCCAAAATCATCCTGCTCCAGCTCAGTAAACTGAAACGGTTCATTGATTATACTCTGTTGGCTGTTTCCAAGGAGTGCATCCATTTCATCTTGTGTGAGTTTCCCCTTTTCAATCATTTTTGCCTTCTCCTTCTATTAAATGCTCAATCTTAACGGCAACTCTGGACTTCTTCGTTCCTGGGTGGGCTAAGAACTTTATTTCCTCATTCACCCTTACTTGCAGAGGCTCATCCACCAATTGGTTTAATTGAATAACATCATTTACGTTTAAGCCAAGTATTTCTTCCATCGTAATCGCCGCCCGCCCTAACTCCGTAATAACAGGAACAATTAAATGCTCAATCCGTCCTTGTAAAAATTCACTCTCTTCCTTGTTTTTCACCCATTTTCCATGTCCGTACCAATTATGGGAGGATAACTTCGGAATAAATGGTTCTAACAATATGTATGGAATACATAGATGCATGGATTCTTCCACTTTTCCAACTGTTAGTTGGAAAGTGATGACAATGACCGTCTCCGTCGGGATTCCCAATTGCAAAAACTGGGGATTTGTTTCCATGTTCAAAAACTTGAGCGGGAGCACCATAATATCACTCCAGGCTTTCTGCAGGATTTGAACGACTCCCTCCAGTAAACGCTTTAATACGTTAGCTTCAATGGGAGTTAAGGAAGACCGCCCCCAATCCTCTGCCATACCTTTGCCTCCTAAAAGCCGATCAATCATCACAAAAGCCATTTCAGGCTTTATATCCATCGCCATTCGAAAACCTTGTTCACCTGATTCAAACACACTTAAAATCGTAGTGTCCGGCAGCTGGTTAATAAATTCCTCGTACAGCATTTGTTCAACCGCATTGACCTCTACTTGGACAAATGAACGTAACTCAGATGAAATAAAGGATGCAAGCTGATAAGCAAAATTCTCATGTATTCTGGTCAACACCCGCACCTGCTCCATCGATAACCGCAATGCTTTTTTAAAATCATATACTTTTAAATTAGCAGGGGTGCCACCATGGGAATCTAAAACACGAAAGTCCATTTAATCACCCTCCTTCCTTTCGAATTGACTAAAAAAAGGCAACAAAAAAAGACGAGACTACTCCGAAGAATAGTCTCGTCCATAGCTAAATAAACTACTAGATTAGGACAATCTATGTTTCGGTAACTGGCTGGCATACTGCTTCCACAATTTAGCCCCTATAGCTTTGCGTCTCTGAGTTTCCTCAGATTTGCCTTTTTCGATTTTTGAAATATTGTACAAAAAAAGCATAACATTACAATTATTAATTTTCAAATATATTTTGTAGAATACCCCCATAAAATGACGAATAACATCGAATGTTTACGAAAAATTAACATAATATATATAATTCTTGAAAAATATGTAAAAAAAGAGAG
Organism: Bacillus sp. EB106-08-02-XG196; assembly: GCF_013396335.1. GTDB lineage: Bacteria > Bacillota > Bacilli > Bacillales > Cytobacillaceae > Neobacillus. The sequence continues at coordinate 647,947 of NZ_JABWSY010000001.1, forward strand.
AATATCGTCGATTGATATCCTCTCTTTATCTATTATCTTTTTAAATTCACCAATTCTTCCAATATTTGATCTGATACTGTGATGATTTTGGAATTCGCTTGGAATCCACGCTGAGCGGTAATCATTTCCGTTAATTCTTCGGATAAATCAACGTTGGACATTTCCAGTGCCCCTGAGATCATTTGTGCATTGCTTCCCTCTGTAAGTAGTGTGGCAATGGAGGCAGCATCTGCATTAGGTGTTAAAGAATACAACGACCCACCGGCTTTCAATAATCCCTTTGGATTGTCAACCGCTATGGTTCCAATTTTCAATCCGGAATCTTCACTTGTTCCATCCGGGTTGACTCCAATAATGCTGCCATTTGCATCAATGGAAAAAGTAATATATTGATCCGGGATGTTAATAGAATTGCCATCTTGACCAACCACAAACATACCATTCTGATTGACCAAATTATTACTGCTGTCTAATGTAAAATTCCCAGCTCTTGTTAAAAATTGCTTCTGAGCAGCATTTTCAACCACAAAAAATGCGTCTCCATCAAGATAGAGGTCGGTGCCGATATTTGTTGTTGTCGGGCTTCCCGGTGTGTGAAGGGTATCAATGCTTCCAACTCTTGTACCTAAACCCACCTGAATCGGATTTGTCCCACCTGATAGTGGAATGGGATTGGGACCTGGTGTTTGTGTTGGACCTGTTGCCCCTTTAATCGTCTGACTGAAAATATCTTCAAATATGACACGGCCTTTTTTAAATCCCACTGTATTAACGTTCGCGATATTGTTACCAATCACATCCAATTTCGTTTGAAACCCTTTTAATCCGGATACCCCTGAATTTAATGAACGAAGCATGTATTTGTTCCTCCTCTTATTGATTCATTTCCATTGATTGAATGGAACTTGATAGAATTTCATGGTCACCTATTTTAAAATACACTTGATTATTCTTGTAATTAATCCCTGTAACCGTTCCGCTCTCTTGTACATTGGTTTCTGGGTTTGTCCAGGAGACGTTATTCCCAAGAACATAAGAATATTGACTTAAATTATTACTTGAATCCAAGTAGGCTGTCAGCGAGCTATTCAGGTTGGAAAGCTGTTCTAATACGCTTAACTGTGCCATTTGTGCCACGAATTCACCGTCTTTTTGCGGTTGTGTGGGATCTTGGTTTTGAAGCTGAGTAACCAGTATTTTCAAAAATGCTTCTTTTCCCAGTTCTTGCTTTGGCTGGGTGCTAGTTGCTTGCGCTGTGTAGGAATTAATCGTATTGATGGATGTCATGTTTTTTCCTCCCTTACACGGTTGTATTGATTTGCGAAACCCATCCGGGGTCTGTTATGTAATCGCGGTAATCTTCCTGTGCTGGCAGCTGAACGGGTTCACTTCGCTTTCGCGAATCCTGCTGCCCCGGTCTTCCATTCGAATCTCCCTTTTGAGAGAAAGCTCCCATAAAACTTAACTGGGTGGAGGTTTGCTGCGTAATATCAATTTTCCCTACCTGCAAACCCTGTGTTTCTAGTGCTGAGCGTAACGCTTGGATATGAGTTTCAAGCAATTCTTTTCCTAACGGAGTACTGGTAAGAAATTCTGCTGTCAGCTTCCCATCCTGAATCGTTACTTTTACATCTACCTTCCCCAAATGCCCAGGAGTAAGAGTGAATGCAGCCTCAATCCCATCTCCCATTCCAGTTACATTTATCGATGATTGTAAAAACTTTGTTATTTCTTGATCAAATTGATCAGCATGTACCGTCTGAGTAGTGGGTATTACGTTCTCACTTGAGATATTCGGCTGATTCATCGGTGTTGAATGTGTCAGGGGAATAAACTCTGTCGGAGAGTTTTTGTTGTGTTGCGCGGCATGCTGCGATTCACTTTGCCCAGAATCCTCACTAATTTGAATTAACCCAGCTAATCCTTTAACACTTTCATCTGTTGCTATATCCATTTCTTCTGTTACCTTGAAAAATGTTACTGCATCGGTCCGTAGTTCGCTCATGTTTTCAGCTGATGGCGGAGGTTCATTTTTGAACGATTGGAGCACGGAATGATCTACTACCTGTTTCGCAATTATTGGTTCCCCTTGTGAAGGAAAGCTTTCTACTACCATGGGTTTAGAAAAAGGGTCCATTAATGGATGCAGTTGTGGAAGAAACAACTGGTTCACCAGCTCCATTGACTCCGCATCTTTTTCTTCCATTTGCCCAATTAGCTGCAACACTGCGTCAAAACCAGCGTCCTGTTCTTCCTCTTTCCCTGCCAATTTGCCTGGTTGATTCATACTGATAATTTGTATTCCTGAAAGCTGGATCACGTCCTGCCACCTACTCTTTCCTTTATATAAAAGGTACCAATTAAGCGAATTTATTCCCTGTTGTTAAGGTATCAAAGTAGCGCTGAACACCTGTTAGCCAGTGATGATTAAGTTGAGTTGGATCATTGGCTGCGCCAATTGGTGCATACTTGGCCCCAATTTGTGCGATCGTTAATTTCCCTTTATCTAAATAGTTTTGACGGAGATTACGGGCCATATCAAAAATGCTTTCTTCAATGGAAGAATAAGATTTTAAACCGTTTTTCCCCATCATCCCTGCCACATTAAATTTAAAGCGAGCAGCGTTAGACGTTCCGTTACCCGTTTCATGGATGGAGATAGCCGCCAGAAGAGCAGGATCGATATTATACTTTTTCCCTGCTTCCGCAAAAAGGTGGCCTGTATTCTGCAAAACTCCCTTTAGATGTGGATTAAGATCGTTCCCACCCGTTTTTGTAGAAGTAAGAGAGGCAATTGGTAATGTTCCCGCTATTGGCCGAGAAACAAACGAATTCAAACTAGTCAATAGCAGAGATGAAATATCTAGATTACTAGTAGATTTCTGATTCTTTTCGGCTTGCAGCAAAACTTGTTCAAGCAATTGCTCGAAGGAACTGCTGGATAGACCTGATAGATTCGAAAGATTACTTTGCCCGAGGCGCGAAGTATCCAGAATCGTTTTTTGTAGGAGCCAATTACTAGACAATGAACCAATATTCATAGACTACATACCTCCGCCCATTTGCTGAGATAGCCAAGAGCTTTGTGAATTTAGACGAGACATCGCTTGCTCCATTGCCGCAAATTGGCGATAATATTGTGCCTCTTTTCGATACAACTTCTCGGTTTGGCGAGTAATATCTGTTTGGGTGTTTGATAATAACCTTCCAATAACACTTTGATCATACTGGTTATTTCCTGTATAACCCGCTTTATTGGTCAACTCTTTAATCCCGTCCTGTAAAACATCGGAAATTTGATTGATGACTCCACTTGTCCCTTTACTAGGATCTCCCAGTTGTGAGAATAGCTTTTCGACTGCATCAGGATCTGCTTGAATCGCCGCTCTTAATTTTGTTTCATCCACATAAAGTTTTCCTTTGTCCTGATAGCTTCTAGATGAAATCCCAATTGACGAAAGTGAATTGTAGGAACTGCCATTATCGACAATAGAAGTCATCATACTCCGCATTTTCGTAACCAGCCCAGATAGAATACTATCACTGCGAAGAAGACCGCTTTTAGCTTTTTCCTCCCACATTTCAATCTGTTTCTCAGACATCTCACTTTTCTGTTCTTCCAAAAGGGGCAGGTAATCCCGATAAACTGGATCACTTACCGCCTTGTTTATTTTTTCTAGCAGACCATTATATTGATCTACAAAATCTTTAATATTTTTAACGACTCCGTCCGTGTTTTGCGAAACAGTAACCGTGCTTGCCCCGATGGTTGGACTTTTAAAGGAAAAGTTGATTCCCATGATGGTCGCATGATTAGATGTTAAGGTCGTAATTTCATTCCCATTAAAAATGACATTGGCATTTTGACCTGTTGCAACTAGGTTTGTTGTGTTTAGACCCAGTGTGTTTTTTAAGAACGCCTGACTCTCAGCACTTGTATTCATACTTAGGTCAATTTTGGTGGCTGCTCCGGTTTCCTTAGTTTTTAAGGTGAATTGCTGTAAGGTTGGGTCATAAAAAGCTTGCAGGCCTAAGCTTTTCCCCGTGCTGTCCTTGGCACCATTTATTTTTGCGACGACATCGTTTATCGTATCTGTTGTTTTAATATCAAGCGTTACTGTTTTACTGTTTACATTCATTACAATCGAAGTATCTGCTGTTAATTGACTTGTACCTTGAACTGTATTTCCAAGCGACTTCGTTGGATCTAGAATTACTTTATCACCAGTAAAAGTGGCTGCACCTGCCAATTGTTTTACTTCCACAGAATACGAACCTGCTAAGGAAGTGCCTGAAGCTGTGGCTGAAATGGAATTCTCCTGGCTGGAAGTAACATCAAAGGTATTATACGTTTTTGATAGACTCATATTTAAAATCGTATTCGACCGAAACGCTAACAAATCCGTATTCCATTGCCGATATGTATCACTTAACCATGTTTGCTTTTGCTGGTTTTGTTTCAGTTTATTAAGCGAGATACTCTCCGCATTCATCAGCTTTTTAACAATAGAGTCTGTATCCATTCCAGAAGCAAACCCTGTTAACCTAGTGATAGAGGAATAATTCACAGCTAATCACCCCATATAAATATACTCTCTATCATAGTATCGGCAGGTTTGTGAGGAAAATAGAGGGGGATTTTAATAAAAAATAAGGTTTTCCCGATATAGTGGGTTTTTTCCTGATAAAATGGTGTTTTTCCTGATATATATTAATTTTTCCTGATATATATTAATTTTTCCTGATATCTTCAAAATAGAGGACTTTTCTACTCAACAGCGAATTATTATGGAGAAATAATAAAAGGAGTGGATAAAACTGATTCTAAAAAAGCGGCCTAAACCAATAGAAATCATTAAAAATGAGGCAGCAAAGCGCAGATTACCTAAAAATCATCCAAAAATGGCAGCAATAGAGACCGATTTGTCTATAAGATGGGCTGGTTATCGGGGAGAACTACAATCAGATTACTATTTACAAGAACTGCCTGAAAAAGATTACTATATTTTTCACGACCTACGTTATCCTTCTGGACAATCTCATTTTCAAATTGATTCCCTTATCCTGACCCGCTATTTTGCCCTTCATCTTGAAGTTAAAAACATCTCCGGCAGCATATCCTTTAATGAAGATTTCAGCCAAATCATTCAAAGAAAAAACGATGTTGAGAAAGGCTATCAAGATCCCATCTCACAAGCAGCAATCCACCAAAGAAAATTACAAAAGTTAATGGCAAGCTGGGGGATATCCAAACTTCCACTTGTGAATCTTGTCGTTTTCGGCAAACCATCAACTATTTTACAGGCCGGAACCAAACGAGCTCAAATTAGTCGAAAGGTTTGTTTTGCTTTTGAACTATTAGAAAGGATTGAGTCATTAAGAAAGGTTTATCTTGATGAAAAAATAGGACTAAAGGAAATTGAAAAATTGTGTAACAATCTAATAAAATATCACACCCCAAAATCCTTTGACCCGCTGCAGTTTTACACGATCTCGCCAGCAGATGTGATAACCGGTGTCCAGTGCCCAGCCTGTTCCTCATTCGGAATGCTAAGAAAACATGGTTCCTGGATTTGCCCAAAATGCAATTGTAAATCCAAAGACGCCCATGTCCAAGCGATCCTTGATTACTTACTTCTAGTAGATTCCACCATTTCCAACCGAAAATGCTGTGAGTTTCTTCACCTTTCTTCCCCCTTTATCGCCAACTACTTACTTTCTACAATGAATCTTTCCCATTCTGGTTCCAATAAAGGCAGGTTATATTTCCTAACAGAATCCTAGCCATGCAAAAATGGCCCTAGGAATCCTAGGGCCATCAAGCTTATTTTACTTCCACGGTTTTCTTGGCAATAACTAAATACCCATTATCTAAATAACCACGTAATTCTAGGGTAACTTCGCCTTTTTTCCAATCAAAATCCTCGCGTTCGAATTTGAAATGGCCTTTTTCAGCTTGCTTTTGCAATCCATTATTCTTTGGATCAGCTGCTACACCATTTAACGTGAAGCTTGAAACATCAAAGGAGTATTTTTGTAGGTCTGTTGGCAATATTGCCTTTACCGTAAAGATTCCTTTGTTTCCTTTAATCACTTTCGGTAATACCTCAAGAGTAGCTGGAATGTACACAACAAATTCCTTCTCCACTTGAGTTGTCCATCCGGCTGCATCTGTTACGGTAACAAGAAGCTTGCTCGCACCTGGTTCATCAAGGGTGATTTGATCACCTTTTTGATAGGCTTTTCCGTTAAGCGTAACCTCTTCAACAGCTATTCCAGACAGGTTATCTGCTGCAAGGTAATCCAATGTGAACGTTGAGCCAAGCTCCTGCTCACTTTGGACATCAATAGAAACCGTTGGAGCAGTTTTATCAATCTTCACTTCTACTATTTTGGATTCTTCTATGTTGCCTGCGTTGTCTACGCTGTAGAACTTGACATCATTTACGCCTTCTTCGCTAACAGTAAACGCTTTTCCTTCTGCGAATTCTGATCCGTTAATAGAATAAAAGGTTTTTGCTATTCCGCTAAGGTCGTCTGTTGCGGTTAGTTCTACCGCTACTTCTCCTTTATTCCACTGATCGATTACATTCGACACAGTCTCTGGAGCTTCAGTATCAATCTTCACTTCAGCCGCTTTCACTTCTTCTGCATTACCTGCGTGATCCACGCTGTAGAACTTCACTTCATTTACGCCTACTTCAGTAACCGTAAACGTTGTTCCTTCTACGAACTCTGATCCGTTGATAGAATAGAAGGTTTGGGCCACACCGCTTAACGCGTCAGTTGCTGTTAATTCAACTGCAACTTCTCTTTGATTCCACTGGTCAGAAACATTCGATACCGTCTCTGGAACAGTTTTATCAATCTTTACTTCGACTGTTTTCACTTCTTCTACATTTCCTGCGTTGTCCACACTGTAAAATGATACTTCATTTATGCCTTCTTCAGTAACTGCAAACGCTGTTCCTTCTACGAATTCTACACCGTTGATAGAATAGAAGGTTTGCGCTACACCACTCAGGTCATCAGTTGCGGTTAATTCAACCGCTACTTCTCCTTGATTCCACTGGTCAGTAACATTTGATACCGTCTCTGGAGCAACTGTATCAATCTTCACTTCTTCTGTTTTCACTTCTTCTACATTCCCTGCATTATCCACGCTTAAGAAGGAAACAGTATTCACACCTGGATTACTTACAAAGACTGTCGCACCTTTAACATATTCAGCACCATTTAAGGAGTAATATGTTTCTTTAACCCCGCTAAGATCATCGGTTGCCGTTAGTTTTAATAGGTATGACTCGTTTAACCACGCATCCGTTACATTCGAAGTAGTTACCGGAGGAGCTTCATCAATTTTCACATCCACCGTTTTCACTGCTTCTTCATTGCCTGCTTTATCTACACTGTAGAATGAAACGGTAGTAACTCCCGCTTCACTAACTACTAAGCTAGTACCTTCAATAAAATCAGTACCATTTAATGAATAATACGTATTTGCTACTCCACTTAAATCATCTGTTGCCGTTAATTCTACTGACAAAGCCTCACGTTTCCACGTATCAACTACATTTGATTCCGTTACTGGGGCAGTCGTATCATTTTCTCCAACTTCGACAATAACAGTGCTGGATGAGCTTGATTCTGTACCTGCTGGTGAAACCGGAACGATAACATACGTATGTTCACCTGATTCTAAGCCTTTAAGTGTTAACGACTCATCACTCGTATTTCCAACAAGTACCCGTTCTCCATTTACTTCTTCATACACATTATATGAATCCGCATCCTTAACAGGATCCCAGCTAAGAACAACATCGTTGCCATTTGCTGTTGCTTTTGGAGCCTCTGGTGCCTCTAACACCGGTTCAACATTGCCAGTAACCTGGTTTGAAAAAGGTGAATCTCCATACTTACTATGCGCAATTACCTCATAGGTATAGGAACCATAAGGCATATTGTTAAATACGATACGGGTATTCGGTGTAGGCTGTATCAACGTACGTACACCATCCACTACCTGATAGATATCGTACGAAGTTGCAAAATCCACTACATCCCACCAGAGAGCAATCGACTTAGCTTCCTGATTCACGTAAACTTGCACATAAGGTGCTGCTATTTCAGGATGAATAATCGTCGCTTCCACTAGAGAAGCCTGTGCTGATTCACCAAAACGATCACTGTAAGAGGTGATTTCATAAACATAATCGCCTTCTGGTAAATTATTAATCGCTGTATACGTATTGTTAATATCAGAAACGAATTTTCGCTCACCATTTATTATCTGATATAACTTATAGCTTGTTGCATATTCTACTTTGTTCCATTTTAAATAGAGAGTATCTACATTTAAGACCGAGCCTGAAAATCCTTCTGGTTTTTGCATATCTGGATGAATCACTTGCTGCTCCAAACGCGCAGATGCTGATTCACCAAAACGATCACTATAACCAGTTACTTCATAAATATAGTTTCCTTCTTCCATATTAGGTAAACTCAGCTGCGGATAAGGTGTCTGTGTAAGTAAGACCCTTGATCCGTCAATGATTTGGTAAACCTTGTAGTTCGTTGCATAATTTACTTTATTCCACGTTAAGGTTCCATCATTTCCATTTGTTATCGATAAATTTAAATTCCCTGGGACCAGTACATCTGGGTGGATAAGAGGAACCTCGATACCCGCAGCATTTTCTGATTCCTTAAAGGTATAGCTGTAGGAAGTCACTTCGTAAAAATGGATTCCTTCTGGTACATTTGTAAGTGTCACATTTAAATTAGTCGTTGATGTAACCAACGTTCTCTTGTTATCTTCAACTTTATAAATATTATACTTATTCGCGTGGTTAGAACGATCCCAACTTAAGGTCACGTCATTGCCGTTCGCTACAGTATATTTCAGATTAGCAGGTGCCTCCATATCTGGATACACAATATCTGCTTCAACACGGGCTGCCTGTTCGGATTCTCCAAAAATACTATTATAGGATGTTATTTCATAGATGTAATGCCCTTCTGGCATGGTAGTAAACGCATGGGTTGTCTTCTCTGTAGTCGTGACTAAAGTTCTTACCCCATTCACAACCTTATAGATTTTATAATAATGGACATAACTTGCACTATCCCAAGTTAATGTTAAATCATAGAATCTTTCAACCTTTGATTGGATATTGCCAGGTGCTTGCATTTCTGGATAAATAATTTCGATTGAAACAGGCGCAGAAAGTGGTGACTCTTGACCACTGACAATGGCTGATACTGCGAACGTGTATGTACCCTCTTTTAAGGATATAAACGCCTTATTCGTTGTAGGTTGTGCAGCCAGCGTTTTCGTTTCACCACTCAATCGGTACACTTTATATCCTGAGCTGTAAGGGACCGCATCCCATTCGACCACAGCGCTGCCAGGATAACGTTCATATACTTTTATATTCGTTGGTGCCTGCAAACCTGCAGCATAAACTCCCATTACAGGCAGTAACAGTTGAATGAATAGCAATAGACTAATAATGGCTGGAAGCTTTCTCATTTTTTTCACTATAAACCCTCCTTTAAAAAAAGTAATAATTTTTATCAAAAAAAAGAGATTTAAGACGCCTTAAATCTCCTTTTTTATTTGTTAACGAAGTAATTGAAGAACTGCCTGTGGCTGTTGGTTAGCTTGAGAGAGCATTGCTTGAGCTGCTTGAGAAAGAATATTATTCTTTGTGAATGTCATCATCTCTTTTGCCATATCAACATCACGAATACGTGACTCAGCAGATGTTAAGTTTTCAGCCGTTGTGCTTAAGCTGTTATTGGTGAATTCAAGTCGGTTTTGAACCGCACCCATTTTAGAACGCTCTGCTGCCACCGTTTCAATCGCTGTGTTAATCGCTGTGATTGAAGTGTTAGCTGCAGCCTGGGTTGAAATGTCTGCACCGCCAACTTTAAGGTCATCTCCATCTGTTAATGCTACGGTAGCTGTGAATACTGTCGTACCCTCGTCACCTTTAAATGCAATTCCGTCTGTAGAACGTGCTACGACTTCTCCGTGTGTATCTAATAGGACGTTATCAGTCGCATTGTAAGTATAAGAACCTGCTTCAAGTCCAGTATTATCGAATGAAGCGGTAGCTTTCACATTTGTTCCATCATAGCTTAACGTACCAGATTTAACCGCTTGGCTAAATGTAAAGGTATCATCACCAGCTGTTCCATCAAATGCCTTAGTAGTAAAGGTCAATCCATCCGTACTAGCTGCGACAACTTTACCGTTTTCATCCTTCACTTCATAATTTCCAGCACTTCCTGAAACACTGTAAGTTCCAGCCTTTAATGTATCACCTGTTGTTGTACCGCCAACAGTAACAGTGCTAGATTGTTCAATTCCAACTTTACCTGCAACACCCAAGCTAAATGACTGAGCATCACCAATCTGAATGCTCATGTTTTGATCTTGGTTCGCACCAATTTGGAATGTACCGTCAAATGAACCATTTAAAAGTTTCTTACCATTAAACTCTGCAGAAGAACCGATACGTCCTACTTCTTCAGCTAATGTATCGATCTCAGCTTGAAGTTTTACACGGTCAGATGATGTGTTTGTATCGTTGGCAGATTGAACGGCTAGTTCACGCATACGCTGTAAAATAGAATGTGTTTCGTTCAGTGCACCTTCAGCTGTTTGAAGTAAAGAAACACCGTTTTGTGCGTTCTTTTGAGCTACTTCTAATCCGCGGATTTGTCCACGCATTTTTTCAGAGATAGCTAGACCAGCTGCGTCATCACTTGCACGGTTAATACGAAGGCCTGATGATAATCTTTCCATGTTTTTCGCTGCTGCATTGGACCCAGCGGTTAATTGACGATGTGTGTTAAGTGCTGCTACGTTCGTGTTAATTCTCATTTTATGTACCCTCCTATTGTTGAGGAATATTTTCCCTCTGTACTTTATATATCGACAGGATTTTGGAGGCTGTAGAGGGGGAACGGAAAAACTTTTTAAAGAAATCTATTTTTATCGAGACGGTCATTTTAAAAAAGTAAAATAGCCAGGCATATACCTGGCTATTTCTCTCAAAATCTATTTAATAGCAATTTTCCTTCGTTCGTTTTCCATTGCGACGATTGTTTTCAGCAAGCGTTCTTCATCACTCGCTGAAAGATCGACAAATTGGATACCGTACAAAACTGCACGTTTTTTGATATTTTCGATTTTGCGGACGATTCTTCCGTTTAACATGAATTCTTCATGACCCAAGTTAAAATGAACCTTGATGTAGACTTTTTCCCTTAATGGAAAGTCGTAGTCACTCAGAATCCCCGCTCCACCTGCACTAACATCAACAATTTCACAATAGAAATACTCATTAACATCTAAACTTCCAATCTTTAAAACTTCCATGAGCGTATTTTTGATGTTAATTCGAAATCGAAAGTTATCTCTTCTGTTCGGCGGCTTCACCACTTTTTGTGCATTTCTTTGTCTCTTTTTCCTATTAGTTTGTGTTAAATATATAATAGAAGAAACTAGGATAATTAACACCACTGCTGCTATTTTAATAACCTGTATTTCCTCCATTTGATCCCCTCATTCAAAACATCCCCACCTTAATTCTAAGATGGGGAAAATGATGTAATTTTTATCTTAAAAAGTCAGCTAGGCTCTGCTGAAGGATTTTACCCCCTGCAGATAGGGATGCTTGCAGCAGTGTTTCTTGGCTGGACAGCTCCGTGAAAGCTTTTGAGATATCCGTATCTTCGACTGTTGATAGCATTTTCTTATTTAATAGCTGTGATTGCTCCAATTTATTCGACGCCAGCTCGAGCATATTTTGATTGATTCCAACTATAGTCCGCTGGGTAATCACATGATCCAATTGTTGATCAATTGAATTTAAGAGCGACCCTGGATTTTCACCGTTCTCCAATGTTTGCGCCACCACTTCAATGGTTTCAAACAAGTTTTTACCATCTGCTGAAAATCCAAAGACAGAGGATGCATGGACATTTCCTTTTACACTAAGTCCTTGACCAACATTCCACTCCTTCACGATCGTGTTGCTCGGCTGCAAAGCACCATTTTGATAGGGCTGCGTATTCAAGTCTGTCCCTGAAAAAAGATAGCCACTACCATATGCTGTATTTGCAATATTCCCCACTTGATCAATCAGAGAGCGTACTTCCACAGCGATATTTTTCCTATCGCTCGGATTATTCGTGTCATTGCTCGCTTGAAGCGTAAGCTCACGAACTCTATGCAGTACATTCGTGACATTCCCCAGCTCACCGTCCATCGCTGAACTCCAACTAATACCATCTTCAACATTTTTTTGATATTGCTCAATTTGCGATAATGAGGAACGATAAGATAATCCCTTCAAGACTTCACCAGGCTGATCTGAAATCCTTTCATACTTCTTACCTGATGAAATTTGCCCATGAAGTGTCTCCATTGACTTATTGCTATGATGAAGGTTTTGGATAAATTTCTGACTGATCATCTGTTGCGTAACGCGCATCCTTCTCCTCCTTTCAAGATTTTATTTCATTCCGTTAATCAATGTATTTAACAACTCATTCACTGCTGATACATAGCGGGCTGCGGCATTGTAAGCCTGCTGATAGCGAACCATGTTCGTCAATTCTTCATCAATTGATACTCCAGATACTGATTGTCGGCGATGGTCCACCTGCTGTACCATCTTGACAGCATTTTCAGCGGACTGCTGGGCAGTTTGAACGTCGGTTCCTACTTGACCGATGATTCCTTTGTAAAAGTCACCGATAGTTGCATTCGTTCCGCCAATATTAACTTTTTGAAAAAGAGCCTCACTCATCGCTTGCACATTCGATCCATCCCCAATCGTATCCGAAGAAGCTGCAGCTACCTTTGAAGGGAAATCTACCAGGATCGGGTTGATTATCAAACTTCCTGCATTTCTTGGAGGCTGGGTTGGATCATCTTTATCAACAAAAAACAGAAGTTTTTCTAAAGGTTCATTCGGATTGGAACTTCTCTTCTTGATATCATCTAAGTTCCTCGCCTCATCTCCAGCATGAATGGCATTCATACTTTCAGCAATGGTCACCGCTAATAGGTCGATTTTCGCTTGTAAATCAGGAACACTTCCAACAGTGGTCCCATTGACCATATATCCATGGGTTTCTAGCAAGCCCTTGATTTCCCCGCCTGCTAATTCGATATCCGTCCCTGCGATATTTGCCCTGCCGGTTTGGAGGTCCAGAGTAAATGCACTTTTCTCGTTCCCCTCTATCAGTTTTTCACCGCCGATAGAAACATCCACCCTGCCATTTTGTGCTGGCGTTACTTGGATATCAACTAGCTTTGAAAGTTGATCCAGCAGCACATCTCGTCGGTCCATCAAATCATTCGGTTGAGTGCCAGCGCCAATATTTTGGGCAATTTTCAAATTTAACCCAGCTACCTCGTTGGCAATGGTGTTGATCTCATTGGTTTTTCCTTGAATTTGATCGGCCAGGTTTGTTTTGTTTTGCTCAAGTCCGGTATAAATCTCATTGAATTGACCTGCCAGTTCTTTGCCGTTCGCGGCCACAACTACGCGGGCCGATAAATTTTCCGGCTGCTTAGAAAGCTCCTGCAAGCCCTGCCAAAAACGGTTAAGCGAACTAGTGAGACCTGAATCACCTAATTCGTTGAAGACATTTTCGATGTTGGAAAGGGCACTTGCCTTTGCTTCCCAATATCCAGCCTCTTTCTGCTCATTCTGAAATTGACGGTCTAAATATGATTCACGAATTCGCCGAAATTCGGATACTTCCACTCCAGTTCCCATCTGCATCGGAATGGTCCCGTTATTAGGATTGGGAGATGCTAATGGGTGTGTTGCCTGTAAAATGGCTTCCTGTCTCGTATAACCAATTGTATTTGCATTGGCAATGTTATGCCCCGTTGTGCTGAGTGCGGTTTGTTGGGATAAAATTGCTCTTTTTCCAATTTCTAACCCATGAAAGGTTGAGTACATCTTTTTTCTCCCCTATGCTTTTAAATCAAACAAACGAGCATATTCCCTTGAATCTTGGGCTGCTGCTTCTGAACTATAAAGACCCGAATCCTTTGATTGCGGAAGCATTTGCTCGATCATGAACTGTGTATAGGTTAAGGATTGCTGTATCAATTGCTGGTTAAGGTTGTTTACTTTATCAATTTCTTCAAATAAACGCTGAAGTAATTTCAGTTTCGATGACCACTCAGCCTTTGTCACTCCATCTGGCTGTTGTTCAATTAACTTCGAAAGTGGGAGATAGGATTTGTCGTGTTCTAATACTTCCATTCTCATCTCATCTGCTTCTTTGATTTTTTTGATAAGCTTAGATTCATCCGCCATGATAGCAAGCAGCGGATTAATTTCTGCAGAAATTAGGATGTCCTGCTTTTTCTTTGCGGTTTCTAATAATGTGATATGCAGGTCGGTTAACATCTGCAAAACTTCTGTGAGGCTATTCATCGATTTTCGCACCTGTCTTCCAAGCTGAAAGTAGTTTATCCGCTAACTTTTCACTGTCTACTTTGTAGGTGCCATTGGCAATTTGGTTTTTCAACTGCTCTATTTTTGCCTCTTTTTCTTTTTGTATCTGAAGCTTTGCTTCACTTGATAATTCTACTTTGTCAGCTTGTGGTTTGTTTATTACTTCTTCCCTTTTCGGCTGGTTATTCTTTTGGTATGCCTGATATGCCGCATCAATTCGATTAATTGGATTGATTTTCATAAAGTCCGCTCCTTTTAACTCTATCCATACTTTTTGTATCGGCAGTTTGTTGTTTAATGTTTAGAGTATTTCTTATTTTTTTCAAAAAAAGAAACGGCAGCACTGACTACCGTTGCTTGATTGGTATAAATTCCGTTAAGACCTCATGATCCCATTTGCAATTCCCATCATCTGATCGGCATAGCTAAGCGCGCGGGCATTGGCCTGATAGCCTCTTTGTGCCTTGATCATTTCGGTCATTTCCTGATTCAAATCCACATTGGACGATTCTAAAAACCCTTGTTTGATTTGTGAAGCTACAGTTGTAACGGCTCCGCCAGTTAACCAGTAAACCCCGCCATCATCCTTTAACAGCTGTGGATTGTTGAAGTCGACCAAACCGATTTGCTGGTTTGTCCCCGTTATGGTTCCATCGCTGGCCACCACAAATTCATTGTCTGTGCTCCATTCAATTGGATTTCGATTTTGATCAAGCAGCACGTCTCCGTGGGCGTTTACCAGCTGAAATCGACCGCCGCCAACAGGAGATTGTTGAAAGGCTCCACCTCTCGTATACAAAATTTCCGTTGTTGTTCCTGTTGTTCGTTGTACTTGGAAATAGCCGTTCCCTTCAATCATGAAATCAAAGGGCTGATCTGTTTGCTTAGGAACACCTTGAGTGAAATCCAATGGCGTTGCCGCCAGACGCGATCCAAAGGTAGTTCGAATGCCTAGAGGAGACAAACGTCCCATCTCCTTTTGAGCCTCTGTTTGGTTTTGAATCGAAATGGTTAGATTGTCAGAAAAAGTGGCTTCTCTGCGCTTAAAGCCTGTTGATTCCACATTCGAAATATTATTAGCGATGGTATCTAACTTCCCTTGATAGGCGCGAACACCAGACGAAGCAATAAATAAAGATGTATTCATAGCTTATACCCTTCCAATCGTGTTTAATTGTTCTAGTGTTTTATCATAGGCTTGAAGTACCTTTTGATTTGCCTCATACAACCGAATATTAGTCATCATTTCGGTAATCGTTTGGGATGTATCAACATTCGATTGCTCAATCATTTTATGATGCAGCTGTAAACCGACTGGAAGAGTCTGGGCAAGCATACCTGAAGCTGCCCCCTCAAGCGCATAGAGACCATTATCTTTTTTAACTAATTGATTTGGGTTATTGACCACCATGATTCCTAGCGAGGCAATGATTCGTGCCCGTGCTGGGTCATTAGGGTTAGCGATAATATCCCCATTATTTTGGATGGATACATTTCCAGAGGTCAATTCTCGGTCCGAGATAGGTCGGCCATTTTTCCCTAATACCAAATCTCCGGATGAAGTGGTCAGCTGTCCATTTTCATTGACGGAAAACCTTCCGTTTCGCGTAAATTGAAAACTGCCATCAGCAGTTTGTACAGCAAAAAAGGCAGCTGGTTTGATGGATTCACCGTTTTCTAAAATAGGAGACAGGTTTTGGTCGTTAATCGCAACATCAAAAGGCATATTGCTGTTCACCAGACTTCCCTGTGAAAAAAGTGGTAAGGTTTCTTGATTATAGACCCCCATCGACAATGTACCGATTTTTGGTGTTTCTCCTGAAGTTTCTGTTTGTCGAATGCGTTCTAGTAACATTTCTGGGAAGGAACGCAGCGGACTTGAGTCCTGTTTAAACCCTGGGGTTTCGACATTAGTCAAATTATTCGTAAGTGCATTTTGTCTCCTCTGTAACGCAATCATCCCGGAGGCAGCGGTATCAATTCCTCGAAGCATAGTCGTACTCCTCTCTACATGTATAAGTTTACTAAAAGCCCTTTAATTTCTCCGATTGTCTTCAAAAGGTCGACAGAATTGGTTTGTTTTTCCATAACTTGCTCCGAAAGCTTAATCAGCTGTTGGTCAATTTGTTTAATTATTTTTAGTCTTTTATCTCTACCATTGGAGTGAAATGACCGATACTCTTCTATGGAGTAACCATTTTGAACGACTTCTTTTAAAAAGTCTTGAATGCTTTGTTTAAACGCCAGTAAATCCTTTACTGATTGAGAGCTACTTAAGCGAATACCGATTTGCTCCAAATCCTTGAGTAGCGTTTGTAAACGATCCTTTGTTAAATCAACTTGTGATTCCTGAAAAATTTGTTGAAAAGAAGGGGATTCTTTCCCTTTCTCCCGCACTGGAATAAATCGATCCTGATTGATAGCTTGACTTTGTTGGATCTTCAAGCGACTTCCCCTTTCATGGTTGAATTTTCCGTTTTACGAAGAATGTAATTTATTAAAACTAAATTAAAGATAAACTAAAGGAGAAATTTATGTCTAGTATTTTTGGAATTTTATTGGCACTCGCGGCAATTGGTATAGGGATGATTTTAAAAGGAGCACCACTTGCATCCCTGAACAATCCTGCGGCATATCTGATTATTTTTGGCGGGACAGCCGCTGCGATACTTATTGCATTTCCGTTCCGAGAAATTAAAAAATTTCCGATCCTGTTAAAAATTGCTCTGGTGGAACCGAAACTTCCTTCGAAGGCAGAACAGATTGCTAGATTAATAGAATGTGCGGAGATGGCCAAAAAAGAGGGGTTTTTAGCTTTAGAGGAAATCGCTGAATCAACAGACGATCCTTTTTTTAAAAAAGGTCTTGAAATGATCATCGATGGCTATGATGCGGATTTCATAGAGGAAGTTCTATTCGATGAAGTCGAGGCGATTGAACAGCGTCATAAAACAGGCGCCCTTATTTTTACCCAAGCGGGTACGTATGCTCCGACGCTTGGTGTTCTTGGGGCCGTAGTCGGTCTAATTGCTGCTCTTGGCTCATTATCCGAAATAGAAAAAATCGGTCATTCGATTTCAGCAGCTTTCATTGCTACCTTACTTGGGATTTTTTCCGGTTATGTCCTTTGGCATCCATTAGCGAACAAATTAAAGAGACTTTCCAAACAAGAGCAGGAATTAAAACTGATTATCATTGAAGGGCTGCTCTCTATCTATCAGGGAGTTTTGCCTAGTGCCTTGGAGAAAAAGCTGACGGTCCATATTCCACCGTCTGAACGGGTTAAAGCAGAAAGTCAACTTGAAGAAGATGATTATTTTGAGGAGAAATCGGCATGAGGAAACGGAAAAGGGCCTTTAACACTGACCATGATGAACATTTTGATGAATCCTGGCTGATTCCATATGCTGACCTATTAACACTGTTATTAGCATTGTTCATTGTCTTATATGCAGCCAGTACCGTTGACAAAGTAAAATATCAATCCATCATGGAATCCTTTCAATCTGAATTAACAGGGACAAAAATAGAAAGTGTACATGCTGGTCTTTCACCCACCCCTTCTTCTCCTCAACCGGAGGTCGGATTACCCGAGGAAGAAACGAATGATAAAGAACTAGATGTGTTGAAGCAGCAGCTTGAAAGCTACATCAATACCAACAATCTGCAGGATATGGTCTCTCTAGAGGATACGGAAAAAGGGATTGAAGTGTCATTAAAGGATGTAATTTTATTTGATTCTGGCAGAGCGGATTTGAAGGAACACTCATTTCAAACCTTAAACGGGCTTGTAGGCTTGATTAATACCGTTCCTAATCCAATTAGCATTGAGGGTCATACTGACAATGTCCCGGCACATAATACAATCTATACTTCCAATTGGGAATTGTCTGCCGCTCGAGCTGCCAGTGTTCTCCACTACTTTGATTCTCAAAAGGTTCAAGCAAGTCGCATGCAATTTTCAGGATTTGGAGAATATCAGCCGCTTTATCCAAATGATACGGATGAAAACCGCCAGTCAAATCGGCGGGTAACCGTTGTGATTTTACGAGGCAGTTAATTTTCTGCGACTGGAGGATGCAGCTGTGAAAAAGGTTGTTATATATGGTTTTAGTCTATTAGTTTTGTGTTTTTCAATATTGGCAGATGTAGGTACAAGAGGTAACATGGATGAAGTTGCTACTCCTTTCACAAAAGTGGTACTGTCCGAGGAAATCCAATTGGATGTTCCTTTACTCAATCAAATGGATGAACCACGGTTATTTAACGGCTGCGAAGTAACAAGTTTGGCCATGTTACTTCAATATTGGGGAATCGATGTGAGTAAAAATCAACTAGCGGCACAAGTCCCACGTGTCCCTCTCCAATATAGGGATGGGAAAAATGGAAACCCCAACATGGGATTTGTCGGAAATATGGAAGATGGTCCTGGGTTAGGTGTCTACCATGGACCTATTTTTTATTTGGCGAATACCAATGTTACGGACCAGTTTGTGGTTCAAAATCTATCAAACTATCCCTTTTCCACCATTCTGGAAAAAATAAATCAGGGTCTGCCTGTATGGGTGATTACCACCAGCAGCTTTTCACCAATAGTGGATTTCGAAACTTGGACTACTCCACAAGGAACTGTTGGGATTACGTTTAAAATGCACAGCGTCGTCATTACCGGCTACGATCAAGAATACATCTATCTTAACGATCCCTATGGAACAAAAAATAAAAAAGTAGATAGAGAAAATTTCATCGCCTCATGGGAGCAAATGGGCTCACAAGCAATCGTCATCGAACCCAAATAAAAGGGTGCTAAATGATAAATTTATTAAACTTTCAAAACAACGTTGCCGATACAATAGAATACTAAGGAATATTCACCAAAAATAAATAAATACATTAATCGTACGAAAAGGCAAAATGACCGAAAGGTGATGACGCAAAACTGCAGGGGCTAAAGTTAATAACCAGGCTAGCCAGTTACCGAATATGTAACCCGTCCTACGATTATGTGAAAAATGGAGGAGAAAATAATGTTAACTTTTATTGCAGGTGTAATCACAGGATCTTGTACAGCGATAATCATAATGAGTCTAATGTCAGTAGCAAAAAACGCCGACCAACAAATAGAAATGCCAATACCAAAAGAATACCGAATAGAATAGGGGACTGTCCGCCTCAGGTGGACAGTGTCCACGGGCGGTGCCTGTCACCCATATTGTCACCCATATGAAAAAGACGATTCGAGGGGGAAGAATCGTCTTTTCGAGTTACTACTTGTTATGCAGTTGCTTTTGCTTTATCCTTACCAATTTTTTTGTTGATGAATGGAACTACCCAGTAGTCTAGACCGTATTTACCTGCGTTGTAGCCTGCTGTTAGGATGATGAAGCCTAAGAAAATGTCTGTTGGGTTATGAGATACGGTTCCTGCTAAGAAAAAGCTGAAGTTCATCACTAGACCAAAGAACATGGCTGCAGTTGTTAAACATCCAAGCATAAGTCCTAAACCGATTAATGTTTCGCCCCAAGGAACGATGAAGTTGAAGACATCGATGTTCGGTAATGCAAAGCTTTCTAAAAAGTTCACGTACCAGCCGTAAACCATATTGCCGTCAGGACCTGTTACCGGTTTAGCAATCGCTCCTTTTAGAAATCCAGAAGCGTCGAAGCCGCCTGTAATTTTATGAAAACCAGCTGTGAACCAAGCGTATCCAAGGTATAAACGAATAATAGTTAAAATAGCTGCAGAGATTTTATTTTCTCTTAAAAAGTTGTTAAACATAAGTCATTCCGCCTTTTAAAATTTGTTTGTTCTTTATACTTACACTATATGGGATTGTGGTAATTATTAACATGGGTACAGTGTTAAGTTCACAGTTTGTTTGAAATGTTATGACGGAAGTTTGAACAACAAATATGGATATCAGGATCTTACAGATAGAATGTCTTCTAACGTAGGGATTGCAGCAATGGCACCTACCTTCGTACATACCAAAGCACCTACTTTATTACTAAAATAAATAATTTCTTTAAGTTTTTCAAAGTCTTCTATCTCAGGTTTACCTTTTGCGAATTGGTATAAGGTTGCCCCAACAAATGCGTCACCAGCACCAGTGGAGTCAATGGATTTTATTTTTACACTTGGAACGATTTCGCTATTTTTCCCATTGGAAAGGTAGGTTCCTTTACTCCCTAATGTCACAGCAACTATTTTTGCACCTAACTCATGAAGATTATTTGTTCCCTCAGCCAGGTTATGGATTCCTGAAATGAGGTTTAGCTCCTCATCACTTACTTTCACAAAATCAGCTAAGGCGATTCCCTCCTTTGCCAAGTTGATAAATTCAGGAATTCTGTTTTTCCAAAGATCTTTTCGATAATTTGGATCAAATGAAATAAATTTCCCTTGTTCCTTCGCATTACGCATGACATGAAAATAAGTGGATTGAAAGGGGTCGCTTAATAAAGCAGTGGCAGAGCCAAAATGATGAATAGCGGCCCCATTTAGCTTATCTCTATCAATTTCTTCCTCTACTAAAAAGGCATCAGCCCCGCGATTAAATACAAAATCTCTTTCGCCATTTGCCTGTAAGGAAACAAACGCCAATGTGGTTGGATGGAAATCATCGAACACGACCATTGATGTATCTACTTTGGCGTCATCAAGTGTCTTCTTTAGAAATTGCCCAAATGGATCGTTCCCAACCTTTCCGCTAAAAAGAGCCGTACCTCCTAATTTCGCAATCGTCGCACATACATTAGCCGGCGCTCCCCCAGCTTGTTTTTGGAAATTTTGCCCCTCTATTAAGTTAATGTCCACATCAGTACAGAAAAAATCGATTAATAATTCACCCATGCATATAATTGATGAACTCAAACCAAACACCATCCTTTTAAAAAATAAAGCTCTAACCATTTAAGCGATTAGAGCTTCCACACTTCACTTACTTGCTCCAAATAGAATCAAGTTCCGTTATTTTTAAATGCGAAACATTTGTAGTTCCTTCATTTGAAAATAAAATTAGCTCTTTGCTTGACTCACGCGGGAACAATAAGCTTGTAATAGCAGCCTCACCATTGTTTGCAAACACCTCAATAGAAGAAGCATCTAAAAACAATTGAAGTTTCAACCTTTGCTGATCCAACTTTAATAGGGCTTCCTGTACAGCTTGGAAAGATGTCGAAAAGCTATGTTCCCCAGAAAGTGTTCGGTCGACAAATAACTTCTCTTCTACTGCATTATAACCAATGACCGTTTTTTCTTGTTCAGAATGCTGTATGATTAATCCAAATTGGCTTGAACTTACTTTTTCAAATTCGATAGTTATTTCCATTAAAGACTGAGTTAAAGGGATTGAAACACGGTTCCCTGATTCAACTGACATTTTTGAATAAGATTCCGTTTCTTTTCTAATCTTACTCACCTCAGCAACGGGTTGCTGGAATAAACGGACGCCAGCCTCGGTTGTAGCCAAGGATAATTCTCGTGGTAACGTCATCGCACTTCTCCAAGACTCTGTTGGAACTTGATTGGCATAGCGCCAGTTACTCATCCAGCCAAGATAAATACGTCTTCCATCTTGGATATCAGACCAGCTTACACCCGCATAATTATCCCTGCCAAAATCTAACCAGAGAATCGTCGAATCGTCATGGTCATTCACAAAAGTGGTTCCATCAAACTGGCCGATGAAATATTGTGTTCGGGAACCTTCTGCTGTTTGACCGTTATCACCGATACTTACAATCATTACCCACTTTTCTTGTCCGCCATCTACTGGTAGTTTGAATAAGTCTGGGCATTCCCAAACGCCATCATGTGAACCAGCAGTATGTCCAAATTCACTGGCAAACTCCCATTCCTTTAAGTTAAGGGAAGTATAAATCGTAATGGTTTGACCCGTAGCCAGTACCATCACCCATTTATTGGTCTCTTCATGCCAAAAAACTTTAGGATCACGGTAATCGGTAAGGCTCACGTCTGAAAGGACAGGATTCCCTTCAAACTTCACCCACGTTCTTCCATTATCCTTACTGTATGCTAAGCTTTGCTGCTGAAGCGGTCTATCAGAATCAGGGTAAGTGCCGGCACTCGTATAAAGGGCAACCATTCCTGGGTTATCTTTTTCAAAAAAGCCTGTGGTATTTTTCCAATCTACGACCGCGCTTCCTGAAAAAATGGCACCTAGTTCATCCGGATATAAGGCAATCGGCAGGTTCTCCCAATGAATCAGGTCCTTGCTTACCGCATGTCCCCAGTGCATCGGTCCCCAGGTCGTACCAAATGGATGGTACTGATAGAACAAATGATATTCATCATTAAAATAGACCATTCCATTCGGGTCATTCATCCACTTTTCTTCTGGTGAAAAATGAAATTGTGGACGATACTGCTCATTATAGGTTTGTATCATTTTTTTATCGCTCCCTTTTAAAATAAGGCTGTACGTATGCTAAAGCACTGTACAGCCTCAGATTATTTACTTGAATTATTCCTAATTTCGATCGTAACCTTTTTGCTTAATCTCAAGCCATTCTTGTAATCCAAGTCGATCTAATTCTGCTAGATACTCATTCCATTCTTTTTCAACGCCGCCATTTGCAATCCATTCGGCACGTTTTCGCTTAATATAAGCAAACAAATCTGTTTCGATCACAGAAAGTCGATCTAGGTCTTCAATTGAGAAAAATACACGCGGGTAAATATTATCGGCTTCCATGTAAGGAACCATTACTTCTTTCATTAAGTTCAATCTCCAAGCAGCATCATCTGGTTTGGTAGTCACAGTACCGTAGTAGCTGTCTAAGATCGCTAATGGCCCGCCGACAGATGTTTTTTCTCTTAATTCAACTGGCGCAGTACCTTCTAGAGGAAGGTGTTTTAACATTTTTGTAGCCTCATCCATGCCAAAAATGTTTTGTTGCTTATCGTCACCATACGTACCCCAGTTATTCTGTACGGATTGAGACGGATCATAAAGCTGGTCAATCCACTTTGCTGTTAATTCAAGGTTTTTATTTGCTGATGTAACAACTAAACGTGAGCGGTCAAAGCCCATTCCATTTGTCCTTGCAACATTTTGATGACCTTCTGGACCTTTTAATGGAGCTAACAGGTCGTAATCATCGCCCATTCCAGTGATATTTCCTTTATCCCATGTAAAGTACAAACCATATTTTTTGTCTCGGCCTTTGGCAAGATACGTATTCCAATCATGTTCAAATGCCTCGATATCGATTAATCCTTCATTGTATAAATCATTAAACCAGCTAATGGCCTTTTTATAGCTTTCATCAGCCGCAGTAAGTTTTACTTCTCCATCGTTGGTTACAACCGTGAAATCCCAGTTATCGCCTAGACCAAATGCGCCGAATAATGAATGGGGATCCTGTCCGCCATCATTAATGATGAATGACATGGGGATCTCGTCCGCTTCACCATTACCATTTGGATCCTGGGTTTTAAAAGCGAGTAAGACTTGCTTTAACTCTTCTGTTGTTTTTGGAACTTCTAATCCTAATTTGTTTAACCATTCCATATTAATCCATGGGAATGCATCAAGAGAGTGAATACTTTCTTTTCCTTCACCTAACTCCTCAATCCATGGGAATGCATAGATATGGCCATCAGGTGCCGTCATCATTGCTTTGTATTGTGGTGCTTTTTCAAGGACAGCTTGTAAGTTCGGCATATACTGAATTAAATCCTCAACCGGAACAATAACTCCATCCTTCGCATGCTTTAATAGTTCATAGTCGCTGAAGGCCGAATTAAAGATTGCATCAGGAAGCTCTCCGCTGGCAATCGCTAAATTTCGCTTTTCAGCAAAAACATCACCTGTATAATTCCTCCAATCAATTTTTACACCTGTTTGTTCTTGTAAGCGTTGGAAAATCAACTTTTCGTTAGGATCCTCAGGAGCTAATGGTGAACTGGATGTCATAATCTTTAATGTTTTTTCCTCTTTCAAGGGGAACTGTACATCTGTAAGCTTATAATCCTTAGAAGAGAAACTTTCGCTTCCGCCGCTTTTACTGCTGCAGCCGGTAAGGATTAAAGCCCCTGAAAGTAGAAGAGTTGAAGCTGTTGTTAACATTCTTTTTTTCATCATAAACCCTCACTTTTTTTTATTTTAGTGAACCAACCATAACTCCCTTTTCAAAATACTTTTGGAAGAATGGGTACATAATCAATAACGGTAAACTTGCAATCACAATCGATGAATAGCGGATCATCTCGGAAATCCTCATTAACTCGTTTCTAGCCTCGACATCCGCAACCATTCCAGGCTGTACTTCGTTTTGAATCAGAATCGAACGCAATACTAATTGCAGTGGATGTAATTCTCGATCATCAAGGTAGATCATGGCGTCGAAGTAAGCATTCCATTGTCCAATGAAGGCATATAATGCTAGAACAAAGATAATCGGTTTGGATAAAGGTAAAATAATACGAAAGAAAATTTTTAAATCGGATGCGCCATCGATTCTCGCTGCTTCCTTCAGCTCATTTGGAACCGCTTTAAAGTAAGTTCTAGCGAGAATAATAAACCAGACATTAACAGCACCAGGCAGGATAATCGCCCAAATTGTATTCAGCATCCCTAAATCACGAATAACAAAATACGTTGGAATCAAGCCTCCGCCAAAAAACATGGTAAATAAGAAGAAAATCATAAATGCCTTTTTACCAACTAAACCTTCTACCGATAACGTGTAACCAGCAAAGAGACAAACGAGTACGGTCACAATCGTAAATCCAGTTGAATAAAGGAGTGAGTTAAAAAATCCTCTCACAATGGTGTCATCGGTAAAGAGCCGCTTATAACCTTCTAATGACCAATCAGAGGAATGTAACGATAGTCCTTTTCGGATGATTGCATTCGGTTCTAGGAAGGACGATAGAAAGACATATAATAGTGGTCCTACTATGGCAAGGACGATAATGGTTAGTAGAATATTATTGGTCAAAAGCAGCATTCGGTCGCCTTTTGCATGTTTGATTTGGTTGTTCATACTTTTCCTCCTTCCTTAAACGAGTCCTTCGCCTTCGTTTAGTTTCTTAACCACTTGGTTAACTACACCTAGTAAAATCACATTCACTACAGCATTAAATAATCCAACTGCGGTCGCAAACGAATAATCACCTGCCAGCAGCCCTCGTTTATATACATAAGTGGCGATAATTTCTGATGATGGTGAATTCATCGATGTTTGCAATAAATAGGCTTTTTCAAAACCAATTCCCATGATTCCTCCTGCCGCTAAGATAAACAAGACAGCCATCACTGGCTTAAGCGTCGGAAGATCGATATGCCAGATTCGTTGCAGGAGTGACGCCCCGTCAAGTGTTGCTGCTTCATGAAGCTGCGGGTCAACGTTCGCAAGTGCGGCAACATAAACAATCGAAGCCCAGCCTGCCCCTTGCCAAACTCCCGACCAAATGTAGATGGATCTAAAATAATCAGGGTCTGACATGAACGAAATCGGCTTATCTAAAAAGGTTGATAACAACGCATTAATAGGTCCAACCGGTGATAGAAAAAGAAAGACCATTCCTGAAACGACAACTACAGATATGAAATGCGGTGCATATAGGGCTAACTGAACATTCTTCTTCACACTCGATTTTCGGAGTTGGTTTAACATAAGAGCCAATATAATGGGAATAGGAAATCCTATCAAAAGTTCAAAGGAACTTAACTTAATCGTGTTCATTAATATTTCGATGAAATTAGGCGACGTTAGGAAACTTGTAAAATGTTTAAATCCTACCCATTCACTCCCCGTAATCCCTCTGATCGGACTAAAATCTTTAAAGGCAATCGTCGCCCCGTATATAGGGATGTACTTAAAGATAATTGTAAGAATAACGGCAGGAGCAATAAGCAAATAAAGAATGTAGTTCTTTTTAATGTAAGTAAGGTTCTTGCTTAGTTTTGTAGTTGCTGCTGGTTTACTAACCTGTATGGTTTGCTCTGCTTTTACTATTTCTTCCACTCTCTTACCCTCCTATCAACTTAGTTCCGTTGAAAGCACTTTCAACATGGGTTAAATATAACAAAATGGAGAGAATGAAGAGTTTAATATTTTTGGTTGAAGTATTTTAATATTTTTGGGAGTTGATATCGCTTTCACTCTATTTTTTCGATATGATGGGAAGGAGAAAGGTTGTGGGATATGCCATACAAGGTTCGGAGTGAATCATTAGTATTGAAGATTTTACGAATTTTGAACAAACGAATGAAATTTACGGGGGATGATCAAAGGTATTATCAAAACCAAGAAAAAGGGTTTCAAGGGGAAGTACAGTTTGATAAGTTGACAGAGAAACTTCAGCGTGAGTGTCATATTTTAAATGATTTGCAACTTGAAAATAATAAATCTAGTTTCCAACTTGATTCATCCCTCATTTTCCAAGGGACCTATTCCCTTTTTGAAGTAAAAAATTTCGAAGGCGAGTACGTATATGATGGGGAATATTTTAAAACCATCAGCGGACGAGACATCCAGAACCCGCTAGACCAGCTAAAACGAAGTAGGTTACTGCTGAGCAATGTTCTTCAATCGTTAGGAAGTAAACTAACTGTTGAAGCATATGTCATTTTCATTAATCCCCAGTTTACGCTTTATAAAACCCCACCTGACCTGCCATTTATACTCCCTACCCAGCTTAATCGCTTTATGAGCAAAATAGATCAGAAACCATCACGATTAAATAATTCTCATAAAGTTCTTGCAGATAAACTTATTTCAATGCACCAAACAGTACCTCCTATTATTCAGTTGCCTGCGTATGATTATGATCAGGTTAGAAAAGGGATGACATGCTGCAAATGTGACTCGTTTTCAGTGACGATAGTTGGGAAGAAATTGATCTGTGATAAATGTGGATGTGCAGAACTAGTAACAGTCGCTATAATGCGCAATGTAGAGGAATTCAAGCTTCTGTTTCCGGAGAAGAAAATCACGACAAACATTATTCATGAATGGTGTGAAGTAGTAGATTCTAGGAAAAGAATAAGCAGAGTTCTAGGAAAGAATCTTAAAATTACAGGTCTTGGCCAATGGGCGTTTTATCAATAAAATGTCATGCTTCTTATTATAAAAATTTTGTCCTTGAGAGGTAATCTTAAGGACATTTTTTTAATTTCTTGATGATTGGAGACATCTCTTTTCGATACCGCTGCAAGTTTTGATCTCAATCCCAATGATTGAGGTCAAATCCTTATTAGACTCTCACTAGTTTTGTCCCCAATACCCCTGCTTGAGGTCAAATCCTCTTTGGGCTCTCACTAGTTTTGTCTTCAATACCCTTGCTTGAGGACAAATCCTCTTTGGGCTCTCACTAGTTTTGTCCTCAATACCCCTGCTTGAGGACAAATCCTCTTTGGCTCTCACTAGTTTTGTCCTCAATACCCCTGCTTGAGGACAAATCTTCATTGAGCTCACCGAGTTTTGTCCTCAATACCCCTGCTTGAGGACGAATCGAGCAGATACAAGAAAAGTTTGTCCTCTAGCACGCATACACTAGGAATTCAAGTTCACATAAATTAAAAATCCTCTAGCTCACTAAACCTGAGGATTACTTTTTGATATCTTTTAAACCATTATTAATCTTCTCTACCGCTAGGTTTGCGGCTTCTTCGACATTTTTCCCTTGCAGCCCGACCTCTTCAAATAGATCCTTAACCGCTTCGCTGATGACTGGATAGGCTGGAGTTACTGGTCGATTTTTTGAGTAGTTTTGGTCTTGTTGGACAAAGATATTTTTGGGATATTCATTGAGTTCTGAGAATTCTTTTGCAACTGAATATCGTGCAGGTAAATCACCGGAGATTTCGACGAACAATTTCGAACCCTCATACCCTGTAGCGAATTTCACAAATTCCCAGGCCTCCTCTGGATGCTTGGTTTTCGATGAAATCCCCAGTGCCCAGCCACCATTCGGGACAACTTGATGTTTCCCCTTCGGCAGGGGGGCGACCCCATAATCTTCTCCAAGTACAAAACCAGGTGTTTGTTGTAATTCCGATATCGCCCAAGAACCCAATACCGTCATCCCAAGCTTATCTGTTTCAAAAGGAGTGGGAGGCATTTCAACCGACGCTACCCCGTGCTTACGATATAAATCTTGATAAAATTGTAAGGCTTCTAATGCTTCAGGTGAATTGAGATACCCCTGTGCAGTTGATCCATCTGGACTAATAACATCTGCTCCAAATTGCCAAAGGATCGGCATTTTAAAATAAGCAGGTCCTTCTCCTACATTAAAGCCTTGGGCCGGGTCTATCCCGGTCACACCTTTTGCAGGATTGTTGATTTTTTTAGCAATTTCCAGCACTTCCTCCCACGTCAAGGGATGGTCTGGATTTCCTGAAGGGAAGGGGATTCCGGCCTCCCTGAAAAGATTCATATTGTAAAATAAAGCAATGCTCGATTCCACAATGGGAGCAAGGTAAATTTCATCCTTATAGGTTAAACCCTTTAATACACCTTCGGGTATATCGTCAATATTGCCTTCCTTTTTCATAAAAGAATCCATCGATAAAAGCGATCCGGAGTTTGCATAAAGAGCAAGATTTGGACTATCAATCGCCATAATATCAGGATGGTTTCCGGCAGCCAGTTCAGTACGCAGCCTTAATTCATATTCATTTCCCCAGTGCATCGATTGCATATTAATCTTGATAGTGGGGTGCTTTGCTTCAAAGGCAGCAATCATCTCTTCATAGGCCTGATTAAACGCTGGATTCGCTAAATTCCGTAAAAAGGTCAGCTCCACTTGTTTTATCGGTTTCTCTTTATCCGGACTTTTACCTGATAAAGTAAAAAAGGCAAAACCCGCTATACTAAAAAGAATGATGAGTGTTAACCATTTCTTCACCTAATCTCCTCCTCCCTACCAAACCGGATTATTCCCCTATCGAGTTACGAAATTCTAAAGGTGTTTGTCCAACGTGTTTTTTAAATACCGTACTAAAATACCCTGAGTTTGAAAAACCAACTAAGTTACTGACATCAATGATTTTCAGCTGGTGATCTTTAAGTAATTGTTTTGCCTTATTCAACCTCAAATTTACCAGATAATCACTAAAGTTCTGGCCGACATGAAGTTTGAATGTTTCCGATAAATGGGCACTATTAATGTGAAATAATGTAGACAAGGTGGTAAGGGATATTTCACTTGCATAATGCTGGTCCAAATAATGACGGATGCTATCGATTAATTTTTTATTGGAAAAACGAGCGAGGCGAACTTTTTCAATGATTAATGAGGCCAATTGAATCAGGTCCTCTTTCACTTTATGTTGAGAATAGAGCTTCCATATATTTTGTTGGCAATTCCAAATCGTATTTTGAATATCTTTCGTCTCGACATCGTACTTTTTCGCTAATGATCCCAACATAAATAACACCTGGTTGGCAGCAAAAGAAAACGACATAACCGAACGACCTTCGGAACCATCAAGAACAATCTGTAGATTATCTTTAAATGCAGCAAAATCAACATTTTCAATGGAATTCGTTATCCGTCTCTCAAAATCCGGAGAAAAGTCAAACACCTCTTCGCTTGCAGCAGTTTGATCCATAATCTGTGACTTTGATCCAAGTTGACTTTGGCTCCACGCAAGTAAACTGGATATATATCCGCTCCTATATTCTGAAAGTCCATTCACAATCGTCCCTATACCAATGACCGTTTCTAATTTTAATAGCTTGTTAACGTTTTGTTGAATTTGCAAAACGAAAGGATTGGTCGTTGAAGAATGGGAATCAACTCGCTGTAAAAATTGAACCATATTGGGATAGCTAGGATCCGTAAACACATAGGTTGCATTCTGCTGTTGAGCGATTTCCTTACACAATAACTGAAATGGAATCCTTAGTTCCTCTAGACGAGCAGAATCGAGGCCATCTCTAATTTCCACCGTGAAAAACTGTACTTTTGCATTTTCATTTGCCAGTTCTTGGAGTTGGAGCTGATGAAGCCTTTCAGTCACAATCGGAAGCTGTAATCGTTCTTCTTTTGCTAAATGAAGGATAAATTGTTCCTGCAATTCTAGTAAATGAGAATGAACAAGCCGGCTCATTTGCGCAATTTCTACTTGTTTTCTTCTTTCTTCTTCTACTTCTTTCCGTATCTTCCTCAATGCTTCTACTAATTCATCGGGGGCAACAGGTTTCAGTAAATAGTCTTTAACGCCTTGTTGCAGTGAATTTCGCACATAATCAAAATCGGAATAACCTGATAATACGATGACTTTTACATGAGGAAACTCTTGATGACAACGTTTTGCCAATTCTACTCCATCCATAATAGGCATTCTCATATCGGTAATTACTATATCAATATCCTTGGTTTGGAGGATTTCAAGAGCTTCTTTTCCATTTGAAGCCTCTTCAACAAGTTGAAATCCCTCTTCCTCCCAGTCTACTTTTAAGCGTAATCCTTTACGAATTTGAATCTCATCATCCGTGATTAACACTTTCATCCTGTCTCCCCCCCCCTCTTCAAATCAATCAGTAAAGTAATCTTCGTACCTTCATTTTTTGTAGATTCAATTTGATAGGTAAAGTCATCTCCATAGGTAAGGTTTAATCGTCCAAGTACATTTCTTAGCCCAATGCTGTTTCCTTTGCTTTCCAATACGTGTATGGTTTCATCCGCTTGGGATTCTAAATCAGAAATGATTTCTTCAGACATCCCCATCCCTTTATCTGCCACTGACAGGGTAAGCTGACTCCCAATCACTTCAGTTTTTATAAAAATATTGGCAAACGTCTTTTCACTGAAACTATATTTCACAGCATTTTCTACAAGTGGTTGTAAAATGAATTTAATAATGGGGATCGTTACGGTGCCAGGGTCTACATCCATATGAATCGTAATCGTGTCCTCATATCTTAACTTTAATATGTTCGTGTAACTCTTGATATAATTTACTTCTTCACCTAACGGTACAATATTGCTTTTTGTATTTAAAGAATATCTCAGCATTTTCCCTAAATAAATGCTTACATTCATGACCTCTTTATTTTTCTCTTGAAGTGCTAAACTTCCAATAATTTCAAGCGTGTTATTTAGAAAGTGAGGGTTGATTTGTAATAATAAGGCTTTATATTCAGCATCTTTCCGGCGCAAATTGGCTTCATATTCTGTTTCAATTAAATTCTGCAATTGATCAATCGTATGTTCCGTAACATTAATAAGGTAATCAACTTCATTATTTTGAGATTTAATGTGAGGCATAAAGCGTTTTGCCCCTGTAAAATCTCCCCGTTCGATAAACACAAGCGCTTTTGCAAGTTTTCCTAAAGGACTTGTAATATTGTTAGACATAATCACCGAAGCCACAATCGTGATGAAAAAAAGGACTGCACTCGTTAAAAGAAGGTTTCGCTGTAAATGATTGGCCCTTGCGAATAAATCGGACTCTGTCACTTCACTGACTAGGATCCAATCCCCTACTGGCAGCTTTTGAAAGAAAACTAAGTATTTCTCCTTCTGATAAGCGGCCTCAATTAGCCCTTCTTGGTCTTTACTAGTGGTGATTTGTTTTAAACTTTGTTTCAGGATCGAATTCGGGGTCTTTATTTTCCCTGCCAAAATATTCTCACCCTGCTGATTTAGCAAATAGGTATGCCCATTTTGCCCAATTGTTATTTTATTTAGCGCCGTTTCCAGTAAAGCAGAAGGGAAATTCACTTTAATAACCCCCGCTGATATCATCGTATTGGTATCAATGAGGGGCAAAATATAGCTATTGATCTTCTTTTGTTGCATTTCATGACTTTGCTGAAATGGATCTAAATGTGACTTAACATAGTCCTGATTATGTTGGGTAAAGTCCTGATACCAATCTGTTTCATGAAGTGAGGAATGAACACCCCAAGTACCGGTCCCATCATCAAGCAGCACCGAAATCGACATCGCATTAGAATTGTTAATCATGATCGAGGATAGTCCCTGTTTAAGTTGATTCATCAATGCATCGATTTCTTCCTTGCCAGCACCTTGTCTATTTAATCTAATCCATTCCTGTGTGGTCTGATTAACAAGCACTTGCTTGCCCAAATCCTCTGCCTGTGTAGAGATGGAATCAACATAAAGCGAAAACTGATCCATCATTTCTATGGTCAACTCTTGAGTCTGTTCTCGAATAACAGATGTAAAAAAGCTAGGAATAATCAATGATAGTATAATAAAGGGAATGGTTAACAAACAGGTAAAAATAAGTAATAAGCGATTGCGTAATGAAAAAAGCATGTTACCCCCTTCAGGGAAAACCCTTACAATTTTTCGTATATTGGAATAATCTATTATAGCACTTTCCTATTACTCGACTCTACCACTTGGGAAAATGCAGCGATTCGTAAATTTTGATACTAACCTGCTAATGTGTCAAAATAAGGAATGAAATACATAGTGTTCATGAGAGTGGAAAATTCCCTAAAATGGAGGTCATGATGATGAGAATAATGAAACTAGGAAGCAGCACATTAGAAGTGCCGGTGGTTGCAGTCGGCTGCATGCGCATGAAGTCATTAGAAAAGAAGGAAGCGGAGATCTTTATCCAAAATGCTTTAGAGCAAGGAGCAAATTTTTTCGACCATGCAGATATTTACGGGGATGGAACATCAGAGGAAATTTTCGCCGATGCCATACATATGAATGCTGAAATCCGTGAAAAAATCATCCTCCAATCAAAATGCGGCATTCGCAAAGGGATGTTTGATTTTTCAAAGGAGCATATATTACATTCGGTGGATGGGATTTTGAAAAGGTTGAACACCGAATATCTGGATACGCTGCTCCTTCACCGTCCGGATGCTCTAATGGAGCCTGAGGAAGTAGCAGAGGCATTCGATATTCTAGAGAATACAGGAAAAGTACGCCATTTTGGTGTTTCCAACCAAAACCCGATGCAAATTCAATTGCTGCAGAAATATGTGAAGCAGCCAATTGTAGCCAACCAGCTTCAATTGAGTATCACAAACGCCAACATGATTTCCAATGGATTGAACGTGAACATGGAGAACGAATCTGCAATTAATCGCGATGGAAGTGTGCTTGATTTTTGCAGACTGAACGACATTACCATTCAGCCATGGTCTCCTTTCCAATATGGATTCTTTGAAGGTGTTTTTCTAGGAAACGACAAGTTTCCTGAATTAAATCAGAAGATCGATGAAATTGCTGCTAAATATGAAGTTAGTAATACCACCATCGCGATTGCGTGGCTCCTGCGTCACCCAGCCAAAATGCAGCCAGTGATCGGTACGATGACCGTGGACAGGTTAACGGAATGCTGTAAAGCAAGTGAAATCTATTTAACACGCGAAGAGTGGTACGAAATCTTTCGTGCTGCTGGAAACATCCTGCCATAATAAAATAGAAGGGAGTGCCGTTAAAGGCACTCCCTTCTATTTTGTGGTGATAGGACGACAGGGTTTAACCCTATTCATCATCAACCTCGCCGTCTCCAATTTCATCCTCTTCCTCTACATCTTCAATCTTTTCCCCTTCCTCAGGCTCCTCATCATTACCACAACCCGTTATGGAGAAAAGAGAACAACTTAAAAATAAAATCAATAATAACTTCTTCCACTTCATCTCAGTCAACCTCCTTTATCCTAGCATTTCCAGATAAAGCGGCAATATGATAAAAAGTTTGGTGCCTGTCACCGCCCGTGGACAGTGTCCACGGGCGGTGACAGGCACCATTTATACATCACTGTATATTCTCCTCTTCTTCATCTGTTTCTTCATCCACTATTGCTTCTCCTAGTTCTGGATCCTGTTCTTCCTGTTCTTTTTCTGCCTTGATTCTTGTGATTTCTTCGTTTAGTTGTTCAAATGCATTGAGTCTATGGTTGGCGCTGGCCAGTAAATCATCTATGATTACAATGAATTTTTCATAGGGGACTCCATTTTCGCTGCAGCCTGTAATCATTTTGAGTAGGTCTTTTTCATACAAATGATAACGTTCTTTGAAGGTTTTCGAATCCATGGTTAAAAAATACTCATCATCGACGACGAATTCGTTAAATACTTTTTTCGTTAAACGTTTTTTGGTCACTTCTATATCTTGTTTGTCCTTTTCATTGTCATAATGTGCTTCGTCTTCATACTCAGAGCAAAGCGTATCGTAGATTTTCTCTAGAAGTTCGGTCGGATTTAGATACTTCAGTTCCACCATGGAATCCCCCCTTTATTATTAGTAGTATAACTCCCATTTCTTTTCCCATTACAACCAATTATCACCCGAAAAAAAAGAATCCTAATCGGCTAATGGATTAGGATTCATATTATGAGAATTGATTTGCAAGGATTGTTACTAATGCACTTAGTATAATCGTGCCAATCATAATATTAATATAGAGTAGGTTTTTTTTCATTTTTTTCTTTGGCATTGATTCTTCAAGTGTCATCCACATACTTTTTGCCACAACCATTACCCCTTTTTACCTTCTAGCTAGTTATAAATGTATTAATAGTAAAAATCCATCAATTAATTATACAAAAATAATAGATTGCGTCAATGGTCATAAAAAGTCTTTATCATAAGAGGCAAAAAAGCTGCCCCAATGCTGAGGCAGTTCATTAAACATGTATGAATTTTACCTTTTGTCCAGGTTTGAGATAGGAGAGAAACACGATATCTTCCTCGATCACTTTTCCCACCACATTGACCCTTTCATCGGCAGGCAGATCACACAGGGTAATTTGGACCTCACCCCGATATCTTCCATAACGGTCATTGTCTCTCGTAATACTGCCAAGCCAACGTTCACTCGTATTCTCAGGAAGTATTGGCTCAACACTTCTAGTATCCATAAACCGTCGAACATCTCTGGACAGATCAGGGCGAAGCTTGAACTCTCCTTCTTGGAACCCTTGTATTCGAATCTCAATCCTATGATTTTGATCAAGATCGATTAATTTCTTAAGCAGATCCTCACTTACCGCTGGATCACCGATATAAACATCACTAACATCATAATGGAACAATTCCATTGTCGCCAAAAATGGGTCCATTTCACGGTGCTCTTCCAAGGTTGGCAGTCCTTCAAACAACGGACCGCGCTTTTCCCCATCACCAGGAATGTACGCACTCACCGGGATTCCATATTTCTTAAAAAGTTCATTTTGCTTCTGAAAAAACCAATCCGACAATCCAGTCTCAATCCTTGGATAGAAATTATGCCAAGCTAACAGCTGACTAGCCTTTAATCCGCCATCCAATAGGGCCCGAATATCATCCTCAAAGATAATACTGGCATTTAGCGCAAGCTTAAATTCACCCGCCAGCTTCAAAATCAATTCATTTTCAAAAAAGTCATCCAGTCTGAGGCCGCTGACTCCAAGTGATTTTAAATCAAATAAACTATCTAAACCCAAGTGACCAGGTGTCTTTAACGAAACATCCGCATAAACTTCTATTCCTGCTTCCTTCGCACACTGAAGCAGGTTCATCGCACGATTCACTAAATCACCGGATTCTTCTGGAATGTGAAGCGAGGTAAACGCTCGCTTCACACCCATTTTTCCAGCCAGTTTAATCCGTTCTTCTGCCAAAGAATCATTTAAATAGAAGGAAATACCAATCAATCAAATTCACCAGCCATGTCATCATTGAAACCGAATAAATACGTGAACAAGAATCCTGCTGCATAGGCAATTAATACCCCAACCAAATAAAGAACAACTTGACCTGCAACAACAAGGAAAGCAAGTGGCAGCCCTGATACCCCAATAGCGATTGTTGCAATTCCAAATGCTGCTTGGAATGCACCGCCGACACCGGCACCTAAACAGGCTGTTAGGAACGGACGGCCTAATGGAAGTGTAACACCGAAAATTAACGGCTCACCAATTCCAAGAATACCTGCTGGCAGACCACCGCCAATCGCTCTTTTTAAGCGAGTTTTCTTTGTTTTAAGATAGATGGCAAACGCTGCACCGACTTGACCTGCTCCACCCATTGCCAAGATTGGAAGAAGTGGGTCGTCACCGATTGTATTAATTAACTCTAAGTGAATCGGTGTTAAACCTTGGTGTAAACCCGTTACAACCAATGGCAGGAAGGTTGCACCAAGAACAAATCCTGCTACTACACCACCCATATCAAGTAAAGAAGTTAAACCTTTTGTGATAACATCTGAAACAAATCCACCAATCGGCATAAAGACAAGATAAGTAACAATACCAGTAACCAATAAAGCAACCGTTGGTGTGATGAAAAGATCAAGAGACGTTGGAACAAACTTACGTACACGTTTTTCAACTAAAGCGATAAAGATAGCAGCAAATAGAACCCCTATTAAACCACCGCGACCAGGAAGTAAATCTGTGCCAAACAAATGAATTCCTGCAACCGCCGGGTTAATAATCAAGATACCCGCAATCGCACCAAGCGCTGGCGAACCGCCAAATTCCTTCGCTGCATTCGTACCCACTAAAATACCAAGGTAACCAAATAATCCACTGCCGATAACAGATAGAATCGTTGCAAGCTGAGAATCACCTGCTAACCATCCTGCTTGAATTACCGCTTTTGTAATCCCTGTAATTAAACCTGACGCAACAAGTGCAGGGATTAATGGAATGAAAATTCCAGCGATTTTACGTAAAAACATTTTAAATGGTGTTGCATTCTTTTTGTTGATTTCTGCTTTTGTGCTCGCTGCTTTTTCTTTTAAATTGATTCCACCTTCAGCGTCAATCAACTTACCAAACTCTTCTGTTACCTTATTTACTTTTCCAGGTCCGAGAATGATTTGAAGGGTTTCTTCCTCAACCACTCCAAGGACTCCTTCGATTTTCTTAAGGGCAGCCTTATTAATCACAGACTCATCCTTCGGTGTAACGCGAAGCCTTGTCATACAATGTGTGTAATTGCCAATGTTACTAGCGCCGCCTAGTTGTTCGAGAATTTTTTCAGCTAATATTTTATTTTCTCCAGCCATTTCGTTTCCCCTACTCTCTGTTGTATTTTACTGTTTGAATCATGTGATCTATTTCCCCAATGAACATGGTGTAATAGTGAACACACTCACCCCCTGAAAGGTTAATTTCCTTCTTTAATAAACCGAATGGCATCTCTTGTTTGATCAATTGCCTGAATCGTTTGCTCGTATTGGACCGTCGCCATCGACAAAAACAAAATATCCATCATATATAACTGAGCAAGACGTGATGATGTTGCGGCACTCCGGAAAGCCGGTTCCCCAGAATACGAGGTAAACAGTTTAATATCGGCCAGCGAAGCGACAGCGGATTGTCCGTATTTCGTCAAACTAATCGTCTTCACGCCGCGCTCTTTTGCAAGTGATGTTACTTTGATTACTTCTGCGGTTTCCCCCGAGTGAGAGATGGCAAACACCACATCATCCTTTTTCGCATTCGCAATCAATGTTGCTACAAGATGTGTATCAGTAAAAGCGGTTGCATTTTTTTGAATCCTTAGGAACTTCTGCTGTGCGTCCTTTGCAATAATATTAGAGGCGCCAATTCCGAAGAAATGGACATTCTGAGCAGACAGTAATGTCTGAACGGCCCGTTCCAATTCCTCGTAATTGATCATCTCTGCAGAATCGCGGATGCTCTGAATACTATTGCTGGTGGTCTTCTGGACAATCGAAAAATAAGATTCCCCAGGCTCGATGTCACGATATCCTTGTTCTGCGGGCTTCACTAAATCGCCCGCAATTCTTACCTTTAAATCCTGAAATCCATTCAAACCGAGTGACTTACACAAGCGAATAACCGCTGCTCCACTCGTTTTGGCTTGAGCTCCGATATCATTGACCGTACTGTTTAAAATACTTTGTGGATTCTCAAGAATGAAATGAGCAATCTTCCGCTCAGAAGCCGGAAGCTGTTCAAGCATATTCTGGAGCATTTTTAACCCGCCTGCGGCCACACCTATTACCACCTTTTCACAAAATCTATTGTTGAATGGCGATTTTCACATAGCCATTCGCTACTGTTAATAGCTTTTCTGCTTCCTCTTTCGTAGTCTCACGTTTGATCATCACAATGGCTGTTTTCACCTGCAGCCCTGATTTTTCTAATGTCTCCAAAGCCACTTCATACGAAACGCCAGTAATTTTGCGGATAATCCCAATCGCGCGTTCCTTTAATTTCAGGTTACTCACCTTTACATCGACCATTAAATTCTCATAGGCCTTACCCAAAAGAATCATCGATGAAGTCGAAATCATATTCAAAATCATTTTATGAGCTGTACCTGATTTCAAACGGGTTGAACCCGTTAGAACCTCTGGACCGACAATGACTTCGATTGCTTGGTGTGCTTCTTTACTAATCGCCGCATTTTTATTACACGATAACGCAACGGTTTTCGCTCCGATGCTTCTAGCATAGCGAAGCGCTCCAATCACATAAGGTGTCCGGCCGCTGGCTGCAATCCCAATAACCGTGTCGTTCTCTGTCAAATCCAAATCCTTCAGGTCACTTACGCCAAGTTCCATATCATCCTCAGCACCTTCAACGGCTTTCAGAAAGGCACCCTCTCCTCCTGCCATTAATCCTACAACCATTTCTGGCTCTGTGCTAAAGGTAGGCGGGCATTCAACAGCGTCCAAAACACCTAATCTGCCACTCGTTCCTGCTCCTAAATAAATCAGGCGTCCGCCTTTTTTAAAGGATTCAAACACAAACTGAACGGCTTCCTCAATATCTGGTAAAACTTCTTTGACAGCCAGGGCTACCATTTTGTCTTGTTCGTTCATGATTCGTAATATATCAATTGGACTAGCTGTATCAATCTGCATCGTCTCATCATTTCGGGACTCGGTCGTTAATAATTCGAGATTTTCTTCGATCATTTCCTAATCCTCCTCGTTAGCTTTTTCTAGTTGTAAGCGATTTCCATGCACTCATTATATCGCTTGTGAAATAATAATTCAACATTTTTATTAAAATAGTAAAATACCATTTCAAAATTATTCTAGTAGAAACCGACGAATCGCCTGTGCCACGCCCTTTTCATGATTACTTCCCGTCACCTGATCAGCCAGATTTTTCACATCGTCCGGTGCATTTCCCATTGCAATCCCTAGTCCTGCAGCACTTAGCATCAGGGAATCATTGTAATTATCCCCAATCGCCGCAATTTGCGAAATGTGAATATCATGCTTCTCACCGAGTTTTAATAAGGATGAAGCCTTACTCACACCAGCAGGTGAAATTTCCAAATTGAGAAAGTTGAAACTGCTGCTGATTTCCATTCCACCTACTTGTTTATCAATCGCTTTTGTAAAATCAGCGAGTTTACCCTCATCGTTAAAAACAGCAATTTTTGTGATCACGGGTTGATTAGTCTTAACATAGCGATAAAAATCAGCGACCATTTTCACCTGGCATTGCCCGCGAAAACTCTCACGTTCTTCCAAGTTTGCCCCTGTTTTTTCAAGAGCGAGGATATTATTCTCAATCCAATTCTTATTCCATTTCGTTTCTGATGGAACGAGTAAGGTATCTCCCTCGTAAAAATGTGCATAAATGCCTTCTCCTTCACATAACTCCCAGAAGCTCATGAGATGGTCATGCTCGAAAACAGATTGCTCACTAATTTCTCCATTTTCATCAAGGATCACAGCGCCATTATAGGCAATAATCGGCTCACCTTTTAGTCCGATTGTATTGGCAATCCATCTGGTAGAAAGCGGGGAACGGCCGCTGCAAATCACGACCCTTCCGCCTCTTTCGCGGTACTCATGAATCGCCTCGATATTTTCCTTATCAATCTCTCTTTGCTCATTTAATAGTGTTCCGTCCAAATCTGTCGCTAACATTTTATATTTCAAGATATTCTCCCCTTTGCACTTTTATTTCATTATAATTATAGTACTAATTAAAATATTACTTCAAAAATAACTTCTACCATATTTATGGAAATACCAATATACAAGGGATGGTGATGCCAAATGCTTCAACCAGAACTCGCTGAAAAAATAGTGAGGGAAGTTCAGAAATTAATGGCAGAAGAAATTATCGTAGTGAACACAGATGGCATCATCATGGCAAGCACTAACCGGGAACGACTCGGTACCTTCCATGAAGGAGCCTTCATCACATCACAGCAGAAGAAAAAGCTGATTATTACAGAGAATGAAGCCTTACAGCTAAAAGGGGTAAAGTCTGGGATTAATCTACCTATTTTCTTTCAACATGAGGTCATTGGTGTTATTGGGATTACAGGTGACCCTGAAAGTGTTACCCCGTTTGGGGAAATCATTCGTAAAATGACCGAGCTGTTAATCAGTGAAAACTACTTTGGTGAACAGTTTGAATATCACTCCCGAGCGATGGAAACCTTTGTCCTCGAATGGCTTCAGGCAAAAGAACCAAGTCCGAGTTTGCTTGAACGTGCCCGTGCTCTGACCATTAATCTTGATGTCAACCGTACAGCTGTTATCATCGAGTTTGGAGAAAGAAGGTTTCCTTTATCAAGAGATGTATGGTCCTCTATCTTGAGTGCTTTTTCCCATAATAAAAATGACGTCCTAACAAGGTCAGGTAATGAACGAATCATTGTATTAATCGATTGCCCTATTAACGTTCAAATCAAAAATCGTTTAGGGCACTTTCTGCAATTCATTAAAAATAGCTTCGGGATTACTGCTTATGCTGGAGTCGGCCAGTGTGCACCCGCTTCTAAGCTGCACCAATCCTATGTGCAGGCCGAACGAGCGTTGAAAATCGCTAGACGAAATAAAAGTATTATTTTTGATGAGGAATTAACCCTTGAAATGATTACCGGAGAACTTACATCAGAAGTAAAATCTGAATACATTCAGCGGACCATTGGACCCCTTTTAAAAGAAAAAGACCTGTTGGAAACCTTACGTGAATTATTTAATCAAAATCATTCGTTAAAAAATACAGCTCACTCCTTGCACATTCATATCAACACGCTTCATTATCGTTTGAAGAAAGTCGAGGAGCTGACCCAGTTAAACCCAAACACCATCCATGATTTGTTTTCTTTGTACCTTGCTGTCCATCTTTTGGATGAATAACCAAAAACAAATCTATTTTCGACTAATACTTTGTATGTTTATCTATAGCAGGCGTATGCCTGTTTTTTTATACTTTAAGTAGTATGAAAATAGTACGAAAATGGGGGAAATAGCATGCTCTCGAATGATGTAAAAGAAAAATTGATTTCAATTGTAACCAAAGAAAACTTCGATGATTCTAAAATAGAACGTTTAGTCTATTCCTATGATGCAACACCAAACTTCCAATCAATGCCGGATGCAATAGTCAGTCCGCGAAATACTGAGGAAGTCTCAGAGATATTGAAGATTTGTAATCAATACGGAGTTCCGATTGTTCCGCGCGGTTCAGGCACCAACCTTTGTGCAGGAACTTGCCCAACGGAGGGCGGAGTTGTCCTCCTTTTTAAACATATGAACAGAATCCTTGAAATTGATGAAGAAAACCTGACGATTACCGTTCAGCCAGGTGTGATTACCCTTGATTTGATTAATGCCATTGAAGAAAAGGGTCTTTTCTATCCGCCTGATCCAAGTTCGATGAAAATCTCAACGATTGGCGGTAATATTAACGAGAATTCAGGCGGCTTACGCGGACTCAAATACGGTGTTACGCGGGATTATGTGATTGGACTTGAAGCGGTATTACCGAATGGCGATATCCTTCGAACAGGCGGAAAGCTGGCAAAGGATGTTGCTGGGTATGACTTAACTCGACTTTTCGTTGGCTCTGAAGGAACACTTTGTGCGATTACCGAAGCCACCTTGAAGCTGATTCCAATGCCAGAAACACGGAAAACGATGCTGGCTCTTTACCAGGATCTTTCTGCAGCTGCAAGGTCTGTTTCGAAGATTATTGCCAATAAAATCATTCCAACTACTTTGGAGTTCCTCGATCAAGCAACATTAAAGGTCGTTGAAGACTATGCTCAAATTGGTCTGCCAACTGACGTTCAAGCGGTGCTATTAATTGAACAGGATGGTCCGCCCGAGGTTGTCGAACGCGATATAGCTAAAATCGCAGAGGTATGTAAGCAAGAAAATGCGGTATCGATTCAAATCGCTGCATCAGAAGAGGAAGCGATGGCGCTTAGAACGGCAAGACGCGCTGCACTTTCAGCAATTGCCCGTTTAGCACCAACGACCATTTTGGAGGATGCAACCGTCCCTCGTTCTGAAATTGCCAACATGGTAAAAGCAATTAATGAAATCACCGAAAAATATAATTTGACCATTTGCACCTTTGGCCATGCCGGTGACGGCAATCTCCATCCTACCTGCGCAACCGATGCGAGAAACCATGAAGAAATGGAACGCGTTGAAAAAGCGTTCGCTGAAATTTTTGAAAAAGCGATTGAACTCGGTGGAACAATTACCGGCGAGCACGGAGTCGGAGCGATGAAGGCACCGTACTTAGAGTGGAAGCTGAATAAGGAAGGAATCGCTGCGATGATGGGGATTAAGAAGGCATTTGATCCGAACAACATCATGAACCCCGGGAAAGTCTTTGCGAAGGACAGCAAGAAACGCGTGGTGATGACAAGATGACAACTTTACTCGAACAACAGAAAATTCAAGAGCAATTCAAAGAGCGGATGAACGAGGACGAGTTGTTAAATTGTATGCGCTGCGGCTTCTGTCTGCCAACCTGTCCAACGTATATTGAATCAGGTTACAAGGAGTCTCATTCTCCTCGCGGTCGGATTGCGATGATGAAAGCGGTCGTCGATGGAATAGTTGAACCTGATGAGGATTTCGAACGCTCCCTCGAGCTTTGTCTCGGATGCCGTGCCTGTGAACCAGTCTGCCCTTCCGGCGTTAATTACGGTCACTTACTAGAAGAAGCAAGGGATATTATTAATCAAAATAAAAAACACTCATTACCGGTTAGGGCTATTAGAAAAACAGTATTTGAAGGGCTTTTCCCTCACCAAAATCGGATGCGCACGATGGTTGGATTGCTTGGCTTCTATCAGCGCTCGGGGATTCAAACCCTTGCGCAGAAAACTGGCTATTTAGGTTTGTTACCTGACAATTTAGCCACGATGGAAAAAGTGCTTCCAAAAGTACCGACTATGAGAGAAATGAAGAACCG
Organism: Bacillus sp. EB106-08-02-XG196; assembly: GCF_013396335.1. GTDB lineage: Bacteria > Bacillota > Bacilli > Bacillales > Cytobacillaceae > Neobacillus. The sequence goes on from NZ_JABWSY010000001.1 coordinate 691,566, forward strand.
TCCAGAGCACCTGCCAGCATTGGCGGAGAAAGTACACAAGGTTGCTTTTTTCAGCGGCTGCCTGATGGATACGATGTTCATGAAGACAAACGATTCGACTATGAAATTGTTACAATTAGCTGGCTGTGAGATTGTGATTCCGAAGAAGCAAACCTGCTGTGGGGCTCTTCACGGACACAGCGGTGAAAAAGAGTCAGCAAAAGAGCTTGCCAAGAGAAATATTGCGGCATTTGAAGACTTAGATGCCGACTTTATTATTACCAATGCTGGCGGCTGCGGCGCCTTCCTTGTTGATTATGATCACCTGCTAAAGGATGACCCAGTTTGGAAGCAACGTGCAGTGGCGTTCAAAGAGAAGATAAAGGATATTTCTGAAATACTTGTAGCTGTTTCTTTTCATAAAAAAGTGAAATTAGAGCTCCCGCCTCAGGTGATTACCTATCAGGATTCCTGCCATTTGCGAAATGTGATGAAGACAGCCTCAGCGCCAAGGACACTGCTGGGGGCTATAAAAGGGGTACAGTACAAAGAAATGAAAGAAGCCGACCGCTGCTGTGGTTCTGCTGGTATTTATAATATCGTTGAGTCCGAAATGTCAATGGTCATGCTTGACTATAAAATGGTTCAGGCAAAAGCGACTCATGCAACCACCATCGTAACCGCAAACCCTGGATGCTTGCTGCAAATGCAGCTCGGAATCGAGCGTGAAGGCCTGTCCGGTAAAATGCGCGGTGTTCATATCGTCGATTTGTTAGCAGAAGCAGTGAAATAATATGTCTAAAATAGGACCGTGGGGACGGTTCTTGTGGTTTTAAAAACCATAAGAACCGTCCCCATGGTCCCCTCTTTCCCAATGAATATGCTATACTTTAGAAAGTTTGTTTTATGAGAGAGAGAGGTTGCTTTTCTTGGAATTATTAGAGTCAAAAGCGAATGCGAAATCAGCATATATATATTTTTTTATTATGGGGATTGTCCTTGTAGCCTTTAATTTGCGCCCAGCCATTACATCTCTGGGTCCATTAGTTGGGATGATTCAGGAGGATGTTGGACTTACGCATTGGAGTGCGGGTTTATTGATGAGTTTACCTTTAGTGGTTTTCGCCATCATGTCTCCCCTTGTTCCAAAAATAGCGAATCAGCTGACAAATGAAGTGACATTAATCATTGGTTTAACATCTCTTTTCATTGGTATTATAATCCGCTCGGTTCCGATGACTTTTTTCCTTTTCGCTGGAACTCTTTTGGCTGGATTGGGTATTGCGATTGGAAATGTTCTTTTACCAGCCGTTGTTAAGGATAAGTTCCCAGAGAAATTTGGGTTAATGACAAGTGTTTATTCCACATCAATGGGACTAATCGCATCCTTAGCTTCAGGAATCAGCGTTCCTTTAGCAATGGATTTAAACCTTGGGTGGCAGGGTGCTCAGATTGTATGGGCAATACCGGTAGTAGTTGCAATCGTAGTGTGGGTCTTTCTACGAAAAAGTAACGGAAAAGAATCCAGCGTCATTCAAAAGAAGGGGCGCGCTGACTCTGCTGCATTATGGCGTACTCCTCTTGCCTGGCAAATCGCCATTTTCATGGGATTCCAATCCTTTTTATTCTATGTAACGATTTCTTGGTTACCTGAAATCCTGCATAGTCATGGAATAAGTATGGGGACAGCAGGATGGATGCTTTCCTTTACTCAGCTAATGGGATTACCGGCAAGTTTCTTCATTCCTGTCCTTGCAGGTCGTGCGGGGTCTCAGGTATGGATTTCATTCATGTTAGGGATGTGCGCAGTTGTTGGGTATAGCGGGTTACTGTTAGGAGATTCCTATCCGATTTTAATCCTTAGTATTGTCTTGATTGGAATTGCATTGGGAGGAAGTTTTCCCTTAGCTCTAACCTATATCGGACTGCGTGCACGAAATGCAAATCAAGCGGCAGCTTTATCGGGAATGACACAATCAACAGGTTATCTCCTAGCAGCAGTAGGTCCGTTGTTTATTGGCTATTTATATGACTTGGCTCATACATGGACCATTCCCATTATTACCCTCATTTTAGTTTCAGTAGTCGTCATCATATTTGGAATGCTGTCCGGTCGGAATCGGTATGTATAAATCAATCACAAAGAAACCGAAGGAAAAATATCCTTCGGTTTCTTATTGAATACAGATTAATTTTTTAAGTCTATTACAGCAACAGCATCTTCATCAGGCACTACATCTTCTGTAACCTCTTCAGATTCAACTTCAGTTGCTACTTCAACAGCTTCTTCGGAAGTTTCAACTTCAACAGCTTCTTCGGAAGTTTCAACTTCAACAGCTTCTTCAACTGTTACGTCTTCAATAACTTCTTCTGCAACCGCACGGACAGCTGAATTAGCCGCTGCATGT